>NZ_JAAVUX010000002.1 GCF_018449655.1 Pseudomonas sp. dw_358
GCCAGATCAACTGCGGATCGCGGCTGAAGTCGCGGCGGCGCTGTTGCCCGATGAATAAGCCTCGGATCCCCCATGATCCCCATCACGGGCTGCGCGCGCGCCTACCGATGATTCACCCCCGAGGCGGTTTCGGGAACACCCCACGTGCCGTTTCATAAGCCTGCGCCACCCGCAACGCCAAGGCATCCTGAAAGCGCGGCGCGACGATCATCATTGCCACCGGCAAGCCGTCCGCCAGCCCTGCCGGAATCGACGTTGCCGGATGCCCGGTGAGGTCGAACGGCGCGGTGTTGGCCAGCATGTTCAGCGCTCCATGCACGTATTCCTCCACCGGCGCATCGGGCGCGGTGAGTTTGGTGGCCACGAACGGCATGGTCGGCATCACCAGCACATCGAAGTCCTTGAGCGCCGCATCATATTGGCGGGTCAGTTCGGGCACCAGCATGCGGGCCTTGGCGTAGTAGGCGCCGTGCAGGTTTTTCAGGCTGTAGTGACCGGTCAGCGCCACCGCGCGCACGCTGCTGGACAGCTGGTCGGCGTGCTCGCGGCGCTTGGCACCGTAGTAGCTCATGATGTCCGGGTCGTAGTAGCCCGCGACATTCATGCCGTAGCCGTTGCCCTGCAGCATCTGATACGCCGCACCGTCGGTGGCGATGACGTTCCACAGGTCCATGGCCACGCCGCGGTGCCAGGGTGCGCTGGCCTCGCCCACGGTGGCGCCCAGGGCTTCGAGTTGTGCGACCGCTGCCTTGACCAGCGCGTCCACCTGCGGCTCGGACATCCCGGGGATGGCAAAGCCCTCGCGCAGCACGCCGATGCGCAGGCCCGCCACGCCTTGGTCCAGCGTGGCCAGACAATCAACTGCCGGCGGGTTGTATTGGCGGGAATCGAGGCCGTCGGCCCCGGCGATCACGTCGAGCATGGTCGCCACGTCGCGCACGTTATTGGCCATAGGCCCGACGTGGTCGATGGTGCGTTCGATGGGAAAGGCCCCGGTGTAAGGGACCAGGCTGTAAGTCGGCTTGTGGCCGACGATACCGCTCCATGCCGAGGGCATGCGGATCGAGCCACCCTGGTCGCCGCCGATGGCCATGTCGACCTCCTCAAGGGCCACCAGCACCGCACTGCCGCTGGACGAACCGCCGGCGTTGCGGGTCAGGTCCCAGGGGTTTTTCACCGCGCCACTGGCAGCGGTAAAGCTCGCCCCGGAGAAACACAGGTCTTCACAGACCGACTTGCCGACCACGGTCGCCCCAGCGGCCAGCAGACGCTTGACCACCGTGGCGTCCTCGGAAGGGATGTAGCCATCCAGGGCCAGCGAGCCGTTGGCCATGGGCACCCCGGCCACCGAAACGTTGTCCTTGATGACCACGGTGCGCCCGGCTAGCGGGCCGGTGGCGGCCCCGGCAATGCGGGTCTTGACGTACCAGGCGCCGTGTTGGTTTTCGTTCGCCGTGGCCTTGCTGTATTCACGTTGGGGCGGTTGTTGCGCCACGCCTTCGGCGTAGAGACGGTCCACCGATTCGTAGCTGTTCAAGGTCTCGTCGGCGAGGTTGAGAAAGGCCTCCATCTGTTCGTCGGACAGGTGATAACCATGGTCTTGGGCGGCAATCAGAAAGTCGGCCTGGCTGGGACGTTTGATGCTCATGGGCTTCTCCAGATATCAATGAGGACCGCCCGCGCTCGGGCAGTCGTTGATGCGAGCCGGGGCTGGCTCGTTCCGGAGGACCTCGTTGTCCATGCCGGTCACCGTGCGGTGTTCCATACCTGCCGAATCAGGGCGTATGGCAAACGTCCGTACAGAAGAGGATCGCGCCTGCGGCGCCATGCTCAGGAACAGGCTTGCTGAAACAGTTCGTGGGCCTTGACCAGCGCCTCGGCAATCTTTTCCACCGGCTCGCGCTTGGCCATGGCCTGGTCGCGCAAAGCGTTATAGGCATCGGTCTCCGACAGGCCCTTGGTCTCGATCAGAATCATCTTGGCTTGCTGCACGGTGCGCATCACCGCCATGCGCCCCTCCAGGCGCTTCACATGTTTTTCCCGCTCCCGGGCCTTGCGCGCCTGGCTCAATGTCAGCGCCAGCGCCGCCAACAGGCCGAAGGACTTGACCGGCGAGGGGATCACCGAGCAGGCGTTAAGCTGCACCAGTGCCTCGACGATGATCGGGTTTTCGTAGGCGATCACCGGAATGATCGGCGGCGTGCTGACGTGCAGCAGCCACGGCGTGTTGGTGGACAGGCTTTCGGGCGAGACCGCCAGGACGATCACATCCACCTCGCTGACCAGCCGCTCCGGGACCGGCCACTGCACCTTCACCTGGCAACCGATGCGCTGCAATTGGGCGATCAGGTTGCGGCCGTCGTCATCATCGGGATGGATGACCAGCACGCTGATGTCGCGCAGATCCTTGATGCTGCCGGCGCTGTCACCGCGCAGGCGCTTTTTTGCAGCGCGCAAGGTCATGGGCGGCTCCCTGCCGGACTGGTCCAGTCGTTGAAGTTCGGCGCGATGGCGTAAGGGTCGGGTTTGAGGGCGCTCTGGCTTTCGTAGAGGATATCGAACTGGCCGTCGGCATTGGCCCGGCCGATGCGCGAAAACAGGTAGGTATGGTGGTTGTGGGCATCGATCTGCACCCGCCCCTGCGGCGCCTCGAATTGCAGACCGCCCATGGCATGGAGCACTGCTTCGACGTCGGTGCTGCCGGCCCGCAGGATGGCCTGAGCCAGCAGGTGCACCTGAAAATACGACGCTTCCCAGCAGCGATCGGTGACCTGATGCTGGCCGAACATGTCCCGGTACTGGGCGATGGTCTGATGGTTGAGGGGTGAATCCACCGACTGGAAATAGGTCGCGGCCGAAATATGCCCGGCGCCCAGGTGCACGCCCATCTGCTGAATGTCGGTCTCGCTGGTGGTGAGGCTGGCGATGGGCATCACCGCCGGATCGAAGCCCGCGTCGGCGTAGGCCTGATACAAGTGCGCCATGGTCTCGCCCACTACCGTGGAGAAAATGAACGAGGGTTTGAGCTCCCGAGCCTTGGCCATCAGCTTGGCAAAATCTTCGGGCCGGGCATTCTTCAGCGGCAGGTAATACTCGCCCAGCTTGGTGCCGCCGCGCTCGTACAGCAGGTCGCTCATCAGCCGGTTGGTTTCGTAGGGGTAGACGTACTCCGAACCGATCATCAGTACCCGGTTGCCGAAGTGGTCGAGCATGTAGCTGCCTAACGGCAAGGCATTGTGATTGGGGGTGGCACCGGTGTAGATGATGTTGGGGGAATATTCGAAGCCTTCGTAGTAGACCGGGTACATCAACAGGGCATCGTAGCGCTCGACCACCGGCAGCGCGGCCTTGCGTGTCGCCGAGGTGTAGCAGCCGAAGAAGAAGCGCAACTGCTCGTCGCGAATCAGCGACTCGATATGCAAGGCATACAGCGCCGGGGTCGAGTCGGGGTTGCGGGTGATCAATTCCAATGGCCGCCCCGCCACACCCCCGGCGGCGTTGATCTGCGCGATGGCGAACTGTGCGCCCCGTAGCGTCGAGCCCTCGGCCGCTGCCGTGACGCCGGTGTCGGAAAACAGACCGCCTATGCGAATCGCCTGGTCAACCATGCCTATCAACCTTGTTCAACGTGGGGTAAGACGCCCGCCCGAGGGCCAGCGTCTGCAAAACAATGCGAGGGTACAGGCCGATTGTGCCTGGGAGCTGGCGCGACAGCAGTGTCGGGACCAGTCGAGCGAGGGACCTTTCACACTTGCCGAGGGAGGGCGTGTGACAAGGGACCCTGCGAAGGGGTGTTGGTGTTATGGTATGCAGATAGTGGGCCAGCGCCCGGACCTTCGAGTATGGCCGCCGGCGGCCGTCGCGGTTATCGACGATGAGGCCCGCCAGCTCACATATTTGGTGCAGATCCAAACCCCACTGCGCCAAACCGGCGCAGGAAATTTTCCTCGCGCATATAGAAGCATTGCCCACCGCAAACACCCCCTCTCGCACTTGGCACCGCCCTTGCTAAGTCTCTCCTGACACTTCGCACCAGCTGTCTGCCCCGCGCCCCTTTGGCAAGCCGGGAGACACTTGGGGTACGACTGGATCGGACACAGCTGTCCCGCCAGATTCGGCACAAAAAGCCTGACCTCTTGATCGAGCATTCGATCGAGACGTCGGGCTTTTTTCATTTTGTAGGCTTTCAAACCCTGGAGCGACGAATGCACAACGATAAACGCCGTTTGATCAAACAGACCCTGTTGTTGGGGGCCTTCAGCCTGTTGCCGTTTGCCCTGACGAGCCAAGCCGCCGACACCGTCAAGGTGGGCATCATCCAGTCCCTCACCGGCACCATGGCCATGAGCGAAACCTCGGTGGTGGACGCGGAAAAACTCGCCATCGAGCAGATCAACGCCAGCGGCGGTGTGCTGGGCAAGACCATCGAACCCATCGTCGAAGACGGCGCCAGCGATTGGCCGACCTACGCCGAGAAAGCCCGCAAGCTGCTCGAAAGCGACCACGTTGCCGTGACCTTCGGCGCCTACACCTCGGCCTCGCGCAAGGCCGTGCTGCCGATCTTCGAGAAGGACAAGGGCCTGCTCTACTACCCGACCTTCTACGAAGGCCTGGAGAAGTCACCGAACATCATGTACGTCGGCGCCCTCGCCTCGCAGCAGACCATACCCGCAGTCAACTGGCTGATGGCCAACAAAGGCAAGAGCGTCTACCTGGTAGGCTCGGACTACATCTGGCCGCGCACCACCAACAAGCTGGCGCGCCTGGCCGTGAGCAAGGACGGCGGCTCCATCGTCGGCGAGGACTACGTGCCCCTGGGCGACATCGAGTTCTCCTCGGTGATCAACAAGATCAAGGCCGCCAAACCAGACATCGTGCTGTCGACCATCGTCGGCGGCTCCAACGTCGCCTTCTACAAACAGCTCAAGGCGGCGGGCATCGACAGCACTAACCAGACCCTGATGGGCCTGGCTGTCACCGAGGAGGAAGTGACCGGCATCGGCGCGGAAAACCTCACCGGCTTTCTCACCTGCATGAGCTACTTCCAAAGCCTGAAGAACCCGGTCAACGAGAAATTCGTCGCCGCCTTCAAGGCCCGCTACGGCGCCAACCGGGTGATCGGTGATCCGATGGCCAGCGCCTACACCGCCGTGTACCTGTGGAAGAAAGCTGTGGAGAAAGCCGGCAGCTTCGACGTCCCGGCCGTCATTGCCGCCTCGTCCGACATGACCCTGGACGCGCCTGAAGGCGAGATCCGCGTGCACAAGGACAACCATCACCTGTGGACCCGCGCGCGTATCGGCACCATCAACGCCCAGGGCCAGGTCGACGTGATCTACGAATCCGAGCCGATCGAGCCCAACCCGTTTCCGAAAATCTGATCAAGCCCGGTGGGGCGTCGCTGCGGTGACGCCCCTGCCCTTCCACCTGCTGCGACAGGTACGCTTTGATGACACTCGATATCTTGATCATGCAGGTCTTCAGCGGCTTCTCGCTGTTTTCCGTGCTGGTGCTGATGGCCCTCGGCCTGACCATTTCCTTCGGCCTGATGGGCGTCATCAACATGGCCCACGGCGAGTTGATGGCCATGGGTTCGTACATGACCTACGTCACCTCGCTGGTGTTCCGGCACTACTTCCCGGCGCACATGGGCTGGTATTTCATCGTCGGCATCGGCGCGGCCTTTGTGGTGACCTTTGCTTTCGGCTACTTGCTGGAACGCTGCTTCATCCGCTTCATGTACAAGCGCCCGCTGGACACCCTGCTCGCCACCTGGGGCCTGTCAATGGTCTTGCAGCAGGTGTTCCGCCAGCTGTTCGGTCCCAAGGAAGTCAGCGTGCCCACTGTGGAATGGCTGCAAGGCGCGTGGAAAATCAGCCAAGGCCTGGAATTGCCCCTCAACCGTATTTTCATCATCGGCCTGACCTTGGTGATCGCCGGCGCCGTGTTCCTGTTTCTGTACCGCAGCCGCTGGGGCCTGCGCATCCGCGCCGTGACCCAGAACCGCGCCATGGCCGGCGCCGCCGGAATCAACACCGCGCGGGTCGATGCGGTGACCTTCGCCCTGGGCTGCGGCCTGGCCGGTATTGCCGGCAGCTCGTTCACCATGCTCGCTTCCACCGGCCCGGTGAGCGGCCAGCAGTACCTGGTGGACACCTTCATCGTGGTGGTCTTCGGCGGTGTCGAGAGCCTGCTGGGCACCTTCCTCTCGGCCTTTGCCATTGGCCAGACACAAGTGTCCCTGGAGTACCTGACGACCGGGTCGATGGCCAAGGCCATCACCCTGCTGGTGGTCATCGTGTTGCTGTTTTTCCGCCCCAACGGGCTGTTCGCCGCGAAAGTGAGACGCTGACATGACCGATAAAACCCTCACCTCGTCGGGCCTGCCTGCCAGCGTGCGGCGCCAAGGCAGCTGGTTGGGCCTGATCGAACGTTACAGCCTGGCCTGGCTGGCGATTCTGCTGTTGGTGGTGCTGCCTCTGGCCCTGGGCGATTTTCGCCTGAGCCTGGCCGGCAAATACCTGAGCCTGGCGTTCTGCGCCGTGGGCATGGTGATGATCTGGGGCTACGGCGGGATCCTCAGCCTGGGCCAGGGGATCTTCTTCGGCCTCGGCAGCTACATGATGGCCATGTACCTCAAGCTCGACGCCACCGCCAGTGACGAAGCCGCCAGCGCCCTGGCCGCGCTGTACGGCTCGGCGCTGCCGGACTTCATGATCTGGAACAGCGTCGAGGCGCTGCCCTGGTGGTGGAAGCCGTTCCAGTCGCCGACCTTCACCGTCGCCGCCATCCTCATCATCCCGACCCTGCTGGCCTTCGTCCTCAGCTATGCCTACTTCAAGAAGCGAGTGGGCGGGGTGTACTTCTCGATCATCACCCTGGCGCTGGCGGCGATCATGTCGATCACCATCATCGGCCAGCAAGGCTACACCGGCGGCGTCAACGGCCTGACTGACTTCAAGAGTGTCTTTGGCCTGAGCCTGCAAGCGCCCCATGCCACGCAGATTCTGTACTTGATCACCACGCTCATGCTGCTGGCCTGTGTCGCGGTGTGCGGGCTGATCCTGCGCAGCCGCCTGGGCAAAGTGGTGGTGGCCATCCGTGACCGCGAGGACCGGGTGCGTTTCTCCGGCTACAACACTGCGCTGTTCAAGGCCTTCATCTTTGCCGTGGCGGCGCTGATCTCGGCGCTCGGCGGTGTCATGTTCACCTTGCAGGTGGGCCTGGCCTCGCCGTCGCTGGTGGGCATCATCCCGTCCACGGAAATCGTCATCTATGCAGCGCTGGGTGGGCGCCTGTCGCTGGTGGGGGCGGTGTACGGCACGCTGTTGATCGGCGTCGCCCGCACCTACCTGTCGGAAAACTTCGTCAACTTCTGGCAATACTTCATGGGCTTTCTGTTCATGGGCGTGGTGCTGTTTCTGCCCACCGGCATCGCCGGATTGCTGCAACGCCTGCGCCATCGGCAGGAGGAACAACAATGACCGCCATGCTCCTGAGTGTCGAAGACCTGACCGTGTCGTTCGACGGTTTCAAGGCGGTGGACAGTCTCAACTTCTATGTCGAGGAAAACCAGGTACACGTGGTCATCGGCCCCAACGGCGCCGGCAAGACGACCCTGCTCGACATGATCTGCGGCAAGACTCGCCCCAGTGCCGGCAGCATCCGCTTCAAGGATTTGCAGCTGGCCAACATGATCGAGTACCAGATCACCCGCGCCGGGGTGGGCCGCAAGTTCCAGAACCCGTCGGTGTACGAAGACCTGACCGTGCGCGAGAACCTCGACATTTCCTCCCCGGACAAACGCGGGATTCTCAACTGCCTGTTCGCCCGCCACGACAAGGCCTTGCAGGCGGAGATCGAACAGACCGCCGAGATGATCTTTCTCCACGACCAGTTGGGCCGCAAGGCCGGCCTGCTGTCCCACGGCCAGAAGCAGTGGCTGGAGATCGGCATGCTGCTGATGCAGCGCCCTGAACTGTTGCTGCTGGACGAGCCGGTGGCCGGCATGAGCGCCGGTGAGCGTGAGAAGACCGCCGGCCTGCTCAAGCGCATCAGCCAAGGCCGCGCGATGGTCATCATCGAGCACGACATGGAGTTCGTGAAATCGGTGGCCGACAAGGTCACCGTCCTGCACCAGGGCAAGACCCTGGCCTTCGGCTCGATGGATCAAGTGCAGAGCGATCCTCGCGTCATCGACGTCTACCTGGGGCACTGAGCATGCTGAGCGTCACGAATCTCAATGTGTATTACGGCGACAGCCACGTGCTGCGCAACCTCGACCTGGAACTGGCACCCGGTGAAACCCTGGCCATCATGGGCCGCAACGGCATGGGCAAGACCACCCTGCTCAAGAGCCTGGTGGGCATGCTGCCCGCCCGCAGCGGCAGCATCAAGCTGGGCGGCGAGGAGCTCAACGGGCGCAAGAGCTATGAGCGGGTCGCCGCCGGTGTGGGCTTCGTGCCCCAGGGGCGGATGATCTTTCCGTTCCTGAGCGTCGAGGAAAACATCCTCAGCGGCATGCAGGGTGCGCCGGTGGCACCGATCCCGGACTACATCTACGAATACTTTCCGGTGCTGTTCGAGATGCGCCGGCGAAAGGGCGGCAACCTGTCCGGGGGCCAGCAGCAACAGCTGGCCATCGCCC
The DNA here is from genome assembly GCF_018449655.1 of Pseudomonas sp. dw_358. Lineage (GTDB taxonomy): Bacteria > Pseudomonadota > Gammaproteobacteria > Pseudomonadales > Pseudomonadaceae > Aquipseudomonas. Next base: position 8,648 of record NZ_JAAVUX010000002.1, read on the forward strand.
GCGCCCTGGTCAGCAACCCCAAGGTGCTGATCCTCGACGAGCCTACCGAAGGTATCCAGCCCTCCATCATCAAAGACATCGCCAAGGCGCTGAACCAGCTGAAGAAGGCCCGGGGCTTTTCGCTGATTGTCTCCGAACAGGTGTTGTCGTTCGCCATGGCGGTGGCCGACCGTTACCTGATCATCGAGAAAGGCGAGTTCGTCCACAGCGAACAACACGAAAGCGTCGACCGCGAACGCATCCTGAGCTATCTGACCATTTAGGGAGCCTGTCCATGTTGATACTCGACACCATTGTGGGCCAGGCCAGTGATCCGGCACTGGCCGAGCGCCTGCACGACCTGAGCCACGCCGGCCAGGTGGAAACCCTCAGTCTGTCGGCCAGCGATGTGCAGCGCCATCGCCTGCGCCTGGCCAGCGACCGTGGCACTGATTGCGCCATACGCCTGGAACGTCATCAGCAACTGCGCAACGGCTCGGTGCTGATGCTCGACGCCGGCCGCGCGATTGTCGTGCAGATGCAGGACCAGCAGTACCTGGCCCTCAAGCCCCGGGACGCGGCCGCTGCGCTGGAGCTGGGCTACTTTGCCGGCAACATGCACTGGGCGGTGCGCTTTGCCGCAGACCTGTTGCAGATACCGTTGAACGGTCCGGAAGACGACTACCTCGAGCGCCTGGCGCCAATGCTGGCCGATGGGCGGGTGACGCGGCCATGAATGACCTGGGCAGCAGCTTGCTGGCGTTACAGCAGGCGGACAGCTTCTTTCCTGGCGGTGGGGTGGCGTGGTCGTGGGGGTTGGAGACGTTGGTGACGGACGGGGGGGCAAGTCTTGAAACCGTATCGTCTGCATCGCGGGCAACCGCTACGGCGGCCGACCATGGGCGCGACCCGGTCTCGAAATCCAGCCGCCGTCCACGCCACCAAGACCGCAGCCATGCCGTCCAGGCCTTCGTCGAAGGCCAGCTGCGCTACCGCTGGGCCACCTTCGACCGCGTCTTCCTGCATGCCGCCTGGCACGCTGCCGATCACCTGCCGAGCCTGCTCGACCTCGATCAGCAGGTCGAAGCGCTGACCCTGGCCGAAGAACTGCGCCAAGGCTCACGCCGGGTCGGTCAATCCTTGCTCGGCGTGCACACCGCGCTTGGCACATCCGGCGCCGCCGCTTTCCAGCAACAGGTCAGTCAGGGCCACACCCCCGGCCACCTCCCCGTCATCCAAGGCATGCTTTGGCGAGCCTTGGGCCTGAGCGGTGAACACAGCCAGCTGGCCGCGGCCCATAGCCTGTGCACGGGGCTGGCCAGCGCCGCCGTGCGCCTCGGGGTCATGGGCCACATCGACGCCCAGCGCGTGCTCGCCCACATCCAGCCCATCCTCCTCGAACTGCTCGCCACCCCACCGGCCTCTCTCGACGACGCCAGCGGCTTCACGCCCCTGGCCGAAATCGCCGTGATGCGCCACGAAACCCAGGAACTGCGGCTGTTCGCCAACTAGGAGCCCTTTATGCTGCTGACCCCCACCGAGCTCGAACGGCTGACCCTCTACACCGCCGCCGAGCTGTCGCGCAAACGCCGGGCCAAAGGCCTGCGCCTGAACTTTCCCGAGGCCTGTGCCCTGATCGCCGACGAAATCCTCGAAGGCGCCAGGGAAGGCCGTGGCGTCGCCGAACTGATCGGTTTCGGCGCCACCTTGCTGAACACCGACGACGTCATGCCCGGCGTCGCCGACCTGCTGCCAGTGTTGCAGGTCGAAGGCACTTTTCCCGACGGCACCAAGCTGGTCACCGTGCACCAGCCGATCCGCCCCGGCAGCCTGCCGCTGGCGAACCTGCCCACGCCGGGTGAAATCATCTCGCCCAGCAGCGATATCCAGCTTAATCAAGGCCGTCCGACCGCCACCCTGCGTGCGGTCAACACCGGCGACCGGCCCGTGCAAATCGGCAGCCACTACCACTTTTTCGAGGTCAACAAGGCTTTGGACTTCCCTCGCGAGCAGGCCTTCGGCATGCACCTGGACATCCCCGCCGGCACCGCCGTGCGCTTCGAGCCCGGTGAGTTGCGCGAGGTACAACTGGTGCAGTTCGGTGGCAGCGGTGACATCCACGGCTTCAGCGGTTTGACCAATGGCAACCTGCACGACCCCGCCTGCAAGGCTTCGGCCCTGCAGCGCGCGCGCGCGCAACAGTTCAAGGGAGCTTGATCATGGCCATCATGACCCGCAAGGAATACGCCGCCATGTACGGCCCCACTACTGGTGACGCGGTACGCCTGGGCGACACCTCGCTGCTGGCCGAAGTCGAGTTCGACCATGCCGTACCCGGCGATGAATGCCTGCACGGCGGCGGCAAGACCCTGCGCGACGGCATGGGCCTGATGCCCGGCCACGACAGCGCCGACGGCGCCCTCGACATGCTGATCTGCAACGCGTTGATCATCGACCCGGTGATCGGCATCGTCAAAGGCGACATCGGCATCAAGGACGGCAAGATCGTCGCCATCGGCAAGGCCGGCAACCCCGAGGTCATGGACGGCGTGCACCCGCAATTGATCTGCGGCGTAGCCACCACGGTGCGCGACGCCGAGGGCTTGATCGTGACTCCCGGCGGCATCGACGTGCACGTGCACTTCGACTCCGCGCAGCTGTGCGATCACGCCTTGGCCGCCGGGCTGACCACCCTGATCGGCGGCTCGCTGGGGCCGATCACTGTGGGTATCGACTGCGGCGGTGAATGGAACGTCGGCAAGATGCTCCAGGCTGCGGAAGCCTGGCCGATCAACTTCGGCTTTCTCGGCCGGGGCAATTCCAGCAAGCCGGACTCGCTGCTGGGGCAACTGCGCGGCGGCTGCCTGGGGCTGAAGATCCACGAAGATTGGGGCGCGATGCCCGCCGTGATCGACACCTGCCTGAAGGTAGCGGACGAATATGACTTCCAGGTCCAGCTGCACACCGACACCCTCAACGAGTCGGGCTTTCTGGAGGACACCCTGGCCGCCATCGGCGAGCGCACCATCCACATGTACCACACCGAGGGCGCCGGAGGCGGCCACGCCCCGGACATCATCAGCGTGGCCGGCAAGGCCAACTGCATCCCCTCCTCCACCAACCCGACCAACCCGTACACCGTGAACACCTTCGACGAACACCTGGACATGATCATGGTCTGTCACCATCTCAACCCGGACGTGCCGGAAGACGTGGCCTTCGCCGAGTCCCGGGTACGCCCGCAGACCATCGCCGCCGAGGACATCCTCCATGACACCGGGGCCATCTCGATTCTCGGCTCCGACAGCCAGGGGATGGGCCGGATCAACGAAGTGATCTGCCGCACCTGGCAGCTGGCCTCGAAAATGAAGGACCAGCGCGGCCGCCTTCCAGAGGAAAGCACCGCGCTGGGGGACAACGAACGGATCAAGCGCTACATCGCCAAGTACACCATCAACGCCGCCCGGGTGTTTGGCATCGACCGCTACATCGGCTCGCTGGAGCCCGGCAAGCTGGCCGACCTGGTGCTGTGGCGCCCGGCGTTCTTCGGGATCAAGCCGGAGCTGGTGGTCAAGGGTGGCTTCATCGTTCATGGGGTGATGGGCGATTCAGCCGCTTCTTTATATACCTGCGAGCCGCTGATGATGCGCCCGCAATGGGGCGCCTTCGGCGAAGCCAAGCAGGCACTGTCGGTGAACTTCGTCAATCGCCTGGCAGTGGAGGCCAATACCGGCGAGAAACTAGGCCTGAAGAAACAGCTGCTGCCCTGTGTCGGCACCCGCACCTTGCGCAAGTCCGACATGCTGCATAACGACGCCTGCCCGGACATTCGGGTCGACCCGCAAACCTTCGATGTGTATGCCGACGGCGAGCGTCTGACCTGCGAGCCGGTCAGCGAAGTACCGCTGGCGCAACGCTACATGCTGCGCTGACCTGTTCTGGAGAACATTGCCATGAGTACGCAACTCGCCCCCTTGCCTCACCCCGGTGCTGCCCGCGTCGGCATCGGCGGCCCCGTGGGATCGGGCAAGACCCGCCTGCTGGAGCAACTGATCCCGCGCTTCATCGCCCGCGGCACCGAGCTGGCCGTGATCACCAATGACCTGGCCACCCGCGAGGACGCCGAGCGGGTGCAGCGCAGCGGCCTGATCGACCCGCTGCGGGTCCGCGCGGTAGAAACCGGTGCTTGCCCCCATACGGCGATCCGCGAAGACCCGACCCTGAACCTGCAGATGGCCGATGAGCTGGAAGCTACCTATCCCCTTCTCGACCTGGTGCTGATCGAGTCGGGGGGTGACAACCTGGCCTCGACCTTTTCCCTGGACCTGGTGGATTACTGGATCTTCGTCATTGACGTGGCCGGCGGCGACGACATTCCGCGCAAACGCGGGCCGGGCGTGCTGAGCTGCGACCTGCTGGTGGTCAACAAGTATGACCTGGCGCCCTACGTAGGCGTGGACCTTGCGCGCATGCGCCGCGAGTCCGCCCAGGCGCGCAACGGTCGTCCGGTACTGTTCACCAATTGCGCCACGGGGGACGGCGTCGATGCGGTGGTAGACGCCATCAGCCGCGCCGTGCTGTTCGATCGTCCATGAACGCGCCGGTGACGCTGACCCATCCCGTTGCCGTACAGGCCCAAGTGCGCTTCGAGCGGGCACCTTCCGGGGCCAGCTACATCGCGCGTCAGCAGGTCGGCTACCCCTTTCACCTGGGGCGCACCTTGCAACTGCCCGACGACCCTCCCGGCATGGCGGCGGTGTATGTGCAATCCTGCTCCGGCGGCCTCTTTGCCGGCGAGGACGTGCACCTGCATGTGCAAGCCGGGCCTGACAGCCGCGTACATATCAGCACCGGCGCCGCCACCGTGGCCCACAGCATGTTGGAGGCTCCGGCCCGGCAAAGCGTGGAACTGCTGGCCGAACCCGGTGCGTGGCTGGAATACCTGCCCATGGCCACCATCCTCTTTCCCGACGCCCGCCTGCACAGCCAGGTCAACCTGACGTTGCATGATCAGGCACGGGTGATGCTGTGCGATGCCTTCTGCCTGCATGCGCCGCCCGGCCAAGGCGGGATGTTTGGCCGCTACCGCGCGGATCTGCTGGTGCGCGATCCGTCAGGCCGGTTACTCGCCGGGGATCGCCTGGCGCTGGAGGGAGGCGATCTGCGCCGGCGCTTGCCGGGGGTCAGCGGCGAGCTGGAAGCCTTGGCCACCTTCATGCTGGTGGGCCGCGGCCTGCCCATGGACACCCTCAAGCTGCGGCTGCGCAGCGCGCTGGCGGGGGTCGCGGACAGCTACATCGGGATCAGCGCGCTGCCCAATGATTGCGGGGTGTCGGTGCGGGTGATGAGCGCCGATACCGTGGCCTTGCGCCAGGCCCTGCACCTGGCCTGGGCCTGTTCACGGGGAGTGATGTTCGGGCTCGAGCCCAGGGTTCGGCGCAAGTGAGGGGCGAGAATACAGGCCTCTTGACGAGCCAGCTTGCTCGCGAAGGCCGTAACCTGTCATCACGCCCGGCTCAAGTACTCGCGCAATCGCGCCTGCAAATGCACAATCCCGTCCTTCAGCCCCAGAAACCCCTCGACCGTCATGACCTCCCAACGCTGGCCCTCGTCGCCAAAGACCACCTGATCAAAGGTCCCCGGCGCGACGGTCGCCACCAGAAACCAGGTGTCCAGCCCCCCGGCGCCCTGCCCCGGATACGCTTGACGCCAAACGATGCACTGAGGGTCCAGGCGGATGCCAAACTCCTCCCAGGTCTCGCGCAGTGCGCATTCTTCCGGGGTTTCACACCCTTCGCGGCCTCCGCCAGGCAGGTCCCAGCGCCCTGGCCACGGGATGGTCGGCTTGTCGTCTCGTAACAGGGTCAACAGATGTCCATCACAGAGGACGGCGATTTTCGCGCCAGAGAAGATCGGGTGCATGGGGGGCCTCGAAAAGCAGGGAGGCCATCGACCTTGCCACGCCGAACGCCCAAACGCAAAAAACCCCGCAAGCGGGGTTTTCATGCAACCACTGGCCTTCAGACGCGAACTTCCTGCGCTGCCGGGACAATGATGTGCGGGAACTGGCGTTGCTGCAGAACGATCTCCAGCGCGCGGCTGTGAGGGATCTCAACGTCGTCGAACGTCAGCACCTGGCCAGGTTCCACCGCGCGGCGCAGCACTGCGTTGTTGAGCATGCCGATGGGCACGTGATCCGGCTGACGCTCGATCAACACTGCCTCGCCACGGACCTGATAGCCACCGATGCCACGGGCAATGCGATCGCCGACCTTGAGCGCATGCTTGGCCAGTGCGGCCACGCCCAGGGTCGGGGTGGTGGAGTTGTTCAGCAATACGCCGCCGCCATTGATGACACGGCGCAGGGTCTTGCCGACTTCCAGCGAGCACAGGTGGAAGGGCCGCAACAGCGTGTAATAAGGGCCGGCACCCAATTTGAAGTACTCGATGGCGCGGGTCTGCTCTTCGTCGTGGCGACCGACCAGGAAAACGCCGCCCGCGGAATACCCTTTGGGCAGGATGTAGTCGACGATCGGGTGGCCGTGGTCGTCCGCGATCTTGCCCAGTTCGTTGCCGCTGGCCATCAAATCAGTGGAACCCAGACCTTCCAGCCCCTGACGGGTGATGGTCGCACCCAGGCCGTTGCCCACCAGCACCTGTTCGATCTGCACCTTGGTGCCATCGGTGAACGAGATGGTCTGGTCGACGCTGGTGCCTTGCTTCTCGGACCAATAGGCCATGTCCGCAGCATTGGGATTGTGATTCAGGTAGCCCTTCATGTTCCCGTACACCAACGGGGTGAAACCCATCATCTTGGCTTCTTCGTGCAGCGCTGCCAGCGAGCCCGGCTGATCGCCTTCGGCTTCGGTGATGAAACCCTTGCCGGCCAGGTAAGAACCGGTAGTGACCTGCAGTTCGGCATTGATCGTAATGACCTTCAAACCTGCGGCGAAGGCGCGTTCGATGACTTCAGTACCGTGGCAGACGTCGCCACTGCATTCGATGATCAGGTCGGCATGGTCGACCAGTTCATTCAGAGACTGGGTCAATACCGAACTGAGGGGGAAGTCGTGCAAGGTATCCAGCGGTCGACGGGTCAGGATGCGAGTGATTTGAATATCGTCGTAATGCTTGGCAATCATCCTGACGAGCGCCAACGAAATCATGCCGGTGCCACTAATGCCAACTCGGGTAATCGATGATCTGTGCATGATGAACCTTCAAACTTCAAAGTTGTGGGTGTGGGCGCTTGCGTGCCGAAGTGCCGGCCCTCTTTCCTTGCAGGGTATCGCGCAACAAGACATCTGCTTGAGTCCATACCCAGTGCCGCAGTGCTGCACAGATGGCCTCCTGGCGAGCATTGACGTGGGTCACAGGTGTACCAGTGTGACGCATTACCCGGTACTCAGGTGAACCGAACCGACGATAATGGCCATTTGCCAGACGAGCGGCGTGAACTCGCATCGGTCAATGGCTCTGACGAAAGGTTCGGGTTCAAGTTCAAAAATTTTTTTACAAAAAATTACAAAATGCTTTTTAACAAATACAACGTGTTATAGCGCGCGAAGCGGCAACACGTTCATTTGCGTCATTTCTTTGTCGCCAACATTTATGGCGGCCGCATGGATCAACTCCAACGGCGCGCTAAATACCGATTCGGTGGCCAGCGGGGTGGAGAGTTGCGCCTCAAGAATGACTTCGCGAGATGAATAACCGTCCACAAACACTACGGTGCGTTTGAAAGGCGTTGAATCGTTCATGGCGGGGGTGCCTCATTGGCTTGGCGGTAGAAATCAACAGAACTTCGACATCTTGTTATCACCACTGCGCCGCGACGGCAGCGATCAAGCAGCCACCCTCAGGGGTTCGCCCAGGGCGAAACAGGAAAACAAAACATCGAGTCAATCTATCGATGGTCGGCAGGAGATACCGATTGTCCATGGGGTGCGGCTGGAGAGCCCGCACACGAGGATAAAATTCCGTTCATCATCCATGGAGCAATTTAAGGGCGGATTCAGGACCGAAGTCAACACAGGGGGGCGGTCGAATGTCGGATTTTTTGACGTCATGCTGACAAAGCTTTCACTTATGATATGTAACTCATTGTTTTATATGAATTTGATTACGAAAAAATATTTTTGACATCCATCCGAATGTATTTATCGGCCGCACCTTCCGCTCCCGCGGTGGTCAAGTCCGTTTGTCGGGCTTCATTTGCCGCCCTTTGGGCAAGGCGCCACTATGCGTCGAGTTTCAACGCGCCCACTGGATTTCGCACCCTTTGGCGCATGGGCTGGCCGCGGCAACCCGCCCCCGAAATACGCTTCGCCGTCAGACAAAAGCTCAGGGAAAGATCAATGAAAAGATTCGTCGTGCTCGACAGTTTTCGTGGCCTGTGTGCCCTGTCGGTGGTGTTGTTTCATACCTATGTCGTGCAAAGTATCGCGGAACTCGAGTTCTTTAAAAACTCGTTCCTGATGGTCGAATTCTTTTTTATCTTGAGTGGGTTTGTCCTCTTCCATACTTACCGTCAGCGCTTGAACAATACCGTGCAATACAAAGATTTCTTTATCAGCCGCACGGCGCGTATTTTCCCCTTGCACCTGTTCATGCTCGTGGTTTTCCTGATCTTGGAAGGGGGGCGCAAGCTGGCAGAGCTCAAAGGCTTCAGCTTCAACGAGCCGGCCTTCAGTGGCCCAACGGCTTCGCAGGAACTCCTGCCCAACGCCCTGCTGTTGCAGTCCTGGCTGAACACCACGATCACCGGCTCTTTTAATTACCCGTCGTGGAGCATCAGCATCGAGTATTACCTGTACCTGGTATTTGGTTTGATGGCGGTTCTGGCCAGGGGCAATAAAGTCAAAGTGTTTGCCGTGGTGTCGCTGGTGTCATTCATTACCCTGTGGCATGGCGAGAGTCTGTTCAAAACCGAAATCTTCCGCGGCGCATCGTGTTTCTTTGCCGGGGCGGTGCTGTATGTTGTCTACGACAAGATCAAAGACAGTGAGCTGCGGGCCCTTGACTTCAACCTGCTGGAGATTGCCCTGGTGCTGGGGGCGTACCGGCTGCTGGTGTCCTCGGTTGACCACAAGGGCATCTATGCCAGCGTGTTGTTCTGTGTCTTGATTCTGGCGTTCTCATTCGAACGAGGGGTTATTTCCCGGTTTTTGCAGCATCGGGTATTCATCGCGTTGGGGACGTTGTCGTTTTCTATTTACATGACGCATGCGGCGGTACTTTTTGTGTTCAAGAGCGCTGTGATTGTCCTGTCCAAGCTGCTGCACACCGACCTGACAGAAACGCTGCAGGGGCATGACATGCCGAACATGATGAAGTACATCTCGACTCACAGTGTCTGGCTGGACAACGGCGTGGTGCTGTTGCAGATGGCGGTGGTGCTGGGGGTTTCGGTAGTGACCTACAAGTATGTGGAGCTCAAGGGTATGCAGTGGGGCAAGCGCTTGACCCGGCGCAAGGACACGCCGTCGAACTCGATGCCGGGGGCGGTGCTTTAGGCCGTCGGTCTTGATCCCGGACCGGTGACGAACAGAATCTCACGGAGGGCCGAACCACGTCGCCAACATGCTCATCGCCGCGAAGACATTTGGCCGATGACCGATCTTTTCAGCCACCCCTTCAGCCTCACCGGTCATCTGGATGAGGGTGCGTAGACCGAAGGCATTCAGGTAAATACCGTAGGTTTCAATGGAGTGCGACTGGATCAGAGCCAGCGCGCCCGCGCACAGTGGCGTCGCGCTTGAGGTACCTGAATAGTCACGAGAATAATTGCGATCCGTTCCCGGCGTTCGCTGCAGCGAACCATAGCCGGTAGTCACGACGCTCGAGTCACCCCACGAATTGATCCATGAAGTTGGATGGTTGTAGTTGGAAGAACCATGCTTTCGGCCACTCCGATGAGAACAGGAGCCGATCAATATCCCGCCGCTGTCGCCAAACTGATTCATGTGGCCGGCCTCGACGCTCAGATCAAGGCCGCCGTTCGCCGCCGCCATGATCACCACCACGCCCTGCTGGGTCAGCGCGTGAATTTGATCCCACCATCCCCGGCTGTCGATGGCAGGCAGACGTGAACCACCCGACGTAAATTGAATATCCAGACTCACGATATCGCCCGGCATCGCATCTCGGAGGATCAGGGGCAGGTCGCCGGTGTCGTAGAAATAGAAATCGCAGCCGTGGGCGATCCCCATGACCCCCACGCTATTGTTGCCCGCCACAATGCACCCCGCCGACGCCGTGCCGTGGTTGCAATCCTCGGTTTCGGCTCGGCTATGCACCACGGTCATGTTTTCTTTCAAGTCCTCATGGTTGCGGTACACGCCGAAATCAAGGTGGCGGACCGTTGCCGCATTGCCCACCTCGCCCGATACCCAGGCGGCAGTTACATTCATCCCCTTGGTCGTGTTGTCGCTGGGCCATAAATAGGTTTGCAGCGGCCAAAAAATGGGCGTCGTTGCATCCAAGGACTGTTTTTCGACCGCAGGCGCCTGGAAACCCGGCTCAAGTGCCGGCAGCTCAGGTGCCGGCAACCCGGTGGTATCCGGCATCACACAGCAATAAACCACCTCGTCAAGGCGTTCCAACTCGGTTGCAATGTTGACCATCTCATCGAATGTGCAGTGAGGGTCAATACGGTAAGTGGCCGCCAGCAGGTCGCCCAACAGTGGGTTGCTCACAATCCTGGTCACAACGGCCTGGTCTGTCACGCGGTGAAATAACGGCAGCCGAGTCGTGCCGCCTGCCATCAATCGTCCCAGGCCATGTTCCGTGTGAAATTTGATCTGCAAGTAATATTCAGTGACACCGTCGTAGCGCCTTGAAACGCCCTGGACCACTTGGGTGGTGGCCGCCGCTGGCGCATCCGGCAGCAGGGGGAAATAACGTGCCTGTATCTCACGGGACTCCAAGGCCGTGGTCTGACCGTCGCGGGCAGTCAAGCGGGCCACCGCGCGATAACACCCTTCCCTGCGGCCCTTGAAGACCGCCGCTGCCCCGCTGGCAGAGGCCACTTCCCGAGTGTCTTGATACAGTGTGACATGGCACGCTTGCCCCGCCGGCGCCCCCACCACCTTCACATACACATGACCGTCAAAGTTGACACTTCGATAGACATACACTTTCGCTTCTTTCATGGGCACCTCCTACGGATCGGGCATCGATTGAACTCATCAATCGGCGGCTGCCAGAATCGTAGTCGACGAAGTCACCCTCATCGCGCGGGACGTCTGAATGATATTTACCAACTTTCAACCTTTGACAGCGCCTGTTCCAGGCCTTGAAAGTCGCCTTGGAGCGACCCCATCATTGACCCTTGCCAGGCATTGATCAAAAGCCGGACGGCGTCCGGCCTCCCGCAGCGTTGCTTTACACCGGCACATCATCCTGCGCCACTGTCGTCTTTGCCGGCACGACCGAACTGCTCGCCCGCTCCGTCGCATGGACCGCCGGCACCGCATCAAAACTCGCCGCGTCAGCCATCCGCCACATCCGCAGATAAAACTCGCTGGTCGAACTGCCATCCAGCAACTCCCCCGGCTTCAAAAACGTATGCACTTGGGAAAACAATCGAATCTCGCTGGTGGTCACGCGCCGCACCAAGTGCCGCGCCTCCAGTTCCGAAGGATGATGCAACCCGGCTGCTGCCAGCATTTCCGCCAACGCCACCAGGGTGTTGCGATGAAAGTGATAAACCCGCTCGGCCTTGTCATGCACCACCAGCGCTCGCTGACGCAGAGGGTCCTGGGTGGCTACGCCCGTTGGGCACTTGTTGGTGTGACAGCTTTGCGACTGCACACAGCCAATGGCAAACATGAAGCCCCGCGCGGCGTTCACCCAATCGGCGCCCAGCGCCAACACACAGGCAATGTCGAACGCACTGGTGATCTTGCCACTGGCGCCCAGGCGGATCTGCTCACGCAGGCCCAGGCCGACCAGTGTGTTATGCACCAGCAACAGGCCTTCGCGCATGGGCATGCCAATGTTATCGGTGAACTCACGGGGCGCAGCGCCCGTGCCGCCTTCCTTGCCGTCCACCACGATGAAGTCCGGCAGGATGCCGGTGGCCAGCATCGCCCGGCCGATGCTCATGAACTCCCAAGGGTGACCGATGCACAGCTTGAAGCCCACCGGCTTGCCGCCGGATAACTGACGCAGGCGCTGGACGAAATCCAGCAGCTCAAGCGGTGTGGAAAACTCGCTGTGGCGCGCCGGCGACACGCAGTCCTCGCCCATGCCCACGCCCCGGGTGGCGGCGATTTCCTCGGTGACCTTGTGCTTGGGCAGGATCCCGCCATGGCCCGGCTTGGCGCCCTGGCTGAGCTTGATTTCGACCATGCGCACCTGGTCGGAGCGGGCCTGCTCGCGAAAGCGCTCCGGGTCGAAGCGCCCGTCGCTGGTACGACAGCCGAAGTAGCCACTGCCGATCTCCCAGATCAGGTCGCCGCCTTTTTCCCGGTGATACGGGCTGATGCTGCCCTCGCCGGTGTCATGGGCGAAATTGCCCATCTTCGCCCCTTGGTTCAGGGCGCGGATCGCGTTGGCGCTCAGGGCGCCGAAGCTCATGGCGGAGATGTTGAACACCGACGCCGAATACGGCAGGGTGCACTGCGGCCCGCCGACGCTGACGCGAAAGCCCACGGGGTCGGGGGTGGCCACCGGCAGCATGGAATGGCCGATGAACTCGAAGCCCGGTTTGTACACATCGGCCAGGGTACCAAAGGCCTTTTCCGCACTTTCGTTCTTGGATCGGGCATACACCAGCGAGCGCTGAGCGCGGGAAAATGGCAGGCGCTCATCGTCGCCTTCCAGCAGGTACTGACGGATTTCCGGGCGGATGAATTCGATGAGAAAACGGGCATGCCCCATGATCGGGTAGTTGCGGGTGATCGAGTGATGCACCTGATTCAAGTCGTACAGGCCGACGATGCACAGCGCAGCGGTGACCAGAAACAGCGGCAAGGCCCACTCGGTGTGGACCAGAAAGAACAACGAGACAAAACAACTCACGGCACAGACAAACAGTACGGCATAACGGCTGATAAGCGAGGGCTTCATTGTTGTACCTCTGCGTTGACCTTGGCGGGGTTGGAATAGTGCTCCTGTTTTCTGACAACCATTGTTAAATTTTCAAGGGCCCGGGCCATAGTGGTTATCGTCGAAAAGCATAGCCGAGCCCAGCCCGGCCATGCTCGAAGGGGGGGCGTCTCTTTATTATTGTTCGGGGCGAAAACGACTGAAGCCCGCCCGAGGGCTTCCCAGGGGAAGGCTCGAGCAGGCGGCTCAGCAACAGCAGTGGACTCAGACCTCCAGCGCCCTCGCCCGCTCAAGCCGGCCCTCTTCGCCGGGCAGCGCGGCAGGCTGCAGCACAAAGTCAAAATTGATGGTCGCGTAGCGGCCGTCCGGGCCCTCAGTGAAATGAATCGGCGCAATCAGCTCATCGCGGGTCGCGTAGGCAAAATCGTCGTGCAGGTATTCATCGCCCTCGAGGTTGATCTGCGTGGTCAGGTGCCGATGGCCAGGTGCCGAGATGAAGAAGTGGATGTGCGCCGGACGTTGGCCGTGGCGGCCGAGCTGATCGAGCAAGGCCTGGGTCGGACCGTCCGGCGGGCAGCCGTAGCCCGAGGGCACGATGCTCTGGATGCGATAACGGCCCTCGGCGTCCGTCTGAATGCGCCGGCGCAGGTTGAACGCCGACTGGGACGGATCGAAGTACGAGTAGGTGCCACCGGTGTTGGCGTGCCACACATCGACCATGGCATTGGCCACCGGCTCGCCCTCGGTATCGCGCACCTGGCCGCGCATGTACAGCAGGGTGCCGGGGTCCTGGCCGTCATCGAGCCGCGCTTCGTGCTGGCACACCGGCGCCCCGGCCACGTACAGCGGGCCTTCGATGGTACGCGGGGTGCCGGGGGCGTGGCCGGCAGCTTTGTCTTCGGCGTCCATCAGCAGGTCGAGGTAGTGTTCCAGCCCCAGGCCGGCCACCAGCAATCCGGCCTCCTGGCGGCTGCCCAGCTCGTTGAGGTAGTTGACGGCTTTCCAGAACTCTTCCGGGGTCACCTCAAGGTCTTCGATGATCTTGATGGCGTCTGTCAGCACCCGGTGCACGACATTTTTCATGCGCGCGCTGCCCTTGGGCTGGTCAAAACCGGCGGCACCTTCAAAGAATTTCTGGATGTCGGCGGTCTGGGAAATACGAATGGTCATGGTGTCGTCCTCATCATTGTTCTTGTAGACAGCTTATGGACAGCGGCAGGGCTCAGCGGTCGTCGGCGTGGATCGACGAGGGGTGCCGACACATCGGCGTCACTTCGATCTCCATGTAGGGGTACAGCGGCAGCTGCATCAGAGTGTCGTGCAGCGCCTGGTTATCGGCCACGTCGAAGACGCTGACATTGGCGTAGAGCCCGGCCAGCCGCCAGAGATGGCGCCAGGTGCCTACCTGTTGCAGGCGCTGAGCCAATTCCTTCTCGTCGGCCTTCAGTTTGTTGGCCTGCTCGGCCGGCATGTCGGGGGGCAGCTTGACCGTCATGTGCACGTGAAAAAGCATGGTGGGGATTTCCTTTTTGGTCTTCTTCGTTCAGCGGCGGGCAAAGCGCGCCAGACGCTCGGGGTCCAGCTCCAGCCCCAGGCCCGGGGCCTTGGGAATCATCAGCTGGAAGTCGCGGTACACCGGTGGCTCGACCAGGATGTCTTCGGTCAGCAACAGCGGGCCGAACAGCTCGGTGTGCCATTCCAGCTTGTCCAGCGTGGCGAAGGCATGGGCCGAGGCCAGGGTGCCGATGCTGCCTTCGAGCATGGTCCCGCCGTAGAGGCCGATACCGGCAGCCTGGGCGATGGCCGCCGTGCGCAGGACCGCCAGCGGGCCACCGGTCTTGGCAATTTTCAAGGCAAAGATCGACGCGGCCGCCATTTGCGCCAAAGCGAAACTGCTCTGCACCGACTCGATCGCTTCATCGGCCATCAGCGGGATCGGACTGTGGGCACTCAGGCGCGCCATGCCGGCCCGGTCGAAACGCGACAGGGGCTGCTCCACCAACTCGACACCGACATCGGCCAGGCGCCGGCAGGCATTGATCGCCACCGCCTCGCTCCAAGCCTGGTTGATGTCGACCCGCACGCTGGCACGGTCGCCCAGGGCGCGTTTGATCGCGGCCACGTGAGCAATATCAACCGAGGGTTCGCGGCTGCCGATCTTCAGCTTGAAGTGGCGGTGGCGGCGCAGGTCGAGCATGCGCTCCGCTTCTTCGATGTCCTTGGCGGTATCGCCGCTGGCCAGGGTCCAGGCCACTTCGATGCCGTCCCGCACCCGCCCGCCCAACACCTCGGCCACTGGCAGCCCGAGGCGTTTGCCCTGGGCATCCAGCAGCGCGGTTTCCACGGCACTGCGGGCGAAGGTGTTGTCGCGGATGGCGCGGTCGACCCGCTGCATGGCGGCGTTGACGTTACTGGCGTCCTGGCCGATCAACAGCGGCGCGAACCATTTGTCGAGGTTGACCTTGATGCTTTCCGGGCTTTCCCCGGCATAGGCCAGGCCGCCGATGGTGGTGGCCTCGCCAACACCGACGATGCCGTCGCTGCAGCGGATGCGCAGGATCACCAAGGTCTGGCCCCGCAGGGTGTGCATGGCCAGCTTGTGGGGGCGGATGGTAGGCAGATCGACGATCTGGGTATCGAAATGTTCGATGGTGGCCGTCATGGGCTTGTCCGTCTATTGGTTTGTGCTTGAGTCCAGATTGACCCCGGGGTGGGCGCCAGTCCAATATTGATTGGGTCTGGCTTGATACCTGTGAGGTATCGTGGAGGGTTTGTGGAGCTTCGCCATTTACGTTATTTCAGGGTGCTGGCCCAGACCCTGAACTTTACCCGCGCCGCCGAACAGCTGAACATCGCCCAGCCGCCCCTGAGCCGGCAGATCCAACAGTTGGAGGAGGAGCTCGGTGTCGCCTTGCTGGAACGCACCCGGCCCTTGCGCCTGACCGAGGCGGGGCGTTTCTTCCACGAACACTCCAGCCAGCTGTTGGCGCAACTGGGACGCGTCTGCGAAGACACGCGCCGTGTCGCTGCCGGCAGCAAGCGCTGGCTGGGCATCGGCTTCGCTCCCTCGACCCTGTACGGTGCGCTGCCGGACCTGATCCGCAGCCTGCGCAGCCTGGGCGATGTCGAACTGGGCCTGTCCGAGCTGATCACCCTGCAGCAGATCGAAGCCCTGAAAAGCGGGCGCATCGACATCGGCTTCGGCCGCCTGCTGTTCGACGATACGGCCATCATCCAGAAAGTCCTGCGCGAAGACCCGCTGGTGGCCGCCCTGCCCACCGGCCACCCCCTGTTGGCCGCCCCCGCCACACTCCAGCAACTGGCCGCCGAGCCCTTTGTTCTCTACCCCGGCAGCCCGCGCCCGAGCTACGCCGACCATGTGCTGGGGGTGTTCGCCAAGGTCGGCCTGAATATCCAGGTGGTGCAGACCGTCAACGAATTGCAGACGGCCATCGGCCTGGTGGCGGCAGGCATCGGCATCACCCTGGTACCGGCCTCGGTGCAGCGGCTGCATCGTGATGACATCGGCTATACGCCTTTGCTGGACAGCAGCGCGACGTCGCCGATCGTGGTGAGTTATCGGGCGGGGGATGGGTCGCCGGCGTTGATGCAGTGTTTGCGGTTGTTGGGGATGGGGTAAGTTTTGGCTATCATCCGCCCCCTCCCCCTTGAGGAACACCACGATGGCAGACGTAAAAACCGGCAAAAACCTGAAAAAAGACCCGGAAAGCGAAGGCTGGGTGCTGGGCTGGGGTGTGCTCCAGGACAGCCCCTGGCTGTTGGTCGGTGTTTACGCCACGGCAGCCGAGGCGGCGGCCGAGGCGAAGAAGCACGGCAACGGGTTTCGGGTGCTGGAAGGGTCGTATGAGCTGGGGACGCAGAATTTTATTTTCTTTGGGGAGTGACGCTTCTTTCGGTTCCCGGTCGTGGCTGTCACCGGCCGCCTGTGCGTGCGGTGGCAGCCAAAACCTACCCCCCACCCCCCGGCAAATTCACCACCTCGAAAATCGCCCCCTCCACGCCCAGCACCTCCCCCGTATCCGAATAGATTCCCACCCCCTTCTCCCACACATCCTTGAGCCCGCCATCAGCGCAACAGATGCGGTACCACAGTTCATAGGGCTGGCGCCGGGCCAGGGCGTATTGCACCTCGCGCCAGACGTAGTCGGCGTCGGCCGGGTGGATCAGATGGGCATAAGTGAAGTCATGGCTGTCCGTCAAGCGTTCGGCCGGGTGGCCGGTCAGGGCCAGGCAGCCGGCGCTGACGAACTCCATGGTCCAGTCGCGGTTATTGCGGCCGCGATAGATCAGCCCGGGCATGCTGTGCAGCAGGCTGAGGGCGCTGCGCTGGCTGGCCTGCAGGGCAATTTCCCGGCGCTTGTGGGCACTTGCGTCCTGGGCGGACAGATAGAAGCCTGCCTCGCCGCGCGCCAGGCTGACGTCCAGCCAGCGCAGGCCACCTTCCGGGTGGACGAAGCGCAGGCGCTGATTAAAGGACAGGTCCTCGCGCGCACGCACTTCCTGCAAGGCCCGCTGCCACAAAGAGCGGTCTTCCTGATGCACCCATTCGGCCAGGCTGCACTGCTCGCAGGTCTGCCCCATCATCCGCACCCAGGCACGGTTGGCCTGGCGTACCCAGCCGTCATCGTCCAGCTGCACCAGCGCCACCGGCCAGGCGTCGGCGCCTTCGACGGAGGCCATCAATGACGCCGCTCGGGGTGTTGGGAAGCGGCACGATGCACCCAGGCCGCCAATTCCAGGCGCGAGCGCAGGTGGAGTTTTTGCAGCAGGTTCTTCACATAGATTTTTACCGTGCCGTCGCTGATGCCCAGCTCGCGGCCGATCTGTTTGTTGCTCATGCCGGCGGCGATCAGTGCCAAGGTCTGGCTTTCGCGATCGGTGAGGCCGGTGTCTTCCAGGGACACCTGCGGCGCGCCCTGTTCGGCCAGCAGCGAGACCAGGCTGTCGTCCAACACAATGGCGCCCTTGCTGCAGTTGCGCATGTAGCAGAGCAGCGCGTCCGGCTCGGTTTCTTTGAGCACGTAGCCGCTGGCACCCAGGCGCAGGGCGCTGAGCAGTTCACTGCGGTCCATGGACGCGGTGAGCACTACCACCTGGCAGCCGAGCTGCAACTGGCGCAATTCGTCCAGCACCTGCAAGCCGCTCAGGCCGGGCATGTGCAGGTCGAGCAAGACCAGTTCCGGCGCCAGGCTCACGGCCAGTTCGATGCCTTCGCGGCCGCTGGCGGCCTGGCCGATGACGTCGAAGTCGTCGCTGGCGGAAAACAGCTGCGCCAGGCCTTTGCGAAACAGCGGATGGTCATCGATCAGCAATAAGGTGGTGCTGCTCATCCTGTTGGCTCCGTGAGGGGTCTGCGTGAGGCTCGGCATGGGCGGCGGCCAGGCTCAAGTGCACCCGAGCGCCATGGGGTTCGACACTGTCCAGGGTCAAGCGCGCGCCGATGCTGGAGGCGCGTTCGCGAATGATCGCCAGGCCGTAGTGGTTGTCTTCCACCGAGGCCGGACCCAGGCCGATGCCGTCGTCCTGAACCGTGACCGAGACACTGCCGTCGCGGCCCTGGCGCAATTCAATGCGCACATGCCGGGCGTGGGAGTGGCGGACGACATTGGCCAGGGCTTCGCGGATGATCTGCAAAATCTGCAATTCGGTTTCCGGGTTCAGGGCGTCGTCGGCCAGGCGGTTGTCCAGCTCGAAGACGATGATGCAGCGTCGGGAAAACTCCGCCACCGAGTCGGCCAGCGCCTGGCGCAGCGAGCGTCCGTCCATGGTCAGGCGGGCGCTGGTGATCAGCTCGCGGACCTGGCGCTGCAATTGGCCAAGGGCAGCACGCAGTTCGCCGAGCATGGCCGTGGCCTGGGCCGGTTCGTTGAGGCGGCCTTGCAACAGGCTGGCCTGGAACGAAAGATAACCCAGCTGTTGCGCCACCGAATCGTGCAGCTCCCGGGCCAGGGCGCCGTGCTGAAACGTCGCCTGCTTGCGCTGCTGGCTGCGCTTGTGACGCAGCACCTGGGCCGCCACATCGACCCCGCGAGCGCTGTCTTCCAGCAGACGGACCAGGCCGCGCCCGGCCGCTCGGGGGGTGTCGAGCAGCAACGCAGCAGTGGCTTCGGTGCCATCCCCCAGGCGACAGACGCGCCGATGCTGCCCCCGCTCGCGGCAACCCATACACACCCGCGAAGCCCCTTCGCGCAGGGCACACTGACGCACGCCGTCACAACGCTGGACCATGGCCCGCCGCGCCGGGCCAACGTCTTCACCAGCCAGTTGCAGGCCCAACTGGCAGCCTGGGTTGGCCTGTTCGAAGGCATCGAGAAAGCGCGACAACCCGTCATCGGCATGCAACACCTCCAGCGGCAATGCGGCCAGCATCAGGCGCAGGCCATCCGCCGGTGCCGCCCGGGTCGTTCGCCAGCGCTGCCACCAGGGTTGGATGCCCGTGGGTGCGTTCAGATCCATCCGCCGAATTTCCTTTTTCAATTGCGCTAAAGCCGAGCAACTTCCATGCCTCGGCAGCGGAAAAACGGCCGCCTACCCCCAAGGAGATACCTCCTTTAACGGATTGAGCACCCATTCCTTTTGGGAAAGTATCTTCCCCACCAGGAAACAGCCTGACCGAGGAAGCCATGACCCCATTGCCGGCCATCAACCCCACCAGCGTGCCCATTTACTCGTCTCCCCGCCTGCGCACCGGTGCGGTGCACCACATCGTCGTCACGCAAGCTGCTGAAGCACCCGCCGCCTTTCTGGAGCAATTGCACGAGCCAGTCCTGCTCAGCGCTCTGGACGGCGTGGTCGACGATCGCTTGCGGGCACAGCTGGGGCAGGCGCGGGTCGGCACGCATCTGTACCTGATGGGCGATGAGGCCTTCATCTGGCACCTTCATGGCCTGGCCACAGCGGCGGGGCTGGCGGCTGACGAGATTGCTCTGGTGGTACCCGATGCCGGCGAGCGCCGGGTGTACTGCGTGCACTGCGCCCAGACTCAGCGTTGCGGCCCGGCAGCCCGGGTGACCTGCCAGCACTGCGATGTAGTACTGGGGGTGCGTGAGCATTTTTCCCGGCGCCAGGGCGCCTACATCGGCGTCTGCGACAACCCCGATCAGCCCTATGGGAGCACAGCCTCGTGAGCGCTACCTTGCACGTGAAGGTGAGCGCCGCGCGGATGCTGACCCCATTGATCCGCGAATTGACCCTGAGCCCCGCCGCCGGGCCATTACCCGCTTGGTCGGCCGGCAGCCACATCCAGCTGCACTTGCCCCTGGCCAAGCGCACCGCGCGCAACGCCTACTCCCTGACCGGCAACCCTGGCGAGCGCAGCCATTACCGCATCGCCGTGCGCCTGGACGAGGCCTCCCGGGGCGGCTCGCGGCACCTGCACCAGCAACTGCAAGTGGGTGACCGCCTGACCATCAGCCCACCTGCCAACCTGTTCGCCCTGCACGCCCCGGCACGCCACCACCTGCTGATCGCCGGCGGCATCGGCATCACCCCGTTCATGGCCCATATTGCCGCCCTTGAACAGCGTGGCGCCTCCTTCGACCTGCATTACGCCTATCGCGGTGGTCTCAGCGATGCCTACCTGAGCGACCTGAGCAGCCGCCTGGGCCCTCACCTGCACCGCTACGACGCCCGACGGGGCCAGCGCCTGAATCTGGCGGCGGTCTTGAGCCAGCAACCCTTGGGCAGCCACGTCTACACCTGCGGACCACAGGCCCTGCTGGACGGCGTGCGCGAACAGGCCCGCGCCTGTGGCTGGCCGGATTCACGGGTGCACCGAGAAGCCTTCAGCGCCGCCGCACCGGGCCAGCCCTTTCGCCTGCAACTGGCCCGCAGCGGCCAGACCCTTGAAGTGGCCGGCGAGCAAAGCCTCCTCGAAGCCCTCGAAGCCGCCGGCCTGGACGTGCCCAACTTATGCCGCGGCGGCGTCTGCGGGCAGTGCGTGACCCGCCACCTGGGCGGCGTCATCGAGCACCGCGACCACTTTCTTGCCCCCCCCGAACAACTCGAATTCCTCATGCCCTGCGTCTCCCGCGGTTGCGGCCAGACCCTGGTGCTGGACCTCTAAGGAGCTGCTGCATGACCGTCCAATTCAACGCCGCGCAACGCTATCACCAGACCTTCAGTTTCCGTAACAGCCCCACGGCCATCGCCCGCTTTCCTTTCCCGTTCACCGAAGACAGCTACCTGTATTCGGTGAACATCGAGCCGGCCCGCAGCGAACTGCCGGGTTCCATCTACGAGCACTGGTTCGACATTGACGAGCACTACCCTTCGGAAATGGCCGAGCGGGCGCGAGTGCTGGAACGCGACCCGCAACGCTGCCTGGTGATGCCGCACATGGAAGAAGCGGCATGGGATGCCTTGCAGATGCTGATGGAACACCTGGCCGCCGACTACCCCCAGTGGTTCAGCCTGGCCTGTGAAGGCGACCGTTGGCACTGGCACAACAAAGCCCTGGGCATCGAGCAGCGCTTTACCTTCGGCGACGCCGACAGCCTGCCCTGCCCGCCGCTGGAGTACATCGGCCGGCAGGTGCAGGGCGACTTCGCACTGCTCGATCAACGGGACAATGACCTGTACATGGACGCCGGCCTGGTCACCTGCCCGGCGGACTGGTCCCTGGCCTTCGACGCTGGCATGAGCTTCAAGCAGTGGCACGCCCCGGTGCCCATGGCCCACCAGATGGGGGTGTTCGACCGAGCCCTGAAGTACCTGCTCAACGTCCAGGTGGATCAGCCCGTGCGGCGCCTGAACTGGACCCTGACCATCAACCCGCGACTGGATTCATCCCCCGAGACCTACCACGAATGGGGCGCCGATCGCGGCACGGTCACCGCTGAAAACGCCGGGCGCCTGGTGCACCTGCGGGTGGAGTTGCAGCACATGTCTCGCCTGCCTCGCAGCCACGCGATGATGTTCAGCATCCGCACCTACCTGATCAGCCTCGACGAACTGGTCACCCACCCCGGCTGGGGCCGGCGCCTGCACCGGGTGCTGCGCGACCTGCCCGACGCCATCGCCGACTACAAGGGCATGACCCGTTATCGCCAGGCGATGCTGCAGTGGCTGAGCCACTACGACGTTTAGAACCGAGCTTGCTCGGGAAGCCGGCACCGCGGTGAACCTCACACGACGTGATGGCTTGTTCCCGAGCAAGCTCGGTCCTGCAGCGCACATTTTCTACTCAGCAAAAGGACTCTGAAATGTCTCGATCATGGCGGATCTCCGCCCTCGCCGAACGCCACCGCGCCCTTGGCTCGGAGCTTGAAGACTGGAACGGCATGGGCACAGCGTGGACCTACAACACCCCCCTGGCCGACCACCACGAAGCCATTCGCACCCGCGCCGGGCTGATGGACGTGTCGGGCCTGAAGAAAGTCCACTACGTCGGCCCCCATGCCGAAAGCCTGCTGCAATGGGCCACCAGCCGCGACATCGGCAAACTCTATCCGGGCAAATCGGTGTACGCGACGATGCTCGACGAGGACGGCAAGTTCGTCGATGACTGCATCGTCTACCGCACCGGCCCCAACGCTTTCATGGTAGTGCACGGCGCCGGCAGCGGCCACGAGAGGCTGGTGCGCTCGGCCCAGGGCCGCCAGGTCGCCGTACTGTTCGACGACGACTTGCACGACCTGTCGCTGCAAGGGCCGCTGGCGGTGGATTTTCTCGCCGAGCACGTACCGGGCATTCGCCAACTGGCCTACTTCCACCATATTCAGACCCAACTCTTCGGGCGTCCGGTGATGATTTCCCGCACCGGCTACACCGGCGAGCGCGGCTACGAAATCTTCTGCAAGGCCGCCGATGCGCCCTTCATCTGGGAGCGGATTCTGGAACAGGGCGCGAGCATGGGCATCATTCCCTGCGCCTTCACCGCCCTGGACTGGCTGCGGGTGGAGAGCGCGCTGATGTTCTTCCCCTACGACAACTCGCAGATGTACCCCTTCGCCGACCAGAAGGCCGGCGACACCCTTTGGGAACTGGGCCTGGACTTCACCGTGTCCCCCGACAAGCGCGACTTTTGCGGTGCCGACGAGCACTACCGGCTGTGCGGTCAGGAGCGTTTCAAGATCGCCGGTATCCTCCTCGACGGCGAGCGCGCGGCAGATGCCGGCGACACCCTATGGGCCGACGGGCGTCAGGTCGGCACCGTCACCTGCGCCATGTATTCGCGCCTGAGCAAGCGGTCGATGGCGCTGGCGCGGGTGCAACCCGACTTTGCCGTACCCGGCAGTGCACTGCACGTGCGCGGCAGCCTGGAAACCAGCGCCGTCAGCCACACCCTGCCCTTCGACGACCCACAAAAAACCAAACGCACGGCCAAGGGCTGAGGACTGATCGATGCAAACCCCCACCGCCCACTTTGTGCTCAAGATCAACTGCCCCGCCACCTCCGGCATCGTCGCCGCAGTCAGCACCTGGCTGGCCAGCCAGGCCTGCTACATCAGTGAACTGTCGCAATTCGACGATGAACACACCGGGCAGTTCTTCATGCGTACGGTATTTCGCTTCAATCAACGCGTGGAAGGCGACATCGACGCCCTGCGCCAGGGCCTGACCGACCTGGCCGGCGACTTCCAGATGAAGTGGGAGTTGTTCAGCTCGGCCCAGCCCACCCGCGTGCTGCTCATGGTGAGCAAGTTCGACCACTGCCTGGCCGACTTGCTGTACCGCCACCGCAAGGGTGAAATGGACATGCAGATCACCGCCGTGGTCTCCAACCACCTGGACCTGCGGCCGATGGCCGAGCGCGAAGGCATCCGCTTCATCTACCTGCCGGTGAACAGCGCCAACAAGGCCGAACAGGAAGCGCAGCTGCTGCAGATCGTCGAGGAGACCGCCACCGATCTGGTGGTACTCGCCCGTTACATGCAGATCCTCTCCGACAATCTGTGCCGTCAGCTGTCGGGCCGGGCGATCAACATCCACCACTCGTTCCTCCCCGGCTTCAAAGGCGCCAAGCCCTATCACCAGGCCTATGAGCGCGGCGTCAAGCTGATCGGCGCCACGGCCCACTACGTCACCAGCGACCTGGACGAAGGCCCGATCATCGAGCAGGAGATCCAGCGGGTCGACCACACCTACCTGCCAGAGGCGTTGGTGGCCATCGGGCGCGACACCGAGACCGTGGCGCTCTCCAAGGCACTCAAGTACCACCTGGAACACCGCGTGTTCATCAACCACGACAAGACCGTGGTCTTTCCCTGAACCCCTGAATCCCAGCTCGACAGCGAGGCAAGACATGACTTCGACCACCGCGCCCCTGCGCGTCGCCATCATCGGCGCCGGCCCCTGCGGCCTGGCCCAACTGCGCGCCTTCCAGTCGGCCCGTGACCAGGGCGCCGAGATCCCCGAACTGGTCTGCTACGAAAAACAGCAAGACTGGGGCGGCCTGTGGAATTACACCTGGCGCACCGGTCTGGACGAAAACGGCGAACCGGTGCACGGCAGTATGTACCGCTACCTGTGGTCCAACGGCCCAAAGGAATGCCTGGAGTTCGCCGACTACACCTTCGAAGAGCACTTCGGCCGGGCCATCGGCTCCTACCCGCCTCGGGAAGTGCTCTGGGACTACATCAAGGGCCGCGTGGAGAAGGCCGGTGTGCGCGATTACATCCGCTTCAGCCACGTGGTGCGCCAGGTCAGTTTCGACGTCGCTACCCAGCAGTTCACCGTCACCGTGCACGACCACAACAGCGATTGCCTGAGCTCGGAACAGTTCGACTACGTGATCACCGCCTCCGGGCATTTCTCCACCCCCAAGCTGCCCTACTTCGAGGGTTTCGAGCGCTTCGGGGGGCGCATCCTACACGCCCACGACTTTCGCGACGCGCTGGAATTCAAGGGCAAGGACCTGCTCATCGTCGGCAGCAGCTACTCGGCCGAAGACATCGGTTCGCAGTGCTACAAGTACGGCGCGCGCAGCATCACCAGCTGCTATCGCACCGCGCCCATGGGTTATGCCTGGCCGGCCAACTGGGAAGAAAAACCGCTGCTCGAACGCCTGGACGGCAACCGCGCCACCTTCATCGACGGCAGCCACAAGCACATCGACGCGATCATCCTGTGCACCGGCTACAAGCATCACTTCCCGTTCCTGCCGGATGAGCTGTGCCTCAAGACCGACAACCGCCTGTGGCCGATGAACCTCTATCGCGGCATCTTCTGGGAGCCCAACCCGCGGCTGATCTACCTCGGCATGCAGGACCAGTGGTACTCCTTCAACATGTTCGACGCCCAGGCCTGGTATGCCCGGGACGTGATCCTGGGGCGCATCGCCCTGCCCGATCAGGCCGTACGCACCTCCGACAGCCAGCAGTGGCACGAGCGCGAACAGCAACTGGACACTGCCCAGCAGATGTTCGAATACCAGGGCGCCTATATCCAGCAATTGGTGGACGCCACCGACTACCCCAGCTTCGACATCCCGGCGGTCAACGACACCTTCCTGCACTGGAAGCACGACAAGGCCCAGAACATCATGGGCTACCGCGACAAATCCTATCGTTCGCTGATGACCGGCACCCAATCCCCGCCTCACCACACGCCGTGGCTAGAGGCGCTGGACGACTCCATGGCGGCGTACCTTGCCCAGCCGGCTGCCGCCATCAAGTCGGTGGGCTGAGGCGATGAACGCACCCATCGTCTCGCGCCCACGGGAACCGGGTCTGTTTGCTCGCCAGCCCGGCCTGGAACGCTACCGCGTGGCCGGCGGCGGCCTGACCCTGGTGGAGCTGGCCCCCGGCGATACCTTGCAAGTGATCGATGTCGAAGGGCTGCAAACCTGCGAACTGCTGGTCATGGACCGTCGGGGACGCAGCGCGCTGGCTCAATGGGCACTGGCGGCAGCGACGCCCGGGCCGTTCATCGCTGAACGCCTGGCCGACGGCAGCACCCACAGCGTGCGCCTGTGTCATGCCCTGCAACGACGCGGCGTGCCGCCTGCCGACCTGCCCGGTGCTATCACCCTCTGGGACAGCGACGCACCGGCCGGCCATGAGCGGCGCTTCATCGCCAGTGACCATTTGCTGGTGATGGTGGCCGCCCCCGGCCGACGCGGTGCAGTGGATCAGCAGCAACGGGCCAGCGAATTGCAGCTGCGGGTCGAACGGGCCGAACCAGGCGCGCTGTGGCTGCCTGCCTTGCCCGAGCCGCTGGGCGAGATGATCGACGAATTTACGATCAAAGCCGGCAGCGCGCGCAGCTACGGTGTCGCCAAGGGCCAGCACATTCAAATCCTCGACGTCGCCGGGCGCCAGTGCTCGGACATGGTTGCCCTGGACCGTCGCGCCCTGGATCGGGGCTTGGAACTGGACCTGGACCAGACCGTGACCCGCACCCTGAACGGCAACGCCTACCCGGCGCCGGGTCTGTTTTCGCGTTTCTACGACCGGCAGATGCAGCCGATGCTGGAAGTGTTGCAGGACACGGTCGGGCGCCACGATGCCTTCGCCCTGGCCTGCGCCGCGCGCTATTACGAAAGCCAGGGGTACTTCGGGCACGACAACTGCAGCGACAACCTCAGCGCCGCGTTGCAGCCCTATGGTGTCGCGGCCCGGGCCGGCTGGCCGGCGATCAATTTCTTCTACAACACCCGCATCGATGCCCACCAGCAACTGACCCTCGACGAACCCTGGTCGCGGCCCGGCGACTACGTGCTGCTGCGGGCCATGACCGAACTGGTGTGTGCCAGCTCGTCCTGCCCCGATGACATCGACCCGGCCAATGGCTGGAACCCCACCGACATCCACGTTCGCGTGTACAGCGACCAGGAGCGCTTTTCCATCGCCATGGCCCACCGACCGACCGCCGACGCCGAACCGACCCTGACCCGCCAATCGGGTTTCCACTCACGTACCGCCGTCCTCACCCGCCACTTCATCGACTACCGCAACTGGTGGCTGCCCCAGTGCTACGACGGCTTCGGCGCCATTGATGAGTACTACGGCTGCCGCGAGCGCGTGGCGGTCATGGACCTCAGCGCCCTGCGCAAATTCGAGATCCTCGGACCCGACGCCGAAGCCCTGTTGCAGTACTGCCTGCCCCGCGACGTGCACAGGTTGGCGGTAGGCCAGGTGGTGTACTCGGCGATGTGCCACCCCCACGGCGGCATGCTCGACGACGGCACCCTGCTGCGCCTGGGCGCCGACAACTTCCGCTGGATCGGCGGCGATGACTACGCCGGTGTGTGGCTGCGTGAACAGGCGCAGGCACTGGGCATGAAGGTCTGGATCAAGAGCGCCAGCGAAGCCATCCACAACCTCTCGGTGCAAGGCCCGCGCAGCCGCGAACTGCTGCGCCAGATGGTCTGGACCCCGGGCACCCAGCCGGCGCTGGATGACCTGGGCTGGTTCCGCTTTCTGGTGGGCCGGCTGGACGGCCACGACGGCGTGCCCTTGATGGTCTCGCGCACCGGCTACACCGGCGAGCTGGGCTATGAAGTCTGGTGCGCGCCGGAACATGCCGAGCAGGTCTGGGACCGCATCTGGGGGTTGGGCCAACCCTTGGGCATCGTGCCATTGGGCCTGGAAGCCCTCGACCTGCTGCGCATCGAAGCCGGGCTGATCTTTGCCGGCTACGAGTTCAGCGACCAGACCGACCCGTTCGAGGCGGGCATCGGCTTCAGCGTGCCGCTCAAAAGCAAGAATGACGATTTCATCGGCCGCGACGCCCTGCTGCGCCGCAGTGCCCACCCGGTCCACACGCTGGTGGGCCTGGTGCTGGAGGGCAACGAAGGCGCGCACCACGGCGACCCGGTCTACGCCGGCCGCGCGCAAGTGGGCGTGGTCACCAGCGCCTGCCGCTCGCCGCTGCTGGGCCGCTGCATCGCCCTGTGCCGGGTGGATGTGGCCTGCAGCGAAATGGGCACGCGCTTGCAAGTGGGCAAGGTCGACGGCCTGCAAAAGCGTATCGATGCCGAGGTGACTGCGCCGATTTTCTACGACCCCGGTAAAAGTCGGGTGCGTGGCTGAAGGATTTTTTTTGCTGACTGCCCTTACCCCTTTGACTCATTACAGGACCACGACCATGGAAGCGACAACGTTCACAGACGTTCCGCAGGCTGACACGTCAGTCGGCAGCCTGCACCGCAAGATCGATTGGCGAGGGGCTTTCTGGGTGGCCAGCGGCGTGCCGGCGCTGGTGCTGTTTTCCATTGGTGCGATTGCCGCCACCGTGGGCAAGCCGGCGTGGATCGTGTGGATCGTGTCGATTCTGTTCGGCTTCATCCAGGCCTTTACCTATGCCGAAATCGCCGGGCTGTTCCCGCACAAATCTGGCGGCGCCTCGGTGTACGGCGCGGTGGCCTGGGTGCGCTACAGCAAACTGATCGCGCCGGTCTCGGTGTGGTGCAACTGGCTGGCCTGGTCGCCGGTGCTGTCCATCGGCTCGGGGCTGGCGGCGGGCTACATCCTCTCGGCGCTGTTCGCCCCCGATGCCTTGATCAATACCTGGCAGTTGACCCTGGTCAACCTGGACTGGATCAAGGGCGGCTTGTCCCTGCGCATCAACGCCACCTTCGTAATCGGTGCCTTGATCCTGTTGGGGGTGTTCGCCGTACAACACGGTGGCATCCTGCGTTCGGCGCGGCTGACCCTGGTGCTGGGGGTGACCTCGCTGATCCCACTGCTGCTGGTGGGCATCGTGCCGCTGGTGACCGGCGACACCGCCCACGCCAACTTCCTGCCGCTGGCGCCGCTGGCCCATGACGCGGCGGGCCAGGTCATCGACGGGCCGTGGGACATTTCCGGCTGGTCGTTGATGGCCGGCGGGCTGTTCATGGCAGCATGGTCCACCTACGGTTTTGAAACAGCGGTGTGCTACACCCGCGAGTTCAAGGACCCCAAACGTGACACCTTCAAGGCCATCTTCTATGCCGGCCTGCTGTGCATTCTGGTGTTCACCCTGGTACCGCTGGCGTTTCAAGGCAATCTGGGCCTGGGCCAACTGGTGACCCCGGCGGTGCTCGATGCCAAAGGTGCGATCATCACGCCGGCGGTGTACAGCGGCCTGCTGTCGCCGGATATCTACAGCGGCATGGGCGTCGGCCAGGCCATGGCGGCCAGCATCGGCGGCGGCAAGGTGGTGGCCAACATCGTGCTGATCATGCTGGTGCTGGCCACCTTGCTGGCGATCATGACCTCGATGTCCGGCTCCTCGCGCACCCTGTATCAAGCCTCGGTGGACGGCTGGCTGCCCAAGTACCTGGGCCGCACCAACGAACACGGTGCACCCACCACGGCGATGTGGACCGACCTCACCTTCAACCTGCTGTTGCTGCTGATGTCCGACTACGTGTTCGTGCTGGCGGCGTCCAACGTCAGCTACATCATCTTCAACTTCCTCAACCTCAACGCCGGCTGGATTCACCGCCTGGACCGCCCGCAATGGACCCGCCCCTACAAGGCGCCCACGGTGCTGCTGGCATTGGGCGCGGTGCTGAGCTTCGTCAACCTGGCCTGCATGGGCCTGGGCGCAGACATCTGGGGGGCCGGCACGCTGCTGACCGGGGTGGTGCTGGCGCTGCTGATCGTGCCGGTGTTCCTGTATCGGCACTATGTGCAGGACAAGGGCGTGTTTCCCAAGGCCATGCTCGATGATATGCATCGGGTGGCAGAGGATTCGGTGAAACGGGCCGGGGTGCTGCCCTACGTGACGCTGG
This sequence comes from Pseudomonas sp. dw_358, assembly GCF_018449655.1. Lineage (GTDB taxonomy): Bacteria > Pseudomonadota > Gammaproteobacteria > Pseudomonadales > Pseudomonadaceae > Aquipseudomonas. Next base: position 38,364 of record NZ_JAAVUX010000002.1, read on the forward strand.
TGGCGGGGGTGCTGGTGGTCTGGTTTTGTCACCATTGGGTGGCTTGACCTCAGGATGACCGGCAAGACAGTGGCGCTATAACGGCAAACTTTCGCGCCGTAATTCATCGATCAACAACCGCGCCGGGGCGGTCAGCCCGACCCCGCGCCTGACCACCGCGCTGTAGGGCTCGGACCTGGCGCGCAAATCCAGCGCCAACCGACTCAGCAAGCCGTGGGCGAGGGCATAGCGGGCCACTTCGGCCGGCATCAGCGCCACCAGTTGGCGGTCCTGCTCCAGCAACATCAAGGTGGTGAAGGTCGACGAGGTTTCGATGGGGTAGCGCGGGAACTCCAGCCCCGCTTCGCGAAATTCCCGTTCCAGGGTCAGGCGCATTGGCATGTTGGTAGGGTAAACGACCCAGGAATACCCCCCCAGGTCTGCCAGACTCAAGCCACTCGCCGCCGCCATTGGGTGCTGTGGGTGGGCCATCACCAATAACCCTTCATGGTGCAGGCTCAGGCAGTCGTAATCATCCGGGCGCTGGCTGACGCTGCTGCGACAGATGGCCAGGTCCAGCCGGCCTTGATCCACCAGCGGCAGCAAGCGCGCGCTGGTGTCCTCGATGATCTCCACCGACAGCTGCGGCTGGATCTCGCGCAAACGCCCCAACGCCCTTAACAGCAGCGGCACGCCGCCCATGATGGTGCCGATGGACAGGCGCCCGCCTTCGCCCTGGAGGATGCCGAGCATTTCCTCGCGCAGGTGCGAGAGGTCGGTCTGGATCAGCCGCGCATAGCGAATCACGCAGCGCCCCAGATCATTGGGCAGCAGCCCCTTGTGGGTACGCTCGAAGAGGGTCACGCCCAGGGTCGATTCGATCTCGTTGAGCGCCTTGGTCGCCCCAGGCTGGGAAATCGACACGTACTCGGCGGCCTTGTGCAATGAGCCGTGTTCGTCCAGGGCGATCAACAACCGCAACTGGCGCAAGCGCAAACGGGAAGACAGAGTAGCGAGCGATGGGATCATGGGGGATGACTAAAAGTTATCACGCAATCAGAAGCTCTCATTAGGCAGCCATGCGCGTGGTTCGTAAAGTGGCACCCATCTAAAAACAACCATAAAAGGGCCCTGCCATGCGCTTGATCCAGTTTGAAACCACCACCGGCGCCCGCCATGTCGGCGTGATCGAGGGTGCCAGCGTGCAGGTCGTGCGTGACACCCGGAGCACTCGGGAGCTGGCATTGGCCGCCCTGCGCGCCGGCCGTGGCCTGGTGGACGAAGTCCTGGCCCGCGGCACCGATAACGGCCCGGACTACCGCACGCTGTTGGAAGCCGGCCATGTACTCCCCCCGCTCGACCATCAAGACCCGGCTCATTGCCTGGTCAGCGGCACCGGCCTGACCCACCTGGGCAGCGCCTCGACCCGGGACAAGATGCACCAACAGAAAGCCCACGACGACACCGCCCTGACCGACACCGCGCGCATGTTCCAGTGGGGCATCGAAGGCGGCAAGCCGGCTGCCGGTCAGGTCGGTGCCCAGCCCGAATGGTTCTACAAGGGCGACGGCGGCATCGTCGTGCGCCCCGGCGCCGCGTTTCAGGTGCCCGATTTTGCCGAAGACGCAGGCGAAGAACCGGAACTGGCCGGCCTCTACGTGATCGACGACCACGGCGCGCCCTGCCGCATCGGCTTTGCCTTGGGCAACGAGTTCTCCGACCACATCATGGAGCGGCGCAGCTACCTGTATCTGGCCCATTCCAAGTTGCGCGCCTGCTCGTTCGGCCCGGAACTGCGAGTGGGCGAACTGCCGGCCGACCTCAATGGCGTCAGCCGCATTCGCCGGGGCAACGAAGTGCTGTGGGAAAAGGCCTTCGCCTCCGGTGAAGACAACATGTGCCACAGCCTCGCCAACCTCGAATACCACCACTTCAAGTACGCCCAGTTCCTGCGCCCCGGCGATGTGCATGTGCACTTCTTCGGCACGGCGACGCTGTCGTTTGCCGACGGCATCAAGGCGCAAGCCGGGGACCGTTTCGAGATCAGCCTGGCCGAGTTCGGCGAACCGCTGGTCAATGGCATCGAAGTGCAGGCCCCGCCCGTGGCCATTGGCGGCGTCAAGACGCTGTAGCGTTCCATGCGCGCGGGGCCTGGATTCAGACCCCCGCCCACCGTGATGCCATAACAAACATAATAACGAGACCGTCATGAAAACATCCCAAGCAGAGTTGCTGCACGCATCGAGCGTGCCCGTGGCCGGCGCCGTGCGCGCCACCCAGGTACGCTGGCGTATCTTCCTGATCCTGTTGCTGTTGGCAGCCATCAACTACATCGACCGTGCGTCGCTGTCGGTGGCCATGCCGCTGATCTCCGCCGAGTTCCAGATGACCCCGGCGCTGGAAGGCTTGATGCTCAGCGCGTTCTTCTGGTCCTACGCGTTGATGCAGATCCCTGCCGGGCTGTTGCTGGACCGCTTCAACGCTCGGGGTATCGTCGGCGTCGCGACCATCGGCTGGGGTGCGTTTCAGGCCCTTGGCGCCATTGCCACCGGCTGGACCGGGTTGCTGATCACCCGCATCGGCCTGGGCGTGGCCGAATCGCCCATCATGCCGTCGGGCGCCAAGCTCAATGGCAACTGGCTGACCGCCAACGAACGCGGGCGTGGCGCCACACTGGTGGACGGCGGCGCGCCGCTGGGTACCGCACTGGGGGCGATCATCACCACCGCGCTGATTGCCACCTTTGGCTCCTGGCGCCTGGCCTTCGTCATCGCCGGGGTCGGCACCATGGTGGTCGGCGCCTGGGCCTGGTGGTACATCCGCAACCAGCCGGCCGATCACCCCGGGGTGAATCAGGCCGAACTGGACCACATCAAGGCCGGCAACGTCATCGCCAAGGCCGCCAACGGCCCGAAATCGAAGATGCGCGACCTGGTCCGCAGCCGCTCGGTGCTGGCCATGTTCGCCGGCTACGCCTGCTACAACGCGGTGTTCTACGGCTTGATGACCTGGATGCCGAGCTACCTGCACCAGGCCCACGGTTTTGACCTCAAGAGCATGGGCGGCGCCACCTTTCTGATTTTCATGTGCGGTTTTATCGGCGAAATCATCGGCGGCGCCCTCGCTGACAAATGGAAAGCCGCGGGGGGCGCACCGAACAAGGTGATGCGCAGCATGTTCAGCGGCGCGGCCCTGATGGCCGCACTGTGCATCCTCGGCACCGCCTACGCGACCAACGCTACCTTGGTGGTGTGCCTGCTGTGCGTGGCGCTGTTTTTCATCCGCTGGTGCGGCATGTACTGGTGCCTGCCGGCGATTCTGGGTGGCAAGTCGCGCTCCGGCGTGCTGGGCGGCGCCATGAACTTCTGGGGCAACATGTCCGGCGTACTGGTGCCGATCCTCATCGGTCTGATCGTGCAGTACACGGGCTCGTACTTCCTTGCACTGATTTTCTTCGTCGCCATGGCGATCGGGCTGATGCTGTTTTCCGGCCTGATCGATTACCGCGAAACCGAGCAATAAGCTCGCGCCTCCTAAAAAGACAGGACGACCGTGATGGAACTGATCATGAAAACAGGCGCTGCCCAGAGCATCGCCGCCGCCGTGATTCGCCTCAACGTACTGGACGATGTGCTGATCGCTCGCCAGCCGCTGACCGAAGGCCTGGTCATCGAAGCCGAACGCCTCACCGTGTGCCAGCCGATTCCGGCCGGGCACAAGGTGGCCACCCGCGCCATCGCCCAGGGCGAGCCGTTGCGCCGATACGGGCAGATCATCGGCTTTGCCTCGCAGCCCATTGCGCCGGGCGAGCATGTGCACGTGCACAACGTCGAGATGGGTGACTTTTCCCGGGATTACGCCTTCGGCGTCGACGCCCGGGAATGGCCAAAGACCGAAGCCACCTTCCAGGGCATCGTGCGCGCCGATGGCCGCGTGGCCACGCGCAACTACATCGGCATTCTCACCTCGGTGAACTGCTCGGCCACGGTGGCCCGAGCGATTGCCGACTACTTTCGCCGGGACATTCACCCCGAAGCCCTCGCGCCCTATGCCAACGTCGACGGCGTGGTGGCCCTGACCCACGGGTTCGGCTGCGCGGTGGACCCGCGGGGCGAAGCCTTGGCCATGTTGCAGCGCACCCTGGGCGGCTACGCAATCCACCCCAACTTCCATGCGGTGCTGATGATCGGCCTGGGCTGCGAAACCAACCAGATCGACGACCTGCTCAAGGCGCAGAACCTGACGAAAAATGATCAGCTGCGGGCGTTCACCATCCAGGGCACCGGCGGCACCTCGAAAACCATCGCCAGTGGCATCGCCCAGGTCAAATCCCTGCTGGCCCAGGCCAACCAGGTGCAGCGCGAACCAGTCAGCGCCCGCCACCTGGTGGTTGGCCTGCAATGCGGCGGCTCGGACGGTTATTCCGGGATCACCGCCAACCCGGCGCTGGGCAACGCCGTGGACCGCGTGGTGGCGGCCGGCGGCACGGCGATCCTCTCGGAAACCCCGGAAATCTATGGCGCCGAACACCTGCTGACCCGCCGGGCGGTGAGCCAGGCGGTGGGCGAAAAACTCATCGCGCGTATCCACTGGTGGGAAGACTACTGCAAGCGCATGAACGCCGAACTCAACAACAACCCCTCGGCCGGCAACAAGGCCGGCGGCCTGACCACCATCCTGGAAAAATCCCTCGGCGCTGTGGCCAAGGCCGGCTCCACCAACCTGGTGGACGTCTACGAGTACGCCGAACACGTCAGCGCCCACGGCCTGGTGTTCATGGACACGCCCGGCTACGACCCGATCTCCGCCACCGGTCAGGTCGCCGGCGGCGCCAACCTGATCGCCTTCACCACCGGCCGCGGCTCAGCCTATGGGTGCGCGCCGTCACCGTCGATCAAGCTGGCGACCAACCAGCGGCTGTTCGAGCATCAGGAGGAGGACATGGACGTGAACTGCGGCGGGATTGCCGATGGGTCGACCACCATCGAGGAGCGCGGGGCTTATATTTTCGCGATGATGCTGCGGATTGCTTCGGGGGAACGGAGCAAGAGTGAACAGCACGGGTATGGGCAGAATGAGTTTGTGCCTTGGCAGATTGGCGCGATTACTTGAGAGGGGGGGGTGCTGAGGTGTTTGTCATGGCATCAGAGCCCTGTGCATGCGCCCCACGCCCCACCCCAGACACATCCCCCCACACACAACCCCCATAACCCCCTACAATGCCCTCACCTCCCCCAGGCAGTAGAGGACCGCGCTTTCATGGAATTATTCGCAGACAGGCCAGACGACGATGGCCTGCCCGGTGCCGAGCGGCGGCTGGCGATGATTGCGGTGATGACCGCAACGGCCATGTCGGTGCTCGACGGCACCATTATCAACGTTGCCCTTCCTTCCATTGCCCGCGCCCTGCACTCGCCCGCCGCCGCCACGATCTGGGTGGTCAACGGCTTCCTGCTGGCCGCCGCCATGACCCTGGTGGCGTTTGCCGCGCTGGCCTCGAGGGTGGGCTTTCGGGTGCAGTACACCGCCGGTCTGGCGGTGTTTACCTTGGCCTCGCTGGGCTGTGCGCTGTCTTCCTCGCTGGGGGTGCTGACCCTGATGCGGGCGTTGCAAGGCGTCGGCGCGGCGGCGATTCTGAGCATCGGCCCGGCGGTGTACCGGCTGGTCTTCCCCACGCGCCTGCTGGGGCGCATTCTCGGCCTCAACGCCTTGCTGGTGGCGCTGAGCACGGCGGTGGGGCCTACCGTAGGCGGTCTGTTGCTGACCGCCCTGAGCTGGGAATGGCTGTTTGCGATCAACGTGCCGCTGGGGCTGCTGTCACTGGTGCTGGCCTGGCGGGCGATTCCGCAGAAACCGGTGCGCACCGGCGAGCCCTTCGACATTCCCGGTGCCGTGCTGTCGGCCGTGGCCATGGGTGCCTTGATCCTGGCCACCGACGCCTGCGCCGACCTGAGCACCATCAGCGCACGGCTGAGTGCCGCCGGTTACGGCCTGCTGGCCCTGGCCGCCGCCGCCGCGTTCATCTGGCGCCAAGGGAACGCGCGCCAGCCACTGTTGCCGCTGGACCTGTTCGCGTCACGGCGTTTTTCCCTGGCGGCGCTGACCTCGCTGGCGTCCTTCGTCGGCCAGGGCATCGCCGTCATCTGCCTGCCGTTCCTGTTCCAGAACGCCTATGGCTACAGCGTGTTTGCCGCCGCCATGTTGTTTACCGCCTGGCCTATCGGCATCGTCCTCGCCGCGCCCCAGGCCGGCAAACTGGCCGACCGTTACCCGCCGGCGATGCTGTCCACGGCCGGACTGGTGCTGTTGACCCTGGGCCTGGCCGCGCTGGCACTGTTGCCCGCACAACCGCCGATGTGGGACATCGCCTGGCGCGAGCTGCTCTGCGGTGTCGGCTTCGGCCTGTTTCAGAGTCCGAACAACCGTGAACTGCTGGGCAACGTTTCCCGTGAACGCAGCGGTAACGCCTCCGGGGTATTGGCCGTGGTGCGCACCTTCGGTCAGTGCTTCGGCGCGGCCCTGGTGGGCATCATCCTGTCGTGGTTCGCCACGGGGGCGGCGACGTCGCTAACGGCGGCCCAGGATGCCCAGGCCATGCACCTGACGTTGTGGGTGGCAGCCTGTGCGACCCTGCTTGCCGTGGTCATGAGTGTCAACCGGATTCAGCGGGCGGCGGTGACCGCCTGACCGATCGGGTAAAAAACAGTAACAGTTTTGGTTGTAAACAAGAGTCATTTACATTAATTTCGCCGGTTTGCACCCTTTGTCGCCGGACGATCCGAAACTGCCATGGCCAAACCTGCCAAACCACCGCTGCCACTGGCTTACCGCCTGGGGGTGCTGTCGCGACTGCTGGCCGCTACCCTCGGCGGCTACGGCGTGACCACGCTGTGCGTCAGCGCCTTGGCCAGCGGGCTGGGGCTGGCCCGCGGCGAAGCGGTATTGGCGGCGACCTTGCCCGCTTTTGTAGGGCTCGCCTTGCTGGTGATCTGGGTGTTCGCCGCGCGCACGGCCTGGCTCGCCTGGCTGGGGGTGCTGATCCCGGCAGCCATCCTGCTGTTCGTGCGGCATGGAGCCGGCCTGTGAGAGAGGGCTTTGGGCAAAGCATGGCCTGGCTGCACACCTGGGCCGGGCTGGTGGTGAGCTGGCTGTTGCTGACGATTTTCATCAGCGGCACCGCCACCTACTACCGCAGCGAGATCACCACCTGGATGCACCCGGAAATCCGCGCCAGCGGCCCCGTCAGCGAGGTACAGGCAGTGGACGGTGCGCTGCGCTGGTTGCACGTCAACGCCCCGACCGCCGATGGCTGGCAGATCGATCTGCCCAGTGAACGGCTCCCTGTGACTCAGGTGGCGTGGCAAGGCGACGGGCGTTTCGACAGCGCCCTGCTGGACCCCGTCCAGGGTCAGGCCCTGAGCGCAAGGCCGACACAGGGCGGTGATTTTTTCTACGCCTTCCATTTCCAGCTCAACCTGCCGCCCCTCATCGGGCGCTGGATCGTCGGCGTGGCGGCGATGATCATGTTCATGGCGATCATCAGCGGAGTGATCATTCATCGTCGTATTTTCAAGGACTTCTTTACCCTGCGCCCGGGCAAGGGCCAGCGCTCCTGGCTGGACGCCCACAACAGCTTGAGCGTGCTGGCGTTGCCCTTTCACCTGCTGATCACCTACACCGGGCTGGTGACCTTGATGTTCCTCTACTTCCCGGCCGCCAGCGATGCGCTGTACCGCGATGACAGCGCAGCGCTCTATCGCGACACCCTCGACTATGTTGCGCCGCCACCGCGCAGCGGGGCGAGCGCGCCCATGGCCAGCGCTGCCATGCTGGTGGAACAGGCGCGCCAGCAATGGGGCAGCGGGCACCTGCAGCGCCTCGAACTGGCGTCGCCGGGCACCGCGAACGCACGCCTGCAACTGGTCCGCGACACCGACGATCAGCTGTCTTCACGCCCTCGGCGTCTGACGGTCGATGCCGCCGACGCGACGCTGATCGAAGAGGCCGCGCCTTCAGGCCCCGCGCGAAAGGTGTACAGCCTGCTGTACGGGTTGCACATGGCGCATTTCGCCGACCCGTTGCTGCGCGGGCTGCTGTTTTTCAGTGGCCTGGGGGGGTGTCTGATGATTGCCACCGGCATGCAGCTCTGGGTGATCAAACGTCGTACCGGCACTTGGGCCTGGCTGCATCGGCGCCTTGAAGGGCTCAATGCCGGGGTGATGCTGGGCCTGCCGCTGGCCATGGCCGGGTACTTCTGGGCCAACCGGCTGATTCCCGCCGATGCACCGGGACGCGACGGGCTGGAGGTCAACGCTTTCTTCGGCGTGTGGCTGGTGGCGGCACTGTACGGCCAGTGTCGAGCCATGGGGCAAATGTGGAAGGAGCTGACGGCGCTGTGTGCCCTCGGGTTCCTGGCGCTGCCGCTGCTGGACACCCTGACCCGGCCCGGTGTGTTCAGTGACCCCGCTGCGAGCCGGGCCCTGGCCAGTGGCTTCAACCTGACCATGGCGCTGCTCGGCGTCCTGTTTGCCAGCGGGCTCTGGCACTTGCGGCGGCGCCAATCGGCACCGCCCCGAGCGATCCGTAACAAGGCCCGAACGACGTGTTGATGACCTGGGCGGCGTTGCAATATACGGCCCTTGGCATGCTGTGCCTGTCCATGGACCGGCACCGCCGTCAGGTCTTTCCCGCCGGCTTGCGACTGGCCCCGGGACCGTTGCGTTGCGCAGGGCTGCTGGCACTCGCCGCCTCGCTGATCGGCTGTGTAAGCCAGGCCCCGACGGCCGTGGTCTGGGTGCAATGGTTTTGCCTGCTCGCCACGCTCGGCGCGGCGGTCAGTGTCACCTTGACCTACCGACCGCAGTGGCTGAAAGCAAGCATGGGAGTGGCCTTTGCCCTCGTGTTTCTGGGCCTTCCAAGCGGTATTTGAGCGCTGTCCGCAACACAGCTTTACCGGTTCAGCCACAATCCCTTAGCCCGCTAACGAGCTTGACGTAAACACGTCAAATCTTTAGTGGCGAGGTGATATGTCGCACCCCTAGACTCGCCCGCCAAGGACAGTCTTCGCCGTCGCGCCTCCCCCGCAAAACTAGATGTAGAGCGTAAGCAGGAGGCTGCCAGGCAGCCTGTCGAACCCACTTACCTCCATCTCACACGGGATCAATCATGCAGCGCAGAGATTTCCTTTCATCGGCGTTAGCGCTGGCAGCCGCCTCCACGTTACCCGCCGCCGCCGCGCGTGCGGACGTGGTCAGCGGTGGTCAGCCCTGGGAACCGGGCAAGGCCAACACCCCTGCCTTGGCCACGCCACGTCAAGGCGGCCTGGCGTTTTTCACCCAGGCCGAATTCGACGTCGCTGGCGCCATTGCCGACCGCCTGATTCCGGCGGACGACCTCAGCATCGGCGGCAAGGAAGCCGGTTGCGCCACCTTCGTCGACCGTCAGCTGGCCGGCGACTACGGCAAGGGCGCCACCCTGTACCGCCTGGGCCGCTTTGTCAAAGGCACCCCTGAGCAAGGCACTCAATCGCCCCTGACCCCGGCCACCCGCTGGCGCGGCGGCCTGGCAGCCCTCGATGCACACTGCCAGAAAGCCTTCTCCAAAGGGTTTGCCCAGCTGGACGGTACCCAGCAGGACAGCCTGCTGCGCAGCATGGAAAGCGGCGAACTGGCGCTGGGCGCAGACGTCGAGACCAAGGAACTGTTCGAACAGATCCTGGGCAACATCCGCGAAGGCTTCCTGGCCGACCCCATTTATGGCGGCAACAAGGGCATGGCCAGCTGGAAAATGATCGGCTTCCCCGGCGCGCGTTATGACTTCCGCGACCTGATCGGCAAGAAAGGCCAGAAGCTGCAGATCATTCCGACCAGCCTGGTGGATAACAGCCTCTGACGCTTCACCCCGCCCCTTTTTGATGAGAGCAGTGCGGCTTGCCGACACCTGCCATCACCCCGTGATTGACGAAGTATTATTGAGGTAATTGTTCATGGCGAATGTACGCCCCAAAGCTGACGCAGTGATCGTCGGCCTCGGATGGTGCGGTTCATTGATCGCAGAAGAGCTGACCCGTGCGGGGCTCAATGTGGTCGCAATCGAACGCGGCCCATGGGTCGAGACTTCCACCGACTTCCCGCCTTCGGTCGACACCGACGAACTGCGCTGGGACGCCCGCCGTGCCATGCTGTTGCCGCCGGCCATCGAAACCACCACGTTTCGCAATAACCGCACCCAGACAGCGCTGCCAACCCGCGACTGGAGCCTGAACGAGCTGGGCAACAATGTCGGCGGTTCGGGTACGCACTGGGCCGGCATGGCCTGGCGTTTCCTGCCGTTCGACTTCGAACCCTACAGCTACACCGTCAAGCGCTACGGCAAGCAGCAACTGGTCGACGGCCTGATCGTGCAGGACTGGGGCGTGAGCTACGACGACCTTGAACCGCACTACGAGCGGTTTGAAAAAATAGCCGGCGTATCGGGCAAGGCCGGCGTGCTCAACGGCAAGAAAATCGAAGGCGGCAACATCTTCGAAGGCAGCCGCAAGAGCGAGTTCCCGCTGCCACCGCTGGCCACCACGCGCCTGACCGACCTGTTCACCGAAGGCAGCAACAAGCTGGGCCTGCACCCGTTCATGGTGCCCGCCGGGCAGGCCTCCCAGGCTTACACCAACCCGCTGGGCGTGCGCATGGGCCCTTGCACCTACTGCGGTTACTGCCTGTACTACGGCTGCGGCAACTTCTCCAAGTCCAGCCCCAACGCCTGTGTCGTACCGGCGCTGATGCAGCGCAGCAACTTCACCGTGCTCACCGAGTCGGCCGTATTGCGCGCCAACCTGGCCGAAGACGGCAAGACCGCCACCGGCGTGACCTACCTGGACCGCAACCAGAAAGAATGGGAACAGCCGGCTGACATCGTCATCTTCTCGGCCTTCCAGATGCAGAACGTGCGTCTGTTGCTGCTCTCCAAGATCGGCAAGCCGTACAACCCGGAAACTCGCGAAGGCGTGGTCGGCCGTGCTTACTGCTTCCAGACCGTGTCGGGCGCCAACCTGTTCTTCAAGGACGAGCAACTGAACCAGTACATTGGTGCCGGTGCGCTCTCCGTGCAGGTGGACGACTACAACGGCGACAACTTCGACCATACCGGCAAAGGCTTCATTGGCGGCGCCGGCATCCTCGTGGTGGCCCGTGGTGCACGTCCGATCGGCAACGCCGACACCTTGCCGCCCGGCACTCCGCGCTGGGGCAGCGACTGGAAGAAGGCTTACACCCACGCCTTCCAGAACGGCACCTTCATCTTCAACCAGGGCACCAGCTACTCCTGCGACGAGAGCTATCTGGACCTGGACCCAGAGTACAAGGACGCCCACGGCGACCCATTGATCCGCGTCACGTTCGACTACAACGAGAACGACCGGCGCATGGCCAAGTTCACCGAAGACCGTGCCGTGGAAATCGGCAAGGCCATGGGCGCGGAAATCGTCAATGGCTTCGACTCGGCGGCGATCAAGTACGGCCCGTACCTGCCGGCGTCTGACCACACCATCGGTGGCGCGGTCATGGGCACCGACCCGAAGACCAGCGTACTCAACCGTTACCAGCAGAGCTGGGACGTGCACAACGTCTTCGTCCTCGGCGCTTCGTCGTTCCCCAACAACGGCGGCTACAACCCGACGTCGACGATTGGCGCATTGAGCCTGTGGACGGCCAAGGCCATCCTCGAAACCTACCTGAGCAAACGTGGCCCGCTGGTGGAGATCCCCGCATGATCAGCCGTAAAACCTTTGCTCATACCGTCCTCGGCAGCGCCATGGCGGCACTGCTGCTGACCGCTGGCAGCACCTGGGCGGCCAACGCGGTCGCCCCGGGCGGCCAGGCCACCGGCAGCAGCACCGGCGTGACGGCGCAACCGGGCGCACAACCGGAAGACCCGGCCGTGGCTCGCGGCCGCTACATCGCCATCGCTGGCGACTGTGCGGCGTGCCACACCGACCCGCATCAAGGCAAGCCATTCGCCGGTGGCTACGCCCTGCAGACGCCGTTCGGCAAGCTGCTGGCGAGCAACATCACCTCGGACAAGACCACCGGAATCGGTGCCTGGACCGAGGCCGAGTTCACCCGCGCCGTGCGTCAAGGCAAGGGCCGCGAAGGTGAAAACCTGTACCCGGCGATGCCGTACAACGACTACGTGAAAGTCAGCGACGCCGACATGCACGACCTCTGGACGTACATGCAGACCGTGCCGGCAGTGGACAACAAGGTCGACTCCAACCAGCTGCCCTTCCCCTTCAACATCCGTCTGATGATGATGGGCTGGAACCTGCTGTTCTTTGACAAGACCCCGTTCGTGCCGGTGGCCAGCGCCACTGCCCAGATCAACCGGGGTGCCTATCTGGTGCAAGGCCTCGGCCACTGCGCCGCGTGCCACACGCCGAAGAACTTCCTGGGTGGCGACAAGGGCGGTGCGTTCTTGCAAGGCGGCGACCTGGCCGGCTGGCATGCGCCGGAAATCACTAACAACCGCTATGTGGGTGTGGGTGGCTGGACCCCTGAGCAGATCGTTCAGTACCTGAAGACCGGCAGCAACGACATTGCCGTGGCGTCCGGGCCGATGGCTGAAGCGGTGACCAACTCGACGCAGCACATGACCGACGAGGACCTTCAGGCCATCGCCGCGTACCTGCAAAGCGTACCGGGTTCCAGCGCGACCAAGCCGCAACCGCTGACCGCCACCGAGCAGACCATGAAGCAAGGGGCCAACGTGTATTCGGCCAACTGCTCGGCCTGCCACAACAGTGACGGCAAGGGCATCAACCAACTGGCCGCGGGCCTGGGCAACAACCCGGCCGTGCAAGCGGTCAACGCCCAGAGCCTGATGACCACCGTGCTCAACGGCGGCCGCGGCGCGGTCACCCACGACAACCCCACCAGTGGCGCCATGCCGAGCTTTGCCTGGAAGTTGTCGGACCAGCAGGTGGCGTCGGTGCTGACCTACATCCGCAACAGCTGGGGCAACGCCGCCCCCGCCGTGAAGGTGGAAGACGTGGCCAAGACCCGCAAGGATCTGAGCCTGCCAGCCCAATTGGGCTCGGCCAGCGCTTCGAACTGATCTGCAGGTGTTGAATGAAAAGCCCGGCCAGTGATGGCCGGGCTTTTTTTATTCCCGGCAGCCGGGCGGGGCCCGCACAGCCTCACCTGAACCGACTCGGCGGCCGCTGCAAGCCCAGGGTCTCGCGCAAGGTGGCCCCCGGGTACTCGCGCCGAAACACCCCCGCGTCCTGCAACCTGGGCACCACCTGGCTCAGGAACAGGTCTTCATCCTCCTCCAGATACGGCGGCAGAATCACGAAACCGTCGCAAGCCTCGGCCCGGTACCATTCCAGCAACTGCTCGGCCACCTGCTCAGGCGAGCCCACTGGCGAGAAGAACGACAGGCTTTCGGCGTACCACTTGCCCACCTCGCCCACCGTCATGCCCCGCTCCACCGCTTGCTTGATCACGTATTGAAAGCGCCCCTTGCTGCCGGTGATCTGCTCGCTGATGTCGGGTAACAAGGCATCTTGAGGGTACTGGGCGAGGTCAAAATTCATGCTCGCGGACATGAAGCTCAAACCGGCTTCGGGGCGGATCAAGGCCTTGAGCAGGGCATCTTTCTCCAGCGCATCACGCGCGTCCACGCCCACTACCGGGACTATTCCCGGCAGCACCTTGATCGAATCCGGGTCACGGCCGAAGGCCTGGGCCTTGGCCTTGATCAGGCGGTAGAAATCCCGCGCGCGCTCTAGATTGGCCTGAACGACGAAGACCACTTCGGCGTTCTGCGCCGCCAGGTCGATGAAGGCTTCGGAGACACCGGCCTGGATCAGCACCGGCTGACCTTGGGGCGGACGCGGAATGTTGATCGGGCCACGTACATCGAAGTGCTCGCCATGGTGATCCACGTAGTGGAACCGGCTGGGGTCGGCGTAGAGACCGTTTTCCACATCCTTGACCAGCGCATCGTCGCCCCAACTGTCCCAGAGCTTTTGCACCACGTCGATGAATTCTTCGGCGCGCTCGTAGCGTTCGCCATGGGCGAAGTGCTCGCTGCGGCCATGATTGCGCGCCTCGCCGTCGCTGACCGAAGTGACCACATTCCAGGCCGCACGCCCACCGCTGATATGGTCGATGTTGGCCAGCATGCGCGCCGCAGTGTAGGGCGCCGAATAAGACGAGGATACCGTGCCGCCGATGCCGATATGTTCGGTCACCGCCGCCAGGGCCGCCAGCAGGGTCAGCGGTTCGGGGCGGGCCACCGGGCGATATTTCACGGTGTGGGCGAAATGGCCGCCGTAGTTGTCATCGATGGACAGCTTGTCGGCGACGAAAAGCATGTCGAGGCAGGCGGCTTCGGCGCGCCGGGCGATCTTCTTGTATAGCCGCCAGTCGATACCGCCGCTGGCGGCCGAGTCCGGGTGACGCCAGCCGCCCTGATGGGTGCCGGCCTCGAGATAAAGGGCCAAATGCAATTGCTGTGTCATGGGTGGAGCACCGTCTGATGGGGTGCGCCTACCCTAGGGGGCAGCGTTATAATGAACAAATAGCATTAAGTCATAAGGTTATTATCAGTCTTATAGACCTTACCTACTGTCAGCGCTTGAGCAAGCGATGATCAAGAGAAAATACCTCGGGCGTGATCACGGCGGTCGCCGAATCAGGATGCATGGGATTGAACAGGTAGTTTTCAGTGTGCGGCATGATCGCGCTGGGCACTGGCAAGAGCAGCGCGGTGCCTGCCCTTAAAAAACCATCGCCAAGTCCCTTCGTTTCCTGAATATCAGACTGCCACCCAGCCTCGAGTGCGAGCGGTTCGGCGACAGACACCGAATCGGGCAGCGCGATCTTGAGCAGTTGAAGTGTGTCGGGCAGATCTTCCTGATCCACCTCCAGGTGCACCAGAATTTCGAGCATCGCCCCCGCAGGCGTACTGGCGAGGTAGACCACCGGTTTACCGGCTGTGTGCCAGCGCCCGCTCACCAGAAATCCGCCACGCCCGGTCAAATCAGCAAAAGCGCTGATCCGCCAAAAAATCAAAACGCGAACCCCTCTGCCAGTTGTAGCAGCATCTCTTCGACCTGGCGGGTGCCCTGAATAGTGGACAGCATGGCGACAGGCGTCTTGCCTTCGAATCGGTCCTTGGGTTTGCTCAGCCAGCGTCGGGCTTTCTCCTGATTGCCGAAGAGCACGTCGGCCATGGCCGAGATATGCGCCGAGCGGAACAGCCGATCGCTTTCATCCACGGTCAGGGCCTGCCCTCGTTCAATGCGCGACTTCAAGGTTTTCAAGGGAATGATCTGATCTCTCTCGAGTGGGCTCAACGTGCCTTGGTCGCAGAGCGCCTTGACTCGAATCGCGGGAAACCCTGCTTCGATGAAATCATGGACTTGCTGGTCGGAAGCGTTGGCCGGGATATCCAGCAGAGCCTGGAGTCGGACTCGATAGGCGTTATAGGCCGGTTCGCGGAGCACCTCTGCAAACATGATTCACCTCCCGTTCTAGCGGCGTTTGCCGGATAGTATCCGGCAAACGCCGCAAAAGATACAGCAGGTTTTGTCACACTGCACTCCGGGAGGACAGGGAGGGATTACAACACCGCGCGACGCAACGCCTGTTGCCATTGTGCGTACTGGTTGTCGAGTGCCGCGCCCGGTTCAAAGCGTTCCCGTGGCCGTTCCAGCCCGTGCAACACCTTCTCGTCAGCCCAGATACCCAGAGCCCTGCCGGCCAAATGCGCCGCTCCCAGCGCCGAGACTTCCGGCGACAAGCTGCGCACTACCGGGCGTTGCAGCAGGTCAGCGAGAAACTGCATCAGCCAACGGTTGCGCGTGGCGCCGCCGTCGACCCAGATTTCCTTGAGCGGCTGACCCGCGTCCTGCTCCATGGCCTGGAACACGTCGCGGATCTGGTAGCCGATGGATTCCAGCGACGCACGCAGGATATGGGCGCGGGAGCTGGCCTCGGTCAGGCCGCAGATCAGGCCTCGGGCCTCGGCTTGCCAATGGGGTGCGCCGAGTCCCGAAAGCGCCGGCACGAAGTACACGCCGCCGTTGTCCGGCAAGGTCGCCGCTTGATCGGCGAGCTCGTCCAGCGACTCGCCGGCCAACACCCCCGCTGCCCACTGCACCGCCGCGCCGGTATGGACAATGTTGCCCTCCAGGGCATAGGTCGGCGCCTGGCCGTCATGCCAGGCCAGGGTCGTCGACAGCCCGTGAGCCGAAGCGATGGCCGCCGGGGTCGGCGTCATCAACGAGGAGCCGGTGCCCAGCGTGGCCTTTACCAGGCCGGGGGCGAAACCGCCCTGTCCGTACAGCGCACCATGGGAATCACCGATCATCGACAGCACCGGTATACCCGCCGGCAATTGGCCGATGGCGATGGTTTCGGCAAAGAAACCGGCGCTGGGCTGGATCTTCGCCAGCGCCCGCCGTGGAATGCCGAACAGGTCCAGCAGCTCGGCATCCCAGTCGCCGGTGTGCAGGTTGTAGAGCTGGGTGCGGGCGGCGTTGGAATGGTCGGTAGCGAATACCTGGCCGCCGCTGAGTTTCCACAGCAGCCAGCTGTCCACCGTGCCCAGGCAGATTTCTCCGGCTTCGGCGCGGGCGTGGCCGTCCGGCAGGTGGTCCAGCAGCCAGCGCAGTTTGCCGGCAGAGAACATCGGGTCCAGGGTCAAACCGGTCTTGGCCAGCACCCGCGCTTCATGCCCCTGCTCATGCAGTAGCGCACACAACGGCTGCGAACGCCTGCACTGCCAACTGACCAGCGGCCCCAATGCCTCGCCCGTGGCGCGGCTCCAGGCCAGCACCGATTCGCGCTGATTGCTGATGGCCACGGCGTCGATGGGCTGAAGCACCTGGCTCAAGCATTCCTCGATGCTGGCCAGGGTGCCGGCCCAGATCTGCTCCGGGTCCTGCTCGGAAAAGCCCACTTGCGGATGGGTGACGCTCAACGCCCGAGAGGCCCGCGCGACCACTTGGCCGCGCTCGTTGACCAACACCGCCTTGGCGTTGCTGGTGCCTTCGTCGATGGCCAGGATCAAAGGGGTGGTGTAGCTCATGATCAGGTCCTCAACGCAGGCGCACAGCGGCGGCAGCGATGCCGGCCGCATCGATGCCGTGCAGTGCCCGGGTTTCCTCGCGCCCGCCCGCCGCCGCGTATTCGCCATCGGCAATGCCCAGGCGGATCAGGGCCATACCCAGTCCCGCTTCGGCCATGACCTCGGCCACCACGCTGCCGACGCCACCATTGATGTTGTGTTCTTCCACAGTCACTACCCCACCCTTGCCACTCAGGGCCTCCAACAAGGCTGCGCGGTTCAAGGGGCGTATGGACGAAAGATTCAGCACCTGAGCCTCGATGCCCTGCTCGGCCAGCAAATCTGCGGCTGCGACCGCTTCGTGCACCACCGAACCCAGCGCCACAATGCTCAGGTCCGCACCGCGACGCAAGACATCGACCTGGCCGGGCACGAATTGGTAGTCGTCGGCATGCAGCGCGGGCAACGGTTTGCCGTCGAGGCGGATGTACACCGGGCCGACATGGTGCAAGGCGTAATCGGCAATCTGCCGGCACTCCAGCGGGTCGGCCGGGGCAAAGATCTGCACGTTGCCAAAGCCGCGCATCACCGAGATGTCGTCGATGCTGTGATGGGTGCTGGCCAACGGGCCGTAGCTGGCGCCGGCGTTGAGGCCGAACATCTTGACGTTGGCCTGGTTGTAGCAGACGTCCACCTTGATCTGCTCGTTGGCCCGGGAAATCAGGAACGGCGCGGCATTGCAGGTGGCCGCCACCTTGCCACCCAGGGCCAGGCCTGCAGCAACACCCACCAGCGACTGCTCGGCAATGCCGACGTTGACCAGGCGCTCGGGGAAGCGTTTGACGAAGGGGCTGATCTTCGCGGTGGAAGTGGAGTCGCTGACCACGGGGACCAGATCGAGACCGCCGTCCACGGCAGCCATGAACGCCTCGACCATCACAGTGGCAAAATGCTCGGCATCAGACATGGCTCAGTTCCTCCAGCGCAGCAGTGACTTCGTCGCCCTTGGGCACCCGGTGGTGCCACTCGGGGCGTGCTTCTATAAAGGACACGCCCTTGCCTTTGATGGTATGGGCGATCAGCACCTGTGGCGCGCCGCTGCGGCCCTGCATGGCTTCCAGTTGCTCAATCAACTGCGCCGGGTCGTTGCCGTCGCATTCGCTGACGCCGAAGCCGAACGCGGCCCATTTCACGTCCAGCGGGTCCAGCGGCATGATCTCGGCGGTCAGGCCGGCCAGTTGCAGCTTGTTCTTGTCAACGATCACGAACAGGTTATCCAGCTTGTATTTCGCCGCACACATGGCCGCCTCCCAGTTGGAGCCCTCGGCCAGTTCACCGTCGCCGGTGAGCACATAGACCCGCCGCTGGCTACCGGACATCTTCGCCGCCAGGGCAATGCCCACGGCTACCGGCAGGCCATGGCCCAGGGCGCCGGTGTTGAGCTCGATGCCCGGGGTTTTCTGCCGCACCGGATGGCCCGGCAGGTGCGAGTTGAAATGCTGATAGGTGGGCAGCCACTCCAGCGGGATGTAGCCCGCCTCTGCCAAGGTGCAGTACAGGCCGCCCACACCATGGCCCTTGCTCTGTATGTAGATATCACGCTGCGGGTCCTGCATGCGCTCGGGCGCCACGTCGAGGATGCGGAAGTACAGGGTGGCGAGAATATCCGCTTCCGAGAGGTCGGCACCGGTGTGGCCGCCGGCCGGGGAGTTGGCGTTGAGGCTGATGATGTGCCGGCGAATCAGCCGGGCTTTCTCGCGGATCTGTGTCGCGTCGTACTGGAAAGCATTCATGGATTGTCCCTCGTGGGCTGCCTCGTGGGGGTGACAGCAGGATCGCTTTATTGGCTAAACCGTTTGAATATTTATTCACCACTGCAAATATATTTATATTTAGACGCCGTTTTTATCCAGCGGTCAATAGCCCCTTGGGGATATTAAATTGCTTGACAATGTGTCGAGACGAGCCGAACCTGAATTAAAAATCAGGTGCGCATATTTATTCAAGGCGCCTGAAGCACTGCACAGCGACGTACTCCAACAAAAACAAATCAGGAGAACACACAGTGGACGGCAACGTTTCGGCACCTCATTCCGGCGCCCAGCCCACCGACAGCAAAACCACCAGCCGTTCGCGCCTGGTCAAACTGCTTCCCAACAACATCGGCGGCCCGCTGATCGGTCTGGCCCTGCTGGTGCTGGTCTTTTCCTTCAGCTCCGAATATTTCTTCTCGGTCCGTAACGGCCTGAACATCCTCGACCAGGTCACCGTATTGGGCATCCTCGCCCTGGGCATGACGGCGGTGATCGTGATCGGCGGCATCGACCTCTCGGTCGGCTCGGTGCTGGCCTTCTCGATGATGATGCTCGGCTGGCTGTATCAGGACGTCGGCGTGCCGTTGGGCTTCGCCATTCCCCTGGCCATCGGCACCGGCATGCTGGCCGGGCTGGTGTCCGGGCTGCTGATCTCCTATGCCCGGCTGCCGGCGTTCATTGCCACCCTGACCATGATGTCGGTGGCCCGGGGCCTGGCCAATATCCTCACCGAGGGCCGGCAGATTGTCGGCTTTCCGGACTGGTTCACTTCTTTGGCCACGGTGCGGCACTTCGGATTTCTATCCGCCACCGTCGGCCTGTTTCTTCTGCTCGCCGCAGGCAGCTGGGTCTACCTGCGCTACCGGGCCGGCGGGCGCAACCTCTACGCCATTGGCGGCAGCGCCGAAGTGGCGCGGCTGTCGGGGATCAAGGTGCGCAAGATCACCCTCTGGGTCTATGCCCTGAGCGGCGCCCTGGCGGGTATCGCGGCGGTGACCCTGGCCGCACGACTGGACTCGTCCCAGCCCAGTGCCGGCCTGACCATGGAACTGGACGCCATCGCCGCCGTGGTGATCGGCGGCGCCAGCCTGAGCGGTGGCGTCGGCGGTGTCGGCGGGACCCTGGTGGGCGTGCTGATCATCGGCGTGCTGCGCAACGGCCTCAACCTGCTGGGGGTTTCGCCGTTCATTCAACAGGTGGTGATCGGGGTGGTGATCGCCCTGGCCGTGACCCTCGACACCCTGCGGCGCCGGAACGGCAGCCGCGGCTAATACCCTTCAACTGCAAGCCCTGCCGTAAAACCAAAATAATAATCAGGAGTCATTTGCCATGTTCAAGCCCCGCAAACTGTTGCTCGTCGCCGCCCTCGCTGCCGCGTCCCTCACCGCTGGCCAGGCCTTTGCCAAGGACCTGACCATCGGCCTGGCCGTGGCCAACCTGCAGGCTGACTTTTTCAACCAGATCAAGCAGTCGGTGGAAGCCGAGGGCAAGGCCAAGGGCGTGAAAATCATCACGGTGGACGCCCAAGGCAACTCTTCGACCCAGGTCAGCCAGATCGAAGACCTGATCACCCGCCAGATCGACGTGCTCATCTATATCCCGGCTGGCGCCACCGCCGCCGGGGTACCGGTCAAGGCTGCCAAGGCCGCCGGCATTCCGGTGATCGCAGTGGACCGCAACGCCCCCGACGCGCCGGGCGATACCTTTATTGCCAGCGACAGCGTGGCCGGCGCCAAGGCGCTGGCCGAATACGTCGGCAAGGTGACTCAGGGCAAGGGCCGCGTGGCGATCCTGCAAGGGCAGATCGGCACTACCCCGGAGAACGATCGCGCCAAGGGTTTCGACGAAGGCCTCAAAGCCTTCCCCGACCTGAAGGTGGTGGCTCAGCAACCGGCCGAATGGGCGCAGGACAAGGGCTTTGCCGTGGCCCAGGACATGCTCCAGCGTGACCCCAACATCACCGTGTTCTTCGGCCGTGCCGACGCCATGGCCCTGGGCGCCGCCCAGGCAGTCAAGGTCGGCAACCTCGACCATCCGGTGACCGTGGTCGGCTTCGACGGCGACGTCGCCGCCCTCAAGGCGGTGGCCAGTGACGTGCTGCAAGCCACCATGACCCAGCAGACCCAGGCCATGGGCCGCCTGGCGGTGGACTCGGCCATCGACTTCAAGGCCGGCAAGAGTGTGCCCAAGGAGCAACTGCTCCCGGCCGTGCTGACCACTAAAGACAACGTCGACCCCTTCATCAAACAGCACCCTTGAGCCGGACGGTGACGACCATGCACGCACTGACTGCTAATGCCCCCCTCCCGGACAGCCAGGAAGTCGCCCTGAGCCTGCGCAATATCGGCAAGAACTACGGCGGCGTCCAGGTGCTGGCGGGCATCAACGCCGACATCAAGGCCGGTGAAGTGCTGGCCCTGCTAGGGGAAAACGGCGCGGGCAAATCGACCCTGTCGTCGATCATTGCCGGCGTGGTGCCGCCGGACGCGGGCGGCAGCATGACCTGGTTGGGGCAGCCTTATGCCCCGGCCACGCCAGGTGCGGCACTGGACGCCGGGATCGGCCTGATCCACCAGGAGATCCGCCTGCTGCCGGAACTGTCCATCGCCGAAAACATGTTCGTCGGCCGCCTGCCCATGCGCAATGGTCGGGTCGACCGCGAGTACATCGAGGCCCAGGCCGACAAGCAGCTCAAGCGTCTGGGCCTCAATGTGCCCGCCTCGCGCAAGGTCGCGGGGTTGAGCGTGGCGGCTCAGCAACTGGTGGAAATCGCCAAGGCCCTGACCCTCAAGGCGCGGTTGTTGATTCTCGATGAACCGACGGCAGCCCTGGGCGGCGAAGAAACCGAACTGCTGTTCAAGCAGGTCGAACGCCTGAAGGCCGAAGGCGTGTCCTTTATTTACATCAGTCACCGCCTCGAAGAAATCGCCCGGGTCGCCGACCGGGTGTTGGTGCTGCGCGACGGCCGGCAGATCTCCGTGCACTCGACGGCGCAACTGCCGGTGCGCCAGCTGGTGGAGGAAATGGTCGGCCGCAGCCTGGAGCGGATCTTCCCCGCCTTGAGTGAACCGGCCAATCGCGTGGTGATGCGGGTCAAGGACCTGACCTGCCGCGAATTCGGCCTGCACGACATCGATTTCAGCGTGCGTGCCGGGGAAGTCTTCGGCATTGCCGGGGTGGTGGGTGCCGGGCGCACCGAGCTGGTCCGGGCCATTGCCGGGGCGGCGGAACACATCCAGGGCCACTTGCAGCTTGATGGCGTGGACCGCCATTTCAACAACCCCAACCAGGCGATCCAGGCCGGGGTGGTGCTGGTGCCCGAAGACCGCAAGCAACAGGGCGTGATCGTCAGCCACCGCATCGAAGACAACCTGGCCTACGGCAACACCGACCTGATCGACGCTCAGGGCTGGGTCATGCCCGCACGACTGCGCGAGTTCGCCCTCAAGGCGGTGTCGCGGCTGGGGGTCAAGGGCGCGCCTGAGCAGGCGGTGTCGAACTTGTCCGGCGGCAATCAGCAGAAAGTGATCATCGCCAAGTGGCTGGCGCGCAATCCCAAGGTGTTCATTCTCGACGAGCCGACGCGCGGCATCGACGTGGGCGCCCGCGCCGCTATCTACGAGGTCATTGCGGAACTGGCCGCCACCGGCATGGCCGTGATCGTGGTCAGTTCGGATCTGGATGAAGTGCTGGGCCTGTCTCATCGGGTGATGGTCATGAGCCGTGGCCGGCAGATGGGCATTCTGGAGCGCGGCGTGGCGACACCGGTGACGGTGATGGAATTGGCAACGGCGTAAAAACCTGACAACAACACTTTCGGGAAACCACCATGCAACTCTTTCGTCTCGATGGACAAACCGCATTCGTCACGGGTGCCGGCAGCGGCATCGGCCAGGCCATTGCCGTGGGCCTGGCACAGGCCGGTGCCCATGTAGCCTGTTTCGACCTGCCCGGCAGCGCCGGCATCGGTCAGACCGTGGAACGCATCCAGGCGCTGGGCAGGCGTGCCCTGGCCCTCAGCGGCACAGTCACCGACAAGGCCAGCCTGGACAGCGCCGTGGCCGCCTGTGAAAGCGAGCTCGGGCCGCTGACGGTGGCCGTCAACTGCGCCGGCATTGCCAACGCTCAGGCCGCTGAAGCGCTGGAGCTGCAACGCTGGCAGACCATGCTCGACATCAACCTGACCGGCATCTTCCTCAGTTGTCAGGCGCAAGCGGCGGTGATGCTGCCACGCGGCAAGGGCGCCATCGTCAACATCGCGTCCATGTCCGGCAGTATCGTCAACCGAGGCCTCTTGCAGGCTCACTACAACACCTCCAAGGCCGGGGTAATCCACCTGAGCAAGAGCCTGGCCATGGAGTGGGCCGACAAAGGCCTGCGGGTCAACTGCATCAGCCCTGGCTACACCGCCACCCCCATGAACACCCGGCCGGAAGTGGCCGACCAGGTGAAGATCTTCGAGCAAACCACGCCCATGGGGCGCATGGCGCAGGTGGAAGAAATCGTCGGCCCGGCGATCTTTCTCGCCAGCCAGGCGGCTTCGTTCTGTACCGGCGTGGACCTGATCGTCGACGGTGGTTTTGTCTGCTGGTAAGCCTTGTTTTTCTGGAGTGCGTGTCATGTCGCAAAGATTTACTGCAAAAACCGTAGTCATTACCGGCGCCTGCCGTGGCATCGGTGCCGGTATCGCCGAGCGCTTTGCCCGCGAAGGGGCCAATGTGGTGCTGGTTTCCAACGACCTGGAACGGGTCACCGCCACCGCTGCGCGAATTGCCCAGGCCCATGGCGCACCGACCCTGGCCCTGGCGGTGGATGTCACCGACGAAGCTCAGGTGGTAGAGATGTACAAGGCCGCGTTCGAGCGCTTCGGCCGTATCGACGTATCGGTGCAGAACGCCGGTATCATCACCATCGACCACTTCGACAGCATGCCCCGGGGCGACTTCGACAAGGTGCTGCAGGTCAACACCACGGCGGTATGGCTGTGCTGCCGGGAAGCGGCCAAGTACATGGTCAAGCAGGGCAGCGGCCGGCTGATCAACACATCCTCGGGCCAGGGCCGCCAGGGCTTTATCTACACACCTCACTACGCTGCCAGCAAGATGGGCGTGATCGGCATCACCCAAAGCCTGTCGCTGGAACTGGCGCGCCATGGCATCACGGTCAACGCCTTCTGCCCCGGCATCATCGAAAGCGAGATGTGGGACTACAACGACCGGGTCTGGGGGCAGATCCTCAGCACCCCGGAAAAAACCTATGGCAAGGGCGAGCTGATGGCCGAATGGGTCGGCAACATCCCCATGAAGCGCGCCGGCAAGCCCGAAGACGTCGCCGGGTTGGTGGCATTTCTGGCCAGCGACGATGCGGCGTACCTGACCGGTCAGGCGATCAATATCGATGGCGGATTGATCATGTCGTGACGCGGTCCAATACTCGGGTTTGTTATCATCGCCCGCGTCAACCGTCCCTGAGAGCGTTATGAGCCAGATTGAAGAACAGCGCCTGATCACCAAGATCGCCAGCCTCTACTACGAGGAAGGCTTGAAACAGTCGCAGATCTCGGCTCAGCTCGACCTCTCGCAATCCTTCATCAGCCGCGCCTTGCAGCGGGCCCTGCAGGACGGTGTGGTGAAGATCACGGTGATGCGCCCGCAAGGGCTGCACCTGGAGCTGGAGCGCGAACTGCAGCAAGGCTATGGCGTGCGACGGGTCATCGTGGTGGAAGCCACGGTGCCCGACGACGAGGAAAGCCTCAAGCAGGCCATCGGCTCGGCCGCCGCGCACTACCTGGAAACCACCCTCAACAGTGACGACAGCATCGGCATTTCCTCCTGGAGCTCGACCATCCGCGCCATGGTCGGCCACCTGCACACCCAGTCCGGGCGCCAGGCGGCGCGCGAAGTGGTGCAATTGCTGGGCGGCGTCGGCAACAAGGGCGCTTTCGAGGCCACCCTGCTGACTCAGCGCCTGGCCACCCTGCTCAACTGCCCGGCCTACCTGCTGCCGTCCCAGAGCATCGAGCAATCGGTGCAGAGCAAGGACCGCATCATGCAGATGGACGAGGTGCGCGAGGTGCTGGAACGTTTCGACAGCGTGACCCTGGCCATTGTCGGCATCGGCGAGCTGGAGCCGTCGCAGCTGCTGCGCAACAGCGGCAACTACTACACCGAGGAAATGCTCAAGGTGCTGGCAGAACGGGGCGCAGTGGGCGACATCTGCCTGCGTTACTTTGACCAGAACGGCCAGCCGGTGCTGGACGAGGATGAGGAATTCGTGGTTTCCATGGCCCTGCCCAAACTGCACGACGTGCAACGGGTGCTGGCATTGGCCGGTGGGCAACGCAAGGTGCAGGCCATTCGCGGGGCGTTGAAGGGTGGGTTTGTGGATGTGTTGATTACCGATCTGGTGGCGGCTGAGGGGTTGCGGGGGGCCTTGTAGCGCGAAATGAAGCATCGTTTGAACTTGCCCCCGGCCGCCGGCCGCTGCAAACTTCCCGCCTTTGCCCCCACGCCAAGGCCCGCCATGACCGTCGAAACCCCAGAAGCGCTCAAAGCCCGAAAAATGCTCCAGCTGGATGCCGTCCTCGAAGCCATGGCCACTGAAACCCGCGATGTGTCCAAAGCCTTCTTTCACGGCTGGGTATTGTCGGCCGCCATGGAACTCTGGGACCGCGGTGTCCTGACCCAGGAAGAGCGCCTGGCTGTTGAAACCCGTGCCACCACTATTGCCACTCCCGCGAACGCCGAATAACCCCGATCACTGTTGCACTGACGACACCGGACGGACAACAACTTCCCGGTTTCAACAGACAAACTTCCCGCTCACTCCCGGAAACCAGCGCGCTCCGGGACTGCGCTGTCTGGCACACTAAGTGCAACTTCTCTGACGTCGCCTGACTATGCCAATAGAGGGTCCCTTGTTTTGACCCACTGGACTGTCTGGAGCACTGATGAAGTCGCGCTTGCCACACCGTACAAGACCCCTTCCCATGGCGATCGCCATCGCCCCTACTTTTCAGCAAAAAGTGGAACGTGTTTTTCGATGGCAAGAACCTCACCGACAAGCATTACGTGACGGCCTCGAAGAACTCGCTGGACCTCAAAGGGCAGGATTCGGCCAACTTCTATGTGGGCGACGGGATCGGGTTTACCACGGGGGTTACCTACAACTTCTGATTGAGCCGGTGTCGGCAAACCTCGAGAGGCTCGGTCGACGAATCGTGGTGTTCGATGCCGCGCTGCGCAGCGTCTACGCAATGCTCGAGCCCCCGGTCGAGGCGGAAGGCTTCGTCAGGGTGCAGACCCTCGAATGACGGCAAAAAACCGCGAATGTGAAATGCAACTCACATCCGTATCACGAATTTTTCAACCTCCGCTGGATACTCTTGCCTGGCTTCTTCAAGTTACACAGCCCGCTCCCCCCCATCGCGGGCTTTTTTTTGCCTGAAATTCCTTGCCACTCGATGGAAAATGGCGAATGTGAAATGCAGATCACATCCGTATCACGAATTTTTCAAGCGCTGCTGGGTATTCTTCACTCGCTCCTTCAGTTTTACCGCCCGCTTTTCCCCATCGCGGGCTTTTTTTTGCCTGCGATTCCATCAACGCCCGACCTCTGGCACCCGGTCTTTGCCGCAGAGCCCCTCAATGAACGCTCCGGCCGTGATCGGCTTGCCAAACAGATACCCCTGCAGAAAATCCACTTCCCGCGCCACCAGGTAATCCCGCTGTTCGGCGGTCTCCACGCCTTCAGCGATGATCTGCAAGCCCAGCTTGCCCGACAGCTCGATAATGCTGTCCAGAATGTGCCCCGACGAGGCCGCGTCGCCGATGACGGTGACGAAGCTCTGGTCGATCTTGAGAATGTCCACCTTGAACGCCTGCAGATAACCCAGGCTGGAATGCCCCGTGCCGAAGTCATCGATGGCGATCAGCACGCCCAGGGCGCGCAGGTCGGCGAACAGCCGTTGCGTCTTGGGCACGGGCTGGATGAGTTCACGTTCGGTCAATTCCAGCACCAACTTCACGGCCCCTTGGGGAAAGGCGTCGAGGAAGGCTTGGCAATCCTCCACCAGCCCCGGCTCTTCGCAGTGTTTGACGGTGATGTTGAAGCCGATGTGCAGGGGCGCGTCAGGCCGGGCGGCCCCCGCCAGCTGGCGGGCGGCCTGGCGCATGATCAGGCGCGTCATGGGCACAATCAGGCCACTGCGCTCGGCGAGGGGGATGAACCGCTGAGGCGGCACCAGGCCGGCACGGGGGTGGCGCCAGCGCATCAGCACTTCGGCGCCGACCCAACGCAGGTGCGAGCCATTGACCACTGGCTGGAAGAACGCCTCGAATTCTTCGGCATCCAGGGCGCGCTGCAACTCCCGACGCGGTGCGTGCAGGCGGTCCAGGAACCAGGCGCAGACCAGGCCAGCCAGGCCGCCCAACACCACGAGCAGGCCGAGCAAATGCAGGTAGCTCGTCCGGGCCCGCGCCCCTATCGAGCCGCCGGCAAACCCCGCGTGCACCGCCAGCGGGTAATGGCCGGAGCGCACGGTGACGGCGGCTTCGGCGAAGTCGGGCGCGGGCGTGGAATAGATCTGACCTTGGGCGTCCAGCCAATGGCTGCCGACTTCCAGCACTTGGGCATGGTCAAAACCGGTCAGGCGCAGCGCCGCTTGCAGATGCTCGCCGTCCACGGCCGCCAGGGCGGTTCTGGGCCCGACGGCTTCGCGATAGACCAGCAGCGGGTGGTCTGGGGTGACCAGATTGCCCGGCATCAACCAGAGACGGCCGTCAGTGTAATCGTAATCGTTGACCGGCTCGCTGAAGCGGCCGAACAGCGAGCTGCAATAGAGCTTGCCATCATAGGCGAGGTTGACCGAGCGTACGAACGGGCCACGGGTTACCTCTTCGCGCAGCGGCAGTTGGGCCTCGGTGCAGGGCATGCCCGCCAGCAGCAGTACTTGCTGCGCGGCCCTCGCCACGCCGTCGAGCATCTGCTCGATCTGCATGACCGTTTCGGTAGCCGACAGCCGAGCCTGCGCATGCAGCGCTTCATTGGCCTGCCACTGCAGCACGGGCCAGGCCACCAGCAGTGGGACGGCAGCCACCAGCCAGGGCAGGCAGCGGCGCAGAAGGCGATTCGAACGAGCGGGATAGTCTAGGGGCATCAGGCTTCCAGGCCAGCGAATCACTTCAAAGCCCCATAGTGTAGATGGCGTCAGCGATGCTGCCGTTGCAGATGCTCTGTAAATTTCATGACAGAGGCGACCGGGGGCAGAGGCCCCAGGCTCCAGAGGTCAGCGCTCGGCCACCGTGCGCACTGCCTGTCGGACCGCGTCTCAGCGCCCTCGATAGATTTCTGCCCCGGCCTGAGGCCCCAGGCGCCGGAACAACAGGGCCGACAGCGCACTGATCAGGCCGAACAGGAGCATGACAGCGGCAATGTCCGGCTGATCGACATGGCTCTGGCCACGCCACTGCAGGATCACCCCCAGCAGCGCTGCCGCCGCCCCCACCGACACGCTGATGGTCAGCAGCACGCTCATGGACGACAGGCTGCTGGCCCGACTGGACAGCTCGGCGGGCACGTCGGCGTAGGTCAACGAGCCGAGGGTGCTGAACTGCAAGGAGTTGATCATGCCGCTGGCGAACAGCACCGGGACGATGATCCACAACGGCGTTGCCAGCGAGAATCCGGCGCAGGTCGCCAGCAGCACGCCGGACAATACTGAACTGGTCATCAGGCTGCGGCGAAAGCCGAAGTAGCGCACGATGCGCACCGCCAGCAGCTTCATCAGGCAGGCACCGACGCCGGTGGCGAAGGTCAACAGCCCGGCTTGCAGCGCGTTGAGCCCAAAGCACAGCTGGAACAGCAGCACCAGCAGAAAGGACTGGGCGCTGCTGCCGAAACGAAACAGGTTGCCGCCCCAGAAGGTCACGGCAAACGACGGAATGCGCAACAACGAAAAATCGATCAAGGGTTGCGGATGACGACGCGCGTGATGGCGGTAGATCAGCCCGCTGACCACCCCCACTGTCAGCAGAATCAGCACCCAGCGCCGCTCCAGCAAACCATGGCCCAAGGCTTCGAAACCGAACACCAGACTGCCCACCGCCAGCGCGCTGAGGATCACCCCCAGCCCGTCCAGCGGCTGACCGCGCTCGGCCGGGTAATCGGGAATATGGTGCAGGACCAGACGGATGCCCAGCACGCCGATGGGCACGTTGACCAGGAAGATCCAGTGCCAGGACAGCAAGGTCACCAGCAGCCCGCCCAACGGCGGTCCCAGCACCGAGCCCAGCAAACCGGCCACGGTCAGGAAGGACATGGCCCGCATCAGGTTTTCCTTGGCCACCCAGCGCAACAGGATCACCTGCCCTACCGGCACCATCAGCGCCCCGGACGCGCCCTGCACCACCCTCGCCAGCGACAGCTGGGCCAGGGAGCCGGCCGCGGCGCAGGCCACCGAGGACAGGGTGAACAGCGCAATGGCGCCGATGAACACCCGCCGCGGTCCGAAACGGTCCGCCACCCAGCCACTGACCGGCACGAACATCGCCACCGCCAGCAGGTACAGCGACACCACCAGGTTCATCCGCACGCCCGGCTCGGCAAAATCGCTGGCCATCTGCGGCAAGGCGGTCAGCACGGCGCTGCCATCGAGCAGCTCCATGAACAGTGCGCAGCCGATGATCATCGGCACGGTCTTGTTGAAAACGCCGGTGGCGGGTGGAACGATGCGGCTGGCTACATTCACGTCAGAACAGGCCCGAGGTCGGCGGTGGTGTCCCCTTCAGTTGCCAGGCGCCGACGGCAGCGGCTTTCCACTGCCGCGGGTTGTGGTTGGCCACTGTGCGGGCGTTGCGCCAATGGCGGTCGAGGTTGTGGCGGCGTCCCGTGGTGGAGGCACCGCCCACATCGAAGACCAGCTCGGCCGCCTTGAGTCCCGCCTGCGCCGCACTGTACTGGGCCTGGGCAACATCGATGGCAGCCTGATCGACCGAGGCCGGAGTCAGGTCTTGCGCCCAGGCACGGTCGATGGCCCGGGCAGCATGCAACACCACAGCCTCGGCGGTAAAGGCCCGCGCACTGATATCACCCACACTCAACTCGACATAGGGGTCGTCCACCGAGCGCTCGGCGCTGCTGTGCTTGATCGGCCGCGCGTGATCACGGGCGAAGACCACCGCATCGTTCAGGGCGTTGCGGGCGATACCGGCGATCACGGTGCCGAGAAACAGCTGCAGGAACGGGGTGACGATGCTGCGTTTGCCCTCCTCCACCGCGCGCACCCGAATCTCGTGGGCGAACACCTGCACGTTGTTCAGGTGGGTGGTGCCACTGGCGGTCAGGCGCTGGCCCATGGCGTCGAAATCGTCCAGCAGGACCAGGCCTTCGCGATCGCGGGGCAGGATGAACGACACCGGCTGGTCGTTCTCGTCCAGGGCGACCGCGCTGACCCAGTCGGCATACAGGGACCCGGTGCTGTAGTACTTGCTGCCATTGGCGCGGAAGTGCTTGCCGTCACGCACGATCCGCGCACTGACCGCACCGTTGGCCCCGCCGATTTCCCAGCCGGCATTGCCCAGCACTGCGCCTTGCAGATAGCGCTCGAACCAGCACTGACGATCCTCCTCGATGCCCTCGGCACGGGACGCCAACAGGCCTTCGACAAAACCCAGGCCGGGACGCAGGGCCTGGGCGACGTTGGAGTCCACAGAGGCAATGCGCAGCAAGAAGCCGATCACATCGCTGACGCTGCCGCCAGGGCCGCCATATTTGACCGGGATACGGGTGGTGTAGATCCCCGCCCTGGCCAGGCTGGCGATCGCCTCGTACGGCAGCTCGCGATTGCGCTCGCGCTCCGAGGCCCCGCTACCGATGTGGGGCAACAGTTCGTCGAGACGCGCCGACAGCTCGGAGATCGAGACGGCAGGTGGCAGCTTAACAACAGACAACGGGGTCATGAGCATTCCTTATAAAAAGCTAGATAGCGATTTTCCACAGGCGCGATTCGTCGTAGATGAGCACGGCGTATTCCGGCTCGATCGGCGGCACCACCAGGCTCACGCCCGAACCAGGCAGACGCGGCACCGCACCCAGCAGGCGGCGGGTGTATTCATGCTGGGGGTGGTCGAACAGGGTTTCCACCGGCGCGCGCTCCACCACTTGGCCGTGACGCATCACCAGTACCTCGTCGCTGACGTGGCGAATCACCCCCAGGTCGTGGGAGATGAACAGGTAAGCCAGGCCCAGCTCGGCCTGAAGGTCGGCCAGCAGGTCCAACACCTGGGCCTGCACCGACACATCCAGGGCCGAGACCGGCTCGTCGCAGACAATCACTCGCGGGTTGCTGGCAATGGCGCGAGCAATGGCGACGCGCTGGCGCTGGCCACCGGACAGCTGCAAGGGCCGCCGCGAAGCCAGTTCCGCCGGCAGGCGTACCTGATCCAACAGGCGCAAGACCCGCCGGGCTTGTTCGACGGGCGAGATGCCGGCCACGTCCAGCGCGTCGGCGAGGATCTGACCGACGCTCCAGCGCGGGTCGAAGGAGCTGAGCGGATCCTGGTAGATCACACTGATGTCGCGGCGCCGGGCGCGGCGATCCTTCTCGGCGACTGTGGCGGCACCGGTACCGGCCCAGGGTTGATCGAGGAAACTGACACTGCCACCGTCCGGGTCCAACAGGCCGAGGGCGATGCGCGCCACGGTGGTCTTGCCCGAACCGGACTCGCCGACGATGCCCAGGGTACGACCAGCCCTGAGCTCGAAACTGACGCCGTTGACCACCTGGCGGACCTGCTGGTCAGGGCCGACATAGCGCTTGATCACCTCCCGGGCCTGCAACAGCACTGGCGCCTCGCCCGTGGGTCGTGCCGCCCGGTCCGGCTCGTTGCCGGGTGACAGGCGAGTGCCACGGGCATGCTCGGCCGGCACCGCGTCCAGCAGCGAGCGGGTGTACGCGTGGCGCGGGTTGCGCAGCACCTGCTCCATGGGGCCCTGCTCCACCACCTCACCGTGGCGCAGCACCAGTAC
Organism: Pseudomonas sp. dw_358; assembly: GCF_018449655.1. GTDB lineage: Bacteria > Pseudomonadota > Gammaproteobacteria > Pseudomonadales > Pseudomonadaceae > Aquipseudomonas. The sequence goes on from NZ_JAAVUX010000002.1 coordinate 70,250, forward strand.
CTGATCGGCCAGCTGCGCGACCACGGCCAGATCGTGGCTGATGATCAGCAGCGAATCGCCTCGCGCCTTGATGGCCTGGAGCACGCCGAGGATCTGCGCCTGCACCGTGGCGTCCAGCGCCGTGGTCGGCTCGTCGGCGATCACCAGCCCCGGGTTCAGGGCCAGGGCACTGGCGATCAAGGCGCGCTGGCGCAGGCCGCCAGACAGTTGATCGGGGCGTTGCCGGGCACGCAGCGCAGGCTCCGGTACGCCGACGGTTTCCAGCAGTTCCAGCACCCGCGCCTGACGACTGTGCTTGTCGCCCCAGCGATGGGTTTGCAGCACTTCAAGGATCTCCTTGCCCACCGGGCGCAACGGGTCGAGGGACACCAGCGCGTCCTGCAGCACGAAGCCGATCTGCGCGCCACGCAGCTCGCGCCACTGGCGCTCCGAACGGCTGAGCAGATCCTGACCGCCGTAGCTCAAGGTCCGCGCGCTGATCCGCGCGCCGACTCCCGACAGGCCGATCAAGCTGCGGGCGGTGACACTCTTACCCGAGCCCGACTCCCCTACCAGTGCCAGGGTGGTGCCTGGTTCCACCGTGAATGACACGTTGTGCACCACCCGGCGCCCGGCGAAATCGATGTCGAGGCCTTCCACGACCAGACGTTTGTCACTCACAGGCGGCCCTCCAGGCGTTGTTGCATATAGCGGCCGGCGACGGTAGTCGACAGCGTGGTCAGAACGATGAACAGCCCGGGGAAGAACGTCAGCCACCAGGCGTTAGCGACAAAATCACGCCCCATGGACAGCATCGTCCCCCACTCCGGGGCAGGCGGTTTGGCGCCCAGACCCAGGAAGCTCAAGGCCGAAGCCCAGACGATGGCCTGGCCGACGCCCATGGTCAGGGTCACGATCAGCGGGCGCATGGCGTTAGGCAGCAGTTGCCGGCGAATGGTCCGCAGGGGCGGATGGCCGAGGGCGCGAGCGGCTTCGATGTAACCGGCGTTACGCACCGCGAGCACCTGGCCACGGACCATGCGCGCGTAGCCGGGCGAGCCGCCCAGACCGGTGGCGACGATCAACGGGCCGATGCCGCTGCCGAACACCGCAACAAACAGCAGCGCCAGCACCAGGCTGGGGAAGGCAAACAGCACTTCCACCAGCCAGCCGACGCTGCGGTCGATACGCGGCCCGCCGAGACCGGCCAGCAGGCCGAGGACGATGGCAATGCTCATGGCGATGGCGGTGGCCGATACGCCGATAAACAGTGACTGGCGACTGCCATAGATGATCCGCGTATAGATGTCACGGCCCGATTGGTCGGTACCGAACCAGTGCGTCCAGCCCGGCGGATGAAACGCGTCGTGAGGCATGATGCCCAAGGGATCGCTATGGGCGAAGAGTTGCGGGACGATGGCCGCCAGCACCACGAAAAACAGAAACACCAGCGCCAGCCAGGTGCCGATCCGCCGTGGCCGCGCCACACGCTGAACCCGCCGTTGCACCGTTGGCGCCTCAAGAACTCCTTCGCTCATGCTGCGTGCTCCTGACGAGGGTCGACCCACTGGTACAAGAGGTCCACAAGGATGTTGGCCAGCACATACACCGCCGCCACCACCAGGCTGATGCCGATGGTCAGGGGCAGATCCTGCACCTGCACCGCCTGGTACAACTGCCGGCCCAGGCCCTTGCGCGAGAAAATCACTTCGACCACCACTGCGCCACTGATGAGCGCGCCGATGGCCCAGCCCGACAGCGAGATGCCCGGCAGGATGGCGTGGCGCAACGCATGCTTGAAGCGCACCGCCACGTCACTCAGGCCACGGGTGCGGGCGGTCAGGACGAAGGGTTGGTCCAGGGTCAGTTCCAGGGACTCGCGGGTGACCTGGCCGATGAAGCCTGCCAGCGGTACGGCCAAGGCAATCGAGGGCAGTACCAAGGTGCGCCAGCCGTCACTGCCGGCCGGGGGGAACAGCCGCAGCCCAAAGGCGAAAACCGCCAACAGCAGCAAACCCAGCCAGAACTGTGGCAACGCCGCCGACAGGGTTTCCAGAAAGGAGCCGATACGACCCACTCCGTGCCCCCGTCCGGCGGTGAGCACCGTCAGGGCCAGCACCAGCAACCAGGCCAGAACCAGCGAGGTAAAAGTCAGCTGCAGGGTCGGCCAAGACTGCTCGGCGAGGATCTGCGTCACCGGCTGATGCTGTGAATAAGAAACCCCCAGGTCGCCGCGCATCAGGTGACTCAGGTACACCCCGTATTGAACCGCCAGCGGTTTGTCGAGGCCGTACTCCCGGGTGGCTTCGGCAACGGTCTCCGGGGTCGGGTTGCCGCTGGCGCCGCCGAGAATGGCCAGCACCGGGTCGCCGGGCATCAGGCGCAAGGCAAAAAAGGTCAGGGTCGCCACGGCCCACAGCACCAGCAGGCCGCCACCCAGACGCAACACGGCACGCCGGCCCAGGCGCCGCAGGCGCTCGCGACGGGGATTGGCGAATGAGGGGTTCACCACGGTCGTGCTCATTTGTTCACCCAGGCGTCATAGAGGTAGGTCACGGTCAGGGAAGGCTCCAGGCGCACGCCGTGCGTGGTCTTGTAGATGCCCAGCCGTGTGCTTTGCGGATAGGTGGTCAATTGCAGGTACTGCGACGACGCCGTGGCCTGGGCCCGGCGATACAAGGCGCGGCGCTGCTCCGGGTCTTGGGTGCTCAGGGCCTGTTGCAACAGATGGTCGAAGGCCGGGTCGCTGAAACCGGCGGCATTCTGGTGATAGCCGCCGGGGCCGGCCGGCTGGACGAAAGCGCTGCCGAAGATGATACGCAGCACGTCGGCCGTGTTGGTGTTCCAGTAGCCGACCCGGATGTCATAGTCCCAATCGGCCTGGCGCTGGGTGGCCTGGACCTGGCTCATCTGGTCCATCACCAGCTCGAAACCGACTTGGCGGGTGGTGGCTTGCACCTGCTCCCACAAGGTCAACTCCGAGGGCGGCGTGCCGGCGGTGATCAGCGCGTGCACCTGCAGGCGCTTGCCGTCCTTGGTGCGATAGCCATCGCTGTCGCGGGCGGTCCAGCCGGCCTCGTCCAGCAGTGTGTTGGCCCGCGCCGGGTCGTAGTCCTGAGCGTGTTCGAAATCCGGGCTGTAGAACGGGGTTGCGACGCTAAGAGGGCCGCCAGCCCGCGGAAACTCGCCGAAGTACACGCTTTTAAGGGCGCCGTCGACATCCGCACCGCGCACAAAGGCTTCGCGCACCCGCACATCGTTGAACGGCGCGCGGCGGATGTTGAAGGTGCCGTTGGTAGGGTTGCCCGGACGCTGGGCGACAATGAGCGACAGGTCCGGATTATGCCGTGCCGCTTCATGGGACTCGGGTGGCAAGGCCTCGATCACATCTACCTCTCCGGCCTGCAACGAGGCAAAGCGCACCGATGGCTCCTGGATGAACTTCCACAGAATCCGGTCGAGGTACGCCGGCCCCTGGTGCCTGGCCGTGGGCGGCGCCGAGTTGTAACCCGGGTTGCGCACCAGCTCCACCTGGTTCTGTCGATCCCAGCGCACCACCTTGAACGGACCGGAGCCCACCGGGCTCACGCAGTTGACGTCCCGCGAACGCGCCAGCGCAGCGGGCGACTCAATGCCGAGAAAACCCTGGGCAAGCACTTCAAGGAAGGCGGCATAAGGTGTCGACAGGTGCACCAGGGCAGTGTGCGCGTCCACCACGTCGGTGCCCACGTACTGGCGGATGTAGCCACCCGCCGTACTGGATTGAGTCTTGGGGTTGGCCATATGGTCAAGGTTGGCCTTGACCGCCGTGGCGTCGAAGGGTGTGCCGTCGGTGAAATGCACATCCTCGCGCAGGTGGAAGGTGTAGGTCAGGCCGTCGGGCGAGATCTCCCAGCTCTTCGCCAGCCAAGGCCCGATGTGGCCCTGGGCGTCCATGGACACCAGCGAGTCGAGAAACTGCTGAGCCACGAATACTTGCGGCATGTCGCCGCCAACGTGGGGGTCCAGGCAGGTGGGTTCACGGTCGGTGGCATAGATCAAGGTCCCGCCGCTGACCGGCGTGGTGCTGCGGGTAGCGGTCGATGCACCGTGGTCACAGGCCGCCAGCAGCAGGGTGCAGCCGGCAGCGCCGAAGGCACGATAAAGCCTTGAATGAAGAAAGGGTCCCATGGGTGTTGAATGCCTCGACGTCGATCGACAGATGCGGAGTCAAGGTCTTTGCATAAGCCGTGCCCGATTTTTTATTGTTTTAAATCAATAGCTTGTGAAATCAATAGAGTGGGTCACGCGACAGTCTGTGGATGTGCTGTTGGCCAGGCAACAGTCGCGGCCGCGCCGCATAAGCTTAGATGGAAACGGTTTTAAAGCGCTTGGCTGGGCTCGGTTAGTCTGGCCGTCTCGACCCGTTCAGGAGACCTCCCGGTGACCAAGCAGCTACACGTCAACTTGTTCGAAATGAATTGCGTCAGCCACATCGTCCACGGCCTCTGGGTGCACCCCGAAAACAACCGGCACCGTTTCAATGATCTGGATTACTGGACCGAGTTGGCCCAGTTGCTGGAATACGGCACCTTTGACGGCGTCTTTCTGGCGGACGTGATCGGCACCTACGACGTGTACCGGGACGGCCCGGAAACGGCGCTGCGCGAAGGTATGCAGATCCCCAGCAACGACCCGTTACTGGTGATCCCGGCCATGGCCGCGGTGACCCGTAACCTAGGCTTCGGCGCGACCTTTTCCACGACCTATGAGCCGCCGTTCGCCTTCGCCCGGCGCATGAGCACCCTGGATCACCTGACCAAGGGCCGGGTGGGCTGGAACATCGTCACGTCCTACCTGCCCAACGCCGCGCGCAACTTCGGCCACGACACCGAGGTGGTGCATGACCACCGTTACGAGATCGCCGATGAATACCTCGACGTGCTGTACAAACTGTGGGAAGGCTCCTGGGATGACGATGCGGTCATTCAGGACCGCGAGAACAGGGTCTACACCGACCCCGCCAAGGTGCGCTACATCGACCACGTCGGCGAACATTTCAAGGTGGCCGGGCCGCACCTCTGCCAGCCCTCGCGCCAGCGCACTCCGGTGCTGTTCCAGGCCACCGGCTCGGCGGCCGGCATCGAGTTCGCCGGGCGGCATGCCGAGGTGGTGTTCACCGGCGGCAACGACACCCAGAGCGTGCGCATCAACATCCAGGCCATGCGCCGCAAAGCCATCGAGCACGCGCGTGATCCGGCCGGGTTGAAGTTCATCGTCATGGCCGGGGTCATTGTCGGACGCACCGACGAAGAGGTCAGCCGCAAGCTCGACAGCTACCGCAAGCTGATGAGTGTCGAGGCGTCGCTTGCGCATATGCAGTCGGCGGTGAATCTGCCGGCCTACCCTCGGGACGAACTGATCAGCAGCCTGATCACTCGCCAGGTCAAAGGTTGGAAAAGCCTGCTGCGACACACGCCCGACGCCACCGTCGGGGACGTGCTGGCGCAGATGGAAAGTTTTAACACCGAGCGTTTCTTCGTCGCGGGCACGCCCACGGTGGTGGCCGACGAGATCGAAAAATGGCTGGACCATGACGGCATCGACGGCATCAACCTGCGCCAGTACCTGAGCTTTGAAACCGCGCGGGACTTCATCGAGCTGGTGATTCCGGAGTTGCGCCGGCGCGGGCGCTTTCGAGAGTCGTACAGGGAGGGCGAAACCTTGCGTGAACGCCTGTTCGGTGCGGGACGGGCGCGTTTGCCAACGGACCATTTCGGCGCCCGTTACCGCGATCCGGCCACGCTGCGCGCACCGGCGCAGCCGCTGCGTTTCTGAGTGGCAGGAGCCCGCGATGGGCTGACTCGGCGGATCGATGGGTCTTCATCGCGGGTTTCGCGCACGCCTGCGCCAAGGTATTACGCCAGGCCTACATACACGTTCTGCACATCATCGTGGCCGTCGATGGCATCCAGGAACGCTTCGACTTCGGCCAGCTCGGTGGCATCGGCAATGCTGACCGGGTTCTTGGCGATGTAGCCGATCTTCGCCGAATCAACGCTGAAGCCTTGCTCGGGCAGGGCCTTGCAGACGGCATCGACATCTGTGGTTTCAGTGATGAACAGAGTGGCGCCTTCTTCGGCCGCTTCGAAATCCTGAGCACCGGCTTCAATGGCCGCGAGTTCCGGATCGGCATCGGCCGAGGCCGGGGAGGCTTCAATCATGCCGACGTGGTTGAAGTCCCAGGACACCGAGCCCTCAGCGCCCAACTGGCCCTTGCGGAACAGCACGCGGATTTCGGCCACGGTGCGGTTGACGTTGTCGGTCAGGCACTCGACGATCAACGGCACGCGGTGCGGGGCAAAGCCTTCGTATTTGACCAGGGTGTACTGCACGGTTTCACCGGACAGCCCGGCGCCCTTGTTGATGGCGCGCTCCAGGGTCTCGCGAGGCATCGAGGCCTTCTTGGCCTGCTCGACCACCAGGCGCAGGCGCGGGTTCATGTCGATGTCCGCGCCGGCGCGGGCGGCGATCTGGATTTCCTTGGCCAGCTTGCCAAAGATCCGCCCTTTGGCGTTGGCTGCTGCTTCTCGGTGTTTGGCTTTCCACTGTGCGCCCATGGCAGACTCTCTTGTTCGCTAAGCTCGTGCACCGACAAAGGAAGGAGGGTCGGCGCGGTGCCGGCCAGTTTATACGGCCTGATGGGCGCAATCGACCAAAAAATCACCCGGCCAGCGGCCTGATGGTCACCGCTGGGCAAACCCTTCACCGATTCCGCGCGCAATCCTCCATACTGCGTGTTCGCATTGGCAGAACCCTGTCTGAGTTTTTTTACGCTTGCGCAAAACTCCTTGATAAAACAGAGGTCTACAGTGCGCAAATCAATACGCGCTTTCTCCAGAGGTTGTATCAAATGGCTGCAGTACTCGTCGGACAATTCCATGCAAGGGATGCCGCAGGCCGGGTCTATCCGGTTCACGAATTCCAGGAATCGACACTGGACGCCGATGGGGGCAGCCTTTCTGCGCCGATCACCACTTATCGCCTGGCAATCGGCGACCGCGTCAAACACATCGAGGGCGACCTGTTCGTGGTAGTCCAGAGCAATGTCGAAATCACCCGCGAACCCGAGCACGGTACTGCCCGGCCCGAATCGGCCGCGCCTGCCGGCGAATAAGCCGGCGACGAGAGTATCGACCGTCGGTCAGTTGAGTCAGGATGACGCTCGCCCTCCTCCCCGGGCACGGACTTGCGCCATGCGATTGCGTCATATCGAAGTGATTCAGGCAACCTTACAGACCGGCGCTCTGCCGACGGCGGCCGAACACCTGCAACTGACGGTGGATGCCGCCGAGCAGTTGCTGGGCGAGGTGGAGCGCGAGCTGGGTTTCCTGTTGTTCGCGCGGGTGCGCGGCAAGCTGCAAGCCACCCCGGAGGCCCGCGCGCTGCAGGGTGGCATCGAACAGATGTTCACCGACCTGGATCGCCTTCGCCAGCAGGCCAGTGCCCTGCGCCAGCATCAGGACCCACCGCTGCGGGTAGTCAGCACAGCGAGCCTGGCACAACAGCTGTTGCCACAAAGCATCGCCGCCCTGCGCCGACGTTTTCGCGAAACCCCGTGCCATCTTTCCAGCCAATCCACCGACGCCATTGTGCGCAGCCTGCTGCTGCACGAAAGCCAGGTCGGTCTGAGCCTGCACGCCCCTCAGCACCCCAGCCTGATCCAACACCCCCTGGCCCTGGGCAAGCTGCAACTGCTTGCGCCCCACGGTTGGTTGCAGCCGCGTCAGAAATACGTGGCCTTGCAGGAGATGGCCGGACAGGCCATGGTCGGATTGGACGGCGAAGACCCGCTGAGCACCACGCTCGATGCCCGGCTGGCGGCGCTGCGCCCGGCGCCGGTGGTGCAGACCCGCGTACAGACCTATCAAATGATGCGCAGCATGGTGGAGGCCGGAGAAGGCCTGGCAATTGTCGACCCTTTCACCGCACTGGGAGCCAAGGCCGCAGGGCTGGACGTCTGCCCGCTGGCGCCAGCGGTGCCAGTGACGCTTTACGCGCTGATGCTCAAGGAGCATGAGCCTTCTGCGGCCTTGCGCACCTTGCTGGAAATAGTCGCCGAGCAGGCCAACGCGATGCTCGGCAATCAGGCCTGAGGCAGCATCAGGTACCAGAACAGTGCCACTTCGCAGGTGTCCGGATCAATTCCGCGATAACGCAAGGCATCACTGCCGCCCAGGACGAAACCGCAGCTTTCATAGAGCCGACAGGCGCCCAGGTTGTTGTTCTGGGTTTCCAGCATGATGCCCGGCAGAAGCTGGCGCCGCGTCCAGAATTGCGCCACATCCAGCAAAGTGCGGGCCACGCCATGGCGACGGGCTTGCGCGGCCACGGCCAGTTCGTCGATATAGGCCAGGCCGTTCCAGTGGGTACTGATCGCCAGGTGACCCACCGCAGTGCCCTCGAACCAGGCCACGAAAATAGCGGCACGCGATGAGCCACGGTGATCGCGAAACTGCTCGGAGTCGATGCTATAGCACTTGCGGTAAGGCCGCACAGCGTCCAGCTTCCATTGCACCACCGGCTGGTCGGCCTGCGGCTGCGCGTAGGCCTCGACCATGAAACTGAAATCACTGGAAGCGACGTAGTGATCGAAACCGTCCTCCGCCAGACGCACCACCAACCCTGGCGCGGGCAAGGCCTTCATGCTTCCAGCAATTGGGTCCACAACGCCGGGGCGCCGGCGGACTTGGCCACGGCTTCAAGGCGCACGCCGTGTTCGGCCAGCTCGGCCTCGGTGGCATAGATGATCGGTGCGGGACGTCGGTCGGCGGGCAAGCGACGGATCTCGCTGCCGCGCCCGGCGGCACCGCCTTCGTTGGCACCATCGCTGGAATTGCCGGCCAGGGACAGACTGGTCTGGCCACCGGTCATTGCCAGGTAAACGTCGGCTAGAATCTCCGAGTCGAGCAGCGCGCCGTGCAGTTCGCGGTTGGTGTTGTCCACGCCATAGCGTTTGCACAGGGCGTCGAGGCTGTTGCGCTGGCCTGGGTGGCGCTCGCGAGCCATGACCAGCGAGTCGAGCACGCTACAGTGCTGTGTGATGTCGGCGCGGTGGGTCTGCCCGATCAGGGCGAACTCGTTGTTGAGGAAGCCCACGTCGAAAGGCGCGTTGTGGATGATCAACTGCGCGCCTTCAATGAACTCGAAGAACTCGTCGGCCACTTCGGCAAAGCGCGGCTTGTCAAGGAGGAATTCGTCGGTGATGCCGTGGACGCCGATCGCTCCCTCGTCACTGGAACGGTCCGGCTGCAGGTAGACGTGGAAGTTGCGGCCGGTCAGGCGCCGACCGATCAGCTCGACGCAGCCGATCTCGATGACCCGGTGGCCGTCAGTGACCGGCATACCTGTGGTTTCAGTATCGAGAACGACGAAGCGAGTGGCCATGAATGAATAATCTCGGCAATAAAGACAATGGGCGGCACTTTACCACAAGGCGCTATTGCGGGCTTTGACCCTGGGCGCGGCGCAGGGCCCGCACCTCGTCGACACCGCGATTGGCCAGGTCATCGGCGCGCTCGTTGCCGGGATGGCCGTTGTGGCCACGCACCCACTGCCACTTCACCTGGTGACGGTTGACCTGCTCATCGAGCTGTTGCCAAAGGTCGGCATTCTTCACCGGCTGTTTGGCGGCGGTCTTCCAGCCGCGCTTCTTCCAGTTCACCATCCACTCGTTGATGCCTTTCATCACATATTCGGAGTCGGTGACGAGCAGTACCTCGCAAGGCCGCTTGAGCTCCTCGAGGCCGCGAATGGCCGCCATCAGCTCCATGCGATTATTGGTGGTGACGGTCTCGCCGCCCCACAGTTCCTTTTCCACGCCCTTGCAGATCAGCAGGGCGCCCCAGCCGCCGGGGCCGGGGTTGCCCTTGCAGGCGCCGTCGGTGAAGATTTCAACGCTGTCGGTCATTTACCTGGATTCCGCAATTCTTGAAGCGCTCAGTCACTGGAGCGTCGATTGACCTTGGCCATGGGCAGGGGCAACAGTTTGCCCATGGGTTCGCGGCGCGCCTGGCGCAACGGACGCAAGCCCACCACCAGTTTGCGCGCCACCAGCACATAGAAGCCGCCGCCGGGGCCCTGCCACTGACCGGCCCGGTGTTCCCAGCCGGCCAGCCGCGCCTGCCAGGCGGGCTTGGCAACCGGCGGACGATAGCACCCGAAGCGCCGTTTCTCCAGCGCGAAGCCCAGCAGATTCAGCCAGTCGCCCACCCGCGAAGCCGGAAAGCAGCGGGCCTTGCGCAGGGTGTCGCGGGCAAAAAGATGGCGCACACCCCAGGCACTCCAGGGGTTGATGCCGACGATCAGCAGGTGACCACCGGGGCGCACGGCACTGGCCGCTTCACGCAACAGGCCGTGAGGCGACAGGCTGAAGTCCAGGCCGTGCTGCAACACCACCACGTCGGCGGCATGCTCGCTCAGTGGCCAGGCTTGCTCCTCGCAGACGATCTCGACCCCCGGCAAGGGCGCACCCAGACGCACATTGCGCTGCACCTGACGAGCGGTCGGCGGCGCATCGGCACCGGGGCCGTAATGCACCAGATAGCCACCGAAGAAGCGGCTCAGTTCTTCTTCCAGCAGTTGCTGTTCCTCTCCGAGCATGAGCTGCCCCAGCGGGCCGGAGAACCACTCCCGGGCCTGGCTGATGAGCTCCAGCCACTCGGGATCTGCCTGGGCAAACGCGATGTCGTTCATTGCCTTCTCCCGCGACGGGTTCTCGGCGAACCCTTCTACGCCTAAGATGCATCATTGTCTTCAGCTTGGCGAACCCGAACCATGATACAGATCGATGGCCTGCGTGCTTTCAACGATAACTACATCTGGTTGTTACAAGATACTGCAACCAAGCGCTGCGCGGTGGTGGATCCCGGCGACGCAGGGCCTGTAGAGGCCTGGTTGCAGGCTCATCCCGACTGGCGGCTCAGCGACATCCTGATCACCCACCACCACAACGACCATGTCGGCGGGGTTCTGGCGCTCAAGCACGCCACCGGCGCCAACGTCAGCGGGCCGGCCGGCGAGCACATTCCCGGTCGCGATCAGGCCCTGAACGGCGGCGACACCGTCGATGCCCTCGGCCTGTCCTTCAAGGTATTCACAGTGCCCGGGCACACCGCCGGGCACATTGCCTTCTACCTGGCCCAGGGCGCCCAGCCCTGGCTGTTTCCCGGTGACACCCTGTTTGCCGCCGGCTGTGGCCGTCTGTTCGAAGGCACCCCGGCGCAGATGCACCAATCCTTGCAGACTTTGGCGACACTGCCCGACAGCACTCAGGTGTACTGTGCCCACGAGTACACCCAGAGCAATCTGCGCTTTGCCCGCGCGGTGGAGCCCGACAACGCCGACATCGCCCAACGGGCGGACGAGGTCGCGGCGCTGCGGGCCGAGGATCGCTGCACCCTGCCCTCCACCCTGGCCCTGGAGCGCCTGACCAATCCCTTCCTGCGCGTGGACGAGGCCGCCGTGCGCCAGACCCTGCAGGCGCGTGACGGGCACAGCGAACGCACCAGCGTCGAGGCCTTTGCCGCCTTGCGCGCCTGGAAAGACGTCTTCTGATTCACAGGTTTAGTCGCAAAACGCGCTGAAAGGTTGACCGACGGGTGGCTGGTTCCTAGAATCCCCCGACATTTTCGCCCGGAACTCACTTCCAGCCAATGTCGTCACCTACAAGCAGTACCCCAAAAACCGACGCATTGACGCGGCTGGCCCAGGCAATCGCCCTGGGCCTTTCAGTGACGCTCGCCGGCTGCCAGAGTGCCGCAACCCACGGCCCGGACAGCAGCGATGCGCAGCAACCGAACTTCGACGTGCGGCTCAAGCAGAAGCCGATCTTCGTCATGCAGCAGAACCACAAGAGTGCGCCGCAGGATGTCTGGGAGCGCATGCGTCAGGGCTTCAAGCTGCAGGATGGCCTGGGGGTCAACCCGCGCATCGAGCAACAGCGACTGTGGTTTGTCAGCAATCCCTCGTTCCTGGAAAACGCCAGTGATCGCGGCAGCCTGTACATGCATTACATTGTCGAGCGCCTGGAAGAACGCGACATGCCTCTTGAGCTGGCCCTGCTGCCGGTGATTGAAAGCGCCTACAACCCGATGGCGTATTCGCGGAGCGATGCCTCGGGGCTGTGGCAGTTCGTCCCGGCCACCGGCAAGTATTTCAACCTGCGCCAGACTTCACTGTACGACGGACGCCGCGACGTCACGGCCTCGACCACGGCCGCGCTGGATTACCTGAGCCGCCTGCACGACATGTTCAACGGCGACTGGCTGTTGGCGCTGGCCGCCTACAACGCCGGTGAAGGCACCGTCAGCCGGGCGATCGAGCGCAACGAGAAGCTCGGCCTGCCCACCGACTACTGGAACCTGCCGCTGCCCCAGGAGACCCGCGACTACGTGCCCAAGCTGCTGGCCCTGTCCCAGCTGGTCATGGCACCGCAGGCCTACGGCATCAATCTGAGCCCCATCGAGAACAAGCCCTATTTCGAAGTGGTGGAAATCAATCAGCGCATGGACCTGTCGCGGGTTGCCGCGCTGGCCAACATCGACGAAGACGAGCTGTACCAGCTCAATCCGGCATTCAAGAAGCGCATGACCGTGGAAGGCACCCAGCACCTGCTGATCCCGACCGCCAAGGCGCAACTGCTGACCGCCAGCCTGTCGAAGATGAACTCCGAAGAGCTGCTGAGCCTGGCGCCAAGCCTGCCGATGACGGAAGAGGTGGCGGTGGCGCCCCTCAATCGTCCGCGCAGCTACCGGGTGCGCAAGGGCGACAATCTGGCCAGCATCGCGCGCGCCAACAAGGTCGACACCCATGACCTGCAACACTGGAACAAGCTGACCGGCAAGCACCTCAAGGTCGGCCAGGTGCTGGTGATGCAGGACAACACCCGCACGGGCAAGAAGACCGGCAAGCACACCCTGGTCGCGGCGGCGAACAAGCCCAAAGGCACCCAGTACAAGGTTCGCAAGGGTGATTCGCTGTACGTGGTGGCCCGTCGCTTCAATGTCGAGGTGGAGCACCTCAAGCGCTGGAACCCCCACAGCGCCCATGCCCTCAAGCCTGGCCAGACGCTGACGGTGTATGTGGATCGTTGAGATCCCGCCACCCCCTCCCCGGCCTTTTTCCATGTGTTACAAGCTGTTACTGTACCCGGCACATTCGTCACTGCCGCCGGGTCGGATTTGCGCCTTGAAACATGCCTCCCTGGAATGCCCTCACCCGCCCCTCGATGAAGCCCTCGCAAAAACGGGTATCACACCGGGTTCGCCTGGCGACGAGCGCCGACGTTCAACCTGCGCATCGCCGCCCTCGGAGAACTTGCCATGACCCCCATCCGTGCCCTGCTATCGCGCGCTGGCGGCTTGCTGTTGCTGAGTCTGGCGATCTGCCTAGAGACCGGCATGGCCCACGCAGCCGGTCAATACGCCGCGACGCTCTACGATGAGCCGCCCAAATACCCGGCGAACTTTCAGCACTTTGACTACGCCAACCCGGATGCGCCCAAGGGCGGGACCTTTCGCCAGGCCGGGTTCGGCAGCTTCGACAGCCTCAACCCCTTCATCAGCAAGGGCGTAGCCGGCGATGACATCGGCCTGATCTACGACACGCTGGCGGTGCAGAGTCAGGACGAGCCGCTGACTGCCTACGGTCTGGTCGCAGCCCGCATCGAAAAGGCCCCCGACAATGGCTGGGTGCGCTTTTACCTGCGCCCCGAGGCACGCTTCCATGACGGTCATCCGCTACGTGCTGAAGACGTGGTCTTCAGCTTTCAGACGCTGATGAAATACGGCTCGCCGATGTACCGCAACTACTACTCCGATGTCGACCAGGCCGTGGCAGAAGATCCGGAGACGGTGCTGTTCAAATTCAAGCGCAACGACAACCGCGAACTGCCGCTGATTCTCGGACAACTGCCGGTGCTGCCCAAGCATTACTGGGCCACCCGCGACTTCTCCAAGGCCAATCTGGAAATCCCGCTGGGCAGCGGCCCCTATCGTGTCGCTCAGGTCCAGGCTGGCCGTTCGCTACGCTATGAGCGGGTCAAGGATTACTGGGCCAAGGATTTGCCAGTCAATCGCGGGCAGTACAACTTCGATGTCATGACCGTGGATTACTACCGCGATAACACCGTGGCCCTCGAAGGCCTGAAAGCCGGCCAGTTCGACTACGGCCTGGAAATCAGCGCCAAGAACTGGGCCACGGCCTACGACACCCCGGCAGTCCGCGAAGGTCGGCTGCGCCGTGAGGAAATCCTCAACGGCAACCCAACAGGGATGCAGGGCTTCATTTTCAACCTGCGCCGCCCGCTGTTTCAGGACCCTCGGGTGCGCGAAGCCTTGAGCCTGCTGATGGACTTCGAGTGGACCAACAAGCAGCTGTTCAACGGCGCCTACACCCGCACCGACAGCTACTTCGAAAACTCCGACCTGGGCTCCACCGGGCTGCCGGGGCCTGGCGAGCTGAAACTGCTGGAGCCGTGGCGCGGCAAGATCCCCGATCAGGTGTTCACCGAACAATTCACCAACCCGGTCAGCGACGGCAGCGGCATGATCCGTGACCAGCAGCGTCGCGCTTACCAACTCTTGATCCAGGCCGGTTGGAAGATCAAGGACGACCACATGGTCGACACCCATGGCGAGCCCGTCTCCATCGAGTTTCTGTTGGCCCAGACTGCCTTCGAGCGCGTGCTGTTGCCCCTCAAGCGCAATTTCGCCGACCTCGGGATCGACCTGACCATCCGCCGAGTCGATGTCTCGCAATATGTAAACCGGGTCCGCTCGCGGGATTTCGACATGATCGTCAGCACGTTCCCGCAGTCCAGCTCGCCGGGCAACGAGCAGATCGACTACTGGACCTCGGGCGCCGCCGACAAGCCCGGCAGCGCCAATTCCATCGGCATCAAGGACCCTGCAGTGGACGCTCTGGTGGAGGGTCTGGTCAACGCCCACTCGCGTCAGGACCTGATCGACCATACTCGCGCGCTGGACCGTGTACTGCTGTGGGGCCACTACCTGATTCCCAACTGGCACATCAAGACCTGGCGCGTCGCCTACTGGGATCACATTGCCCATCCGTTGGTCACGCCCAAGTACGACATCGGTATCAACACTTGGTGGGTCAAGCCCGACGCGACACCGGCCCCATCCGTGACCAGTGCCACATCGGCCGCCAACAGCGGAGCGCATTGACATGCTGGCTTACATTGCTCGACGACTGCTGCTGATCATCCCCACGCTGTTCGGCATCCTGATCATCAACTTCGTCATCATCCAGGCCGCTCCCGGCGGACCGGTGGAACAGGCCATCGCCAAGCTCCAAGGGCTGGAGGGCGCCACCAGCCGCATCGCCGGCGGCAGCGCCGAGGTTTCGGCCGGCAAGTCCAGCTACCGGGGCGCCCAGGGCCTGGACCCGGCGCTGATCAAGGAAATCCAGCACCAGTACGGCTTTGACAAGTCGGCGCCGGAACGCCTCTGGATCATGATCAAGCACTATGCCCGGCTGGACTTCGGCAGCAGTTTCTTCCGCGACGCCAAAGTCATCGACCTGATCAAGGAAAAAATGCCCGTGTCCATCTCCCTCGGACTGTGGAGCACGCTGATCATGTACCTGGTGTCGATTCCATTGGGGATTGCCAAGGCCACCCGCCACGGCAGCCATTTCGACATCTGGACCAGTTCGGCGATCATCGTCGGCTATGCCATCCCGGCCTTCCTGTTCGCCATTCTGCTGATCGTGGTGTTTGCCGGCGGCAGCTACCTGGACTGGTTCCCCCTGCGCGGCCTGACTTCCAGCAACTTCGATCAGATGACCCTTGGCGGCAAGGTCCTGGATTACTTCTGGCATCTGGCGCTGCCGGTGACCGCGCTGGTGATCGGCAACTTCGCCACCATGACCCTGCTGACCAAGAACAGTTTTCTCGACGAGATCAGCAAACAGTACGTGACCACGGCCAAGGCCAAGGGCCTGAGCAACCGCGGCGTGCTGTACGGGCATGTGTTTCGCAATGCCATGTTGCTGGTGATTGCCGGTTTCCCTTCGGCCTTGATGGGAATTTTCTTCACCGGTTCCTTGCTGGTGGAAGTGATCTTTTCCCTCGACGGCCTGGGCTTGATGAGCTTTGAAGCGGCCATCAATCGCGATTATCCGGTGGTCTTCGGCACCTTGTTCATCTTCACCTTGCTGGGGCTGGTGGTGAAGCTGCTGGGCGACCTCACCTACAGCCTGGTCGACCCACGCATCGACTTCGACCGGCGGGAGCATTGAGATGAACCTGTCCCCCCTCAATCGCCGGCGCTTCATGCGGTTCAAGGCCAACAAGCGTGGCTGGTGGTCGTTGTGGATCTTTCTGGTGCTGTTCGGGCTGAGCCTGGGTGCCGAATTGATCGCCAACGACAAGCCGCTGGTGATCCACTACGACAACGCGTGGTACTTCCCGGCGGTCAAGCGCTACGCGGAAACCGAATTCGGCGGCGAGTTCCCGCTGGAGGCCAACTACAAGAGCCCGTATATCCGCAACCTGCTGGCCAAGAAGCACGCCTGGATCCTCTGGGCGCCGATTCCGTTCAGCTACCAGAGCATCAACTACGACCTCAAAGTGCCCGCCCCGGCGCCGCCCTCGGCAGAAAACTGGCTAGGCACCGATGATCAGGCCCGTGATGTGCTGGCCCGTGTCATCTATGGCTTTCGTATCTCGGTGCTGTTCGCCCTGACGCTGACGGTACTCAGTTCCATCATCGGCGTGATCGCCGGCGCCTTGCAGGGTTTTTATGGCGGCTGGGTGGACCTGGCCGGGCAGCGTTTTCTGGAAATCTGGTCAGGCTTGCCCGTACTGTACCTGCTGATCATTCTGGCCAGCTTCGTGCAACCCAACTTTTGGTGGCTGTTGGGCATCATGCTGATGTTTTCGTGGATGAGCCTGGTGGACGTGGTCCGCGCCGAGTTCCTGCGCGGGCGCAATCTGGAGTACGTGCGCGCCGCGCGGGCACTGGGGATGCAGGACGCCGCAATCATGTTCCGGCACATCCTGCCCAACGCCATGGTCTCGACCATGACCTTCCTGCCGTTCATCCTCACGGGCGCCATCGGGACCCTGACCGCGCTGGACTTCCTCGGCTTCGGCCTGCCCGCCGGTTCGCCGTCGCTGGGCGAGCTGGTGGCCCAGGGCAAAGCCAACCTGCAGGCGCCCTGGCTGGGTATCAGCGCCTTCGCCGTGCTGGCGATCCTGCTGAGCCTGCTGGTGTTCATCGGCGAATCCGCCCGTGACGCCTTTGACCCGAGGAAATGACATGAGCCAGGACAATCTGATCGAGGTCCGCGACCTGGCCGTGGAATTCGTCAACGGCGAGCAATGCGTACGCGCGGTCGAGGGCATCAACTTCGATATCCATCGTGGCGAGACGCTGGCCCTGGTCGGCGAAAGTGGCTCGGGCAAATCCGTCACCGCCCATTCCATCCTGCGCCTGCTGCCCTACCCCGTCGCCTGCCACCCCAGCGGCACGATCAAATATGCCGGACGCGACCTGCTGAGCCTCAGTGAAAAACAGTTGCGGCATATCCGCGGCAACCGTATCGCCATGATTTTCCAAGAGCCGATGACATCGCTCAATCCGTTGCACAACATCGGCAAGCAGATCAACGAGGTGTTGGCCCTGCATAAGGGCCTCACCGGCAAGGCAGCGACCACGCGCACCCTGGAGCTGCTGGAGATGGTCGGCATCCCTGAACCGCACAAGCGCCTCAAAGCGCTGCCCCACGAACTCTCGGGCGGCCAGCGGCAACGGGTGATGATTGCCATGGCGCTGGCTAACGAACCTGAATTGCTGATTGCCGACGAGCCGACCACAGCGCTGGACGTCACCGTGCAGTTGAAAATACTCGAACTGCTCAAGCAATTGCAGACGCGCCTGGGGATGGCCCTGCTGCTGATCAGCCATGACCTGAACCTGGTGAAAAGAATTGCCCACCGCGTATGTGTCATGCAGCGCGGTTGCATCGTCGAACAAGCAGATTGTGAGCAATTGTTTCGGGCGCCTCAGCATCCGTACACCCGAGTCTTGCTGGCGGCCGAGCCCGATGGCCAACCGGCCGACACGATGGCGGGCGCACCCATGCTGGAAGTCGAGGACCTGAAAGTATGGTTCCCGATCAAGAAAGGCTTTCTGGGCCGCACCGTCGACTACGTCAAGGCCGTCGACGGCATCGGCTTCGGCCTGGCCCAGGGCCAGACCTTGGGCATTGTCGGCGAGAGCGGTTCGGGCAAGTCGACCCTGGGCCTGGCGATCCTGCGGTTGATTGCCAGCCAGGGCACCATACGCTTGCAGGGAAAACCGCTAGACTGCCTGACGCGGCAAGAGATCCGCCCGTTGCGCCGGCAGATGCAAGTGGTGTTTCAGGACCCGTTCGGCAGCCTGAGCCCACGCATGAGCGTGAGCCAGATTGTCGGCGAAGGGTTGCGTATCCACGGAATGGGTACGCCTGAAGAGCAGGAGCAGGCTATTATCGCGGCCTTGCATGAGGTAGGCCTGGACCCGGAAACCCGGAACCGCTACCCCCATGAGTTTTCCGGCGGCCAGCGTCAGCGCATTGCAATTGCGCGGGCACTGGTCCTGAAACCGGCGCTGATCTTGCTGGACGAGCCCACTTCGGCCCTCGACCGCACCGTTCAGCGCCAAGTGGTGGAGCTGTTGCGTTCACTGCAAAGCAAGTACAACCTGACCTATCTGTTTATCAGCCATGATCTGGCGGTAGTCAAAGCATTGAGCCATCACCTCATGGTGATCAAACAGGGTCAGGTGGTGGAACAAGGTGTTGCAGCCGAGCTTTTCGCCGCGCCGCAACACCCCTATACACAGCAGCTGTTGGAAGCGGCCTTTCTGGCCCCCACAGCTGTCGATTAACCTGAAGAGGAACAACACATGGGTTTTCTCGCCGGTAAGCGCGTCCTGATCGTCGGTGTCGCCAGCAAACTGTCCATCGCATCCGGTATTGCTGCCGCCATGCACCGCGAGGGCGCTGAACTTGCCTTCACCTACCAGAATGACAAGCTCAAGGGCCGTGTCGAGGAATTCGCTGCCGGCTGGGGCTCCAACGCCGAGCTGTGCTTCCCTTGCGACGTGGCCAGTGATGAAGAAATTGCCAAGGTGTTCGTCGAACTGGGCAAGAAGTGGGATGGCCTGGACGTGATCGTGCATTCGGTCGGTTTTGCCCCGGGCGACCAGCTCGACGGCGACTTTACCGAGGCCACCACCCGTGAAGGCTTCCGCATTGCCCACGACATCAGCGCCTACAGCTTCGTCGCCTTGGCCAAGGCCGGTCGCGAAATGATGAAAGGCCGCAACGGCAGCCTGCTGACCCTGTCCTACCTGGGCGCCGAACGCACCATGCCCAACTACAACGTGATGGGCATGGCGAAGGCTTCGCTGGAAGCCGGCGTACGCTACCTGGCAGGCTCCCTGGGCCCGGAAGGCACGCGCGTCAACGCTGTTTCGGCAGGCCCTATCCGCACCCTGGCAGCCTCGGGCATCAAGAACTTCCGCAAGATGCTGGCGGCCAACGAAGCTCAGACCCCACTGCGTCGCAACGTCACCATTGACGAAGTTGGCAACGCGGGCGCCTTCCTGTGCTCGGACCTGGCGTCGGGCATCAGCGGTGAAATAATGTACGTGGACGGTGGCTTCAACACCACGGCCATGGGCAACATCGAAGAATAACGGCCTGGATGTGAGAAAGACGCTGCCCTTGGGGGTGGCGTTTTTTTTTGCGATCAACAAGCTCGGGCCTGCAGAGGATGTTTTCAGGCAGGCGCGCGCATAAAAAAACCGCCCACAAGGGGCGGCTCTTTTTCAGCTCAAGACCGTGATCAATACTTGTCGATCTTCGCCTTGGCTTCGAGCATCTTGCGGTAGGCCGCAAAGTCTTCCTGACCGGCACGGGAGGAGAGGGCCGCACGGTACTGGGCCTTCTCCTGATCCGAAGGCGCAGCGGCCTCGTTGACGCCGTTCAAGCGCAGTAACACAAAGCTGCCGTCGTTGAGCGTCACGCTGCTGTACTCCGGCTTGTCCTTGCCCTGGGGCTTGGGCATCCGGAACAGGGTCTGCAGCTCGAGCGGCTCGACGCCATCCTGATTACGCGTCACGGCTTCGACGGTTTTCCAGGTCTGGCCGTTCTGGCTGGCCGCCAAAGTCACCTTGCCGTTACGCAAACCGGCGATGAGTGCCTCACCTTGGGTCTTCACGGCTTCGCTGGCGTGCTGTTTGGCCAACTGAGCGCGGATGGCATCGGAAACCGCTGTCAGTGGCAACTGCTCAGGCATGTGATGCTCTTTGACACGCACCACCACGGTGGTGTCCGGATCAAGTTCGATGGCGGAACTGTTGGAGCCATCCTGCAACACTTCCTGACTAAACGCGGCCTTGATCACGGCAGGATTGGCGATGATGCCATCGTTGCCGCCCTGTTTGCCGAAGGCTGGCGAGGTCTGCACCTTCAGGCCCAGTTCCTGAGCCGGCTGGGCCAGGTCCGAGGCTTCATAGGCAGAATCTTCCAGTTTCTTGGCGGCATCGACGTAGCGCTGCTCGACCTGCTCGTCCTTGAGATCGTGGGTCAGCTTGTCCTTCAGGCTGGCGAAGCTCGGTGCCTGGGGGGTCTGAACGCCCAGCAACTTGATCAGGTGCCAGCCGAACTGGCTGCGAACCGGTGCGGAGACCTGATCCTTGTTCAATGCATAGAGCGTTTTCTCGAACGCAGGATCGTAGACACCCGGACCGGCGTAACCCAGGTCACCGCCGTTATTGGCGGAACCCGGGTCCTGGGAAACCTCTTTGGCAACCTTGGCGAAATCTTCGCCCTTGGCCAGGCGCTGCTGAATTTCTTCGATCTTCGCCTTGGCCTGCGCGTCGTTGGTCTTGGCGTTGACCTCGATCAGGATGTGCGCCGCACGGCGCTGCTCGACCAGGTTGGAGGTCTCTTTCTTGTAAGCCGCTTGCAGGTCGGCGTCACTGACCGTGACCTGATCGAAGAAAGAGGACTTCTTCAGCTCGACGTAGTCCAGCACCACTTGTTCGGGGCTCATGAACTCTTTGGCGTGCTGGTCGTACTGCGCCTTGATCTCGTCATCCGTGACCTTGACGCTGGCCGGGTCGGCCTTGAAGGTCAACGCTGCGAAATCACGAGTCTGCTTTTCCAGGCGAGCAAAGGCCAGCACTTCATCATCAGTGACGAAACTGCTGGCAGCCAGGCCGGCGCGCAACTGACCGATGAGCATTTCATCAGCCATCATCTGACGGAACTGCAAGCGGCCGTAGCCCAGCTGACGCAGGACCTGATCATAGCGCTCGGCGTTGAACTTGCCGTCCACCTGGAATTCAGGGGTCTGCAGCAGCAGCTGATCGATAGCGGCTTCGGAGAAAGCGAACTTGGAGTCACGGGCCCCTTGCAGGAGCAGCTTGCGATCGATCAGGCCTTTGAGGGCCGACTCACGCAGCATTTTTTCATCCAGCAATCCGGGATCGAAATCCTTGCCCAGCTGTTGCGCCAACTGGCGGCGCTGCATTTCTACGGCCTGGCCCAATTCGGTCTGAGTGACTTCGTCCCCGTTGACCTTGGCGGCGTCCTGGCTGTGGCTGGTCGCGCGGAAAATCGCGTCGAAACCAGTCAGTGCCATCAGCAGCACGATGATGCCGATGATGGTTTTGGCAATCCAGCCCTGTGAATTGTCCCTGATATTCTGAAGCATGCGTCCCCCGAAAACGGCCGAACTGATAAAGCGACCGCGGAGAGTGGGTGGAATCCGGATAGAAGAAAGGCGCATCCGGGGATGCGCCTTCTCGTAACTGGCGGAGCGGATGGGGCCTGGTCTCCAGGCCCCGGCACGAATCGATAGTGTAACCGACCGGACAACCGCTGCGCTGCCGATTCAGACAAGTCCGAACCGGATCGGCAAGGTGCGAACGAACCTAAGTGTCGAACGAACTTAGTTGACAGCTTCTTTCAGGGCTTTACCAGCTTTGAAACCAGGCTTCTTGGCAGCTGCGATTTCCAGCGTCTTGCCCGTCTGCGGGTTGCGGCCCGTGCGAGCAGGACGGTCGGTCACGGAGAAGGTGCCGAAGCCGACCAGAACCACGGAATCACCGCCTTTCAGAGCGCCAGTGACGGATTCGATCACGGCGTCCAGCGCGCGGCCAGCTACAGCTTTCGGGATATCAGCAGATGCGGCGATAGCATCGATCAGTTCCGACTTGTTCACTCTAAGTCCCCTTATCTCTATTGAGTTATTTCTAAGTATGTAATGCGTAATCTGCAACGAGCGCCGGGCGGCTGCGGACACTTAAAGTACCGCTTTATAACAAGGGCTTGAAAAAGCTGTCAAGAAAGCCCCCCGGCCAAATACGTGTCAATGCGTGCTGATTCTTTCCTTGGCATCAGAATCGCGCTTTTCGTCCTTGGCCACTATCTCCGGGGCCACATCCGGCAAGGGCTCCGGCGCGTATTGCAGCGCAATTTGCAGGACTTCGTCAATCCATTTAACGGGCTTGATCTGCAGGTCGGCCTTGATGTTATCCGGAATTTCCTTGAGGTCACGCACGTTCTCCTCAGGAATGATCACGGTCTTGATGCCACCGCGGTGTGCGGCGAGGAGTTTTTCCTTCAGGCCGCCGATCGCCAGCACTTGCCCACGCAAGGTGATTTCGCCCGTCATTGCCACATCGGCACGCACAGGAATCTGTGTCAGAGCCGACACCAGTGCCGTACACATGCCTACGCCTGCACTGGGGCCGTCTTTGGGCGTCGCCCCTTCCGGCATGTGGATGTGTGTGTCGCGCTTCTCGTGGAAGTCCACAGGAATGCCCAGGCTCGCCGCCCGGCTGCGCACCACGGTCAACGCCGCCGTGATCGACTCCACCATCACATCGCCCAGCGAACCGGTCTTGATCAACTGGCCCTTGCCCGGCACCACGGCCGCTTCGATGGTCAGCAACTCGCCGCCCACCTGAGTCCAGGCCAGGCCAGTCACCTGACCGATCTGATCCTGTTGTTCGGCCAGCCCGTAGCGGAACTTGCGCACGCCCAGGTAGTGCTCCAGCGACTCGGAGTCGACTTTGACGGCAAAGCTCTTCTCGCGGGAATGCTCCTTGACCACCTTGCGGCAGACCTTGGCGATCTGCCGTTCCAGGCCCCGTACACCCGCTTCGCGGGTGTAGAACCGGATAATGTCGCGAATGGCTTCGACGGCGATCTCGACTTCGCCTTTCTTCAGGCCATTGGCCTGGATCTGCTTGGGCGACAGGTATTTGGTGGCGATGTTGATCTTCTCGTCTTCGGTGTAACCGGGCAGACGAATGACTTCCATCCGATCCAGCAGGGCTGGGGGGATGTTCATCGAATTGGACGTGCAGAGGAACATCACGTCCGAGAGGTCGTAATCGACTTCCAGGTAGTGATCGTTGAAATTGTGGTTCTGTTCCGGGTCGAGCACCTCAAGCAGCGCCGATGCCGGATCACCGCGCATGTCGCTGCCCATCTTGTCGATCTCGTCCAGCAGGAACAGCGGGTTGCGCACCCCGACCTTGGTCATCTTCTGAATCAGACGACCCGGCATCGAACCTATGTAGGTGCGCCGGTGGCCCCGGATCTCGGCTTCGTCACGTACGCCACCCAGTGCCATGCGCACGAACTTGCGGTTGGTGGCATTGGCGATGGACTCGGCCAGGGAGGTCTTGCCTACACCGGGTGGACCGACCAGGCACAGGACCGGGCCACGGATCTTTTTCACACGTTTCTGCACGGCGAGGTATTCAAGGATGCGCTCCTTGACCTCTTCCAGACCGTAATGGTCGGCATCCAGGATGGCTTCGGCGCGAGCCAGGTCCAGACGAACCTTGCTCTGGGCCTTCCACGGTACCTGGACCAGCCAGTCGATGTAGGTGCGAACCACGGTGGCTTCCGCCGACATCGGCGACATTTGTTTGAGCTTGTTGAGCTCAGCCGTGGCCTTGGCCAAAGCATCCTTCGGCAGACCGGCGGCGTCGATGCGCTTCTTCAGCTCTTCGACTTCGTTATGACCTTCATCACTGTCACCCAGCTCTTTCTGAATGGCCTTCATCTGCTCATTCAGGTAGTACTCACGCTGGCTTCGCTCCATTTGCTTCTTGACCCGACCGCGTATGCGCTTCTCGACCTGCAGCAGGTCGATCTCGGCATCCAGCAGGGAGAGCACGTGCTCGACCCGGGCGGACAAGTCGATGATTTCAAGGATCTCCTGCTTCTGCTCGATCTTCAAGGCCATGTGCGCCGCCATGGTATCCACCAGGCGGCCAGGCTCGTCAATGCTGTTCAGCGAAGACAGGACTTCAGCCGGGACCTTCTTGCCCAGCTGGACATACTGTTCGAACTGCGCCAGCAAGCTACGCACGAACACTTCGGATTCACGGTTGGGCGCTTCGACTTCGTCGATCAGCGCGACTTCTGCACGCACGTGCCCGTCGACCTCGATGAAGCGCTCGACACTACCGCGCTGCTCGCCTTCGACCAGCACCTTGACGGTGCCGTCAGGGAGCTTGAGCAGTTGCAATACGGTCGCAATGGTGCCGACCCGATAGAGGCCATCTTCACCAGGGTCATCATCGGCGGGGTTCTTCTGGGCCAGCAAAAGGATTTGCTTCTCGCCCGTCATCGCGGCCTCGAGGGCTTCGATCGATTTTTCGCGCCCCACAAACAGCGGGATCACCATGTGCGGATAAACCACCACATCACGCAATGGCAGGAGAGGCAATTCGATGGTTGTCTTCATGATTTCGCCTCTACGACGGCTCTGGGCCGTGAACAGATGGAATGGAACCTGAATTCAATGTGGGGGCACATTGCAAAAAAAACAAGTACATAACCCACACTCGGCAACAACCAGAAACGCAAAAAGGGCCCTGAGGCCCTTTTTGAGAAACAAGCCGCCCTTGAAAGGCCAGCTTCTGTTACGCGTCCGGTGCAGCCTTGGCTGGCGGCTCGCTGTTTTCATAGATCAGCAGCGGCTTGGACGTTCCCTCGATGACACTTTCGTCGATGACCACTTTGCTGACGTCGGTCTGCGAAGGGATTTCGTACATGGTGTCGAGCAACACACCTTCGAGAATCGAGCGAAGACCACGAGCACCGGTCTTGCGCTCCAGAGCGCGGCGAGCCACGGACTTCAGCGCGTCGGCGCGGAATTCGAGGTCGACACCTTCCATCTCGAACAGTTTGGCGTACTGCTTGGTCAGAGCGTTTTTCGGCTCGGTCAGAATCTGCATCAATGCAGCTTCGTCCAGTTCGTCCAGCGTGGCCAATACGGGCAGACGGCCGACGAATTCCGGGATCAGACCGAACTTGACCAGATCGTCAGGCTCGACTTCACGCAGGGATTCCCCGACTTTCTTGCCTTCCTGCTTGCTGCGAACTTCGGCGTTGAAACCGATGCCGCCCTGGGTGGAACGGTTCTGGATGACTTTCTCAAGCCCCGAAAACGCACCCCCGCAGATGAACAGGATGTTGCGAGTGTCAACCTGCAGAAACTCTTGCTGCGGGTGCTTGCGACCGCCTTGGGGCGGAACGGAAGCCACGGTGCCTTCGATCAGTTTCAGCAGGGCCTGCTGCACACCCTCACCCGATACGTCACGGGTGATGGAAGGATTGTCCGACTTGCGCGAAATCTTGTCGATTTCGTCGATGTAGACAATGCCCATCTGGGCCTTCTCGACGTCGTAATCACACTTCTGCAACAGCTTTTGAATAATGTTCTCGACGTCTTCACCCACATAACCGGCTTCGGTCAATGTGGTCGCATCGGCGATGGTGAAAGGAACGTTGAGCAGACGCGCCAACGTTTCGGCGAGCAGGGTCTTGCCCGAGCCGGTAGGCCCGATGAGCAGGATGTTGCTTTTGCCCAGCTCCACATCGTCGTTTTTCTTGTCGCGCTGGTTCAGCCGTTTGTAGTGGTTGTACACCGCTACGGCAAGCACCTTCTTCGCCCGCTCCTGACCAATCACGTATTGGTCCAGGATGCCGCTGATTTCCTTGGGCGAAGGCAATTTATGGGCACTGCTCTCGGCCTGGGCTTCCTGCACCTCCTCACGGATGATGTCGTTGCACAGGTCGACGCATTCGTCGCAGATAAAGACCGAGGGGCCGGCAATCAATTTGCGTACTTCATGCTGGCTTTTGCCACAGAAGGAGCAATAGAGCAGTTTGCCGTTGTCCTCGCCGTTGCGGGTGTCAGTCATTCGATCGATCCAAATCCGATAGGCTTGAAACACAAGATGAAGGCTATTGCGGGCTTTTTCAAGTCCGCCGGCAACCAGATACTCTGGCTACCGACCTTATCTACCTGTTCAGGCTGGCATTTGCCGCTTGTCGAGTACCGAATCGACGAGGCCATATTCGGCAGCGCGAGCAGCACTCATGAAATTGTCACGGTTGGTGTCGCGCTCGATGGTCTCGAGATCCTGGCCGGTATGGTGGGCCAGCAGTTCGTTCAGGCGCGAACGAATCAGCAGGATTTCCTTGGCATGGATTTCGATGTCCGAAGCCTGCCCCTGGAAACCGCCCAGTGGCTGGTGGATCATCATGCGCGAGTTCGGCAGGCAGTAACGCTTGCCCTTGGCTCCCCCTGCAAGCAGGAAGGCGCCCATGCTGCAGGCCTGGCCGATGCAGATGGTCGAGACGTCCGGCTTGATGAACTGCATGGTGTCGTAGATCGACATCCCTGCGGTCACCGAACCGCCCGGCGAGTTGATGTAAAGATGGATGTCCTTGTCCGGATTTTCCGCTTCAAGGAACAGCAACTGCGCGGCGATCAGGTTGGCCATGTAGTCTTCAACGGGGCCGATCAGGAAAATGACGCGTTCCTTGAGCAGTCGCGAGTAGATGTCATAGGCGCGTTCGCCACGGGCCGATTGCTCGATAACCATCGGGACCAGGCCGCCTGCGGCCTGGATGTCAGAGCTCTGCTGAATATAAGAATTGCCGGACATGTCCTGCACTCACTCCCAAAAGTCATTTCTTGAATACACATAAGCCAGCGCGAAGGCTGGCTTATGGGTGTTTTCCAACGCTTAACGCTATTACTCGGCTGGTGCAGCTTCAGCCGGCTTTACCGCTTCTTCGTAGGAGACCGTCTTGTCGGTCACGCTCGCTTTCTGAAGAACAGTATCCACAACTTGTTCTTCCAGCACAACCGAGCGTACTTCGTTCAGCTGCTCGTCGTTCTTGTAGTACCACGAGACGAC
Source organism: Pseudomonas sp. dw_358 (assembly GCF_018449655.1). GTDB lineage: Bacteria > Pseudomonadota > Gammaproteobacteria > Pseudomonadales > Pseudomonadaceae > Aquipseudomonas. Next base: position 97,522 of record NZ_JAAVUX010000002.1, read on the forward strand.
CTGCTCAGGCTCCTGGTAGGCCGAAGCCATTTCCTGGATCATGCTGCGAACACGGGCTTCGTCAGGCTTGATGTCGTGTTGTTTGACCACTTCGGCCACGATCAGACCCAGCAGCACACGGCGCTTGGCCTGCTCCGAGAACAGCTCGGCCGGCAGTTGGTCAGGCTTGATGTTGCCACCGAACTGCTGGACAGCCTGCACGCGCAGACGATCGACTTCGTTGTCCAGCAGCGCTTTTGGCACGTCCACCGGGTTGCTGGCGACCAGACCGTCCATGACCTGGTTCTTGACCTTGGTCTTGATGGCCTGACGCAGTTCGCGGTCCATGTTCTTGCGCACCTCGGTGCGGAAGCCTTCCAGACCGCTTTCCTTGATACCGAACTGAGTGAAGAACGCTTCGTTCAGCTCAGGCAGTACAGGGGCGGCAACGGCGGTCACGGTGACGGTGAACTCGGCGGCTTTCTTGGCCAGATCCAGGTTCTGATAGTCTTCCGGGAAGGTCAGTTGCAGTACACGCTCTTCACCGGCCTTGGCGCCGACCAGGCCGTCTTCGAAGCCAGGAATCATGCGGCCCGAACCCAGCACCAGCTGAGTACCGGTGGCAGAACCGCCGGCAAAGGTTTCGCCGTCGATCTTGCCGACGAAGTCGATGGTGACCTGATCTTCGTTTTGAGCGGCACGCTCGGCCGACTCGTAACGGACGTTCTGCTTGCGCAGGATGTCGAGCATGTTGTCCAGATCGCTGTCGGCCACTTCGGCGCTCAGGCGTTCTACCGAAATGGACTCGAAACCGGCCACTTCGAATTCAGGAAATACTTCGAACGTCGCGATGTATTCCAGGTCCTTGCCTTTCTCGACTACTTTAGGCTCGACGGCAGGTGCGCCGGCCGGGTTCAGCTTTTGCTCGACAACCGCTTCATAGAAGGATGCCTGGATGACGTTGCCCAGTGCTTCCTGACGCGCGTCGGCTTCGTAGCGCTGACGAATCACGCTCATTGGCACCTTGCCAGGACGGAAGCCCGGGATTTTCGCGTTACGGGCGGTCTGTTGCAGACGCTTGTTGACTTCGGCCTCAATGCGCTCGGCAGGCACGCCAATGGTCATGCGGCGCTCGAGAGCGGAAGTGTTTTCAACAGAAACTTGCATGGATTTTCCTCGTTGCACAGACGTTAGCCGGCCATTTCCGACCCCAGATCAAGGGCGAGCATTCTAGTGGGTCGAACACAAGAAGTCACCCTATGGAAAATAGTCGCGACAACGGCCCCTTTCAGGCACCTGAAACGGGCCGTCCGATGTAGCAGAATCGATAAACTTTTGAGCCTTGTTGCCAATCACTGGTAAGGTTAGGCCTGTAACGGGTGTCACAGACCGCCTGGGCCTCACGTGCATTCCTGGAGTTCCAGCACCCATGCCTTACCGACTCCAAGCCTCAGGACCACCATGGCGGTAACCTCCCCCCCGTTGATCTCGCCCACCGTCACCCTGGCCAATTGCGAAGATGAACGCATCCATCAGCCCGGCGGCATCCAGCCCCATGGCGCGCTGGTGGCCTTCGCCGGCGACGGGACGGTCCTCAGTCGCAGTGATAATTTCGTCGCGCACCTGGGGTTCGACGCCTTGCCGGGCCAACGCCTGGGCGTTGGCGAGCTGGACGATGGCGTCATGCAGATGCTGGCCGAAGGGCTCGCAGCCGACGATCAGTGGGTCGACAGCACCCAGATGCAGCGCGGCGATACTCTGTTCGACGTCATAGGGCACATTCATAAAGACGTGCTGTACCTGGAATTCGAACCTCGGGCGCTGGCCAGCACATCGTTCAGTCAGATGGCCCTGTATGCCCAGCGCATCATCAGCCAGATGCAGCGCCGCCATGACGTCGACAGCCTCCTGGCCCGGGTGACAGAAGAAATTCGTCATTTGACCGGTTACGACCGGGTGATGGCTTATCGCTTCCGCGCGGACCTTTCCGGCGAAGTCATCGCCGAAGCGCGACGCGCCGACCTGGTGAGCTATCTGGGCCAGCGCTATCCGGCCTCGGACATTCCGGCCCAGGCACGCCTTCTTTATATACTCAATCCGATCCGCCTGATCGCCGATGTGGCCTACCAGCCGTCGCGACTGGTACCTGCCTTGAACCCGAACGATCGGCAGCCGTTCGACCTCAGTTTCAGCACGTTGCGTAGCGTATCGCCTATCCACTGCGAATATTTGACCAACATGGGCGTGCAGGCCTCCATGAGCGTGTCCATCGTGGTCGAGGGCAAGCTCTGGGGGCTGTTTTCCTGTCACCACATGTCCCCCAAGACCATCGCCCACCCGCTGCGAACTTCGTTTCAAGTGATCTCTCAACTCTGCAGCGCGCTGGTCGAGCGACTGGAGCATAACCACACAACCCAAGTGCTGCTCAACGCCAGCCTGGCGCAACAAGCCATCAGCCACGCCGCCCGGGACAGCGAAGACCTGCTCGCCGCACTGACCACAGCCGGCTCGAATATCGCCACGCTGCTGCCCTGCGAAGGGGCTGCGGTGTGCTTGGCCGGGCGCGTGCAAAGTATCAACGGCGACTTCGATGACTTGGCCCGCAGCGTCATCGAACGCCTGTATGCCGATCCGGAACTCGAGATATTTCACACCGAAGAATGGGTGCACACCGACCTCGGATCGCCAGACACTCAATACTGCGGGGTATTGGCCATACGCTTTCACCGCCAGGAAAGCGGCTGGATACTGTGGTTCCGACGCGAAGAAGTCAGCCAGGTGCGCTGGGCCGGCAAGCCGGAAAAGATCCTCAAGGTTGGTCCTTCGGGTCCTCGCCTGACACCACGTGGCTCTTTCGAGGCCTGGGAAGAGATCGTCCGCGGCCGCTCGCCCGCCTGGAGCCGGACCGACTTGAGCATCGCCGAAAAACTGCGCACTGAACTGGTCGAAGTCAGCCTTACGCGCGCCGGCGAATTGGACGGCATGCGCCAGAGGCTGATCGCCATGCTCGGCCACGACCTGCGCAATCCACTGCAATCCATCTCGATGGCAGCACAGATGCTATCGTCCAGCGAGACCCGGGATACCGAGTTGCGTCGACGCATCAGCTATTCCAGCGGCCGTATGGAGCGACTGATCAGCCAGGTGCTGGAAATGAGCCGCCTGCAATCAGGCCTTGGAATCGCCGTGTGCAGGGTCGACACGGACCTGACCGCACTGGTGCAAAGCATTGTCGAAGAGACCACGATGGCCTTCCCCGGACTGACCATCGAAACCCGCATCGATGCCGACATCAACGCCCAGGTGGACCCGGACCGCTACGCCCAGGTGATCACCAACCTGCTGGGTAACGCATTGCACCACGGCACCCCCGGCAGCCCTGTACAACTGACACTGTCCGCGGCTCCCCAAGGCACCCGACTGGCAGTCACCAACCGCAGCGAAACGTTGCCCGCCGAACAACTGGCAACACTGTTCCAGCCTTTCAAACCCCACACCCAGAGCAACCCGCGCAATCGCGGCAGCCTCGGGATCGGGTTGTACATCTCGCAAGCCATCGCGGCGGCGCATGAGGGGCGGATCGAGGTGGTACAAGGGGATGGGGTGATCACGTTCAGTCTGATGGTACCGAGCCCATCAGCCCACCTCCAGCACCCACGCAGACGGTAGCAGAGTCTTGCGGGCCATGGCTGACCAGCCCAGCACCCGATGACCAGAAACAAAAAAGCCGCCCCTGAAGGACGGCTTTTTCAATACAGCTGGTGCGGACGGAGAGACTCGAACTCTCACACCTTGCGGCGCTGGAACCTAAATCCAGTGTGTCTACCAATTCCACCACATCCGCGTGAAGCTTTTAAAGCAAAGGCGCCGGATCGTTAAATCAGGCGCCTTTTCGGAATATGGGGTGGACGATGGGGATCGAACCCACGACAACAGGAGTCACAATCCTGTGCTCTACCAACTGAGCTACGCCCACCATATTGCGTTTTGTTGCACTACTTGCCAAGTTACTTGTCGTGCCAAAGCTGCCTTATGGCGCACCCGGCAGGACTCGAACCTGCGACCATCCGCTTAGAAGGCGGATGCTCTATCCAGCTGAGCTACGGGCGCTTATTTGCTTCATTCGCCTCGCGGCGCATGGAGAAACAGCTTCGGTCGATCATACTGAGCGAGTCAATTTTCAACCCTGCCCTGCTTGACCGTCCTAACCAGTGCTAGGCCCTGCCCGGCAAGTGCGACGAATCTTATAGACGAGCTCAAAGGTCGTCAACATCTTTTTGAAAAAAATTCATTTAATTAAAGGGGTTAGGGTAATTCCCGGACAAGGCGCCTTTGTTCGCGGGGCGGGGCGTGCGAGAATGCGCGTCCATTTTCATTCCCTTTCGATGGTTAATCACGCGTCATGACTGCACAACTTATCGACGGCAAGGCGATCGCCGCCAGCCTGCGCCAGCAGATCGCCCAACGCGTCGCCGAGCGTCGCCAGCAGGGCCTGCGCACGCCGGGCCTCGCGGTGATTCTGGTCGGCAGCGACCCCGCCTCCCAGGTCTACGTTTCGCACAAGCGCAAAGACTGCGAGGAAGTCGGCTTTCTGTCCCATGCCTATGACCTGTCGGCCAGCACCAGCCAGCAGGAGCTGACCGACCTGATCGACCGTCTGAACGACACCCCTGAAATCGATGGCATTCTGCTGCAACTGCCGCTGCCGGCGCACCTGGATGCTTCTTCGCTGCTGGAACGCATTCGCCCGGACAAGGATGTCGACGGCTTCCACCCTTATAACGTCGGTCGTCTGGCCCAACGCATCCCGCTGCTGCGCCCCTGCACGCCAAAAGGCATCATGACGCTGCTGGAAAGCACTGGGCAGGATCTGTATGGCATGAATGCCGTAGTCGTGGGCGCGTCCAACATCGTCGGCCGACCCATGGCCATGGAACTGCTGCTGGCCGGCTGCACGGTGACCGTCACCCACCGCTTCACCAAGGACCTGGCTGGCCATGTCGGTCGTGCCGATCTGGTGGTGGTGGCTGCTGGCAAGCCAGGGCTGGTGAAAGGCGAATGGGTGAAAGAGGGCGCGATCGTCATCGACGTCGGAATCAACCGCCAGGAAGACGGCAAGCTGGTGGGAGATGTGGTCTACGAGACGGCGTTGCCGCGAGCAGGCTGGATTACGCCGGTGCCAGGTGGGGTAGGCCCGATGACGCGGGCCTGCCTGTTGGAAAACACGCTGTATGCGGCAGAGACGCTGCACGCCTGATGAACGATCCTCTGCAGGACCGAGCCTGACTCGGGAACCGCACACCGCGTTCTATCAGCAAGACCGCGGGGGCATCTTCCCGAGCTGTGCTCGGTTCTGCAGGGAGGTCGGGTTTGGCCAGTCAGTCAGCCAGCCGCCAGGTGGTCCCGCCCTTGCTGTCCTCCAGCACCACACCCAACGCCGTGAGCTGATCACGAATACGATCCGACTCCGCCCAGTCCTTGTCGGTACGGGCTGCCAGGCGCGCGGCGATCAATGCTTCGACCTGAACCGCATCGACCTTGCCTTCAGCACCGGCGCGCAGGAAATCATCAGCCTCCAGTTGCAACACCCCCAGCAGGCCCGCCAGCTCGCGCAAGCGTGCCGCCAGGCCAGCCGCCGCGTGGACATCACTGTCGCGCAGACGGTTGATGTCACGCACCAGATCGAACAGCACGGCACAGGCTTCCGGCGTACCGAAGTCATCGTTCATCGCTGAAGCGAAACGCTCGACATAGGCTTCTCCCCCACTGGCTGCCACTTTCGGCAGCCCTTTGAGCGCATGGTAGAACCGCTCCAATGCGCTCTTCGATTCCTTGAGGCTGTCTTCGGAATAGTTGATCGCACTGCGATAATGGCTGGACACCAGCAGATATCGCACCACCTCCGGGTGATAGCTTTCCAGCACGTCGCGAATGGTGAAAAAGTTGTTCAAGGACTTCGACATCTTCTCGCCATTGATGCGGATCATGCCGCAATGCATCCAGGCATTGGCGTAGGTCTGGCCCGTGGCCGCCTCGCTCTGGGCGATCTCGTTCTCGTGGTGCGGGAACTCCAGGTCGCTACCGCCACCATGGATGTCGAAGGTGTCACCCAGGCAGCAGGTCGACATCACCGAGCACTCGATATGCCAACCCGGGCGCCCCGGCCCCCAAGGCGACTCCCAACTGGGCTCGCCCGGCTTGACGCCTTTCCACAGGACAAAGTCCAGCGGGTCATGCTTGGCTTCATCCACCTCGATACGGGCACCAATGCGCAGGTCTTCGATACGGTTGCGTGACAGTTTGCCGTAGCCGACGAACTTGCCGACCCGGTAATACACATCGCCGTTACCGGGCGCGTAGGCGTAATCCTTGTCGATCAGGGTCTGGATCATCGCGTGCATGCCGGCGATATGGTCGGTGGCACGGGGCTCCAGGTCGGGCTTGAGGATGTTCAGACGCGCCTCATCCTCATGCATGGCCGCAATCATGCGTTCGGTCAGCACGTCGAAGGCTTCGCCATTTTCCCGGGCGCGATTGATGATCTTGTCATCGATGTCGGTGATGTTGCGCACATAGGTCAGGTCATAGCCGCTATGGCGCAGCCAGCGCGTGGCCAGATCGAAAGCCACCATGCTGCGGCCGTGGCCAATGTGGCAGAAGTCGTACACGGTCATGCCGCAGACGTACATCCGCACTTTGTTGCCGTCCAGCGGCGTGAAGACTTCCTTGCTCTTGGTGAGGGTGTTGTAAATGTTCAGCACGATGAATCCTTAGCTCTGGCCCCACGAATCACGCAGGGTCACGGTACGGTTGAATACCGGATGACCGGGTTGCGAGTCTTTAAGGTCGGCGCAGAAGTAACCTTCGCGCTCGAACTGGAAGCGGTCTTCCGGCTGGGCATTGGCCAGCGATGGTTCCGCGCGACAACCGGTGAGCACTTGCAGGGATTCAGGGTTGATGTTGTCGAGGAAGGTGGCGCCCTCCTCGGTCTTTTCCGGATTGGCCGAACGGAACAGGCGATCGTACAGACGCACTTCGCACGCCACGCTGGCCTCGGCCGGGACCCAGTGGATCACGCCCTTGACCTTGCGGCCCTCGGGGTTCTTGCCCAGGGTATCCGGGTCGTAGGAGCAATGCAGTTCGACGATGTTCCCGTCGGCATCCTTGATGGCCTGGTCGGCGCGGATCACGTAGCTCCCGCGCAGACGGGCCTCGACGCCGGGCTCCAGGCGCTTGTAGCCCTTGGGCGCGACTTCGACGAAATCATCACGGTCGATGTAGATCTCGCGGGCGAACGGCAAGGCACGCACCCCCAGGTCTTCCTTGGGGTGACGCGGCAATTCGAGCGGCTCGACCTGGCCTTCCGGGTAGTTGGTGATGATCACCTTGAGCGGACGCAGCACGCACATGGCACGGGGTGCATTGTGGTCCAGGTCCTCGCGAATGCAGAACTCGAGCATGGACATGTCCACCACGCCGTCGGAGCGGTTGGTGCCGATCATTTCGCAGAAGTTGCGGATCGAGGCAGGGGTGTAGCCGCGACGACGGAAGCCCGACAGGGTCGACATCCGCGGGTCATCCCAACCACTGACGTGCTTCTCGTCCACCAGTTGCTTGAGCTTGCGCTTGCTGGTGATGGTGTAGTTGAGGTTCAGCCGGCTGAATTCGTACTGGCGCGGGTGCGCTGGCACCGACAGGTGGTCCAGGAACCAGTCATACAGAGGGCGATGGCCTTCGAATTCCAGGGTGCAGATAGAGTGCGTGATGCCCTCGATGGCGTCCGACTGACCGTGGGTGAAGTCGTAGTTCGGATAAATGCACCACGCGTCGCCGGTCTGGTGGTGATGGGCGTGGCGAATGCGATACAGAATCGGGTCGCGCAGGTTCATGTTCGGCGAAGCCATGTCGATCTTCGCCCGCAGCACGCGCTCGCCGTCCTTGAACTCGCCGGCCTTCATGCGGGCAAACAGGCCCAGGTTCTCCTCCACCGAACGCTCGCGAAACGGGCTGTTCTTGCCGGGCTCGGTCAGGTTGCCACGGTATTCACGGGCCTGCTCAGGGGTCAGGTCGTCGACGTAGGCGTCGCCCTTCTTGATCAGCTCCACCGCCCAGTCATGCAACTGGTCGAAATACTGCGAGGCGTAACGCACGTCGCCTGCCCAGTCGAACCCCAGCCACTTGATGTCGCTCTGGATGGCATCGATGTATTCCTGCTCTTCCTTGGCCGGGTTGGTGTCGTCGAAGCGCAGGTGGCAGGCGCCGCCGAATTCCTTGGCCAGGCCGAAGTTGACGCAGATCGACTTGGCGTGACCGATGTGCAGATAGCCGTTGGGCTCCGGCGGGAAGCGGGTGACGACGCTGCTGTGCTTGCCCGAATCCAGATCGGCCTGAAGGATCGGGCGCAGGAAGTTGGTCGGAACGACTGGGCCGTTGCCTTTGGCATTGGCGGCATTCGGAGCGGTATCGGCAGTGGGCTTGCTCATAGGATCCTTGGGCATACGGTTTTCGACCGGGGTAGGCCGACTAAATCAAAGCGCTTATCATAGCCCAAGCGGTCCAGCGGCTGACAGGCCAGGCTCCAGAAACTACCGGGGAAATCCTCGGGAGTGTGAAAAAAACCGCCGCAAAATGCGTATCACCCGCTGTAAACTGGCGGCGAGCCTTAAACGAATACTCAAGAAGAGCGATTTTCCTCATGTCCAAAGTCAAATTGACCACCAATCACGGTGCCATCGTCCTGCAACTGAACCAGGACAAAGCCCCTGAATCCGTGGCGAACTTCGTCCAGTACGTCAAGGAAGGCCATTACGACAACACCGTTTTCCACCGTGTGATCAGCAACTTCATGATCCAGGGCGGTGGCTTCGAGCCAGGCATGGCGCAGAAAAAGACCCGTGCCACCATCAAGAACGAAGCCAACAATGGCCTGAGCAACAAGAAATACACCGTGGCCATGGCCCGCACCATGGAGCCGCATTCGGCTTCCGCGCAGTTCTTCATCAATGTCGCCGACAACGATTTTCTCAACCACAGCGCACCGACCGTACAAGGCTGGGGCTATGCGGTATTCGGTGAAGTGGTCGAAGGCCTGGACATCGTCGACAAGATCAAAGGTGTCGCTACCACCTCCAAAAACGGCCACCAGGACGTTCCAGCCGAAGACGTGATCATCGAGAAAGCCGAGATCATTGAGTGATTCTGCTGATCTCCGATCTGCATCTGCAAGAAGAACGCCCGGACATCACCCAGGCGTTTCTTGATTTCCTCGCCGGGCGCGCGCGCTCGGCCGAGGCGCTGTATATCCTGGGGGACTTCTTCGAAGCCTGGATCGGCGACGATGCCATGACGCCCTATCAACTTTCGATCTGCGCGGCGCTGCGCGTGTTGAGCGACAGCGGCACGACGATCTTCCTGATGCACGGCAACCGCGACTTCCTGCTGGGCGACGCGTTCTGCAAGGCAGCCGGCGCGACCTTGCTGCCCGACCCCAGCGTGGTGCGGTTCAACGGCCAGCCGGTGCTGCTGATGCATGGCGACAGCCTGTGCACCCGCGACGAAGGCTACATGAAACTGCGCCGGATCCTGCGCAACCCCTTGACGCTGTTCGTGCTCAGGCACTTGCCGCTGAGCCTGCGCCACACGCTGGCGCGCAAGCTGCGCAGTGAAAGCCGCGCGCAGACGAAGATGAAAGCCAACGACATTGTCGATGTCACGCCGGAACAGGTTCCGCTGATCATGCAGGCCCATGGCGTGGAAACATTGATCCACGGCCACACCCACCGACCGGCCGTGCACCGCCTGCAGGTGGGTGAGCAGCCGGCGCGGCGGATTGTGCTGGGGGACTGGGACCGTGAAGGTTGGGCGTTGCAGGTCGATGAGCAAGGGTTTGGGTTGGCGCCATTTGCGTTTACCGCCTGACGATGCTCTTGCATGATGTCAGGGTATCAATGCCCTGACGCCTCCGGTCCTGCCTTGGCGGCAAACGGCGGTTTGGCGAAACAGATGATCACGATCAGCCCGGCAAACATCCATGCCAACAACACGAAGTAATCGATGGTCGACATCATGTAGGCCTGGCTGTTGACCGCCTGCTCCAACCTCGCGTACGTCTGCGGGTTGGCCCCGCCCATCTGCTCGATGGCTTGCCGGGTGGCCGGTTCGTAGACGTTGATATTCTCACTCATGTACGCATGATGGCCGATGGCCCGACGCTGCCAGATCCAGGTGGTCAGAGAAGCCGCAAAACTACCGCCCAGGGTCCGCAAAAAGGTTGCCAGCCCCGAACCGTCTGGAATCTGCTGCGGCGGCAGGCCGGACAGCAGGATGCTCAACGTCGGCATGAAGAACAATGCCACTCCGATCCCCATGAACAGTTGCACCAGGGCAATGTGCATGAAATCTACGTCGGTGGTGAAGCCGGCGCGCATGTAACAACTCGTGCCGATGGCCAAAAACGACAGCCCTGCCAGGATGCGCAGATCAAACTTGTTCGCGTATTTGCCCACGAACGGCGACATCAACACCGGCAGGACCCCCAGCGGCGCCGATGCCAGCCCCGCCCAGGTCGCGGTATAGCCCAACTGCGTCTGCAACCATTGCGGCAGGATCAGGTTGATGCCGAAAAACCCTGAATACCCCCCCACCAGCACGATGGTGCCGACCCGGAAATTGCGGTTGGCAAACAGCTTCAGGTTCACCACCGGGTGCGCATCGGTCAGCTCCCAGATGATGAACACCGCCAGGGCGATCGCCGATATGACCGTACCCATGATGATGAAGTTGGATTCGAACCAATCCAGGTCATTGCCCTTGTCGAGCACCACCTGCAAGGTCCCGACCCCAATGATCAACGAGATCAGGCCGACGTAGTCCATCGGCTGCCGGCTGGTCTGCACCGGCCGGTCCTTGAGCTGCTGGCGGACAATGAAGGCGGCAAAGATCCCGATCGGCACGTTGATGAAGAAAATCCACGGCCAGCTGTAACTGTCGGTAATCCAGCCACCCAGGATCGGTCCGGCAATCGGCGCGACCACCGTGACCATGGCCAGCAACGCCAACGCCATCCCTCGCTTGGCCGCCGGATAGACCGCCAGCATCAGGGTCTGACTCATGGGGTACAGGGGCCCGGCAACCATGCCTTGAATCACCCGAAAGCCGATCAATTCGGGCATCGAGGTCGAGGCGCCGCACATGAACGACGCCAGCACGAACAGCAGCGTCGCCCAGATGAACAGTTTCACTTCGCCAAAGCGTCGGCTCAGCCAGCCGGTCAAGGGCAAGGCGATAGCGTTGCTCACGGCAAACGAGGTGATCACCCAGGTGCCCTGATCGGAGCTGACCCCCATATTGCCGGAGATCGTCGGCAAGGCGACGTTGGCAATGGTGGTGTCGAGCACCTGCATGAAGGTCGCCAACGACAGACCGATGGTGGCCATCAACAGGCTGGGCGGCGTGAACGAAGCTTGGGAGCTCATCGCATGTTCCTGCAGATAAAGAGGTGCAAATGCTCATGCCCGCGCCGGGCGCGAGCATGAGGGACGGGCGTATCAGCGCTGAGCAGTCTTGACCGCCGCCGCGCTGTTTTCATGGATCAGCCGAGCGATGATTTCATCGGCTTCGCCCATCTGCTTGTCGTAGACATTGGTGGAATACGAGGCTTGCTGGGGCGGCTTCTGCGCCAGTACCGGCCCGCTCTGGTCATGCAGGTCGACATCGACCACGGTGGACAGGCCGATGCGCAGCGGGTGTTGCTCCAGGTCCTGGGCGTTGATGTGGATACGCACCGGCACCCGCTGGACGATCTTGATCCAGTTGCCCGTGGCGTTCTGCGCCGGCAGCAGGGCGAACGCGCTGCCGGTACCGGCACCGATACTGTCCACGGTGCCGCTGTATTTCACGTCGCTTCCGTACTGATCCGCCTCGATGTCCACGGCCTGACCGATGCGCATGTGACCCAGCTGGGTTTCCTTGAAGTTGGCATCGATCCACAACTGGTTCAGCGGGATCACGGCCATGGTCGCGGTACCGGGCTGGATGCGCTGACCCAATTGCACGGTACGCTTGGCCACGTAGCCGGTGACCGGCGCAATCAGCGTGCTGCGGGCATTGGCCAGGTAGGCCTGACGCAATTGCGCTGCCGCCGCCATCACGTCGGGATGGTTGGAGACTTGCGTGTCATCCACCAAGGCCCGGGAACTGGTCAGTTGCTGGTCGGCGTTGCTTACTGCGCTTTGTGCGGACACCAGATCATCATGGGCATGGGACAACTCTTCCTGAGAGATCGCGCCACCGGCGGCCAGGTTGCGCCGACGGTTGTAGTTGTCCTGAGCCTTTTTCAGGTCGGACTGGCGCGAGGCCATCTGTGCACGCATGGCATCGACGTTGGCGAACAGACCACGCACCTGACGCACGGTCTTGGCCAGGTTGGCCTCGGCGCTCTGCAGGGCAATGCGATTGTCGCTGGGATCGAAGGTCAGGAGCACCTGGCCTTCATGGACCAGGTCGCCGTCATCGGCGCCGATGCTGGTGACCGTACCGGTCACCAATGGCGTGATTTCCACCACGTTGCCATTGACGTAAGCATCATCGGTGCTTTCGTTATAACGCCCGTAAAGGTCGTACCACAGCCACACGCCGACGCCACCGAGAATGACCACAATGAGCACACCGATCAGCCACAGCTTGCGCTTGCGACCGTCGTGCTTGGGCGCGGTGGCCGAGTCCTGCGGCTTGTTGCCGTTCTGGTTATGGTTGCCGTTCTGGTTGTTGTTGTCGTTCTGACCGGCTGGACCGGCATTGGGCGAATCTTGAGTCGTGGAGGCAGTAGCCATGACAAATACCTTGGTCTGTTTCAGTCGGTGGTGCGGGCAGAGGTGACTGCGGGCGCGGCGGCCAGAGCGGCATCCTGGTAGCCGCCACCCAGGGCTTGCATCAGTTTGATCGAAAGGTCGATCTGCTCGGCATTGAGGCTGGCCAGTTGGCGCTGAGCCTGCAGCAGTTGCTGCTCGATGGTCAGCACATCCAGATAGTTGCCGACCCCCGAACCGTAGCGCCGAGTTCCGGTGTCATAGGATTGCTGGGACACCTGGGTCGCGCGTTGCTGAGCCGTTATCTGCCGCGCGATGGCCTGCAACTGGGTGACGGTGTCGCTGACGTCGCCTAACGCCTGAATGAGACTTTTGTTGTACTGGGCCACGGCCAGTTCATAGTCGGCATCCCGGGCATCAAGGTCGGCACGCAGGCGTCCGCCATCGAAGATCGGCAGCGATACGGTGGGCCCGACATTGAAAAACTTGCTTGGCGTGCCGAACAGCGCATCACCGAGAATCGACTGGGTACCGGCCGCCGCGCTCAGGTTGAGGTTGGGGTAGAAGCGCGTCTTGCTGGCGTCGATGCCTTTACGGGCGGCTTCCACTCGCCAGCGCGCGGCCACCAGATCGGGGCGGCGCCCCAACAACTCTGCCGGCAGCACACTGGGCAGCGCAACGACACTGGGTTGCAACACGTTGGGCCTGGCGATGGTATTGGCCCGGTCCGGCCCTTTGCCCAGCAATACGGCCAGCGCAATACGGGCGCTTTCCACCCGCTTGCGCGCATCGACGGCCTCTTCCTGGGAAGTGGCAGCGAGACTTTCGGTCTGCTGGTACTGATAGTCGCTGTCGATGCCAGAGTCCAGGCGGCGCTTGCCCAGGGTTAACATCTGCGAGGTGCGCTTGAGGTCATCCTGAGCCAGGTCGTCGACGATGTAGGCCTGGCCCAGATCGCTGTAGGCCCGCGCAACATCGGCCGCCAGAGTCAGTGCAGCGGCCTGGCGATCGACTTCCGACGCCTTGGCCTGCCCCAGGGCTGCTTCCCAGTTGGCCCGCTGCCCGCCCCACAAGTCGAAGTTGTAGTTGAACGACAGGTCCATCGTCCGCTCGGTGGCCAGCAGGTCACCCTGACCGGTGGGGTCTTGCTCGCGGGAAATCCGCGCGCGGGTGATACCGGCTTCGGCGTTGACGGTCGGCATGCGATCGGCGTCGGCGGCGTAGGCCTGGGCACGCGCCTGGTGGGCACGCGCCTGAGCAATCTGCAGGTCAGGGCTGTCGCGCAAGGCTTCGCGAATCAAGCCATCGAGCTGGGGGTCGCCGAGGCTGGTCCACCAGTCACTCTTCGGCCAGGCAGCCGGCGACAGGGTAATGCCGTTCAGTGATTGCCCGGCTTGCAGCGTTTTCGCATCCAGGCCTTTACTGCCGGGGGTCAGACCATGGAAATTGGCGCAACTGGCCAGGCTGACAGCCAGACTGAGCACTGAAAGACGCCGAACAGCCAGGCGCGAGGTTGTAGGGCTCATTTATCACCTATCCGCATGATGGTCACGCTGTCGCCTGCCGCCAGCAGTATTTTCTTGAGGATTTGTTCGAGGCTGGTCAGTTCGGCAGGTTCCAGAACACCCACCAGTTCGTTCATGGCCTCGGCACCAATCTGTGGCAGGCGGCCCGCCAGGCGGCCGCCTTCGGCGGTCAGCACCAGGCGCAACTGCCGCCGATCACCTTCGCTGCGCTCGCGCACGATCAGGCCTTTCTGCTCGAGGCGATCGAGCATGCGCGTCATGGCGCCGCTGTCCAGGGCCAGATAGCGGCACAGCTCGGCGGGGCTGTCGACGGTGGTGAGTTGCAGGATGATCAGCACTTTGAACTGTGCGGCGGTGACGTCTTCGTCGATCAGGTGCTTGTCGAGGATCCGATCCTTGAGCGCATGGGTGCGCCCGATCAGCAAACCGAGGTTGCTGTCGGGGAAATTATCGCAAGTGAAGTGTTTCATGAAGGCAGAAGCCTGCTTAGGCAGTTAACTGCCTGCAATATTACTGCCTAGGCAGTATCTGTCAACAGATTCGTCAGCCCGCTTAATGCTCTAGGCGGGCACACCACTGTGAAAGCGGAATTCCACATCCGGGCTTTCGATCAATTCGGCCTCGGCCACCCGCACCCGCTCGATGACCTTATCGATGTCCGCCGCGTCGCCATATTGATACGCAAGCTTCAGATAACCTTGAAAATGCCGGGCTTCGCTCTGCAGCAAGCCGAAATAAAACTTGCCGAGCTCTTCATCCAGGTGCGGAACCAGCGCCTCGAACCGTTCGCAGCTGCGAGCCTCGATGAACGCTCCGACCACCAGTGTGTCCACCAGTTTCACCGGTTCATGGCTTCGCACCTGCTTGCGCAGCGCCGAGGCGTAGCGCCCGGCCGACAAGGGCTGCAGGGCCACCTTGCGCTTTTTCATCAAGCGCATCACTTGTTCATGGTGGACCAGTTCTTCCCGGGCCAGACGCGACATCATATTGATCAGGTCGACATGCGTGCAATATTTGGCGATCAGGCTCAGCGCCGTGGAAGCGGCCTTGAATTCGCAGTTCTTGTGGTCGATCAGCATAGTCGGCTGATCGGCGAGCGCCGCCTCGACCCAGGCCGCCGGCGTGCGACAGCCAAGAAACGCGTGAATTTCAGGCAACATGGGCCATACCCCGGAGCAAAAGCGGCGGATTATACGCAAGCCCGCGACCCCTTGGTAAGCGGCCCGGCGCCAGCGGTCTATAGTCAACCGATGATCAGCGTCCGGAGGGCGAACTATGCAAGGCATCCGCAGCATCCTGGTGGTTCTGGAGTCCGCCGAACAACATGACCTGGCCCTGGCCCGTGGCCGTCTCATCGCTGGTGTGACCCAGGCTCATCTGCACCTGCTGATGTGTGACCGCAGCCAGGATCACTCCACGCTGCTCACCGAACTCAAGCTGCACCTGCTCGATCAGGGCTACAGCACTTCGGCCGAGCAGGCCTGGGCGGGCAGCCTGCATGAGACCATTATTGGTGTGCAGCAGGCCGAAGGCTGCGATCTGGTAATCAAGCGTCATCGCGCCGAACAGTCGCTGAAAAAAGCACTGCTGACGCCTGTGGACTGGAAGTTGCTGCGCGAATGCCCCAGCGCCGTGCTGATGGTCAAGACCGAACGCCCCTGGCAAGGTGCCAACATCCTCGCCGCCGTGGACGTCGGCAACCCCGACGACGAGCATCAACATTTGCACAATGGCATCATCGACCATGGCTATGGCCTCGCACAGCTGGCCAAGGGCGCACTGCATGTCATCAGCGCCCATCCGTCACCGATGCTGTCGGCCCCCGACCCGCTGGCGCCACGCGCCGATAGCGTCGAAGCACGCTATCGGCAGGCCTGCCAGGCGTTTCAGGCGCAATTCGACATTGATGATCAGCACCTGCATATCGCCGAGGGACCGGCCGATGAACTGATTCCTTATATGGCGCACAAGCTGGAAGCGGCGATCACAGTGATCGGTACGGTGGCACGCAGCGGATTGTCCGGGGCGTTGATCGGCAATACGGCCGAGGCAGTGCTGGATTCGCTGGAGAGTGATGTGCTGGTGCTGAAAAATCAGGAAATCATCCATCACCTGGTGGCACTGGCGCAGCGGTAGCAAGGGAATACCTTCAGCCCAGGCCATCCTGCAGAAACCCGGGCGCGATGTAGCGCTCGTAATGGGCTTCGGAGAGGAGGAAGAATTCCCGATCGATGGCATCGCGCAGCTCGGGTAGTTCCCAGTCGCGAAATTCGGGGAGCAGGACAATGCCGTAGGCATCCAGTTGGTTGATCACCCGGGCACCCCGTGCCAGCAGCTGATAGGCCCAGCAGTACTCGGACTGATGGGCGACGAAACGGATCTTGCGCTGCTCCAGTTGCTCGCGCAGGCGCTGGGGGTCGAAGACCTCGATCTTGGCTTCCATCACCTGCACCAGCAAGTATTCGAGGCGCATCCACACCGCGCGCTTCTGCGCTTCGTCGTAGCCGTTCCAGTGGATCACTTCGTGGTGAAAGCGCTTGCACCCGCGGCACACGAGGTCCCCGTAAACGGTGGAGCAAAGGCCCACGCAGGGGGTCTTGATGGATTGATTGGACATGGCGCAAAGCAGGGCCCGGCGGCGAATCGAGACCCATGTTAGCCCTTTGTCCAGGCACTTACACCCCAGAAGGTGTGGGGCCTAACTTACCTTTATCGAGAAATTGCCGTAGAATCACTCGGCCTTATTTAGGCAACAATGTCCGTTGGAAGCTGTTTTCAAAGCGTCACGAGCACAGTCAATCCAGTAGAAGGGTGTTGGCGGCGGGTTCTTCAGGGAATTCCGTCACCGGCCCTCATCAAGCTCCGCCCTTCTACAGGCGTAAAACTTTGAAAACAGCTTCTGCAAGGGATATCTGTCACCCTGGCTGGACGGCTCAAAAAGCCGCCGGATGCGCAGGCGTGTCGGAGTTCTCTGGATGAGCGTCCCGGACCGGGACCACTGATGAGGGTAATAACTGTGCTTGAAGCCTACCGCAAACACATTGAAGAGCGTGCCGCCCAGGGTATCGTGCCCCAGCCGCTTAACGCCGAACAAACCGCAGGCCTGGTCGAGCTGCTGAAAAATCCCCCTGCCGGCGAAGAAGCGTTTCTCGTTGACCTGATCACCAACCGCGTTCCGCCAGGCGTCGACGAAGCCGCCTACGTGAAGGCCGGTTTCCTGTCCGCACTGGCCAAGGGTGAAGCCACCTCCCCGCTGCTGGACAAGAAGCGTGCGGTCGAGCTGCTGGGCACCATGCAGGGCGGCTACAACATCGCGACCCTGGTCGAGCTGCTGGACTCTGCGGAGTTGGCCCCGGTAGCCGCCGAGCAGCTCAAGCACACCCTGCTGATGTTCGACGCCTTCCATGACGTGGCCGAGAAAGCCAAGAACGGCAACGCTCTGGCCCAGGCCGTCCTGCAATCCTGGGCCGACGGTGAATGGTTCAAGAAGCGCCCGACCCTGGCCGACAAGATCAGCCTGCGCGTGTTCAAGGTCACCGGCGAAACCAACACCGACGACCTCTCCCCGGCGCCCGACGCCTGGTCGCGCCCGGACATCCCGCTGCACGCCCTGGCCATGCTGAAAATGGCCCGCGACGGCATCGTTCCGGACGTGCAAGGCTCCATCGGCCCGATGAAGCAGATCGCCCAGATGTACAACGACGGCTTCCCGGTGGCCTACGTGGGTGACGTGGTCGGTACCGGTTCATCGCGTAAATCGGCGACCAACTCGGTGCTGTGGTTCTTCGGCGACGACATTCCATTCGTGCCGAACAAGCGCGCCGGCGGCTTCTGCTTCGGCACCAAGATCGCGCCGATTTTCTACAACACCATGGAAGACGCCGGCGCCCTGCCGATCGAATTCGATGTCTCGAATATCAACATGGGTGACGTGATAGACCTGTACCCGCACCTGGGCAAGGTCTGCAAGCACGACAGCGAAGAAGTCATCACCACGTTCGAACTGAAAACCCCTGTGCTGCTGGACGAAGTCCGTGCCGGCGGCCGTATCCCGCTGATCGTCGGCCGTGGCCTGACCGACAAGGCCCGTGCCGAGCTGGGTCTGGGTGCCACTGACCTGTTCAAGCTGCCGGAAGCCCCGGTCGACACCGGCAAGGGTTTCACCCTGGCCCAGAAAATGGTCGGCAAGGCCTGCGGCCTGCCGGAAAACAAAGGCGTGCGCCCTGGCACCTACTGCGAACCGCGGATGACCACCGTCGGCTCTCAGGACACCACCGGCCCGATGACCCGCGACGAACTCAAAGACCTCGCCTGCCTGGGCTTCTCTGCCGACCTGGTCATGCAGTCCTTCTGCCACACCGCCGCCTATCCAAAGCCGATCGACGTCACTACCCACCACACCCTGCCGGATTTCATCCGCACCCGTGGCGGCGTGTCCCTGCGTCCTGGCGACGGCATCATCCACAGCTGGCTGAACCGTATGCTGCTGCCTGACACCGTCGGCACCGGTGGCGACTCGCACACCCGCTTCCCGATCGGTATCTCGTTCCCGGCGGGCTCCGGCCTGGTAGCGTTCGCCGCTGCCACGGGCGTGATGCCGCTGGACATGCCGGAATCGGTACTGGTGCGCTTCAAAGGCAAGCTGCAACCGGGTATTACCCTGCGCGACCTGGTTCACGCCATTCCGTACTACGCCATCCAGAAAGGTCTGCTGACCGTCGAGAAGAAAGGAAAGATCAACGCCTTCTCCGGCCGCATCCTGGAAATCGAAGGCCTCGACGACCTGACCGTGGAGCAAGCGTTCGAATTGTCCGACGCCTCGGCCGAACGTTCGGCGGCCGGTTGCACGATCAAGCTGCCGGAAAAGGCCATCGCCGAGTACCTGAAGTCCAACATCACCCTGCTGCGCTGGATGATCAGCGAAGGCTACGGCGATGCCCGGACCATGGAACGTCGTGCGCAGGCCATGGAAGCCTGGCTGGCCAACCCGGAACTGCTGAGCGCCGATGCCGACGCCGAATACGCCGAAATCATCGAAATCGATCTGGCCGACCTCAAGGAGCCAGTGCTCTGCGCCCCTAACGATCCGGACGACGCTCGGCTACTGTCCTCGGTGGCTGGCGAGAAAATCGACGAAGTGTTCATCGGTTCCTGCATGACCAACATCGGCCACTTCCGCGCTGCTGGCAAGTTGCTGGACAAGGTCAAGGGCTCGATTCCGACCCGTCTGTGGCTGTCGCCGCCGACCAAGATGGACGCTCACCAACTGACCGAAGAAGGCTACTACGGCATCTACGGCAAGGCTGGTGCGCGCATGGAAATGCCGGGCTGCTCGCTGTGCATGGGTAACCAGGCGCGGGTAGCGGCAAACTCGACGGTGGTCTCCACCTCGACCCGTAACTTCCCGAACCGTCTGGGCGATGGCGCCAACGTATACCTGGCCTCGGCGGAACTGGCCGCTGTGGCTTCGATTCTGGGCAAACTGCCAAGCGTCGAAGAGTACATGGGCTACGCCGCGAGCATCGACAGCATGGCAGCGGACGTATACCGCTACTTGAGCTTCGACCAGATCGCTGAATTCCGTGATGCCGCAGCGAATGTGAACATCCCGGTGGTTCAGGCGTAAGCACTGACAGCCATGAAAAAACCCCGTGAATTCACGGGGTTTTTTTCGCCTTCATGTCAGCCCACGCTCAAGATACGCACTTGAAAATCCAGCACCTGTCCCTCCTCCGCGCTCAGGTAGTCAAAGGTGCGATTGAGGATGTTTTGCGGTGTTTGAGGCTGACGAATGTTGGCGGGTGGGTCAACTCGAGTGATTACCGACACACGGTGACCGCGATGGTCACGCCAGATGCACTGCCCGCTGTCCGAGCTGCCGACCCACTGGAGCTTCCAGAAGTCAGTCACCTCGGCGATCGAATAGAAACCCAGGTAACCGTTACGACTGATACCCAGTTTGGCACCCATGTACTCCCCGGATGCCGCACTGATATTGAAGTGGTCACGGCCCTCGACGTGGTCGATGAAATCGAAACGCATGGCGATCGACTCTTGCTTGTCTTTGGTTCGCATCAGCCAACCTCCGGTCGCGAATCCGTCCGACCGCCTGCAGCATACGGGTGACTCGAATCCGGGCGTCACTATGTCCAAAGTGGCGATGAATGAATTCCCTTTTATCAACTCCATGATACCGCCTCTCCTTCAAATCGTAGTGATACTCAGGACATTGGCCTGAAACTCCAGTGGTGTTCCCGACTCCACGCACAGGTAGCGATGGATGGGGGGCAAGAGATCCTCCGCCGCTGTATGCCTGCCTCCCCAGCGCCTGGTCTCTTGCTCGTCGGCAGCACCGACGCGATAGCCACGATGATCGCGCCAGATGAACCGCCCTGAGCCCGCCGCACCGACCCATTCGACTTTCAACGGATCAGCCACATCCCCGGGGGTATAAAAACCCAGATAGCCATTACGGCTGACCCCGAGCCTGCTACCCACGTAGATTCCGGAGCCGGCGGTTATAGTGAAGAAATCCCGTTCGGCCTCATGTTTCAAAAAATCAAATCGCAACGCCAGGAACGGACCAGAATCCGTTGACCGTACCAGCCACCCCCCTCCGGTGGGTACCACCATTTTGGGCATGCAAGCCACCACGCTTTCAAATCCGGGGGTTACCACCTCTACTGTGGCAACAAACGACTTTATATTCATATCCATAATGCTGCCTCCCGTCTCATGAAGTTCGACGGCCCTCCAGCTACACCGCTGTCCGACGCGCCGACGATCATGCTGGTGTGCCACGGCATTGGAGCCAAGAGGGAACCGCGGCCGCTGCAGTGCTGGATGGATCAGGTGGCGGGCGCCCTGACCCCCGCCATCAGCCGCGCCATCCAGTCCCCCATGGCCGGACGCACCAGGCTTTTTTCCATCAGGGTGACCGTGAGTCCATCGACCTCCAGACGCTGGCCCGACTCCCGATAGCCAAGGTGCCGATAGAAGCCAAAACCTGTCAGGGTGCTGCTCAGGCTGGCCACCTCGCGCCCTTGTTCCAGCAGGCACCCCTCTATGTCCGTCATCAGGGCGGTGCCCACACCGCGCCGGCTGAACTCGGGCATGACATAGCACTGAAGAATCTCGCCGTCGGAGCCGGCGATGACCACGCCGACAGGCTTGCCTTGCAGCAACGCGAGCCGGGCCAGGGTCTTGGGCAGACGCAGGCAGCGCAACAGCTGTGCCGGGCTGGTGCTGCGCAGCCATGCACCAATGAGGCGTTGTTCGTTGCGATGGTCGGCGGCGCAGGCGGTGCGAATGGCCCGCTCGATGATCAGGC
Organism: Pseudomonas sp. dw_358; assembly: GCF_018449655.1. GTDB lineage: Bacteria > Pseudomonadota > Gammaproteobacteria > Pseudomonadales > Pseudomonadaceae > Aquipseudomonas. The sequence continues at coordinate 119,163 of NZ_JAAVUX010000002.1, forward strand.
TGATGGCCGTGACATCGGCCGGCAGGGGTTGGCGCAAGTGCAGAGAGTGGTCCATGAGAGGCTTCCTCGATCCATGAGTGTGCTGGAAAGGAAACCTTACCTCGCTGCCTGGTGCACAGCGACCGCGTTGCTGTAACCATCCGTTTCGGCGTCCGCCAGCGGCAGGCACAGCGTCACCTGCAGGCCATGGTCGTGGCTGTGAAAGTGCAGTTGGCCAGCGTATTGCTGGACGATCGCCTGAACGATGGCCAGCCCCAGACCGCTGCCGGCCCCTTGCCCTTTGCGCCAGAAACGCTGGGTCAGATAGGCCAGGTGCTGGGGCGCGATGCCCGGCCCCTGATCATGGATGTCGAACCGTGCAGCCCCCTCCTCCACACTCAGGGCCAGGCGCACTACGCCACCGGCCGCGCCATGGCGCCGGGCGTTCTCCAGCAGATTGCGCAAGGCAGCAATGGCCAGGGCGGACGGCACGGCGAGCACTTGATCGCCCACCCGCGCAGGCAGCTCCAGCTGGATAGGCAAGTCGGCGCCCTGCTGCGCATCGTTCATGGCCAACCGGGCGATCTGAGTGATATCGCAGGCCACGCCATCCTCGAACGACAGGCTGCCTTCGACTCTGGCCAGCAACAGCAGTTGTTCAAGGGTCCGATGCAGCCGGTCGGCACCTTGTTCGGCATGTTCAAGTGCCTGCTCCCGGGCGGCGCCAGTGGTCATGCGTGCTACCTGCAAGTGAGTCTTCACCGCCGTCAGCGGGCTGCGCAACTCATGGGCCGCGTCGCCGGTCAGGCGACGCTCGCGCTCGAATGCCTGCGCAATGCGCAGCAATAATTGATTCTGGGTGTCGAGCAAGGGTTGCAGTTCGCGGGGCAAAGCCGAGACCTGCAGCGGCTCCAAAGAGTCGGCGCTGCGCCGGGTCAACGCCTCGCGCATGCGCTGGAGCGGCGCCAACCCTCGCCCCAGCCCCAGCCAAAGCACCCCCAGGCTGCCCAGCAGCGCCATCAAAACCGGCGCGGAGGCGGCCAGCACCACCGAGCGTTCGAGGGCTTCACGCTCTTGCTGGCGGTCGGCGGTGGTGATGCGCACATCGCCATGGGACAAGGTAAAGCTGCGCCATGCAGCCCCCTCGATCTGCTGGTCACGAAAACCGCTGCTCTGCGCATCCAGCGCGGACTGCGTGGCCGAATGGCTGCGGGCCAGGATCTCGCCGCGCAACGAACTGACCTGGCAGGCCATGCCGTCCGGAATGCTCAGTGGGTCGGCGCTGAACCGGGTGCCCTCGCCGACACTGGACAAAGGTTGCGGCAATTGGTTCACCAAACCGGCGACCATGCGCGCCGACGCCACCAGACGCTGGTCCAGCGAGAACATCATCTGGTTGCGCAGATCCCGAAACATCCACGCAGCCGCCAAGGCCCAGATCAGGATGAACGCGGCGCCGAGAATCAGCGTCAGGCGCAGACGCAAGGTCACGTGGCCGCTCCGGCAGGCCCGAGGCGATAGCCCAGACCGCGCACCGTCTCGACGATCTGCGTGCCAAGCTTGCGGCGCAAGTGATGAATATGCACGTTCAGGGCGTTGCTCTCGACCTCATCGCCAAAGCCATAGAGGCTGTCTTTCAATTGCTCGCTGGAGAGCACCCGGCCGCGGTTGTGCAGCAAGGCCTGGAGCAACGCCTGCTCACGGCGCGACAGTTCCACCGCCTGGCCGCCCAACCAGGCTTCTCGACGGCTGGGATCGTAGCTCAGGGGGCCGTGCTCGATGAGGTTTACCGCTCGCCCGGCGGCGCGCCGCATCAAGGTATGCAGCCGCGCGCTCAGCTCGCGCAGATCGAAGGGTTTGAGCAGGTAATCATCGGCACCGGCCTGCAGGCCGGCGACACGATCGCTGACCGTGTCCCGTGCCGTCAAGACCAGTACCGGCAGGGTACTGCCCTGCCGACGCATACGCTCGAGCCAGGTCAGGCCGTCTTCGTCAGGCAGGCCGAGATCGAGGATGATCACATCGAAATCTGCCGCCAGCAGCAGGGCCTGCGCGGCGGCGGCGGTGGCCACGCGGTCGACCACCAGACCCTGCGCGCCCAGGCCGGCAACGATGCCGCTGGCGATCAGGTCGTCGTCCTCGCAAAGCAGTATGTGCATGGGCAGACTCGGGTAAAAGACAGCACTGTGACGTCAGTGCATTAACGCCACATTATGCCGTCTTGGTCAGGTCGACAGCCAGCTGCCGGTGGAGCCGATACGGATCAATCCGCCCAACGCGCTGTAATGCCGAGCCTGCGCACGCAATTGCTCGGCGATGGCTTCACGCATCGGCGCCGGCACATGCAACTGGCCCCGCGCTATGTGGTGCAGCCCTCGGTATTGCCGGTAGGCGGGCAGCGCGCGATCAATCATCTCGTTGAACAACTTCGGCCCGGTGACATGGCTGATACGTTGACCGTAGGCGTTCAGTTCGGCATCGGTGTTGGCAAAGTCATAGGGACGGGTCTTGTACAAGTCTGTGTTCGCGAGAAAACGTCGGTAGCTTTCCTCGGACATCTGCTCCAGCAATGGATTACCGGGCAACGAGCCAAAATTGCTGGTATTGAAGTCCACCTGCATCCGCAGCCGCTGATGACAGACCGGGTTGTTCAGCAGCAAGTGCCCGGGCGCCACCTCGAACGCGCCTTCGGCGAAGTTGGGCACGCCGTCCCCCGACCCTTCGATCAGGTCATCGACATCCATGTAGATACCGCCTTCGCGGTACAGCAGCCGATAGCGCAGCACGTCGACGGCACTGGCGTAGTTGATGGCCGGCCCCGTGCTGGCGGCCAGGTACTGCTGGTAATAGCGCGTGGTGCGAAACGCCTTGAAAAAATCGGTCTGTTCCAGAATGTGCACCTTGAGTGTGGACGGCCCCCGGGCCAGGCGCAGCAAGGTGCTGTCCAATTCCACGGGGTCTTTGATGTCGAGGTACAGGTGCGTCTCGAAGGGCTGCGAACCTTGCCCGGCTTCCTCGGCGTTATGAATCACCCGACGAATCAGCTTGCGTGGCATGTGCCGGCCGAGCCAGACGCTGTGCAGTTGGCGTGGGACAGGGCGGACCTGGGCGGTGGGCAGTGGCTCGACTTCCCAGGGCAGATGCACATTGATGCCGAGTTGCTGCACCGCGCGATCGATATCGACGGCCACACGTGGCGGCAGGCTGTCCGGGACTGACACCCCGACGAAGCCCCGTAACGGATCGAAGCGGTACGCGCTGCCGGCAGACGTGCGCCAGGTGTCGCTGAACGGGTCGTAGCGCACAGCCCGGGGCACGCCCTGTACTTCGATGCTGTAGCGCGGCAGGTGACACCCAAACCCCACAGGCAACTGCTGCACGCCCTGGAGCACCCCAGGTGAATCGGGGGGCGAGAGCCTCCCGTGCAACGGATCAGCCAGACGTTCAAGGTCGGCAGTGGATACCGGGAGAAATTGCCAGCGGTCCAGGCTGTCCATGGCCAGATGGACTTCATCGAAAGCCCAGCTGCCCCCGCTCCATTCGCCAAGCCCGCGCCCTGCGGCCTGCAGTGCATGCAAGGCATCAGCCGGCTCACCCAGATGACGCAGCAGGGCGGCCTGATTGTGGCTGAAATTTTCGCGAAAGGACGCCGTCATCACACCCTCGGCATCGATTTCGTGCAGGACAAAGGCTGCGTCGAACTCGGCCTGGGCATATTCCAGCGCGCCCCTCGGCGTGGCAAAGGCCTGTAGCACAGGACCTTGCAGCATGGGTCGCACGCCAGATGTCTCGGTCAAGGGCGTCAGCGAGGCGAGGACGGCGGCCGGGTCGGCGCCCCGCAGCAGGGGGTGAATGCAATACAGGGTTTTCACGTCACTGCGTTCGATCAGGCCCAGCCCGTTGACCTGTCCGCCGGGGAGCGGCTCGAAAGGATGGACGACGGGCGCCTGCTCCAATACGTCAAGGCTCTGCTCGGCAGACGATGTTTCAGGCAGTCGGAGCTCGAACAACAGAGGGGTGTTGAAAGCGATCACGATGGCACCGTTGAGCGCACCGAAGATGCCATCGCGGCGCTCTTGACGGGTTGCCGCGTACACCGCCTTGTGTACATTCAATGCCAGCGAGACGGCTGCTGCACCGACCACCACCAAGGCCACTGGCCACCCCAGGGGCGCGAATCCACTGCCCAGGTTGATAAAGGCACTCAGATACCCCAGCCATAAGCCTTGACGCAGATGAGCGTTGGAGGTCAGCAGGGTATCGGCCTGGTGCTGCATTTCCTGCTCGGCCTGTCTACGCAGCCAGGCGAACGGATCGCCGGCGAGAGCGGACTCTCGCGGCTGCAGCACGTTCAGGCGCGCCAGGCGGGTGTCCTGGCGAACCTGTTCAAGCAGTTCGCGCAACCCATCCAACTCGGAGGTACGGGCCGGGTTGAACGAGGAAAAATGGCGCAGCAAGGCATCCCGCTCGCGAGGAATCGCCGCGCAGTGGCGCAACCATTCATAAAACGCCCGGTGATCAGCAAAGGCTTGCAGGGCCTGGGCCTCACCCGGCAGATACAGAAGTTGGCGCCCACCGTGAGTGGCGATCCGCAAGGCATCCCGCGCCAGATAACCGCCCAGACTCAGTCGATAGACCGTGCCCGCAGGTCGCCCCTCCAGCAACGCCTGCAAGACGCCAAGATCGCCCGCAGTCAACGCCTGGCGCTGCCGAGCCGCCAGCACCGCCGCGCGCAGGGCCATCCTCGCCAGCAGCACAAAACTGACGCCCTGCTGATGCCAGAATGCGCCCAGGCGAGCGCGGTAACGTTGCGCGAAATCGATGCTCCAGAACTCTGCGCAGACGTCGGCGGCCAGCAGGCGCACTTCATTGCGTTGGTCGTACACCCCGTGTTCGGGCCCGTCGGTATAAAAGCCGCCTTCTACCTGAAGGTTGTCGAGGCTGTCCTGATCCCGCGCGCCGTAACGCTGCAAGAGCAACTGAATAAAGGTCATGGATTGCACCGGGCGCCCACTGTGCTGCCAGCCGGTGAAGGTCAGCGGGCTGCTGACGGCGCCGTCGAAGCGGTGCCACCACACGCGCTCCGGGTCCAGATTACGGTTGGTATGGCGCCGGAGGATGCGCAAGGCCTCGTCCCGAGCCAGGCTATGAATGTCCGGGAAGGCTTGCGTCCAGCGCCGCGCCGTGTCGCTCCAGAACGCCTGGTCGTGCCCCAGAATAGTGGTGCTCATGTGCTGCCCCTTTTGGCTGAAAAGGGGCGCAGGGTGGCAGCGTGGCCCGGCGACATGAGGTACATATATCTGGGCAACCTGCATTAACGACGCCTTAACATCCCCCCCGCATCCTCGGCCCTCGATCGACTCAGGAACGCCCGCCATGCTCAGCTTCACCCTCGGCCCCTTTACCTTGGCCATGGACCATTTGATTCTGCTGGCATCCTTGCTGCTGGCCACCTGGAGCGGGGCACGCAGCGCCAGAGCCGCCGGGGTGAAAAACCCCGAGTCGGTACTGTTCAGCCTGCTATTGATGGCGCTGCTGGTAGCCAGGCTGAGTTTTGCGCTGGTTTATTGGCCGCAATACCGGCAGGCGCCCTGGCAGATCCTCGACGTGCGCGACGGCGGCTTTCTGCTCTGGCCTGGCGTGCTGGCGTTGCTGTCAAGCGCGGCCTGGCAGGCGTGGCGCCGGCCGGACCAACGCCGGCCACTGGCCTGGGCTATCGGCAGCGGCCTGACCCTGTGGCTGCTGGGCACACTGACCGTACAGCTCCATGACCGCCGCCAGACCTTGCCGGATACCCCCCTGCAAACATTGGCCGGCACCCCACTGAACCTGCGTGACTACGCCGGACAACCACTGGTGGTCAATCTGTGGGCCAGTTGGTGTCCGCCGTGCCGGCGAGAAATGCCCGTGCTGCTGGAGGCCGCCCGGCGAACGCCGGGGGTGCGATTTGTACTGGTCAACCAGGGTGAGAGTCCCGATCAGGTAAGGACATTCCTCGCTGCAGCCGGCATTGATAGCCAGCAAGTGGTGTTCGATCGAGCCAGTCAACTGTCGCGCGCGGCAGGCTCGGCAGCATTGCCGGCGACCTTGTTCTATGACGCTCAGGGCCGGTGGGTGCGAAGCCACGTCGGCGAGCTGTCCAGCGCCAGCCTGGAGCATGGCCTGCAAGGGCTGTTGCAGCCCTGATCAGCGAGATGCCTGGCCGTTTCGGGCCACCGACTCCCCGGTGGCCAGGGGCAGCACGGCAATCCGGTAAGGTTGAAAGATCCGCGCCATGTCGCCGTTTTCGCGCAACATGCCGAGGTATTGGCTGAACGCTTCGGCGCTGATCGGTCCCTTGGGCTGAAGCAGGGCAAAGTGGTGGTAGATCTGGTCAACCCGCTCGGAAATCAGCAACTGGCTGGCACTGTCCGGATTGCGCGCCAGGAAGTCGCTGAGGTAGGAGCGCGTGATCAGGGCGATGTCCGCACGATCACGCAGCACCAACGTCAAGTTGCTGTCATGGGAATAGGTCAGGGTGGCGTTGAAATGCTGCGCCAGATAACGCGGGTCGGCGTCAAAACCGGCAAACGCATAGTGATAACCGCTGAACAGCGCCAAGCGTTTGCCCTCCAGGTTACGAAAATACGACTGGTCGCGCCCCGTGGCACGATGGGCGACAAACACTTCAGCGTCTTCGAGGCCCAGGTCCACGTTGACATGGGGAATGTCCTGCCACCCCCAGTCAGGGTTCTCGAAAATTGCCACGTCCACGCGGTCCTGCTGGAAATCACGGAACCGTCGAGCCAACGAGGTCGGTACCATCACGAAGTGGTATTGCTGCTGGACCTTGTTCAGCGCCTGGACCATCTCGGGCAGCAAGCCGCTTTGGGCCCCTTCTTCAGGCTTGGAGACGTAGGGCGGAAAATAGGCGGCACCGATTCTGACCTCTTGCGCCGCCATCGCGTGCAGGCTGAGCACGGTGGTCACGACACACAACAGGTAACGGAGGGCAGCCCGCAAAGTGAGATCGATCAAGGCCAGGACTTCCCGAAACACACGGATGGATCCTGATTAAGCTAGGCTGTTTCGCAGGGCACAGCAACTGGCAAATATTCAATTGGACCTGAGGCGGAGCATACTGGCATTTCGGCGGTCCCATCAGGCACGGTTCTATTGCCACGGCTAATTTATCGGTAGCGAACGAGCGCTATTTTCTGGAGCCTGTTATGCCGCATTGGCTGGTCATTGACCTGGAAGCCACCACCGATGAAGGCGGTTGGCCGGTCGAAGAAATGGAAATCATTGAAATCGGCGCCAGCGTGGTCGATCGATCCGGGCGCGAGATCGACCATTTCCAGCGCTTCGTCAAACCCGTGCGCCGCCCGGCCCTGACCGGATTCTGCCGGCAATTGACGCACATCACCCAAGCGAACATCGACGGCGCCAGCACGCTGGTGGAAGTCTGGCGTCAGTTCGAGCGCTGGCTGGGCCACTGCGGATCGCAACTGCAAGCCTGGGTGAGCTGGGGTGACTACGATCGTCAGCAACTGCTGCTGGAATGGCAACGTCACCAATTGCACAGCGTGCTGGCGGACTTGCCCCACATCAATCTCAAACAGCGTTTTGCCAAGGCCCGCCAGCTGCAACGTCCGCTGGGCCTCAACAGTGCACTGCAACTGGCAGGGCTACAGTTCTGCGGACAGCAGCATCGAGCACTGGAAGATGCACGCAACACGGCCAGGCTGCTGCCATTGTCCCTGCCGGCCAGCGGCTGAAAGGGCATGACGGATGGACATCGCTTGGGCATACTGGCGAGCGTTTTTTTGACCACTTCGAGGAGATCGCTACATGTTCAAAGTCAACGAGTACTTCGATGGCACCGTTAAGTCCATCGCATTCGAAGCGCCTGAAGGCCCCGCCACCATCGGCGTGATGGCGCCTGGCGAGTACGAGTTCGGCACGGCACAGCGCGAGATCATGCACGTGGTCTCCGGCGCCCTGGTGGTCAAGCTGCCGGACAGCACCGACTGGGAAAGCTTCGAAGCCGGCAGCCAGTTCAATGTCCCCGCCAACAGCAAGTTCCAACTCAAAGTGGCAGTAGAAACCGCTTATCTCTGCGAATACCGCTGATACAGGCTGATCGGCACACCGTCCTCAAGCTGGAAACTGTAGCGCCGCCAAACGCGCATACAGTTCATTGCCCGCAATCAGCTCCTGATGCGTGCCGATCGCCGCCACCCTTCCCTGTTCGATCACCGCAATGCGGTCCGCGTTCTGCACGGTGGCGAGGCGGTGGGCGATCACCAGGGTGGTGCGACCTTGCATCAAGGTCGGCAGTGCCTGCTGGATCAGATGCTCGCTCATGGCATCCAGCGCGCTAGTGGCTTCGTCCAGCAACAGAATCGGTGCGTCCACCAACAGCGCACGGGCAATGGCCATACGTTGCCGCTGGCCGCCGGACAAGCCCAGCCCCGCCTCCCCCAGATGGGTCTGATAGCCATTGGGCAAGGCCATGATGAACTCATCGGCATGGGCGATTCGCGCCGCTTCGCGCAGTTGCTCGTGCGTCGCCGATGCCCGACCGTAACGCAGGTTGTCCTCCACCGTGCCGTAGAACAGCGCAGGCGTCTGTGCAACCAGAGCGAAATGCCGACGCAGGTCGCTGGGGTCAAGATCGACCAGCGCATGGCCATCGATCAGAATGCGCCCGTGCTGAGGGTCGTAGAAGCGCAGCAACAGGTCGAACAGCGTCGACTTGCCGGCGCCGGATGGACCGACCAGCGCCAGGGTTTCGCCCGGTTTGACACTCAAATTCAGGCCGCGAATCGCCGGTACATCCGGTCGCGACGGGTAGGCAAACTGCACGTCCTGCAGATCGAGCCGGCCGCTGACCCGCTCGGGTAACCGCAGCACGCCCGTGACGGGTGCCTGAATCTCGCTGCGGGCCTGCAGCAGTTCGCCGATACGTTCCGCGGCACCGGCCGCCCGTTGCAACTCGCCGATGACTTCGCTCAGCGTGCCGAAGGCGCTGCCGACAATGAGGCTGTAGAAGACGAAGGCCGCCAGATCACCGTTGGAGATTTTTCCGGCGATCACGTCCATGCCACCGACCCAGAGCATCACACCCACTGCGCCGAGCACCAGCACGATCACCAGGGTAATCAGCCAGGCACGTTGCAGAATACGCTGGCGTGCGGTGTCGAATGCCTGCTCCACGGTCAGGCTGAAGCGGCGGCGATCCTCCGCCTGGTGGTTGTAGGCCTGCACCGTCTTGATCTGCCCCAAGGCTTCGGCCACGTAGCTGCCCACTTCGGCCACTCGATCCTGGCTTTGCCGCGACAGCCCGCGCACGCGGCGCCCGAACAGCAGGATGGGCGCCAGAATCAGCGGCAATGCCACCACCACGATGCTGGTGAGCTTCGGGTTGGTGATGAACAGCAGCACCACGCCACCCAGCACCATGAGCGCATTGCGCAGGAACAACGACAAGGAAGAACCCATCACCGATTGCAGCAGTGTGGTGTCAGTTGTCAGCCGTGACTGGATCTCCGAGCTGCGGTTGTCTTCATAGAAGCCGGGGTGCAATTCGAGCAGATGGTTGAACACGATCTGGCGGATGTCGGCGACACAGCGCTCGCCGATCCAGGACACCAGGTAAAAACGGGTAAAGGTCCCGGCCGCCAAGGCCATCACCAGCAGCAAAAACACTTCGATGGAGCGTCGCAGCAGTTCCGGCGAACGGGTCATGAAGCCTTGATCCACCAGCATCCGCACGCCCTGGCCCATGGACAGGGTAATGCCCGCCGTGACGATCAACGCAACCAGCGCGCCGGCTGCCTGCCAGCGATAGGGACGCATGAAGCGCCAGGCCAGGCGAATGGCGCGCCGCTGACGAGAAGAAAGCAGTGAAATCATCGAGGGCTCACAGCAGACAAATGAGCGCCCAGCCTACACCTTGTCGGGCGCATTACGGTGCCGGGGAACCATTGTTTTATGACTCAGTCAGGATGCACAGGCGCCCGAGACCTGAATTCCGGGGGTCTTGGTCATCTGCTGGCACTGCACTGCCCGCTGAACCCAAGAGGAGATTGATGATGAATCTGCAGCACAGCCGCGAACGTGACGCCAATTCCCGCCAGGCTCGGAACGAGCCAGTCCTGGGCGGATCCTTTATCGACGCTCAAGGCCGCGAAGTGCCCATCACCGAAGAAATGATCCAGAGCGCTTGTCTGGAGCTGGAAAAACGCCTGGTCAAGCCTGCCCGCGGCCACTGACCAGGACCTTTCCCGCTTGCCCTCGACGGCCCGGCCCTGCCGGGCTTTTTGATGATCGCGCGTCAGTGCTGGCAGCCCAGCGCCTCGACCATCTGCCACAACACCGGCGAATCTCCCGCGATGCTCACGGTCAGGGCGTCGAGCTCGCGCCGCGGCGGGTAGTGTTTGCGCAACGCGTCGAACGCCAGGCGCTGCTGGGCGGGATTGTCGCCAAGGCTGCGGCGAAAGGCTCCATCGTCCACCCGCGGGTCATACACACTGCGGCAAACCGCCGCCAAAGCCCAGGCTGGGTCGGCGCTGGCGTGCAGGCGCAGTTCGGTCAGCCAGGCGGCCGGCAGCAGGCTGGACAGCTGAATGCTGGCAGGCACCTGGAGAAACTGGCACAACGCCCGATAGATCTGCTCGGTGCCGCGCTGACGGCCATCCAGGCTGTAGCCGGCAATGTGCGGGGTGGACAGCACACAGAGGTCGGCCAAGGCGGCATCGACAGCGGGCTCGTGCTCCCAGACATCGAGCACCGCTTGCACATCGTCGCGGGCCTGCAGCAGTTCGCGCAGGGCCAGGTTATCGATCACCGCGCCGCGGGCCGCATTGATCAGCCAACTGCCGGCGCGCAAGCGGGCCAGGCGCGGGGCATCGAACAGGTGCCAGGTGGCGTCCTCGCCTTCGCGTTGCAAGGGCGTGTGCACGCTGATCACGTCACAGCTGGCGATGATCTCATCGAGGCTGACGTAGTCGCCCCCTTCCTGCGCCTGACGCGGCGGGTCGCAGACCTTGACCTGCCAGCCCAGGCCGCGCAGGACCTTGATCAGCCGTCCGCCGACCTGACCGGCGCCGACAATGCCGTAAGTCCGCGCGGCCAGGTCGGCACCGTCGATGTCGGCCAGGGTCAACAGGCTGCCCAGCACATAGTCCACCACGCCACGGGCATTGCAGCCCGGCGCGCTGGCCCACTGAATACCGGCTTCGGCCAGGTACGCGAGGTCCAGGTGATCGGTGCCGATGGTGCAGGTGCCGACGAAACGCACCTGGCTGCCTTCGAGCAGCGCACGGTCGACACGAGTGATCGAGCGTACCAGCAGGATCTGTGCATCACCCAGTGTTTCGCGGGTCAGGGTTCGGCCGTGTACCCGACGAATGTCGCCAAAGCCTTGAAAGAAGGCGTCAACCAAAGGGATGTTTTCGTCAGCTACGATCAGCATGGGCAGGCTCCAGATCAAGCCCGCCAGTGTAGGCGTTGGCACCGCGCGCGTCATCCCTGTCGGCACAGGCTATTTCCTGACCAAGGTGTCAACGGGTAGAATCCCCGGTTTGCCGGGCCGGATGCCTGGCGTGCGGCGGACCCCATGACCCAGACTCTCGACCCTCCCACTCCCCTTGCCCGGCCGGCACGGGTGCGCCGGGAGTTGCGCACCCTGCTGACCCTGGCCGGGCCGATCATCATTGCCCAACTCGCCCACACGGCCATGGGCTTCGTCGACGCTGTGATGGCCGGTCGGGTGGGGCCTGAGGATCTGGCCGCCGTGGCCCTGGGCAACTCCATCTGGGTGCCGGTGTTCCTGCTGATGACCGGCCTTCTGCTGGCGACCACGCCGAAGGTGGCGCAGCGTTTCGGCAGCGGCGAGGTGCCTCGGATCGGCCCGCTGGTGCGCCAGGCGCTGTGGCTGGCCGTCGCTACCGGCCTGGGTGCCGCCGCGCTATTGCTCAACGCCGAACCGGTGCTGCATGCGATGAAGGTCGACCCGCAGTTGATCGGACCCTGCATGCAATACTTGAGCGGCATTGCCACCGGACTGCCCTCGGTCGCGCTATACCACGTACTGCGCTGCTGCAGCGATGGCATGGGGCGCACCCGGCCGAGCATGGTGCTGGGGTTATGCGGCCTGATGCTCAATATCCCGCTCAACTATGTGTTCATTTATGGTCACATGGGTGTGCCGGCCATGGGCGGCGCGGGTTGCGGCTGGGCCACCGCCATCGTCATGTGGGTCATGCTGCTGGGCATGGCCAGTTGGGTGCGCTGGGCGCCGGCGTATCGGCAAGCGGCGGTGTTCGCGCACTTCGAGTGGCCGCAATGGCCGGTGCTCAAACGCCTGCTGGGCATTGGCCTGCCGATCGGCATCGCCGTGTTTGCCGAGTCGAGTATCTTTGCGGTGATCGCGTTGTTGATCGCCAGCCTGGGTTCCAGTGTGGTGGCGGGTCATCAGATTGCCTTGAACGTCAGCTCGCTGGTGTTCATGGTGCCCTTCTCTCTGGGCATGGCGGTAACAGTGAGGGTCGGTCAGGCACTGGGGCGTCAACAGCCTCGGGAGGCACGTTTCGCAGCGGGTGTGGGAATGGCCACGGCGTTGGCCTACGCCTTCTTTTCGGCCAGCCTGATGTTGCTCGGCCGCGAACGCATCGCCGCGGTCTACACCGCCGATCCACAGGTGATTCATCTGGCGGCGATGTTGCTGGTGTATGCCGCGCTGTTTCAGTTTTCCGACGCGGTCCAGGTCACGGCCGCCGGCGCCCTGCGGGGGTATCAGGATACCCGGGTAACCATGTTGCTGACGCTTTTTTCCTATTGGGGGATCGGCTTGCCAGTCGGTTACGTGCTGGGACTGACCGACTGGCTGGGACCGCCCCGCGGGCCGAGCGGGCTGTGGCAAGGGCTGATCGCAGGGTTGACCTGCGCGGCGGTGATGCTGGCGGTGCGCTTGGCAAGAAGTGCGAGCAAGCGAGTGCGCAAGGGGCGGTGACAGGGCTCTAGCGACGAAACCGCGTGATCACCGCCACCACTGCCACCACCACAAACCCTGCAACAATCCCCACCAGCGCATTGAGCAGCGTCGGCATGACACTCCCCAGCGCGCCGCTCGACTCGGCGCTGAAGCCTTCTATCCAGTGATGCACAGGCCCGATGCCATGGGCGATGATGCCGCCGCCCACCAGAAACATGGCCGCCGTGCCCACCACCGACAGGCCTTTCATCAGCCAGGGTGCAAACGCCAGGATCGCTGCGCCGACCCCCTTCGCCGCGCCGCTGTCCTTGCGCGCCAGCCACAGCCCCAGGTCATCGAGCTTGACGATGGCGGCCACCAGACCGTACACGCCCAGCGTCATCACCAACGCGATACCGCTCAACACAATGACCTGTTGCACCAGCGAGGCGTCAGCCACAGTGCCCAGGGTGATGGCGATGATTTCCGCCGACAGAATGAAATCGGTACGCACCGCGCCCTTGATCTTGTCCTTCTCGAAATCCAGCCGATCCACCACGGGCTCGGGTTCGGCCACCGCCTCGCCTGTGGCGGCGCTGTGCTGGTAACGATGGGCGAGCTTTTCCGCCCCCTCGAAGCACAGGTAGGCGCCGCCCAGCATCAGCAATGGGGTGACAGCCCACGGGGCAAAACTGCTGATGAGCAAGGCCACCGGAACCAATATCGCCTTGTTCAGCAATGAGCCCTTGCACACCGCCCAGACCACCGGCAGTTCGCGCTCGGCGCGCACGCCGGTGACCTGCTGGGCATTGAGCGCCAGGTCATCACCCAGCACCCCGGCGGTCTTTTTTGCCGCCACCTTGCTCATCAGCGCCACGTCATCCAGCACGGCGGCGATGTCATCGAGCAGTGCCAAGAGGCTGCCTGCGGCCATAAAAAAGCATCCTTACTGAGGAAAAAGTCACTCAGCATACCGGCCTAGAGGGGTTGACGGTCAATATTGAGCCGTGCGCGGGGGCGGTGCTACCATGCCGCTCCGTCCTTCTCCGATCTGCCGCCAGACAAGGAACACCCTGACCGATGAGCAGCATTCGCGAGCGCAACAAAGAACTGATCTTGCGCGCAGCCAGCGAGGAGTTCGCCGACAAGGGCTTCGCCGCCACCAAGACCAGCGACATCGCCGCCAAGGCCGGATTGCCCAAGCCGAACGTCTATTACTACTTCAAATCCAAGGACAACCTCTATCGGGAGGTTCTGGAAAGCATCATCGAGCCGATCCTCAAGGCCTCGACGCCCTTCAATCCCGAGGGCGAGCCCAACGACGTGCTCAGCAGCTACATTCGCTCGAAGATCCGCATCTCCCGCGACCTGCCCTTCGCATCAAAAGTGTTCGCCAGCGAAATCATGCACGGCGCCCCGCACTTGAGCCCGGACCAGGTCGAGCAGCTCAATGCCCAGGCGCGACACAATATCCAGTGCATCCAGACCTGGGTCGAACGCGGCCAGATCGCCGCCATCGACCCCCACCACCTGTTGTTCAGCATCTGGGCAGCGACCCAGACCTACGCCGATTTCGATTGGCAGATTTCGGTGGTGACGGGCAAGGCCAGGCTGGAGGAGGCCGACTACGAGGCGGCGGCGCAGACCATCATTCGCATGGTGCTCAAGGGCTGCGCGCCGGATTAGGGTGGGGGCTGCAATGGCTGTCTCGAGATCTCGGCCAGCCCCTGGCAGCCCTCAACCCACCTCGAACCCCATCGCTTCCACCCCCTTCAAAGCACACTGCTCGTCAATATCCGACGTATCCCCACTGACCCCCACCGCCCCCAACACCACCCCTGACTCATCGCGAATCAACACCCCGCCCGGTGCCGGCACCACCGCACCCCGGCCCAAGGCATTCAACGCGGCATAGAACGCCGGACGCTGTTGCGAGTCCTCGGCCAGCAACCGTGAGGTCTTGCCCAGGGCGATCGCGCCCCAAGCCTTGCCCGTGGCCACCTGGGGCCGCAACAGGCTGGCGCCGTCCTGGCGTTGCAGGCTGACCAGATGACCGCCGATATCAATGACCGCCACCGCCAGCGGCGCCGCCTTGATGCCCCGCCCGTGGGACAAAACCCCTTCGATGATCCGGTTGGCTGATTGCAGATCCAGTGTGCTCATGGTGGATTCCTTGTTTTTAATGAATATCACAACCATAAATAGATCACAGGTGAAGTAATTTTTGTATACAATTTTACTGTAATCTCACAAAAAACCCCAAAATAGCCCTTCTATTCCTGGCAGCGAAAACCCATTGACCTGCCACCCCGGTCATGAATACACTCCAGGCACAGCAAGTTGTATACAATTACAAAGCCAAAGAGGCACAAACAATGAGCAAAATGAGAGCAATCGACGCCGCCGTTCTGGTGATGCGCCGTGAAGGCGTTGATACCGCATTCGGGATTCCCGGCGCGGCCATCAACCCGCTGTATTCGGCCCTCAAGAACGTCGGCGGCATCTCCCATGTGCTGGCCCGCCATGTCGAAGGCGCCTCGCACATGGCCGAGGGTTACACCCGCACCCGGGCCGGCAACATCGGCGTGTGCATCGGCACCTCCGGCCCGGCCGGCACCGACATGGTCACCGGCCTGTACAGCGCCTCGGCCGACTCCATCCCGATCCTGTGCATCACCGGCCAGGCGCCACGGGCGCGGATGCACAAGGAAGACTTCCAGGCGGTGGACATCACCAGCATCGTCAAGCCGGTGACCAAATGGGCGACCACCGTGCTGGAACCCGGCCAGGTACCCTATGCCTTCCAGAAAGCCTTCTATGAAATGCGCACCGGCCGTCCCGGCCCGGTGTTGATCGACCTGCCCTTCGATGTGCAGATGGCCGAGATCGAATTCGACATCGACGCCTACGAGCCCTTGAGTGTGGCCAGACCGGCGGCCACCCGTGTACAGGTGGAAAAAGCCCTGGCCATGCTCAACGATGCCGAGCGGCCGTTGCTGGTCAGTGGCGGCGGCGTGATCAACGCTGATGCCAGTGAGCAACTGGTGGCCTTCGCCGAACTGACCGGCATCCCGGTGATTCCGACCCTAATGGGTTGGGGCACCATCGCCGATGACCATCCGCAAATGGTCGGCATGGTCGGCCTGCAGACCTCCCATCGTTACGGCAACGCCACCCTGCTCAAGTCCGATCTGGTGCTGGGCATCGGCAACCGCTGGGCCAACCGCCACACCGGTTCGGTGGACGTCTACACCGAAGGCCGCCGCTTCATTCATGTCGACATCGAACCGACCCAGATCGGCCGGGTCTTCACCCCGGACCTGGGGATTGTTTCCGATGCCGGTGCCGCGCTGGACATGTTCCTCGAGGTCGCCCGCGAGTGGAAAGCCGCCGGCAAGCTCAAGGACCGCGGCATGTGGCTCGCCGATTGCCAGCAGCGCAAGGCCAGCCTGCACCGCAAGACCCACTTCGACAACGTGCCGGTCAAACCCCAGCGCGTCTATGAAGAAATGAACAAGGTGTTCGACCGTGACACCTGCTATGTCAGCACCATCGGCCTGTCGCAGATCGCCGGGGCACAATTCCTCCACGTGTACAAGCCACGCCACTGGATCAACTGCGGCCAGGCCGGGCCCCTGGGCTGGACCATTCCGGCTGCGCTGGGGGTGGTCAAGGCCGACCCGAGCCGCAACGTCGTGGCGCTGTCCGGCGACTACGACTTCCAGTTCATGATCGAAGAGCTGGCCGTGGGTGCGCAGTTCAACCTGCCGTACATTCATGTGGTGGTGAACAACTCCTATCTGGGTTTGATTCGCCAGGCTCAGCGCGGATTCGAGATGGACTACTGCGTGCAGCTGGCCTTCGAAAACCTCAACGCCCCCGAACTCAACGGCTACGGCGTGGATCACGTCGCCGTGGTCGAGGGCTTGGGCTGCAAGGCGCTGCGGGTGTTCGAGCCGGCCCAGATCGAGCCGGCCCTGCGCAAGGCCCAGGCGCTGATGGCCGAATTCCGCGTGCCGGTCATGGTGGAGATCATCCTGGAACGGGTCACCAACATTTCCATGGGTACCGAGATCAACGCAGTCAACGAGTTCGAAGACCTCGCCCTGGTCGGCGATGACGCGCCCACTGCCATTTCCCTGCTCGACTGAGGACGCCGCGATGCCCCGTTTTGCTGCCAACCTGTCCATGCTGTTCACCGAGCAGGATTTTCTCGCGCGCTTCAAGGCCGCAGCCGACGCCGGTTTCGGCGGCGTCGAGTACTTGTTCCCCTACGACTACAGTTCGGCCGAGATCAAGGCCCAGCTGGACCGCCACACGCTGACCCAGGTCCTGTTCAACCTGCCGGCCGGTGACTGGGTCAATGGTGAGCGCGGGATCGCCTGCCACCCTGACCGCATCGAGGAGTTCCGTGCCGGTGTCGACCTGGCCATCGCCTACGCCAAGGTGCTGGGCAACAGCCAGATCAATTGCCTGGCCGGGATTCGCCCGGCCGGCCTGGCCTGCACCGAAGTCGAGAAAACCTTCATCGACAACCTCAAGTATGCCGCCGGCAAGCTTGAGGCGGTGGGCATCAAGCTGGTGATGGAAGCGATCAACACCCGCGACATCCCCGGTTTCTATTTGAACAACACCCGCCAGGCCCTGGCGATTCAGGAACAGGTCGCCAGCGCCAACCTGTTCCTGCAGTACGACATCTACCACATGCAAATCATGGAGGGCGACCTGGCCCCGACCTTGTCGGCGCATCTGCCGCGAATCAACCATGTGCAACTGGCGGACAACCCCGGGCGCCACGAGCCGGGCACCGGCGAAATCAACTACCGCTTCCTGTTCGAGCACCTGGACCGCATCGGTTACGAGGGCTGGGTCGGCTGCGAATACAAGCCGCGGACCACCACCGAAGCCGGCCTGGGCTGGCTCAAGACCCATAACGCAATTTAAGGAGCAACGAACATGGCTAAAATCGGTTTTATCGGCACTGGCATCATGGGCCTGCCCATGGCACAGAACCTGCTCAATGCAGGCCACAACCTGTTTCTCTCCACCCACCACGACCCGGCCCCGGCAGCGCTGCTGGACGGCGGCGCGGTGGGCCTGGCCAACCCGCGGGAAGTGGCCCAGGAGGCCGAGTTCATCATCGTCATGGTGCCCGACACCCCTCAGGTGGACGACGTGCTGTTTCGCGAGGACGGTGTGGCCAAGGGCCTGAGTGCCGGCAAGGTGGTGATCGACATGAGCTCGATCTCGCCGACCGCCACCAAGGCCTTCGCCGCGAAGATCAAGGAAACCGGCGCTGCCTACCTCGACGCCCCGGTCTCGGGCGGCGAAGTGGGGGCCAAGGCGGCCACCTTGAGCATCATGGTCGGCGGCTGCTCCAGTGCCTACGAACGTGCCCTGCCGCTGTTCCAGAGCCTGGGCAAGAACATCACCCTGGTGGGTGGCAACGGCGACGGCCAGACCGCCAAGGTGGCCAACCAGATCATCGTCGCCCTGAACATCCAGGCAGTGGCCGAGGCCCTGCTGTTCGCGGCCAAGAACGGCGCCGACCCGGCCAAGGTGCGTGAAGCACTGATGGGTGGCTTTGCCTCGTCGAAGATTCTGGAAGTGCACGGTGATCGCATGGTCAAAGGCACCTTCGATCCGGGCTTCCGTATCAGCCTGCACCAGAAGGACCTCAACCTGGCCCTGCAGGGCGCTCGCGAGTTGAACATCAACCTGCCCAACACGGCCAATGCCCAGCAGGTGTTCAGCACCTGTGCGGCGTTGGGTGGCGCCCATTGGGACCATTCGGCGCTGATCAAGGGGTTGGAGCACATGGCCAACTTCTCGATTCGGGACGGCAAGCCACAGTAAAACTGTGTACCCATGCCTGTAGAACCGAGCCCGCTCGGGAAGAACACGCCGCTGTGTACCTGTTGTAACGCAGCGCCTGATTCCCAGGCAAGCTCGGTCCTGCGGGGGTTGTTTCACGCATGAAATCTCCCCAAGGGTTCGCACCAAACCGAGAGATCTGACCTCATGAAGCCGCTTCCTCCCGCCTGCCACGACGGGCCCGTCGCCGTGCTCAACGGCTTCAGCCAGGTCCTCCTGCAACGCCATCCTCTCTGCGGCCTGTGCTGTCTGCTGGCCATTCTCGTGGCCGAGCCGCAGTGGATCGGCGGCGCGCTGCTGGGTGCAGTGGGCGGGCTGTTCACGGCCCAGCGGCGCGAGTACAGCCGCGCGCACCGCCAGGCTGGGCTGTACAGCTACAACGGCGTGCTCATCGGCCTGCTGCTGAGCAGCCAGCTGTCGTGGTCGCCGCTGTTACCGTTATTGATCCTGAGCGGCAGCGGCCTGGCCGCCTGCCTGGTGGAGCAGTGGTTGCGCCGTTGCGTGCGCCCCAGTTGTCTGCCTGCCTACACGGCACCGTTCGTGCTGCTGAGCTGGGGGCTTTTGCAACTGCTGGAAACACATCCGTCCGCCCCCTTGCCTGACCTGCCGCTATGGCAGAGCTGGCTAATGGGCATCGGCGAAATCTTCCTGCTCGCCAGCCCCGTGGCCGGCGCGCTGATCCTGCTCGGTCTGCTACTGAGCAGCCGCCGCGCCGCCATCTGGGCCATCCTCGGCTCGGCCTGCGGCCTGGCCTTCGCCTGGCTGGAAGACGCGCCCGCCAGTGGTTTGCACGGTTTCAACCCGGCGCTGGCAGGGCTGGCGTTCAGCGCCGGGTATCTGCGCCCGCTGCTGGCGATCGGCCTGGCCGTCCTGCTGCAACCGGGCTTCAGTAGCCTGCCGGTGGCGGGGCTGACCGCCCCCTTCATACTCGCCTGCTGGCTGGTCAAGGCCGGGGAACGGGTGCACAGGCAAGCCGCGCAGGCCAGTGGGCCCTTGCACTGCCCCCTGCAAAGCTCCTAGGCTCTGCGCTTTACCGCCGCTTGAGCCGTCATGAACAATCCTATTGCCACCTGGCGCCAGCGCCTTTTCGTTGTCGTGTTCCAGACCAACACCCGCGCCGGCCGAGCCTTCGACCTGGCCTTGCTGGTGATCATCCTCGCCAGTCTACTGGTGGTCATGATCGACAGCGTCGAAAGCGTGCACCAGCGCTACGCCGATCAATTCGCCTGGATCGAGTGGGGCTTTACCTTCATCTTTGCCGTGGAATATCTGCTGCGGCTGTTCTGCTCGCCAAAACCGCTGCGTTACGCCTTCAGCTTCTATGGGCTGGTGGACCTGCTGGCGATCCTGCCCGGGATCATCGCCATCTTCTACAGCGATGCGCAGTACCTGATGGTGGTGCGCATGGTGCGCATGCTGCGGGTGTTCCGGATCCTCAAGCTCAGCCCCTACCTGATGCAGGCCGACTACCTGTGGGCGGCGCTGCGGGGCAGCCGGCAGAAGATCATCGTGTTCCTGCTCAGCGTGTCCACCCTGGTGGTGCTGTTCGGCACCCTGATGTACGTGATCGAAGGGCCGGAAGACGGCTTTACCAGCATCCCCAAGGGCATTTACTGGGCCATTGTCACCTTGACCACGGTGGGCTTCGGCGACATCGTGCCGAAGACCGCACTGGGCCAGATGCTCTCGTCACTGGTGATGATCACGGGTTATTCGATCATTGCCGTGCCTACCGGGATCTTCACCGCCGAGCTGGCCAATGCCATGCGCGGCGAGGAACTGGAGCAGGACTGCCCGTCCTGCAAGAAGCCGCGGCACGAGCCCGGCGCAGCGTTCTGCTCACGCTGCGGCAGCCATCTGTTTGCAAAAATGGAATAAGGAAAGTGTTTTTCCGTCTGCCCGGCCTGCGGCGCCGGGCTGGCATAATGCCCGCACCCACGCTTCCCATAACAACAGCAAAAGGATTTTCGCAGTGAACAGACTCCTCAGCGCCTCGTTGCTGGCCGCCGGGCTCGGCCTCGCCAGCTTCGCCCAGGCGGCCACGCCGCCGTTGCTCAACGTCTCCTACGACGTGATGCGCGACTTCTACAAGGACTACAACGCCGCCTTCCAGAAACACTGGCAAGCCGAGCACAACACCCCCATCACCCTCCAAATGTCCTTCGGCGGCTCGAGCAAACAGGCACGCTCGGTGATCGATGGCCTGCCGGCCGATGTCATCACCATGAACATGGCCACCGACATCAATGCCCTGGCCGACAATGGCAAGCTGGTGCCGGACAACTGGGTCACCCGCCTGCCCGACCACAGTGCGCCCTTCACCTCGGCCACCGTGTTCATCGTGCGCAAGGGCAACCCCAAAGGCCTGAAGGACTGGCCCGATTTGCTCAAGGACGGCGTGCAGGTGATCGTGCCCAACCCGAAAACCTCGGGCAACGGGCGCTACACCTACCTGTCTGCCTGGGGGTACGAGCTCAAACATGGCGCCACCGAGGAGCAAGCCAGGGACTTCGTCGGCCAGCTCTTCAAGCAGGTCCCGGTACTGGACACCGGCGGCCGGGGTGCCACCACCACGTTCATGACCAACCAGATCGGCGACGTGCTGATCACCTTCGAAAACGAAGCGGAAATGATCGCCCGGGAATTTGGCCGCGATCAATTCGAAGTGGTCTACCCCAGCGTTTCTGCCGAGGCCGAGCCGCCGGTCAGCGTAGTGGACAAGGTCGTCGACAAGAAAGGCACCCGTGCCGAGGCCGAGGAATACCTGAAATACCTGTGGTCAGCCGAGGGGCAGGAGATTGCCGCGCAGAACTACCTGCGGCCGCGGGACCCGGCGGTATTGGCCAAGTACAGCGACCGCTTTCCCAAAGTGGACTTCCTCTCGGTAGAGAAGACCTTTGGCGATTGGCGGACAGTGCAGAAGACCCACTTTGCCGATGGCGGGGTGTTTGATCAGATTTACAGCGGGAAGTGAGCCGAGATCGCGTAACGACAACCACCGACCGCCCACGCGGCCGGTGGCTGCCCTGACCGGATCAAAAACCCATTACATCGGCGGCGAAACCCCATTCTCTCCAGCCGACACCTGCGAAGCCGTCAAACTGCCGTCATCGGCCTTCTTCGCCGACACAATGATCTTCACCCCTGGCTTGAGCAGGCTGCGATCCCCCGGGACGATGTTGACCACCGGCACGTCATCCGGCACCACCACTTTCTTCTCGCCACCTTTGTAGTTCAGGGTCATGGTACGGCCGTTGCTGGTGACCAGGTCACCCACACTGCCGTTGGTCATGGTGCTGTTCTTGCCCAGGTCGAAGGCTCGGTGGCCGTCACCGGTGCCGGCCATGGCGGGCGGGAACACGTGGACCTCCAAGGCCTTGAGGGTGCCGTCCGCTTGCGGGATGGCGGCGGTGCCGACGTAGCTGCCGGGCTTGATGTCGGCGATGTTGGCCAGGGTAATGCCTTGGTATCGGGTGTCCGGGCTCAAGCTGACGCTCAAGTCCTGGCCTTTGTTGGTATGCACCTTGAGGGTGTCACCGTCGATGGCCGTGATGGCGCCGCGTACCCGCATGGCCTGGGGGTCGGCTGCCTGGACGTTGGCCACGCAAAGGAGCAGGGCGGTGGCGAGGATGGAGCCTTTCAAGAAGCTGGCGAGGGGCGTGTTCATGGGGCAGGCATTCCTTTTCTGATCAGATCACAACATTCAGGGTGCCGCTGGTGGCCTCTATCCAGCGATCACGGGTGCAGGCGTCCCAACCCCGGCGGTACGCCGGTGGCATCGGTACTCTGCCAGGGTCCCTGGGGGCTGGTGGACCAGCTCCAGCCATTCGCCCAGTGGTAGTAGGTGCGCTGGCGGTAATAGGTGTCAGCCTGATCTTCCAGCACATAGACCCCCAGTTTGGGGTCCCAATGGCTGGCCCCACCCGGTGGCGGCGCAAAGCTCACCGAGGTACGCGGCATGGGCTTGGCGGCCGGCGCGGTCATCGGCGCCGGTGCGCTGGCCGGCGGCGTTCCCGATGGCAGGGTATGCATCGGTGGCAGCGCCGAGCCTTGCTCATGCCGGGGTTGCACGGCACAGGCGCTCAGCCCCAGTACCAGGCCAAGCAGGCTGCTCTTGAAGGTAAAACGGACAATCGCGGACATGCACAGGTCTCTAATGGTCAGGGCTGTCGATGGTCAAGGACTGCAGGGCGCTGCTGTTGCTGGGCACCGTTTCGCCCCGCGCAATCCATTCACCCTGGGTCGGCTGACCCGCACGGGACACCCGCGCCATCAATTGGACTTCACCGAAGTTGGACAGTTTCAAGCTGGGCATCATCGCGTCACTGTCGCTCAACTCCACCTCACGGGGCAGGTCGGCCACCGTCAAGCGCTTGACCGCCAGCGGCATGGGCGGGCCGGACACCGCGCGGGCGAAGACAAACACACTGTCCCCTGGCGCGACCTTGCTGCGCAGAGCCTCACTGAGCTGCACATGGACTTTCAGGCTGGCGGTCTGGGCCACGGGCGCCGCCGTCGGGTGCCCGCCTTCTGCAACCAGGCGGTCCCGGGCCTTGTCGATACCGCCCTGCAGGGAGGCGCGGGAGGCATCGCTGGGCGGCAACAGCGCCAGCAGACGCTGCCAATAGTCGATTGCCTGCTGCCAGCGTTGCCCCTCGAACGCGGCGATGCCCAGCAGCCCCAGGCTGGTGGCTTCACGCGGGTCGTCTTTCAGGGCTTCGTCGGTGAGGCTCTGGATCTGCGGCGTCCAGTGCTTGTCCCCGGCAAAATACAGCGCCTGGGCCCATTGCCCGAGCAGTTCCGGCTGGCGTCCGGCGAGGTTGGCCGCGCGTTCGAACAGACGCGCCGCGTCGGCCGGACGGTTTTGGGTCATGTAGCTGCGGCCGAGAAAGTACAGGCCCTCGGCCGAATCCGGCTGGGCGACCACCGCACGCTCCAGGCGCTGGGTCATCTGCTCCATGGAGGTGGGCGGCTGGGAAAACTCCTCGGTCAGCTCGACCTTGTCGCTGGCCCCGAAATGCAGGTACAGCCCCAGCGCGAGCACCGGTACCGCCACGGCGGCCAGCAACGGCAAGGCTTTGCCCAGATGGGACGGGGCGACGGGCGCGGCGTTCTCGGTGTCGGTGAGCAATTCGCGCGCTGCTTCGGCCTGGCCAGCCTCCAGCTGGGCGGAAGTGAGCACGCCGGCCTCCAGTTGCGAGCGCAACTCGGCCACCCGCTCCTGATACAGCGCGACGTTGAGCGCGGTACGGTCTTCTTCGGGTTGGCTGCGACGGGCGCGCAGTACGGGGATCAACAGAAAACTCAGGGCAACCAGCAACAACAGCCCTGCGGCAAGCCAGAAATCGGTCATGGGTGCTCTTTATTCTTCAACGGGTCCGAGGGCGCAACGTCAACGCGCAGCAATTGCGCCAGGCGCGCACGCTGCGCGCTGTCGAGTTCGGTCAGGGGGACGGCGGGCTGGCCGCGACGGCGACGCACGATGAACCCGATCACCACCAGGCCGATGACCAGCAAGCCCGCCGGGCCGAACCACAACAGGCTGGTACGCGCGTTGAGTGCCGGCTTGTAGCGCACAAACTCGCCGTAGCGGTCGACCATGAAGTCGATGATCTGCTGGTTGTCCTTGCCTTCACCGAGCATGCGGTAGATTTCCCGTCGCAGGTCAGCGGCAATCGGCGCGTTGGAATCGGCGATATCCTGGTTCTGGCACTTGGGGCAGCGCAGTTCCTGGGTCAGGTCACGGTAGCGCGCACGCTCGGCTTCGCTGTTGAATTGATACGTGTCGATCGCGGCATGGGCTACACCGGCCAGCCCGACGCTCAGCAGCACGGCTGCACACCAGCGCCTCATCGTGCGGCCTCGTCCAGCAATGCCTGATAACGCGGAGCGACCTTGTCGCGCCAGGTTTGCTCATCGATGGCGCCGACGTATTTGTCGCGGATCACACCCTTGGCGTCGATCAGGAAGGTTTCCGGTGCGCCGTAGACACCCAGGTTCAAGCCCAGGCTGCCGTCCGGGTCGCTGATGATCTTCTGGTACGGATTGCTCAGGTCGCTCAGCCATTTCAGCGCGGCGTTGTTGTCATCCTTGTAGTTGATGCCATAGATCACCACGCCCTGCTGTGCCAGCTTGTTGAGCACAGGGTGCTCCTCGCGACAGGCGATGCACCAGGTGCCCCAGACATTGACCAGCGCCGGCTTGCCCAGCAGTGCCGTCTGGGTCACCGGCTGGTTGCCCTGCACGGTGTTGAGGGCGAACGGCGGGAACGGCTTGCCGATCATCGCCGAGGGCAGCTCGGACGGGTTGAGGTACAGCCCGCGATAGAGAAACACCGCCATGAGCAGAAACAGGCCCAGCGGTATCACCAACAACCAGCGCTTCATGCTGCAGCCCCCGACAAACCCAGGACATCCCGGACCTTGGCCCGAACCTTGACCCGATAACGCTGATCCAGCGCCGCCAGGGCGCCGCCCAGAGCAGTCAGCAGGCCGCCGAACCAGATCCAGCGCACGAAGGGCTTGACGTGAATGCGCACTGCCCAGGCGCCGTCGGGCAGCGGCTCGCCCAAGGCCACATAGAGGTCACGGGTAAAACCACCGTCGATACCGGCTTCGGTCATCATCGACTGCTGCACGGTGAACAGGCGTTTTTCCGGGTGCAGTAAAGTGACCTGGACGTTGTCCTTGAGCACGCGCACGGTGCCACGGTCGGCGGTCCAGTTAGGGCCTTGCACGTGCTGGGAGCCTTCGAAGATGAAGTGGTAACCGGCCAGGTCGACGCTGTCCCCGGGCGCCATGCGCAGGTCGCGCTGGGCGCTGCTGTTGCTGGACAGGACGACGCCCAGCGCACAGACGGCGATACCCAGGTGGGCCACTTGCATGCCCCAGTAGCTGCGGGTCAGGCTGCGGGCGCCCTTGAGCAGGCCTTTGTGGCGGGTCTTGTCGAACAGGTCACGCACACCGGCCAACAGCACCCAGGCGGCCAGGGCGAACACAGTCAGCACCTGCCAGTCGAAATGGTCCACCAGCAGGCCGCCGATGGGCGCCAGCACGGCACTGGCGATCAGCACCGGGGTGAGCATGCTGCTCAGCCATTTCACCGGCGTGTCTTTCCAGCGCACCAGCACGCCTACGGCCATGACCACCATCAGCAGGCCCATCAAGGGCACGAACAGGGCGTTGAAGTACGGCGGGCCCACCGACAGCTTCGCGCCGCTGATGGCGTCCACCGCCAGCGGGTAGAGAGTGCCCAGCAGAATCATCGCGGCCGCCACCACCAGCACCAGGTTATTACCCAGCAGCAGGGTTTCACGCGACCACAGGTTGAAGCCAACCTGGCTTTTGACCACCGGCGCGCGCAGGGCGAACAGGGTCAGCGAGCCGCCCACCACACAGAGCAGAAAGATCAGGATGAACACGCCACGGGACGGGTCCGAGGCGAAGGCGTGCACCGAAGTCAGCACCCCGGAGCGCACCAGGAAGGTCCCCAGCAGGCTCAGGGAGAAGGCAGCAATCGCCAGCAACACCGTCCAGCTCTTGAACACGCCGCGCTTCTCGGTGACCGCCAGCGAATGGATCAGCGCGGTGCCTACCAGCCAGGGCATGAACGAGGCGTTTTCCACCGGGTCCCAAAACCACCAGCCGCCCCAGCCGAGTTCGTAATAGGCCCACCACGAGCCCAGGGTGATGCCCAGGCCCAGAAAGCTCCAGGCGACGATGGTCCATGGCCGGCTCCAGCGCGCCCAGGCGGCATCCAGCTTGCCGCCCAGCAAGGCGGCGATGGCGAAGGCAAAGGCCACGGAAAAGCCGACGTAGCCCATGTACAGCATGGGCGGATGGACGATCAGGCCGGGGTCCTGCAGCAGCGGGTTGAGGTCGGCGCCGTTGACCGGGATCTGCGGCAAGACCCGGGCAAAGGGGTTGGACGTGAAGATCAGGAACAGCATGAAGCCGGTGCTGATCATGCCCATCACTGCCAGCACACGGGCCAGCATGTCGCGGGGCAATTGCCGAGAGAAGATCGACACGGCGAAGGTCCAGCCACCGAGAATCAACGCCCACAACAGCAAGGAGCCTTCGTGGGCGCCCCACACTGCGCTGAACTTGTAGTACCACGGCAAGGCGCTGTTGGAGTTCTGCGCCACATAGGCCACCGAGAAGTTGTCGGTCATGAAGCTGTAGGTCAGGCAGCCATAGGCGAACAGCAGAAACGCAAACTGCCCCCAGGCGGCCGGCTGCGCCAGGCTCATCCACAGGCGATCGCCGCGCCAGGCGCCGATCAACGGAACGGTGGCCTGGACCAGGGCAAAACACAGCACCAGGATCATCGCCAGATGCCCCAGCTCCGGGACAAGCAGTTGCAGGTTCATCGCGTTGCTCCCAGCTCGCCGCTGTCCTTCAAGGCCTTGGTGACCTCCGGCGGCATGTATTTTTCATCGTGTTTGGCCAGCACTTCATCGGCTACTACCACACCGTCGTCGTTGACCTTGCCCAGCGCGACAATGCCCTGCCCTTCGCGGAACAGGTCGGGCAGGATACCGCGGTAGGTCACCGGCACTTCATGCTTGAAGTCGGTGACCACGAAGCGCACGTCCAGCGAATCGGCCGAACGCTGCAGTGAGCCCTTCTCCACCATGCCGCCAGCGCGGATGCGCGTGTCGCGGGGCGCTTCGCCGCTGGCGATCTGGGTCGGGGTGTAAAACAGATTGATGTTCTGGCGCAGGGCACTGAGGGCCAGACCCACGGCAACGGCCACGCCGGCCAGCAGGCCGAAGATGATCAACAGACGTTTCTTGCGCAGCGGGTTCACAGCGGTTTCTCCCGGCGCAGACGACGCGCCTCTTCTTGCAGGTAGCGCCGACGTGCCAGCACCGGCACCGCCACGTTGACCACCACGGCCAGCAAGCACAGGCCATAGGCCGACCAGACATACAGGGCATGGTGACCCATGGCGAGGAAATCGCCGAATGAAGCAAATGTCATCGTACGTCTCCTCGCCCCAGCGCCTGCTGGATTTCTTCCTTGACCCAGCTGCTGCGCGCTTCGCGTTTGAGCACTTCAAGGCGCATGCGCAACAGCAGCACGGCACCGAAGAAACAGTAGAAGCCCAGCACCGTGAACAGCAGCGGCAACCACATGGCGGCCGGCATGTCGGGGGCGTGGGTAAAGGAGAAGGTCGAGCCCTGGTGCAGGGTGTTCCACCATTGCACCGAGAACTTGATGATGGGGATGTTGATCACGCCGACGATGGCCAGCACCGCACAAGCCTTGGCCGCGCTGTCGCGGTTGCTGATGGCCTGGCCGAGGGCGATCAGGCCGAAATACAGAAACAGCAGGATCAGCATCGAGGTCAGGCGCGCGTCCCAGACCCACCAGGCGCCCCAGGTCGGCTTGCCCCAGATGGCCCCGGTGGCCAGCGCCAGGGCGGTCATCCAGGCGCCGATGGGCGCGGCGCACTGCACCACGACGTCGGCGATCTTCATTTTCCAGACCAGCCCGACCACGCCGGCCACGGCCATCAGCACATAGCAGGACTGCGCCAGCATGGCCGCCGGCACGTGGATGTAGATGATGCGAAAGCTGTTGCCTTGCTGGTAGTCAGGCGGCGCGAAGGCCAACCCCCAGACCACGCCGATGCTGATCAATAACGCGGCGGCAACACTGAACCACGGCAACA
This sequence comes from Pseudomonas sp. dw_358, assembly GCF_018449655.1. Classification (GTDB taxonomy): domain Bacteria; phylum Pseudomonadota; class Gammaproteobacteria; order Pseudomonadales; family Pseudomonadaceae; genus Aquipseudomonas. The sequence goes on from NZ_JAAVUX010000002.1 coordinate 147,652, forward strand.
GGCGACCACTGAGGCCGTAGAACCATTTGGGCGAACCGAGCTTGTGAAACCAGGTCCAGTTGAGCGTATTGCTTTTCATCAGGGCACATCCCGTTTCTGGCGGCCCGTCTGTGGGGCCCGTCCAGGTTATTCGCCGACGCTGATCTTCAGGCCGGCGGCTGTCGCAAAGGGTGTCAGGGTGACCGCCAGGGCGGTCAGGCTTCCCAACCAGAGCAGGAAACCGGTAGTCGGCAGGCCTTGCAGCGAGGCCTGCAGGGCACCGCTACCGAGGATCAGGACCGGAATGTAAAGCGGCAGGATCAGCAGCGCCAGCAGCAGCCCACCACGCTTGAGGCCCACGGTGAGGGCCGCACCGACGGCGCCGAGCAGGCTGAGCACCGGTGTACCCAACAGCAGGGATGCCAACAATACCGGGATGCTCGCCGCTGGCAAGCCCAACATGACCGCCAGCACGGGCGAGACGACCACCAATGCCAAGCCAGAAAACAGCCAATGGGCCATCACCTTGGCCAGTACCAGCCAGGCCAGCGAATGGGGTGACAGCACCCACTGCTCCAGCGAGCCGTCTTCAAAGTCGCTGCGAAACAGCCCGTCCAGTGACAGCAGCACCGCCAGCAGCGCCGCCACCCAGATCAGCCCCGGCGACAGGGTGCGCAGCAACTGCGCCTCCGGCCCGACTGCCAGGGGAAACAGGGCAATGACGATGGCAAAAAACACCAGAGGATTGGCCAACTCGGCCGGTCGACGGACCAGCAGCAGGGCTTCACGGCGCAACAACAAGGTAAACACGCTCATGCCGCTACGCGCCCCAGGTCCAGTTCACGGTAGCCGGAGGGCAAGTGCGAGAGGGTGTGATGGGTGGTCAGCACCACCGTTCCACCGGCTTCGCAGTGCTGAGCGAGGTGCTGTTCGAGCTGTGCCACGCCTTGCTTGTCGAGGGCGGTGAAGGGTTCGTCGAGGATCCACAGCGGCGGGCTGTCCAGGTACAGCCGGGCCAGGGCGACGCGGCGTTGCTGACCGGCAGACAGGGTGTGGCAGGCCACGTCCTCGAAACCGCGCAGGCCCACCGCCTCCAGCGCCTGCCAGATGGCGGCGCGGCTGGCAGGTCGGTGCAGGGCAGTGAGCCAAGCGAGATTTTCCTCGGGGCTGAGTAGATCCTTGATACCGGCGGCATGGCCGATCCACAGCAGTGACGCCCCCTGCCCGGCCAGCGCGGCACCTTCGAGCAGCACCTGGCCGTCGGTCGGCGCCATCAGGCCGGCCAGCAGCCGCAGCAGGCTGGTCTTGCCGCTGCCGTTGGGGCCGCTGACTTGCAGCATGGCGCCGGCGTGCAGGCTCAGGTCGAGCTGTTCGAACAGTAGCCGGCCATCACGCTCGCAGGTCAGCGCACTCGCTTGCAGAAGAGGGGTCACAAAAATACTGCCTTGATTCTTTGAAAAGGGTCATTCAAGTTTGAGGTTCGCAGGCCGATAGTCTGCCATGAATCTGTATACAAACCACGCATCACTTCTGGGCAGATGCCGCGTCATGGCGATTTTACGCATCACCGACAACGGCCAGGGCAGCAATTTCGACAGGTTTGCCGCAGATGACAAGTGAAATTACCAGCATTGCGCCAGCATCGACTCCGGCGACGGTCACCGTACCGACGGCCGTCACGGCAGCTGTGCGCAATGCCGCGATGACCAGCGAGTTGCTGCAACTCGTGCAACCGGAAGCCGTCGTGGCCACCGGCGAAACGGCGCCAGGCCAGGTGCTGGACCTCAAGCAGGCCGGGCAGGCCTTCGAGGTGCTGTTGCAAGTGACCCTGGCCAGCGGCCGTCAGACCACGGTGCAGACCACCAGCAACCAGCCACTGCTGCCCGGCACCCAGGTGAGCGTGTCCCAGCCCACGACAAACAGCCTGGCGATCACGGTGCAGCAGGCGCACGGTGACGCGGTGGCCAGCCTGACCGAAATCGACACGGCCCAGCTGCCGGTGGGCACACTGCTGCAAGGCAAGGTGGTCACCACCCAAGTGATGCAGCCCGGGGTCTGGCGCTCGCTGGTCACGCTGCTGAACACCCCTCAGGCCGGCGCCATCCTCACCTTGGACAGCCCGCAGCCCTTGCGCCTGGGGAGCCTGCTCAGCGCCCAGGTGCAAGGCAGCCAGCAATTGCAGTTCGTGCCTTTGAGCGGCCGCCTCGACCAGTTGGCCGTCTCCCAGCAACTGGCCGGCCAGCAAGCCCGCCAGGCGTCGCTGCCGAGCCTGCTGGCAGCCATTGCCAGCTTCCAGCAAAGCCAGGCAGCCGCCTTGCCGGTCGATGCCAATGACACCCTGACCACCTTGTTGGCGAACCTGCCGCAGCTGCCAGACATGGCCGACCCCAGAGTGGTCGCCCAAGCGCTGCAAGGCAGCGGCACGTTCATGGAGCCGGCATTGCTGGCCGGCCAGGCGGCCGCACTGCCAGCGGACCTGAAGACCACCCTGTTGCGTCTGGTCGCCCAACTCACGCCGCTGCTTGCGGCCAACAGCAGTTTCAACCCGTTGGCGAGCAATGCCGCCGCCTTGCTGGCCCAGAACCTGCCAGGCTACGTGCGCAATGCCCTGGGCATGCTCGGCCAGGTCAGCGCCAAGGCGCAACCGGTGAGTTTCCCGCTGACAGCCCGGGTGCTCGGCAGGACCGAGGGCGAGACTGACGTCGAAGGTCTGCTGCGCCTGGCCAGTGCGGCCATTTCCCGGCTGCAGAGCCATCAGCTGTCTAGCCTGGAACAGACCGGCATCAACGATCAGGGCCGCCTGCAGACCACTTGGCAGCTGGAAATTCCCATGCGCAATGCCCAGGACTTCGTGCCCTTGCAGGTCAAACTGCAACGCGAAGACCTGCCCGACGACGACGCCCCGCCCCAGCGCGAACATTCGCGCGAAGCCCGCGAGGCCCCGGCGCAGGCCAAACTTTGGCGCGTGGAGCTGGCCTTCGACCTGGAACCCCTGGGCCCGCTGCAAGTGCAGGCGCAGCTGTTGCACGGGACGCTCTCCAGCGACCTCTGGGCCGAACGCGCGCACACCGCTGAGTTGATCCATACCCAGCTGGGCGAGCTGCGCAGCCGCCTGCTCGACTGCGGCTTGAACGTCACCGACATCAATTGCCACCAAGGCGTGCCGCCCCGTGGCCCGCGCACCCACCTCGAACAACGCTGGGTAGACGAAACCGCATGACCGACCGCACGCCCCGCCAGGCCATCGCCCTGAGCTACGACGGCCACCAGGCCCCGACGCTCACGGCCAAAGGCGACGACGAACTGGCCGAAGCCATCATCGCCATCGCCCGCGAATATGAAGTGCCCATCTATGAAAACGCCGAGCTGGTGAAGATGCTCGCGCGGCTGGAACTGGGGGACAGCATTCCGGAAGAGTTGTATCGGATCATTGCCGAGATCATTGCGTTTGCATGGCGGTTGAAGGGCAAATTTCCCCAGGGGTTTGTGGAGGAGCCAGTGGGGGTGGAGCGGGACATCACCCCGCGCTGACTGCGCAGCCAACCCATCACTATCTACCACCGTCCCGCCGTCATCGTGCGGATCATGGCCGCGCACCAGTCAGGTGCCTGAACAGGCCATGCCCATGAAAACCCTCCCCCGAAACGCCGAAACACAGGCTTTCATTGCCCAGACCCTGCAGCCTTTCCCGCGCCCGGACCAGGCCGCCGCCGACGCCATCCGCCATTGGGCCAGGGATCGCGGCCTGGACCTGAACCCGGACAAAGTCGATGCCGTGACCCTGTACTACCAGCTCAACGAGCACGGCTGGGTGGGCCGGGTGGCGCAAAAAATGACCCTGACCCAGGCCGTGCTCGCCAATTGGCAAGGTGAATCGACCAATAACCTGGTGGGCGCGGTCTTGCACGAGGCCTGGGCCGGCGCGCCACCGCCGCAGGCCATCACCCTCGTCGACCAATTGCACCAGCAGGGCCTGTTTCGCTACGGCGATGACTATCAGGTGTACAACGGGCTTTATCGTCAGACCGTTCCTGCCAAGTACAGCCGCGTCAACCACGTGAAGATCCCGGCTGAAGATTTTCAGCGTTTTATCTGGCAGCTGGATTTCAAGACGCCTTACAAAGCGGACCTCAAGGCGTTCTGGACAACCGGCATCGAACACTACCGCCTGGCGTTGAAAGCGGCCTTTCTCGGCGCTTGCAACCAGCAACTATTGGCCGGCAGTTTGAGCGAGGCCGGCAAGCAGCTGGCCTGGCAGGCCGCCGGGATCAAGCCCATGCCCACCTGGCGCAGTCTCGGCTTGCGCAAGCAAAAAAAGGAGGTGGTGCAGGTGTCGGCGCTGGATGTCTACGGCTATGTCAGCAGCGACATACTCTATCTGCGCAACAACGCCAGTCAGTTGACCTTGCTTTACATCCCCGGCAATTCGTCACCAATCCACGAGTTCAGCAGCCCAGCGCACATGAAGGCCTGGTTAGCCAGCCAGTGCCAAAGCGGCGAAAAACGCGAGGCACTGCAACGTCACTTTCAACTGAGCGACCTGGAGGACGGTACCGATTTCAGCGGGCTGCGCACCGCGTTGCTGGGCTTGGGCCTGTACCCGGAACCCCATCAGCTGGACCCCAACCGCTACGAAGGATTTGCCACCAGCGGGATCTGGGACCCGCAGACCATCATCAACTACCGCGACAGCCACTACAGCCAGCCGATCAACGACGACCTCTTCGAGTCGGCCGCCCAGCGTCAGAAGAAGCGCTCTTATCAGGACGCGGACTTCATCATCACCAGCGACAGCAGTGTCACCAAAGCCCGCTGGCGCGGGTATCTGAATTCGGCTATCAACACCCTGGCCCCCCTGGCCCTGCTGGCGCCGGAATTGGCGCCACTGCTGGCCTTGGGTGGCACGGCCCAATTCGGGCTGGCGCTGGACCAACTGCTGCAAGCCCAGACCCAGGAGCAACGGCTGGAAGGGATCGAAAATCAGGTCTTCGGCGTGCTCAATGCCCTGCCTCTGCTGGAGTCGGTGCAGTCGGTGGCGCCTGAACTGCTGCGCATCGAGCGGCCGGGCTTCAATCCGCCCCATCGGATCAACGGCCAGATCGGCTATCCACTGAGCCCTCCAGGAGCGCCGCGGCTACCGCAAGATCTGGAAGCGCTGGCGCCCTTCTTCCCCGCCGACAATGCCGCCCAACCGCTGCCGGGCGCCGATCCGCAAGTGGCCGGGGCAATCATCCGCGAGCACTCATTCAAAGGGACCGCCGATAAGCTCGTCGGGCAATTCGACCACTACCTGGCAAATTTTGATTACAGCTATGAACTCAATGCCTTCAGGGCTGTGCGTACCCAAGATTATTATGTTGCCCCCACTGATCCAGGGACCTACATGGTGCCGCTCACCGAGCTGACCCGCGTGGTCAGCGACGAGCAGCGCCTGGCCACCCTCAGGGCCCTCGGCGTTCGGGTAAAGCTTCCGGTGAATTACACCGCGATGCACGCCGCCCATGCCACGGCCATACCGAAAAAAGTCTCGTGCATCTGGACCGGGCGCAAGATCATGGGGGAGGACTACCTGGAGAGCCTGGCCAACAACGCCTCGCTGCTCAAGGACAGTCAGTACCGCCAGCAACTGTTCCTGTCTACCGCCTCCCCCGAGGCTTACGCCACCAATTACCGCAACATCAAGGCCGTAGCCCCCACCTGCACGATTCACCCGCTGGAGCAGCACCCGGCCTTCACCGACTTTGCTGCCAGCCGCTATTTCCCGCAGTACCAGGCGGCCCTGGCCGGCAACGGCGGCGTGGCCATCAACGAAGCCTCGGCCACCGACATCCTGCGCTACCGGATCCTCAAGTGGGAGGGTGGCCTGTACATGGATTGCGACGATTTGATCCTGCTGCCCGGTGTCCCGGCGCTCAATGGCGAGCCGGCGCAAGCCATCGACCAGGTCGCCTTGAACACCGATGAGAGCGGACTGCTGGTGAGCTATCCGGTGTCCGACCAACGCATGGGTATGTACGTCAAATGCAACAACAGCCTGCTGGGCAGCCACCCCGGCAACCCGCTGTTGGACCGGATCAGCGATGAAATCCTCGCCCGCTACGGCCGCCATCCCGACTTCTATAACAGCAAGCCGGACAAGGCCCTGGACCTGCCGGCCCATCAGCGCTGGTGCAAGGCACTCAGCCACATGACCGGCCCCGACGTGCTCAATGACATGATCGACCAGCACCTGCCGGCGCTCAGCCAACTGCGGGAAATCTGCGCCTGGTTCGGCGTGCCGCGGGTCGATCTGTCACCGGGGCCGATTGATCCGGCGGCTTATGAGCAGGCCGTGTTGGCGAACATGCCGCTGACGCTGTTTGCGCGGATCAACAGTGCTTCGAGTTGGGAGTGACCGCGCCCGATTTTTGTCAGTGAGGATGGCACTGGAGATTACGTCGCAGTGCCCCATCCGGCGGGGAGTTGACTCAGATAGATACCATTCCCCGCCACGGCACCCTGCCTGCGAAAGAGGAGTCTATTAGAGCGTTCGCGTGCAGTGGGCACAGTCGTCGCGAGTAGGGTGATCTACACTCAATCTCCAGTCGCCAAGGAAAGGACATCCCCATGACCACCCACCCTGCCCCCGACAGCCCTGCCCGCCGGCCGCAAAGCATCATCCCGCCGTACATGCTCGAACACATCAGCGAGCATGCCGACGGGCCGGTGCGTGACAGTGCGAAGAAGACCCTGGAACACGTGCGCACGGCCATGGCCATGCCCGCGAAAACCGAAGAAGGCGCCATCAGGCCGCTGTTGGCGGTGGTGCCCCCGGCCCATGTCCCGGGGGTGGTCCAGCGCACCATCTACGACGCCAGACACCTGGGCACCCTGCCCGGCAAGCTGGCGCGACGGGAGGGTCAGGCCGCACCCACTGGCAGCTCCTCCTACAAAGCCACCAATGAAGCCTACGACTACCTGGGCGCCACTTACGACTTCTACTGGAAGGTGTTCCAACGCGACTCGCTGGACAACAAGGGCCTGGCGCTGACCGCCTCGGTACACTACGAAGAGAACTACCCCAACGCCTACTGGGACGGCAAGCAGATGGTCTTCGGCGATGGCGACGGCAAGCTGTTCAACCGTTTCACCTATGCCATCGACATAGTGGCCCACGAACTGACCCACGGCGTGACCGAAAGCCAGAACGCCCTGCTCTACATCGAACAGTCCGGCGCCTTGAACGAGTCGATGTCGGACGTGTTCGGCGCGATGGTCAAGCAATATCACCTGCAGCAGAGCGTGGACAAAGCCGACTGGATCGTCGGAGCCGGTCTGCTCTACAAAGGCATCAACGGCAAGGGCCTGCGCTCGATGGCCGCACCGGGCACCGCCTACGACGACCCGCAGTTGGGCAAGGATCCGCAACCGGCGACCATGGCCGGGTTCGTCAGCGCCCGGCCGGACAATGGCGGCGTGCACGTGAACTCGGGGATCCCCAACCATGCGTTCTACCTCGCCGCCCTGGCGCTGGGTGGGCGTTCATGGGAAACGGCAGGCAAGGTCTGGTACCAGACCTTGTGCGACCCGAGCCTGTCGCGCACGGCAAACTTCGATGAGTTTGCCCAGTTGACGATCCAGCATGCCAAATCCACTTTGGGTGCGAATCAGGCCGGCCTGATCGAGACCGCCTGGAAAACCGTCGAGGTGCTGTGATGGAACCGCTCAACGCATTGCATGCCGATACTGTGCTGGAAGTGGCCCATGAGGGTGGCGTGGCTTATGTGCCCAAGCTCAATGCGCCCCGGCGTATCGAGCTGGCCCATCTTAATGATGAAGCACGCCAGCACATCTGCGAGCTGATCAATCGGCTGTTGCCGTTTTCGGTGCAACCCGAGACGGCGGGCAGTGGCGACCAGCGCTATTTTCGCCTGGAGGTGCGCGGGGCACAATCGCTGGTGCTGACCATTCCCGAGGCCAAAGTGCCAACCGGGTTGGTGGAGTTATGGCGGGGTGGGCAGTAGGGGATGACAAGGGCGTCGGTCCGGCAGGATTGCGCGGTGAGGCCAGCACTGATCAAACCTCCAGGCAATACCCCACGCCATAGATCGAGCGAATCGGGTCATCGCCGGGCGCCGCGGTTTCCAGCTTGCGCCGCAGATTCTTGACATGGCTGTCCACCGTGCGGTCGGTGACCACGCGGTGGTCATGGTAGAGGTGATCCATGAGCTGCTCGCGCGACAATACCTGCCCGGCCCGGGCCTTGAGCGCCGCCAGCAGCCGAAACTCCACGGGCGTCAGTTCCAGCGCCACGCCGTTGAGGCTCGCTTCGTAGCGCTGGGTGTCCACCGTCAGGCCGCTGCGCTCGTGCGGCTGGACCTCGGCCGAGCGGCGCAGCACCGCCTTGACCCTCGCCACCACTTCCCGCGGGCTGAAGGGCTTGCAGACGTAGTCGTCGGCACCGGCTTCGAGACCCAGCAGACGGTCGATCTCCTCCACCCGCGCGGTCAGCATGATCACCGGCAGTTGGCTGAAGCTGCGCAGTTCGCGGCAGATGTCCAGGCCATCGCGGCCGGGCAGCATGAGGTCGAGCAGCAACAGCGCAGGCGGCGCGCGACGGATGGACGGGATCACCCCAAGCCCTTCGGCCAGATGCTCGACCTCATAGCCCGCCGCCCGCAGGTAATCGCCCAGCAGCATTGCCAGCTTGGGCTCGTCTTCTACCACCAGAATGCGCGTCGTCATCACAGACGCTCCAACGCGGGCAGGCGCAATGTCAGCCACAGCCCACCGAAAGGCGAACCTTGAGCCGATAACTCGCCGCCATGGACCTGGGCGATGCCACGGCAGATCGCCAGGCCAAGCCCGGCCCCGCCGCTGCTGCGGCTTCGGGAGTTTTCCACGCGGTAGAAACGCTCGAACAGGCGCGTCTGCTGCTCTGATGGCACACCGGGCGCGGTGTCCTGAAAGTCGATGCACACTTTGTCGTCGAGGCGGCTGATGCGCAGGTTGACCGAGCCGCCGGCATCGGTGTAGCGCAGGCTGTTTTCCAGCAGGTTGTAAAACAGCTGGACCAGCTTGGCATCGTCGCCGAGGACCAATAACGGTTCAGGCCATGACAGCAGGTGCAGGCTCAACTGACGCTCGGCAAACCGTGTGGCGTAAGCGTCCACTGCCATCCCCAGCAAGGCGCCCACGTCAACCGGATCGCGGCGATAGGCAGGGCCGCCCAGTTCGGTCACCGACAGTTCGAACAGGTCGTCCACCAGCTTGCTCAGCGCCATGACCTCCGCTTGCAACGAGCGCAGCGCCTGGCCGTCCATGACGCGGATGCCGTCCTCGATGGCTTCAAGCTCCGCCCGCAGGATCGCCAGGGGCGTGCGCAGTTCATGGGAAATATCCGCCATGAAGCCCCGACGCTGCTGCTCGTTGCTGGCCAGGGTTGCCGCCATGCGGTTGAAGTCGCGGGCCAATTGCGCGGCCTCGTCGTTGCCGGTCTCCGGCAAGGCAGTGGCGTAATCACCCGCCGCCAGCCGGCGGGTGGCCAGGGCCACTCGCTTGACCGGTTGCAGCAATTGATGGGTGATCCACCAGGCGATCACCCCGGACACCAGCAGACAGACCAGGCCAATCAGCAGGCTGGAGCGGATCTGATTGAGCTGGAAGCGGCTGTCACCCGTGGCGCTGACGGTTTCGAAAGGCGTCATCGCCAGCCAGCCGACCACCTGGCTGTCATGGGTGACCGCCATCAGCACCGCGTGCTGATCGAACTCGGTGTAGCCGGCGATGTAGTGGTGCTGATTATCAAGCAGGCTGAAGCGCAGGAAGGCGCCGGTCAGGTCAGACACTGGCGGCGTGCCAGGGTAATGATTGGTCTGCCCGGGGCGCAGTTCGGGACGGATCAGTTCGAACCAGCCATGGCCGTTGTTGCGCAGGTAATCCCAGTTGCCGTGATCGCTCCAGGCCTGCTCGAAGCGCGGCAAGGTGGTTTGCAGCCGTTCCACCGCCTGCTCGTTGAGGTACCCCAGAAAGCCATGGGTGAAACTCAGGTAGGCCGCAAAGCCCATCGCCAGCACCGCAAAGGTACAAAGCGCCTGGACGGCGACGAAGAGTTTGCTGGAGAGAGTCAGTTTCATGGCGCAGGCATTGTATTCGCTAAAGCGACATTAACCGCGCTATGCGTCGGGGACACAAGGGTGGGCGGCCAATCTCCACAATGTCTGCACAATGTGGCGGTCAGCACGCCGTTGCCTCACCCCCTGTGCAACCGACTCATCAACTCGGCCTCTGCCTGGGTCAAGCCACAGGCCTGTGTCAACTCGTCGATGGAAGCCCCCATGCTCACCAGCTTGGCGGCCTGGTTAAACGACAGGCTGTCCGGGTCGCGCTGTTGCAATTGCTCGAGCTTGTCCGGGAGCGGGGCCACCACGGCGCGTAGCTCGTGCAGGGCTTCGCCCATGCGCACGGTGCCGTTCTGGTAGGCGTCGACCCGCTTGCTCAGCTCGCGCAGACGCTGATCACGAGCAATGCCGTCGGCCTCCTGCTGGGCCCACAGACGCTTCTGTTCACGGGTGTGCGTCAGAAACAACGCGACGGTGCCGACCCAGAGCACGGCCAGCAGCACCACCCCCACCTCGAAGATCAATCAGATGTTCTCCAGATCGGACCACTCTTCCTCGGACATCATCTTGTCGAGCTCCACCAGAATCAGCAGTTCGCCGTTCTTGTTGCACACGCCCTGGATGAATTTGGCCGACTCGTCATTGCCCACGTTGGGCGCCGTTTCCACTTCCGATTGGCGCAGGTAAACCACCTCGGCGACACTGTCGACGAGGATACCGACCACTTGCTTGTCAGCCTCGATGATGACGATGCGGGTGTTGTCGGAGACATCGCTGGGGTGCAGGCCGAAGCGCTGGCGGGTGTCGATCACCGTGACCACGTTACCGCGCAAGTTGATGATGCCCAGCACGTAGCTCGGCGCGCCCGGCACCGGCGCGATCTCGGTGTAGCGCAGCACTTCCTGGACCTGCATCACGTTGATGCCGTAGGACTCGTTGTCGAGCTTGAACGTCACCCACTGCAGAATCGGATCTTCGGAACCTTGCCCAGACGACTTCTTCATAACCCTGACCCCTTGTTGGTATTCATCTTTTTGGTTTGCCGGCGGTCTTGCTGACAGGCGCGGCAGCCTGCATCTGTTTCACGGCACCGCTGGCGATCAACTCGGCCAGCTCTGCCACATCCAGCAGCGCACACATGTGTTCGATCACGGTGCCCGCCAGCCATGGCCGTTGGCCTCGCTGGGGGCGCCATTTTATTTCATCGGGGTCCAGACGCAGCGAGCGGCTGACCTGATGCACCGCCAGGCCCCATTCATAGCCCTGCACGGAAATCACGTATTGCAGGCCTTGCTGAAAATCGTCGCGGTAGCGATCGGGCATGACCCAGCGGGCCGTGTCCAGCACCTTGAGGTTGCCCATCTGGGTTGGCAGGATGCCAAGAAACCAGTTGGGCTGACCGAACAGAGGCGTCAGTTCCTGACCCGCGAGCGGGTAGATCGACCCCAGGCACACCAGCGGCACCGCCAGTGTCAGGCCGGCCACATCGAACAACAGGCATTCAAACGGTTCACTGGCCCATTCCGGGCGGCCGTCGAGGGCGGCCGGAGGCTGCGCGGGACCGGCTGGCGCCAGATGTACCTGAGCCACGGGCTCGACCGGGGCGAGTTCCGGCACCGCCATCGGCGCGACGCTGTCGACGACCGGCTCAGGGATCGGCATCGGTACCGCAGCCACCACCTTGACGGGCTCCGCGGCGATCACCTTCTCCAGCAACGCATCACGGGCCTGCTCTTCGCGCACGGCGGCGGCAAAGTCATCCAATGGCGCCTCGACAGGCGTCTCGACGGCTTCGGTGGCTTCCTGCAACAAGCCATCCAGATAGGACTGCAGGGCCTGCTTGGGCCGGGTGGCGATATCGACAGGACGACTCATCACGCCACCTGCGTTTGCAGTTGCTGGGCCAGCAAATGCTTGAGCAGCGCCCGATAAGCCAGCACCGAACGGCATTTGGGGTCGAACGCCGACGGCGTCTGCCCGGCCCGGCTGGCGTCGCGCAGGCGCGTGTCCACCGGGATATAGCCCTGCCAGATGTGCTCGGGGTATCCATCGCGCAAGGTGCGCATGGTGGCCATCGACGCCTGGGTGCGACGGTCGAACAAGGTCGGGATGATGCTGTAAGGCAACGGCTGCTTGCGCGAACGGTTGATCATCTCCAGCGTGCTGACCATGCGTTCCAGGCCCTTGACCGCGAGAAACTCGGTCTGCACCGGGATCACCAACTGCTGGCTGGCCGCCAGCGCGTTGACCATCAGCACACCGAGCAACGGCGGGCTGTCGATCAGCGCGTAATCGAAATCCTGCCACAGCTGTGCCAGACTCTTGGCGATCACCAGGCCCAGGCCGCTCTGACCCGGCGACTGGCGCTCCAGGGTGGCCAAGGCGGTACTGGACGGCAGCAGGGAAATACGCTCGTCACTCGTGGGCAGCAGCAGCTGGCGCGGCAAACCTTCGGGGACATGGCCCTTGTTCAGGAACAGGTCGTAACAGCTGTTTTCAAGCTGATCGGGGTTGTGGCCGAAATAGCTGGTCATCGAACCATGGGGGTCGAGGTCGACCACGACCACGCGCTTGCCCGCTTCGGCCAACAGGCCAGCGAGGGCGATGCAAGTGGTGGTCTTGCCGACGCCACCTTTTTGATTGGCTATTGCCCAGACTCTCATCGTGGTGCTTTTCCTCCCGGAGCGGCAGCCCGGATCAAAGATCCGGCCCCTACCGAGACAGTCGTTCCAAGTTGATGTAACAGTGCCGGGGTTTTGACGGCTCAGGCCCCAGGTGACCGCTGTACAGGCGACGGTGCAGTTTGTGTGCCAGTTGCCCTGCCCACCGGCTTGATGATCGGCGGCGGTTGACTGCCGGTACTCCCCGCGCCGGTCAGGGCGCGGCGTACATCCAGGTTGCGGGAAATCACCAACACCACGCGCCGGTTGCTGGAACGCCCCTGTGCCGTGGCATTGCTGGCAATGGGTTGAAATTCACCATAGCCCACCGAGGCCATACGGCTAGGGTTGATGCCGTCGGCGGCCATCATGCGCACGATGCTCGACGAGCGCGCCGAGGACAGTTCCCAGTTGGTCGGGTACTGCGAGGTACGGATCGGCTGATCATCGGTGAAGCCTTCGACATGGATCGGGTTGTCGAAGGGTTTGATGATCTGCGCCACCTTGTCGATGATGGTGAACGCCTTGTCGCTGGGAATCGCGTCGCCGCTGCCGAACAGCAGGCCGGACTTGAGTTCGATCTCGATCCACATTTCGTTGCCGCGCACGGTCAACTGATCGGACTTGATCAGGTCGCCAAAGGCATCGTTGACCTGGTTGGCAATGCTTTGCAGCGGCGTGATGGGCGATGAAATGGCCGCATCCGGCTGATCGCTATCCTTGACCAACTGTTCAGTGGGCTTGGTAGTCAGCACGTGCTCGTCGCCGATGGGGATCGGCTTGACGCTGCGCTCCGGGTCGTTGAACACCCCGACCAGAGCTTGGGAAAGCACCTTGTACTTGCCTTCGTTGACCGAGGAGATGGAGTACATCACCACGAAGAAGGCAAACAGCAGGGTGATGAAGTCGGCGTAGGACACCAGCCAACGCTCATGGTTTTCGTGCTCTTCGTGGCGACGTCGACGGGCCATGATCAGTCCATGAAGCCTTGCAGCTTCAGTTCGATGGAGCGTGGATTTTCACCTTCGGCAATCGATAGAATGCCTTCGAGCAGCATTTCCCGGTAACGGGACTGGCGCAGGGCAATGGCCTTGAGCTTGTTGGCCACCGGCAGCAACACCAGGTTGGCGCTGGCCACCCCGTAGATGGTAGCCACGAAGGCCACAGCGATACCGCTGCCCAGTTGGGTAGGGTCGGCCAGGTTGCCCATGACGTGGATCAGGCCCATCACCGCACCGATGATGCCGATGGTGGGCGCGTAACCGCCCATGCATTCGAAGACTTTCGCGGCCTGGATGTCGCGGCTCTCCTGGGTATAGAAATCCACCTCGAGGATGCTGCGGATGGCTTCCGGCTCGGCGCCGTCCACCAGCAACTGCAAGCCCTTGCGGGCGTAATCGTCGCGTTCGCCGTCGGCAATGGTCTCAAGCCCCAGCAGGCCTTCCTTGCGCGCGGTCAGGCTCCAGGTCACCACGCGGTCGATGCCGCCGGCCAGGTCCACCCGTGGAGGAAAGATGACCCAGCGTGCGATCACCAGTGCACGCTTGAACGCGCTCATCGGCGACTGCAGCAAAGCGGCGCCCACCGTACCGCCGATCACGATCAGGATCGCCGGAGCATTGAGCAAGGCGCCCATGTGGCCGCCTTCCAGAAAGTTGCCGCCGATGATGGCGACAAACGCCATGATGATCCCTATCAGGCTCAAGACATCCATCAGACGCACGCCTCCACCAGGTGCCGGCCTATGTCATCCAGACTGTAGATCGCATCGGCCAGGTTGGCCTTGACGATCGCCATGGGCATGCCATAGATCACGCAGCTCGCTTCGTCCTGGGCCCAGACGTGGCTGCCGCCTTGCTTGAGCAGGCGCGCGCCCTCGCGGCCATCGGCGCCCATCCCGGTCAGGACCACGGCCAGCACCTTGTCCCCGTAGGACTTGGCGGCCGAGCCGAAGGTGATGTCCACGCAGGGCTTGTAATTGAGACGCTCGTCACCGGGCAGAATCTTCACCGTGCCACGGCTGTCGACCATCATCTGTTTGCCTCCCGGGGCCAACAGCGCCAGGCCTGGACGCAGCACGTCACCGTCCTCGGCTTCCTTGACGCTGATACGGCAGAGTTTGTCCAGACGCTCGGCGAAGGCCCGGGTGAACGCGGCCGGCATGTGCTGGATCAGCACGATGGGCGCGGGAAAATGCGCGGGCAGCTGCGTCAATACCCGTTGCAGGGCCACCGGGCCACCGGTGGACGTGCCGATGGCCACCAGTTTGTAGGATTTGCGTTTGGGCGCGGGCGAATGGGCCGCGGCCGGGGCACGGGCAGGCGCAGCCACCGGGGCCGGCGCTGCCGGACGACGTGCGGGAGCCGGCGCCGCAGTGCTGACCGGCGCAGGCGCGGGTGCCGGGGCAGCGGCAGGCGCTGAATAACTGCTGAACCGACGGTTGCTGCGCGAGATGTTGTGGACTTTGTCGCACAGCATCTGTTTGACCTTCTCGGGATTGCGAGAAATGTCTTCGAAGTTCTTCGGCAGGAAATCCACCGCGCCAGCATCGAGGGCGTCCAGGGTGACCCGGGCGCCTTCATGGGTGAGCGAGGAAAACATCAAGACCGGGGTCGGGCAGCGCTGCATGATGTGACGGATCGCCGTGATGCCATCCATCATCGGCATCTCGTAATCCATGGTAATCACGTCGGGCTTGAGGGCCTGGGCCTGCTCGATGGCTTCCTTGCCATTGGACGCCGTGCCGACCACTTGAATGTTCGGGTCCGAAGAGAGAATTTCCGAGACGCGGCGACGGAAAAAGCCCGAGTCGTCCACCACTAAAACCTTGACTGCCATATACACCCCGTTAGGGAGCGGACGCTGCCGCCCCCCTTGATCAGATACGCCGTGCCGCGTAGCGCTTGAGCATGCTCGGTACGTCGAGAATCAGCGCGATACGACCGTCACCGGTAATGGTCGCGCCCGACATGCCTGGCGTGCCTTGCAGCATCTTGCCCAAGGGCTTGATCACCACTTCTTCCTGACCGACCAGCTGGTCGACCACGAAGCCGATACGCTGGGTGCCGACCGAAAGGATCACCACATGGCCTTCGCGTTGTTCTTCATGGGCTGCCGAACTGACCAGCCAGCGCTTGAGGTAGAACAGCGGCAGGGCCTTGTCGCGCACGATCACCACTTCCTGGCCATCGACCACGTTGGTGCGCGACAGGTCCAGGTGGAAGATCTCGTTGACGTTGACCAGCGGGAAAGCAAACGCCTGGTTGCCCAGCATGACCATCAGGGTAGGCATGATCGCCAGTGTCAGCGGGACCTTGATGACGATCTTCGAACCCTGGCCCTTGGTCGAGTGAATGTTGATGGTGCCGTTGAGCTGGGAGATCTTGGTTTTCACCACGTCCATGCCCACGCCACGGCCCGACACGTCGGAGATCTCGGTCTTGGTGGAGAAGCCAGGGGCAAAGATCAGGTTGTAGCATTCGGTGTCGCTGAGACGATCGGCGGCATCCTTGTCCATTACCCCGCGCTTGACCGCGATGGCCCGAAGGACCGCCGGGTCCATGCCCTTGCCGTCATCGGAGATCGACAGCAGGATGTGGTCGCCTTCCTGTTCAGCCGAAAGCACCACGCGCCCGCCACGGGATTTGCCCGACGCTTCGCGCTCTTCCGGCGACTCGATGCCGTGGTCGACCGCGTTGCGCACCAAGTGGACCAACGGGTCGGCCAAGGCCTCGACGAGGTTCTTGTCCAGGTCGGTTTCTTCGCCCACCAGTTCCAGGTTGATCTCTTTCTTGAGCTGGCGGGCCAGGTCGCGAACCAGGCGCGGGAAGCGCCCGAAGACTTTCTTGATCGGCTGCATGCGGGTCTTCATGACCGCGGTCTGCAGGTCAGCGGTGACCACGTCGAGATTGGACACGGCTTTCTGCATGGCCTCGTCGGCGCTGTTGCTGCCCAGGCGGACCAGGCGGTTACGCACCAGCACCAGCTCGCCGACCATGTTCATGATTTCGTCCAGACGCGCGGTGTCGACCCGCACGGTGGTTTCCGCTTCCGTGGCCACCGGCTTCTCGCCGCTCGCTGCTGGCTTGGCCGCAACCGGTGCGGGTGCAGGCGCAGGCGCAGCAGCAGCTGGCTTGGCGACCGGTACGGGTGCTGGCGCCTTGGCCACGGGGGCCGGCGCTTCGGCCGCCACTTCGGTGAACTTGCCCTTGCCGTGCAATTCGTCGAGCAAGGATTCGAACTCGTCGTCGGTGATCAACTCACCGCTCTTGGCCACCGGCGTATGGGTTGCCGGCGGGGTGCTGGCGGCCACGCCTGGCAGGCCATCGGCGGCAAACGCGCCCTTGCCGTGCAACTGGTCGAGCAGCGACTCGAACTCGTCATCGGTGATTTCGTCCGGCGCACCCGGTTTGGCGGGCGCAGCCGACGCTGCGGCGGGTGGGGCGATCTGGCCCTTGCCGTGCAACTGGTCCAACAGCGATTCGAATTCGTCGTCGGTGATTTCATCACTGGCCGGCGCGGACGATACCGGCGCAGACGGCGTGGCCTGAACGTCGTTGTTGAGGGAGTCGAGCAGCGCTTCGAATTCGAAATCGGTGATCTCGTCGGACGCAGCAACCGGGGACGCTGTCACGGGGGCCGCCACGGGTGCGGCGGACGGCGCAGGAGCGGCGCCAGCAGGTTCGGCCAGACGCGCCAGCGCTTCGAGCAACTGAGGCGACGCGGGAGTGACGGTGGTACGTTCGCGCACTTCGCCGAACATGCCGTTGACCGCGTCAAGTGCTTCGAGAACAACGTCCATCAGTTCGGAGTCGACGCGACGTTCACCCTTGCGCAGGATGTCGAAAACGTTTTCGGCGATGTGGCAGCACTCCACCAGCTCGTTGAGCTGGAGGAAGCCGGCGCCGCCTTTTACAGTGTGAAAACCGCGAAAAATTGCATTGAGCAAGTCCGCATCATCTGGTCGGCTTTCAAGCTCGACCAGCTGTTCGGACAGTTGCTCGAGAATTTCGCCGGCCTCTACCAGGAAATCCTGAAGGATTTCTTCGTCGGCGCCGAAGCTCATATGGGTGCTCCCTGGAATGAAAGAATCACGAGCCTGGGTGTTGCGTCAAAAGCCCAGGCTGGACAGCAGATCGTCGACATCATCCTGACCGGATACAACGTCTTCCCGTTTATCGGCATGAATCTGCGGACCTTCACCCCTGGCAGGGTGAATTTCGTGATCTTTTTCATCGCGAAGCTGTTGATGGTCGTGTTCGATGCCCGCAAAGCGGTCCACCTGACTGGCCATCAGCACCAGTTTGAGCAGATTGCTCTCCACTTCCGTGACCAGTTGCGTCACGCGCTTGATCACCTGACCGGTGAGGTCCTGGTAATCCTGCGCCAGCAGAATGTCGTTCAGATGCCCCGAGACCTGGCGGTTGCCCTGCTCGCTACGGGTGAGAAAGGTATCCACCCGGCGCGCCAGCTCGCGAAACTCTTCCGCGCCGATTTCCCGGCGCATGAAACGCTGCCAATCGATGCTCAACGCCTTGGCGTCGTCGGCCAGCTCGGTCATCACCGGTGTGCTCTGCTCCACCAGGTCCATGGTCCGGTTGGCTGCATTTTCGGTCAGCCGCACGACATAGGACAAACGCTCGGTGGCGTCCGTGATCTGGGAAACTTCCTCGGCCTGAGGCATGTGCGGATCGATCTGGAAACTGACGATCGCGCTGTGCAACTCGCGCGTCAGCTTGCCGACTTCCTGGTACAGGCCGCGATCACGGGTCTGATTCAGCTCATGGATCAACTGCACTGCCTCGCCAAACTGGCCTTTTTCAAGGCTGTTCACCAGTTCGACGGCATGTTTCTTCAGGGTCGACTCGAAGTCCCCCAAAGAATCTTTTTTCTGGTCCATTGCGCCCCCGTGGCGGTCATCAGCTGTTGACGCGCTCGAAAATCTTTTCGATCTTTTCTTTCAGCACCTGGGCAGTGAAAGGCTTGACCACATAGCCGTTGACGCCCGCCTGGGCGGCTTCGATGATCTGCTCGCGCTTGGCTTCGGCAGTCACCATCAACACCGGCAGGTGCTTGAGGCGATCGTCGGCACGGACCTGCTTGAGCAGGTCGATACCCGACATGCCCGGCATGTTCCAGTCAGTGACCAGAAAATCAAAGCCCCCGCTCTGCAACATCGGCAGCGCCGTATTCCCGTCATCGGCCTCGGACGTGTTGGTAAAGCCCAGATCACGCAACAGGTTCTTGATGATCCGCCGCATCGTCGAAAAATCGTCAACGATGAGGATTTTCATGTTCTTGTCCAATTAGACCTCCAAGCAGTCTTGACCCGCCCAGCAGCTGAGCGCGCGTTCAATCAAATCCGGTTTTAATTTTTTTGCAGCGACTGCCAACCCGGTACTCCGGTAATTGCCTAACCCCGCGCCCGCCACTCGCTCAGGCGTCCACGCAAACGCGCGGCGCACTGGCTGTGCAACTGGCTGACACGCGACTCGCTGACCCCCAGCACTTCGCCGATTTCCTTGAGGTTCAGTTCCTCGTCGTAATACAACGCCAGCACCAGCTTTTCCCGTTCCGGCAGGCCGGCAATGGCATCGGCCAGTGCCGCCTGGAAACGTTCGTCTTCAAGGTCGCGCGAAGGCTCCAGCGAACCGCTGGCACCGTCTTCATGCAACCCTTCATGTTCGCCACCGTCCTGCAGCAGGTCGTCAAAACTGAACAACCGGCTGCCCAGGGTATCGTTGAGAATCCCGTAGTAATCATCCAGGCTCAACTTGAGTTCGGCAGCAACCTCATGATCTTTAGCGTCGCGACCGGTTTTCGCCTCGATCGAGCGTATGGCATCACTGACCATGCGCGTATTGCGGTGCACCGAGCGCGGCGCCCAGTCACCCTTGCGCACTTCATCGAGCATGGCGCCGCGGATACGGATACCGGCGTAGGTCTCGAAGCTCGCGCCCTTGGTCGAGTCGTACTTGGTGGACACCTCGAGCAGGCCGATCATGCCGGCCTGAATCAGGTCTTCCACCTGCACGCTGGCCGGCAGGCGCGCCAGCAGGTGATAGGCGATTCGTTTGACCAGAGGCGCATAGCGCTCGATCAGTTCGTACTGCTGGGACTCACGGGAAGCCTTGCTGTACATACGATATCCGCTCGCGCTCATGATACGGGCCCTGCGCTAGTTTGCTGTACCAGACGTTCGACAAAGAACTCCAGATGCCCCCGGGGATTGGCGGGCAGTGGCCAGGTGTCGACCTTCTGGGCTATGGCCTTGAACGCCAGGGCACATTTGGAACGCGGGAAAGCCTCGTACACCGCGCGCTGCTTTTGCACTGCCTTGCGCACACATTCGTCGTAAGGCACGGCACCGACGTACTGCAGTGCAACATCAAGGAATCGATCGGTCACTTTCGTCAGTTTGGCGAACAGATTGCGACCTTCCTGCGGGCTCTGGGCCATGTTGGCCAGCACCCGGAAACGGTTCATGCCGTAATCACGGTTGAGCAGTTTGATCAATGCGTAGGCGTCGGTAATCGAGGTCGGTTCGTCGCACACCACCAGCAACACCTCCTGGGCGGCGCGCACGAAACTGACCACCGACTCGCCGATCCCGGCGGCCGTGTCGATCACCAGCACGTCGAGGTTGTCGCCCACGTCGCTGAATGCCTGAATCAGACCGGCATGCTGCGCCGCAGACAAGTGCACCATGCTCTGGGTACCCGAGGCGGCGGGGACGATACGAATCCCGCCAGGGCCCTGGAGCATGACGTCGCGCAGCTCGCAGCGGCCTTCGATGACGTCGGCCAGGGTGCGTTTGGGTGTCAGCCCGAGCAGGACGTCGACGTTCGCCAGCCCCAGATCGGCGTCCAGCAGCATGACCCTGCGGCCAAGCTCTGCCAGCGCCAGGGACAAGTTCACTGACACGTTAGTCTTCCCGACGCCACCTTTGCCGCCGGTCACCGCGATCACCTGTACGGGATGCATGCTGCCCATGTTCGTTGTTTACCTTGTCACTTAGACCGAGGCCACACGACCGACTGCGCTTGAACAACCAAGGCATGCAGACCATCGATGTAGGTAGTTTGGAACTTCATATCAACCATTTCCCTCAGCCCACACGCTTGTCAGGGCTGTGGTAGAGGTCAGCGAACATATCGGCCATGGCCTCTTCACTGGGTTCCTCCTGCATCTGCACATTTACTGCGCGGCTGACCAATTGGTGCCGGCGCGGCAGATGCAGATCGTCCGGAATGCGCGGGCCGTCCGTGAGATAGGCCACAGGCAGTTCGGTACTGATGGCCAGGCTCAGCACTTCGCCGAGACTCGCCGTTTCATCAAGTTTGGTCAGGATGCAACCGGCCAGGCCACAGCGCTTGTAGCTGTGATAGGCAGCGGTGAGCACCTGCTTCTGGCTGGTGGTGGCCAGCACCAGGTAATTGCGCGCGCGGATACCGCGCCCGGCCAGGCTTTCCAGTTGCATGCGCAAGGCCGGGTCGCTGGCCTGCAGGCCGGCGGTGTCGATGAGGATCACCCGCTTGCGCAACAGCGGCTCCAGCGCCTGACCCAGCGACTGGCCAGGATCGACCTGGGTCACCGAGACATTGAGAATGCGCCCCAGGGTCTTGAGCTGCTCCTGGGCGCCAATGCGAAAACTGTCCATGCTCACCAATGCAATGCTCTGGGCGCCGTACTTGAGCACATAGCGTGCTGCCAGCTTGGCCAGGGTGGTGGTCTTGCCCATGCCGGCCGGGCCGACCATGGCAATCACACCGCCCTCTTCCAGGGGTTCCACTTCCGGGGTGTGGATCATACGCGCCAAATGCGCCAGGAGCATCCGCCAGGCTTGCCGAGGTTCGCGAATTTCCCCGGTCAGGCTCAGCAGCTCACGAGAAATAGGGCCGGACAGGCCGATACGTTGCAGGCGCCGCCACAGGTTGGCCTGCTCGGGCTGACTGCCTTGCAGCTGCGTCCAGGCCAGCGAGCCGAGTTGCACTTCCAGCAATTCGCGCAGGCCGTTGAGCTCCGAGCGCATGGAGTCGAACAGGCGCTGATCCACTGCGGGTTGAGCGACCGGCGCCGGCACCGTAGCGCGCATCGGCTCGACGAAATTGGGTTCCACCAGCGGCTCGGAGGCGGTCAACGGCAGCCCGGCAAACAGCTGGCGGTTGTTCACGCCATCGCTGTCGCTGCGCTGGCTCAGTTCGGCCTGGGCGGAGACGATACGCGATTGAGTCTTGCGCAGCTCATCTTCCAGTTCGATGTTGGGCACACGGGGGGCCAGCGCCGACAGCTTGTAGTCAAGCGCCGCGGTCAGCTCGACGCCACCGGCGATTCGGCGGTTGCCGATGATCGCGGCGTCAGCGCCCAGCTCGTCGCGGACCAGTTTCATGGCCTGACGCATATCGGCAGCGAAAAAACGCTTCACTTGCATAACCCATCACCCTCAGCCGTTGGGCCCTACTGTCGCGACGATAGTCACTTGCTTGTTGTCAGGAATTTCCTGGTAAGCCAACACATGCAGATTCGGTACAGCAAGACGACCAAACCGCGAGAGCATCGCCCGAACCGGCCCGGCCACCAGCAGGATCACTGGCTGGCCTTGCATTTCTTGACGCTGTGCAGCCTCTATCAAAGAACGTTGCAACTTTTCGGCCATGCTCGGTTCCAGCAAAACGCCTTCTTCCTGACCCTGACCCGCCTTCTGAAGACTATTGAGCAAAATCTGTTCCAACCTGGGCTCCAGCGTGATCACTGGCAGCTCCGACTCAATGCCTACAATGCTTTGCACGATTGCGCGGGACAAACCGACTCGCACGTTGGCCACCAAAGCGGCGGTATCTTGACTCCTGGCCGCGTTGTTGGCGATGGCTTCGGCGATGCTGCGGATATCGCGCACCGGCACCTGCTCGGCCAGCAACGCCTGCAACACCTTGAGCAACGCCGACAGCGACAACACACCCGGCACCAGCTCTTCAGCCAGCTTGGGCGAGGCCTTGGCCAGCACTTGCAGCAACTGCTGGACTTCCTCATGCCCGATCAGCTCATGAGCATGTTTGGACAAGATCTGGTTCAAGTGCGTGGCCACTACTGTACTGGCATCGACCACGGTATAACCTAAAGATTGCGCCTGGCTACGTAAACTTAGCTCGATCCACACGGCTTCCAGGCCAAACGCCGGGTCTCTGGCGGTGATACCGTTCAGGGTGCCGAACACCTGGCCTGGGTTGATGGCCAGCTCTCGATCCGGATAAATTTCCGCTTCCGCGAGAATCACCCCCATCAGTGTCAGGCGATAGGCACTTGGGGCCAGATCGAGGTTGTCGCGAATGTGCACAGTGGGCATGAGGAAGCCCAGGTCCTGAGACAGCTTCTTGCGCACGCCCTTGATCCGTGCCAGCAGTTGACCGCCCTGATTGCGATCCACCAGCGGGATCAGACGATAGCCGACTTCCAGGCCGATCATGTCGATGGGGGTCACGTCATCCCAGCCCAGCTCCTTGGTTTCCTGGTTGCGGGTAGGCGACGGCAGCATTTCCTGTTGGCGCTGCACTTCCGCCAGGGCCGTTTCCTTGATCAGGTTCTGCTTTTGCCATAACAGGTAGGCACCGCCCATGGCCATGGCGGCCAGGCTGAGGAACGACAGGTGTGGCATGCCAGGCACCAGGCCCATGATCGCCATCAGCGCGCCGGAGACAGCCAGGGCCTTGGGCGAGGCGAACATCTGCCGATGGATCTGCTTGCCCATTTCCTCGGAGCTCGACGCCCGCGTCACCATCACGGCAGCAGCAGTGGATAGCAGCAGCGACGGCAGCTGGGCCACCAGGCCGTCACCAATGGTCAGCAGCGCGTAGACCTTGCCGGCATCGGCAAACGACATGCCGTGCTGGATCATGCCCACGGCGGTACCGCCCAGCAGGTTGATGAACAGAATCATCAAGCCGGCGACGGCGTCACCGCGCACGAACTTGCTGGCACCGTCCATCGAACCATAGAACTCGGCCTCGGCCGCCACTTCCATCCGGCGCAGCTTGGCCTGGTTCTGGTCGATGATGCCGGCGTTGAGGTCGGCGTCGATGGCCATCTGCTTGCCGGGCATGGCGTCCAGGGTAAACCGTGCGCTCACCTCGGAAATACGACCGGCACCTTTGGTGACCACCACAAAGTTGATGATCATGAGGATGGCGAACACCACGATACCCACCACGTAGTTGCCGCCAATGACCACTTCACCAAACGCCTGGATCACCTTGCCCGCCGCCGCATGGCCCTCCTGGCCGTGGAGCATGACCACGCGGGTGGAAGCCACGTTGAGCGCCAGACGCAGCAAGGTGGCCACCAGCAGAATGGTGGGGAACACCGCGAAGTCCAGCGGCCGCATGGCGTACACGCAGACCAGCAGCACGACGATGGACAGCGCGATGTTGAAGGTGAAGAACACGTCGAGGAGGAAGGCCGGGATGGGCAACATCATCATTGCCAGCATCACCAGCAACAACAGGGGCACCCCCAGGCTGCCTTGCCCCAGACCCTTGGCGTTGCTGCGAACCGTGTTGATTAGCTGAGAGCGATCCACCGACATTCCCCGTTCAAGCAATCTTTTGACGCCCTGAGGCGTTGTAACAAGGCTTGTGCAAGAACCTGTCCAACTTTGCCTAAAGGTTTGCAAAGTTGTGTCGAGGGGGATACATGGGAGCCATTGAGACACGCATCAGACCGCAGGACCGAGCTGGCCGTTACTCATCGCGCCGCAACTCATCCGGAATCGGTAAATCATCACTGGGCGGCTTGGGTCTGGGCTTGCCCTGCCCCGCCCTGTACTGGCGGATCTGATACACATAGGCCAGCACCTGCGCCACCGCCAGATACAAACCAGCAGGAATGGGCTGGTCAAGCTCAGTGGAGTAATAGATCGAACGCGCCAGGGCCGGCGACTCCAGTAGCTGGATCTGGTTCTGCGTGGCGATCTCGCGGATCTTCAGGGCCACGAAGTCGCTGCCCTTGGCCAGCAACATGGGCGCATTGCCTTTCTCGGGGTCGTACTTCAGGGCCACGGCATAGTGAGTCGGGTTGGTGATGACCACGTCGGCCTGGGGCACCGCTGTCATCATGCGTCGCTGGGACATCTCGCGCTGGAGCTGGCGGATGCGACCCTTGACCTCTGGACGCCCCTCCGAGTCCTTGTGCTCGTCGCGGACCTCCTGCTTGGTCATCTTCATTTTTTCCTTGAAGCTGAACAGCTGGAACGGCGCATCCAGCGCGGCGATGATGATCAGCCCGCAGGACATCCACAACGAACTCCAGCCCACCAGTTGCACGCTGTGCAAGATGGCGCTTTCCATCGGCTCGTGGGCGATGGCGATCAGCTCGGCGCGGTCCTTGCGCAACACCACCAGACCAATGAACAAGGTCAGGGAAAACTTGCCCACCGCCTTGAGCAGCTCGGTCAGCGAGCGCGCCGAGAACATCCGCTTGAGGCCGGCGCCAGGGTTCATGCGGCTGAACTTGGGCGCCAGTGCCCCCATGGAGAAGAGCCAACCGCCCAGCGACAGCGGGCCGACGATGGCCGCGATCATCATCAGGACCATGAAGGGCTGTACCGCCAGAATCGCCGCCTTGCCCGACTGCAGCAAAAAGATGCCCATGTAGCGCTCGTCGACGATCACTTCACGGCTGAGGGTGAAATTCTTGCGCATCAGGTCGATCATCATCTGCGCCATGGCACCGCCGAATGCCAGCAGGCCACCGGTACCGGCGAGCATGATCACCAGGGTGTTGAGCTCCCGGGAACGGGCGATTTCACCCTTTTCTCGCGCATCTTTCTTGCGTTTGTCCGTGGGGTCTTCTGTCTTGTCCGCGCCGCTTTCGCTTTCAGCCATCTCAGGGCTCCCCGGCCAGTTGGCGCAGCCACAGCAGTGACTGGGTTGCCAACGGCTCGTACTGGTTGAGAATGTCACCCATGGTCAACCACAGGATCACCATGCCGATCACCAGCGTCAGCGGCACGCCGATGGAGAAGATATTGAGCTGGGGCGCCGCCCGGGTCATCACCCCGAAGGCGCAGTTGATCACCAGCAGGGCGGTGATGGCCGGCAGCACCAGCAAGATCCCGGCACCCAGCACCCAGCCCATGCGCAGCACCAGGTCCCAGAATTTGGGGGTCAGCAGGGTGGCGCCCACCGGCAAGGTGGTGAAGCTTTCGGTCAGCACCTCGAGCACCAGCAGGTGGCCGTTCATGGACAGGAACAACAGCGTCACCAGCATGGTGAAAAACTGCCCGACCACCGGCGACGAGGTGCCGTTGGTGGGGTCGACCATGGCGGCGAAGGTCATGCCCATCTGCGTGGCAATGATTTGCCCGGCGACCACGAACGCCTGAAAAAGAAACTGCAGGGAAAACCCCAGCATGGTGCCGATGATGATTTCCTCGGCGATCAACAGCAGGCCACTGAGGTCAAGCGCATGGAACGGCGGCATCGGCGGCAGGTTGGGCGCGATGCATACCGTGATCGCCACCGCCATGTAAAGGCGAATACGGGTCGAGACCAGGGTGGTGCCAATGATGGGCATGGCCATCAGCACCGCCGCCACGCGAAACAGCGGCAGCATGAAACTGGCCACCCAGCTCTGGATCTGGGTGTCGGTCAGTTGCAGCAGCGAATTCATGGTCAGCCGATGACTTGCGGGATGCTGGTGTACAGGTTGGTGATGTACTCCATGAAGGTACGCACCATCCATGGCCCGATCACGATGAGGGTGACCAGCATGATCAGCATGCGCGGCAGAAAGCTCAGGGTCTGTTCGTTGATCTGCGTGGCGGCCTGGAATACCGCCACCGCCAGCCCGACCAACAAGCTGGGCAGCACCAGGATTGCCACCATGACCGTGGTCAGCCACAGCGCCTGGCGAAACAGATCGACAGCAACTTCAGGGGTCATGGCGCGGATCTCCCGAACAAGGTGAAGTCAGACACCGCCGAAACTGCCGGCCAGTGTCCCGATAATGAGCGCCCAGCCGTCCACCAGCACAAACAGCATGATCTTGAACGGCAGGGAAATGATCAGCGGCGACAGCATCATCATGCCCATGGCCATCAGCACACTGGAAATCACCAGGTCGATGATCAGGAACGGGATGAAGATCATGAAGCCGATCTGGAAGGCAGTCTTCAGTTCCGAGGTGACGAAGGCCGGGACGATGATGGTCAGCGGCGCCTGGTCGGCCGAGGGAATGTCGGTGCGCTTGGACAGGCGCATGAACAGATCAAGGTCGCTCTGCCGGGTCTGCGCCAGCATGAAGTCCTTGAGCGGCCCGCTGGCCTTGACCACCGCGTCCTGGGCGCTGAGCTTCTCGGCCAGATAGGGTTGCAGGGCCTGGGTGTTCACCTTGTCGAACACCGGCGCCATGATGAACATCGTCAGAAACAGCGCCATGCCGGTCAGCAACTGGTTGGACGGCGTCTGCTGCAGGCCCAGGGCCTGGCGCAGGATCGAGAAGACGATGATGATCCGGGTAAAGCTGGTCATCAGCATGACGAACGCCGGGATGAAGCTCAGCGCCGTCATGATCAGCAGAATCTGCAGGTTGACCGAATACTCTTGCTGACCGTTGGCCCCGCTGGTCATGGAAATGGCCGGGATCTGCAGGGGGTCGGCAGCCATCGCCAACGGCGCGGCCATCAGCAGCAACAGCGTCAGGCACAGGCGAAACGCGCGCATCACTTCGTATCCTTCTGATCCTTGCCCAGCAGTTCCATCAAGCGCTGAGCGAATTCAGGCGTGGCAGCGGCGGTTTTCGCCGGGGTTGCCACGGGTTCCTTGAGCACGTGCAAGGCCGAGATCTGGCCGGGGGAAACCCCCAGCAGGATCTGCTCGTTGCCGACCTGGACCAGCAGCAGCCGGTCGCGCGGGCCGAGGGCTCGGGAGCCCAGCAGCTCGATGACCTGGCCACCTCGCGGGCCGGTCTGCTGCACCCGGCGCAGCAACCAGGCCAAGGCAAAGATCAGCCCCAGCACCAGCGCCAGGCCCAGCACCAACTGGATCACCTCGGCGCCCAGGCCCGCCCCCAGATTGCTCAGGGCGGGGTTGGCCACCGGCGCGCTGGCGGCCGGTGCGACCATGGGCTCGGCGGCCAGCGCCAGCAGGGGCGCCAGCGCGGCGAGCCCGGCCACAAACAGGCGCTTCATCAGCGCAGCTTCTTGATGCGTTCGCTGGGGCTGATCACGTCGGTGAGACGGATACCGAACTTCTCGTTGACCACCACCACTTCGCCGTGGGCAATCAGGGTGCCGTTGACCAGCACGTCCAGCGGCTCGCCGGCCAACCGATCGAGCTCGATCACCGAACCCTGGTTGAGTTGCAGCAGGTTGCGGATATTGATGTCGGTGCTGCCGACTTCCATGGAGATGGTCACGGGAATGTCGAGGATCACGTCCAGGTTCGGACCGTCCAGGCTGACATGCTCATTGCTGCGGGGTGAGGCGCCGAACTCTTCCATGGCCAGACGCGAGCCTGCGGATTTGGCGGCATCGGCGGCCAGCAAGGCATCGATGTCATCCTGGCTGCCATCACCCGATTCGCTCAAGGCGGCGGCCCATTCGTCAGCCAGTGCCTGGTCTTCGCTGGAGGTTTCGTTTTTATCGGCCATCAGTATTCCTCGACGGGCAAAAGTTCAATAAGTGAACCGAGAGCGCCTCAGCGGCGCTCGATCGGCTCGATGATTTGCAACGCCAGGTGGCCCTTGTGCGAGCCGAGCTTGGCCTTGAACGACGGCACGCCATTGGCGCGCAGGACCATATGGTCGGGCAGCTCCACCGGAATCACGTCTCCCGGCTGCATGTGCAGGATGTCGCGCAACTTCAGCTGGCGGCGCGCCACGGTGGCCCCCACCGGTACGCTGACGTCCAGCACATCTTCGCGCAGCGCCTTGCTCCAGCGCTCGTCCTGGTCGTCGAGATCGGACTGGAAGCCAGCGTCGAGCATTTCGCGCACCGGCTCGATCATCGAGTACGGCATGGTCACGTGCAGGTCGCCGCCACCGCCATCGAGTTCAATGTGAAAGGTCGAGACCACCACCGCTTCGCTGGGGCCGACGATGTTGGCCATGGCCGGGTTGACCTCGGAGCTGATGTACTCGAAGTTGACATCCATGATGGCGTGCCAGGCTTCCTTGAGGTCGACAAAGCATTGGTCCAGCACGATGCGCACCACACGCAACTCGGTCGGTGTGAACTCGCGGCCTTCGATCTTGGCATGACGACCATCGCCGCCGAAAAAGTTGTCCACCAGCTTGAACACCAGCTTGGCATCGAGGATGAACAGCGCCGTACCGCGCAGCGGCTTGACCTTGATCAGGTTGAGGCTGGTGGGTACGTACAGGGAATGCACGTATTCGCCAAACTTCATCACCTGCACACCGCCCACCGCCACGTCCGCCGAGCGGCGCAGCAGATTGAACATGCTGATGCGGGTATACCGGGCAAAACGTTCGTTGATCATCTCAAGGGTCGGCATGCGCCCGCGCACGATCCGGTCCTGGCTGGTCAGGTCGTAAGTCTTGATGCTACCGATTTCACCGGCGCTTTCAGTGGCGACGAGCCCATCGTCAACGCCATGCAGCAGCGCGTCGATCTCGTCCTGGGACAGCAGGTCCTGCACGGCCATGTCGTGTTCCTACTGCAATACGAAGTTGGTGAAGAGCAACTGGTCGATGACCGGCTTGCCCACCTCTTTCTGCGCGACTTCCTGAACACTGGCCGTGGCTTTCTGGCGCAGCATTTCCTGGCCGATCGGCGTGTTCAGCGTGTCGAAACTCTGGCCGGAAAACATCATCACCAGGTTATTGCGAATCACCGGCATGTGCACTTTCAACGCATCCAGATCGGCCTGGTTGCGGGCCTGCAGGGTAATGCTGACCTGCATGTAGCGGTCGCGACCGTTCTGTTTGTAGTTGACCACGAAAGCAGGAGAAAGTGGCTCGTACAAGGCCGGCTGCTTGCCGTTGGTCTTGGCCGCATCCGCCGCAGGCTTGGTTTCGGCCGGCTTGTGCAGGAAAAACCAGGTGCCGCCCACCGAACCACCCACCGCCACCAGCAGGGCGACGACGATGATGATGATCAGCTTGAGTTTGCCCTTGGGCTTTGCTTCGGTCGCGTCTTTTGCAGCTTCGGTCGTCGCCATGCCAATAATCCGTCACCAATCGAGGAATTTACGAATGCTGAGGTGAGTGGAGCAAGGGTTATGCCAGATTGTATGAAGGGGGACAAGATGAGTACCCCGGCCGCACATTCACTGCTGAACCGAGCCTGCTCGGGAAACCGGCACCGCTGCACTGACGCTGCAACGCGGTGTCTTGTTCCCGAGCAGGCTCAGTCCTGAAGAGCGATCTTGCGCCGGCGAGTTCGAGCGAAAGGCTTACGCGTAATAATCCACGGCACTGCTGCCAATCACCACACTCTGCGCCACCGCCGCCGCAACGCCGGCCGAGCTGTCAACGCTGTCGCCCCCGCCGGTATCACTGCTGCTACCGCCCCGCGAACTGCTCGATCCACGGTTCGCCTGGTCGGCCTGTTGCTGCTGGCCCTGTTGGTTGCGTGACTGGTCGGAGACATTGACGTCCATCTGGCCGAGGCCTTGTTGGGCGAACATTTCCTTGAGGCGGCCTTGCTGACTTTCGAGGGCATCGCGCACGCCGATGTGGGCGCTGACGAAGGTCACCTGGGTCTGCTGGTCCGGGGTCATGTCCACCCGTATGTCCAGTTTGCCCAGCTCGGCCGGGCTCAACTGGATGTCGGCCGACTTGAGGTTCTGGCTGGACAGGTACATGACCCGGTTCACCAATCCTTCGCTCCAGCCGGTCTGGTTCATCGCCAGCGGCGTGGCCAACGGCGTGGCGCTGGCAGTCTTGGCGGTGGCCGCTTCCGTCAGGTTCTGCAGGCGGTTGGCAAAGTTGTCCATGCGCGTGTCGGCCGAGGCGTCTTTGACATCCTTCAGACCGCCGTCGATGATGGCCGAGAAATCCTTGTCATCACCCTTCTTGCCGGTGTCCGCGTCAGAACCTTGTTGCTGCACGACCTGGGACGCCAGAGTGTTGACGAAGCTGCTGTCGATGCCACTGTCGGCCGTGGCCGTGGCCGTAGCGTCCTTGGCATGGGCCGACGTCGTGCCTTGGGCCTTGGCACTCTGCTCCAGGGCCAGACGCACGGCCGGCAGGTCGGCCAAGGCATCGGGGGCCGGGTCGCTTTCGGTCTTGCTGGTGCTGGCGCTGGTCACCGGCGCGGCGGTGGCGGGCGCGGGCATCATGCTGGCCACCACCGAAGGGTCGAGGGCCTGGGGCGCCTGCGCAGTCGTATCGACCACGGCCTTGGGCGGTTCAACCGGTGCTTGCGCCTGCACATCAGGCACCTGCGCCGGGACAGCAGCGGTCAAGCCTGGGTCGACATCCGTCTGGGCGTCGGCGCTGTCGTCCTTGCCGTCATCGGCAGTGGCATCGGCCAGTGCGTCATCGCCAGAGGCGACAGCATCGGCGCTGGCGCTGGCGTCGGCCTGGTCGGCGGCATCGGTCTTGTCCGCCTTGTCCGCCTTGGCCGATTTGTCGGCCTTGCCGCTTTTGTCTGCCTTGGCCACGTCATCATGTTTGGCTGGCAAGGTTTTGCCGTTATCGGCAACGGTCGGTTTGTCGGGGGTTGCATTGGCCTTGACGCTGTCCTTGGCGGTCGGCACGTCCTGATGCACCGAGGCGGCCCTGTCAGCCGCCCGCGACGCCACATTCTGCGCCTGGAGCTGTTGCCCCTGACTGTGCTTGGCGTAGAGCTCGGCAAAGCTGGAAGCCGTGTCGGCGTTGGTGTCCACGACTTTGGCGGGCGCCGTGACGCTGGTGACCGCCGTCTTGGAGACGCTGGTCAATTGAAGCAATGGGTTTGACGCAAGGGACATGTCGGATCTCCGCAAAGCTGGGATCGTGGAATCGATTTACCAGAGCTTTAGCAAGAGACGAGCCAACTTTGTCAAATGAGTGGATCAGGACAAGAAACGCTGGCGTTCGGCGGTGTAGAGCCGCTGCACAACGACCACTTCCTGGGCAATGTCCTGCAACAACTGCGCCGTCGCCGTCGGGCTCAACTGTTCGGCTTCCTGTTCCAGTTGCCGACACAACTCGGCCAGCCGCACGGCCCCCATGTTGCTGCTGCTGCCTTTGAGGCTGTGGGCCGCCTGAGCCAGACCATCGGCATCGGTGGCTTTTTGCAGTTGCTTGAGGCGCGCCCCCGCGTCGCTCAGAAAGGTGTCGAGCAGCAACGGGTACTCTTGCTCCATGACATCCTGCAGCGCGCCGAGCACGGCTTCATCCAAATGGGTATCTGACACTTGCTCACTCCTTGATCAAGCGCGGATTATGCCAGACCCTCCCAGCAAAACTCCACGTGAACACTGCGGCCGTCGTCGGCCCAACTGGCACTGTTACTCAACTGAGACACAAGATTCAAGCCACGCCCCGACAGCCCGCGCTCTGCCGCCGACCGCGCCAGTACTGTGCCGACGTCAAAACCCGGGCCGCTGTCCTCGACGCTGATCAGCAACTTGCCGCCCCGCTCCTGCGGCACCACTTGAAAGTGCAAACGCACATAGCCCTCGCGCAACTGGGTCAGGCGGGTGTTGCGCTGCTCGTAGTACTGGGCAAACCCTTGGGCATCGCGCTTGAGATTGGAGTTCAGCCCCAGCACCCCATGTTCCAGGGCATTGGAGTACAGCTCGGCGAGCACGCTGTACAGCGCTCCGCTACGGCTGCGCAGGCCGTGGATTTCCTGCAGCAATTGCAGCAGATAAGGCAACGGGTTGAAACGTTTGAGGGTCTCGGCGCGCAGTTCGAAGGTCATGGACCAGTCCAGCGGGCTCGACTCGCCGCTGTCCGAGTAGATCAGCGCCGGCGGCGTCAAGGTGTCGGCGCCGACCATGGCAATCTGCACCATGCTGACATCATCGCGGGCCTGGCCACGAAAATCCTCCAATGCCTGGAGAATGTCCTCGAACAATCGACCCGGGTCGCGATTGGCGCTGAACACCTCGCACAGACGCTCGACACCGAATTGTTCGTCATCGCCGTCGCTGGTCTCGATCACCCCATCGGAGAGCAGGAACAACCGGTCGCCCTGGCTCATGGGATAGACCTCGGTCCCCCCCTCGAAGCGCGACGGCGGCAGTACGCCCAGCGGCAGGTGGCGCGACACCAGCGGCACCTGTTCGCCGGTGTCGTGGCGTAGCAGGTAGCCATCGGGCATGCCGCCGTTCCATACCTCCACCACGCCACGCTGGAAACTGACGCTGAGCATGGTGGCACAACAGAACATGTCCACCGGCAGGATGCGCTTGAGCTTGGCGTTCATTTCCCGAAGGCTTTCGGCCAGCCCGTAGCCCTTGGCAGTCATGCCGTAGAACACTTCCGCCAAGGGCATGGCGCCCACCGCCGCTGGCAAGCCATGGCCGGTGAAATCGCCGAGCAGGATGTGCATGTCCCCGGCCGGGGTAAAGGCGGCCAACAGCAGATCGCCGTTGAACAGCGCGTAGGGCGACTGCAGGTAGCGGATATTCGGCGAACTGAGGCAGCCGGAGTGTGCTACCTGGTCGAACACCGCCTTGGCCACCCGCTGCTCGTTGAGCAGGTAGCCGTGGTGCCGGGTGATCTGGTCACGTTGCTCCAGGACCGTGGCCTGCAGCCGGCGCATGCGGTCCATGGCCTTGATCTTCGCAGCGAGGATTACCTGGTTATAGGGTTTTGCCAGAAAGTCGTCGCCGCCAGCCTCCAGGCAGCGCACCAACGCCTGCTCTTCGGTCAGCGACGTCAGGAAAATGATCGGCACCAGCGTTTCACCCGCCAGCTGCTTGATCTCGCGAGCTGCCTGGAAACCATCCATCACCGGCATCATGGCGTCGAGCAGCACCAGGTGTGGACGCACGTGACGAAACACATCGACCGCTTCCTGACCGTTGCCCGCCGTCGCGACCGAATGTCCCTGACGGCGCACGATGCTGGACAGCAGCATGCGGTCGGTGAGGTTGTCGTCGGCAATCAGGATGGTCAGCGGCTCGAACGACTCGATCACTAGCTTTCGACCTTGAACAGCTTTTCGAAGTTGGAGATCGCGAGGATCTTCTTCACGTCGGCACTGACGTGAGTGAGCCTGACATCGGCATTGTCGCCACCGGCGTGGTCGCGCAGCAACAGCAGCATGCCCAGCGCCGAGCTGTCCAGGTAGGTGGTTTCCTTGAGATCCACCACGAAATGCTTCGGCGATTCGTTGATTTTTTCGTAGGCGGTACGAAAATCCTGATGCGCACTGAAGTCGAAACGGCCCGCGACCTTGATGGTCAGGGTCTGGCCGTCTTCAGAAAGGGTAGACGTGGCGCTCATTGACATAGCTCCTTGGGAGAAAGGCAGTCCTGACAAAGGTTTAGCATCGACTGGAAGCCCCAGCAAATGCCAACCCGATAAATACGCACCAGCCGACTAAAGGGCGTCATGGCGCGGCAAGCGTTGCGACAGCTCGTCGAGCAGACGCTGCTCACGCTTGTCTTCCAGCATCCGTGCCTCATCGATGTAGCGCTGCACCAGCTTGCGCAGCCCTTCAACCCGCGCATAGGCCTGCTGCCAGGCGCTGCGCGCGGTCTTGAGGTTGTTCTCGTGCCAGGCCAGGCTTTTCTGCTGCTGGCCCACGGCGGTTTCCAGCTGATTGAGAAAGCGCTGGTAGTTCATCAGCCACTGCCCCGATACGCCCTTGCTGCCGTTGTTGATCCACTGTTGCTGGTAGTCACTGCGAAAACGCTCGAGCTCCATCAACTTGGTCTCGGCCAGGCGCACCTGGCCCTGAAAATGCCCGAGGCGCTGAACCGCCGCCCGCTCGACCTTCTCTGCCATTTCGACCACAGGGGCCAAGCGTGCTGCACGACTGGTAGCCATGGGGAATTACCTCGGGGCCACGGGGGTGAACACGGCAGCCAGGCGCTCGCGGCTGTCCTGCATGCTCTCGTTGTCGTTGAGGCCTTGGCGCAGATAGCGAACCATGGCCGGTTGCAGGGCGATGGCGGTGTCGGTGTCGCGATCGCCACCGGCTACATAAGCGCCCACGCTGATCAGGTCGCGGCTCTGTTGATAGCGCGACCACATCTGTTTGAATTGCTGCGCCTGCCCCAGGTGCTGGGGCGTGACTACCGAGGGCATCACCCGACTGATGGACGCTTCGATATCGATGGCCGGGTAATGCCCCTCCTCCGCCAGGCGCCGGGACAGCACGATGTGGCCGTCCAGCACACCCCGCGCGGAGTCGGCGATAGGGTCCTGCTGGTCGTCGCCTTCGGACAGCACGGTGTAAAACGCGGTGATCGAACCGCCACCGGCTTCGGCGTTACCGGCGCGCTCCACCAGCTTGGGGAGTTTGGCAAATACCGACGGCGGATAGCCCTTGGTCGCCGGCGGTTCGCCGATGGCCAGGGCGATCTCGCGCTGAGCCTGGGCGAAACGGGTCAGGGAGTCCATCAGCAACAGGACGTTCTTGCCTTTGTCGCGAAAGTATTCGGCGATACGCGTGCAATACATCGCCGCCCGCAGGCGCATCAGCGGCGCATCGTCGGCGGGAGAAGCCACTACTACCGAACGCTTGAGGCCTTCGGTGCCGAGGCTGTGCTCGATGAACTCCTTCACTTCGCGACCCCGTTCACCAATCAGCCCTACCACGATGATGTCGGCTTCGGTGAAGCGGGTCATCATGCCGAGCAACACCGATTTGCCCACCCCGGTACCGGCGAACAGGCCCAGACGCTGCCCGCGACCGACGGTGAGCAGGCCGTTGATGCAACGAATACCGACGTCCAGCGGTACGCTGATGGGGTCGCGCTTGAGCGGGTTGATGGTCGGGCCGTCCATGGGCACCCAGTCTTCGGCCTTCATGCCGCCCTTGCCATCCAGCGCGCGGCCGGCGCCATCAAGCACCCGCCCGAGCATGGTCATGCCCATCGGCAGACGGCCCGTGTCGGCCAGTGGCACCACCCGCGCGCCGGGCGCAATGCCGGCGACGCTGCCCACCGGCATCAGGTACACCTTGCTGCCAGCAAAGCCCATGACTTCGGCTTCCACGGAGCCTGCATCATAACCGTCGTCGTTGATCACGATGCAGCGGCTGCCCATGGCGGCACGCAACCCTTCAGCCTCCAGGGTCAAGCCGACCATGCGCAACAGGCGGCCTTCAAGGACCGGCTGGCGCGGCAGACTGATGGCGCCTTCGTAGGTACTCAGGCGTTTGCCGAAAGTGGTGCGTTCAAGTTTCATGGGCATTCACTCTGGTGAGGCAACTCTGGCAGACCTCAAACCTTGGCCGCATCCGGGGCCAGGTCGACAATCATGTCGGACGCTTCCGGGTGCATGGCCTGCTCGTGCATCTGTCCAAACATCTGGGCCACGGCCAGGCTGATCCGGGTTTCCATGCTGGCGTCGATCCGGCTGTGCTCGGTTTCGACCCGGCAGCCGCCGGGCATCAGCCCGTCGTCTTCGAGAATCTTCCAGTTCTCCTCATGCTTCTCCCGCAAGGCCTTGATCTGCTCGAAGTCCTGCGGATTGATGAAGATGCGGATGTTGCTGGCGCCCATGGGCAACAGTTTCAGGGATTCGCGCAAGACCCGCTCGATCTGGCTGGAATCGATGGTCAGCTCGCGCTGTACCACCTGTCGGGCGATATGGCCGATCAAGGTAACCATGGAGCGCTCGATCTGGGTGTCCTGCTCGGCAATCGGCTCCAGCAGATGGGTCATCAGCGATTCCATCATCTGCAGGCGGCCGGTCAAGGCGGTTTCGGCTTCCTGACGGACCTTGAGCTGGGTGCTGCGAAACCCGTCGCGTTCACCGGCGGCAAAGCCTTCGTTGTAGGCTTCCTGGCGTATGGCTTCGAGCTCTTCGAGGGTCAGCGGCTGAACTTCGTCCAGCGGCACCTCTTCCATTTGATCCTGGACGAGAGGCTCGGCTTCCGGCTCGGGCTCGGGTTTTTCCGGGTCGAAGCTTGGCAAGGCCCAGACATCCAGGCCTTCCAGATCCTTGGCACGGATCAGGTCGCTGAGCGGTTCGTTGGGGCGGGACATTGATATGTGTTCCTGGTGCAAGAGGGCCAACGGAAAAACTCGATCCTGTGGGAGCAGGCCTTGGCCGCGATAGCATCACCGCCATTCCCCTGCCAATCGCGCCTTCAGCATCGCAGGCAAGCCTTGCTCCCACAAGTTCCGTGCATGACAGGACAATCCCCGCATACCCGAAGTCTAACCCTTAGATCATCTCTTCGCCGCCCTTGCCACCCAACACGATCTCGCCGGCCTCGGCCATGCGGCGGGCGATGGTGAGGATTTCCTTCTGCGCCGTTTCCACGTCGCTGACGCGCACTGGCCCCTTGGCTTCCAGGTCGTCGCGCAACAGCTCGGCCGCGCGCTTGGACATGTTCTTGAAGATCTTCTCCCGCACGCCTTCGTCGGCACCCTTGAGGGCCACCACCAGCACGTCCGAGGAGACTTCCCGCAGCAACGCCTGAATACCGCGGTCGTCGACGTCGCGCAAGTTGTTGAACACGAACATGAGGTCTTCGATCTGACCGGAAAGGTCGTCGTCGATCTCGCGGATCGAATCCATCAACTGGCCTTCGATCGAGCTGTCGAGGAAGTTCATGATGTCCGCGGCCCGCTTGATACCCCCCAAGGTGGTCCGCGCCGCTTGCGAGTTGCCCGAGAACTGCTTCTCGAGAATGGTATTCAACTCTTTGAGCGCCGCCGGTTGCACGGTGTTCAGTGACGATACCCGCAGGATGATGTCCAGCCGCACCTTGTGGTCGAAGTGCCCCAGCACCTCGCCTGCCTGGTCGGCGTCGAGGTAGGCGACGACGATGGCCTGGATCTGCGGGTGCTCGTAGCGAATCACGTCGGCCACGGCCCGCGGTTCCATCCACTTGAGGCTGTCCAGGCCGCTGGTGTTGCCGCCCAGCAGGATCCGGTCGATCAGGCCGTTGGCCTTGTCTTCACCCAGGGCCTGGGTCAGCATTTTGCGGATATAGCC
Organism: Pseudomonas sp. dw_358; assembly: GCF_018449655.1. Taxonomy (GTDB): domain Bacteria; phylum Pseudomonadota; class Gammaproteobacteria; order Pseudomonadales; family Pseudomonadaceae; genus Aquipseudomonas. The sequence continues at coordinate 185,462 of NZ_JAAVUX010000002.1, forward strand.
GTCGGAGCCGACGCCCAGGCTGGTCTGGTCGCCCACCACCTCGACGAACTCGCTCATGACCTGTTCGACCTGCTCGCGATGCACGTTGCGCATCTGCGCCATGGCCACGCCCACCCGCTGCACCTCCTTGGGACCCATGTGGCGCAGCACCTGCGCGGCATCGGTTTCACCCAGGGACAGCAACAGAATGGCCGCTTTGTCGACACGCGTCAGTTTTGCGGCAAGTGCAGGATTATTACTCATCGGCGTTGATCCACTCTTTCACGACCTGGGCCACACGACCCGGGTCTTCGGCCACCAGACTCTTGATTGCATTCAGTTGAGCGTCATAGCCCTCGGTCGGGCTGGGCAGGAGAATACTCTGCGGCCCACCCAGGCTGACCCGATCATTGGCCAGCTCACCGGTCAGGCCGGGCAGGCCGCCCAATTCGACATCACTGCCATCGGCACCGAGCATGCCGCCTTTGCCACCCTTGCCACCGCCGGTGATGTTCTTGAGCACCGGACGCAGCACACCGAACACCAGCACCAGAATGAACAGCACACCCAGGCCCTGCTTGACGATGTCCCAGAACCACGGCTCCTTGTAGAACGGCGTTTCCGGAATGACCTCGCCCTGCTGGGCGGAAAACGGTACGTTGATCACCGTCACACTGTCGCCACGGCTGGCATCGAAGCCCACGGCGTCCTGCACCAGACGGGTAAAACGTTGCAGCGAATCGGCGTTCCACGGCGTATTGACCGCCTTGCCGTCGGCGCCGACGCTGACCTTGTCGTCCACCACCACTGCCACCGAGAGACGCTGCAAGCGGCCCTGTTGTTGCTGGGTATGGCTGATGGAACGGTCAAGCTCGTAGTTCTTGGTCGACTGCTGGCGCTTGTCCGCCGGGAACGGCGCGAGCATGGGCTGGCCGGTGGCAGGGTCCATGATCTGCTGGCCGTTGGCGTCGAGCAGCGGTTGGCCGGCGGCCACGGGACCGGCCGGGCCAGGGGCGGCAGTACCGCCGGTTTTCTGTGGCGCCGAGGCCGGAGCCGGTGGCTGGTTGCTCAGCGCGCCGGGCACACCGGTCGGGCCGCTGGAACCCGAGGAACGTTGTTCGGTGGTCGACTGTTCGCTGCGCAGCGCCGCCTGGTCCGGGTTGAACTGCTCGGAGGTGGACTCCACCGCGCTGAAGTCAACCACCGCCGACACTTCGGCCTTGTAGCGATCAGTGCCCAGTACCGGCTGCAGGATGTTCTGCACGCGCTGGGTCAGCATGCCTTCCAGACGACGACTGTAGTCGAACTGTTTGCCGGCCATGCTCAGCTCTGAGTTCTCGCCGGTATCGGAAAGCAGATTGCCTTTCTGGTCGACCACGGTCACGCCGGACTTTTCCATCTCGGGTACGGCGGTTGCCACCAGATTGACGATGGCCAGCGTCTGACCCGGGTCCAGGGTGCGGCCCGGGTACAGCTCCACCAGCACCGAGGCCGTGGGCTTGCGCTCGTCACGGACGAACACCGAGCTCTTCGGAATGGCCAGGTGCACGCGGGCGGCCTTGATGTTGTTGAGGCTGGAGATGGTCCGGGCCAGTTCGCCTTCCAGGCTGCGGCGGTAACGCGCCGCTTCCATGAACTGGCTGGTGCCCAGGCCCTGGTCCTTGTCCAGCGACTCATAACCTACATTGCCATCACTGGGCGCCACGCCGGCGGCGGCCAACTGCATGCGCGCCCGGGACATGTCGTCGGCCTTGACCAGCAGCACGCCGGAATTGGGCTCGACCGTATAGGGAATGTTCGACTGGGTCAGGGTGTCCATGACCTGCTTGGTGTCCATGCCCGCCAGGCTGCCATAGAGCGGGCGATAGTCAGGCTGCTGCGACCAGAGCACCACGGCAAAGCCGATGGCGACGCTGGCAGCCAGGCCGACCAACAGGCCGACCTGACGCAGCATCGTCATCTGGGAGATTTTCTCCAGCATCGACATGCTCAGCAGGGAGGATTTACCGCCCGCTGGCTTCTTCGCTGCAACTGTATCCGGGACTGCATCAGCCATGACTCAATTTATCCTCAAACCGGCATCTGCATGATGTCTTGGTAAGCCTGGACCAACTTGTTGCGCACCTGGGTCAGCGCAGTGAACGAGACGCTGGCTTTCTGCGACGCGATCATCACATCCGTCAGGTCGACGCCGCTCTTGCCGATCTCGAAGGCGTTGGACAGCTGGTTGGACGCCGTCTGCGTATCGTTGACCTTGTTGACCGCATTGCCCAGAAGATCGGCAAAGCTGCTCTGGCCCACGGCCGGCACGGTGCTGGCAACCTTGGGCGTGGCCATGGCGTCAGCCTGCATGCTGCGCATGTCCAACATCAAACGATTGAATTCAATACCCTGGCTCATGAAATCTCTCTCTGTGGCGGCGCGCAATTTTTTGACACTGAATCGGTGTCTACAGGGGTAGTAGCAAGGACGGTGCCAGTTGTGTGAGGTGGTTCACTAAACCGATACATTGCGAGGACCGCCTCACTGCAGGACCCAGCTTGCTCGGGAACCGTCGAGTACGTTGTTCCCGAGCAAGCTCGGCCCTGCAGGGAATTGCCCGTAACTGCCGGTGTGCTGTTTCAGGACGCGTACAGACTCGCTTCCACATCCATCCCCGCATCGCGCATCTGTGCCAGCTTGTAGCGCAATGTACGCGGGCTGATACCCAGCTTTTCCGCCGCTTCCTTACGCCGCCCACGCTCGCTGCGCAGGGTTTCGATGATCATTTCGAACTCGCGCCGGCGCAGGTCGTCTTCCAGCGCCCCGCCGCCCTCACCCACCTGCGGATGATGACTGTCCACCAGTGGCGGATGAATATTGTCGACCACCACCTTGAGGGCCGGGGTCAAGGTGCCACTGATGGGGCCGGCCAGGCAGAAGTCTTCCGCCTGAATCATCCCGCCCTGTTGCAGGATCAACGCACGCTGAATGGCGTTGTCGAGTTCGCGTACATTCCCTGGCCAGTTATAGCTGGTGAGGCAACCCCGTGCCTGGGACGACAGACGTACGGCACCGTGCTTCATTTTTTTGACATGCTTGTCCAGCAGGCGCTCGGCCAGCGGCAGAATGTCGGCGCGGCGTTCGCGCAGGGCTTTCCACGCCAGCGGGAACACCGACAGGCGGTAGAACAGGTCCTCGCGAAAACGCCCCGCTGCCACCTCGCCGGCCAGCTCGCGGTTGGTGGTAGCCACCACGCGAATGTCCAGGCTGATGGGTTTGCGTCCCCCCACCCGTTCCACTTCCCGTTCTTGCAGGACGCGCAGCAGTTTGGCCTGCAAACCCAAGGGCATTTCGGAAATCTCGTCCAGCAGAATCGTGCCGCCGTCGGCCTGTTCGAACTTGCCGGCCTGAGCGGCAATGGCGCCGGTAAAGGAGCCTTTCTCGTGGCCGAACAGCGTGGCTTCCAGCATGTTGTCCGGAATGGCCGCACAGTTGATGGCGACGAAGGGCTTGTCGGCGCGGCTTGACTGGGTATGGATATAGCGAGCCAACACTTCCTTGCCCGTGCCGGACTCGCCGGAAATCAGCACATTGGAATCGCTGCGGGCGACCCGCGCGGCCAGGTGCAGCAACTGCACACTGGCGGGGTCCAGGGCCACCGGCCCCTCGGTGTCGCTGGCGCGCACGCTGCCTTGACCGTGACGTGCCACCAGCTCCAGCAGCGCCCGCGGCTCGAAGGGCTTGACCAGATAATCGGCGGCGCCCTGGCGCATGGCGTCGACGGCACGCTCGACTGCGCCGTGGGCGGTCATCAGCAGCACCGGCAGTTGCGGTTGGCTTTTGCGCAACGCCGCGAGCAATTGGTGGCCGTCCATGCCCGGCATGTTGACGTCGGTGATGACCATGCCGAAGGCTTCCGCGTTGGCGGCAGCCAGGGCCTCCTCGGCCGAGCCCACCGCCTCGTACTCGTAGCCGCCGATCTCGAGGGTGTCGCCAAGCGCTTCGCGCAGGGCACGATCATCTTCAACCAGCAACACTTTGACGTTCATAGCATGCGTCCTTCCGAATTCATGTCGGCGATCAACGGCAAACGTACGATGGCGCAGGTGCCACGGCCCACGCGGGACTGCAACACCAGCTCGCCCTGATGAGCACGCGCCACCGCCTGGACCACGGTCAGGCCCAGCCCGGTGCCCGTGGTCTTGGTGGTGAAAAACGGCTCGCCCAGGCGGGCAAGGATCTCGGGGGCAATCCCGTCGCCACTGTCACTGACGCACAGGCGCAGTTCATGGCCGCGGTTATACAAGTGCACCTTGAGTCGCGCCTTGCCGGCACTGGCTTGAATGGCGTTCTCGATCAGGTTGAGCAAGGCCCCGACCAAGGTGTCGCGGTTGCACAGCAACTCGCCGTGGCGGGCATCGCACTGCCAGCGGAGGGCCAAGTCCTGGGTCTTGGTTTCGCTGGCGTTTTGCAAGGCCTTGAACAGGGCTTGCGGGGTCAGGCGGTCAGTCAACGGCAATTCGCCGCGGGCAAATACCAGCATGTCGCGGACCTGGTGCTCCAGCTCGTGCAGGCGCTCCTTGAGGCGCCCGGCAAATCGTTGCTGAGTCTCCACCGGCAGCGGTTGCTCCACCAGATGGCTGGCATAGAGCAAGGCGGCCGAGAGCGGCGTCCGGATCTGGTGAGCCAGGGAGGCAACCATGCGCCCCAGAGAGGACAGACGCTCATGGCGCGCCAGTTGCTCTTGCAGGTCGCGGGTACCGGTGAGGTCGGTGAGCAGCACCAGCTGGCCAGGCTCCACGTCCAGCGAGCGGGTGGCAATGGACAGTCGGCGGCCGTCACGCAGGGAAATTTCATGACCATCATCCTCACGCGGGGCAAAGCAGCGAGCGATCACTTCGCGCCACAACTCGCCTTCCAGCGGAGCGCCCAGCAGGTCACAGGCGGTGGGGTTGGCTTCGCAGACCCGGCCACTGCCATCAATGACGATGACGCCACCGGGCAGCAGGTCCACCAGGTGTTGCAGGCGGTTGGCCAACCGCTCCTTCTCCGCCAGCTCGGCCATGCGCTGCGCGCTGACCACCGCCAATTCGCCCTTGAGCTCGGCAACGCGCGCTTCAAGCATGCTGTAGGAGTCGGTCAACTGCGTGGACATCTGGTTGAACAGCGAAAACGCCTGTTCGAGACCCATGCGGCTGGCTTCCTCCACGGAAGCGGGCGAGTTGCCGGAGTCTGCCCGGGAGGGGGCGGCGGCGGATACTAACGGGGCGGCCTGCGACATGATGCTCTCTCGTATGGCTCACCGTCATAAAACGGTGTCGTAGTCGAGACATAGCAATAGGCGTGCCGGAAGATTTTGTCAGCTTTGTGACGAGACTCTCGCACCGACGCAAAGCGCAGGCGGGTCAAGGGTTTGAAGGGGGCAATGCAGGTGAGGTGCAAGCAAGGACTCGGCGCCGGACAGCGCCGAGCAGAAGTCAGGCGTCAATCCTCCGCCTGTTCTTCACCCTCGCCTTCGCGTCGGCTCATGCCGTATTTGCGCATTTTTTCCACCAATGTCGTGCGGCGGATACGCAGGCGCTCGGCGGCGCGGGCGACGATCCCGTTGGCATCGTCCAGGGCTTGCTGGATCAGGCCTTGCTCCAGGCCGCCGAGGTAGTCCTTGAGGTCCAGCCCTTCAGGCGGCAGCATTGCACTGGTGGCGAAGTCTGGCGCGTGACCGTTGATGGCCACACGCTCCTCGAGATCGGTGCGCAGGCTGTCGACCATTTGCTCGTCTTCGTCATCGACGTAGCGGAATTTCTTCGGCAGCTCGGCCACGCCGATCACCCCGTAGGGGTGCATGATCGCCATGCGCTCCACCAGGTTGGCCAGCTCGCGCACGTTGCCCGGCCAGGCGTGGCGACAGAGCGACATGATGGCGGCAGAGTTGAAACGGATAGAGCCGCGCTTCTCGTGCTCCATGCGCGAGATCAGCTCGTTCATCAACAGCGGGATGTCCTCGACGCGCTCACGCAGCGGGGCCATCTCGATGGGGAATACGTTGAGGCGGTAATACAGGTCCTCGCGGAAGGTGCCCGCCTCGATCATGTTTTCGAGGTTTTTGTGAGTGGCCGCGATGATCCGCACATCGATGCTCTGGGTCTTGTTGCTGCCCACGCGCTCGAAGGTGCGCTCCTGCAGCACGCGCAGCAGCTTGACCTGCATGTTCAACGGCATATCGCCGATTTCGTCGAGAAACAGCGTGCCGCCGTTGGCCAGCTCGAAGCGCCCGGCCCGGCTGGTGATGGCGCCGGTGAATGCGCCCTTCTCATGACCGAAGAGTTCGCTTTCCAGCAGCTCGGCCGGGATGGCCCCGCAGTTGACCGGCACGAACGGCGCGTCGCGGCGCTTGGAATGGTAGTGCAGGTTGCGCGCCACCACTTCCTTGCCGGTGCCTGACTCGCCAAGGATCAGCACGCTGGCATCGGTGTCGGCCACCTGCTGCATCATCTGGCGCACGTGCTGGATCGCGCGGCTGGTGCCGACGAGGCTGCGGAACAGATTGGGTTCACGATGACGGCCGCGCTCCCGGGCCTGATCGTACATTTCACGGTAGACCTGGGCCCGGTGCAGGGAGTCGAGCAGCTTGCTGTAACTGGGCGGCATTTCCAGACTGGACAGCACGCGCCGACGCTGGTCATCCGGAAGCTCCGGGGTGACGACGTCACCGATCAGCAGGACCGGCAGAAATTCGTCCCAGGTGCCCAGGGTCTTGAGCAGCGCCACCAAACCGCCGGGAGCGCTGATCGTACCAATCAGCACACACAGGGCTTCGCGGTTGGAAGACAGGGTCTCGCACTCTTGCTGCCAGCTTTCACTGCTGCAAGGCAAGTTGTCTTCGCCGAGGAAATTGAGGATCACCGCCAGGTCGCGGCGGCGAACGCTATCGTCATCGATCAGCAGAATTTTGGTTTCACGCCACATGCAATAGCAACTTCCCTAGTCCACTCGGTACCCGAATTCGGGCAAGCTCGACACATTTTTGCCACATCTGGAATGAAGACGCCAGAACGCGGTAAACAGACACTAGTAAAGTCAAAAAAGCAGCGGCAGTCAAATTTATGGCGTTGGTATTTGCTAAAAAACTAGCGGAAAAGCTGGTAGACCTTCGCCGCATTGTGTGCGTGTGAAACTTGCTTCATTTCTTCGACAATGGCCTGACGCGCGCCGGTGGTGACTTCCAGCAGTTTGCGATACACACCCAGCAGGTCTTCGAGGTTGGCGCGCAGCTGCGCTTCGTCCACAGCCGCCCCGCTTTCCAGCACACTTTCGACACAGGCCCGGCACTCGATGTCCAGGGTGCCGATGGCTTGCCAGTCCTCGGCAGCCATGGCGTCGACCAGCGCGTCGCGGGTCTGCTCGATTCGTTGTAATGCGCTCATGGATGAGCTCCTGATGCTGGATAGGCTGGCCGGAGCCGGGCTATTCGACATGGGCAATGGCATCCCAGCCGGATTTGACGGTGATCAGCAGACGCGCCACTTCATCAATGGCCGCCGGGTCGTTGTTACGGTTGGCTTCGGTCAGGCGCTCGATCATGTAGCCGTAAAGGGCTTCCAGATCGTCCAGGTAGCCTGGCTCGGCTTTCTCCGGGTCCAGGCCCAGACGCAGGCCGTGGATGATATCGATGGCCTTGCAGAGCATTTCGCCTTTGCGGCCGATCTCGCCACGGGCCATGAAACCCTTGGCCTGGGCCATACGATCGAGGCCGCCTTCCATGAGCATTTGCACCAGGCGATGAGGGCTGGCTTCCGAGGTCTGGGCGTGGGCGTTGACCTTCTGATATTGGCGCATGGCTTTCATGGAGTGCATGTGGAGAGACCTCGTCGCACGAAAATTGGAAAGTGTTCATTGTGTTGCTTGTTTACTGTTTCGGCTTGGCGGGGGGAAACTTTAGGGGTGGGTTGGGCTTGGGAGCTTGCCTTTGGATCTCGTCAAGGGCCAGCACCGACCGCGCGCCGGAGCGCCGGCCAGACTTGCCGCGGTGCGGCTTGACGAGATCGCGAGGCCTCCCCCCAAGCCCCATCCACACTTACGTCGAAGACGCCTTGTTCAGCGCATTCAACGTCGTCATCACGCTGGTGCTGGTCGCCGTCAACTGCGCCACCAGTGTGTCCATCGCCGTATATTTAGCGGTGAGCGTGGTCTGCAACAGCGCAATCCGCGTATTCAAAGCGGTCTGCTGGGTCGTCAGGTCACTGATCGTGGTGTTGAGGTTGGTCGTGCGCTGAGCCAGGATGCCCGAGGAGCCGGCATAAACGTCGGTGGCGCTGGTCATCGTGGTCAGAAGACCGGTCTTGCCGGTGAACAGACTCTGGATAGCCGACACCGTACTGCTTGATGACGTCGCGCTGGCCCAAGTGGTGTCACTCATGGTCAGCAGGCCGGTGTTGCCGTCGGTGGTCACGCCCAGCTGCGCCAAGGTGATACCGCTGGTGTTGGACTGCGAGACCAACTGGTTGCGAATGGCCGTCATCATGTTGCGCACGGTCGAGTCGCCGGTCAGACCGCCACCGCTGGTGGTGCCATCGTCCCCAATGGTGACCTTTGTCAGGGTATTCATGGTTGTCATCAACGCGTTGTAGGCGTCCATGAAGGTGGTGACGTTGGTCTTCAGTGAGCTGGTGTCGGTGCCCACCGTGATGGTGGTACCACTGGTACTGGTGGTGGGCGCGAGCAACTTGAGGCTGACACCACTGATGGCTGCCGCCACCGTGTTGGTCGAGGAACTCAAGGCAATGCCGTCGATGCTGTAATTGGCGTTGACCGCCGAAACCTGAGAGGTGAAACCGGTGAGACCGGAATCGAGGGTCGAACCGCTGGGCGCCGAGACCGTGATGTCCGTACCGGCACCGGTAGTGGTCGAACTCAAGACCAGGCGCGAACCGCTGGCATCGGTCAGGATGTTGGCGGAGATACCATTGCTCGACTCGGCCGAGTTGATGGCATCGCGGGCCTGGGACAACGTGGCACCGGCAGCAATCGAGACGTTGATGCTTTTACCCGATTGGGTAATGACCAGGTCTTGAGCACTGGTACCGCTGTTGACCACCGCCGTGCTCTTGCCGGCAAACTCGCCGGAAGTGACTTTCGACGACGTGGCAATGTTGGTGATCTTGAGGGTGTACGTACCGGTGGAGGCCGTGGAATCCACCGTGGCCGTCGCGGCCGCAGTCTCACCCACAGTCCCGGTCAGACCGTTGAAATCCGCTGTGTTGTTGATGGCGGCAATGGCCGTGCGGTAAGTAGACAGCGCACTGCTCAATTGCCCGATGGCGCTGAGCGAGGTGTTGGCAATGGTCGTCTGGGTATCGATCTGCGACTGCTTGGGCGCTTTTTCGGCGTTGACCAAGGCGGTCACGATCGAAGCGGTGTCGATACCCGAACCAATACCGCTAGTGGTGATCGCGCCGCTGCTGCTGGTCGACGTGGTCCCCGACGTCGAGCTGCTCGAAGTGGTCGAGGCTGTCGAGGCCGTGGAAGCCGTCGTACCGGTCGACGTCGTGCCGGTTGAAATCGTACTAGTCATGAATACGCTCCTGATTCGATGGCCGATGGTTTTTTGACCTTATCGGCTTTGATACCTTCGACCATCACATTGCGTGCCAACCTCATGCCTTCTCGTCGAAGATCATGCTGCCGGTTTCGCTCAAGCTCTGCGCCAACTTCACCGCGGCCTCGTCAGGGATCTGGCGAACGACCAGCCCCGTCGAGGTCGCGATGACCTTGACCACCACCTGGTGGGTCTTGTCGTCGATGGAAAACTTGAGGTTGCGCTGAGTGGAGTCGGCAAAATCCTGAATGGACTTGACGGCCTGTTCCAGTTCGGCGCGGGCCGGCTTGGCTTTGGCGGTCGTGACATCGCTGCTCGACGTGACGGGTGCAACGGCCGCCGTGGTGCTTGCACCCGCGGCGATGTTGGAAGAGGTGGCGGCCACGGGTTGCGTGGCGGCTGCACTGACGCTCATGTCCATTTCCATTACCTCTGGAGATGAAAAAGCACAAAATAAAAGCCGTGAGGAACGAAAAAACGGAAGAGCACGTGAGCGCCCCTCCGTTGTTCAGTCACCCGGCGCCGGATTACTGAAGCAGTTTCAGTACGCCAGCTGGCAGCTGGTTAGCTTGTGCCAGGATCGCGGTCGAAGCTTGTTGCAGGGTTTGTTGCTTGGTCAGTTCGGCAGTTTCCGAAGCGAAGTCAGCATCCTGTACGCGGCTACGAGCGGCAGTGGAGTTCTGCGAGATCGAAGTCAAGTTGGCCACGGTGCTGTCGAAGCGGTTCTGGATGGCACCGAGGTCGGCACGCTGGGAGTCGATGTTGGAGATCGCCTTGTCGAGGACGGCGATCGCGTTCTGCGAATCTTCAGCGGTGGAGATGTCGGAGCTGGCAACCGACACCAGTTTGGAGCTTGCAGTGGTACCCGAAGCGGCGAACAGACCGGTTACACCGGCACCGGCCAGGGAGTAGGCCTTGGCACTGTTCAACTGTACAGCACCGGTGGCGATAGTGCCGTTGGCAACGGAAACCGCAGTACCCAGTGTACCGGCAGCGTCTTCAGTGGCCACGGTCACACCTGTGTAGGAAGCCGATACACCGGTGGTGGTTGGATCGCCGAACTGGATGTTTTCACCCGTGGCCGAAGTCACGGTCACAGTGCCAGCTTTCGAATCGTAGTTGACGCTGATACCCAGTTTCGAGGCGTTGGATTGCAGCTGGTCGTTCAGGGACGAAGCATCGGTTGCGCCGATGATGTCGACTTTGGTGCTGCCGACGGTGACGCTGAAGTTGGCGCTGGAACCCGAAGCAACGGTCAGTTGAGCGTTGGTCGAAGCGGTAGCGGTCAGACCGGCTACAGCACCGTTCAGTGCGGCAGCAGTGGTCGCAGCCGAGCTACCCGAAGCGATGGTCACGGTGGTGGCTGCGCCGCCGCCGGTTACAGTGATCGCGCCGCCAGTCACGCCGGTGGTGCTAGGAGCAATGGCAGTCGAGTTGACCTGGTCAGAGCCGATGGTGTTGGCCGACACGTCACCCAAGGTGATGTTGATGGTCTGGTTGGCGTCCGAACCGACTTGGAAAGCGGTGGTGCCGAACGAGCCGTCGATCAGGTTCTTGCCACCGAAGGTAGTGGTCGACGCGATACGGGTCAGTTCCGAGCTGTACTGAGCGTATTCAGACTGCAGGGAAGCACGGTCTTCGTCGCTGTTGGAACCGTTCGCCGATTGCAGAGCCAGTTCACGCATCGATTGCAGAATGTTGGTCGATTCCTGCATCGCGCCTTCAGCGGTCTGAGCGATCGAAGTACCGTCGTTGGCGTTCTTGATTGCCACGCCCAGGCCGTTGATCTGGCTGGTCAGACGGTTGGAGATCTGCAGGCCGGCGGCGTCGTCTTTGGCGCTGTTGATTTTCAGGCCGGAGGACAGACGGGTCATGGCGGTGGACAGGGACGATGCAGCCTTGTTGAGGTTGTTCTGTACGGTCAACGAGGCAATGTTGGTGTTTACGGATAACGACATGACAAATTCCTCAGGGGTTGTTTACTGTGGCTTCCGGCCCTGGCAAGCGCCGGGTGTGGCCTAGAGAACCTTCGTAGTAGTTATCGTCGGTTTGTTGATTTGCTTGAGGGCTTTTTTCAAAATTTGCCTTCAAACCTGTTGACCGACGAGCATTGATGCACTTGCTCATTTCTCTCACACCCTAGTTATCCGCCCTGCCGGATTTTTCTTTAGGGGTTTGGTATCAAAAAAGATGAAAGGATGGCGTCATAAAACGGTCAGCGGTCTCGCAGGGCTCTACTCCAGCGTTTCGCCCCGGCTTCCAGGCGAGCTCGGTCCTGCACGACCCCTGCAGAACCGAGCTTGCTCGGGAATGTCGGGGCATAAAAAAACCCGGCACATGGCCGGGTTTTCAATAACGGGGTTGTATCAATCACGCTGCAATATCGCCGAACCCCAGGACAGGCCCACGCCGAAACCGCTGATCGCCACGCGTTTCCAGCTGGCATCGAACATGTGTTTTTCCAGCAGCAACGGAATACTGGACGACACGGTGTTGCCGGTCTCGACCATGTCCTTGATGAATTTCTCCGGGTGCTCTTCAAAGCGACGCGCGACAGCATCCACAATCGCCGCGCTGCCTTGGTGAATGCAATAGGCGTCGATGTCGTCGCTGCTCAGGCCGGACTCGTCGAGCAGCTGATGCAAGTGGGCGGGCACTTTCAGCGAGGCAAAATTGAATACCTGACGCCCGTTCATGAAGAACACGCCGTTGGTCACTTTCAAGTGCGGCGCACCGGAGCCGTCGGTGCCGAACCTGGCCTTGCCCAGTTGCCACTCGGCGCCCTCGCCCATCCAGGTCACCGTGGCGGCGTCGCCGAACAGCATGGTGGTGTTGCGATCTTCCGGGTCGACGATCTTCGAGTAAGGGTCGGCGGTGACCAGCAGGCCGTTTTTCAGACCGGCGGCTTCCATGAAGCCCTTCATTGCATAGATGCCGTAGACGTAGCCCGAGCAGCCCAGGGAGATGTCGAAGGCCGCGACGTGGGTCGGCAGGCCGAGCTTATCCTGGACGATGGCCGCGGTATGGGGCAGGCCTTCTTCGTCGCCGTTCTGGGTCACCACGATCAGCGCGTCAATGGAGGCGCGGTCCAGCTGCGGATTGCTGGCGAACAACGCGTTGACAGCCTCGACACACAGGTCAGAGGTTTCCTGATCGGCGTCTTTACGCGGCAGGAATGCCGAGCCGATCTTGCCGAGGATGAAATCCTCGTCCTTGGCGAATTTCGCACCCTGCACGTAGTTGTCCACGCCAGCCGCGGGCACATAGCTCGCGATGCTTTTTATGCCAATCATTGGTGGCTTCCCAAAACAGAAGTATACAAATTCGGATTTTGCGCCGCAGGACGCCGGGGTAAAAACCCCTCTGCGCGATTGGGCGGCTAACACAATACAGTGAAGATGCGCGTTTCGACCGGCGGGTCACAGCATTTTGTGACAATGTCATGCGCGGAAGGAAGGGGCTTACACGACTTTTACCCTTGAGCGGATGGCCTCATCGCGGGCAAGCCCTGCTTCCACAGGTTCAACCTCCCTGTCGAGGTCATCTTGTGGGAGCAGGGCTTGCCCGCGATGAAGGCGACGCGATCTTTCAGAAAAACCGCGTAAAAGTCCTTAAATCTTGTTGAACAAGCTCAGCTGCGAAATCTTCGCAAACGCCAGCTGCGAGGCCTGCAGCATGGTCTGTTGCAAGCTCAAGGTCACCGAGGCACTGGCCATGTCCGTATCGGCAATCGCCGATTGGGTGCTCTTGTTGGCCAGCGCCAGGCTCGTGTTCTCGGTGGACTGGATGTCCAGGGCGTTGCCCCGGGCACCGATCAGCCCGCGCGTGGTGTCGATCAGCACACTGGCGCTGGCCAGGTTGTTGATGGCCGAGCTGACAGCGTTTTTCAGCGTCAGCTTGGAGGCCGCGTCGGAACCGGACGGCACCTGCAATGCAGTCTTCAGCTGGTTGATGGTGTCCAGCACGTTCTGGGTCTTGTGGCTGTCCGACGAGATCGTGAACTGATCCCCCGTGGCCGGCGTACCGCTGACGTTGAAGGTCACCCCGGCGGCCGTGATCGACGTGCCGGTCATGGTGCCGGTGGCCACCGCCTTGCTGCTGGTGCTGTAAGGCTGTGAATACACCGCGTACTGGGTCGGGCTGGTGAATTTGATGACCGCGCCCTGGGTCGGGAAGCTGCTGTTGTAGGCCGTGGTGTCGGTCACCGAGGCCGTGGCTATCTGCGCCGTCGAGGTGTTGGCCGGGTTGCGGCTGGCGGTAATGGTGTCTGGCGTGCTGCCCAGCGTAAACGTATGCCCGGCCAGCACCGAATCGGCACTGACAGACGAATCGGAGCTTTGCAGGTTGACGTTGATGGCGTACTGCACCCCGCGCAGGGTGAAGTTGGTGCCATCGGTGCTGTTGGGGTCGTAGGTGCCGTTGCCGCTGGTCTCTGACGTCACGTCGTTGCCCGAAGCATCCGTCAGCGTGTACTGAGTGCTGCTGGTGAAATTCAGGGTGTAGGGCTGGCCACTGACGTAGCTGTTGGTGTAGTCGGCCTTGGAGGTCATGTTCCCGGCGGACACCTGAATGCGCCCGTCGTCCGTGGTGGGGGACGTCAGCGTGGTGGTGGTGCGGCTGGTGTTCACGGCCTGATCGAAGGCGGCGAACCCGCTGTCGTTAGTGGCCACTTGCAGAGTATCGGACACCTGCAGGCTCAACTGGGTCTGGTCACCTTGATAGGTGTAGCTGCCGTCGCTGTTCTGCACATAGGGCGCAGTGCCGGTCTGGGAGCCGGAAAACATGTAGTTGCCGTTGGTGTCCTTGGAGTTCATCAAGCCGAACACGGTGTTCTGGATCTGCCCCAGTTCACTGGCGATGGAACCCTTGTCCTCGTCGCTCAAGCCGCCGTTACCCGCCTGCACGGCCAGTTCCTGGGCTTTCTGCAAGGCCGTGTTGATGCTGTCGAGCACGCTTTCGGCCTGGTTGCCGGCGTTGGTCACGGCCGTGATATTGGTGCTGTACTGGGTCAGCATCGAGTTCTGTTGCTGCAACTGCAGCAATTTCGACGCGCCGACCGGGTCATCGGACGCCGTGGTGATGCGGCTGCCGGAGCTGATCTGCTCCTGGGTCTTGGCCGTGTCCGAGAACGCTTTCGAATAGTTGGTTGCGCTGGTTTCGAAATACTGAGAAGTGGAAATACGCATGTTTCAGTACTCCTTAGAGTGCGTTGAGCAACGTAGTGAAAATGTCTTGCGCGGTCTTGATGATCTGCGAAGACGCCGTGTAGTACTGCTGGAACTTGACCAGGTTGGCCGCTTCGTCATCCAGGTTGACCCCGGACACCGAATCCCGGTTGGCCTTGGCCTGGGTCAGTACCGCTGTGGTCGCGGTAGTGTCCACCGTGGCCTGGCTGGCCTTGGAGCCGACGTCTGCCACCAGGTTGGCGTAGGACGTGGACAAGCTGACCCCGGCATTGCCCGCCGTGACGCCCACGGTGGACTTGGTTTGCAAGGTCAGCAGCGCGGCAGCGTTGCGGTTGTCCGAGGCGCCGGCACTGTTGAAGTTGACGCTGTAGCTGTCGCCGCTGGCCGCAGAGCCCGAGACCGTGGCCTGGAAGCTGAAGGTCTTCTGGGTGCCGCTGGCATCGTTGATCGGGTTGCCGCTGGCATCCACCATCGGCACGGTGATGCCGACGTTGTTGGACTGGCCAGGCACCACGGTGCCGGTGCCAATGCTGGTGCCCTGGGCGTTGTATACCGTGTAGGCCTGGCTGCCGCTGCTGACGGCACCGAACACCAGCTTGACCGGAGTCGAGTTCTGGATGCCGGTCTGCAGGTCCGACTGGCCGGTGCTGTCGTAGATGTCCACCGTGTCGTTCAGGGTCGGCTGGGTGATGCTGCTGGTTCCGGTATTGCCCGAGGCTGCCGTGGCGGCCAATGGCGCAGCAAACGCCAGCTTGTTGCTGTCCGTGAGGGCGGTGGTGATGTCCGAGGCGCCGTTGCGGGTCGGTGTGATCTTGAAGCTGTCGCCCGCCGCCGGCGAGGTGCCGTTCAACGCCAAGGTAAAGCCGTCGATCACCGGCGCCGGCGTGGTGCTCAGGTCATAGCTGCCCATCGCCGTGCCGTCGGAACGGGTCACGCTGTAGGCCGTGGCGCTGGTGAACTTGACGCTGTAATCATTGGTGGTCAGCTTGCTGGTATCGCTGATGGCCACGTCGAGGTTGCCGGAGCCCGCGCTGTTGGCGCTCGAGGCGATACTGCGGTTGGCCTCGGCGGTGGCGCTGTTGATGCTGGAAAACATCGTCGAGCCGAATTGGCCGTTGAGGTCCACGCCCTGTGCCAACTGAGTATTGACGGTGTCCGACACGGCCATGGCCGTACGGCCCAGCTGATTCATCGCCGGGGTCAGCACGTCAGTGCGATAGCGCAGCAAGCCACCGATGGTGCCGCCGGTAGTCACCGAGGTGACATCGGAAGTGAAGCCTTGGTAATTGACGGTCAAGGCGTACTGGGATTTGTCAGTGGTGCTCGGCGCCGCCGTCAAGGTATTGGCTGTAGTACCGTTGACCAGCGACTGACCCGAACCCAGGTACACATCGTAGTTGTCACCACGCTGTTGCACGGTCACGCCTACCAGCTCGTTGAGCGAGCGCACGGCTTCGTTGCGCGCATCGAGCAAGCTGTTGGGGCTGGTGCCGCTGGAAGACAGCGCACTGATCTGCTTGTTGTAGTCGGCAATCGACTGCGACAGCTTGTTGACCTGCCCCGCCACGGTAGTCAGCTGCGAGTTGATGCTGTCGTTCTGCTGGGTCAGTTGGCTGGAAATCGAGTTGAAGCGGTTGCTCAAGGTCGCCGCCGAGGTCAGCAACGCCTGGCGCGCCGAGGTGTCGGTGGGGCTGGCCGAGGACGTCTGCACAGCAGAAAAAAAGCTGGTCAGCACGGCGCTGATGCCGGTGGTGCTGTCGGACAGCAGCGTGTCGGTGGATGTTGCCTGTGTGCTGTAGGCCGTCGCGTCTGCTGCCAGCGCGGTGCTGGTCTGCAGTTGCGTGTCCATGTACGAGTTGTAGATGCGACGCACGTCGGAAATGGTCGTACCGGTGCCCAGGTAACCCACGCCAATGTTCTGCAGGGCGCTGGACGTGGTGTCCACCGACTCCCGCGAGTAACCGGCGGTGGAGACGTTGGTGATGTTGTTACCGGTGGTGGACAGCGCCGCCTGGCTGGCGGCGAGGCCGGAAAGACCGATGGAGATCAGATTCGACATGCTTCAAACCTTACAAGTTTGTGGTACTGCTACTGGTGCTGGCGTAGCTCTGAGCAGCCTGCATCTGTTTGGCGATCGACGAAATTTTGCTGGCGTAATTCGGGTCGGTGGCATAACCGGCCTTCTGCAATTCTTTTACAAACTGTTCAGGGTTATCGGCCGCTTTCACCACATCTTGATAGCGATCATTGTTCTGCAAGGTGCTGACCAGGTCGTGGAAGCTGTCGGCATAGGAATCGTACGAACGGAAGTTCGCGGTTTCCTTGACCATCTGCCCGTTACGGAACTCACTGGTAATCGCCTTGGCCTGGTCACCCTGCCAACTGCTGCTGGCCTTGATGCCGAACAGGTTGTGGCTGCTGCCGCCGGCATTGGACCGCATGACCGATTTGCCCCAGCCGGTTTCCAGTGCGGCCTGGGCCACGAGGATCTTCGGGTCGACGCCAATGCGCGCGGCGGCCTCTTTGGCCATCGGCATCATGGTGGCGACGAATTCATCGTGTGAAGCAAACGCGGTTTTCGACGGCGCATAAGGAATCTGTGCAACGGTTGCAGTGGTAGCGATCGTGTCATCGTCGCCCAGCGTAGTCCGGTCCGCCGCGCTCATGGCGTGGGTCTGGAACGTCGAATCATCGTCGCCGTCGTCGGTGGCCGAGGCGACCAGCGCCGTCACGGCGGCCGTGTCGGTGCGGGTGGCAGTGGTCGCCGTGCTGGCGGTCGTGGCGGCCGCGATGGACGCTACCGGACGACTGCCCGGCACGATGCCTGCCAGCAAACGATCGGACAGCTTGCTTGGCAGCGACAGGCGACGCGCGTTGAGCGCCGCCACATCGTTGCGGACCACGCCGGTGTTGCTGGCGTTGCCGGCAAAGGTCAGCTTCTTGTTGGCCGTGCTCGCCAGGCTGTTGACCAGCTTGCCGCTGGCGGTGGTCGTGGCGGTGCCGGTGGTGTTCAGGGACGTGTTCACCTGGGCAAACGGATTGCCGCCCGGGCGCGTGGTGTTCTTGTTCTTGGACAGCTGACGCATCAGTACGTCCTGCAGGCCGATGCCGCCGCCACGGGACAGGTTCACCGCCAGCTGCTGGTCGTACATCGACTGATACTGCTTGGCTTCTTCAGTGTTGAGCGGGTTGTCCTTGGCCAGCACATCGTTGGCCGAGCGCATGGACTTCAACATTTCGCCCATGAACAGCGATTCAAACTCCGAGGCCACCTTGCGCAGGTTGGCATCGCTGTTCTTGTCACCCGTTTTCAGGGCAGCCAGCCGATTCAGGTCGGTGTAGGCACCCGAGTCCTGGCTGGTGGTGGTCGACATCCCGCTCTTCATTTCCATCGTCAGCTACCTCAAATCACGATCAGGTCGGCCTGCAAGGCGCCGGCCTGTTTCAACGCTTCGAGAATGGCCATCAGGTCTCCCGGTGCTGCGCCAACCTGGTTGACTGCACGGACAATCTCGTCAAGCGTCGTGCCCGGACCAAACTTGAACATCGGCTTGGCTTCCTGGGTGGCACTGATCTTGGAACGAGGGACCACCGCGGTCTGACCACCGGACAAGGCACCTGGCTGGCTGACGATCGGGTCTTCGGTAATGGTTACCGTGAGACTGCCGTGGGTCACTGCTGCCGGCGAAACCTTGACGTTCTGGCCGATCACGATGGTGCCTGTCCGAGAGTTGATAATGACCTTGGCAACGGCTTGGCCAGGGTCTACCTCAAGGTTCTCGAGCACTGACAGGTAATCTACCCGCTGGTTCGGATCGATCGGCGCGGTCACTCGTACCGAGCCGCCGTCAATGGCTTGTGCAACTCCCGGGCCAAGCAGCTCGTTGATCTTGTCGCAAATGTTCTTGGCAGTGGTGAAGTCAGCACGGTTGAGGTTCAGCGTCAGGCTATCGCCCTGGTTGAAACCGCTCGGCACAGTCCGCTCGACGCTGGCGCCGCCAGGAATACGGCCGGCCGACGGAACGTTGACGGTGATCTTCGAGCCGTCGCGCCCTTCGGCGTCAAAACCGCCCACCACCAGGTTGCCCTGGGCGATGGCGTAGACGTTGCCGTCAATACCCTTGAGCGGGGTCATCAACAGGCTGCCGCCGCGCAGGCTTTTCGAGTTACCGATGGACGACACGGTAATGTCGATCTGCTGACCCGGCTTGGCGAATGCCGGCAGGTCGGCATGGACGGACACAGCGGCAACGTTTTTCAGCTGCACGTTGCCGCCGACCGGCACTTTTATGCCGAACTGGGCGAGCATGTTGTTGAAGGTCTGCAAGGTAAACGGGGTCTGGGTGGTCTGGTCACCCGTACCGCTGAGCCCCACCACCAGGCCGTAGCCGATCAGTTGGTTGGTGCGCACGCCTGAAATACTGGCGATGTCCTTGAGCCGTTCGGCCTGCGCTCCCAGCGCAGTGGTCAGCAGGAACACAGCAGCAATCAGGTGTTTGAACTTGAGCATGTTGGCGCGCACTCACTAAGAAGATCAGAAAGGAAAATACGGACTGCCAAAGAAACGATCCAACCAACCCGGCTGACTGGCCTCGGCAAACGAACCGGTGCCCGAGTACGTGATTCGCGCATCGGCCACTCGGGTCGACGACACGGTATTGTCGGTTGCTATGTCATCTGCACGAATCAGGCCAGCAATGCGCACCACTTCCTGACCGGTATTGAGCGTCAGCCATTTCTCGCCACGCACCGCAACAATTCCGTTGGGCAGCACGTCGGCCACGGTCACAGTGATCGAGCCGGTGAGGCTGTTGCCCTGGTCGGCCTTGGCCGTACCGTTGGTGGTCCGGGTGCCGGTGTAGCCGGCGTTGAGCCCCAGGTCAGCGCCGCCCAACGGGTTGTTGGTGGTGGCGCTGGTGCCGAACAGCGAGGTCAGACCAATGGAGTTGGTGCTGGCCTTGCCGACCTTGGAGTCGGCGCTTTTGCTCGCCGAAGTCTTCTCTGCCAGGGTCACGGTGATGATGTCACCGATCCGAAACGCTTTGCGGTCGCTGTACAGGCCTTGTTCGAAACCGGCCTGGTAGATCGAGCCGTTGTTCGAGGCGGCAGGCAGCGGCGTGCGCGGCAACACCGGAGAGAAATAGGCGTCATTGGCCTTGGGCGGTGGGGCGATGCAACCGGCCAGCAAAGCAAAAGCACTCAGGGCAAGCACATTCAAGACACGACTCATGACACAAACCTCTCGGTGTAACCGGGCAGCGAACAGAAGGTGGAAAAGAGCGTTTAACCGTGAACGTTCAGGCTTACAGGTTCTGCGTCAGGTTCTGCAGCATCTGATCGGCGGTGGAGATCACTTTGGAGTTCATCTCGTAGGCACGCTGGGTGGTGATCATGTTCACCAGCTCGTTGACGGTGCTGACGTTGGAGTTCTCCAGGGTGTTCTGCTGGATGGTGCCCAGGCCGGTCAGGCCCGGGGTACCGACCTGCGGAGCACCCGACGAAGCGGTTTCCAGGAACAGGTTGCTGCCCACGGCTTGCAAGCCGCCCGGGTTGATGAAGTCGGCGGTCTGGATGTTGCCGATCACCTGCGAGGTGGCGCTGGCAGCAGTGGTGATCGAGACGGTGCCGTCGGTGCCCACGGTGAAGGACTGGGCGTCGGTCGGTACCACGATGGCCGGCTGCAGGGCGTTGCCGTTGGCGGTCACGATCTGGCCGTTGTTATCCAGGTGGAACGTGCCGTCACGGGTGTAGGCCGTGGTGCCGTCCGGTTGCAGCACCTGGAAGAAACCGTGGCCGTTGACGGCCATGTCCAGCGGCTGGTCGGTGGTCTGCAGGCTGCCGGCGGTGAAGTTCTTCTGGGTGCCGACGATGCGCACACCGGTACCCAGCTGCAGGCCGGACGGCAGGGTGCTGTCCTGAGTGGACTGGGCACCAGGCTGACGTTTGATCTGGTACAGCAGGTCCTGGAATTCGGCACGGTCGCTTTTGAAACCGGTGGTCGAGGAGTTGGCCAGGTTGTTGGAAATGGTGGTCAGGTTCATGTCCTGAGCCTGCAGACCGGTCTTGGCAACGTAGAGTGCTGGAATCATTTGCGGTATCTCCAAATACGCCGGGTGGGCGGCGCGTCACAAGGGGGTTGATTAGCTGTTCTGCAAGACGCGCGAGACCGACTCGTCGTCTTCTTTGGCCGTCGTCATCATCTTGATGTGCAATTCGAACTGCTTGGACAGGGTCATCACTGCCGTCATTTCTTCCACAGCGTTTACGTTGCTGGCTTCCAGAAAACCGGACTCGACCTTGACGTTGGCATCGAAAGGCGCCGCCTGGCCGCTGGTGGTGTGGATCAGGCCGTCGGTGCCTTTGGTCAGGCTGCCGACCGGCGGGTTGACCAGCTTGATGCGGTCTACCTGGGCCACGGCGTTCGGGGTCTCGCCCATGCCGCGGATGCTGATGGTGCCGTCGGAACCGACATCGATCTTCTCGTCAGGCGGAATGGCAATCGGCCCGGAGTTGCCCATGATCGGCAAACCGTTGCCGGCGCGCAGAATGCCCTGTGCATCGATGTTCATGGCGGCGGTGCGCACGTAGGCTTCGCTGCCGTCAGGGGCCTGCACGGCAATGAAACCGTCGCCGCCGACGGCGACATCGAGGTCGCGGCCCGTTGCTTGCAAGGCACCGGCACTGAAGTCAGTGGCAGGACGCTCGCTCATGGCATAGGCGCGAGAGGCGAAGGTATCGCCGAACACCGGCATCGACCGCGCCTGCTCCAGGTCACGCTGAAAGCCGGTGGTGCTGACGTTGGCCATGTTGTTGGCGTGGGCCTGTTGAGCCAGGGTGTTCTGGCTCGCACCGCTCATTGCCACATAAAGCATCTTGTCCACAGTGATCCTCCGCTGACGGGCGTTTGCCGCCTGATCTGTACTGATTAGACATAGAGCAATTAGTGGGCCAAGTTTGAAAACGTGGCTACAGCCCTTGTATCTCGGGGGTTACAGAGAAATACAAAGCGGCCGTCAAAAGAGGAGCGCCGAGAATGTGGCGCGGGGTGGCCGGTAGCGGCAAGGGGGCATGGCCGGTTGCGGCAACGAAGGCGCTGCGCCCTGCAGGACCGAGCTTGCTCGGGAACCCGGCACCGCGATTCGGCAGGGGTTCGGTAGCGATCCTTTTCCCGAGCAAGCTCGGTCCTGAAGCGGGGGCATATCCTGTTGGGGTTTAGCCCAACCAGGCCGCTTTCCAATCTGCCAGGCCCCGCTCATCGAGCATCCAGTCCCGGCGGATCACCGCCTGCAACTCATCCCCCAGCCGCGCCGTGCCATCCAGGTCGGCCAGGTGCGCGCGGATCGCCTCCAACCAGTCCTTGAAGCGGTTGCGCACCCGCGTTACCGGTAGCCCGCGATAAGGTGCGATGTCGCTGCACACCACGGGATAGCCACAAATGCCGTACTCCAGCAGGCGCAGGTTGCTCTTGCACTCGTTGAACAGGTTCTGCTCCAGCGGTGCCAAGGCCAGGTCGAGGTTCAGTGCTGCCAGCGCGGCCGGGTAATCGGCCAGATCCACACCGGGGTGGAACGAGGTGGCGAACGGGCGCAGCACCTCGGGCACGCCGCCCATGAACACCCACGTCACCTCCCCCGCCAGCGCCTTGACCAGGTCCAGCACCAGGCCCAGGTCGCCCTCGTGGCCAAAGCCCCCTGCCCAGCCCACCCGTGGCTTGGGGCCAGCACGGCGCTGGCTGGCCGGCAATTGCCCCCAGGCGGCAGGATCGAGCCGGTTGGGCACCACGCGGATGTCCGGGTGCATGCCCTTGAAGGCCTCTGCCAGCGGCTGAGTCGACACCACAAACCGGTCGACACATTCCAGCCCCCGGCGAATGGTGCGCAGCACGTCCTTGGGGAAGTTGCCGCGGTGCACACTCTTGAGCGGCAGGTTGGGCAGGTAATCGTCGAGCTCGTAGACCTTGAACGCACTGCTGAAGGCTTTCATTTTCTGCAGCAGGGGCAGCTGCCCCTCACTCACCGGGCGTTGCAGGATGATCGAGTCCGGCGTGTAACGGGCCAGGTCCGCTGGGTGCATCAAACCGCTGCAGAGCATGCCTTCGATCTGCCCGGCCGCCTTGAGCGCGTTGAAAGGCTGAATGATCCGATAATGCCCGGCGCCGAAGGGGTCGGCCGGGTGCCCCAGCACCACGGGCAGCGGGCGCCAGCCCAGCGGCCGCCAGTTGACCCGGGAATCCACCAGGTCGAAGCTGGTGGTTTCGTGCAGGGCGAAGTTCAGGTTGTAGGCCGGGTCCCGCGCCAGCAGCGGCAGCCAGCGTTCGTAGACGGCCTTTTGCGCAGCGTCTTCGTAGGGCTCCGGCGCCTGGCCTTGCAGCAGCACGGCGCGTGGGGTCCATACGGTGAGGTAACCCAGCGCGGCGATGCGCAGGCACAGGTCCAGATCGGCGCCCTGATCGGCGAAGGCCTCGCTGTCAAAGCCGCCGATCTCATCGAACACCGCCTTGCGCACCATCAGGCACAGGTCGGACACCGCGCTGTAATTTTGATCCGCTTGCAGGCGCCACAGGTAACCTGGGGCACTGCGCCCGGCACCGGCAAACGCCGTGGCCGCCACCCCGTTGAGGCCGAGGATCAACCCCGCATGGGTGATCGCCCCGTCGCCATCGACGGTCTTGGCGCCGACGATCGCCACCTCCTGGCGCAAGCCATGGTTGAGCATCTCGCCCAACCACGGTGATTGCTCGCACACCACCGTCGCCCGGAAGAACACCAGGTATTCACCCTGCCCCTGCTGTGCCCCCAGGTTCAGCGCCGCACTGTGGCTGACCGGCTGCTCCAGATGCAGCACCCGAATACGCTCGGGCGCCATTTTTTCCATGGCCTGCAGCCAGGCACGGCTGGCGGGCAACTGGCTGGCGTTGTCGACGATCAGCACTTCATAGCGCCCGTAACCGGTGTGCTCGAACAGGCTCATGACGCAACGCTGTACCGCCGCAAGATCGTCCTGCATCACCAGCACGATGGACACCAGCGGCTGCCAGCTGTGGCCATAGTCAATGTGATACAGCCCCGGCGACGGGCTTTTCAGCACCGCCGCTTCGTAGCCGCGCAGGCGCAGGTGGGATTCGATGGCCGCACGCTGCGCCGGGTTATCCTGCATGGCGGGCGCGGGGCTGATCATAAACGGCTCGTGAATATGGCCGAGACCGGCCATTCCGCCTTCATTGATCAAACGCAGAATCAGTTCGAATTCCAGCGCCTGGGCAAAGTTGGGATCAAAGCCCCCGGCCGCCACCACCACTTCCCGGCGAAACAGCCAATGGCGCTCCATCGCCAAGGGGAAGCTCAGGAGAAAATCGAGGTTGAAATCGGGGCGCATCCCGGCATCGAGATTGCCTTGGGCGTCGCGCCACAAGGTGTCGCCGTAAACGGCGCGGCAGTCCGGCCCCGGCAACAACTCCAGGCCCGCCACCGCCAGCCCGCCTGCGGTCAGCTCGTCCCCGGCCTGGACCAGCATGATCCAGGTGGCATCGCTGTAGCCGATCATCGGGTTGATGTGGTGGAGGTCGCGCAGCACCAGGGCCTGTAGCGCCGGGTAATGAGCACGCACGGCTTCGACACTGGCCAGTGTGCGCTTGAGGGCCGGGTTGTCGCCGGCCAGGTCGAGGATGATCAGCTCGATCACCGGTGCTGGGGCGTGCTGTTCCAGGTATTCGTTGATGAAGCCTTGCTGGGTGGGGCTGGGGATGCGGTAGGCGATCCAGCGTTCCAGCACTTCGGCGGCCTGGCGGCGCTGGTAGGCCGCCATGAGCAGAGCCATCAGGTCGACTTTCTCGACGGCGGTCGGGTTGGACAGGGGCGCGACGGACACCAGGCGAGGTTGTGGCGCGGGTTGGTACCAGCCCAGTTCGCGGATCGAGCGGCGAAAATCCTCATGCCCCTTGTCACCCACGCCAATCATCTCGCGGCCGGTCTGGCTGAACTGCACCGCCGAGACGCGGAAATAACTCAACGGCCGCTGCAAGAACGCCAAGTCGCCACCACGCAGCAGCTTGACGCAGAGAGCCAGGTCGCCCACCCAGAAAATCACGCAACCGTTGAGCGAGGTCAGGTCATGCTCGGTGTACACCAGCAGGTCTTCACGCCGGCACATGTAGCAGCTGGGCTCACCGACGATATTGAGGGTGTGGTCCACCAGAAACGACGTCAGCTCGGCGCCGTTGATAATCACATCGCCCGCGAATGGAAACGAGGTCTGCACAATGTCCGGCAAGGTATTGCCTTGCTCGTCGATGCGCGCCCGACGCGATGAGGCGACCGCTACCTTGGCGTCACTCTCCATCGCCCTGACCAACTCGCTGATGCAGTCGGGGTGGAGCATGTCGTCGTCATGGAGAAACTTGAGGTACTTGCCCTGCGCCTGCTGGATACAATCCACGGCGTTGGGGGTTTCGCCGCGCTGGAGCGGGTTGCGGTAGTAATGAATGACAAAAGGTGACTGCCCTTGCTGCGCCGCCACCGCCTCACTGACCTGCAAGGTAGGACAGTCGTCGCGCACGACAATTTCGATGTTGGGATAGGTCTGGGCGCAGGCACTGGCCAGGGCCTGGGCAAAGAAATCAGCCTTGTAGGCCGGTATGACGAGGCTGACCAGCGGCAGGGTCGAGGTCATTGTTCGGTGGTTCCTGTGAGGTGGTTCAGGTACCAGAGGCCCATCGCGGCGAGGGGGCCTTCCTGGGCGCCGAACAGACCGACGGAGTCGGCTGACTTCAATGCCTCCTGAAGTTGGGTCAACAAGAACGCATCCTCTTGGAGGACGCTCATCTCGGCGTGATGCATTCCCCACAGTAGCTGGGGCTGGAACGCGACTCCATCAGCCAACTGAGCCGTAAAAACCCACGAATGTACCTCGGTCCTGTCAGGTGACACAGGGCTGAACTGCTGCACAAAGAAGGTTTCACCCTGCAGCGAGCCAATATTGAGATTGGGAAACAAACGTAAATTAACGATAGCCCCGGTATCGGCACGATCAATCAACGGCGAAAACCAGCGCGGCTGATGGGGCATGGAACTACGGGTTATTTGCGAGATGTGAGGCAGGTCTGTATCGCCGAGACCCGAAACGACAGCCGGAAGATCAAGGTGATTTAAATCGCCTTCAGGTCCGAACCAACGAGAGTCTTCGATTCCCCGCGCAGCAAAGGCGCCCGAAGGTTCGTACTCGATCAACGGAGCAAAACTGGCTGGATGAATAAACTGGACGTGGTTTGGATCAATTACATTTTCGAAATTGAGCTTCCAGTTGAAGTTTTTTTCAAAATGCGTATACGAGACTTGGGGAGCTGCAGAGCGGGACATCACCTCCAGGATTTCCAAGGCAGCAACCGTATATTGCGCGGAAAGGTCGATGGGCTGCGCACTCAAGTTGACAAACACAAAAATTCCGACCGTCTGCACGGCAAAAGCCTGCAGACGAATCGCGTCTTTTTCGGCTTGGCACATTTCGTAAAGGGTGCCGTTGGGTACGCCCCGCAGCGCTCCCTGACCGTCATACCCCCAACCATGGTAAGGACAGATGGCCTTGCGCGTACCAAACGGCTCCGTCTGAATCGGCATGCCCCGATGCGCACAGGCATTGCGGAACGCCTTGATCTCGCCCTTGAAATTCTGCACCAGCACCGGCACCCCGTTCAGACGACGGGTGATGAAACTGTTGTCCTCGGTCAATTGGTGGGCAAATCCGGCAAACAGCCACAGCTGACCGAAGATTTTTTCCTGCTCCAGATCGAACCAGGACTGCTCGGTATAACAAGCAGGCGGCAAGACGGCTTTACGCATGACAGTCCCCAACGGGTCAGGGGATGGCGGCCGCCCTCCCCCGGTGGTTTCAATAGAAGTACAGGCAGGTGTCCCAGCGGTCTTCAGTGTGGTGGCGCAGGCCGATTTTATAGTCGCCGCGCAGGCTCTCGATCAGTCGGGGGATCTCCAGCAAATCGGACTGGCCGTGGTAAGCCGAAATGGCCAGTCTGGGTCGGGCTTCGGCGATATAGCGACTCGCCCCTTTCAACGCGCCCAGCTCTGCGCCTTCGATGTCCATCTTGATCAAGGTTGGCGCTTGATCGAGGATATCGTCCAGACGGCGTATCGCGACCGGGCGGCAGTTCTCCAGGCCCGTGGCAGCCGTGAGCAGATGCCCGTTATGGCCGCCTTCATGCAAGAACGGCATCTCGCCGTCTCCATCGGCGATGGCGTATTTCAACAACTCGATTTCACCCTTGGCGAGCACAGAAGGCTGCGAGCGATAGGTGTCGATGAACGTGGTCAGGGTCTTCTGATTGACTTCATCCGGCTCGATCAGCCAGATCTTCTCGAACACCCCGTCGGTGGCGTCCAGAAAGGCACTGGTGGATTCAGCAATGGACGCGCCGCAGTCGGCAAAGCGCTCGTTTTGCCCCAGCGTGAAAAGGCCCGATCGAAAATACAGCGATGAATAGGGTTTGCCGGCAGCCAGCGTCCATTCCAGATCCCCCGTCAGATGCGCCAGCAACACGCTGTAGAGGGTATAGCGCGAATACTCATCGTCCAGACGCTCGCTCAAGGCGGCAAAGGATTCCAGATGCTCGACAATGTAACCGCCCCAGTCAGCGACGCGAGCGTCGGTGCAAGGGTCGATGGCCAGCCAGCGCACCGACTGTTCATAGCTCAGCACCGGAACGCCGATGCGCAGGCACAATCGCTTGAAGTAACGCCGGCCAACATCGGTACGGCAACCGTGTATTGCCACGATCGGCTCGCGGCGGTTCAGGGCTTCAAAGTCCTGACTGGTGATAAAGGGGCAGCCGTAGAACGTCTCGCCGGTACCGGCCCTGAAGTCATCCACCACACCGACGATATGGACCCGTGATTGCGCTTGGCTGAAGAAGATATGCGCGAAAGGGCTGACACCGAGCACGACCACCTTGATCTGCGAGCCGGCAGCGTCCAGTCGCTCGCACGCGAGCGTGGGTACACAGAAGCGAGGATTGTCTCGATACGCGGCGGCGGCCTGCGCCAGGCGAACTTGCAGCTTGCGGTAATCCGCCGACGCCACGGCCTCGGTCGAGCTGTTGTAATTGAATTGCATGCTGCCTCCGATGAACGGCTGAGTACGGGAATAAGGCGTCAAACCGACCAGCGCATCACACCTGGCCGATCACGCGCACAGGGTTCTGGAACGCCGGGGAGAACCAGGTCATGTCGGCGATTTCGCCGCTGTACTGGCGTTGAATATTCAAGTAGCAATGTTTGCCGACCTTGGCCTGACGCATGAGGCTGGAGTTGGCGCAGACGGTGGTGAAACTGCCCACCGAGGCCAGTTCACGCAATGCCACATTCGCCTCCAGGGTCACGTAATCCCCCAGGACCACGTCCTCGGCCAAAACCACGTTGGCCCGCAGCACACACTGCTGGCCCAACACGACGTTGGGCCCGATCACACACCCGGCATAGATCACGGCATTGCTGCCGATCACGGCACTGGCATCGATGTCGGCACGCGGCGAAATCACCGAGGCGTTACTGAAACCCCGCGCCGCCACCGCCTCTTGCAAGGCGCGACGCACGTCATTGACATAGAACTCGTTGACCGCCACACACACCTCCCAGTCATTGGGGGAGTAGGCGTCGAGCACGCTCAGGTCGAACAAGTAGTACTGCTTGGCCGGAATCACCAGACTTTGAATCCGCCGTTGCGGCCACGCTTGCTGAGCCAAGGCGAACACGTTGCGCAGGGTGCTGTCCGGTCCCAGAACCAATAAGGGTTTCATGCCAGGGTTTCTCCAGTCAGTTGTTTCAGGTACCAACGGCCGATCAGGTTCAGCGGGCCCTCATGCGCGCCCATGATGCCGATGGACGGCGCCGACCACAGGCCACGCTGCAAGGCATCGAGCAACTGGATGTCTTCCTCCAGCACGCTCTTCTCGCCGTGGTGCAGGGCCCACAGCAGTTGGGGTTGGGGCGGTACGCCTGGCTTGAACCGGGCGGTGAACATCCACGAGTGATATTCGGTCTGGCCGGGAGAAATCGGCACGAATTGCTGCAGGTAGAACTGCTCGCCGTGAATGCAACCGAAGTTGACGTTGGGGTAGAGGCTGCAGGTCAGGGAGCCGGTCACGTCGAAAGCGTTTTCCAGCATCGGCAGGAACCAGCGTGACGCATGGGCAAAATAGGCCCGGCCAAAGCGTGAGAGATCGGTCAGGTCCACTTCTTCACCGGGGGGCGGATCCTGGGAAAACTGCACATGTTCCAGCGGCCCGCCTTCGCCAAAGAGGAAGGTGCCTTCCCGGGGGGCCGAGGCGATATAACCTGGGTCCAGGTACTCCATGGACGGGCCAAAAGACCGCTCATGGACAAACTTGACGTGGTTCCAATCCACCACGTTCTCGAAATTGAGCTTCCAGTTGTAGTCCGTGGTGAAGTGGGTGTACGAGGCATAGGGCGAGAAATGCTCGGAGAGCACTTCCAGCACCTTGAGCACGTCGGGCTTGTACTGTTCGGTCAGCGCCATGGGCGTCGCCGACATATTGATGAAAATAAATTGGCCGACCGTCTGCAACGCGTAGGCCTGCAGCCGGAGCCCCGCCTTCTCGGCGTCGCAAAAGTTATAGATCTTCGGGTTGGGAATACCGCGCAACTCACCGTTGCCGCGATAACTCCAGCCGTGGTAAGGGCAGGTCATGCGCCGTTTGCCGCTGACCTCGGTCTGGATCGGCATGCCCCGGTGGGCGCAGGCATTGCGGAAGGCGTACAGCTCGCCATCGGTGTTCTGTACCAGCACCGGCACGCCGCTGAAGTCACGGGTGATGAAGCTGTCCGGCTCCATCAATTGGGTCTTGAGGCCAACAAACAGCCACAACTCGCCGAAGATCTTTTCCTGTTCCAGCTCGAACCAGCGCTGTTGGGTATAGCATTCGGGCGCGAGTACAGGCTTAGCCATGGGCGGCATCTCGCGGGGCAGACGAATGAATGACGCGTGCTGGATTGCCGAAGACGGTTACACCCGGCGGCACGTTATTGACGACTACCGAACCGATTCCAACGATGGCGCCGTCACCGATTACCACATTCTTGGCGATGGTGGCACGCGGGTGGATGGACACTCCCCGACCGACCCGGACCCCACCGGCCAGAAAGCTCATGGCGCCAATCTGGCAATGATCCCCTAGCACCACGTCGTGACCAAGGATGACGTAAGTGTCGAGGTAGGCAAACTCGCCGATCTGACAATCCACCGAGACCACCGCGCCAGGGGTTATAAACGAACCCCGTCCGACGGTGGTGCGTGCGCCCATGGAGGAATGGCGTGTCTGGCTGATGAAGCGTGCACCCCGTTCAAGCAGAGGCGCCACCAGTTTTTCTCGCCAATCGGGCAAGCCGACAGCGGGAATGAAATACTCATCCGCGCCAGGTACGTAATCCAATGGATTACCCAGGATCGGCACTTCAATATCAGCGGGAAGTTGCAGATCGAGCCGAGTGTCGAGAAAACCGATGATCTTGTACTCTGCCATGGCGACCGTGTCGGCCGTCAGTACGCTGTAGACAATACGTCCCAAGCCACCCGCACCAACGATCACCAAGGACTTGCGATGGGAGTCAGCCAATGGTGTGCCCTCCGTCGAGAATCAGGGTAGTCCCAGTTATCCAACGGCTCGCAGGAGCAAGGAGAAATATCGCAGCATTCGCGACGTCCTCTGGTTCTCCAATCCCCAACGGATAGCGTGCGATGGTATCAGCCACCCCCCCCGTCGTGGCCTCGAGGGCGCGCAACATAGGGGTTTCAACAAACCCGGGCGCTAAACAATTGGCGCGAATGGCTTTCTTGGCCACTTCCATTGCCAGACACCGGGTCATCGACTCGATAGCTGCTTTGCTCGCTGAGTAAACAGCTACACCCTGTACGCCTATATGAGCCGCAATCGAGGAAATGAACACAATAGAGCCATTTTTCTGAATCGCATTGCGTTGCAGCAAATGCCGAGTCAGCAACAGCGGCCCCACAACGTTTGTATCCATCTGACTTTCGATGTGGGCGCGCGAGACCATGCGCACTGGCGCCAACGCTGCGTGCCCAGCGCAATGGACAAGCCCATCGATAACGCCAACGTCCTTGCTGAGTTGCTCGAGCTGAGCGTCGACAGACAGATCTGCCACAAAAGACCGATGATGCCCCTGACCCATTTCCCTCAGGACTTCAGCCAGCCTTTGCTCGTTGCGCCCCGTCACTAAGACGGTTGCACCCGCTTCGGCACAACTCAGCGCTATCTGCCGGCCAATGCCCGAGGAGCCACCGGTGACGAGCACTGTTTTGCCACTCAAACTGAAATTTTCAAGAACAGCAGGCATAAGCGTTACTCAAGATTCGATCAAGGCCGGAAATTTGGCGTTCTCGATGTCCACCAGGCAAGTGCCCCAGGACAGACCGATACCGAAGCCGCAAAGGATCAGGCGGTTAAGCCCGGCACCTAGTTGCTCATGGATACGCGCGGTCATGGTGACCGGCAACGACGCGCCACTGGTGTTACCGAAATCGCGTAACGTCGATGGCACTTTTTCCGGCTCCAGCCCCAGTTTCTTGCGGATGGTCTCGTTGATCATCCGGTTGGCCTGGTGAAAGATGAAATAGTCGACGCTGTCGATGGGGGCACTGGCGTACTCAAGCAAAGACTTGACCGCCGGCGGCACTCGCTGGGTCGAGAAGCTCAACACGGCCGGACCGTCCAGGACCAGATCCACGGCACGACGCCAATGATCGAATTCGCCGTTTTTGAACTGCACCAGATGCTGCGGGGCGACCGGCTCGCGACTACCGCCCACCGGCAGAATGATTGCCTTGTGGCCGCTGCCATCGCTGTTCAGATCGAAATACATGGGCGGCGCGCTGGTGTCGAACTCCAACGCCGTTGCCGTCCCCGCATCGGAGAACAGCGGGTCGTTGAAGGTGCCGGCTTTGTCACCCACCAGCACCAGGCCTTTCTTCACGCCGCCCGCAGCGATCATCGAGCCCAGCAGGTGCAGGCCGAACGGATAGGCTGAGCAGCCAAGATTGACGTCAAAGGCAATGGTGCCCGTGGAGAGTCCGAGACGATCCTGCAAAATGATCGCGGTCGAAGGCGCGAGGTAATCAGGGGATTGGGTTACCACGATCAACGCATCAATGTCGGCGCGGTTCCACTCCAGGGTATCCAGCAGCTTCTCGGTGGCGTCGAAGGCCAAGTCAGAAAAACATTGCCAGTCATGGGAGAGCCGCCGCAACTCAATACCGATATTGCGCACGAGGCGCTCACGATCGGCGCGGATCTCTGGACGGCAGTCAGTCAGGTTGGAGACGACACGCTTGGGCACGCAGGTCGCCATGCCAGCGAAGCGCACATTGTTCAAGGTCGCTTGCATAATGCCTTACTCCGCTTGAGACAACGCATACAGTTGGGCAATGGTCTCCACGCTGTATAGGTTATCTCCCGTAATGGCCTTGCCATATTCCATGTCGAACATGACGATCACACCCAGGGCTGCCAGCGAATCCCACTCGGGGAGTTCGCGAAATCTGGTTTCAGGAGTCACTTCCACAGGCTCCTGGAAGTCAGTCGCGGTGAGGAAGTTTTCAATGAATTGTTCTTGACTCATGACTCGACTACTCCAAGTTGATCTCATTCGATTTATTCACGGCGCAACGACCCACTTCTACGCTAGCTGACCTTCCTCACCCGATTGACCAAGGCGCCCTCCCGCACGATGGCCACGATCCTGGCCACGTCTTCGGCGGCAAGGTCCGGATAGATCGGCAAGCACACCACCTGACTGGCAATCTTCTGCGCCCGCGGCCACGGCGGCTCACGCAGATCCGACATTTCCCGATACGGGCCCATCTCGGTAATCAAGGGGTAGAAATAGCGCCGCGCATGAATCTGCTGATCGCGAAGGCGCTGGTACAGCCCGTCCCGAGTGAGGGGGTAGTCGTCGCCCACCAGCACTGGAAAGTAGGAATAATTGGAGCCCTTCTGCCGCACTTTCAAACGCAGGCCCGGCACATCCGCCAGCAGTTCGCGATATAAGCCGTCGACTTCCTGGCGGCGCTGCAAGGCAGCGTCGATGTGCTGCAACTGCAGCATGCCGAAGGCGGCGTTGATCTCGCTCATTTTGCCGTTGATGCCCGGCGTCACCACCGTGACTTCGTCGGTAAAGCCGAAGTTGCGCAGGTGGTCGATATGCTGTTTGGTGGCGGCGTCGGGGCTGATGATCGCGCCGCCTTCGAAGGTGTTGAAGACCTTGGTCGCGTGCAGGCTGAGGACGCTGAGATCGCCGTGGCGCAGGATGCTGCCGCCGGCATCGTCCTTCACGCCGAAGGCATGGGCTGCGTCGTAGATCAGCTTCAGGCCATGGCGATCGGCCACGGCTTTCAATGCCTCGACATCGCAGGCGCGGCCGTAGCAATGCACCGGCATGATAGCGGTGGTGCGCGGTGTGATCGCCGCCTCTACCGCTGCCGGGTCAAGATTGAAGGTGTCTTCATCGACGTCCACGAACACCGGCGTCAGGCGGTTCCACAGCAACGCATGAGCGGTGGCCACGAACGAATAAGGCGTGGTAATGACTTCGCCCTGCACGTGCAAGGCCTGCAAGGCGGTGATCAAGGCCAGGGTGCCGTTGGCAAACAGCGACAGGTGTTCGACGCCAAGGTATGTGGCCAGCGCCACTTCCAGCTGCTGGTGAAACTGCCCGTTGTTGGTCAGTTGCTTGCTCGCCCAGATCTGTTCCAGGTACGGAATGAACTGCTCCAGGGGCGGCAGCAGCGGACTCGTCACCGTGATCACTTTATTTTTCAATCAAGCACACCCTTCCGGACTGGATACTCAACGGGACCTTGGCTGCAGCGTGCCTTGGCGGTGGTGTCGGATTCCTGCACGTCTTTGTGTCAGGAAAATAACGTTTCAACCCATTGTCGAGATTAGTGCAAAAAACTGGCCACAAATCATTGAGCGGTGTATCTCGCTGATTTATCGATTGAAATAAATATTTGAAAGAACAGGGGCGTCAATCATCGGGGACGGCAACCGGCGTTGGACCAGGGCCCGGAGGACTTGACGTAATGAGGGCCGGGATCGACCTGAGTGCAGATATAGCGGCCGGTGGCGAGGCTTTGATAGCGATACCAGGGCGCCGGGGCGGCCAGGACGAGGGGAGGGAGTGTCAAAAAAAAGAAGAGGATCAGGGTAAGGCGGCGCACTTCGGGGCCCCTTTTGGTCCGTATGGAAATTCGCGCTGTCAGGTTCCCGAGCAAGCTCGGTCCTGCGGGTAACTGCAGGATCGAGCTTGCTCGGGGACCCGGCACCATGGTTTCGGGTCGTCGCCCCGGCCAACAAAAAAGGCCGGCGAACCGGCCCTTCTCGTCTAACCGATCATCAGGTCATCTGAATCAGCGTCTGCATGATGGTGCTCTGGGTCGAAATGGTCTTCGCGTTCGCCTGATAGTTGCTCTGTTCCTTGATCAGGTTGACCAGCTCGGAGGTCAGGTCGACGTTCGACTCCTCCAGCGACTCGGAGGTCAGGCTGCCCATGGTGCCGGTCGCCGGAGTACCAATCACCGGCACACCCGAAGCGTAGGTCTCTTTCCAGTCAGTACCACCGGCTGGCGCCAGGCCCTGCACGTTGGCGAAGTTGGCCATCGCCACCTGGCCGATGGTCTTGCTCTGGCCGTTGGTGAAGTTGGCGAACAGCACACCGGTGCTGTCGACCGACAGGCCCGACAGTTCACCCGTGGCGTAACCGTCCTGGGTCTTGGCCGAGGTCGCGGACGACGCGTTGTACTGGGTAGCTTTGAGCAGGTCGACTTTCACACCGGTGGTGCTGGCGTTGGCGCCGTTGGCAGCCCAGGTACCATCCGAGGCTTCGGTCGCAGGCACCCAGTTGGTCAGCGAGAAGGTCTTGTCGGCGTTGACCGTCAGGCCGCCGGTGACCGCGCCGGCCGTGAGGGCGGTGGTGTCCAGCGAGCCGTCGGAGTTGAACGACACCGAGTTGGCCAGCGGCGTGGTGGACGTCGGGTCGGCCGGGTTGCGGCCATCGACCGTGGTGTACATGGTCCACGCGTTGTTGGCGCTGTTCTTCACGAAGTACTGGTTGAGCTGGTGCGCGTTGCCCTGGCTGTCGTAAGTGTCGGTGTTGAAGGTGTAGTTATAGCTGTTGACGTTCGTGGCGTCGAAGACCGAAACG
The DNA here is from genome assembly GCF_018449655.1 of Pseudomonas sp. dw_358. Lineage (GTDB taxonomy): Bacteria > Pseudomonadota > Gammaproteobacteria > Pseudomonadales > Pseudomonadaceae > Aquipseudomonas. The sequence continues at coordinate 220,447 of NZ_JAAVUX010000002.1, forward strand.
GTCGGGTCGGCGTCGCTGGAATCCAGGTTGATGGTTTCCGCGATGCTGGAGGTGGCCTTCGGCGACAGGTTCGAGCTGTCGATTTTCAGGTTGGTCAGCGAGCCGGTCTGTACGGTGCCGTTGACGGCGTTGTAGCCCTGCACGTTGGCGCCACTGGTGGTGGTGATGTAGCCTTCCTTGTCGGTATTGAACGTACCGTTACGGGTGTATTCCTTGGTGCCGTTGGCGCTGAGCACGAAGAAACCACTGCCGTTGATGGCCATGTCCAGAGCCTGACCGGTGGAGCTGATGGTGCCCTGGGTAAATTCCTGGGACACAGCAGCAGTGGTCACACCCGTGCCGTTGGTGGTCTTGCCAGCGGTGGCCGCCAGGGAAGCGGCGTACTGGTCGGCGAACTCGGTGCGCGAGGCCTTGAAACCGGTGGTGGCAACGTTGGCAATGTTGTTGCCGGTGACGTCGAGGGATTTCTGTGCAGCAGAGAGCCCGCTAAGGCCGATATTGAAAGACATGTGTCGACTCCTTATGCCGTTAGCCGGCTCTTAAATACCGATGGATTGAACTTTGGACAGAGCAACGCTGCCCTGACCAGCCAGATTGAGCGTCATGTCCCCACCGCTGGTGGTGGCCATGGTCACGCTGTTTACCGTTGCCGGCAGGTACGTCAGCATGTCGGTGGCGGTGCCATTGATGGCCGACGATGCCTTGAAGGTGTAGGTACCGGCGGTGACGGCAGCGCCGCTGTCGTCGTTGCCATCCCAGGTGAAGCTCTGCGAGCCGGGGGCCGAAGCACCCAGGTCGAGGGTGCGCACCAGGGAACCCGACGAGTTATAGATGCTCACGGTGTTGTCGGTGCTGCTGCCGGTCACGGCCACCGAGCCGGTCAGGCCCTTGGTCGGGTCGACGATGGCGGTGCTGCTCTGCGCGATCACCGAACGGCCGACCAGTGCCGAAGCTTGCAAGGCCTGGGAGGACGCGACGGAGCTGGTGATCGAGCTGACCGAGGTGTTCAGGTTCTGCAGGCTTTCAACACTGCTGAACTGCGCCAGCTGGCTCACGAACGTGGTGTTGTCCTGTGGGTCCAGCGGGTTCTGGTTTTTCATCTGGGTAACCAGCAACTGCAGGAACGCATCCTTGCCCAGGGCGGTAGTGCCCGTGGTGCTGGCAGGGGTGCTGGCTGCGGTCGATGACGCTTGTAACTGCGCAAGTACGGAAGATCCGACGCTGCTGGTGCTGTCTGTAGTGCTCATGGTTTAGCTACGCCTCTAGAGTTACTGACCCAGGGTCAGGACCTTCTGCATCATGGTTTTTGCGGTGTTCATGAGATCCGCGTTGGTCTGGAAGGAACGGCTGGCAGAGATCATGTCAGCCATTTCCGAGACCACGTTGACGTTGGGGTAATACACATAACCGTCTTTGTTGGCCGCGGGCGAGTTGGGCTCGTAGCGCGGCTCGAGGTTGCTCTGGTCTTCGACGATGCCGGCCACTTTCACGCCGGAACCGGAGGCGTCCTGGTCCTGGAACAGCGACTGGCTTTCCTGGGCGCCGCTGCTGGTCTGGTCCTGGAACACCGTGGAAAACACCGGGTGCCGGGCGCGGTAAGTCTTGTCCAGGCTCGAAGACACGGTCTCGGCGTTGGCGATGTTACTGGCGACGGTGTTCAGGCGAGTGGTTTGAGCACTCATGCCGGTACCGGCGATGTTGAAAACACTGGCTAAGGACATGGGTTACTCTCCGCGAATGGCTGAAACCAGCCCTTTGAATTTGGCGTTAAGCAAGGTGAAGCTGGCGTTGAAACCCACCGAGTTCTGCGCGTAGTCGGCTTGCTCGATCTGGGTGTCCACGGTGTTCTGGTCCAGCGAAGGCTGCGTCGAATTGCGGTACTTCAAGGTCGAATCAGCCAGGCCATCGAAACCCGAAGCTTCGATGTGGTTGGCGTTGGTCACGTCGAGGCCGAAAGCGCCTTTGGTGGTCTTCTCGGCCTGCGCCGCCAGCACTTCGGAAAAATCCATGTCCCGCGCCTTGTAGCCCGGGGTGTCAGCGTTGGCGATGTTATTGGCCAGGACCTCGGCGCGCTGGGCGCGGAAGTTCAAGGCCTGTTGACTGATGCCGAGCGCTTTGTCGAAGTTGATGCTCATGTCGTGGATCCTGTGCGGCGGAACTGACGTGATGAAAAGTTTCTCTATCTTGGGTATAGCAACCGGCGTGCCAACTCTTGAAGCCACCGGTTTTGCTGGGTTTGCGGGCTGTCTGCAAGCCTTTTGCCGCTGACCGGCAAGCGGCAATGCCAGAAAAGCGGCAAGCGTTGTCCGGTTGGCGCCAGCAAAGCGGCAATGGCGACCCAGGTGTATTGCCGGTTGCAGGAGGTGTGCCAGTAGCGAGGGGATGCCGATGGCATTTCAAAGGGAGGGCGGGCGTGCGCGAAGTTCTTCACCCATCAACTTTGCCACCTGGAGACCTTGGCTTGGCAATCACCGCAGGACCGAGCTTGCGCGGGAAGAAAGCGGCGCGGTATCTGTTCCCGAGCAAGCTCGGTCCTACAGGTGAGCCGCTACTTAGAGGTCCCGCTACGGGAACAAGCTGTTCGCGAACAGGCAGACCTCATCGGGCTCATGGGCAACTCCGATCAGGTGGTCAGGCACAGCTCATCCCCTTGGGGACTTGTACAGAGAATGCCTACGAGCCATTGTACTGGGGGCCCTCTGTTGGCCTGCCTTTTCACCAAGCGTGGCTTGGTAATCGAAAATTTCTACTGCGTACGGACAAGCGAATGGCAATTGAAAATGTGTTCATCGCCGGGTTTGAGAAATGTGGGACCACAGCATTAGCTGACTGGGTTTTGCTCAATGGCCTGGCTGAACATCGCGTTCCTGGAAAAAAAGAACCTCACTTGTATGCAAATGATGAGCCTCACCCTATTCGTCTACGCACGTCTACGCTGCCCTTGATGGATGCAAGCGTCGGCTATGCAACCGATCCTGCGGCCATCGGGCGCCTGCCTCAGCACGACACTCGCATCGTACTGTGCCTGAGAGGCCAGTTCGAACGCCTCTGGAGCGCCTACAAAATGATGAAGATCATCGGTGTCAGCACGGCTTCGGCCGATACCTATTTCGCCTCATATTTCACCCCCGCGACGGCTGAAAGCGGTCAACAGAGAACCGCGCATAACGCAGAAAAAGCGCTCGATTTTTATATTAATACCTTCAAAAAATACTTCCCGCGGCGGTCTCACGAGGTGGTGCAGGGTTATGTTGAAAAGGAGCTTGCCAATATCCGCTCAGACGCTCCTGGAGCGAATCGAGTATGAGCTAGGTTTTTATCTCTCCCGCAGGCAGCTTCCATTCGCATCGCTTCTGGGTCCCTGCTTTTTCTATTACCCCCTAAGGACCCTGCTCGAAAAATATCAGCGTTGCGATGTGGCAGTGATCTCTGTAACCCGACTGAGTGACCCGGCGTCCAGAAAAAAATTCACGGAAGGCGTCTTTGAACGAAGCCTTGATACCTCTGACGTTCCGATCCGCTATAGCGGCGCCATACTGGACAGTGACGAACCCAAACCTGACTTCAACGATAACGCCTTCGACCTTCTGCGATCGTGCTTCAGTTACGATCTGGCCCAGGCTCGAACGTTGATCCAGAAGACCCGTTTCGGCGATACGCTGCTGGATAATGACGATCTGAACCGTTATCTGGTGAAGACATGATCGCACCTTTGAACGCCCCATTCGAAACGGTCAGAGAGGGGTCCAACGTCTCTTTCTCCCTGGCGTCACCGACCTAAGGATGTTCCGTGCAACGTTCCGCCCGTCAGCGGCAAGTCGAAATTCACCCGCCAAACAGCGTTATTCTCGCTCGACGGTAGACACACCCGGGATGTCATCCGATTTCTCGCTGACAAATGCTCGAATCAGGCGCAGTACATCACCATCGCGTCCGGACACAGCCGGTTGTGTTGGCGAAAACCCAATCTGTACCCTTTATCGGTTTCCACAACGAACTCAGTCAGCGTCAGCAGATCCTCCGGCTTGTGGTACATCGAAATGGCCATTTGCGGCCGGTTACGGGCAATGGTTTGCCGTGCACCGTGCAGGGCTTTCAGCTCAGAACCCTCGATCTCCAGCTTGATGAAGGTGGCGGTCTGGCCGGTGGCTTCGTCGATGGTGGTCACTGGGCTGGTGAATGCGATGCTGTCTCCAAGTGATTGGCCGTGAACGTGGCTCAACATTCCCGAGTCGGCAACATGGGCCGTGTTCGGCAGGACGGGGTCTGCGCCGAAGCCGGGAACGGTACAGCCGGGGTTGAATTTCAGCGCCGTGGTACTTTCCCAAAGGCCTTGCTCATGGAGCGTGATGTTGCCCACCAAGGGCTTGAGGTATTCGTTCTGCAAACCGCCGTAGCCATCTTTTTGCCTGCATCAGGACTGCCATAGCGCAGGTCTGGCCAATCAGGTTTTCCCGAACAAAAAAAGAGGCCTTTCGGCCCCTGGAAAACGTAAAACCTTTATTTCGCCTGGTAAATGATCCCCGGGCTGCACTGCACCATCTGATACAGGTCGGGCAACCCATTCAGTGCCTCGGAAGCGCCAAGGAACAGATACCCACCACGCTTGAGGGTACCGTGGATGCGGGTCAGGATGTCTTTCTTGACCTGCGCCGAGAAATAGATCAGCACGTTACGGCAGAACACGATATCGAACTTGCCCAGCGCCGCGTAGCTGTCCAGCAGGTTGAACGAGCGGAATTCCACGCGGGTGCGGATCGGCGCCTTGATGGCGTAGCGGCCGGCGCCCTTGGCGTCGAAATAGCGTTGCAGGCGCTCGGGTGACAGGCCGCGGGCGATGGCCAGGCTGTCGTACTCGCCGCTTTTGCAGTTGGTCAGCATGGTACCCGACAGGTCGGTGGCGACGATCTGCGCACCCGCCTTGAGCTGGCCCAGGTTGCTGCGTTCGAACTCGTCGATGGACATCGACAGCGAATAGGGTTCCTGTCCCGAGGAGCAGGCTGCCGACCAGATGCGCAGGCGCTGGCCGGGGCTCGCCTTGATGGCCTCTGGAAGGACCTTGTTCTTCAAGACTTCGAAGGGATAGGTGTCGCGAAACCACAGGGTCTCGTTGGTGGTCATGGCGTCCACCACCTGCTCGCGCAAGCCACTGCGCGGCTGGGTCTGGATGCGCTGCACCAGCTCGCCCAGGGATTTGATGCCCTGCTGTTCCATCAGCTTGTTCAGACGGCTGGAGACCAGATACTGCTTGTTCTCACCCAGCAGAATGCCACAGGCTTTTTCCAGGAAGACCCTGAACTGATCAAAATCCAAATTACCTGTAGACACTATGCCGCCTCATGAATCAGTCACACCGATGGCGGATGCCACCGGCTTTTCGTCTTTTTGATTACAACCACTGCAACATTAGTTTGCCTTGATCCGATTCACCACACGAGCGGCGAGATCATCCGGGCGGAACTTGGCGAGGAAGTCGTCAGCGCCGACCTTCTTCACCATCGCCTGGTTGAACACCCCGGACAGCGAGGTGTGCAGGCAGATATGCAGCTTCTGCATGCGCGGGTCGGCGCGGATTTCTGCCGTCAAGGTGTAGCCGTCCATCTCCGGCATTTCAATGTCGGAGATCATCATCAGGAATTCTTCTTCCGGCTTCTTGCCTTCGTCCACCAGCTTGCGCAGGTAGTCGAGCGCCTGGCGGCCGTCGTTGAGGGCGACCACTTCGACTCCGATGGTCTGCAGGCAACGGGTCACCTGTTTGCGCGCCACCGAGGAGTCGTCCACGGTCAGCACCCGCAGGCTCTGCGCTTTCTGCTGGACGTGTTCTTCGACGATGCCCACGGAGATCGCTTCGGAGGTCGGCGCCACTTCGGCGAGGATTTTCTCCACGTCGATGATTTCCACCAGCTTGTTGTCTACCCGCGTCACGGCCGTGAGGTAGTGATCGCGGCCAGTGCCCTTGGGTGGTGGATGGATCTCTTCCCAGTTCATGTTGACGATGCGCTCGACCGAGTGCACCAGAAAACCCTGAATCTTGGTGTTGTACTCCGTGATGATCACGAAGGTGTCCTTGACCGATGGCAGCAGCGGCGAACCGGTGGCCAGCGACAGGTCAAGAATCGGGATCGTTGCCCCTCGAATGTTAGCGACACCGCGCACAACCGGGCTGGACCTTGGCATAACGGTCAAGTTGGGACATTGCAGCACTTCCCGCACCTTGAACACGTTGATCCCGTAGAGCTGCTTGCCGTTAAGGCGAAACAGCAGCAGTTCGAGACGATTCTGCCCTACCAGTTGAGTGCGCTGGTTCACCGAATCCATTACACCAGCCATGCCCAGACTCCTCATTGATGCTTGAACCGCGGACGAACGAAGTCGGCACGGGCCTTGCTATTTGTAACGGTATGAACGCCAAACCGACATTTTTCCGACACTGCCTGCTCAAAACGCTGGCTGCCTTTTTCCTGATCCTATCGGGCGCTTCTGTATTTGCGGACGATATCACCTCGCCTGAACAGCTTATCGGTGCAACCCAAGGGTTTCTTGAGTTCACGGTAGAAGATTATTTGGCGACTAGCCAAATAGACGGTCGTTACGAGATCGAAGTGGCGCAGCTGGACCCTCGCCTGCAGATGGCTGCGTGCGACAAACCGTTGACCGCCACTCAGCAAAGCCCCGGCGCCCCGCTGGGCCGCGTGACGGTCAAAGTGCGCTGCGAAGGCGAAAAGCCCTGGACGGTTTTCGTCGGTGCCCAGGTGAAATTATTCCGCCAGGTGGTCATTACCACCCGGCCCATGAAACGCGACACGGTGCTGGCTGACGGCGACGTGTCGCTGCATGAACAGGATGTGGGTCTGTTGAGCCAGGGTTACCTGACTGGCCTGGATCAGGCACTGGGGCAGAAATTGGTCCGACCAACGGTCAATGGCCAGGTCCTCACCCCCCAGCACCTTGAACAAGTGGCAGTGATCGCCAAGGGTGATCAAGTGGTCATCACCGCACGCAGTGGCACGCTGGCCGTGCGCATGCCCGGTGAAGCCTTGAGCGACGGGGGCATGAGCGAGCAGATCCGGGTGCGCAATCTCAACTCCCAGCGGGTGGTCAAAGCCAAGGTCATGGGGCCTGGCCAGGTGGAGGTGTCGATGTAGGGCGCTGGCGGTGGCCGCCAATTTTTTCTAGACTGTGAATCCGACGGCTCGAATCGAGGGCGCGGCGTGCACGTTGTTTTGCCGCCAGCAAAAAAACCCTAAAGTTTTTGGCGAGAGCGCCGAAAAAAGGGCAAGCGTCCAAAACACCCAGAGGTTTCACATCATGGCCATCGACTTAAGTCGTTTGAACAACTCCCCAGCGGTGTCGACTACGACCCGCAGCAGCGGCACCAAGGAAAGCTCGGCTGTCAGCGCTGATACCAGCGTGACCAAGACTTCCGCCGTGTCCAGCGGTGAACCCGTAACGCTGAGCGATGGGGCACAGCAATTGCAAAAGATCACTGACAAGCTGAACGACCAGCCTACCGTCAACAGTGCACGTGTTGCCGCCCTCAAGCAGTCCATCGCCGATGGCAGCTACCAGGTGGACAGCGCCAAGGTTGCCGGCAAGCTGCTTAACTTCGAAGCCCAGCGCTAACCCAAGGGTCTGCGTCGGGGTTCTCCACTGCGTAGAGAGCCAGAGCCTGCCATGCAAGATCAAATGTTGTTGCAGCTGATTGAAGATGATATTGCTCCGGCGCATCAGCTCCTGGAATTACTGCGAGCCGAGTCAGTGGCTTTGCACGGTCGGGACATGGTGCTGCTCGAAAATATCCTCGCGCACAAGCAGTCGCTCATCGTTCAGCTCGAACAACATGGTCGCAAGCGCAGCGAAATCCTCGCCGGCCTCGGTTTGACCGCGGACCGAGGCGGCCTGCAGATTCTGGCCCAGCATTCACACCTGGGCGCTACCCTGCTCGAAAGGGGCGACCAGTTGACCGCCGTATTGGACCAGTGCCAGGCCGTCAACGCCGGCAATGGCAAGGCCATTCAGTTGCAGCAGATGGCCACCGCGAACCAGGTGCGCATTCTCACTGGCGGTGAGGCACCCTCGCTGTACAACAGCCGCGGATCGACCTCGCGCATGGCCAAACAGCGTCCGTTGAGCCAGGCTTGACGGGCTGCAGTCAGCCGTAGAACATGCTGGCAAATAGCTACACTTCTTTCAGGTCTGGAGATAGATCAGCGTGTTCAATGCCTCTGCGGAAGATGCACCTCAGCCTCCCAAAGTGCTCACCACTCCCCTGGAAGTGGCCGCCAACCTGCGCCTGTTGCTGGAGGGACATGACCCACTGATCATTACCTTTCACGAACGCAGCCAACGCTTTCAGAGCTTTTTGATCAGTGTTGATCGCGAAGCCAACGCCTTGGTCCTGGACGAGATGATCCCCCGTGACGGCGAGCGCTTCATGAGTGCTGGCGAGCCCTTCCGGGTCGAGGGGTTCCATGACGGGGTGCGCGTTGCCTGGGAGTCAACCGACGACTGGCGCATCGTCGACCGCGACGGCGAGCGCAGCTATCACGGCCCCTTGCCCAGCGAGGTGATCTATCACCAGCGCCGCAACGCCTTTCGCGCCGCCCTCAAGCTGTCCCAGCTGATTGACGTGGAAGTGGCGGGCGACAAGATCAAGTACCCGGTGCGCGGCAAGCTGCTGGACATCTCAGCCACCGGTTGCAAGCTGCGTTTTGATGGTAACGTCGCCGAACGCCTGCAACTGGGCCAAATCTACGAGCGTTTCAGTGCCGCCCTGCCCTACGGCACCATGGTCGCGCCGGTGGAGTTGCGCCATCTGCACTTCGAAGAGCGCATCGACACCACGTTCGCCGGTGTGCGCTTTCATAACGTCAGCGGCCTGGTGCAGCGTCAGGTCGAGCGTTTTGTGTATCAATTGCAGCGTGAAGCGCGGCAGTTCGATAAAGACGATTTCTGATCGCTCTACATCCCTGCTTGCGGCAGGAACGCATGAAGCTCGCGATGAATGCCACGCCGACCCTTTGGCTGGCGTCATCGGCTTCGCGCTCTCCTACGGTTTGACCTCTTGCGGCTCCTCGAACGCCGGTTCGCCCGTGTGCATCTGGTCGTGCACCACCTGCTCGTCCACCCGAGGGTCCAGCGCCGCGGCCAAGGGCGAGTTGGCTGCCGGCATGGCGATGTGATGCAGCGGTGCATCCTCGACCTGGTGCAAGTTAGTGACTGCTTTGGGCCGGATACGCCAGACCAGCACCGCCGCCCAGAACACCACGAAGGCATAGAGCATCTGGCTACCGAACAGCTTCATCAACACGCCGGCCGCCAGCGGGCCGATACAGGCACCCACGCCATAGGTCACCAGTAGCATCGCGGTCAACGACACCCGACGCTCGCTTTCGACGTGGTCGTTGGAAAACGCTACCGCCAGCGGGTACAGACAGAACTGCAGCATCGACACCAGAAAGCCCGCCGCGAACAGCAGCTGCAACGGCACCTGGGGCAGGATCGCCAAGGGCAACGCCATCACCCCCAGGCCGATGGCCGAGCAGCGGATCAACAGCGCCCGGTCATAGCGGTCCGACAGCCAGCCCAGCGGCCACTGCACCACCAGCCCGGCAAAGATGCAGGAGCCCATGAACAGGCCGATCATTTCGGTGCTGAGCCCCTGTTGCGCGGCATACAGTGGCGCCAGGCCATAGAACGATCCGAGCATCAGACCGGAACCGAGCACCGTGCTCAGCGATTGCGGCACGCGCTTGATGAAAAACCTCGGCTCCATAGGCGCCGGGCGCATGGGTGCCGGGTGAATCCGTCGGGTCAGCGCCACCGGTACCAGACACAAGGCGAAACAGAGCGCTACCAGCATCAGCAATTCCGGCCCCAGGCCTGGGTGCAGCACCAGAATCAGCTGCCCCAGCACCAGCCCCAGGTAGGAGGCGATCATGTACCCGCTGAACACCTTGCCACGCTGGCTGGCCTCGGCCTGCTCATTGAGCCAGCTCTCGATCACCATGTATTGGCACATCATGCCGAGACCGACGATCATCCGCAGAATGATCCAGGCCGGGAGGTAGTTGACCAGCCCATGGCCCAGCACCGCAGCGCCGACGATACCGGCGCAGGTGGCGTAGGCACGGATGTGCCCGACCCGGGCAATCAGGCGGTGACCAATCTTGCCGCCCAGGGCCAGGCCGAAATAGTTGGCCGCCATCAACGCGCCGACCCACAGACTGTCCACGTGCTCGGCATCCAGGCGCAGGGCCAGGTAGGTGCTCAGCAGGCCCGAGCCGATCAACATCATCAGCGACGCGAAATACAACGCTCGAAAATTTTTCCAGATCTGGCGCATCGGCGTTCCGAGCGGCTCCTTGTGGGATGGCTTGCTGAGTAAGTGCTATGTCTTGAGGGGTGAACCGAGCGACCATCGCTACGCTTGAGCGGCCAGAACGCGCCGTTCCCACGGGGTGATTTCATCCAGGAAGCTGGCCAATTCCAGCGACTTGGAAGCAATGTAGCCTTCGACGAATTCGGCCCCGAACAGTTCCTTGGCTAAATCACTGCGCTTGAGACGTTCAAGGGCCGCGTGCAAGGTACAGGGTAGCGACAATTTTTCTTCTACCTGGAAATCGCCGCTGACCGGTGGCGTCGGTTGCAGTTCGTGCTCCAGGCCATATAGACCCGCCGCCAGGCTGGCGGCAATGGCCAGGTAAGGGTTGGCATCGGCGCCGGGCAGGCGGTTTTCCACTCGCCGGGCCACGGGGGCACTGGCCGGGATGCGCAGGCCAACGCCACGATTGTCCTCGGACCAGCAGACGTTATTGGGGGACGCAATGGGATCGCTCAAGCGCTGGTAGGAATTGACGTTAGGCGCAAACAGCGCGGTGAACTGCGGCAGCGCCGCTTGCTGACCGCCGATGAAATGGCGAAAGGCCGCCGTTGCTTGCCCGGCCTCGTCGCTGAAGAGGGTGCGACCGCTGCCCTGCTCCACCACGCTTTGGTGCAGGTGCATGGAGCTGCCCGGGGTCCCGGCCAGCGGCTTGGCCATGCAGACCACGTTCAGGCCGTGCTTGAGACCGACCTCCTTGAGCAGGTGCTTGAACAGGAAAGTCTGGTCGGCGATCAGCAGGGGGTCGCCGTGCAGCAGGTTGATCTCGAACTGGCTCACGCCCATTTCATGCATGAAGGTATCGCGGGGCAGGCCCAGCGCGGCCATGCACTGATAGACCTCACGCCAGAACGGGCGCAAGCCGTTGTTGGAACTGACGCTGAAGGCCGAATGGCCGTCTTCGCGGCGCCCGTCCAGGCCCACCGGCGGCAGGAAGACCTGTGCGGGATCGCTGTGGTGGGCGAAGACAAAGAACTCCAGTTCCGTGGCCACCACCGGCGCCAACCCCCGTTCGGCATACCGCGCCAACACCGCCTTGAGTTGGCTGCGGGTCGACAGCGCCGAACGGCGCCCGTCCAGCTCGTCGGCGTCGCAAATGACCAGGGCGCGAGGCTCTTCGCTCCAAGGCAAGCGGTGAAGCTGGCCGGGAACGGCGACCAAGGTCAAATCGCCATCCTCGCCACCGTAGAAACGGGCCGGCGGGTAACCGCCCATGATGCATTGCAACAACACACCCCGGGCCAGTTGCAAGCGACGGCCTTCGAGAAAGCCCGCGACGGTCATGACCTTGCCCCGCGGTACCCCGTTGAGGTCCGGGGTCACGCATTCGATTTCATCCACGCCTGCCAGAAAGTCGGCGAGGGCAACGGGGCTGGCGGTCGTCATGACTCGGTCCTTGATGATCCAACCGCTGGGCGGCGAAGCGAACAAAATACGCAACCGCCGCCCACAAGATCAAGCCCGACGGCTCAGGTCGCGTCGGCCACCGAGACGGCCTCGGCCGGCCGGTCGTAGCGCAGCGCCATGAGGAAACTGGCGCTGCCGATCAAGGTCGCCCCGCACAACACCGCACTGGCCCCTAGCGCCGGGTCGGCGAAACGGCCCACCAGTAAGGTGCACAGGGCCCCGGCGGCCATCTGCGCAAATCCGTACAGGCCCGCCGCCGAGCCCACCAGCCCGGCGTCCACGCCCAGGGCGCGTGTCAGCGCTGCCGGGCTGCACAGGCCGGCGCCCAGGGTAAAGGTAAACATCAGGCCCAACATGCCCGGGAGGTTCAAATGGCCCGACAGCACCAGCGCCAGCAAGGCCGTGGCGCTGACGGTGCTGATGAGGCAACCGCACAGCAGCAGACGATCCATCTTGACCGTGCGCACCAGACGCCGGGTCAGGGCGTTACCCACCGACATGCCGACGATCAACAGGCCCAAGTACAGCCCCACCTCATGGGCCGGGCGATGCAATTCGCCAGCAATAATGAAGGGCGCGGCGGCAATGAACGCATAAATGGACGTGGTGGCCAGCCCTCCTCCGGCCGCGAAGCCGAGAAAGGTAGGCGAGCGCAGCAAGGTGGCGTAGTCGCGCTTGAGTGCCAGGAGGCTGATCTTGCCGCTGGGGTGGCTGGTCTCGGGCAGCAGGCGCCAGCTGCACAGCAGGGTGGTCACGCCCAGCGCCGTCAGCACCAGGAAGATCGCTCGCCAGCCGAAGCTGGCCGCCACCAGTGAGCCGAACAATGGCGCCAGACCGGGGCCGACCATCATCATCAGATTGAGTAGCGCCAGGTCGCGCACGGCGTCGTCGGCCTGGCTGGTGTCGCGGACCATGGCCCGACCCAGCGCCAGGCCGGCACAACCGCCCAGGGCCTGGAACAGCCGGGCGATGATCAAGGTATGGACGTCGGGGGCCAGCAGCGCAGCGAGGCCGCCCAAGGTATACAGCGACAGGCCGAACAGCAGCATCGGGCGCCGGCCCAGGCCATCGGACAGCGGCCCGTAGAGCAACTGGCCGAATGCCAGGCCAAGAATGTAGACGGTGATGGTCAGCTGCATCGCCGCCCGGCTGACGCCCAGCGAAGCCGCTGCGTCGGGGAGCGCGGGGACGAACATGTGCATAGCCAGGGTACCGCTGATGGTGACCATCACCAGCAGCCAGACCGGCGCCTTTATTGTTGTGGGAGCGGGCATCGATACTCCTGAAGCGCAGGAATCTTGTTAGGCAGGCAATTATAAGCACAACAAGTATCTGGGCGGGAGCTCCGATGCCCCGGAAATTATCGGGTCGCCAGCAGAAATAATCGGGGAAATGGCAACAACACCGTTCCATCTTCCAACGCCGGGTAAGCCACCTCCATCGCCTCCCGGTAGGCCGCCAGAAACCCCGCCTGCTCGTCCGCGTCCAGCACGGCCAGGTACGGGCCCAGCGCCGAGCCCTTGAACCACTCCACCACCGCCCGGGCGCCGCCGCTCAACGGGTGGAAATAGGTGGTACGCCAAACATCAAGCTGACTGCAATGGCCTTTGAGCAAGGCGTAATAGTGCTCGGCGCTGTGCCGTGGCGGGTGACGAACGGCCGATGTCTTCATCGCCCACGGACCCTGAGCGGCGATTTCCCGAGCCTTGCGGTGGGCCGGTTCTTCGAGGTTGTCCGGGGTCTGCACCGCCAGGGTGCCGGCGGGGGCGAGAAAGCTCACCAGGCGCGGGTACAACGAGTCATGGTCGGGCACCCATTGCAGCGACGCATTGGCCAGAATCACGTCATAGTGCTCGGCGGGCAACCAGCGGCCGATGTCGGCGAGGTCGAAGTGCACGCCGGGCAGGCGCTTGCGGGCGGCGACGAGCATGTCATCGGAACTGTCGAGCCCGCTGATCAACGCATCGGGATAACGGCTGGCAAGCACCTCGGTGGAGTTGCCGGGGCCGCAGCCCAGGTCCACCGCCGTGGCAATTCGCTCTTGGCCAAGCGCCGCAACCAGATCGCGGACCGGTCGGGTGCGCTCTTTTTCGAAGGTGGAGTATTGCGTGGCAGACCAGTTCATGGGGCGTCTCCGTGGATCGGCAATGCGGGGGGTCGATAAGACGCTCATGCGTAGATTTTCTCAACCCCTGCAGAAACCCTCGACCTGATCACGTATCCTGCGGCGAGGACACTCGATCAAGGACACGGTATGTTACGCACCGCCCTCAAGCCGCTGTTCAGCAGCCCCGACCGCACTCGTCAGACGTTGATCGCCTGGCTCTACGTCGCGGCAATCGGGCATCTGGCCGGCGGCCTTGCCTTGAGTTGGCTCGGGCCACGCGGCAGCCTCGACAGCTACCTGCATCTGGTCGAACACGCCTTCTGGAGCACCCCTGCCCCGCCCGCCGCCCAGACCCAGCAGCGCTTCTGGTTCGGCCTGTTCGGTGCGACCCTGCAGGGCTACGCCATCGGCCTGCTGGCCTTGACCCACTTGGGCCAACGGCTCAAGCGCGCGGAGGTCTGGGCCTGGATGCTGCTGGGCATCCTCGTCTGGGGCAGCCAGGACCTGTGGCTGTCGGCAGAGGCAGGGGTCTGGATCAACGTAGCGCTGGATGGGCTCGCGCTATGGCTGCTGATGCCGCCGATGCTCTGGCTGCTGCGTCATGACCACCAGCAGGTACGCCCCTCGCACCCGGCGCCGTGAGCCCCGCGCTCAGACCGTACTCGGCACATGCCGCGCCTGCTGGCCACGCACGGCGACAATCACCACCACCATGCCCAGGGCGCAGACCGCTGCCGTGACCATGAACGCCACGTTGTAGCCACCGCCGAACTGCACCAGCAAGCCGGTCAGGGACGGCGCAATAATCCCGGCCAGGTTGGCCAACAGGTGCACGAAGCCGCCGGTACCGCCAACGCGATTGCGCGGCACGATGTCCTGGATCAGCGACCAGCAGATTTGCGGGGTGACGAACAGGAACACGCTGGACACGGTGATGCAGGTCACGGCCAGGCCCAGGGTCGAGACGCGGGTGGTCAACAGCACGCAGGCCGCTGCAATACCGAGGCCGACCACCAGCATGAGCTTGCGAGCGGCGATCACACTGCCGAGTTTCTTGCCCAGCGCATCCGTGGCGATGCCGCCGCCAAGAAAACCGACCGCCGCCCCCAGCCACGGGATCACGCCGACGATGCTCATGCTTTTCACGTCCAGGTGCTGGAAATCCATGAGGTAGCTGGGCAGCCAGGTCAGGAAAAAATACAGCACGTAGTTGAAACAGAAGAACGCCGTAGCCACCGCCAGCACCGGGGCGGAGAAAATGCAGCTGGCCAGGCTGCGGTGTTCCTGCACGCCCTCGATCACTGGCTCTTCGCGGCTGCGTTGGATCATGTCGCGCTCGGCAGCGCCGACCTTGGGGTGCTGCGCCGGGGTGTCCTTGAAGATCAGCAGCCAAGCCGCCAGCCAGGTAAGGCCCAGCAGGGCGATGACCACAAAGGAAATCCGCCAGCCGAAATTCAGCGCTACCAGACCCACGATCGGCCCCGCCAACGCAGCACCCAAAGGCTGCCCGCAGTTGGTCAGGCCCAGGGCGCGGCCGGCTTCTTCGCGGGGGAACCAGTTGGTAATGGCCTTGTTGGTGGTGGTGCCCATGGGGCCTTCGCCCATGCCGAACAGCACGCGGAACACCAGCAATTGCACGTAGCCGGTAATCACGGCGGTCAGGCCGCAGAAGATCGACCAGCCGCCCGCCGCCCAGGCGAATACGCGTTTGGGACCGAAGC
The DNA here is from genome assembly GCF_018449655.1 of Pseudomonas sp. dw_358. GTDB lineage: Bacteria > Pseudomonadota > Gammaproteobacteria > Pseudomonadales > Pseudomonadaceae > Aquipseudomonas. Next base: position 236,063 of record NZ_JAAVUX010000002.1, read on the forward strand.
GATCGGCCGCCCAGCCGCCGACGAAGCACAGCGCGCAGTAGCCGATGAAAAAGCTGCTGAAGATGAATCCCATCTGCGCGTCATCTATGTGTAACTCGCCCTTGAGCATGGGCGCCACCACGGACAGCGCGGCACGGTCCAGATAGTTGAGCATGCCGGCGAAGAACAACAGCGCGGCGATCCGCCAACGGTATTTGCCTATCATTTTTTTATGGCCTTTATTGTTGTATGGGCAGCGAGGGTCAAGCGATCAGGGCGCGTTCCATGCAGTAGCGCTCGATGACGGTTTCGTCGGGGCGAAAACCCAGGCCGGGGACGTCGTCAAGCAGCAGTTGCGGTTTGAAATCCAGCGCAGGAAACAGCAGCTGCTCGAATTCGATAAAGGGTACTTCCACGGCCACATCGGCCGGCAACAGCGTGCACAAATGCGCCACTGCCAACAGGCCGGGGCCGAAGTAGAAACAGTGCGGGACCACTTTGACGTCATAACGGCGAGCCAGACGGAACACCTCGAGCATGGCGCCGATGCCGCCGACCTTGGCCACACTGGGTTGAGCGACGTCGATGGCGTTTTGCTCGAACAGCGCGCGCAGGCCGTTGACCCCGGCGGCGTTTTCCCCGGCGGACAGCGGCACACCGTGGCGGCGCACGGCCGCCAGCCCGTGGGCATCGTCCGGCGGCCAGACCGGCTCTTCGAGCCAGGTCAATTGCAGTTTACTCAGACGATCAGCCATGCGAGCGGCTTCATCCACGGTCCAGGGGCAGTTGACGTCGACCATCAGTTGGCCTTCGGCAATCGGCAAGGCTTCACGGGCGGCGGCGATGGCCTCGAAACGTGTCTCGTGCAGTTTGATCTTGCGAAAGCCCTGCACCCTCGCCCGGCTCACCTGACGATAGACTTCTTCAGGATCGCCGCCGTAGCTGACCAGGCTGGCATACAGTTCCAGTGGCCGCGCGGTGCCGCCCAGAAACTGATAGAGGGGTTGGCCGGCAACCTGCGCGGCCAGGTCCCACAGGGCAATATCGATGCCCGACAAGGCATAGACCACCGGCCCGGTGCTGCCGAAGCCGTGCAAGGCGCGGCGGGCCACTTCCAGCGTGTGCAGATGGTCGGCCAAGGCCGTGCCAATAAAGAGTGGCGCCACCATGGCGGTCAGAGCCGTGAGGGTGGCCGGGTTGCTGCCATGACCAAACGCCTCGCCCCAACCGACCCGGCCCGTGTCGGTGGTAACCTTGAGCATCAGGCTTTCCATGCGCCGGTGACGCGGGGAAGCGGCGTTGAAGGCGTCGTCGTCCTGGACCTGGCCGACGTTCTTGCGCTCGGCCGTACCGGCGGTGAAGGGAATGCCGATGCGGATGACTTCGATACTGCGAATCTTCACAGGCGTGTCTCTTGAGTGGTCTTGTCGATTGTTATGCCACGAAACATTTCGACATACGTTATCGTACAACGATCCAAGGAGCCAGACACATTGCATTCACCTGCACATCGTTTGAAGGGTCAGGCATCCGCCCGTCGCGCCGCGTTGTCGTCATGCTGTGGTTGCCGGCACCCGCAACGGTAGTCGTGGGTTCAGCTTACAAATGTTGGGGGGACCTGCATGTACAGAGAGGATAAAGACGGTAACCGAAGGTCAAGACGGGGCCGTTGCACGGCGAAGAGGATGTTTCAGAAAGTTGTTCTACCTGGATTCAGTCCGCGGGCTGCAGCGCATGTGGTCGCGCCCGTGTCGAAAAAAAAAATGGTGTCCCAGGCGGGGTTCGAACCTGCAACCTTCCCCTTAGGAGGGCGTTTTTCGCTTCAGCGCATACGGCCACAACCCCATTAATATTGGGGCATTCAGTCCGGTAGCGTCCGCTGAAACAGATCGGTATAGTTCTTTTTGCACCCACCCTGCACCCATGGGAACAAAGTGAAAGAGAAGCTAACCGCCAAGCTACTGGCCGGCCTACAGGTCACTGGCCGGGAATACGAGATTCACGACACCAGCATTACTGGGCTTTTTGTGAGGGTGACCGCGGCCGGGTCTAAAGCCTATGTGGTGACCTGGGCGCGGGGCAAGAAAAAGACTCTAGGCAGAGTCGGAATCATCACGCTCGATAAAGCTCGCCAACTGGCCGCCCAGTACCTTGCGGACGCCCTCTTGCTCGGGGAGCCATTGGCGGTGACTCAGGGTAGGCGTGGTGCTGCCCTGCCCTCCCTGCGTGAATTCATCGATGACACCTACCTGCCGTGGTTCAAAGCGCATCACCGCGGCTACGAGAAGACCAAGCACACGCTGGATAACAATTTCGACGCGCTCATGACTCAGCGAATCGATGCAATCACCACTCGCGACCTTGAACAAATCCGCACGACCTGGCTGCAGGCCGGCAACAAGCCATCGACGGTCAATCGCAAGATGGGCAGCATCAGCGGAGTTTTCAGCCGGGCCAAGGAATGGGAGGTCATCACAGAGCACCCCATGGGCAAGCTCAAGGCGCTCAAGGTCGATTCAAAGGGAAAGGTTCGCTACCTGGCTGACGACGAGTCAAAGCGCCTCAGGGAGGCACTGGATGCACGTCAAGCGGAAGCCCGGGGAGAGCGTGACAGCGCGAACGCTTGGCGCGCTGCCCGGCTGAAAGCCCAGCTCAGCGATCTACGCGCAGTCGAGTTCACCGACCACCTCAAACCTATGGTGCTTCTGTCACTCAACACAGGGATGCGGCGTGGCGAGCTTTTTGACCTGAAGTGGCCGGCGGTCAACGTCTCGAACAAGACGATCACCATAGTCGGCGACCTTTCGAAGACCCTGGAAACTCGTCACATCCCGATGAACAAGGAGGCCTTAGCCACTCTGGAGGCATGGAAGCGGCAATCCACCGGCACCGGGTACGTGTTCCCGGGCCAAGACGGTGACCGCCTAGACGATGTGAAAACGGCCTGGCTGAACCTGCTGGAGCGCGCCCAAATAGAGGGTTTCAGGTGGCACGATATGCGTCACGACTTCGCGTCACGCTTGGTGATGGCTGGTGTGCCGCTTAACACCGTGCGCGAACTGCTGGGCCACTCCGATATCAAGATGACGTTGAGGTATGCACACCTGGCGCCAGGTACGAAAGCGGCCGCAGTGGAACTCATCTAATTTGCGGATCCTCAGAACGGAATGTCGTCAAACGAAACCACAGATGGAGAGTTTTTGTGCTCTTCAACGTGCTCCCTGAGCGCGGTCCAGTGGTCCCGTAGCACCCCTTCCATAAAGTGCTCGCGATAAGAAGTCGCCCCGCCGGTCATCCAAAAAAACGGGCTCAGTAGGATAGTGTCCCAGATCCTCCGCTCGTCATAAGTAAGCATTGAGGGGAGCACGAAACATAGGTTCACAAAGCGCGTGCATTCGTCGGTGGACCATATTGAGTCGATAGCCTCGGATACCTTTAGGTCATTTGGAGGCTGGCCTATGGCTTGCTGGGCCAAAGCATTCGAAATCGCCCATTCAATGACTGCGGTAAGAGATCGCTTTTGCAGCCTCCCCATGATATCGAGCGCAAACTTTATTTTCGGGTCGATTCGTATCCCTACGCTGACCGTAGTACTGGTCTCGCCTGCGCGTTTGCTCGTCTTAGTCGCCATCAGATTTTCCACATCAGAAGGTAGGCTCAACCTACCTGGAGGTCATAGCTTGCGTCACACGCATTACTACGTCAATCCGATTAAGTGCGGGTACGTATAGCAATTGCTTGCACTGTAAGAAAATCAAGGTATAGACTAGCAACCACTGGCACACACCCAAACCCGCCAGAAGGAGACGCTATGTCGCAACTTGCAGCAACACCTCAGCTTTCCGTGAGCGTTGAAGAGGCAGCACGCTTGGTGGGGCACTCCCGCTCAGGTATCTACGAAGTTATTGCCTCAGGTGACCTGAAAGCCTTCAAGCTCGGCAAACGCCGCCTGATTCTGATGACCGAACTCCGCGCCTGGATCGAGCGTGCGGCCAAGGCCGGTGCCCGTTGAGCGTTCGCATCTTTGATAGCGCCGGCCTGATCCTGGGCACGATGGAATTACCCGCCAGCACTCGCCTGGTGGATCTTGAGGCAATGCGCCGGCTTGGCGCTCATCGCGTAGAGGTAATCAATGAAAAGTCGAAAGCGCGCCCGTGAGGCGCTGTGCGCAGCTTTGCGCGAAGGGAATGCAATGGCGGTGCGGGAACACCGCCAAAGCAAAAACACACTGGGTAGCACCAACGTGAGGTCGAAACTATGACACGGCACACTTCCACCGAGCAAGACCGCAAGATGATTGAGGCGCTGCGCCAAGGTCCGATCTCCACCATCGAGGCTGCGCAGAACCTGGATATTGTTCAGCCTCCAAACACCATCCGGCGCTTGCGGAATCGCGGATGGGTTATCCGCACCTATTGGACCTGGCAATCCACCGAGCCAGGCCGGCCACCCCACCGGATCGCCAAGTACGTCCTCCTACAAGAAGCGACCTAACCTGCCTCAATGCAAGGTGCGGAACCTCTGCGCCTTGCTCCTGCCTGTGAGCCCTTGAATGGCGTCCTCTAGAACAGTCCAGACCAAGAAATCCAAAACACCGCCGTTCGCGATGCTGTTTCTTGCTATGGGCCAATCTGCCAACTATAGGGCCATGGGGCCTTGGTCTAGGTGCGTCCTGAACGAGCTAATGATGCAATACCGCGGTAACAATAATGGAGACCTGTCCGCAACAAGGACAATGGCCAAAGAGTGGGGTATCGCTTCGGATAACACCCTGAGAAAGGCCCTCGCCGAACTTGAGGCGGGAGGCTGGATTATACAGACCCGTAGCAGCATATTCTCACGCCATGGAGCACGGTGCGCACTCTACGCACTGAGCTGGTTTGCCATTGACGAATGCCCAGGCAAAAGCCTCGAAGTACGTCCTACCCGCACTCCTCCCCGCACAATTCGAAGCCTCACCAGTTCGATTTCTTCCGACGCATAAAATGCGCACGTACCGGCGCAATAAATGCGCACGTAGGACATATCAATTATATCACTCTGTCCGGTTGTGTTTTCGCTGGCTTCCTACGTGCGCAGAAAGTGCGCCGTAATCGCCAGTCTACGTGCGCAGAAAGTGCGCACCCTTTTAGATATCTGCCATCCATACCGGCCAATCTAGAGCACGCCCATTGTGTTTGGCGTGCTGCCTGCGATTCGAACAAACCGGCTGTGCCGCCTCGCTTGAGGGTGTGTGCGAGTGAATGGCAAGGTATCACCAGGGAACGCACGCGCTTAGGGCCGAGCCGGAGCGGTCGGTCTTTCTCGCGGGCCTTGGCAGCGTCCCTCTGCGCGGGGAATCCTGGCCACCGTGTTGAAAACTACACACTGTGGCGTTCCCACCACTCCCGAGAAACTCGGTACAGCTCGCGATATATCCAGACCTGGATGCATCTCGACTCAGCCGAGATCTCGGCTCAGCCCAGAATGGACCGCCGAAACTACCGGGATTTCGGTAGTTGTCTCGCTGAGACTATTTGGTCTCACTCAGGGGTGGGCTGACGTAGTGCGGAATAGGGGGATGTTTGTTCGTCCTCACGCTGAGGATGGGCGCCACCCCGTTGCAGGGCGGCGCATACTACGGAAGTGTCGTATTTACTCTTCCACGAACGGTGCGGCACCGGCGGCGATGGCGCGCATCCCCAAGATTGCGAGGCCTGCGATGCCCTGCGAAAACCCGTGCTCGGCACCATAGCCAGGCTGCCAGTTCGGGGAGGCAAGAGCGCACCAGATCGCGTCGAAGCACTCCTGCTCATCTGCTGCCTGCAATGCCATTAGCTCGGCGATCATTGCCGCACCTATGCGCTTCTCGACGTTCCACTGGTTAATCTGCAGAGGGACACGCGGCGGCAGCCAATTGACGATTCGCGGATGCTTCGGATATTCAGGATCGGGTACGCGGCCCGTGAAACTTAAGTCGTCCCGATCCATCGTTGGCATCTTGGCCTTGCGTGGCCGGGATTTTCGCGCGGCCTGGCTCATTGTTCAGCCCTCGCGAGATGTGTCGCCCGCATCGCACACAGGCGTTTCATTTTGGCATAGCAGACTTCCTGTTCTTCTGGCAGATCGTCCAACTCGTTATCCATGCATTCTGCCCACTGCCAAGCCTTCTCAGACCACCCCTCAATCACGGCGATGCCGAGTTGAGCAGTCGCGTTCACAAAGCTCTCCTCGGGCACTCGCTCCTGCAGGAACACAAACAGGGCTTGGAGTTCGTTGAAGGCCTCTTGGATGGTGCAGAGGTCAGTCAGGCCGGTCGCGGCGATTTCATACGCTGAGCGAGTCATTGGGCACCCCCACTCAACCAGAATTTGCGAAAGACGTGATATCCCGCATCATTCAGCCCAGGATTGAAGCGGCCGGCCAGCATCGCGCCTGCTTGGGCCTCGATTACGGCAGTGAATGCCGCAATCTCGTCGTCGCTGGAGTACCGCAGCGCGGTTTTGAGCAGCTGGACGGCGTAATCCTTGCGCCGCTCGGGGGTGCTGCCCTGCGCAGCCGTGGGGAGGGTATGCAGGATCATTGCACACCCCCTGCGGTCATGTGGCGGAACCGCGAGCAGAAATTTCCGCTGAACACGTTGACCTGCTCCAGCCGGTTGCGCAGCTCAGCCGCGGCCGCGCCTTCCGCGCCCAGGGTCGGGATGATCACATCGAGCAGCAGGCGTTCCAGCTTGTCGAACTCGGCCCGGGCGTGGTTCATGTCGGCCACATCGCGAATGCTGAGGGTCGCCTGTGTGGGGATCAGCACTTCATGACCCAGGTCGGTAATGGCGTAAGTGAAGGCGCTCATTGTGCACCCCCTTCGATGACGTGGTGGCCGTCCTGCAGCAGAGCCGCCCAATTGATGGCGCAGTTGTGCGCCATGATGGCCAAAAGCATCGAGAGGGCCGCCGGCGTGCCTGGCAACGCGATGATGCCGAGCGCGTAGGCCAGCAGCTCGAGCACGGCCGCAGTTTCGGCGGTGATGTCTTGTGTTTCGGTGTCGATAATGGCATTTTGGTACAGTTGCATGACGTGTTCCTCAAAGTTGCGTCGTGTGGCAGCCTTCCCGGTGGTTGCACACCGGGTTGGCACCTTCAAAACGGCGGGATTCCCCACCGTTGAAGTCCAAAAATCGGACCTCTACTGCTCAGATGGTCCAGATCTGGACCATGGCTCACTTCTGAGCCTTCTCCTTGACCTCTAGCCCAGCCAGTACAAGCGCCCGCAGTGCTGCGGTCCTGTTTACTTCTATCCCTGTCTCCCTGGAGACCTTCTCTGCGTATGCGTCGATTCGTGCTATCAGTTCGGGCGGTAGCCGCATCGTTACTGTTGGTGTGTTTGCCATGAGAGCCTCATTCCGTATTGATGGGCCCAATGTAAGACATTGTCTTACACATAGCAATAGGGCGATGCAAAATAATTTGACCTCCCGCGTTTCCCTGCTGATTTGGGATGAATGGCAGTGATCCGGGATGATCAAAAATGATGAACGGACCTTGAATAAGTGTACCAAGTACGTCAATATGGCGTGGCGACAATGTAGCTACAAAATTTGTTTGGAGAGTGATACCATGGCAGCAGTACTTAAAACGACCGACGTGCGGTGCCGCATTGAGGAAGATTTGAAGGAGCGCGCTTCAGCAGTGCTTAATGCTTGCGGCTTGAGTGTTAGCGATGCGATGCGTCTCTTTCTACGCCAGGTTGTAGAGGTTCAGGGCTTGCCCTTTCAGGTCAGGGTGCCTTCGGCTAAAACGGCCCGTGCTCTTGCTCAATCTCGTGAAATTCGCGCTCGGTTCGATTCGATAGACGAATTGTTCGAGAGTCTAGATGGCGAAGACCAGCACCCAAAAAAAGCCGCCCAATCTAAAGCGCGCACCCCTGCCTAAACGGACAGATCACACGCCTGAATTCAAAAAGTCTTGGGCGAGGTACAACCAGGCTGGCCGGCATGATATGACCGAAATGCGCAAGGTCATGGCCATACTTTGGATGGGCGATCCATTGCCACCTGAGTACAAGGACCATGAGCTCCAAGGTGACTGGATAGGTCATAGGGAATGTCATGTAGGTGGCGATTTCCTGCTGATATACCAGGTCACAGACAGAGATGTGATCTTTGTGGACCTGGGAACGCACGCTGAGCTATTCCGATGAACAAGGCCCGCCTACTGGCGGGTTTTTTGTGCTCCAGCGTTACGACTAGGTCGTAAAACCCAACCCTAACCGGCTGGGGTTTCTTCGGGCTTGGGAGGCCACGCGGGCTAAGGCAGATACCGGCAGATCTTCCGGCATCCCCCATACCAGAGTGGGGCGTCATTCAGGAAGTGAAGTGTTCACCCCCATTGGGGGAGCAGCCCCCAGTTCCGGGGGGAGTGGATTGGCTGAATTTTTAGCCGACCTGAGATGCGCTCAGATGTGAGCACATCTGCTCGCTTCGCGATTTGAAATCCAGAAGGTCACCAATGCCCTCAAAACCGAGGGGATCGCCCTGCTACGATCTGTGCTCAACTTTTGGAGATCCACGATGAGCCATACCCTGATAGCCAACTTGCTGAACCGACTGAACGAAAACCAGCTTGCCCTGGGCGCGGCCGTGGAGGAATTGACGGTCTGGGTCGAGCAGCGCGGATCTGCTGAGGTGGCCGGCAACGTCCGTGGCGCCCTGGAGACGCTGGACGAGAACTTTGCGGCCATCAGGCAGGGTATCGCCGAGCTGACAACGTCCGGGGCATTAGGAGCCTGACAGCAGGAAGGATCAGGCTGGGCTCAAAGGCAGCTTTCCGCGCCACGAAAACGACACCTGCCATTTCGTGGCGCGCCTGCTTAGGGAAAGCGCCTCAAGGCCTACCTCGGCAAGGCGTACCAATATGGGTAGCAATGACTTATTGATACGAAATAACCAGTTTATCCCTCCCTACTCCCGTCTGGTTCAGTCCCGTTTCGTGTATCACCTAAGGTGCACCTATAAACTACTGGATATAAGTACAAATCCCGCCTAATTTGCCATCTGTGAGCTTCTTCAACCTCCCTCCGAGGATCACTTATGAGCACCCCCACCAAACCCCGCGGCCCCCAGGCTAAACCGACTCGCGCCGAACTCACCGCGGCGTGGAATCAACTTCGTGTTGCCGCCGGTCAAGGCGACATTCAAGCGTCCGCGTTGCTGATCGCCCTGGCTGAGAACAAGCCTGTCATTGCCATGGGCGCCCTCACTGCATGACTGAGCGAGTCAAAACCGGCCAATGGGCCAAGGGCCACTCTGGTAACCCGGGCGGGCGCTCGGGCCAGACCCAGGCTATCCGCGCAAAACTCGCCAAGGGAGCTGACGCTGTGGCCAAGAAAGTTCTCGAAGCTGCAAAGGGCGGCGATATGCAGGCCTGCCGACTGGTGATGGAGCGGCTGATTCCCGCGCTCAAGCCAACCTCAGACCCAGTGCGGTTTGAGCTGGATGAATCAGACCTCCCCAATGCCGCCAGATCGATCCTCAGGGCCGTGGCCGCCGGCGAGCTGCCCCCTGACCAGGGCAAGGCACTCATCGATGCTCTAGCAGCCGTTTCGCGCGTTATCGAAGTGGAGGAGCTGCAGAAGGCCCTTGATCAACTGCGCGACCAGATAGAGGAATTGAAGCGATGAGCCTCAGATGCATGCGGGCCGAGTTGAAGCGAATCGCTGAACGAATCGGCGCGGACGATGAAGACGTGGTTTTGATCTTGCTGGCAGTGGTCAATGGCCGCAAAGAAGACTTGTCCGCGCAGATGGGCTATCCGGCCACGGCTGGTCACTCGCTCTCCTACCCAGTCCAGGGAATGCCGGAAGCGTTTTACTTCCCACTGCACCTGATGAGCAGCGATGAGGCTGCCAGGCTGGCAGAGGCATTCATTCTTCACGTTCGGAAAGTTGAAAGGCTGCGCCGGCCAATGCCGATTGGGGTCATGGATATGGCGCCGCTCCCGTATGCCAGGGCCACGCTCTTTCCGCCACTCCAAGACGGGGCCGACATTGAGGCTCACGTTGCCGAGCAATACCAAGAAATCATCCATTCGCGGGCTTCGGAGCTGCCGGTATGACGCTCAAAGCAAACGTCCGCGCGCTGCAAAAACACCTGGCCACGACGAGCACAGATGACGACGTACGGGCCATCAGCGAGCTCATGGACGAGCTGGGCGCCGCTGCCGGTTCAAGGCATTCAGGCTCAACCCCAGCACAAATAAACCCATCCACCATTGCCGAGCTATTTGAAAGCTTGGTAGCAGATACGGAGTCACCTCAGCATGACTGAAAAAGGAATCCTCGATCAGAGTCGAGAAAGCGAACACGGCGTGGTGCACATGATTGCCGGCCGCCCGGTTCACTTGCCCAAATTGGACGCACTGGACCTTGCATCTGAGCCGGTCGTTCGGTTTGGTGCTGCACTCGACATCATCAACGAAACGCATGAAGCCATAACCAAAATCAAGAGCGACAAGGTGCTCTCCGATTTCGGGAAGGATCAGAAGCTCGAGCCCCTCCGGGAGGCGTTGATCGGCCGGGTGGCGAGCCAGATCGAAGAAATTGACAAGTTCGCGGAGGCGGTGGACAGGCGAGAAGCAGCTTTGCTCGCCGTTCCGAAAATCGAGCCTCAGAACGCAGCCGAGGCGCTGGTTGATCGTGAGCTACGCGACTGGTGGAAAGAGCAGTCTTCCGGCGTGCGAATGGACCTATTGCAGAAAATGAACGAAGAGCCAGGCCATGAGCGCCTGGAAATTGCCCTGCTGAGATCCCCGTATGCCCAGGTTGACCGGGAGGTCGCCCTGGCCCGTGAGGCCTGGAACAACGCAAAGCGCCTTGAGAACCCTGCTGAAGCGCAGGCCATCGCAATGTGGCGAAACCAGAACGAGTGGGCGACCCGGGCATTTGCACACTTTCCACCTATCACTACGATTTTAAGTGAGCTGCCGCGCGACCGAGTTCTGGGCGTGCTGCTCAGTCATGGCAAATCCAATAAAACAATCCAGGCTTTTGGCTTCGACTCGCACACTATCGAGCGATCCAAGCTTCTGGCCAAGCAGCGCGCGAGCTCTGTAGGGAGGTAGAAAGCCATGGCGTTTGACGCATATTCAGTCGCAGTCCGGATCACTCTCGCGAATCAGGTCAGCGGCGGCCTGAAGATCGTCCGCGACGAACTGCAATCCACCGGTTTCGAAGTGGGTCGCCTCAATACCAAGCTTGAGTTTCTCGCCAAGAATGCACGAAATGCTTGGTCTGCGCTGCGCAGCGGTCGCGATATTGCGAGCGTGTTTCGCGGGCCGGCGAATGATGCCGCGAAGTATCAGCGCGAGCTCGACAAGCTACACCAGACGCTGGCCAAGCCATTTGCTCCAGTCATGATGCCAGCCTTTCATCTCGGGGCAATGCCAAGGGCGGCGGGCGGCGGTATGCCTCCAGCACTTCCGCCGACCATCCCTACGCCCGCGCCCGCTCACGGCAATGCCGGCGGCGGATTCGGCGCCGGGTACCATATTGCCGCCGCAGGGTTTATGTCCGGCGGGATGATGGCCATGGGCGGCCTCGCAATTGCCGGGGCTATGAAAGCACCAGTAGAAAATGCCATGGAGTACCAGCGTGAGCTGGCCAAGCTCCAGCAGTACGGCCTCGGCACTGCCCAGATCGCAGACGCACAGAAATTCGTCCAGGCAAACGCGATCATCGGCACGTCCATTCAGGATCGAATGAGGCTATTTGCGGACGCGCAGGGTTCGTTTCGTGAATCTGGCTTGGGCGGCCAGCAGGCCCTTGAGGCGGCAAGAATGATGTCCCCGGTGCTGGCTAACTACCAGGTTGCGAACAGCCTTCTTTCGGGCGGCCACCAGGAAATGGCCCATGCCCAGTTCATGAACTTGAATAAAACAGTAGAGCTAATGGGCGGGCTCACCGATCCGGCCAAGGCAGCAGCGATTGCAGACGGCGTATTCAAAGCCTCCCAATCCAGCGGGAAAATGGTTTCAGAGCGAGATCTAAAGCAGTTCATGGCCTACGGCGGTGTTGCAGTATCGTCGCTGACTCCAAAGACAGTTTTCGCGGGTCTTGAGCCAATCATTGGGGCGCTCGGCGGGTCTGCTGTCGCAACCGGGCTCATGACAGCTTACAGCCGCACTCACGGCATGATGGCGATGACGCCGAGCCTCATGACTAACGAGGCGCTGCGGCTAGGCATATGGGAAGCCGACAAGGTGACGCGCACGAAAGGCGGGGGAGCGCGGTTCGAGCACGGTAGTCCCATGAATCTCGAACTCGCGAATCTCATGAACACCAACACGAACGCCTTTTCTATGAAGCTGATGGACATTTATCGAAGCAAGGGCATTACTTCGGTGGACGACATTGGGCGTGAAAACGCCATCTTGTTTGGGCGAACTGGCGGAAAGATTTACAGCCAAATCATGTCGCAGATGCCGGTGCTTCTTAATTCGGAATTGGCGTATGACAAGGCCCTCGGGATAAGCCAGACCATTGAAGCAACTAAGGGCTCGCCGATGATGAAAATGCTTGAATACCACAAGGCCCTGGAAGACCTTGGCCTAGCAGTCGGTAACGCGGTGATGCCGGTGCTGATGCCGATGATCGCTGGGCTTACTCACCTTGCACAGGCGATGAGCAAGCACCCTACGCTGGTGGCGGGACTTACCTACGCATTCATGGGGCTTGGAGCATATCTGGTGACCGGGGGGCTGATCACAGCAATCGTAGCGGCTGGTCGCGGATTTATGATCCTCGGGCCCGCACTGAAAGGCGCTTTTAGTATTGCCCTGCCTGCTTTGCGATTGCTTGGCACTGGGATAATGGTCGTCGGGAGAGCTCTCCTGATGAACCCGATTGGGCTGGCTATCACTGCCATTGCCGGGGCCGCATACCTGCTTTGGAACAACTGGGCGGAGATCAAAACGAACCTGTTTGAGGTATGGGGAGGCATCAAAACAGGGATTGTTCAGCTCTTCCATGGCGACATTGGCGGCGCCTTCTTGACCTTCAAGCACGTGTTCTTACTGGGGTGGCAGACGCTTTTCAACACGTTGATCGCAGGCGTGAACAAGGTACTCCCGGCGTCAATGGCAATCTCGAAAATGACGTTTGCAGATACGCCGGTGCGTCAGGCGATGGCCGCGCCCGTCCCGGGCAAATCTTCAATGTTGGTCCAACTCACGAGCATTACCCACCTCGACGGAAGAAAACTATCTGAGACAGTCAGCTATCACCAGGCCCGCGAACTGGCCAGACCTCAAACCACACCGCAAGGCTTCGACCTTCTACGCAGCCCGGTAATGCCAGGCACCTCGAGCACCGCATACCCAAGAGGATAATTCTGGCGCCAACCATGACGGGCCTTACGGCCCGTTTTTCGTCCTGTCGTTTGGGTATGCCTTGGCTGATACGGGCAAAAACAGCCTTTTACGATCTTTTCGCTTGATAGGTGACACCCAAAGTGCAACAGTATTAGTAGGACACCTTTACTGATACGGGAAGCACATCATGTTTATCCGCGCATACCTCCGAGCCTCCACCGACGAACAAGACGCCAGTCGTGCCCAGGCCTCCCTGGAGAAATTCGTGAGCGAGCACAACCGGGTGATCGCCAGTGTGTACCTGGAGAACGCCAGTGGGGCGAGCGCAGACCGGCCAGAGCTGCTGCGCCTGCTCAAGGATGCCCGCAAGGGTGACGTGCTGCTGGTGGAATCCATCGACCGGCTCTCCCGGCTCCCGGTAGAGGATTGGCAGACCCTCAAGGGTGTGATCGACTCGAAGGGCCTGCGCATCGTCGCGCTGGATCTGCCGACCAGCCACCAGGGTATGCGCGACACCAAGGGTGACGAGTTCACCGACCGGATGCTCGGTGCGATCAACTCAATGCTGGTGGAAATGATGGCCGCCATTGCCCGCAAAGATTACGAGCAGCGTCGGGAGCGCCAGGCGCAGGGTATCGAGAAGGCCAAGGCGGCCGGCAAGTACCAGGGCCGCCCTGTTGACGCCAATCTGCACAAGCGTGTGCGGGAACTGCTGGGCGCCGGCTTGGGCATACGCGCCACGGCGCGGCACGCTGACTGCTCGACAACTACGGTCCTGAGAATCAAATCTAGCGACTGTGCCTAGAGAATGGCCGCTTCAGCGCTAGCAAGAAACACCAAGCAAGCTCCAGTCATATGCAGCATATAGGCAACAAGGTAATCAGGGACAGTAGTTGCTACCTCTCCCTGACCATGCCCAGCTAGCTTGTTCCTACCGGTGGGCACAGACGCCTCTAACAAGCTTTTGAGAGAGTTGAATTGCGTTTGCCAAAAAACAGGAATGAGTTCTTTTTCGAGGCAGATCTTGATCAAGCTGCTAGCGGTTTCGTTACCGGCTAGCACCCAGCCGCGCTTTGCGCAGATGATTTTCATCATGCTTTCAAACGCCTTGAGGCACTCGTTCAACGACTCCTTACCATGACCGTGTCTATAATGCTCATGGGCCTTGAGGAATTCGTCTTGAGCGCCCGCATATGCCTTGTCGGCTAGCAACTGCAGCGCAGGCTTGACGACTTCAGAGTGGAGAAACTGAGAATCAACGCGGATGATTTCTTGGCTTTCATACTGGAAACCCACGCCATGCTCTTTGAAACGGGTATTCAGCTCCAGAATCGCCTCGTCTGCTTTGTCGCTAGGGTTAGAAACATTCATGTAGTCGAACCTGCGGGTCGATGAGTCAATGACCTTGAAAGTCAACTCAATCACATCAAGCGCTTGCTCCACATCCTTTACCTGAAGAAAAAAATTCACTACTTCGCCTACAGAATCCTTCCTGGATGACTGTCGAGCGCCGCCTGATAGGCTAAATACCCCGTATTCCCGGCATAGAATTTTACAGATCATAGGCCAAGCCTCGGCGGCCCCACCGCCCCATTGCTGCGGCGTACCAAGAGTTTCCATCCAGATGTGGACAATCTGATTACGCAGCTTGTCAGGGATTTCTTCGTATTGGTAAACGTCAGGGACCTCGCCTCGAGCACGGCGCTGACGTTTAGAAAATAAATCAAATAGTCCCATAACCTGCCTTCCTTAGCTGAATGATTCTGAGGCTAGATCGGATCACCTAGCAAACGCCTCGGATCTGCGCGCGCACCCACAGGGCACCCACGGACAGAGAATACAATTACGTGATACTGCGGAGATCCAGCAAAATATGGTGTCCCAGGCGGGGTTCGAACCTGCAACCTTCCCCTTAGGAGGGGGATGCTCTATCCAATTGAGCTACTGAGACACGGCGACACGAGCCTGGGCCGCGATGGCCCCTGGCTCGGACGGCGAGCATGGTAACCACGACGTCAGCGTTTGTCATGCCCTGAGTTGATACCGGGAAAGCGCTGGCCGGAAACCGGGCGGCCGCAGGCGGTGCCCCCTCGCGAAAAGACCATGCTCAGGCGCGCCTTGCGCCATCATGCAAATTGCAATGCCGCTGTGTGTCAAGCATTGCAAGTTGCACGCCACAGGGGTGCAAAATACATACTAACCAATTGATTTAAAAGGAAAAAACAAAATAGCACGAATTGGCATGAGGCCTGCTCCATTAATCTCCAAGATGATGGCTCGCCGGCCACGACCTATGGAGATTGCACATGAACAGCGCCCTCTACCTGCTCAACGCGTTAGCGCTCGTGGCCCTTGTATCTTTCCATTACAACTCTGACTCCAAAGACCCCGCAGAAATTCACCTGCAGACTTCACAATTTGTTCATCATCCCGTGGCTCAGTTGGCAGTGATGCATGCGCAGGCCGGTGAAGGGCACTTTACCCAGGCGCAAGAGGGGGCTGACTTCAACGTGGGCCCGCGTACTGAACGTTTCACTTTCTAAGGGCCGAGCCATGTCGAAATCTGCTGTTGTCTTCCTGCTGGCATCACTGGCCAGCTTTGTCGGTGCCTTGTTGCTACCCCTGCGCGCGGCGTCGGCAAGTATGGCGTTGGGCGTAGCCTGTGGCGTCTTTGCGGTGATGTTTTTAGCGGCATTGTTTGTGGGGCGGCGCATCAAGTTCGATCCCCTGCTGCGCTAGATCACCACGCCATAGTGCTGGAGTATCTGCAACAAACTTTGCACCGCCGATTGCAGGTCGGCAGAGTTGTCCACCCGCTCGACCTTTACGCCCGCCACCGTGTACTGCATGGGTATCGCCATGCTACGCGCCAGGCGCTTCTCTATATCTTCCAATGTTTCGCGGCCACGGCGCATCAAGCGCTCGCGAAGTATCGCGGAGTCGACGGTCACCAGAATAGGCAACACGTGCGGATAGCGCTCGAGCGCCTCTTCCAGATAAGCGCGGGAGCCATTGACGAGCACCGACCTGCCAGCACCCAGCGGCTGATTTATGTCAACCGAGATACCATAATCCAGCCCATTGGCGCGCCAGTCGAGCGCGAACTCTCCAGCCTTCAGCCGCTGCTGAAAATCGGCATGCGACACCCCCAGAGCCTGCTCGCCCACCGACTCGGCAGACCGGGTAATGACCCGCCGTGCCACCTGCACCCCGGCATTGGCCAGTGCCGGACGCGCGGCATCGATCAGGCTGTCTTTGCCCGCCCCGGAAGGACCCATGATATAGACCAGCAAACCCGGCATTTTCAAGCTCTCGCCACGTGGAATGCATAGGGTACTAGCAATAGGCCCAATTGCCTCTATGCTCTGTGAAGAGTATGGCGCCAAGGACTGCAAGATACGCCATACTGACGGCCGCGCCAGGGCCGGCACACGACGACAGGAGGTTGGCAATGCTCATCACGAAGTTTTTTCACGAGTGGTTCACAATTCCGATGATTGGGCTGGCAAAATGCCTTCATCCCGTTCAATATTTGTCACAGATTTGACGCCAAGGATCTGGCAAAAATAAGGCATGATGGATGCCTCTTTCAACGATTCAGGAACATTTGTCCAAACGGCCTGTCCTAGACAAGTCGTGCGGCCAAACCTCGAAAACCGCTTCCCTGAACTAACCGGTCAAAATTATGCGCCCAATGAAACAGGCTATTTACTCCAGCCGTACGGCTGACAAATTCGTCGTACGTCTTCCTGACGGAATGCGCGAACGTATTGCAGAAGTAGCTCGTAATCATCACCGCAGCATGAATTCCGAGATCATCGCCCGCCTGGAGCAGAGCCTTATTCAGGAAGGCGCTCTCGGCGAAGAGCTGAGCATGCGCCTGGACAGCCCGGAGCTGTCATTGCATGAGCGAGAGTTATTGCAACGTTTCCGCCAGCTGTCTCATCGACAGCAAAATGCATTGGTGTCGTTGATTGCGCACGACGCCGAACTGGCCGCAGACGCGAATTGAAATAAGTAAGTCCAGTACCGGTAGTTTATCAGCCCCACAAAAAAGCCAGCGCAAGCTGGCTTTTTTGTGTCTGAAAAAAAGTATTCGCTTTGGTGGTCAGCGGCACCAGAAACTTACATCAAGAACAGGGTCGCCAAGCCCAGGAAGATGAAAAAGCCACCACTGTCGGTCACGGCAGTAATCATGACACTGGACCCCATGGCAGGGTCCCGACCAAAGCGCACCAGGGTCATGGGTATCATCACCCCCATCAGCGCTGCCAGCAGCAGGTTGAGTGTCATGGCAGCCGTCATCACCACGCCCAGCGACCAGCTGTCATAGAGCAGGTAGGCGACCACGCCGATGACCCCGCCCCACACCACACCGTTGATCAGCGAAACCGTCAGCTCCTTGCGCAGCAGTCGCCGAGTGTTGCCCGGGCTGACCTGATCCAGCGCCATGGCCCGTACGATCATGGTGATCGTCTGGTTACCGGAGTTGCCCCCGATGCCCGCCACAATGGGCATCAAGGCTGCCAACGCCACCAGCTTCTCGATGGAACCGTCAAATAACCCGATGACCCGGGACGAGATGAAGGCCGTGATCAGATTAATCGCCAGCCATGACCAGCGGTTGCGAAACGAGCGCCACACCGAGGCGAAGATATCTTCTTCGTCGCGCAGACCGGCCATGTTGAGTACTTCGGTTTCGCTCTCTTCACGGATCAGGTCGACCATCTCATCGATGGTCAGACGGCCGATCAGTTTGCCGTGCTTGTCGACCACCGGTGCCGACACCAGGTCATAGCGCTCGAACGCCTGAGCAGCATCGTAGCCGTCCTCATCAGGGTGGAAGCTCACAGGGTCGCTGGCCATCACTTCGCCTACCTGCTTGTCCGGGTCGTTCACCAACAAGCGCTTGATGGGCAAGACACCCCTCAAGACGCCGTCGTAATCGACCACGAACAACTTGTCGGTGTGACCCGGCAGTTCCTTGAGGCGGCGCAGGTAGCGCAACACCACTTCCAGGCTGACATCTTCGCGGATGGTAACCATCTCGAAGTCCATCAGCGCGCCGACCTGATCGTCTTCATAGCTGAGGGCAGACCGCACGCGTTCACGCTGCTGGGCGTCGAGGGTTTCCATCAATTCGTGAACGACATCACGGGGCAACTCGGGCGCAAGGTCGGCCAGCTCGTCGGCGTCCATTTCCTTGGCCGCCGCGAGCAGCTCATGATCTTCCATGTCGGCGATCAGTGTTTCACGAACCGAATCGGATACTTCCAGGAGGATGTCGCCGTCACGCTCGACATTGACCAGCTGCCAGACCGTGAGTCGATCCTGCAGGGGCAATGCCTCGAGGATGTGTGCCACGTCCGCGGAGTGCAGCTCATCGAGCTTGCGCTGCAGCAGCGAGAGATTTTCCTGGGATACCGGACCTGTAGCACGGGTCTGGTCTTGCTCGCTCTGACGCTGAACGGGGTCATCGAACACGCGCTGGCGCTGAAGCAGGTCGACAACCTGGGCCAGACGATCCTGAAGGCTTTGCTGCGTTTTGTTCGGTTCTACTTCAGACATGTGCGCGCTCCACTCCCAGCCATGGAGCGCGCCGGGGGTTCAATCAGTGAATTCTTGATTGGTGACAAAAACCGTTAAGTAACGACTGGGTAAGTCCATTGAAAATAGTCCAGAGCCCCGGCGAGGCTGACGGGCGCAATCATACACTGCCGGAAATAATTTGCCGTGTTAAATCCGCTGCTAACAATGGCTTGCAACACAAATCTCCACTCATTCTGCCCCCGCTCCCCACCTCACATTTGGCAAGAAAATCAGACTGGCTGTCAGCGGAATTCGTCCACAAGATGGGGCCCGCACTGTCACGGAGGATGCTGCATGCCGACCTGCCCCTTTCCCAGCCACCTGGCCAGGGTAACCGCGACGTTCCTGCTCTGCCTTCCTGCCCATGCCGCGCTGGTGAATCGTTGCGAAGCCCCTGACGGTGCCATCACCTACACCGATCAGAGTTGCAGCGAGGACGAGAGGTTCAGCCAGCAGCAGGCTTATCACCCGCCCCTGGGCAGCAGTAACCATTTGTTGCCTGGGCGGGAGCCAGCCCCGGAGCGACAAAGGTCGGCCGGCGTGCCAGTGGTCGTGGTGAAAGATTCGGGCCAGAGTGCGCCGAAAAAAAACCCCGAACCGGCAGTGAAAAAAACGGCAAGCCAACCGAAGCGCTATAACGCCAACGAATAGCCAGAGTGCAGAAAGCAAAAAGCCCGCACTAGGCGGGCTTTTCACTTGTATGGTGCACTCGACAGGATTCGAACCTGTGACCGCTCGGTTCGTAGCCGAGTACTCTATCCAGCTGAGCTACGAGTGCAGGTGGCATTTGATAAACCAGACTACCACTGGTTGAAGCAGAAGCTGCAGTCACGAAAACCACATCTTCTTAAATGGTGCACTCGACAGGATTCGAACCTGTGACCGCTCGGTTCGTAGCCGAGTACTCTATCCAGCTGAGCTACGAGTGCATTTGTTGCCGCGCATTATAGGGCGCTGTATTCTTTTGTAAAGCACTTTTTCTAGTAATTTCAAACACTTACAGATAAAGCCAGATTACAACGTCCTGCTAAATAATGGCGGAGAACGGGGGATTCGAACCCCCGACACCCTTTTGAGGTGTACTCCCTTAGCAGGGGAGCGCCTTCGGCCACTCGGCCAGCTCTCCGCAACACGGGGCGTATATTAACCACCTTTTTCCGTCTTTGCAAACCTAAAAATCGATAAAAATTAAAGGCTTGGTTCTTCGTCCTTGTCGTTCTGTATCCGCAGGTAGATTTCCTCGCGGTGAACGGTCACATCCTTGGGTGCATTGACCCCCAGTCGCACCTGATTGCCCTTGATGCCGAGCACGGTCACGGTGATCTCTCCATCGCCTATGACCAGGCTTTCGGCGTTGCGGCGCGTCAGAATCAGCATACTTCTTCTCCTGCTGTTGAACGGGACCCTGTGGCAACGCGCGCAGCTCGTGATAGCGATCAACACCTACGCAAGCCTCGCACGCCCCCACAGGGCCTGTAGAGCGCGGCTTACTCGCCCTGACGGGGAGCATCCAGTTCGAAAGCCGTGTGCAGCGCGCGCACGGCCAGTTCGAGGTACTTCTCGCTGATCACCACCGACACCTTGATCTCCGAGGTGGAGATCATCTGGATATTGATCATCTCCTTGGCCAACGCTTCGAACATGCGGCTGGCGACGCCGGCGTGGGAGCGCATGCCCACACCCACGATGGAGACCTTGGCGATCTTGGTGTCACCGATGACTTCACGAGCGCCGATCTCGCTGGCGGTCTGTTGCAGCACCGCCATGGCCGACTGATAGTCATTGCGGTGAATGGTGAAGGTAAAATCGGTGGTGTTATCGTGCGAAACGTTCTGCACGATCATGTCCACTTCGATGTTGGACGCGCTGATCGGCCCAAGAATCTTGAACGCCACGCCGGGGGTGTCTGGCACGCCACGGATGGTCAGCTTGGCTTCATCGCGGTTGAAAGCGATGCCGGAAATGATCGGCTGTTCCATGGATTCCTCTTCATCAATGGTAATGAGGGTGCCCGGACCCTCCTGAAAGCTGTGCAGCACGCGCAGCGGGACATTGTATTTACCGGCGAACTCGACCGCGCGGATCTGCAGCACCTTGGACCCCAGGCTGGCCATTTCGAGCATTTCCTCGAAGGTGATCTTGTCCAGACGCTGGGCCTGGGCCACCACACGCGGGTCGGTGGTGTACACCCCATCCACGTCGGTGTAGATCTGGCACTCGTCGGCTTTCAAGGCTGCCGCCAGGGCAACGCCCGTGGTGTCCGAACCGCCGCGCCCGAGGGTGGTGATGTTGCCTTCCTCGTCGACACCCTGGAAACCAGCCACCACGACAACCCGCCCGGCCTTGAGGTCAGAGCGAATTTTCTGGTCGTCAATCTGCAGGATGCGCGCCTTGTTGTGCGCACTGTCGGTGAGGATGCGCACCTGGTTGCCGGTGTAGGACACCGCCGGCACGCCGCGCTTGATCAGGGCCATGGCCAACAGCGCGATGGTCACCTGTTCGCCTGTGGAAACGATCACATCCAGTTCGCGGGGAACCGGCTGATCACTGATCTGCTTGGCCAGCTCGATCAGGCGGTTGGTCTCGCCACTCATAGCCGACAATACAACCACCAGGTCGTCACCGGCTTCGCGGAATTTCTTGACCT
This sequence comes from Pseudomonas sp. dw_358, assembly GCF_018449655.1. Classification (GTDB taxonomy): domain Bacteria; phylum Pseudomonadota; class Gammaproteobacteria; order Pseudomonadales; family Pseudomonadaceae; genus Aquipseudomonas. The sequence goes on from NZ_JAAVUX010000002.1 coordinate 257,620, forward strand.
TGTCAGCCACCTGCTCGATACGCTCGACGGAGCCGACGGAGGTTCCGCCGAATTTTTGTACGATCAAAGCCATTTCAAAGCAGCCTCAGCCCGAGAAGGGCACCCATTAAACGTTAAAACATCCTCGGACCCGGCGACTAGACCGCCGGGTCCGGCTGACTCACAGACCTTGTTCGACGAACGGCACAGTGAGCGCCAACGCTGCGTCCAGCGCGCCGGCATCGACGCCGCCACCCTGGGCCATGTCCGGCCGACCGCCGCCCTTGCCGCCCACCGCTGCCGCCGCCTTTTTCATCAGGTCGCCGGCCTTGAGGCGCGCCGTCAGTTCCTTGGTCACACCTGCGACCAGGACGACTTTGTCTTCATGCACGCCGCCGAGCAGGATGACGCCATTGCCCAGCTTGTTCTTCAACTGGTCGACCAGTGCCAGCAGGCCCTTGCCATCCACGCCGTCCAGGCGCGACGCGAGCACCTTGACGCCCTTGACCTCGACTGCCGCACCGCTGAGGTCGTCGCCCGCTGCACTGGCGGCCTTGGCCTGCAGTTGTTCGAGCTGCTTCTCCAGCAGACGGTTGCGTTCCAGCACGGCCGAAAGCTTGTCGATAAGGTTGTCACGGCTGCCCTTGACCAGCTGCGCCGCTTCCTTGAGCTGTTCTTCGCCAGCGTTCAAGTAAGCCAGGGCATTGGCACCTGTGACCGCCTCGATGCGGCGTACGCCGGAGGCCACGCCGCCCTCGCTGGTGATCTTGAGCAGACCGATGTCGCCGGTGCGCTTGGCATGGATGCCGCCGCACAGCTCGACGGAGAAATCACCGCCCATGGTCAGCACGCGCACCTGGTCGCCGTACTTCTCGCCGAACAGGGCCATGGCGCCTTTCTGGCGTGCTTCGTCGATGGCCATCTCTTCGGTCTGCACCGGGGTGTTCTTGCGAATCTCGTCGTTGACGATGTCTTCCAGTGCCTTGATCTGCTCGGGCTTGATCGACTCGAAATGACTGAAGTCGAAGCGCAGGCGCTGACTGTCCACCAGCGAGCCTTTCTGCTGAACGTGGTCGCCCAGCACCTGACGCAGCGCCGCATGCAGCAAGTGCGTAGCGGAGTGGTTCAGGGCGGTGGCTTTCTGCTTGCTGGCGTCGACATGAGCAGTCACGTCGTTGCCGACGTGCAGGTCGCTCAAAGCGGCGACGCCGTGATGCAGGAAAGCGCCGGCGGTCTTGGTGGTGTCGCGCACGTCAAAGCGCGAACCACCGGCCAGCAAGTAGCCACGGTCGCCGACCTGGCCACCGGATTCACCATAGAAAGGCGTCTGGTCGAGAATGACTACGCCCTCCTCGCCTTCCTTCAGCACCTGAACAGCGGCGCCTTCTTTATAAAGTGCGATCACCTTGGCGTTGCCATGGGTGTTTTCGTAACCGCTGAACACGGTGGGCTCATCGACCTTGATCAGGCTGTTGTAGTCCAGGCCGAAGGAGCTGGCCGAACGTGCGCGTTCGCGCTGGGCGTCCATCTCGCGTTCGAAGCCAACCTCGTCGAGGGTCAGGCCGCGCTCACGGGCGATGTCGCCGGTCAGATCCATGGGGAAGCCGTAAGTGTCGTAGAGCTTGAACACCACGTCGCCCGGCACGACCGTACCCTTGAGCTCAGCCAGATCCTGCTCGAGAATTTTCAGGCCTTGCTCCAGGGTCTTGGCAAACTGCTCTTCTTCGGCCTTGAGTACGCGCTCGATGTGCGTCTGCTGGCTCTTGAGCTCGGGGAAGGCTTCACCCATCTCGACCACCAGCGCGGCGACAATCTGGTAGAAGAAGCTGCCCTTGGCGCCCAGCTTGTTGCCGTGACGGCAGGCGCGGCGAATGATCCGGCGCAGCACGTAACCACGGCCCTCGTTGGAGGGCAGCACACCGTCGGCGATCAGGAAACCGGTAGAGCGGATGTGGTCGGCGACCACTTTGAGCGACGGCTGCTCTTCGTTTACACAACCGATAGCGGCGGCCGAAGCGCTCAGCAGACTTTGGAACAGGTCGATTTCATAGTTCGAGTGCACGTGCTGCAGCACGGCGCTGACCCGCTCCAGGCCCATGCCGGTGTCCACCGAAGGCGCAGGCAGCGGGTGCAACACGCCGTCGGCGGTGCGGTTGAACTGCATGAAAACATTGTTCCAGATCTCGATGTAACGGTCCCCGTCTTCTTCCGGCGAGCCGGGCGGGCCTCCCCAGATGTCAGCGCCGTGGTCGTAGAAGATCTCGGTGCAGGGGCCGCACGGGCCGGTATCGCCCATGGTCCAGAAGTTGTCAGAAGCGTACGGCGCGCCCTTGTTGTCACCGATGCGGACCATGCGCTCGGCCGGCACGCCGATTTCCTTGGTCCAGAGGTCGTAGGCTTCGTCGTCGGAGGCGTAAACCGTGACCCAGAGCTTTTCCTTGGGCAGGTTCAGCCATTTGTCCGAAGTCAGAAAGGTCCAGGCGTAGGTGATGGCGTCGCGCTTGAAGTAGTCGCCAAAACTGAAGTTGCCCAGCATTTCGAAAAAGGTGTGGTGGCGCGCGGTGTAGCCGACGTTTTCCAGGTCGTTGTGCTTGCCGCCGGCGCGGACGCATTTCTGGCTGCTGACTGCACGGGTATAGGCGCGCTTTTCCTGGCCGAGGAAGCAGTCCTTGAACTGGTTCATCCCGGCGTTGGTGAACAGCAGGGTCGGGTCGTTGCCCGGGATCAGAGAGCTGGAGGCGACACGGGTGTGGCCCTGCTCTTCGAAGAAGCGAAGGAACGCTTCACGGATTTCTGCGCTTTTCATTAGGTTCTTCCACGGAAACTGCGGCCGGACGCAAGTGCAAAAGCAACTCGCAAAGGGCCGCATTATATAGGCCCTGAGGCCATGGGTGCAGTCTGTTTATGGGTTCTCGTCGTGCATTGACCGGCGAAAGCCGGCGAAAACCGCCACGGCCTGTTCTATCTGAGACCGCGAGACATCCAGATGGGTCACCAGGCGCAGGCGCGAGGACGCGGTGACCAGAACGCCCTGCTCGGCCGCAAACAGTCTGAACGCCTCGCTCTGGCTACCCATATCCACATAAACCATATTGGTTTGCACCGGTTCGACCCGGTAGCCCAGCTCGGCCAGGCCGCTGGCCAATTGCTGGGCATTGGCATGGTCTTCGGCCAGGCGTTCGACCTGATGATCCAGCGCATACAGACCCGCTGCCGCCAGGATACCGGCCTGGCGCATGCCCCCGCCCACCATTTTGCGCAGGCGCCGCGCGCGCCCGATCAGATCGGCGCTGCCACACAACACCGAGCCGACGGGCGCACCCAACCCCTTGGACAGACAGACCGACACCGAGTCGAAGTGCCGGGTGATTTCCCGCGCCTCAACCCCCAGCTTGACAGCCGCGTTGTACAACCGCGCGCCGTCCAGATGCAGGCTCAGGCCATGAGCTTGAGTGAGCCGGCGCGCCTCGGCCAGATAGCCCAACGGCAGCACCTTGCCTTGCATGGTGTTTTCCAGCGCCAGCAGGCGGGTACGGGCAAAGTGGAAGTCATCGGGCTTGATCGCTGCGACGACCTGGGCCAGGTCCAGCGAGCCGTCGGCCTGCACTTCCAGCGGCTGGGGCTGGATCGAGCCGAGCACAGCTGCGCCGCCCCCCTCGTATTTATAGGTGTGGGCCTGCTGACCGACGATGTATTCCTCGCCCCGGTCGCAATGGGCCATCAAACCCAGCAGGTTGCTCATGGTGCCGCTGGGCACGAACAGACCCTGGGCAAAACCCAGTCGCCCGGCCAGGCTCTGCTCCAGGCGGTTCACGGTCGGGTCTTCGCCATACACGTCATCGCCGACCGGGGCACGAGCCATGGCGTCCAGCATGGCAGGCACCGGTCGGGTTACGGTATCACTGCGCAGATCAATGCTTTTAACGGAAAAAGAGCTCATCAAGGGGCCTCCAGCGTATGAATATGTTCCCTGCCCCTTCACCTTAATCAAGCCCGCGCCGCTTGCAAATGGTGAATGCCGAGCAACGGGGATGCACGCAGTAAAAAAATGTGGTAAAAAATCTGCGCCGTCACCTTTGATGGCAACGTTCTCAGGGCGGGGTGCGATTCCCCACCGGCGGTAATGACGCAAACAACGCGTCTAGCCCGCGAGCGCTTGCAGGCCTTTGAAGGTCAGCAAGGTCAGCAGACCTGGTGTGATTCCAGGGCCGACGGTCATAGTCCGGATGAAGAGAGAACGGGGTTGGCACACAAGGGCCGTCCAGTCAGCAGGCTGAGCTGCGTACCCTTGAATCCCATTCGATCCACAGCCCTGTTTTTCACACAAACAGGAGTCAACGTAGATGCAACCCACCGCAATCGATAGCAAGAGCCACTCCGGCGAACGTGTCGCTTTCGTCCAGGCCAGCTGGCACAAAGACATCGTGGACCAGAGCCGCAAGGGCTTTACCGAAGAAATGGCGCGCCTGGGCTACCAGGAAAGCGACATCGACTTTTTCGAAGTCGGCGGCGCCTTTGAAATTCCGCTGCACGCCAAGCTGCTGGCCCAATCGGGTCGCTATGCCGGCATTGTCGGCGCAGCATTGGTGGTCGATGGCGGTATCTACCGTCACGAGTTCGTCGCCCAATCGGTGGTCAGCGCCTTGATGCAAGTGCAGCTGGAGACGCTGGTACCGGTGTTTTCGGTGGTCCTGACCCCGCACCACTTCCATGATGGCGAGCAGCACCACGACTACTTCTTCAAGCACTTCGTCCATAAAGGTGCAGAAGCGGCTAAGACCTGCGTCGACACCCTGCACAAGGTGCGTTCGCTGCGTCGCCTGCAGGCCCAGCATAAAGTCGCGGTGTAATCACTGCCGCCTCGCAGGCGCGCGCGACAACCCTCACCCATCGCGGGTTTCGCGCGCTCTTGCGAATCAATGCAACCGCTTGCGGCACATCAATTGCGCCAGCTTGGACGCATCCGGTCGCTCGACAATGCCCTTCTCCGTGACGATCACATCGATCAGGTCCGCCGGCGTGAGGTCGGACACCGGATTGTAGGCATCGAACTGCCCTTCCGTGCGTCGCCCATCGATGGCCAGCAACTGCCGGGCATCGCGCTCTTCGATGACAACCTCTTCGCCAGTGGCCAGCCCCATGTCGATGATCGAACTGGGGGCCACCACCATGAAACGCACCCCATGGTGCATGGCGGTGACCGCCAACTGGTAAGTGCCGATCTCGCCGATGACATCGCCATTGGCCGTGATCTGTTGCGCGCCCACCACCAGCCAGGTGATGCCTTTGGTCTTCATGATGTGGGCCGCCGCGCCATCGATCGTCAGGCTCACGGGAATGCCGTCTTTGGCCAGCTCCCAGGTGCCTAGCCGCGCGCCTTGCAACCCGGGGCGGGTTTCACTGACATAGGCGCGCTCCACCATGCCTTCCAGGAAGGCGCCGCGGATCACCCCCAGGGCCGTGCCGAAGCCACCCGTGGCCAAGGCACCGGTGTTGCCATGGGTGAGGATGGTCTGGGCGTTGCCCTGCTGACGACGGATCAGGTCGACCCCCGACTGCGCCATGGTCAGGTTGGCTTCGCGATCACTCTCGTGAATGGCCCGCGCCTCGGCTTCCAGCGCCGGCACCGGGTCATCACCGCGCTTGACCCGCCCGACCCGCTCGCGCATGCGCTCCAGCACCCAGAACAGGCTGGCCGAGTTCGGGCTGGACTGGGCCAGCACCGTAAAGTCGGCTTCCAGCGCCGCGCGCCAATCAAGGCCGCTGGCAATATGCCGGCGAACGCTAAGGACAGCCCCGTAGGCCGCGCAGATACCGATCAACGACGCGCCGCCCACGGCCAGATTGGCGATGGCATCGGCCACATCGAGTGCCGTGGCGCAGACCAACCAGGATTCTTCGAAGGGCAGCAAGCGCTGGTCAAGCAGATACAAGGCATCTTCCCGCCAATCGATGGCTTTCACGTTCTCTGCAGCCAGTAGCCGATCGCGCATGGAACACCCCGTACTCACAGATCAAAAGCGGCCGATTATAGCGATCCCCAGGCGGGGACGCTCGGGTATACTTCGCCACTATCTATTGATTGCTCGAAAAAAGCACTGGATTGCCACTATGCCCGATCTGACCGCTGCGCTGGACTTGTTGCTGCTGCCCACCTGGCTGGTGCCGGTCGAGCCGGCAGGGGTGGTGCTCAAGGACCATGGTCTCGGCGTGCGTGAGGGTCGTATCGTGTTCATCGGCCCCCGCGAACAGGCACTGCGGCTCCAGGCCCTGGAAACCCGCGAGCTGCCCGGAATGCTGTTGAGTCCGGGGCTGATCAACAGCCACGGTCACGCGGCCATGACCCTGTTCCGCGGCCTGGCCGACGACCTGCCGTTGATGACCTGGCTGGAGAAACACATCTGGCCCGCCGAGAGTCGCTGGGTCGACGAAGCTTTCGTCCGTGATGGCACAGACCTGGCCATCGCCGAACAATTGCAGAGCGGCATCACCTGTTTTTCGGACATGTATTTTTTCCCGCGGGTCGCCAGCGAACGCATCCACGAAAGCGGCATCCGTGCCCAAGTGACCATTCCCGTGCTGGATTTCGCCATCCCTGGCGCCCGCGACACCGATGATGCCCTTAATCAGGGAGTCGAACTGTACAGCGACCTCAAGCACCACCCGCGAATCAGCGTCGCCTTCGGCCCTCACGCGCCCTATACGGTGAGCGACGCCAACCTGGAAAAGATCCGCGTACTGGTGGACGAACTCGATGCGGCGGTCCACATGCATGTGCATGAAACCGCCCATGAGGTGCAGCAGGCTGTGCAACACTTTGGTGAACGGCCACTGGCGCGGCTGTACCGGCTCGGCCTCTTGGGCCCCGGCTTCCAGGCCGTGCACATGACCCAGATCGATGATGCCGACCTGGAAATGCTGGTGGAGACCAACACCAGCGTGATCCACTGCCCCGAATCGAACCTCAAATTGGCCAGCGGCTTCTGCCCGGTCGAGCGGCTGTGGCAGGCCGGCATCAACGTGGCCATCGGCACCGATGGCGCCGCCAGCAACAATGATCTCGACCTGCTGGGCGAGACGCGCACCGCCGCCCTGCTGGCCAAGGCCGTCGCCGGTTCCGCCAGCGCCCTGGATGCCCATCGCGCCTTGCGCATGGCCACCCTCAACGGTGCTCGCGCGCTGGGGCTGGAGAAAAATATCGGCTCGCTGGAAGTGGGCAAGGCCGCCGACCTGGTGGCCTTCGACCTTTCCAGCCTGGCCCAGCAACCCATCTACGACCCTGTTTCACAATTGATCTACGCCAGCGGCCGGCAATGCGTGCGCCATGTCTGGGTCGCTGGCAAGGCCCTGCTCGAAGACCGCCGCCTGACGCGCATGGACGAGGCGCAACTGCATGCGACCGCCTGCGCCTGGGGCGAGAAGATCGCGGCCACGCCGACACACTAATTTTCGTTTCAAAGATTCCGAGGAGTTTCCATGAGTAACGTCGACCACGCTGAAATCGCCAAATTCGAAGCCTTGGCGCATCGCTGGTGGGACCGTGAAAGCGAGTTCAAGCCGCTGCACGACATCAACCCGCTGCGGGTCAACTGGATCGACGAGCGCGTCTCGCTGTCCGGCAAGAAGGTCCTCGACGTCGGTTGCGGCGGCGGCATTCTCAGCGAGGCGATGGCCTTGCGCGGCGCCACCGTGACCGGTATCGACATGGGCGAAGCGCCGCTGTCGGTGGCGCGCCTGCATCAGCTGGAGTCGGGCGTGCAGGTGGAATACCGCCAGGTCACTGCCGAAGCCCTGGCCGAAGAAATGCCCGCGCAATTCGACGTGGTCACGTGCCTGGAGATGCTCGAACACGTGCCCGACCCGTCGTCGGTCATTCGTGCCTGCCAGCGCATGGTGAAGCCGGGCGGCCAAGTGTTCTTTTCCACCATCAACCGCAATCCCAAGGCCTACCTGTTTGCCATCGTTGGCGCCGAATACATCATGAAGCTGCTGCCCCGCGGCACCCATGACTTCAAGAAATTCATCCGCCCGTCCGAGCTTGGTGTCTGGAGCCGCAATGCGGGGCTGTCGGTCAAGGACATCATCGGCCTGACCTACAACCCGCTGACCAAGCATTACAAGTTGTCCGCCGACGTTGACGTCAACTACATGATCCAGACTCTGCGCGGAGAGTAAGCATGCGATTGCGCGCCGTATTATTCGACATGGACGGCACCCTGCTCGACACCGCGCCGGACTTCATCGCCATCTGCCAGGCCATGCTTGCCGAGCGCGGGCTGCCGGCGGTGGATGAGCAACTGATTCGTGACGTGGTTTCAGGAGGCGCGCGGGCGATGGTCTCGGCGACCTTTGCCCTGTCCCCTGAAGCCGCGGAGTTTGAAGACCTGCGCCTGGAGTTTCTCGAGCGCTACCAGGTCGGCTGCGCCGTGCACAGCCGGCTCTACGACGGAATGGCCGAGTTGCTGGCAGACATCGAAAAAGCCCATCTGGTCTGGGGCGTGGTCACCAACAAGCCGGTACGCTTCGCCGAGCCGATCATGCAGCAACTGGGCCTGGCCGAGCGCTCGGCCGTACTGATCTGCCCGGACCACGTGACCCACAGCAAGCCGCACCCCGAGCCGTTGATCCTGGCGTGCAAAATGCTCGATCTGGACCCGGCGAGCGTATTGTTCGTGGGCGACGACCTGCGCGACATCGAGTCCGGGCGCGATGCCGGCACCCGCACGGCGGCGGTTCGCTATGGTTATATCCATCCCCACGACAACCCCAGTCACTGGGGCGCGGACGTAGTGGTGGACCATCCACTGGATTTGCGGCGGGTGTTGGATCAGGCGATGTGCGGTTGCTGAGGATCGCCGGTTGCAACTGCCCGCGATAAGACCGAGACAGGCAAGGGAATCATCAAGCATGTTCGACTACACCGCCCCACCCCATCTCCTCGCCGGCCGCACCATCCTGGTCACCGGTGCCGGCCGCGGTATCGGCGCGGCGGCGGCGAAGACTTATGCGGCCTACGGTGCCACGGTCATCCTGCTGGGCAAGACCGAGACTCATCTGCGGGCTGTCAGCGAGCAGATCCAGGCCGCTGGCCATCCTGCGCCCCACGTCATTGCCTTCGACCTGGAAACCGCACAGCCCGACCACTACACCGCACTGGCCGCCACCGTGCGCCAGTCGTTCAGTCATCTGGACGGCCTGCTGCACAACGCCTCGATCATCGGCCCGCGTACAGCGCTGGAGCAGATCAGCGGCGAAGCCTTCATCCAGGTGATGCAGGTCAACGTCAACGCGACATTCATGCTCACCGCCGCCCTCCTGCCCCTGCTCAAGCAGGCAGCCGATGGATCGGTGGTGTTCACGTCCAGCAGCGTCGGGCGAAAGGGCCGTGGCGAGTGGGGGGCGTATGGGGTGTCGAAGTTTGCCACCGAAGGCCTGATGCAGACCCTGGCCGACGAACTGCAAGGCCAGTCGCTGCGCAGCAACAGCATCAACCCGGGTGGCACTCGCACCGACATGCGCGCCCAGGCGTACCCCGCGGAAGACCCGGCGCGCACCCCCCCGCCGGAGGCGATCATGCCGGTCTACCTCTACCTGATGGGCCCTGACAGCCAAGGCATCAATGGCCAGGCCCTCAACGCCCAATAACGGCTGACCTAGCTGGCCACCGCCAGTTGCTGCTGCATGCAACGCTCAAGAAACAGGTGCATGTAGTCGTAGCTCTTGCAGATGGCCGTGCGCAACTCGTCCACCAGGCTCTGGTGCGGATTGTTGCCGGCCAGGGTGCAGATGATTTCCAGCGCTTCCCAGGGATGGGCATCATCATACTGGGCATGCATCCGCAGCCATTTCATGGCCCGCTTGCGCCCCTCCTCCGGGAAGGCCGACGCATAGATGTCGCTGGAGCAGACAATCGCCGCCCACTCGCCCGTGACCCCTTCGATGGCGTAATTGGTGGCCGCCATCGCCACGATAAGCGAGTCCGATGTACAGGTCTGCCAGCACCAATGGCTCAAGGCGTGCAACTCGGCAGGCACTTTCTGCGCCTGCAGGTCATCCAGCGTGCAGCCATGGGCCGAGGCCCAGTTGACCCAATAATCGGCATGGTTGAGTTCGACGCGGATATTGCGCATCAACCAACGACGCGCCATGTCTTCGCCCGGATGACGAGCAAAGCGGGTCTTGGTCAGATTCTGAGCCATGTACAGCGCGAACTGCTCGACCACAGGCCAGCCCCCCACCAGGAATGGGTGCATGACAGCGGCATCCAACTGATTGTCGCGCATCAGCCGATACAACTCGTGCTGCACGACATTCTGCTTGCTCGCCTGACAATCCTTGAGCAACTGCTGGGCCCAGGCGGGATAGCTGCCGGCTTCCATGAGTGGGCCGGTACGGGTAAACGCGTCGATCACTGGCTAACCTCCGTTTCAGTAAGTGTGCCGGGCACGGGTGCCGCGCAAGGTACGAGTGCCTATCTGAATTTTTCTATCTAAAAGTACCGGGCGCCCGGAACAGCAAGGGTGCAGGTCGCACTCGGCGGCGCTGCAGACTCTCGCTGGTGAACGGCTGCGGCCGTTCGATCAGGTAGCCTTGGGCGTAATCCACACCGATCTCCAGCAGTGCCTGCTCGATCAATGGGGTTTCGACGAATTCGGCGATGGTCCGTTTGCCCATCACGTGGCCGATGTGATTGATCACCTCCACCATCGCCCGGTTGACGGGGTCGTCGAGCATGTCCTTGACGAAGCTGCCGTCGATCTTCAAATAGTCCACCGGCAAATGCTTGAGGTAGGCGAAGGACGACATCCCGGCGCAGAAATCGTCCAGGGAAAAGTGGCAGCCCAGCCCCTTGAGTTCGTTGATGAAGCGAATGGCACTGCCCAGGTTGGCAATGGCAATGGTTTCGGTGATTTCGAAGCAGATCAACTCGGGGGGGATGGCGTAGCGGGCAAACTGCTCGTGCAGGTATTCGAGGAATTCCTCGTCACCGATGCTGATGCCCGACAGGTTGATCGCACACATGGCCAATGGCCCCTGCGCGCCGTCGCGGATGCACTGCTGGATGACCTTGAACACGTTCTGGACCACCCAGCGGTCCAGCGCCGTCATCAAGCCGTAGCGCTCGGCTGCGGGAATGAACGCTTCGGGCAGAATCACCCGGCCAGACTCGTCGTGCAGGCGCAACAGGATCTCGATATGCCCGCCCGTGCGCTCGTCGACATGGCGCAGCGCCGCAATCTCCTGAGCGTACAGGCAGAATCGGTTTTCCTCCAGGGCCATGTGCAACCGCTGTACCCAGGCCATTTCGCCGAATCGTACCGACAGCTCGGTGTCGTCGGCGTGGTATACCTGGACGCGGTTGCGCCCCTTTTCCTTGGCCATGTAGCAGGCCATGTCGGCGGCGCGCAGGGACGACTCCAGGGTCATCGGTACCTGTGCGATGTGCACCAGGCCAATGCTGATCGTGGTCACGAATGGCCGGCCGCGCCAGACAAAATGCAGATTCTGCACGGTCTGGCGCAAGGTCTCGGCGATCTTCTCGACCGCGTCACCCGAGCGGTTGTCCAGCAGAATGCCGAATTCGTCGCCACCCAACCGCGCCAGCGTGTCCGCTTCGCTCAAGCACGACTGCAGCAAGGCGCAGATATGACGCAATAGCTCATCGCCCGCCGCGTGACCACAGGTGTCGTTGACCAGTTTGAACTGATCGAGGTCGAGAAACATCAGCGAGCAACGGCCCTGCTGGCGGGCCACCGCTTCCAGCGACTGCTCCAGACGAAGCTCGAATTCCCGGCGGTTGGCCAGGCCCGTGAGCGCATCGTGGGTTGCCTGCCAGGACAGATTGGCGATGTACTGACGCTCCTGGGTCATGTCGTGCAACACCAGTACCGCTCCGCTGATGCGCCCATCGCTGCGAATCGGCGACCCCACCAGGGTCACCGACACTGTGCTGCCATCCAGGCGCTGCAGCAGCTTGGAGTGCTCGCTGGCGGCTGTGAGATCGCCGCTGAGAATCTGATCGATCAGCACGAAATCGTCTTTCTCGGCATTCTCGTCGAGCAGGTTGAAAAGCGAGGCCAGCGGCAGACCATGAGCCTGATCGGCAATCCAGTGGGTCAGTTGCTCGGCCGCCGGGTTCATGTAGGCGACGGAACCGTCCGAGTCGGTGGCAATCACCCCGTCGCCAATGGCAGCCAAGGTCACGTGAGCCCGCTCTTTCTCCAGCTGCAGGGCGTTGGCGAACTCCTGGCGCTGGCCCAGCAACTTGCCAGTGCGCCACAGCGCCAGGGCAATGAGCACCAGCGCCGTGAACAGATTGACGAATACCAGCAGATGCAGGAGGAAGCGCGACCCTTCACTCAGGGCATCGCTGAACTCGATGGCGGCTGGTGTCACGCCATCGTTGATGGCCATGATCTGCTTCTTCCAGTTGTCGATGTCGTCACTCGACGCCTGGCCGGCAGCGATCCGAGCGTGCATGGCCCGTGCGACCTGATCGAGTTTGACCAGGTATTCATCGCCGACCGTCCAGCGGTCGATGGCCCGTGCCATGTAGCTGACGTTGTGAAAATTGGTGTACAGCCAGATGATGTTGGACACGTCATCGGGGTGATTGCCGCCTTGCAAAATGCCGGCCCGGGCCGCCCGCAGGTCGGGATCGCTCTGAGCCAGTGCCAGGCGCAAGGCATGGCCGCCCTGAGGAATGGCGATGGCTTGCTGGTATTTGCGGTAGATGGCCTCGTCGCGGCTGTCCGCGTAGAGATTGAGGTAATAGATGGCGTCTTTCTGGCCCTTGGACCACAGGCTTTCGCCGGCAACGTAGCTGCGCACCGCCGATAGCGCATAGAGGCTGACACAGCCCAGAAGTGCCAGAAAAATGACCACAGCGATGAAGGGCCAGACGATCCCCAGCAAGCGCGGCGTTTCAAGCGTCCGTTTGTGTTTCATGAGGTCCTTTGCATCAGCTGGGCGAGACAACTACAAGGTCAATGGCGATTTTCCCTTGCACAGACTAGCTAAAACCGACGGTAACTATACGATGTTTTTTTGGCGCGCAGCCGCAACGAACCCTGCCGCCGACAAATGGCCATCGATTTTGGCGTAATCGTCACTGCATAGGCACCGCACAGATCGGCACGTGGTGACAGAAAAATGCTGCACGCGCGCCGTCGGGACGGGTGGAGCAAGAAGTGGGCCAGCCCCATCAAGGCGTTAACCGCGCGACGTCCACGGTGAGATGTGCAGACGCCACCGGGTGCCGCCATCGCAAGCTTCGGCGGCGCCTAAGAGGCGGGTCTGGCGGCCAGCCAGCGCCCCAACAACGGTGCCAGGGCCTCCAACGGCTGATAGCCATTGGTCAAGAGTGCCAGCTGGCCACTGCGCTGGGCCAGCAGTGTCGGGAATCCGGCGATACCCAAGTCCTGCACCCAGGCAAAATCCTTGCGGGTCTGCTCATGGCTATGCAGGCTGTCGAAGGCTTCGGCAAACTCGATACGCGGCACGCCCACGGCCTCGGCCAGTTCCACCAGCAGTGGCGTGCGCGTCACGTCCAGGCCGTCGACATAGAAGGCTTGCTGAATGCGCTGGGTCATGGCCAGCGCCAGCGCCTCGTCCAGCTGCCGCACCGCCACCACTGCGCGGCAGGCCGGCTCGGTGTCGTAGACAAAATCCTCGGGCAGTGCATTCTCGAAGCGAAAGACCTGCCCGGTCATGTCGGCCACGGCCTGCCAATGCTTGAGAATGTACGCCCGCTTGGTCTCGTCCAACGCTGCGCCCGCACCGGTGCGCAAGCCACCCAGCACCACATGGGTGGGCACGCCCGCCTGCGCCGCCTGGTCGATCAGCACCGCCGCCACCGGGGCAAAACCCCAGCACCAGGAACACATCGGGTCCATCACGTACACCAGGCGGCTGTCAGGCATGTCAGACCTCGGAGGCTTTGCGGTAGTTGTGTCCGATAGGATGGGGCTGGTTGCGCTGCCTGGCCAGTTCGATCTGCTTCTGGCGGTCGGTGGCGCTCTTGCGGGTCTTCTCGCTCAGGCTGTCCCAGCAATGGGGGCAACTGATACCCGGCGAATAGTGCGGCGACTGGCGGTCCTCGACGCTGATCGGCGTGCGGCAGGCATGACACTGATCATAGTCGCCTTCACTGAGGTCATGACGCACCGTCACCCGGTTGTCGAACACGAAGCAGTCCCCCTCCCAGCGGCTCTCGGGTTGCGGCACCTGCTCGAGGTATTTGAGGATGCCGCCCTTGAGGTGATAGACCTCCTCGAAGCCCTCGCCAAGCATGTAGCTGGAGGCTTTTTCGCAGCGAATGCCACCGGTGCAGAACATCGCCACCTTCTTGTGCACCGCGGGGTCGAAATGGCTTTTGATGTAGTCGGGAAAATCGCGGAAGGATGCGGTCTTGGGGTCGATAGCGCCCTTGAAGGTGCCAATGGCCACTTCATAGTCGTTGCGAGTATCGATCAGCAGCACCGAAGGGTCATCGATCAAGGCGTTCCAGTCGGCAGCCTCCACGTAGGTGCCGACCTGGCGATTGGGGTCGACGCCGGCCACGCCCAAGGTGACGATCTCTTTCTTGAGCTTGACCTTGGTCCGGTAGAACGGCTGCTCGTCGCAGTACGACTCCTTGTGATCGATGTCGATCATACGTGGGTCGTTGCGCAGCCACGCCATCAGGCCGTCAACGCCTTCGCGGGTGCCGGACACCGTGCCGTTGATGCCTTCTTCGGCAATCAGCAGGGTCCCCTTGATGCCGTTGTCCAGCATGGCCTGGAGCAACGGTTCGCGCAGTTGATGAAAATCGCTGAGGGTGACGAATTTATACAGCGCCGCGACGACGATGGGCTGACTCATGACAGTACCTATATTCCGGGTGGTCACCCTCGCAAAGGGGAACCGGGCTTGAAAAACAGACGCGCCGGCAGGGAGGCCCTGTCGGCGCGTCGGCATTCTAGCAAAACCGGCTTGTCATGGCATGCGGCGGATCAATGCCCGCGGTCGCCACCGGCACAGGTCGGCGAGTCCGGCGCAGCGCCGGTCGCCAGCCATTCGGCAGGGGTGTAGGTGTGCAACGCCAGGGCGTGAAACTGCCCCATGAGTTCGCCCAGCAAGGCATAGACCTTCTGGTGGCGCTTGACGCTGCCAAGGCCTTCGAACTGCTCGCTGACCACCACGGCCTTGTAATGGGTCTGCTGGCCACGGCTGTGCATGTGGCTCTCGTCGAGCACTTGCAGGTGTTGCGGCTGCAACAGGCCCAGGGCCGATTCGATCCGTCGCTGCATGGTCATGGGCGTTACGGCTTCTTGGCAGGCGCGGCGGCTGGAGCAGCCTTGTCGGCCGGGGTCAGCTCGTTGGTCATGTCAGCCAGCAGCTTGTTGACCACCGGTACTGCACTTTCCAGCTTCTGCTGAGTCATCTGTGCAGAGAGCTGAGTGACGGTCGGCATTTTTTCCTGGACTTTCTTGCCCAGCGGCGACTGGTAGAACTTCACCAGGTCCTTCAGGTCCTGCTCGGTGAAAGCGTCGGTGTAGATCTTGACCATGTCGGGCTTGATCTTGTCCCAGCCGATGGCCTGGTCCAGAGCGGCGTTGGCCTTGGCCTGGTAGGTTTCCAGCAGGGCCTGCTTGGAAGCGGGCGCCTTGGACTGTTCGAAACGCTGAGCGAACATCTGCTGAACCTGCATGTACACCGGGGTCCCGGCTTTGTCAGCGTGAGCCATCATCAGGAAGTTTTCGGCAGCGGCATTGTGGCTGGCAGTATCAGCAAGCACCTGGCCGCTGGCACATACCAGAATGGCCGCGGTACAGATGGCACGAAGACGGGTCATCGATTTTCCTTCTTTGACGGACGAGGTAGATCCCCGGAATCGCCCATTCTGCGCCCAAGCGGGTGGATCGCTCAACCCCGAGCTGGCATCGGCGGTATTTTTCACGAGGGAACCGAAACGGTTCTCAACAACCTAAACTGCTGATTCAATCGTCTATGGAGTGGAGTAATGAGCCGGATCGAAACAGACAGCCTGGGCCCCGTTGACGTACCTGAAGACGCGTATTGGGGCGCCCAGACACAACGCTCGCTGGTCAACTTCGCCATTGGTGACCAGCGCATGCCGTTGGCGGTGTTGCACGGTTTGGCCCTGATCAAGAAAGCCGCCGCGCGGGTCAATGACCGCAATGGCGACCTCCCCGCCGACATCGCCCGGTTGATCGAGCAGGCGGCCGACGAAGTCCTCGCCGGCACCCACGACGACCAGTTTCCGCTGGTGGTCTGGCAGACCGGCAGTGGCACGCAAAGCAACATGAACGCCAACGAAGTCATTGCCGGACGCGCCAACGAGCTGGCCGGAAAGGGCCGTGGCGGCAAGTCGCCCGTACACCCAAACGACCACGTCAACCGCTCGCAAAGCTCCAACGACTGCTTCCCCACTGCCATGCACATTGCCGCCGTTCAGGCCGTGACTCATCAGTTGCTGCCGGCGATCGCCGAGCTATCGGCAGGCCTGGCCGAGCAATCCGCGCGCCATCAGCACCTGGTCAAGACCGGCCGCACCCATATGATGGACGCGACCCCCATCACCTTCGGCCAGGAGCTGTCGGCCTACGTTGCTCAGCTGGACTACGCCCAACGGGCCATCCGCGCCGCCCTCCCCGCCGTCTGCGAACTGGCCCAGGGTGGCACGGCGGTGGGCACCGGGCTCAATGCGCCCCACGGTTTTTCCGAAGCCATCGCGGCGGAACTGGCGGCGCTTTCCGGCCTGCCCTTCGTCACCGCGCCCAACAAGTTTGCCGCACTGGCCGGTCACGAGCCGCTGACGGCGCTGTCCGGTGCCCTCAAGACCCTCGCCGTGGCCCTGATGAAAATCGCTAACGACCTGCGCCTGTTGGGTTCCGGCCCACGGGCGGGGCTGGCCGAAGTGAAGCTGCCGGCGAACGAACCGGGCAGTTCGATCATGCCCGGCAAGGTCAACCCGACCCAGTGCGAAGCCCTGTCGATGTTGGCTTGCCAGGTTCTGGGCAACGACGTGACCATCGGTTTCGCCGCCAGCCAAGGTCACCTGCAGCTCAATGTCTACAAACCGGTGATCATTCACAACCTGCTGCAATCGATTCGCCTTTTGGCCGATGGCTGCAGCAACTTCCAGCAGCACTGCATCGCCGGTCTGGAGCCGGACGCCGAGCAGATGGCCGCGCACCTGGAGCGGGGCTTGATGCTGGTCACCGCACTCAACCCGCACATCGGATACGACAAGTCCGCCGAAATTGCCAAGAAGGCTTACAGCGAAGGGCTGACCTTGCGTGAATCGGCGCTGCAGCTGGGGTACCTGACCGATGCACAATTCGACGAGTGGGTGCGCCCCGAAAACATGCTGGAATCGGGCAAACAGGGCTGAAAGCCCCGTGCGTGCAGGGCTTTCGATTAAATGATAGCTTTTTGCCGTTGGTCTGATTGAAACTAATCGGTCATCGGCAAGGACTAAACTTTGACCGCCAAAACTTGAACAACCCCCAACGCCTTGTTTGCGGGGGCATTCATCGAGGAGACCCGACTATGTATGGCAAGCGCGAGCAAGATCCTGTCCCGTCGACCTATTTCCGGGCCAACCGGTTCAGCCTGATCAACGGCGCCTACTATTTCAGCACCCGCGAGAATACCCTTGAGGGTCCGTTTTCCAGCCGCGCGGAAGCCGAGCGCGGCAGCATGGAATACGTGGAAAAAGTGGCGCAGCAACGTCGCCAGACCCAGCATTGACCTGACCGGGTGCTCGACCGAAGTCGGGCACCCGCGCTGCTACGTCACACGCCCCCCTTCACCCGCCACGTCGCGCTCTCCTGCGGCCGCCTGACCAGAAAGCGCACCAGCGCCGGCAGCAACCACAGCGCCCCGACCATGTTCCACAGGAACATGAAGGTCAGCATCAAGCCCATGTCCGCCTGAAACTTGATCGCCGAGAAGATCCAGGTGCACACGCCGATCGCCAGGCACAGCCCGGTGAACAGCACCGCTTTGCCAGTGGAGCGCAAGGTCTGGTAATACGCCTCCTGCAACGGCAGACCGGCGCGCAGAAAGTGGGCCAGGCGGCTGTAGATATAAATGCCGTAATCCACCCCGATGCCCACCCCCAGGGCCACCACCGGCAGGGTGGCAACCTTGACGCCGATCCCGAGAAACGCCATCAGCGCATTCCCCAGCACCGACGTGAGCACCAGCGGCAAGACAATGCACAGCGTCGCGGCCAGCGAGCGAAACGTGACCCAGCACATCACCGCCACGCACAGGTAGACCAGTAGCAGGATGCTCAGCTCGGCGTGCCTGATCACCTCGTTGGTGGCCGCCTCGATCCCGGCATTGCCCGCCGCCAGTTGAAATTCGAGGCCATCGCGGTGGTTGGCGGCAGCGAAGGTCTGCACCGTTGCCACCACGCGGTCGAGGGTTTCGGCCTTGTGGTCGTTGAGGAATACCAGCAGCGGAGCCAGCGAGCAATCACCGTTGTACAGGCCATCCGCCCGGGCGATAGAGCTGTCGAGTACCTGCGGGTTGCGCGACAAGGTCTGCCACTTGAGGTTGCCCTCGTTCATACCCTTGATCATTTGTTTCGAGACACTGACCAGCGAGATCGTCGACTGCACGCCCCGCGTGTTTTCCAGGGTCCACATCAACGCATCCATGGGCGCCAGCGTGCTGTACGCCGAGCATCCTTCCGGGGGAGTCTTGACCATGACCACCAGCACGTCAGAGCGGGTGGCGTAGTGGTCGATGATGAACTGGTTATCGCGGTTGTAGCGCGAATCCGCCCGCAGCTCCGGTGCGCCCTGGTCGAGGTCGCCGATCTCCAGGTTCTGGCCATACCACAGGCCGCCCGCCAGCACGATCATTGCCAGCACCACCGAGACCCGCGCCACTCGCGGGCTGGCGACCTTCGCCAAGAGGCGCCAGAACGGCTGCTCGCCGACCGCGTCCTGCTGGCTGCGCTCGACCGCACGACGGCTGATGCCTACATAGGAAATCGCCACCGGCAGCAGGATCAGGTTGGTGAAAATGATCACCGCCACGCCCATGGACGCTGCAATGGCCAACTCGCGGATCACACCGATGTCGATGATCCACAGGGTCATGAAACCCACTGCGTCGGCCAGAATAGCGATCACGCCCGGCACGAACAATTGCCGGAAAGTGCGGCGTGCGGCGGTGAGCGCCGAGTCAGCGTCGCTGGACTGCAAAGCAATGCCGTTGATTTTCTGTACGCCATGGGAAATACCGATGGCGAAGATCAGAAACGGCACCAGCATCGAATAGGGGTCCAGGCCAAACCCCACGGCGTGCATCAGCCCCAACTGCCAGATGACCGCCACCAGAGTGGTGCCAAGCACTGCCAGGGTGCTGCGCAGGCAACGGGTGAACAGCAGCAGTAGTACCAGGGTGATGATCACCCCCACGGCAAAGAACATCGCCACCCTCTGGAGGCCGTCGATCAGATCGCCGACTTTCTTCGCAAAACCGACGATGTGGATCTGCACATCCGGGTTGCGCGCCTGGAAAGGCTCGCGGATCTTGTCTTCGAGCAGGTGGGAAAACTGTCGATAGTCGAGGGTGAGCAGTCGTCCCTGATCCTGCGGGTCGGGGTAATGTTCCAGCAGCGGAATATCGATGATGCTGGATTTGAAATCGTTGGCCACCAGCCGCCCTACCTGGCCGGACTTGAGCACATTGTTGCGCAGCAATTCCAGGCTGGCGTCCGAGCCGTCATAGCTTTGCGGGATCACCTCACCGCCGGCAAAGCCCTCTTCGGTCACCTCGGTCCAGCGCACGCTGGGGCTCCACAACGACTTCAGGGCCGAACGGTCGACGCCGGGCAGGTAGAACACTTCGTCGCTGATCTGGCGCAAGGTTTCCATGTAGCGACGGCTGAAGATGTCGCCGTCCGTGGCCTGCACCGAGAGACGCACGGTATTGCCCAGATTGGCCAGGTCGTTGCGGTGCTCCAGCATCTTTTCGATGAAGGGGTGCTGCAACGGGATCATTTTTTCGAAACTGGTGGACGGGCGAATCAACGTGGCCTGCCAGAACAAGCACAGACTGACCAACAGGCACAGGCCGATGACCCAGGGCCGGTGATCGAAGATCAAGCGCTCCAACCCGGTCGCCTGATCCAGCCGTGCACGGGGCAGGGTTTCATGACCGGTCATGGCTGCGCCACCGTGGCAGCGGGCCCTGCGCCATTGTCCGCTGTGCGCTCGACGCCGCTCTGCCCGGCCAGCACCAGATGCCCGAGGTCGGCGCCGGTCACCGCCGCCAAGGCCTGGCGGTCAGGACGGCTGTAGAGACTGAAGGTCTGGCCGTCGTCATGACTGCGCAGCACCGTGCCACCGTTGCCGACCACCACCAGAGAGCCGTCGGCCAGCAGGCTGGCGCCTGCCAGGCCAAATTCCAGGGCCCCGTGGTTGCCTGCCAGCGGGATGCGTTGCCAGGTTGCACCGAAATCCGTCGAGCGCAGCAGATTGCCACGCAGGCCATAGGCCAACAGCGTCTCGGGACGGGCGGTGGCGATCACGCCGAACAGCGATCCGGCATAGGGGCTGTGCATCGTCTCCCACGTCTGACCGCCGTTGGCGGAGCGGAACATGCTGCCCTGCTCGCCGACAATGAACAGGCCGGCGTCCTTGACCGCCGTGATCGCGTTGAGGTGCAGTTGCTCGCTGTTGTCCAGCCGCTCGCCGATATCCTCCCAGTGCTGGCCACCGTCGTCGGTGCTCAAGAGGGCACCGTAGGCCCCCACTGCAAAGCCCTGCTGCCTGTCCTTGAACCAGAGGTCGAGCAAGGGTGCCTGGCGCTTGAGGTCCTCGTATTGTCGGGTCCAGGTCACCCCGCCGTCCTCACTGGCGAGAATCTGCGCATCGTGGCCCACCGCCCAACCGTACTGCGCATCGACGAAGAACACGGCGGTGAGCATCTGCCGGGTCGGCACCCGGGCCTGGGTCCATGTGCGGCCCTGGTCGTCCGAGTAGAGGATGTGGCCACGGTCACCGACCACCACCAGCCGTGGCCCGGCATGCGCCACGCCCAGCAACAGCGAATGCACCGCCTTGGCCGACACAATGGCGTCGTCGGCGCCAGCCACCGGCGCGCAAGCGACCCATAGCCCCAGAGCGCCAGCCCGCAGGCAGGTGAACAGGTCCTTCATCAAGCGTTTACCCCTGTAGTTGTTGTTTTTGAGCCTGCATGAACCGCACCGGCCCTAGCGTGTACCCTGACGGCGCAAGGCCGCTGGGGTGAACACCCCTAATTCCGGCAATGGCTGGCTGAAGTCCCGGCTGCCCGCTTCCTCGTTATCCAGGTTCTGCACGTGGTAGCGACGGGCCTGAAGGTCGTGATAAACGTCCAGGGCCGACCAGATAGTCGGCAGCTCGTAGTAATTCTTCAGGTAGGCCATCGACACCCGCCACAACTCACCACGGCCGTCGTACTGATCGACCACGGCGGCTTGCCAGCTGTCCTCGTCCAGATACAGACGCCGTTTGGAGTAGACATGCCGCATGCCCTTCTTCAGCGTGCCTTCCACCACCCAGACCCGGTGCAGTTCATAGCGGGTGTATTGCGGGTTCAGGTGGCCGGGCTTGAGCAACTGCGCATAGCTGACCTGCGGGCTGCCGACCCGGTAATTGTTGTAGGGAATGTAGAGCTCCTGCTTGCCCAGCAGCTGCCACTCGTAGCGGTCCGGGGAGCCGTTGTACATGTCGCTGTCATCTGCGGTACGCAGCCCGTCGGCAGCGGCCATCGGCGTGTCGTAGGCCAGGCTCGGCGCCCGGCGCACACGGCGCTGGCCGGCGCTGTAGGCCCATGCCTGGCGGGGGTCGCGCAGCTGGTCAAGGGTTTCGTGGATCAACACCGCACCTCCCGCCAGACGCGCCGGGCTGCGGGTCTGGGACAGGTAGTAGAACAGCATGTTACCCAGCGTGGCCGCGCTGACACGCGGATCGTAATAACGAAACAGCACTTCCTGTTGCGAGACGATCGGCACAAAACTGCCATTGCGATGCACGGCCGCTTCGACCGTGCGCTGCACGCCATAGATGCCGCGGTAGCGGGCAATGTGGTTCCACACCGCCTCGACGCCGCTTTTGGGCAGCGGAAACGGGATACCGCCGTAGGCGCCGACAAAGCCGTTGCCATCTTCTTGCAGCTGTGCGCTCTGAGCGTTGATACGGGTGTGCTGATACACCGACTCTGGCGCGGCTGCCGTGCGCCGGGTCACGTAGACCGGCATGCTGAAGGTCTCGGGGTAGGCAGCAAACAAGGCCAACTGGCCAGGGCTGAGCTGCTCGCGATATTGCTCCAGGTTGCTGGCCTTGATGGTAAACAGTGGCTCGTCACTGGCAAAGGGGTCGACATGATGACTGCCCGGCCCGCCGTAGCCGGCCGGAGCCATGGTCAGGCCGCCCTGCCAGGGCGGGATGGTGCCGGCGGCATTGCCTTGCGTCTCGCCTCCCAAGGGCGTCAAGCGGGTGCCCAGTTGTTCGAATGCCTCGTCGGTGATGGCGTGAAGATCGCTGGCGAACACACCCAACGCAAAGGCCAGCGCGACAGTGGCCGCATGCTTTGTGGAAAAGGTGGCTTGGGTCATGGGGTGCTCCTAGAACGAATACTTGACGTTGAGGCCGACGTTGTCGCGGTCGCGTACGGCGTTACGCTGTCCGGCACCGTAAAATCGGCTGTATTGCAGCTCGGCTTCCAGGCACTGCTGGTAACTGGCGCGCACGCCCAGCGACACGGCCTTGCGCCCTTCGATGAAGTTGCCGGTCTGGTGGGAGTTGCCCTTGAAGTCGTCCTTGTAGACGGCAAAGGGCGACACGTTGGCCCCGCCCAGCAGGTTATTCCAGGTGCCGATGAGCATCACGGTGCCGCCGTAGGCATTGCGGCTGATCTGCGCGTCATCACCAAAGCCGTCGAAATAGCCGCTGTTGGAACGGCTGGCGTAATACCGACGCGAGCCGTCATGGGCGATGTAAAACAGACGACTGCCGCGCACGTGCTCGCTGGCCACCTCGGCCACCGCCGTCAGGCCGTCGAAACCCAGGCGCGGGCCAAAGTCGTACAAAGTGCCCAACGACAGGTTGAACAGGCGTACCCGGTCGGCGTTGCTGATTTCGTCGCCCAGGCGCGCCTGCTGGCCTCCGATATTGACGGTCCCGCCCCCAGCCAGCGTTGGCGCCTGGATCAACAGGTCGCTGAGCATGTCACTGGTGGAGGCCACGCCGATGGGCATGTTCGGGCGGTAGGTGAGTTCACCGAATACCGAGGCCTTGCCCAGGCGCGTATTGAAGCTGGTGCCGAACATGCGGATGTCTTCGACAAACTCTCGGCGTCCACGCACCTGATTGGCCACGTCCATGATGGCCATGCCGCCCACTGCCTGGCTGACGCCACTGCGCACCGCCTGCGCGAGCGGGCCATTGGGGTTGGCGGCCAAAGCAGCCTGCAACTGCAACAGGGTCAGGCCGGCCTGGGCCGCCACCTGCTGCTGGACGATGGGCGTGGTCGCCGCCGTCACCTGCGCCAGATCCAGGCCCTGATAGGCTCCCAGGTCGGCGTGAACAGTCGGTTCCTTGGCGTGGTAATTGACGAAATAAAAACCAAACTCGGTGCCGTTCAACTGCTCGGCCACGTACCGAAACGCCATACCGAACTGGCCGTCGTCACGGGCGTTGATGTCGGGCCCGATGCTGGCCGCTTTCAGGTTGCCGCCCGTCCCGACGCCGCTCCCGCCCTGCAGGCCGCCCACTCCTCGCGCGCTCAGGCCTTGGTATAGCCCGTTGAGCGGGCTGAGCTCCGGCAGCCAGGCATAAGCAGTGTTACCGCCTTCGGCAAACAGGTCCGTCTCTGAAAAGAAGGTGCCCACCGGGTCGATCTTCGATTCCTTCCAGTTGAATTGATAGAAGGCTTCCAGAGACAGGGTGTCGCTGAGCCCAAGGTTGAGGTTGAGCGCCTCCACCGGCATCAGCACTTCCTTGAGCTCGGCGCCGGGCAGGCGAAATTGCGTCACGTTGATGGGGTTGGTGGTGTTGACCCCACCGCGATAGAACATCCCCTCCCCCCAGTTGAACACCTGCCGCCCGAACCGCGCCCCGACCGGAAAACCGCCCAGATCCCAGTTGCCATGAGCGTAGGCATCCAGAATTTCCGCATGATGGCCCGCACTGCTGCGAGTGTCGGCCGTAAATTGACGATCATCGGGAAAGTTCTGGCCGGGTTGCACAGGCGAGTTGTTGTCAGCGTAGTGGGTACGCTTGTCCATGATCCGTGAATCGTAGAAACCGGAACCTCGGAGAAATATCCCATAGTTGTTGTAGGACATTTCCAGATCACTGGTTATTTTATAAACTTCCGAGACAATTCCAGGACTAAAGTTACGATTACCATCATTCACATTAATGTCATCGTTGGTTTTGTCGCGCCCCTGGACTCGCCACAATTGGCCGTAGGAGACCGTGGTGTCCAGCGAGCCACGCAGCTCGTCCTCCAGCAGGCTGAACTCCAAAGCGCCCGCAGGCGCGCAGGCCAGCAACGGCAATAGACCTGCCAGTTTTCTGGCCGGGTGGATAGGCATGGTTTCGATCTCCCTGACTCTGGTTATTAGATGAGTGGGGAGTGAGTTTGCAAAGGAGGTGCCAGCGAATGGCGTTTTGTGCGAAAGGGCTTTATTCGCGTACAAATATTTGTAACTTGTCAAACAATCTAACACGTTCTGAGCCGTTCGCGGAGAGGCCTACCTTATTAGTTACCGTGGCGACAAGCGAGCATCTGTTGCAAGATGATTTCAAACTAAAGACCCAGTAACAAAAAAGGTGTTACCTATAATTACAGGTAACACCTTAGTCATGTTGGAGACAAAGGGCTGACCGTGTTGTGGCCGCCCTCTCCACCCCAATCAGGCCAGGCTCTTGCTTACGACCTCATATACATCACTGGACAACTCACCCGAGCCACGAATCCGCTCCAGTTCCGCCTTGAGCAACGCCTGCCGGGCGCTGTCGTACTTGCGCCAGCGGGTCAGTGGTGCCAACTGCCGCGAGGCAATCTGCGGGTTGGTGGCGTTGAGCTGGATCACCAGATCGGCGATGAAGCGATAGCCCGAGCCGTCGGCCGCGTGGAAGTTGATCAGGTTCTGGCCGGCAAAGCTGCCAATCAAGGCACGAACCTTGTTAGGGTTCTTCAAGGTGAACGCCGGGTGTTTCATCAGCGCTTGCACCCGTGCCAGACCGCCCGGCAAAGGGCTGGCCGCCTGCACGCTGAACCACTGGTCCATGACCAGCGGGTTGTCCTTGAACTGCTCGGCGAAACTGGCCAGCGCCGCGTTACGTTCAGCTTCAAACGGCGAGTTGACCAGCACCGCCAGCGCGCTCAGGCGTTCCGTCATGTTGTCGGCGTGGTCGAACTGCTCCTGAGCGGCGGCCAACACTTCCGGGCGCCCGCTGAGCATCAGGTACGACAAGGCGATGTTCTGTAGCGCACGGCGGGCGAAATGCTCGGCTTCGGCGACGTACTCGGTGGTCTTCGACACTGCACGGTTGGCCTGATAGCGCTGCCAGAGCGTGTCGAACAGGCTGGTGGCCAGCTGTTTGCGGGCAAACTCGCGGGCGGCGTGTATGGCATCCACATCAGCCACTTCGCTGATTTCGGTGAGGTAGGCCTCGCTGGGCAGCGACAGCATCTCGGTGACCATGGCCGGGTCCAGTTCGGGGTTGCCCAGCACGGTGCCCAAGGCCTTGACCAGACGCTGATCCATCACCAGTTCGGTTCCGGCCTGGTGCTGGGTGATCAGGTCCTGCAACACCTGCACCGCCAGTTGCTGGGTGGCATCCCAGCGGTTGAACCCATCGCTGTCGTGCTGCATCAGGTACATCAACTGGTCGCGGTCGTAGGGAAAGCTCAGCTTGACTGGCGCACTGAAGCCACGCAGCAGCGAAGGCAGCGGTTTTTCCGGGACGTCGACAAAGGTAAAGGTCTGCTCGGCCTCGGTCACCGAAATGACTCGGCTGGTGCTCGCTTCGCCGCTCTCGCCTTGCAGACGCAGCGCCAGACCGTGGCCCTGGCTGTCCAGCAACCCCAGGGACACCGGGATCACGAACGGCAGTTTTTCGACCTTGTCCGGGGTCGCCGGGCAGCTCTGGCGGAAGGTCAGGCTGTAGGTGTGCGCGGCGGCGTCATAGGCCTCGCTGACCGCCAGACGCGGAGTGCCGGCCTGGCTGTACCAGCGTTTGAACTGGGTCAGGTCGACGCCGTTGGCGTCCTCCATGGCCTTGACGAAGTCGTCGCAGGTCACGGCCTGACCGTCGTGGCGCTCGAAGTACAGGTCGCTGCCTTTACGAAAGCCCTCGGCGCCCAACAGGGTGTGGATCATGCCCACCACTTCCGAGCCCTTCTCGTACACGGTCAGGGTGTAGAAGTTGGAAATCTCGATGAAGCTTTCCGGGCGCACGGCGTGGGCCATGGGGCCGGCGTCTTCGGCGAACTGGTGGGTGCGCAGGAAGGCCACGTCCTGGATGCGCTTGACCGTGGCCGAGTTCATGTCAGCGGAGAAGCCCGAGTCGCGGAACACCGTGAAGCCTTCCTTGAGCGACAGCTGAAACCAGTCGCGGCAGGTGACGCGGTTGCCCGACCAGTTGTGGAAGTATTCATGGGCAACAATGGCCTCGACCCGCTGGTGAGCGGCGTCGGTGGCTGTTTCGGCGCGGGCCAGCACGGCGCTGGAGTTGAAGATATTGAGGCCCTTGTTCTCCATGGCACCCATGTTGAAGTCGTTGACGGCGACGATCATGAAGATGTCCAGGTCGTACTCGCGGCCATACACCTCTTCGTCCCAGCGCATGGACTTCTGCAGGCTGATCATGGCGTGCTGGCACTTGTCGATGTTTTCCGGCTCGACGTAGATGCGCAGCGTGACCTCGCGGCCGGACATCGTGGTGAACGTGTCTTCCACGCACCACAGGTCACCCGCCACCAGCGCGAACAGGTAGGCCGGTTTCATGAACGGGTCTTCCCAGGTCGCCCAATGGCGATCATCGCCATCCGGACCGCTGGCCACGGGGTTGCCGTTGGACAGCAGGATCGGGTAGCCGAGCTTGTCGGCGCTGAGGGTGGTGGTGAACCGGCTCATCACGTCAGGACGGTCGAGGTAGTAGGTGATCTTGCGAAAGCCCTCGGCCTCGCACTGGGTGCAGAACATGCCGCTGGACTTGTACAGGCCCTCCAGCGCCGTGTTGGTTTCCGGGTGGATGCGCACGCTGGTGTCGAGGGTGAAGCTGGCACTGACCGGCTGCACCGTCAGGTGGTTGTCATCGAGCTGGTAGTCGCCAGGGCCCAGGTCCTGGTCGCCCAGGGCCACCGAGAGCAGTTCCAGCTGCTGGCCGTCCAGCACCAGCGGCGGCAGCGCGGCCCCCAGCTCCGGGTTGCGGCGCATGACCAACTGCGCGTGAACCAAGGTATGGTCATCGTGCAGTTCGAAGGTCAGGTGCGTTTCGTCGATGAGGTACTCGGGCGCCTTGTAGTGCTTGAGGTAGATCATCTTCGGCTGTTCGGTGCGCATGAGTCCAATCCCTCTACTGATGCACGGCGAGTTGATACGCCGTGTACTTACGAATGTTGATCACGCCGGTGTCGAATATCAGGTATTGACCCTTGATGCCCAGCAGGGTGCCTTCGGCAATCGGGTTCTTGTCCAGGTTGAAGCTGACGATCTTGGCCGGGTAGGCCTGTACCGGGTAGCGGATTTCGATGGGGGCCACGTCGTGCAACGGCTGGATCGCCTGCAGCCCGAAGCGCTCCTGCAGCATATGGATGCCGGCGGCGCAGCTGTCGAACAGCTGCTCGCGCACGGCCACCAAGTCCACAGGCTCGGCGTCCCCCTTGAGTAAAGCACGCCAATTGGTGCGGTCGGCGACCTGCGAGCGAAACAGGTCTTCCATCAGGCCTGACTGCTGGCGGGTGGCCACGCGCATGATCGGGAGCGCCTGACTCGCACCCTGGTCCAGCCAGCGGGTCGGCAACTGGGTGGCACGGGTGATGCCGACCTTGATGCCCGAAGAGTTGGCCAGGTACACCACGTGATCGGTCATGCAGAACTGCTCGCCCCAGGCCGGGTCTCGGCAGGTGCCGGCGTCGTAATGACATTTTTCCGGGCTCATGATGCACACGTCGCACTGGGGCAATTTGATCATGCAGGGGTAGCAGTAGCCCTGGCTGTAGCTGGACTTGGTCTTGCGGCCGCAGTTCACACAGTGGATCGCGCCGAGGTATTCCAGGCGCAGGGTCTTGCCGATCAGCGGGTTGACCGGGATACGCAACTCCCCCAGGCGAAACTGATACTGCACAGTGTCATCCGCCAGGGTAGCGGACATCTTGTCGACGGCGCCGCGGCCGAGCTCGAGCAGGGCCGAGGCCTGGAGAAGATCGGTCAATGGATGGCATCCGACTTGAACAGGATGTTGGCCACCGGTGCCGACTTCGACGAGCACTCTTGCGGGCCCATGTAGCCGGTGCGTTCCTCTTCGGGCAGGTTCTGTATCTCCCAGGCGATCACCGCCTGCAACGACAGCTCTTTCTGCTCGATGGTCAGTTTGCGGCCGTCCGACCATTTACCGATTTCCACGGCCTGCTTGAGGCTCTCGTAGATCTCGGGCGTGATGTTTTCGATCATGTGGGAAAAGGATGACATGGCGGGCCTCCGGAATAATGGAGGTCAGTTTAACGGCGGGAAGCGATTCCGGACAGGGTGGGGTATATGAAGGATCGGTGGCGCCGGCATCCCGGGCAACCCCTGGCCCACAGGGTTCGGCGGCAACCACGGATGCGTCGGGCGCAAAACAGCCCGCCCGACAGTGCTATTATTGCGCCCTCACGACCGAGGCCCCGCATGCTCATCCCTCACGACCAGCTCCACCCCGAGACTCTCACCGGCCTGATCGAAGACTTCGTCACCCGCGACGGCACCGACAACGGCGATGACACCCCCCTCGAAACCCGCGTCTTGCGGGTGCGCCAGGCGCTGACCAAGGCACAGGCCTTCATCGTCTTCGACCCCGAGAGCCAGCAGTGCACGCTGATGCTCAAGCACGACATCCCTTCCGAGCTTTTTGATTGAGCAATTCGCGCTGCGCCTGAATGCGCTGGAATACCTCGCTGCGGTGCACCTCGACGTCGGCCGGCGCCCGTATGCCCAGGCGCACGCTGCCGCCGCGAACCTCCAGCACCTTGATCCAGATATCGTCCCCGATGGCGATCATCTCGCCGATGTCGCGTGTCAGTACCAGCATGTCCATGCCTCCAGTGGTTGAGACCCCAGACTGCGCGGACACCCGGGACAGGACAATAGACCGAGGCGAAAAGAGCCATTGCCTACAGCTTTCAGTAACTATTCCTACAGATGATCCTGCCAAAAGCTAATTGGCTTGTACCGTTTTGCACCGAGTTGAACGGACTTGAACGCCATTAAACCCTTTCAGGCGCTATGAAGTCTTGGCCCCCACAGAATGATGCTGGCCCCCACTACGCAGAACAGCACCCCCAACCCGTCCGACCCCGTCGGACGCACCCGCTCCACCAGTGCCAGCCACGCTACCGAGGTCAGGATGTAGATGCCGCCATAGGCGGCGTAGGCACGCCCGGCATAGGCCGCCTCGACCCGCGTCAACAGCACCCCGAACAGGCTCAGACTGAGCAGCGCCGGCACCACCCACAAGGCAGTCCTGCCCAGGCGCAGCCATAGATAGAACGCGTAGCATCCGGCGATCTCGAAGATCGCCGCCAGGAAGAACCACAGGTAGTTGAGCACAGCGATCGCCTCGGCCGAAAAGTCCTGAGGATACCGGATCAACGGGGGCTTTGAGCGGCCTTGGCGCGCATCTTCGCCGACATCCGGCCGAGGTCCTGATACAGCGCTTCGGGATCGCGTCGCTTGAGCTGCCAGGCCTCGCGCCCTTGCTCGTGGGGCAGGATCAGAAAGGTGCCGGCCGCCACTTGCCCATGAATGTAATCGGCAATCTCGGCGGCGCTGATGGGCGAGCTTTGCAGCCACTTGCCTACGTGGGCTTTCATGGCCGGCGTCGGGCCGCGAAACGAATCCAGCAGGTTGGTCTGGAAGAACGAAGGGCACACCACGTGCACCGTCACCCCCTGGTCAGCCAGCTCCACCCGCAGGCTTTCGGACAAGGCCACCACGCCTGCCTTGGCGACGTTGTAGTTGCTCATGGCCGGGCCCTGCATCAGCGCCGCCATGGACGCAATATTAATGAGCCGCCCCCGGTTCTGGCGCAACAGCGGCAAAAAAGCCTTGCAGCCCTTGACCACGCCCATGAGGTTGATCGACAACTGCCACTCCCAGTCTTCCAGCGACAGCTCCTCGAAGAAACCGCCAGAGGCCACCCCGGCATTGTTGACCACCACGTCAATGCCCCCCAGGCGCTCCTCGCAGGCCTGGGCCAATGCCATCAGCTGGCTGTAGTCGCGTACGTCGCAGCGCTGCACGAAACCCTGGCCACCGGCCCGATGCACCTGGTTCAACGTCTCGGCCAGCCCGGCGTCGTCAATGTCCGACAGCGCCAACTGCCAGCCTTCCCGAGCCCAGCGCAGCGCCATTTCCCGGCCCAGCCCGGAGCCAGCACCTGTAATCATGATGCGATTTTGCATAGAGAAAGGCCTTGTGAAGTTCAGCGGCCAGTCTATCCAGCGCACGGGGCGCAAGAACCTTTCATCAGGCCGCTGAATGCCCAGTCCTTCATCGAATGGGCGCCTCAACAAACTTTGCTGACGACGGGAATTTTTCCACAAGCGCCAGAGTCGGATTTATCAAGCAGTCAGAACTTTGCTGGCTGGGCAACAATACCCAAGTGAAAACAAGGAAAACGCCATGGGCACCATACTGATCGTCGTTCTTATTCTGCTGCTGGTCGGCGGCCTGCCAGTGTTTCCGCACTCTCGAAGCTGGGGCTACGGGCCCTCGGGCATCATCGGCACCGTACTGATCATTCTCCTGATTCTGGTCTTGCTCGGAAAAATATGACGCGAGCGGCACCCCTAAAAAAAACGCCGACAATTGTCGGCGTTTTTTTTAGGGGTGACGGGATATCAATGAGCGACCGCGCCACTGGCCCCCAGCCCGGTTTGCGAACGCACGAATTGCGGGAAGAACAACGCCCGCTCGTTATCCGCCGCCGTCGACTTATCGGTAATCGAGAAGAACCAGATGCCGGCAAACGCGATGATCATCGAAAACAGCGCCGGGTATTCATAGGGGAAGATGGCTTTCTCGTGGTGCAGAATGCTCACCCAGATGGTTGGCCCCAACACCATCAAGCCCACCGCACTGACCAGCCCCATCCAGCCACCGATCATCGCCCCGCGGGTGGTCAGCTTCTTCCAGTACATCGAGAGCAGTAGCACCGGGAAGTTGCAACTGGCGGCAATGGAGAAGGCGAGGCCCACCATGAAGGCGATGTTCTGGTTCTCGAACAGGATACCCAGGCCGATGGCCAGCACGCCAAGGGCGATGGTGGTGATCTTCGACACGCGAATCTCGTCACGTTCGTTGGCCTTGCCCTTCTTGATCACGCTGGCGTACAGGTCGTGGGACACCGCCGAAGCACCGGCCAGGGTCAGGCCTGCGACCACAGCGAGGATGGTGGCGAAGGCCACCGCCGAGATGAAGCCCAGGAAGATGCTGCCGCCCACCGCATTGGCCAGGTGCACCGCGGCCATGTTATTGCCGCCCAGCAGGGCGCCAGCGGCGTCCTTGAAGGCCGGGTTGGTGCTGACCAGCAGAATCGCACCGAAGCCGATGATAAAGGTGAGGATGTAGAAATAGCCGATGAAGCCGGTGGCATAGAGCACCGACTTGCGGGCTTCCTTGGCATCGCCCACGGTGAAGAAGCGCATCAGGATATGCGGCAGGCCGGCGGTACCGAACATCAGCGCCAGGCCCAGGGAGAAGGCAGACACCGGATCTTTCACCAGTCCGCCGGGGCTCATGATGGCCTCGCCTTTGGGGTGAACCTTGATGGCTTCGGAAAACAGCATGTTGAAGTCAAAGTTGACGTGTTTCATGACCATGATCGCCATGAAAGTTGCGCCGGACAACAGCATCACCGCCTTGATGATCTGCACCCACGTGGTGGCCAGCATGCCGCCGAACAACACGTACAGGCACATCAGAATGCCCACCAGAATCACCGCCACGTAGTAGTCCAGGCCAAACAGCAACTGGATCAACTTGCCGGCGCCGACCATCTGCGCGATCAGATAGAACGCCACCACCACCAACGAACCACAGGCCGAAAGGGTGCGAATTTCTTTCTGTTTCAGGCGATAGGAGGCCACGTCGGCAAAGGTGTATTTGCCCAGGTTGCGCAAGCGCTCGGCAATCAGGAACAGAATGATCGGCCAGCCCACCAGAAAGCCGATGGAGTAGATCAAGCCGTCATAGCCGGACGTGAATACCAGGGCCGAGATGCCCAGAAAGGAGGCCGCCGACATGTAGTCACCGGCAATCGCCAGACCGTTCTGAAAACCGGTGATCCGTCCGCCTGCGGCGTAATAGTCGGCCGCCGACTTGTTGCGTTTGGAGGCCCAGTAGGTGATGCACAGGGTAAAGCCCACGAACACCACGAACATGGCGATGGCAGACACGTTGAGCGGCTGTTTCTGCACCGCGCCGGTGAGGGCATCGGCAGCCAGGGCGGCAGGCGCCAGGGCGGTCAGCAGCAAGGAACTCAGAAGAGGCCGGATCATTGCTGGGCCTCCTTGAGAATCAGCGCGTTGAGGTCGTCGAACTCGCCGTTGGCACGGCGCACATAGATAGCGGTCAGCACGAAGGCCGAAACAATCAGGCCGACACCAATGGGAATACCCCAGGTGATCGAAGATTCAGGGCTGAGTTTGGTGCCCAGTACATGGGGACCATAAGCGATCAGAAAGATAAAGGCGGCATAGAGCCCGAGCATGATCGCCGACAAGATCCAGGCGAAACGCTCTCTTTTGGCAACCAGCTCCTTGAAACGGGGGCTGTTTTGAATCGAGAGGTAAATGCTGTCGTTCATTGTTTTTGTCCTCGCAGCACAGATGGGGTGGAACGATTCCACTTTAAGCTGCTGCGGGACAGGCTCCAGACGACCTTAGTCTTAGATCCGGGCCGTTGCAGGAGCGTGCGAAGCCCGCGAGGGAGGCACCCGGTCAATCAGGGTAATCTTCATCGCGGGCGGCGCGCGTTCCTGCCTGGAGGGCAAATGTAGAGAGCGGCTTACTTGCCGGTCCACTCTTTGACGCGGTCCGGGTGTTTGGTGACCCAGTCCTTGGCCGCCACTTCAGGCTTGGCGCCGTCCTGGATGGCCAGCATCACTTCGCCGATCTCGTCTTTGGAGGCCCACTGGAACTTCTTCAGGAACGCCACGACTTCCGGGGCTTTCTTGTCCAGTTCCAGGCTGCCGACGCTGTCGACGGTTTCAGCGGCGCCGTACACGCCTTTAGGATCGTCGAGGAACTTCAGTTTCCATTTGGCAAACATCCAGTGCGGCACCCAACCGGTGACGGCAATGGACTTGTGCTCTTTTTCCGCACGGGTCAGTTCAGCAATCATCGCGGCGCCCGAACTGGCCTGAAGTTTGTAGTCCAGACCGTAATCCTTGATGGCCTGGTCGGTTTTCAGCATCACGCCTGAACCGGCATCGATACCGACGATCTTCTTGCCGAACGTGTCGTCGGTCTTCAGGTCTTCAATGGAGTTGGCCTTGACGTACTCAGGCACGATCAAGCCGATCTTGGCGTCCTTGAAGTTGGCGCCGTAGTCGACCACCTTGTCCTTGTTCTTGGCCCAGTATTCGCCGTGGGTCACGGGCAGCCAGGCCGACAACATGGCGTCGAGCTTGCCGGTCGCCACGCCTTGCCACATGATCCCAGTGGCCACCGCCTGCAACTTTACGTCGTAACCGAGTTTTTCCTTGATAATTTCCGAAGCGACAAACGTCGTCGCGACACTGTCAGACCAGCCATCGACATAACCGATGCTGATGGACTTGGTTTCGGCACTGGCCATCGTCGAGCTGATTGCCAACACCAGAGCGGCGCCCGCCCCCAGAATTCTGCGTTTGGTCATCGTTGAACTTCCCCGGGTGTAAATAAACAACGTGGTCGACGGTTGGCGAGCACGGCTAGCGTTCTTGTTGACAGCGCCCCGATCATCAACCCCGCCGACGATCCAACCTGCTCTGCGAGCGACATCGAACCATCGAGAAACGACATCACCACGCCATCAGTTGTCCGGATTTCGAGGCGTGCACCAAGCTCGCTCGAACTTTGCCGGTCATGCTCAAGGTCGGGGCAAATACGGGTAAGATGCGCCACTTTTGTTTCACTGTGGCGTCTTCATGTCTTCGAACTTGCGCGTTGTCCTGTGGCCCTATCTGCTGGCCTGTGTTGTCTCCATTCTGGCGCTGTGCGCTGGCTGGTACTGGCTAGGCAAACCCGTGCCGCTGGCGGACGCGGCCAGCGCTTCGCACAAGCTGCAATGCGCCTCCTACACACCGTTTGCGAAGGACCAATCCCCGTTCGACCCAGGCTTTCGCATCCGCCCGGAGCAGGTCGACGCTGACCTCAAACTGTTGTCGGCTCGATTTTCCTGCATCCGTACTTATTCCATGACCGGCCTTGAGAACATTCCTGCGGTTGCGCGCAAGTACGGCCTCAAGGTCATGCTGGGGGCCTGGGTCAACGCCAACCCGTTGGACACGGGCAAAGAGATCGACGCCCTGGTCAAGTCGGCCAACGCCAACCCGGATGTCGTCAGCGCGGTGATCGTCGGCAATGAAACCCTGCTGCGCAAAGAGATGACCGGTACGCAGTTGGCGGCGTTGATCCGCAAGGTCAAGGGTCAGGTCAAGCAGCCGGTCACCTACGCCGATGTCTGGGAATTCTGGGACCAGTACCCGCAGGTGGCGCCCGCAGTGGACTTCCTGACCATTCACTTGCTGCCCTACTGGGAAGATCAGCCCTTGGGCATCGACGACGCCCTGGCGCACGTGGCGGCCGTGCGCGAGGCCTTCGGCAAGAAATACGCGCCCAAGGACATCCTCATCGGCGAAACCGGCTGGCCCAGCGAGGGCCGCCAGCGCGAAACCGCCCTGCCCAGCCGGGTCAACGAAGCGCGTTTTATCCGCACCTTTGCCACCATGGCCGAACAGCATGGCTGGCATTACAACCTGATCGAGGCCTTCGACCAGCCGTGGAAACGCACCAACGAAGGAGCGGTCGGCGGCTACTGGGGTTTGTTCGATGCCGATCGCCAGGACAAGGGAGTTTTGGAGGGGCCGGTGTCGAACCTGCCGCTCTGGCCGCGGTGGCTGGGTCTCAGCGTCTTGTTGATGGCGGCCGCCCTGCTATTGGCAGGACCGGTGCGCAGCGCACGTTCGGCCCTGCTGGCGCCACCCTTGGCCGCACTGGGCGCCGCGTGCATCGGGGTCTGGGGCGAGACCTCGTGGGTCGACGCACGATTCTTCGGCGAATGGGTATGGATGGGCGCGCTGGTGCTGCTCAACTTGCTGGTGCTGGTCTGGGCGCTGTTGGGGCTGGCTTCACGTCAGGGCTGGCGCGAACGGCTGTACGGCTGGCTGCACCTGCGCCGCGCATGGTGGCTGAGCATGGCCGGCTTCGCGGCAGCGGTAATGATGCTGGCAATGGTCTTCGACCCGCGCTATCGCAGCTTTGCCAGCTCGTCGTTGCTGCTGCCGGCGCTGGTGTTCGCTTGGCGCCCCGTGCGGGGGCCGGTCAACGAGTTGAAGTTGTTGATGGCGATCGTGGTCGTGGGGATTGTGATCCAGTTGCTGCGCGAGGGGTTCGAAAACCAGCAGGCATGGTGCTGGGCGCTGGTATGCGCCGTCATGGGGGTGGGGTTGTGGCGGTCGGTGACGAGGGCGAGCTGACTCACCCAGTCTTCCTGACCAACCGCAAACCGGCAATGACCACCGCAAACACCGCCAGGCTGGCGGTATAGAGTACCAGGGCGGCAACCCCGGGGATCAACGCCAGCCCGGCCAGCACCTGACCGATACGGCCCCTGATCAGGAACCCCGCCACAGCAAGCCCCAGCCCCGACCAGCCAATCACCCCAAAGTGGATCATCAAACCCAGCCCCGAGCGCACCTGGCACTGCCAGAGACCGGCATCGTCGGCACAAGCGCCGACCCAGCGGGTGTTCTCCATCAGCCCGTAACGCACGCCATAACTGGCCGCCAGCCAAGCGGCCAGCAGCAGTAACAGAACACTCGCGCAGCCGCGGCCAGACATATACACACTCCAACGGGTCAACAGCCGCCCAGCATAATCGCGCCGGCGCCCCATGCAAGGTAAATAGCGGATAAATAGCAGGCAAAAACCTCGACCACGTCTGCTGTGGCTCCGCCAATTAGGTGTATCTTCTGCGCCGTCCGCCTGCGAAGAAAAATTTTGCCCGGCGCGTACGAGTGAGGCAACTTGCTACTACGGTAAGTGTCTGACTGCCGAACATCAAAAAGCGTTTTCCTCCTAGGGACAAACTCATGCTTCGATCACTGCGCTTCGCTGCCCTGTTGGGTGGCCTCATCCTGAGTGCGTCCACCATGGCCAGGGACATCGATCCCGCCACTTATGGCTACCCGCTCACCAACCCGTTCGAGGCGACCATTGCCTCGACCCCTGTCGAGTTGCGCCCGCAACTGCCCAAGGATGAGGACATCGACCAGGCCGATTACAGCCTGAACCTGCTGCCGGAGCGTCAATTCACCCTGCCCGACAACTTCTGGGCGGTAAAAAAGCTGCACTATCGGCTGGCTCGCCAGAAGCAGCCCGCGCCGCTGATCTTCCTGATTGCCGGCACCGGTGCGCCTTACACCAGCAGCCTCAACGAGTTTCTCAAGAAGCTGTACTACAAGGCCGGCTATAACGTGGTGCAGTTGTCGTCGCCCACCAGCTATGACTTCATGAGCGCGGCATCGCGCTTCGCCACGCCAGGTATCAGCAGCGAGGACGCCGAAGACCTGTACCGGGTCATGCAGGCCGTTCGCGCCCAGCATCCAGAACTGAAAGTCACCGAGTTCTACCTCACCGGCTACAGCCTGGGAGCACTGGATGCCGCGTTTGTCAGCAAGCTGGATGAAACCCGCCGCGCCTTCAACTTCAAGAAAGTGCTGCTGCTCAACCCGCCAGTGAACCTGCTGACGTCCATCGGCAACCTGGACAAATTGGTGCAGACTCAGGTCAAGGGCATCAACAACAGCACCACGTTCTATGAGCTGATGCTGGCCAAGCTGACCCGCTACTTCCAGCAGAAAGGCTACATCGACCTCAATGACGCGTTGATCTATGACTTGCAACAGTCCAAACAGCACCTGTCCAACGAACAGTTGGCAATGCTGATCGGCACCTCGTTTCGCTTTTCGGCCGCCGACATCGCCTTCACCAGCGACCTGATCAACCGCCGCGGCCTGATTACCCCGCCGAAAACACCGATCACCGTCGGCAGCAGCCTTACGCCGTACCTGCGTCGGGCCCTGCAATGCGACTTCGATTGCTACATGACCGAGCAGGTTATCCCGATGTGGCGCGCCCGCACCGACGGCGGCAGCGTACTGCAGCTGGGCGATCAGGTCAGCCTTTACGCCCTCAAGGACTACCTGCACGACAGCAAGAAGATTGCCGTGATGCACAACGCCGATGACGTGATCCTGGGTCCTGGCGATATCGGCTTTCTGCGCACCACCTTTGGCGATCGCCTGACCCTGTACCCCTACGGCGGCCATTGCGGCAATATCAACTACCGCGTCAACAGCGACGCGATGCTGGAGTTCTTCCGTGGCTAGAACAATCCTGTTTGTCGCGGCCCTGCTGACCGCAGGCCTGGCCCATGCTGCCGACGGCACCACCAAGGTGGACACCGACGGTTTCAAGGAGCCGCTGAAGACCCTGAGCTTCAACCCAGGCCTTGACCAGAAGGAGTTCGAGCGCTCGACCCTCGACGCCTTGAATGTCTATGACCCGCTGGAGAACTGGAACCGCCGGGTCTACCATTTCAACTACCGGTTCGACGAATGGGTGTTCCTGCCGATCGTCAATGGCTACCGCTACGTGACGCCGAGCTTCCTGCGCACTGGCGTGAGCAACTTTTTCGGCAACCTGGGCGATGTCCCCAACCTGCTCAACAGCCTGCTGCAGCTCAAGGGCAAACGCTCGCTGGACATCACCGGACGGCTGTTGATCAACACCACCGTGGGCATCGCCGGCCTGTGGGATGCGGCGACCTGGATGGGCCTGCAGAAGCAGAGCGAAGACTTCGGCCAGACCCTGGGCTTCTACGGCGTGCCGGCCGGGCCGTACCTGGTGTTGCCGGTGCTCGGCCCGTCCAACTTGCGTGACACCGGCGGGCTGGTGTTCGACTTCACGGCCGAATCCCAGATCAACTTCCTGAACGTTTCCCAGGAAAGCGATCGTCATCCGGAAATCTGGGCCCTGCGCGTCGTGGACAGGCGTTACACCAACAACTTCCGTTACGGCTCGGCGAACTCGCCGTTCGAATACGAGAAGGTCCGTTACGTGTACACCGAAGCGCGCAAGCTGCAGATTGCCGAGTGATCAGCTGAGCGCCTAGGCGCTGCGGCGTCTTGGGTAGAGCCTGGGCATGCCCGGCGGTCGCGACTTGAACCGCCGGTGTGCCCACAGGTATTGCTCCGGGCACTCGCGCAGCGCCACCTCGATCCACTGGTTGATGCGCAACGCATCGGCCTCTTCGCTCTCCCCCGGGAAATCTTCCAGCGGGGGATGCAGCACCAACTGATAACCACTGCCATCGTCGAGCCGCTTCTGGGTGAAGGGGATCACCCGTGCCTTGCCTAACCGGGCAAAAGTGGTGGTCGCGGGTACCGTCGCCGCCGGAATGCCGAAGAACGGCACGAAGATGCTCTGTTTCTTGCCGTAGTCCTGATCGGGTGCGTACCAGATGGCGCGGCCCTTGCGCAGCTGCTTGATCATCGCCCGCACGTCTTCGCGCTCCACGGCCAGGGAGTCGAGGTTGTGCCGCTCGCGGCCCTGGCGCTGGATAAAGTCGAACAGCGGGTTGTCGTGCCGACGGTACATGCCGTCGATGGTATGGCGCTGCCCCAGCAGCGCGGCGCCGATCTCGAGGGTGGTGAAGTGCAGGGCCATCAGGATCGCGCCCTGCCCTTCGGCGGCCGCCGCCTGCAAGTGCTCCAGGCCCTGGATATGGGCCAGGCGTTCGAGCCGGGCGCGGGGCCACCACCAGCTCATGGCCATTTCGAAAAAAGCGATGCCGGTGGAGGCAAAGTTTTCCTTCAACAGCCGGCGCCGCTCACGGGGCGATTTTTCCGGGAAGCACAGTTCCAGGTTGCGCGAGGCAATGATGCGGCGCTCTGTGGAAATCACGAACATGCAGGCCCCCAGCCCCCGGCCCAGAGCCAGCAGCCAGCGATACGGCAACTGCACGGTGAGCCACAGCAGGCCCAGTCCGAGCCAGAGCGGCCAATAGAGCGGGTGAAGAAATGAACGAGTGAAACGCGGGCGATCCATTACAGATTCCGAACAAACAACAAGGTCGGGCATTCTACATGGGTTCTGTGCGGCTTGCGGCTGGAGGTGGTTCTCGCTATAAGTCTGCGCACTCTTTTCGTAACAAAGCGCGTTTTGCCGAACATGACCCAGACCGAACTGCAAGATCATGAACCCGTGTTTCAGCTCAAGGGCAGCATGCTCGCCATCACCGTGCTGGAACTGGCTCGCAACAATCTCGAGAGCCTGGATCGGCAACTGGCGGCCAAGGTGGCCCAGGCACCCAACTTCTTCAGCAATACCCCGCTGGTGCTGGCACTGGACAAGCTGCCCGCCGGCGAGGGCAACGTCGACCTGCCAGGGCTGATGCGCATCTGCCGCCACCACGGCCTGCGCACCCTGGCGATTCGCGCCAGCCGTATCGAAGACATTGCCGCCGCCATCGCCATCGACCTGCCGGTGCTGCCACCGTCCGGTGCCCGGGAGCGGCCGCTGGAGCTGGAAGAAAAGAAGCCGGAGAAACCGCCGGAACCCACGATCCAGCCAACCAGGGTGATCACCACCCCGGTGCGCGGCGGCCAGCAGGTGTACGCCCAGGGCGGCGACCTGTTGGTGATTTCCTCGGTCAGCTCCGGTGCGGAACTTCTCGCCGATGGCAATATCCATGTCTACGGCCCCATGCGTGGCCGGGCCCTGGCCGGCATCAAGGGCGACCGCAAGGCACGCATTTTCTGTCAGCAACTGGGCGCCGAATTATTGTCGATCGCCGGTCAGTACAAAGTCTCCGAAGACCTGCGCCGCGATCCGCTCTGGGGTTCGCCAGTGCAAGTGAGTTTGTCGGGAGATGTGTTGAACATCACCCGCCTTTAACGGATACTGCCGCCTTTTTCCAAGCAACTTTCAATAGCGCGGCATTGGGTTCGCGAAGTCGGTTTTTTCACGATGAACCCGCCATCACTGTTGTTTTTTTCAAGTCATTTTTTTCGGGATTAACAATCCCTTTTTCACTAGGGGTGATACACCTTGGCCAAGATTCTCGTGGTTACATCCGGCAAGGGTGGCGTGGGCAAAACCACCACCAGCGCCGCCATCGGTACCGGCCTCGCTTTGCGCGGGCACAAGACCGTCATCGTCGACTTCGACGTGGGTCTGCGTAATCTCGACCTCATCATGGGCTGCGAACGCCGCGTGGTGTACGACTTCGTCAACGTCGTCAACGGCGAAGCCACGCTTTCCCAGGCCCTGATCAAAGACAAGCGCCTGGAAAATCTCTACGTGCTGGCCGCCAGCCAGACCCGCGACAAGGACGCCCTGACCCAGGAAGGCGTCGAAAAAGTCCTCAACGAACTCAAGGAAAGCTTCGAGTACGTCATTTGCGACTCCCCGGCCGGTATCGAGAAAGGCGCGAGCCTGGCGATGTACTTTGCCGACGAAGCCATTGTCGTGACCAACCCGGAAGTCTCATCGGTACGCGACTCGGACCGCATGCTGGGGCTGCTGGCCAGCAAATCGCGCCGCGCCGAGAAGGGTGAAGACCCGATCAAGGAACACCTGCTGCTGACCCGCTACAACCCCGAGCGCGTGAGCAAGGGCGAGATGCTGGGCGTCGAAGACGTGGAAGAAATCCTCGCCATCCGCCTGCTGGGCGTGATCCCCGAGTCCCAGGCCGTGCTCAAGGCGTCCAACCAGGGCGTGCCGGTCATCCTCGACGACCAGAGCGACGCCGGCCAGGCCTACAGCGATGCCGTCGACCGCCTGCTGGGCAAGACCGTCGCCCACCGTTTCCTCGACGTACAGAAGAAGGGGTTCTTGCAGCGCCTGTTTGGAGGCCGTGAATGAATATCTTTGACTTCTTTCGTGACCGCAAAAAAGGCAGTACCGCGTCAGTAGCGAAAGAGCGTCTGCAGATCATCGTCGCCCATGAACGCGGCCAGCGCAGCGCTCCGGACTACTTGCCCGCCTTGCAGCAAGAGCTGGTGGAAGTCATTCGCAAGTACGTCAACATCGAAAGCGACCAGGTTCAGGTGGCGCTGGAAAGCCAGGGCAGCTGCTCGATCCTGGAACTGAACATCACCCTGCCCGACCGTTAAGCGATAACGACGTGCGGGAGCGCGCGAAGCCCGCGATGGGGAATAACCCCATCGCGGGCTTCGCGCGCTCCTACGGTCCGTAAAAAAGTGTAGCCCCGCCATGCCCCTATCCAACATCCGCATTCTCCACGAAGACGCCGCCATTCTGGTGATCGACAAGCCCACCCTGCTGCTCTCGGTGCCCGGCCGGGCCGACGACAACAAGGACTGCCTGATCACCCGCTTGCAGGACAACGGCTACCCCGAAGCCCGCATCGTCCATCGTCTGGATTGGGAAACCTCCGGCATCATTCTGCTGGCCCGCGATGCCGACACCCACCGCGAGCTGTCCCGTCAGTTCCACGACCGGGAAACCGAAAAGGCCTACACCGCCCTGGCCTGGGGCTTGCCGGACCTGGACAGTGGCAGCGTCGACCTGCCGCTGCGCTATGACCCGCCGACCAAACCTCGGCATGTGGTGGACCACGAACAGGGCAAGCATGCCTTGACGTTCTGGAAGGTGCTGGAACGCCATGAACAGTGGTGCCGTCTGGAGTTGACCCCGATCACCGGCCGCTCTCATCAGCTGCGGGTGCACATGCTGTCCATCGGGCACCCGTTGCTGGGGGATGGCTTGTATGCCCACCCGGAGGCGTTGGCAGCGTATCCGCGCTTGTGCCTGCATGCCAGCCTGCTGAGTTTCACCCACCCGGTGAGTGGCGAGCGGGTGCGGTTCGAGTGTCCGGCACCGTTCTAGAGGCTCCCGAGCACGCTCGGTCCTTCACGCTCGTGCAGGAGCGAGCTTGCTCGGGAACAGCTGCCACCAATGACTGCGGATACGCTAAACTCGCGCCCATTGCCGTCTGGAGCCTCTTATGCGCGAAGCATTGAACCAGGGCCTGATTGATTTTCTCAAGGCCTCCCCCACCCCTTTCCACGCCACTGCCAGCCTCGCCCATCGCCTGGAAGCCGCCGGTTTTCAACGTTTGGACGAGCGCGACAGCTGGGCCATCGTCCCCGGTGGACGTTATTACCTCACGCGCAACGACTCCTCGATCATCGCCTGGCGCATGGGCCGCAACTCTCCGTTGATCAGCGGCATCCGCCTGGTCGGCGCTCACACCGACAGTCCCTGCCTGCGGGTCAAGCCGCAGCCCGAGCTGCAGCGTCAGGGTTTCTGGCAACTGGGCGTGGAAGTCTACGGCGGTGCCCTGCTCGCGCCCTGGTTCGACCGCGATCTGTCCCTGGCAGGCCGCGTGACCTTCCGCCGCGACGGCAAGGTCGAGAGCCAATTGATCGACTTCAAGGCACCTATCGCGATCATCCCCAACCTGGCCATTCACCTCAACCGTGAAGCCAACCAGGGCTGGGCGATCAATGCGCAGAACGAGCTGCCGCCGATTCTGGCTCAGGTGGCCGGTGACGAGCGCCCGGACTTCCGCGCCTTGCTCACCGACCAGTTGGCCCGCGAACACGGCCTCAATGCCGACGTGGTGCTGGATTACGAGCTGAGTTTCTACGACACCCAGGCGGCTGCCGTGGTTGGCCTGCACGGCGACTTCATTGCCGGTGCCCGGCTGGACAATCTGCTGTCGTGCTACGCCGGCCTGCAAGCGCTGATCAAGGCCGAGGGCGAAGAAACCTGCCTGCTGGTCTGCACCGACCACGAAGAAGTGGGCTCCAGTTCTGCCTGCGGCGCCGACGGCCCGATGCTGGAACAGACCCTGCAGCGCCTGCTGCCTGACGGCGACGACTACGTGCGCAGCCTGCAGCGTTCGCTGCTGATCTCGGCCGACAACGCCCACGGCATTCACCCCAACTATGCCGACAAACACGACGCCAACCACGGCCCCAAGCTCAATGCCGGTCCGGTGATCAAGGTCAACAGCAACCAGCGCTACGCCACCAACAGCGAAAGCGCCGGGTTCTTCCGCCACCTGTGCATGGCCGAAGAAGTGCCGGTGCAGAGCTTCGTGGTGCGCAGTGACATGGCCTGTGGCTCGACCATTGGCCCGATCACCGCCAGCCACCTGGGGGTGCGTACGGTGGACATCGGTGTGCCGACCTTTGCCATGCACTCGATCCGCGAGCTGGCGGGCAGTCATGATCTGGGGCATCTGGTCAAGGTACTGGGGGCGTTCTTCGCCTCCCGGGACCTGCCGTAAATGCGCTGGCTGCGGGTCGCCCTTGCACTGACGCTGTGCTGTTTCTTCACCCAAGGCTTTGCCGCCGGCCTGCCCAGTCTGCTGACCGGCAGTTCCAAACCTCATCCGGAAGCAACCGTGCCCCTGGGCCAGTCGCTGGATGAAGTGATCCAGACCCTGGAAAGCGACCAGCAGCGTGGCAAGCTGCTGGACGACCTGAAAAAACTGCGTGACTCCACACAACGGGC
Organism: Pseudomonas sp. dw_358; assembly: GCF_018449655.1. GTDB lineage: Bacteria > Pseudomonadota > Gammaproteobacteria > Pseudomonadales > Pseudomonadaceae > Aquipseudomonas. The sequence goes on from NZ_JAAVUX010000002.1 coordinate 301,639, forward strand.
CCAGCCGCCTCAGGAAGAAGGCGTGCTCGGCCTGATCGGCAATGCACTCAACAGCCTGGAAAGCCAGTTCGCCGGCGAGGACAGTCCGTTCGAGCGCTGGGGCAATGAGCTGGAACTGGCCAACGTCGAGCTCCAGGCGCTGGTGCTGCCCGTCAACCAGTGGCCACCGATCATCGCCGCTTTTGCCGTGATCATCGCAGTGTGGAGCGCCCTGGCCTACGCCCTGATCTGGCTCAGTCACCACCTGCGGGTGCGTTTCGGCCTGACCGAAGAGCTGCCGCAGAACCCGCGCACCTGGGACCTGGCGCGCTTTGCCTTGCGCAAGCTCGGCCCGTGGCTGGTGGCGCTGATCATCACCGTGTATGTCGGCTACGCCCTGCCCAGTTCCCTGGGCAAGAGCCTGGCGATGGTGCTGGCTTATGCACTGGTGGTAGGCACCTGCTTCTCGGCCATCTGTGTCATTGCCTTTTCCCTGCTCGACGGGCCGCACCGGCATGCGGCGTTGTACATCCTGCGCCACCAGGCGTTCCGCCCGCTGTGGCTGATCGGCAGCTTCGCCGCGCTGGGCGAGGCGTTCAACGACCCAAGACTGATCAGCGCGCTGGGCTGGCACCTGGCCTATGTGGCCGCAACCCTGGCCAACGTGCTGGCGGCGATCTGTTCCGGGATGTTCATCCTGCGCTTCCGCCGCCCGGTGGCGCACCTGATCCGCAACCAGCCACTGTCCCGGCGCCTGACCCGCCGTGCCCTGAGCGACACCATCGAGATCCTCGGCACCTTCTGGTACCTGCCGGCGATGGTGCTGGTGGCGATCTCGCTGTTCGCCACCTTCTTCTCGGCCGGCGACACCAGCGACGCCCTGCGCCAATCGCTGATCTGCACGGTGCTGGTGGTGCTGTGCATGGTCATCAACGGCCTGATTCGCCGTCACGCCCAGCGCCCGGCCAAGCACACCCGGCGCCATGCGCTGTACACCGACCGGCTGAAGAACTTCATCTATGCCCTGGTGCACATGGTGATCTGGCTGGTGTTCGTCGAACTGGGGCTGCGGGTCTGGGGGCTGTCGTTGATCCGTTTCACCCAGGGCGACGGGCATGACATCAGCGTCAAGCTGATGAGCCTCGTGGGCACCCTGGTGTTCGCCTGGCTGGTGTGGATTCTGGCTGACACGGCGGTGCAGCACGCGCTGATGCGTTCGCGCAAAGGCCTGGCCAATGCCCGTGCGCAAACCATGATGCCGCTGATCCGCAACGTGCTGTTCATTGGCATCGCGATCATTGCCGCCATTGTCGCCCTCGCCAACATGGGCATGAACGTCACGCCGTTGCTGGCCGGTGCCGGTGTCATCGGCCTGGCCATCGGTTTTGGCGCACAGTCACTGGTGGCGGATTTGATCACCGGGCTGTTCATCATCATCGAGGACTCGCTGGCCATCGATGACTACGTCGAGGTCGGTGGGCACCTGGGTACTGTGGAAGGCCTGACCATCCGCACCGTGCGCCTGCGGGACATCGACGGTATCGTGCATACCATCCCGTTCAGCGAAATCAAGAGCATCAAGAACTACTCCCGGGAATTCGGCTATGCCATTTTCCGCGTGGCGATTCCGCACAACCTGAGTATCGATGACGCCATCAAGCTGATTCGCGAAGTCGGCCAGAAGATGCGCAGCGACCCACTGATCAAACGCAACATCTGGTCACCACTGGAGTTGCAGGGTGTGGAGAGCTTCGACCAAGGCACCGCCATCCTGCGCGCCCGGGTCAAGACCGCGCCGATCAAGCAGTGGGAAGTCTCGCGGGCGTTCAACCTGGCGCTCAAGCGTCAGCTCGATGAAGCCGGCATGGACATCGCGACACCCAGGTTGAGTGTGCAGGTGGTGACGGGTATGGCGGAGAAGCCAGAGGCGGTTTGATGCCATGCAAACCTGTGGGTGCAAGGGGGTTTGCAGGCAACCATGGAATCTCCCACAGGTCAGGTACCAGGCATCACATCCGCACTCAAGCGAATCGCATCATGGCGCCAATACTCCAGGTCACAATCGATCAGCCGCCCACGCTGATCGTGGTTGACCCGGGTGATGCGCAACCCCGGGCTGCCCACCGACACCTTCAAGGCCCCTGCCGCGTCCGCGTGCAGGGCAGTGGGCATCATCTCGAAACGCACTCGGCCGTATTGAATGTCATATTCCCGTGCATAGAGTTCGGTCAACGGCTGGCTCAGGTCCTGCAACAGAATCTCCGGAAAGTACTGCGGGTTCAGGTAGTGCTCCACATAGAGCACCAGCCGGTCGTCGATGCGCCGGGTGCGACAGAGCTGTATCACGCTGGACAGCGGCGGCAACTGCAAGGCTTCACACACCGCCGCCGGCGCCGGTTGCAGGCGGGCGCTGAGTAATTGAGTGGAAGGCACGCGGCCCTGATCGCGAACCATGGCGTGAAAGTGGCTGCGGCGGATCAGGTCATAGGTCAACCGGGGCGGCGAGATGAACCAGCCACGGCGCTCTTCGCGGTAGATCAGGCCTTGAGCCTCCAATTGCACCAAGGCTTCACGCAGGGTGATGCGCGTGGTGGCAAACACCTCGCTCAACTTGCGCTCGGCCGGCAGCTTGCAACCGGACGACAACAGCCCATGCTCGATCTGCTCCTGCAACGCGTTGCAGATGGCGGTCACCGCTCGCGGCGCACTCTCTTGCATCACTCCCACCTTATCTGGACTAGACCAGCTCTATTTTTGGGCACTGCATGCACCGCTCCAACCCTGTGAGCGGGTGTGGCAAGCCTAGGCAATTTAAATGACTGACAGGTGACAGCCCCGCCCAATGGTTACCTGCGTTACCGGGGAAGCCTTGCAGATCAAGGATTTGAAACTGGTCTACGCTTATCTTCCAAGGTCCGCCACACGCCTGCTGCAAACCCTGCGCCAGCCCTTGCGAAATAATATTGTCATGGCAAGCGCCTAAATTGGCTCAGGTATTGCTGACCTAGACCAGTAATCGCCGGTCGTCCATAAAAAAATGCGTCTGAATGTCGTCCATAGGAGCTTCGAATGAAAAAGCTTTTCCTGGCATCACTGTTAGGCTCGAGTATCGCGCTGTGCACCGCGGCCATGGCTGCTGACACCGACCTGAAAACCCTGGAGGCCGCGGCCAAGACCGAAGGCATGGTCAACAGCGTCGGCATGCCCGATGACTGGGCCAACTGGAAAGGCACGTGGACCGACCTGACCGCCAAGTACGGCCTGACGCACATGGACACTGACATGAGCTCGGCCCAGGAAGTGGCCAAGTTCGACGCCGAGAAAGACAACGCCAGCGCCGACATTGGCGACGTTGGCGCAGCCTTCGGCCCTATCGCTGTGGCCAAGGGTGTGACCCAACCGTACAAGCCGACCCATTGGGACCAAGTGCCAGACTGGGCCAAGGACAAGGACGGGCACTGGATGCTGGCCTATACCGGCACCATCGCCTTCATCATCAACAAGCAACTGGTCAAGGAAGGCGATGAGCCCCACAGCTGGGCAGATCTGTTGAAGCCCGACGCCAAGTACAAAGTCACCATCGGCGACGTCAGCACTGCTGCCCAGGCCGCCAACGGTGTGCTGGCCGCTGCCATTGCCATGAAAGGCGACGAGACCAATCTGGCCCCGGGTATCGAGCTGTTCACCAAGCTGGCGCAACAGAAGCGCCTGTCCCTGGGCAACCCGACCATCCAGTCGCTGGAAAAGGGTGAAGTGGAAGTCGGCGTGGTCTGGGACTTCAACGGCCTGAGCTACCGCGAAAAGATCGATCCCAAGCGCTTCGACGTGCTGATTCCGTCTGATGGTTCAGTGATTTCCGGTTACACCACCCTCATCAACAAATACGCCAAGCACCCGAACGCGGCCAAGCTGGCCCGTGAGTACATCTTCAGCGATGCCGGGCAGATCAACCTTGCCAAAGGCCACGCCCGACCGATCCGCGCCGAGCACATCACTCTGCCCGACGACGTCAAGGCCATGTTGCTGCCCAACGAGCAGTACAAGAGCGTAAAGCCGATCACCAAGCCCGATGCCTGGGAAAAGAGTTCCAAGGCCCTGCCGCAGCAGTGGCAGGAGCAGGTGATCATCGAGATGAATTGATGGGGTGATCGTGTTTTCCATCAAGAACGCATCGCCTTCATCGCGGGCAAGTCCTGCTCCCTCAGGTTACACCCTGAAAATCTGTGGGAGCAGGGCTTGCCCGCGATCGCCGCGACGCGATTTCATAGTTTCCAGAGGACCACAACACCATGCCCCACAAAGTCATCCTGGTCCTGCTGGACGGCCTCAGCTACAGCGTTGCCGAACACGCCATGGGCCACCTGCATGCTTACGTCGGCGCCGAACGCGCCGTACTCTACAAGCTTGAATGCGCCCTGCCGGCACTGTCCCGCCCCTTGTACGAATGCATCCTCACGGGCGTACCGCCGATTGAAAGCGGCATCGTCCACAACAACGTCTCGCGCCTGTCCAACCAGCGCAGCATCTTCCACTATGCCACTGCCGCCGGTCTGAGCACCGCGGCGGCGGCCTACCATTGGGTCAGCGAGCTGTACAACCGAACGCCGTTCGACGCCCACCGCGATCGCCACACCGCACGCCCGGAACTGCCCATCCAACACGGCCACTTCTACTGGGTCGACCACTACCCCGACTCGCACCTGTTTGCCGACGCCGAAAGCCTGCGCCTGCAACACAGCCCCGACTTTCTGCTGGTGCACCCGATGAACATCGACGACGCCGGCCACAAGCACGGTCTGGACAGCGCCCAATACCGCAACAGCGCCCGGGGTGCCGATGTGATCCTCGCCGACTACCTGCAAGGCTGGCTCGATGACGGCTACCAGGTGATCGTGACCGCCGACCACGGCATGAACAACGACCGCTCCCACAACGGCCTGCTGGCCGAAGAACGGGAAGTGCCGCTGTTCCTGCTGGGCGACGCCTTCAGCCTCAACCCCAACCTGCGCCCGTTGCAGACCGAACTGTGCGGCACGGTCTGCGAGTTGCTCGGCGTGGCCCACGACAAGCCGGCGAACCTGGAGCTGTTGAAGTGAGCAATCCGACCCGCGGCCGTGGCATGGCCTTGTTGTTTCTGCTGCCCTTTGCCGCCTTCTTCCTGGTCTTCCAGATCGCCCCGCTGGGCTGGGTGGCGGTGCACAGCGTGCAACTGGACGACGGCTGGGGCCTGGACAACTTCGTCAAAGCGTTCAGCTCGAAGTTCTATCGCCAGGCCATTCAACTGAGCCTGGAAATCAGTTTCTGGTCCAGCCTGTTCGGCATCATCATCGCGATCCTCGGGAGCTATTCGCTGCGCCGGGTGGACTCGAAACTGCGCGACTTCGTCAGCGCGTTCGCCAACATGACCAGCAACTTTGCCGGCGTGCCCCTGGCTTTTGCCTTCATCATTCTGCTGGGTTTCAACGGCAGCCTGACCATGATCCTCAAGCAGGCCGGGCTGATTGAAGACTTCAACCTGTACTCCAAGACCGGCCTGATCATTCTCTACACCTACTTCCAGATCCCTCTGGGCGTCTTGCTGCTCTACCCGGCCTTCGACTCCCTGCGCGAAGATTGGCGTGAATCTTCGGCCTTGCTGGGCGCCAGCAGCTGGCAATACTGGCGCTACATCGGCCTGCCGGTGCTGACCCCGGCCCTGCTGGGCACCTTCGTCATTCTCCTGGCCAATGCGCTGGGTGCCTACGCCACGGTGTATGCACTGACGACCGGCAACTTCAACGTGCTGCCGATCCGCATTGCCGCCATGGTTGCCGGCGACATCAGCCTGGACCCGAACCTGGCCAGCGCCCTGGCCATCATCCTTGTCGGCCTGATGACCCTGGTCACCGTGGTCCATCAATGGCTGTTGAAGAGGAGCCACCATGTCGCGCACTGAAGCCAGCCCCGTTGCCCTCTACCACCGCGTGGTGGTGTGGCTGCTGTTCCTGATCCTGCTGGCGCCGCTGGCCGGCACCCTGCTCTACTCCATCGCCACGGAATGGTCGGCGACCATTCTGCCCACCGGCCTGACCTTCAAATGGTACGCTGCGCTGTGGAGCGACCCGCGCTTTCTGCATGCCTTCGGCCAGTCGCTGGTGGTGTGCATCGGCGCGCTGATCCTTTCGGTGGTGCTGATCCTGCCGTTGCTGTTCGTGGTGCATTACCACTTCCCCAAGCTCGACGGGCTGATGAACATCCTGATCCTGTTGCCTTTCGCGGTGCCGCCAGTCGTGTCTTCGGTGGGGTTGCTCAACCTGTACGGTTCAGGCCCTTTGGCCATGGTCGGTACGCCGTGGATTCTGATCGGCTGCTACTTCACCGTGGCCCTGCCCTTCATGTACCGGGCCATTACCAACAACCTGCAGGCCATCAACCTGCGCGACCTGATGGACGCGGCCCAGTTGCTCGGGGCCAGCACTTTCCAGGCCGCGCTGCTGGTGGTGCTGCCGAATCTGCGCAAGGGCCTGATGGTGGCGCTGCTGCTGTCGTTCTCGTTCCTGTTCGGCGAGTTCGTGTTCGCCAACCTGCTGGTGGGCACGCGCTACGAAACCTTGCAGGTGTACCTCAACAACATGCGCAACAGCAGCGGGCACTTCAACAGCGCGCTGGTGATTTCCTACTTCCTCTTCGTGCTGGTGCTGACCTGGGCCGCCAACCGACTGAACAAGGACAAGGACTGAATATGAGTTTCGTCAGCGTCGAACAGCTGGAAAAACACTACGGCGCCACGCCGGTGTTCAGCGACATCAACTTCACCATCGCCCGGGGCGAGTTCATCACCCTGCTGGGGCCGTCCGGCTGCGGCAAGTCCACGCTGCTGCGCTGCATCGCCGGGCTGACCTCGGTCAACAGCGGCAAGATCATGCTCGACGGCCACGACCTGGTGCCCTTGAGCCCGCAGAAACGCGACATCGGCATGGTGTTCCAGAGCTACGCGCTGTTCCCCAACATGAACGTGGAACAGAACGTCGCCTTTGGCCTGCGCATGCAGAAAGTCGGCGCCGAAGAAAGCCGCAAACGAGTGGCCGAGGTACTGGCCCTGGTGGAACTGACGCCGCTGGCCAACCGCTACCCGCATCAGATGTCCGGCGGCCAGTGCCAACGGGTAGCACTGGCGCGCTCGCTGGTTACCCGTCCGCGTCTGTTGTTGCTGGATGAACCTTTGTCGGCACTGGACGCACGCATCCGCAAGCACCTGCGCGAACAGATCCGGGCGATTCAACAGGAGCTGAACCTGACCACCATTTTCGTCACCCACGATCAGGAAGAGGCCCTGACCATGAGCGACCGGATCTTCCTGATGAACCAGGGCAAGATCGTCCAGAGCGGCGATGCGCAAAGCCTCTACACCGCCCCGGTGGACGCCTTCGCCGCCGGTTTCATCGGCAGCTACAACCTGCTGGATGCCGAGCGCGCGAGTAAACTGTTGCAACGACCCATCGCCTCGCGCCTGGCCATCCGCCCGGAATCCATCAGCCTGAGCCTCACCGGCGAGCTGGAAGGCGAGATCCGCAGCCACAGCCTGCTGGGCAACGTGATTCGCTACCGGATCATGGCCCGCGAGGTGGAACTGGTGGTCGATGTGCTTAACCGCTCGGCCTCCGACCTGCTGCCCAATGGTCAGCGCGTGTCGCTGTCGATCGATCCCGAGGCGCTGTGTGAGGTAGCCTGACAGCTTTTCAAGGAGACATCCGGTAATGGCTTTAGCAATTTTCGACCTGGACGAGACCCTCATCCACGGCGACTGCGCTTCCCTGTGGAGCGAGCAAATGGTGCGCCTGGACTGGGTCGACGGCGAATCCTTCCTGCGCAAGGACAAAGAACTGATGCAGGCCTACGGCGAAGGCAAGCTCGCCATGGAGGACTACATGGCCTTCAGCCTGGAGCCGGTGGCCGGACGCACGCCCGAGGAAGTGGATTTTCTGGTGGAGCCCTGGGTCGAGGATGTCATCGAGCCGATCATCTACAGCGAGGCGACGCGCACCATCGCCCGTCACCGCGCCAGCGGCGACCGCATCTTGATCATCTCTGCCTCGGCAGTGTTCCTGGTGCAGGCGATTGCCGACCGACTGGGTGTGGACGACGTGCTGGCGATCAACCTGGAAGTGGGCCATGGCGTCTACAGCGGCCGCACCGAGGGTGTGCTGACCTACCGCGAGGGCAAGGTCACGCGGCTCGCCGAGTGGCTGCATGATCAGGGTGAAACGCTGGACGGCGCCAGTTTCTACTCGGATTCACGCAATGACCTGCCCTTGCTGCTCAAGGTGGCCAACCCCCAGGTGGTCAACCCGGACCCGGTGCTGCGCGAACACGCTGAACAGGCCGGCTGGCCGATTCACGAATGGCGTTGATGGTTGCGTTGGTAGGTGTCGCTGCCCATGGCTGAAATCTGCCCTTCGATGAGGGCGTCGAAGGGTTTGAGCAACGCCTCGAAGGTCGCCGGCGCCTCCAGCACGTCCAGGGCCTGGGCCACCGCCTCGATGGTGGACAAGGCGCCTTCGGCCGGCGCCTTGCGCAGCCGATAGCGCGACGGCGCCGCTGCACTTAGGCTGACCCGAGGCAGCGCGGCCAGCCATGGGTTGAGGTGCAACAGCTTGCGCGCCTTGCGCCAGGTGCCGTCGGGGACGATCAGCAGCAGGGGCTGCGCGTCAGCCGCGCAACGTTGCAATGGCGTCGAGTCTTCGCCAGGAAACAGCAGGCAGGCGCGATAGCCCTCCTCACTCCGGGTCTGCTCCTCGAACACTTCCGCTACTCGCAACTCGGCATTCTGCAAACCCAGAGCGGCCAGGCGCGCCGTATTCAACGCATGGCCCGCTTCGCTGGGGTGCTGGAGGATGAGCACGCGGGTGCGGCTGGGCAGCGACGGAATCAGGGCGCACAGGCAAAGGCTTTGCGGGCGCTGGCAGCGAGGGCATTGGGGTCTGGGCATGGGCGTAGTTTGACACAGACCGCCGCGCAGGACCGAAGCTATCGGGGATTCACCTGACTCTTGAGCAAATCACGAAACGTCTGAATCAGCGGCTCCCGGCTACGCCCTCGCCGTACGATCATGGAGAACGGCGCCTGATAGCCGAAAGTCGCCGGCGACAGCACCCGCAGATCGCCCTTGTCTGCCCAGCCTTGGGCATAGTGCTCCGGCAGGTAGCCGATGTAAGCCCCCGACAACACCAGAATCAGCTGCGCCTCCATGCTTTCCACAGTGGCTGCGCTGTGTTTGAAGCCGTGCCGGGCCAGTTCCGCCTGGCTCCAGTAGCCTCGGCCGACCATGCGTTGCTGGGTGATGACTTCTTCGGGAATGCGCCGCTCGTGGTACAGCGGGTGGCGGCTGCTGCAATACAGCCAGTGTTGTTCGCGGTACAGCGGCTGGTAGACCAGCCCGCTCATGCGCGTGGAAAACGAGCCGACGGCCAGGTCCAGACGATTTTCCTGGACGCCCATCTGTAGCTCATAGGGGCTGGAGACCGACAGGTGCAAATGCACCGCCGGGTACTCCTGGCAGTAGGCACCAATGGCCTCGGCAAACGGAAACCCGCCGTCGCTGACCGTGGAGTCGATCACCCCCAGGTTGAGGGTGCCGCGCAACTCGCCCTTGAGGGCGGCCGTGTACTGCTCGAACACCTCCATCTCACCCAACACCCGCAGGGTTTCCTGATGAAACAGCTCGCCCTTGCTGGTCAGGCTGAACCCGCCACGCCCACGGTGGCACAGGACGATACCCACGCTGGCTTCCAACTGGCTCATGTAGGTGCTGATGGCCGAGGTGGACAGGTTGAGCTCCTGCTGGGCGTTGGCAAAGCCCTGGTGGCGTACCACGCTGACGAAGATGCGCAGAAGTTTAAGGTCGGGGGCGGAGCTGGCCATGATCGGTTCACATCTTCAGGCGAGGCGGTGTCAGCGAATTGTGCATTAGTTCAGAATTTTCTGAACTAAGTATTTGCCGGTGCGGATTCTTTCCACCCCGGACCTTTAGCAGACTCGCCCCACTGGATAACCCTACTGATGAGGCAAACCCGTGGACAAGATTCTCCACCAACCACTGGGCGGTAACGAGATGCCGCGTTTCGGCGGTATCGCCAGCATGCTGCGCCTGCCCCAGATGCCCAGCGCTGCCGGCCTGGACGCGGCCTTCATCGGCGTGCCGCTGGACATCGGCACCTCGTTGCGTTCGGGCACCCGTTTCGGGCCGCGCTCGATCCGCGCCGAGTCGGTGATGATCCGCCCGTACAACATGGCCACGGGTGCCGCGCCCTTCGATTCGCTGTCAGTGGCTGACATCGGCGATGTGGCGATCAACACGTTCAACCTGCTGGACTCGGTACGTATCATCGAAGAGCATTACGATGAGGTTCTCGAACATGGCACCATTCCCCTGACGCTGGGCGGTGACCACACCATCACCCTGCCCATCCTGCGCGCCATCCACAAAAAACACGGCAAGGTCGGGCTGGTGCACATCGATGCCCATGCCGACGTCAATGACCACATGTTCGGCGAGAAAATCGCCCACGGCACCACCTTCCGCCGCGCCGTCGAAGAAGGCCTGCTGGACTGCGACCGCGTGGTGCAGATCGGCCTGCGGGCCCAGGGCTACACCGCCGACGACTTCAACTGGTGCCGCAAGCAAGGCTTTCGCGTGGTCCAGGCCGAAGAGTGCTGGCACAAATCCCTGACCCCGCTGATGGAAGAAGTGCGGGCCAAGGTCGGCGGCGGTCCGGTGTATTTGAGCTTCGACATCGACGGCATCGACCCGGCCTGGGCGCCTGGTACCGGCACCCCGGAAATCGGCGGGCTGACCACCATTCAAGCCATCGAGATCATCCGTGGCTGCCAGGGCCTGGATCTGGTCGGCTGCGACCTGGTGGAGGTTTCGCCGCCGTACGACACCACTGGCAACACCTCGCTGCTGGGGGCCAACCTCTTGTACGAGATGCTCTGCGTGCTGCCGGGTGTGGTGCACCGATGAGTGTGCGCGAGGTGCTGCAAGCGGCGGCCGAGCTGGTCGCAGCGTTCGCCAGCAATGACCGCGACGCGTATTTCGGGGCTTTCAGCGAAGACGCCAGCTTTGTCTTTCACAACGTCGAGCAGCCGCTGCTGTCCCGCGATGCCTACCAACAGGTGTGGGACGGCTGGCGCCGGGACGACGGTTTCGAGGTGCTTTCCTGCACCTCGAGCCAGGGCGTTGTCAGCCTGCAGGGCGAGGTCGCGATTTTCATGCACAACGTGGCCACAGAGCTGCGCTTGCAAGGGGAGCTGTATGCCAGTCAGGAGCGGGAGACCATTGTGTTTCGTCGCGCGCCATCACAACAAGATCAACCTACAGGCCGCTGGCTGGCCTGTCACGAACACCTTTCCGTACTGCCCTCCCCTTAGCCAGCAGCGCTCATGGACGTGAGCGCGGCAATGACCGGAGCAGACCATGACTCATAACAACTCGAAAAATGACAGCATGAACCAGAGCATCAGCCAGATAGAAACCTTCGGGGTCGAACAGATACCCGACCATGAACGCAACGCCACCCCGCTGGACCTGTTCCGCCTGATCTTCGGCGGCGCCAACACCTTCTCCACCGCCGTACTCGGCAGTTTCCCCGTGCTGTTCGGCCTCTCCTTCCAGGCCGGGGTCTGGGCGGTGGTACTGGGGATCGTCGTCGGGGCACTGATTCTGGCGCCCATGGGCCTGTTCGGGCCCATCAATGGCACCAACAATGCCGTGTCCTCCGGTGCGCATTTCGGTGTGCACGGGCGCATCGTCGGCTCGTTTCTGTCGCTGCTGACCGCCATCGCGTTTTTCTCGATCTCGGTCTGGAGTTCGGGTGACGCCCTGGTCGGCGGGGCCAAGCGCCTGATCGGCCTGCCGGAAACCGACCTGACCCTGGGTCTGGCCTACGGCCTGTTCGCCCTGCTGGTGCTGATCGTGTGCATCTACGGCTTCCGCTTCATGCTGTGGGTGAACAAGATTGCCGTGTCGGTGGCCAGCGTATTGTTTCTGCTGGGGGTGGTGGCATTTGCACCGACCTTCGACAGTGCCTATGCGGGCACCGTCAACCTGGGCCAGCCGGGCTTCTGGGCCGCTTTTATCGGCGCTGCGCTGGTGTCGATGAGCAACCCGATCTCGTTCGGCGCGTTCCTTGGCGACTGGTCACGCTACATTCCCCGTGAAACGGCCCGCTCGCGGATCCTCGGGGCCGTGATTCTCGCCCAGCTCGCCACCTTGTTGCCGACCCTGTTCGGCCTGGCCACCGCGACCATCGTGGCGGTCAAGGCCCCGGACTACATCGCCAGCAACAACTATGTCGGCGGCCTGCTGGCGGTTTCACCCACCTGGTTCTTCGTCCCCGTGTGCCTGCTGGCAGTGATCGGCGGTATGTCCACCGGGACCACCTCGCTGTATGGCACGGGCCTGGACATGTCCAGCGTGTTCCCGCGGGTGCTGTCCCGGGTCAAGGCCACGCTGCTGATCGGGCTGATGTCGATTGCCTTCATCTTCATCGGTCGCTTTGCCGCCAACCTGGTGCAGAGCGTGTCGACCTTCGCAGTGCTGATCATTACCTGCACCACACCCTGGATGGTCATCATGCTGCTGGGACTGCTGACGCGCCGCGGCTGGTATTGCCCGGATGACCTGCAGGTGTTCACCCGCGGCGAAACCGGCGGGCGCTACTGGTTCAACCATGGCTGGAACTGGCGGGGGATGGGGGCGTGGGTACCGAGTGCGCTGGTGGGGCTGTGTTTCGTCAACCTGCCAGGGCAGTTCGTCGGCCCGCTGGGCAACCTGGCGGGCGGCATCGACATCAGCTTGCCGGTAACCTTGGGCCTGGCCGCGCTGGTGTACCTGGCGCTGCTGAGCCTGTTCCCTGAGTCACCCGAGGTCTACGGCCCTGCGGACCCTCGCAGCCAAGCGGTGCTGAAGGCAGCGGGCGCCACTCGCGCGGCTTGACGCTGAAGCGATCGAACAAAAGGGCGGGCACCTTTGCGGGTGTCCGCCCTTTTGTCTGTGAAGGTTCAGCGGCGCGGCTGTCGCCGACGACGATCATCTTCCGTGGGGATAGGCACAGGTTGCAGCGGTGGCGGAATCAAGCCAAGCGCGACACCCAGGTCGTGGAGCCAGTTAAACAGGTCGGATTTCATATGCCCCCCTCAAGGGTAAACCTGGGCGACGGGAATTCTGTCGTCGCTTCGTCTTGATCATAGCCGTGATTGATCAGAGTCGTGATTAATCAGAGTGCAGATCGATCATATCCCTTCGGACAACATTTGATACCACAAATTAGTGTGACGAAATGCTGCATTCAGACCAATGACCAGATTCTGGCGCCAAGGTTTCAGGCTTCAAGTGCCGGACAACCTGCTTGGGCGGCCAATTACAGATGTAGACCGAGCCTGTCCGTCTTTTGTTCCGACGCCTGAGTTTCCGCCGAACGGTCCACCCGTTCTGACACAAAAAACCCCGGACTCAGCCGGGGCATTGCTTTTCCACTCCAAAAGCACAATCAGCTGTGCGCCACGGCACCAAGACCGACCTGATAGCGGCTGCGCTCGCGCCAGGCCAGCCCCAGGTAGAACAGCGCCCCCAGACCGCAACCTGTGAACCAGGCGAAGTTGGCCAGCACGCCGAGCCAGGGGATGAAGGTAATCGCCACTCCCATCAGCGTCGCCGGAATCAACGCAAAGATCGCCGTGCGGTTGAAACCCTTGGTGTAATAGTAACGGCCGGACGGGCTGTCATCGAACAGCGCCGGTACGTCGATCTGGCGCTTCCTGATGATGTAATAGTCCACCAGCAGGATGCCAAACAGCGGGCCGATAAAGGCCGCCAACACATCCAGGGTGTAGTGGATCACCGCCGGGTTGTTGAACAGGTTCCACGGCGTGATGAACACCGAGGCCACGGCGGCAATCATGCCGCCGGCGCGCCAGCTGATCTTGCTCGGGGAAACGTTGGCAAAGTCGAAGGCCGGGGAAACGAAGTTGGCGACGATATTGATGCCGATGGTGGCCGTGACGAAGGCAAAGGCACCCAGCAACACCGCGACACTGTTATCGATGCGGGCCACCGTGGCAATCGGGTCGTGGAGCATCTCGCCGAACACCGGCAAGGTCCCGGACACGATCACCACGGTCACCAGCGAGAACGCCAGGAAATTCACCGGCAGGCCCCAGAAATTGCCGCGACGCACGTCAGCCATGGTGCGGGCATAACGGCTGAAGTCACCGAAGTTCAATGTCGGTCCCGAGAAGTACGACACCACCAGTGCCGTGGCGATGATGATCTGGCTGATGGCGTCCCATCCCGTCAGCTGCTTTTCCGACAGGGTGAAGCTGATATTGCTCCAACCGGCTTTCCAGACGATCCAGGCCGCCAGCAGAAACATCACCGCGTAGACCACAGGACCGGCCCAGTCGATGAAGCGCTTGATGGAGTCCATACCGGCCCAGAACACCGCCGCCTGCAGCACCCAGAGGGAGAGAAAGCCGAACCAGCCCAGGTAGGACAGGCCGGCAAACATGGTGTGGGTGTAGACCTCCATGCCCGGAAAGAAGCGCAACACCACGATGATCAGCGCACTGGAGGCCAGGTAGGTCTGCACGCCGTACCAGGCGACCGCGATCAGGCCGCGGATCACCGCAGGGATATTGGCGCCGAACACGCCGAACGCCAGCCGGCAGATCACCGGGAACGGCACCGCGGCCTGCTGGCTGGGCCGGGCCACCAGGTTGGCGATCAACTGCACGATACAGATGCCGGCCAGCAGTGCGATCAGCACCTGCCAACTGGCCAGACCGAGGGCGAACAGGCTGGCAGCGAAGACATAGCCGCCGACGCTGTGCACGTCGCTCATCCAGAACGCAAAAATGTTGTACCAGCTCCACGTCTGAGGCACAGGCCCCAGGTCGGCGTTGTAAAGGCGAGGGCTGTAACCCGGGGGAAGTTGCTCGGTCATCGTTTGCCTCCATGGGACAAAGGCCACGGCTCATGGCGAGTCGCTAGCACTGTTGTATACGATTGTTGAGCCAAGATCAGAGCAGGATGTATGCCATTTTAGAAATGAGGGGATTTGGGGGATATAGACGCGCTTCAGTGCGCAAAAGCGGTGCAGGGTTGTTGGCCAGGCCTCTTTGGGGAGCGACATGGGGGGCAGGCCTGGCCTCTTCACGAACAAGCTCGAGCGCGAACTTGCTCGCGACGAGGCCTTTGAAACCTACACCGCCCCACCCGCAATCTGCGCCTGGCTGGCCACCTCATCAAAGATAGCCGGATCCAGCGCATCGGCCTGGTCATCAAGCACCTGGCGCGGGTGATCGTTGCCGGGGATGCTGCTGTCCAGCAGGCTCAACAGGCTCGATCCGCGCAGGGTCAACACGAAGTTTTCGCCATTGCCACCGTCGCCCTCCGGCCGCGGATCGATGAAGCCACGCTCAAGCAGCAGCTTTTCATACAAGCCGGCGTCTGCCTTCAACCGGTCCAGATCGCCCACGGCGCTGCCCTGCGCAGCTTGGGCGGCGGCATGCTGTTCGGCATAAGGACGGGGGGTGAAACTGCGGTCGGCACCGTTCTGCACTTCATGAAGCAGACGTTCGATCAGGTCCCAATTGTATTTTTTCGGGGTATCCATGCTGATGAAACCTCCAACACTCGAGTGAAAGGGTCATGCATCAGTTGTGACCCGACAGCCCGCCCGCCGTTCCGAACGGCGGGCAGGCGCGGCCGGCTTACTCGGCGGCGGGTGCAGCCGGTTTGCGCTTGCGCAGCGGCGCCAGACCATCCTGGCTGACCAGCGAGGGCGCGTCGGCCTTCGGCCGGTTGACCGTCTTGCGCTTGGTCGGGGTCTTGGCCACGGCCTTCTTGTCGGTTTTCTTGTCGGTCTTTTTCTTCTTCACACCGACCGCCTTGCCCGACGCCTTGACCTTCTTCGGCCCGGTGTAGCTGCCTTTGACTTCCTTGATCACCCGGCGCTCGAATTTCTGCTTGAGGTAGCGCTCGACACTGGACATCAGGTTCCAGTCGCCGTGGGAAATCAGCGAGATGGCCAGGCCCTGGTTGCCGGCACGGCCGGTACGGCCAATGCGGTGCACGTACTCGTCACCGCTGCGGGGCATTTCGAAGTTGATGACCATGTCCAGGCCTTCGACATCCAGGCCACGGGCCGCCACATCGGTGGCCACCAGAATCTTCACCCCGCCCTGCTTGAGGCGGTCGATGGCAGCCTTGCGGTCCTTCTGGTCCTTGTCGCCGTGCAGCACGAACACCTTGTAGTCCTGAGCAACCAGGCGCCCGTACAGGCGGTCGGCCATGGCCTTGGTGTTGGTGAAAATGATTGCCTTCTGGTAGGTCTCATTGGCCATCAGCCAGTTGAGGATCTGCTCTTTGTGCACATTGTGATCGGCCGCGATGACCTGCTGGCGGGTGCCTTCGCTGAGCTGGCTGACGCTGTTGATCATCAGGTGCTCGGGGTCCTTGAGGACCTTGTCGATCATGTCGCGCAGGCCGGCACCGCCCGTGGTGGCGGAGAACAACAAGGTCTGCTGACGGCTCGGGCACTCTTCCACCAGACGCTGCACGTCCTCGGAAAAGCCCATGTCGAGCATGCGGTCGGCTTCGTCGAGGACGATCACTTCCACATGCTTGAGATCGAGGTTGCCCGCGTTCAACTGCTCGATCAGCCGCCCTGGGGTGCCGATGAGGATGTCCGGGACCTTGCGCAGCATCGCCGCCTGCACCTTGAAGTCCTCGCCGCCGGTGATCAGGCCGGCCTTGATGAAGGTGAACTGGGAAAAGCGCTCCACTTCCTTCAGCGTCTGCTGGGCCAGCTCGCGGGTCGGCAGCAGGATCAAGGCACGGATGTCGACACGCACCTTGGCCGGGCCGATCAGGCGGTTGAGGATCGGCAACACGAACGCCGCCGTCTTGCCGCTGCCGGTCTGAGCGGTCACCCGCAGATCACGCCCTTGCAAGGCCAGGGGAATGGCCGCTGTCTGCACAGGCGTAGGCTCGACAAATTTAAGCTCGGCCACGGCTTTGAGCAGGCGTTCGTGCAGGGCGAATTGGGAAAACACGGGTGTTACCTCGACGAAATACGGGAATTCAACGGCATAGCGTAACGGTTTCCGGCGCTGACCTCGAATTTCTTTACGTCTTGTAACGGTCTCGCGGGTTCCCCGGCCCGCCGAATGGGGTTTAATCGCCAACCCATTCCACCGGTAACTGTCCCCACTCATATGGACACTCGATCCCCATGGCTTGCGCTCGGCAGTCTCTGGAGCGCGCTGGACCAACACCCCCTGCTGCATGCCAGCCTGGGCCTGGCGATCCTGCTGGCGTGCGCGCTGGCCGTCGGACGATTGGTGCGCATCCTGCTGCTGCACGGCGTCGAGGTGCTGGCCCGCCAGCCCTCCGCGCAGTGGCTAAGCGACCTGGCGGCGCACAAAGTGTTCCGGCGCCTGGCCCAGACGGGGCCCTCGCTGATCCTGCAATTCGGCCTTCAGGGCGTACCCGGGCTCAGCCCCCTGGCCGAGAACCTGCTGGGCAATGTCGCCTTCGCCGTGACCCTGCTGTTCCTGTTGCTGGCCGCCAGCGCCACGCTGGACGCCCTGCTGGCCATCCACGCCCGCTCCGAACATGCCCGCACCCGCTCGATCAAGGGCTACGTGCAACTGGCGCGGATGATCCTGTTCATCTTCGGCGCCATCGCCATCGTCGCCACGCTGATCGACCGCTCGCCGCTGCTGTTGTTGTCGGGCCTGGGCGCCATGTCAGCGGTGATCCTGCTGGTCTACAAGGACACCCTGTTGTCATTCGTCGCCAGCGTGCAACTGACCAGCAATGACATGCTGCGGGTGGGCGACTGGATCGATATGCCCCAGGTCGGCGCCGATGGCGACGTGGTAGACATCACCCTGCACACGGTCAAGGTGCAGAATTTTGACAAGACCCTGGTTTCGATCCCCACCTGGCGCCTGATGTCCGAATCCTTCAAGAACTGGCGCGGCATGCAGCAGGCCGGGGGCCGGCGGATCAAACGCAGCCTGTTCGTCGACGCCAGCGGCGTGCGCTTCATGCACACCGACGAACTCGCTCACATCCAACTGCTGAGGGGCTACGTCGCCCACAAAAATGCCGAACTCCAGCATTGGAATGATTCACAGGGTGACGTTGCCGAACACCCGGCCAACCGCCGCCAACTGACCAACCTGGGCAGCCTGCGGGCCTACGCCCTCGCCTACCTCAAGCACCACCCCGACATTCAACCTCAGATGACCTGCATGGTCCGCCAACTGCAACCCACCGCCGAGGGCATACCGCTGGAGATTTACTGCTTCACGCGGACCACGGACTGGGCAGAGTACGAACGCGTGCAGGGGGATGTGTTCGATTACCTGCTGGCGGTGATGCCCGTGTTTGGGTTGGCGGTTTATCAGCAGCCAAGTGGGGCCGATATGCGGTCGATCCTACTCAAATGAGTCGCGGTGACGGCTGACGCGCCGAGCCACCCAGACCGACAGCAGAATAACCCCCGCCCCCAACGCCAGCCGCCCTGACGGCTCCTGCTGGTTCCACACCAGCAGGTTGAGTAACAACCCTACCGGCACATGCAAGTTGTTCATCACTGCCAGGGTCGCACCGCTGACCTGGCTTGCGCCCTTGTTCCAGGCGTACATGCCGAACGCCGTGGCCACCAGCCCGAGAAACACCAGCACGCCCCACTGCGTCGTTCCCTGGGGAAGGTGCTGCGGGTTGCCGAACGCCAGAAACGCCGGCAGCGCCACCAGCAAGGCGCCGACGAAAAAGTAGCCGAAACGCCGGTACTGCGGCTCGTCCGTGGGAAAGCGCGCCATCAGGTGCTTGTACAACACTTGGCCGGCCGCGTAGGTGAAGTTGGCCAGTTGCAGCAACAGAAATCCGAGAAAGAAGTCGGCGTTGATGCGGTCGTAGCGGATCACGGCAGCCCCGGCCACCGCAATCAGGGCGGCCAGCAGCCCCCAAGGATTGAAGCGCCGGTTGAGGGCGTCTTCGATCAACGTCACGTGCAGCGGCGTGAGGATGGTGAACAGCAGGACCTCCGGCACCGTCAGCACCCGAAAGCTCAGGTACAGGCAGACGTAGGTCACGCCGAACTGCAACGCACCGATCACCAGCATGCGTCGCAGGAAGACCGGCTCGACGTTGCGCCAGCGGGTCAGCGGGATGAACACCAGCCCGGCGAGGAGCACCCGCGCCAGTACCGCAAAGTAACTGTCCACGTGGCCGGCCAGATAGACGCCGATGAGGTTGAAGGAAAACGCCTGAATCAGGGTGACGAGAAGCAGGTAGGGCATGGCGAGGCTCGTGCAAAAGATGAAAAATCGATTGAATGATCGATAATACCGGCAAAACCCATCAATCAAGTTGTTTTATCGAGCCGATGCTCTAATCTGCCAAGACTGCCTTGTGGTCATTCGATTGGAGCCCCGATGAAAGCCCCGCGTGTCACCCTGGATCAATGGCGAACCCTGCAAGCCGTGGTCGATCACGGCGGATTCGCCCAGGCCGCCGAAGCCTTGCACCGGTCGCAATCGTCCGTCAGTTACACCGTGGCACGGATGCAGGACCAATTGGGCGTGCCGCTGTTGCGCATCGACGGGCGCAAGGCGGTGCTGACGGAGGCCGGTGGCGTGCTGCTGCGGCGTTCCCGGCAGCTGGTCAAGCAGGCCGCCCAGCTCGAAGACCTGGCCCACCACATGGAACAAGGCTGGGAGGCCGAAGTGCGGTTGGTGGTCGATGCGGCCTACCCCAACGCCCGCCTGGTAAGGGCCCTGACCGAGTTCATGCCGCAGAGCCGTGGCTGCCGCGTGCGCCTGCGCGAGGAAGTGCTGTCCGGTGTCGAAGAAGTGTTGCAGGAAGGCGTCGCCGACGTCGCCATCAGCGGCTTCAGCATCCCGGGCTACCTGGGTACCGAGATGAACGCCGTCGAATTCGTCGCCGTCGCCCACCCCGAGCATGCCCTGCACCGCTTCAACCGGCTGCTGAATTTTCAGGATCTGGAAAGTCAGCTGCAGGTGGTCATCCGCGACTCCGGCCGCTCCCAGCCCCGCGACGTCGGCTGGCTGGGGGCCGAGCAGCGCTGGACGGTGGGTAGCCTGGCCACCGCCGCCACCTTCGTCGGCAATGGCCTGGGTTTCGCCTGGCTGCCACGCCACCTGATCGTGCGCGAGCTGGAAGAAGGCGTCCTCAAGGCCTTGCCCATGGAGCAAGGCGGCAGTCGTCATCCCGTGTTCTACCTCTACGCCAACAAGGACAAGCCCATGGGCCCGGCCACACAGATCCTGATCGACCTGTTGCGCAGCTACGACAGCACACCGCTGGAAGACCTGCCCATGCCCTTGGCCAATGCCGAGTTGGCCTGAGGACGCGGCCGGGCATGGCGATCTTCACTTATCAGGGCTGCGAGCTGTTCTACACCGAGCAGGGCCAGGGCGCACCGGTGCTGCTGGCCCATGGTTTGGGATCGAGCAGTGAGGATTGGGAGCTGCAAGTGCCGGTGCTCGCCGAACATTACCGGGTCATCTGCCTCGACCTGCGCGGCCACGGTCGCTCGAGCAAGCCTCGCGGCCCCTACAGCATTGCCGGCATGAGCGCCGACGTGCTCGCCTTGCTCGAGCATCTGCAACTGGCACAGGTGCACTACGTCGGGTTGTCCATGGGCGGCATGATCGGCTACCAACTGGCAGTGGACCACCCCGAGCGGCTGAGCAGTCTGTGCATCATCAACAGCAGCCCGGAGGTCAAACTGCACAAGGCCGCCGACTACGTGCAGTGGTTCAAGCGCTGGGCGCTGCTGCGAGTCATGGGTATGGCCACCTTGGGCGTGGCCCTGGGCAAGAACCTCTTCCCCCGGCCCGAACAGGCCGATCTGCGCCGCAAGGTCGCCGAGCGCTGGGCCCGCAATGACCCGCGGGCCTACCGCGCCAGCTTCGACGCCATCGTCGGCTGGGGCGTCCAGGAACGACTCTCGCGCATCATCTGTCCTACCCTTATCATCAGCGCCGACCACGATTACACCCCGGTCGCCCTGAAGGAACATCATGTAACACTCATAGCCGGCGCGCGTCTGGTTGTCATCAAGGATTCCCGCCACGCTACACCGCTCGACCAACCGCAACGCCTGAACCAGACCCTCCTGGATTTCCTCGCCACGACCTGAAGCGCTGGCGCTATCCAGAAAGTGTTTCGACCACCACCACCAAGGATCACTGCCCCCCATGTTCAAACAACTGCTCGTCGCCGCCGGTTCCGTTCTCTTCGCCACCCAGCTGATGGCGGCAGATGCCCAGCATCCCCATGTGCAACTGGACACCAGCATGGGCAAGATCGAAATCGAGCTGGACGCCGTCAAGGCACCGATCAGCACCGCCAACTTCCTTGCCTATGTGGACAAGGGCTTCTACAACAACACCATCTTTCACCGGGTGATCCCGGGCTTCATGGTCCAGGGCGGCGGTTTCACCTCGTCCATGACTGAAAAGCCCACCGGCGCGCCGATCAAGAACGAAGCCGACAATGGCCTGCTCAACACCCGTGGCACCTTGGCGATGGCCCGCACCTCTGATGTGAACTCGGCCACCAGCCAGTTCTTCATCAACCAGAAAGACAACAGCTTCCTCGACCACGGGGGGCGCGATTTCGGTTATGCGGTGTTCGGCAAGGTAGTCAACGGCATGGACGTGGTGGACAACATTGCCAATACCCCGACCACCACGATGAACGGTCAGCAGGATGTGCCGTCAGATCCTGTATTCATCAAGTCGGCCAAACGCCTGCCTTGAACCCATGCATTGAATGAAGCCGGTCAGGACCGGCGCACTTAAGGAGCCCTTCACCGATGATTTATCGTCGTTTCGAACAATGGATCGATATCTTCCGCGAAGCGCCCACTGAGGAGCCACCCAAAAAGGTCCTGCCTTTTTACATCTACTACCTCAAGCAGGTGTGGCCGAGCTTCGCCGCCCTGCTGGTGGTGGGCCTGATCGGCGCGCTGATCGAGGTGGCACTGTTCAGCTACCTGAGCCGCATCATCGATCTGGCCCAAGGCAAACCCGACCCGAATTTCTTCAGCGATCACGCCCTGGAATTGTCGTGGATGCTGGTCGTTACCCTGATCCTGCGGCCGATTTTCGTCGGCCTGCATGACCTGCTGGTGCACCAGACCATCGCCCCTGGCATGACCAGCCTGATCCGCTGGCAGAACCACAGCCAGATGCTCAAGCAGAGCCTGAACTTCTTCCAGAGCGACTTCGCCGGGCGCATTGCGCAGCGCATCATGCAGACCGGTAACTCTTTGCGCGACTCGGCTGTCGCTGCCGTGGACGCCATCTGGCACGTGGTGATCTATGCCGTGGGTTCGCTGGTCCTGTTCGCCGAGGCCGACTGGCACCTGATGATTCCGTTGATCCTGTGGATCCTGGGCTACATCGCTGCTCTCTATTACTACGTGCCACGGGTCAAGGAGCGCTCGGTGGTGTCCTCCGAGGCACGCTCCAAGCTCATGGGGCGCATTGTCGACGGCTACAGCAATATTGCTACCCTCAAGCTGTTCGCCCACACCAACCTGGAACAACAGTACGCCCGCGAGGCCATTACCGAGCAGACCCTCAAGACCCAGCTGGCCAGCCGCGTGGTCACCAGCATGGACACCGCCATCACCACCCTCAACGGCATGCTCATCGTCGGCACCACCGGGCTGGCGCTGTGGCTGTGGAGCCAGAGCCTGATCAGCGTCGGGGCCATTGCCCTGGCCACGGGCCTGGTCATCCGTATCGTCAACATGTCCGGCTGGATCATGTGGGTGGTCAACGGCATCTTCGAGAACATCGGCATGGTCCAGGACGGCCTGGAGTCGATCTCCCAGCCGGTCAGCGTGGTCGACGCCAAGGCCGCGCCCACGCTCAAGATCGATCGCGGCAGCGTGCGCTTCGAGGACGTCGACTTCCATTACGGCAAGGGCAGCCGCGCCATCATCGACGGGCTGACGCTGGACATTCGTCCGGGCGAGAAGATCGGCCTGATCGGTCCATCGGGTGCCGGCAAGTCCACCCTGGTCAATCTGCTGCTACGCCTCTACGACCTGCCCGACGGGCGCATCCTGGTGGACGGGCAGGACATCTCCAAGGTGACTCAGGAGAGCCTGCGGGCACAGATCGGCATGATTACCCAGGACACCGCGCTGCTGCACCGCTCGATTCGCGAGAACCTGCTGTACGGCCGCCCGGGCGCCTCGGACGAACAGCTCTGGGAGGCGGTGCGCAAGGCCCGCGCCGACGAGTTCATTCCACAGCTCTCGGACTCCGAAGGGCGCACGGGCTTCGAGGCCCACGTGGGCGAACGCGGTGTGAAACTGTCGGGCGGTCAGCGGCAGCGGATCGCCATTGCCCGAGTACTGCTCAAGAACGCGCCCATCCTGATCATGGACGAGGCCACGTCTGCCCTGGACTCCGAGGTGGAAGCGGCGATTCAGGAAAGCCTGGAGACCTTGATGAAGGGCAAGACGGTGATCGCCATTGCCCACCGGCTGTCCACCATTGCCAAGATGGATCGCCTGGTGGTGCTGGAGCAGGGGCGTATTGTCGAAATCGGCAGCCACAGTGAGCTGCTGGCACAGCATGGGCTGTATGCGCGGTTGTGGCATCACCAGACGGGTGGGTTTGTCGGGGTGGATTAAGCGTTATCCACGTCACAGCCACCTCTTGAGGGACCGAGCTTGCTCGGGAACCGAACCGCGCGGTGCAGCAGGCCCGACGTGGGGCCCGCTTCCCGAGCTTGCTGGGTCCTGCAGGTGAAACGCTTCAGATGATCGCCCGGCCGATCACTCCACCTGCCGATACGGCAACGCCCCCCGCGCCTCATCGGCATAGGCCAGCACCCCCACCCGCTCCGCGTCGAGAAACTCGTTCACTGCCGCGCGCAGCCCCGGATGGCGCAAGTAGTGCCAAGAATGGGTGATCACCGGTTCGAACCCGCGAATCAACTTGTGCTCCCCCTGGGCACCCGCATCGAATCGCTTCAGACCATGGGCGATGGCGTAGTCCATGCCCTGATAGAAACAGGTCTCGAAATGCAGCCGGTCATATTCGGCCAGGCAGCCCCAATAGCGGCCATACAGGGTGTCTCCCGCCACCAGGCTGAAGGCCATGGCCACCCGCTGGCTGCCCTGCACGGCAAACACCACACGGATCGCCTCGGGCATGCGTTCGGCCAGCAGGCTGAAAAACGCCCGGCTCAGGTAAGGCGCCTGGCCCCGAACGGCGTAGGTGTTGGCGTAGCAGGCATAGACAAAATCCCAGTCGGCTTCCACCAACTCATGGCCCGCGTGCCACTCGAACCCGATGGCCTGCCCGGCCACCTGTTCGCGCTCCTTGCGCATCTGCTTGCGCTTGCGCGAGGCCAGCGTGTCGAGGAAATCCTGGAAATCGCGGTAGCCGCGGTTCTGCCAGTGATATTGGCAGCCCAGCCGTGACAACCAGTCGGGCTCGACGGCCAGCAAGGCATCCAGCGCCGGGTCGGTGAAGTTGATGTGGGCGCCGGACAGGTCCTCGATTTCCAGATAACCCGGCAAGGCCTGCAACAACGCCAGGCCATCTTGCGGTCTTGCTGCCAGTAACCGTGGCCCGCTGACCGGACTGAACGGCACCGCTGCCAACAGCTTGGGGTAGTAATCGATGCCGGCCCGGCGGCAGGCATCGGCCCACCCATGATCGAATACGTATTCGCCGTAGGAATGCCATTTGCGGTAAGCCGGGAGCGCGGCCAGCAACTGGCCATTTTCCACGTGCAACAGATGTTCAGGCCGCCAGCCAGAGCCTTTGCCCAGGCTGGCGCTGTCTTCCACGGCACTGAGGAACGCGTGGCGCATGAAAGGTTGATCGGCGGGCAACAAAGCATCCCATTGCGCCGCAGGCAGGTCGGACAGGCGGGTCAGCACGGTTAAGGACATCGGTTATCCAGTCATGACAAGGCGATCTCTTCGAGTATCGCCCGATCTGCCAGCAATGTGTATCACCCCTTCCCGGACGGCTGGCACCGAGCCATTTGTATCGGGTTTATGTCACCAACCGGCCATTGGAATGCCATAAACCTGTCATAACCAATAGCAATACTTGCGCCACCTTTTAGAACCAAGAGCCTTCTGTTCAGGGCCGGTTCAGGTAAATACCTATAACGCAGGCAACTGCGACTAAAACGTAACGGAGCAAAGTATGCGTTTGATTTCCAGTTTGACCGGGGCAGGGTTGTGCACGTCCCTACTGATGTCCCTGAGCGCGCCGGCCAGCGCCGACGTCGATGCCAAGTTGTTGGCCATGCTCAAGGCCAACGGTTCGATCACCGACGCCCAGTATGCCGAGTTGCAGTCGGACCTGGCCAACGATCAGAAAGTCACCCAACAGACCGCCGCTGCAGCCGCCGCCAAGCAGACCGCCTGGGACCAGAAGCTGGCCTGGGCCTCGAAGACCAAGATCATGGGCGACGTGCGGATTCGCGAAGAAAACATCAAGACTGGGGGAACGGCGCTTGATGACAACCGCACGGCCGATCGTCAGCGCGTGCGCGCCCGTTTCGGCGTGTACAGCGAGATCAACCCGCAAGTGGACGCCGGCATTCGCGTGGCCACCGGTGGCAGTTCGGACTCGCGTTCGACCAACCAGGACCTGAACAACGCCTTCACCAAGAAGAGCCTGTGGCTGGACCTGGGTTACCTGGACTGGCACCCGACCGCCGTCAAGAACCTGCACCTGATCGGCGGCAAGATGCTGCAACCGTGGGTAAGCATGGGTGACATCATCTGGGACAGCGACGTTAACCCGGAAGGTGTGGCTGCCACCTACAAGCTGCCATTGAACAAGGACGCCGAGCTGTTCGGCAGCATGGGTTACTACACCCTCAAAGACAACGTCGACGGCGAAGGCTACCAGTTCAACCACGACATGAGCCTGTACGCCGGGCAGCTGGGCGGCAAGTTCAACATTGCCAACGCGGTCGGCCTGACCGTGGGCGCGAGCGTGTACTCGTACAACAACACCAACGACGACGGCACCACCACCGGCTCCATCACCAACTCGGCGGGGACCACCAGCACCGCCACTGCCGCCAGCCGCGTCACCACCCTGGCCGCCAACGGCAACACCACCAAAGAGTTCCGCCTGTACGAGGGCTTCGGTCAGATCGACATCAAGAACCTGCCGGTGCCTTTGGCGGTATACGGCCAGTTCGTGAAGAACAACCGTTCCACCGATGGCCAGGATCAAGCTTGGCTGGCCGGTATCAAGAGCCGTTTGGGCGACTTCTCGCTGGACTACAACTACCGCGACGTACAACGTAACGGTGTGGTCGGCGCGTTCACCGACTCGGACTTTGCCAACGGCACCACCGGCGCGCGTGGCCACAAGATCAAGCTGGGGTACGACATCGACAAGAACTTCGGCCTTGGCGTGACTTACTTCCTGGCGCAGTCGGACACGGCCGTGACCGGCCGCAACGATACCGACGTCAACACCTTGCAGTTGGATCTGGAAGCCAAGTTCTGATTGGCAGCAACACCTGAAAAAAAGCGCGTCGTGCTGATCCCCTCCAGCACGACGCGCTTTTTAATGGATGCCATTATGCGGCGTCCAGGCCGTCCAGGTGATTGTATTAGGGGGTATTGCTGTCCTATAGACGCTATCGAGCGTTGCCGCTTGAATGCCGCCAGTGCGCTCGACCCGAGTCACAAGGCGACCGTTCAAAGGAGACAGCAATGGTCAATTCCCCTTCCCAGACAGAAACAACCGCCGGTACGGCAGATCCGGCGTTCAACCCGTCACCTGCGCTCAAAGCGGTCAACGCTTTCGAACTCCACGGTCTGGCCCACTGCGACACCTCTGCGACCCTTTATCTGGCATTGAGCCAAGGCAATCGCTATGCCCTGGGCGCGCTCGACGCCGACGGATCGGCAAAACCCGGCTTTGGTGACAGCGGCTTCATCATCGATGCCTTCGACGACACAACCGGGGATGGCGTAAAACCCGGCAGGCGTGTGGTGCAGTTGGGCGACAGGTTGATTCTAGGCGGCATGGTTGAACACCTGCCAGGGCAATGCTCCCCCGCGCTGGCTTGCTACACCCTTACGGGGGAGCGGGAACGGAGCTTCAACGGCAACGGCCAGCTCATTCTTGCCGACGCCGTGACGGGCAACAGCTGCGCCATGGGGCCGATCACCTTCGAGACTAACCTGGCACTGTGCAGTGATGGCAAAGCCATGGGCCCCTTGGCAAGTACAGGGAGAAATCAGGATTTCACCCAGGTCAACTTTGACGTGGCGGTACGGGATGACAAAATCTACGTGATTGCCACCGGGCGGATCGGTCAACAGCCACGCTTGTCGGGTTTTGTCTTCTGCGTGAATGGCAACGGCGTGCTGGACAACAGCTTCGGTGACCGCGGGGTTGTCGCGTTGAGTGCAGCCAACTACAGCATTCTGTTGCGCTCGATCGTGCTGACCGACGCCTGTATCTATGTCGCGGGTGGCGCTTCGGGGGGCCATAATCCGGCGCTGGTGGCGAAGGTCAGCTACCAGGGCCGGCACGACCAGCAATGGGGCGACATCGGGCGTGACGGCTACGGGTTCAGCTCGCAAAGCTTCCGTATCAATGATGTGGTCGTCGACAAGGCCGGTCAGTTGTATGGCGTCGGGGTGGGCAGCCAGGTGCGAGCGATAGCCGTCAGCTTTGCAGAGGATGGCCGCCAGCGCTCCAGCTTCGGATGCAAAGGCGCTTACCTCCCCGGGCTCCCCTACTCCGCGCTGACCTATGCGCAAGTCGACCTGCAAGGCCGATTGGTTTTTATCGGCGAGTACGTCGATGAGCGTACGGGCTACCTGCAGGCCACCTGCGGTCGACTGAATGAGCAGGGCCAACCCGATGGCAAGTTTGGCGAAAACGGCCTGGCCCCCCTTGACGCCTTCGACTCCATCGGGACCAACGTGATCGTCCAGGCGGACGGCCGGATCACTGCGGTGGGTTACACCCGGCGTAAAGCTCCGTTCGCATGCCGGCTGGCTGGCTGAATGGGCCGCCCTTGCTGCGCGCAAGGGCGCTTCAATCCGGGGGCATGATGACTAGCGTTTGCGCAGGATCACACTGCCGATCGAATACCCCGCCCCAAACGAACTCAACACCCCCAACGACCCCGCCGCCAGATCATCCTGATAGGTGTGCAAGGCAATCACCGAGCCGGCCGAACTGGTGTTGGCATAGGTGTCCAGAATCACCGGCGCCTCTTCCACGGTCGCCTCCCGACCCAGCAACTTCTTGACGATCAGGTGGTTCATGCTGAGGTTGGCCTGGTGCAGCCAGAACCGTTGCACATCGGTGACGTCGAGGTGGTTCTCTTGCAGATGCTGGCCAATCAGCTCGGCCACCATGGGGCAGACTTCGCGAAACACCTTGCGTCCCTCCTGCACGAACAACTTGTCCGTCGCCCCCTCGCCTTCATCGGCGGTGCGGTTGAGGAAACCGAAGTTGTTGCGAATGTTGTTGGAGAACTGGGTCAGCAGCTTGGTGCTGACAATCTCGAACTGGTGCGCAGAGGTGGCCAAATCGGCACGCTCTATGACCACGGCGGTGGCGCCGTCACCGAAGATGAAATGGCTGTCGCGATCGCGGAAGTTGAGGTGCGCCGTGCAGATTTCCGGGTTGACCATCAGCACCGCGCGAGCCTGGCCCAGGGCAATGCTGTTGAAGGCATTCTGGATGCCGAAGGTGGCGGACGAACACGCGACGTTCATGTCGAAACCGAAGCCTGCGATGCCCAGCGCCTGCTGCACTTCGATGGCCACGGCCGGGTAGGCGCGTTGCAGGTTGGAGCAGGCGACGATCACCGCATCGATGTCGGCGGCAGTCTTGCCGGCCCGGGCGAGCGCTTGCTCGGCGGCGGCCACGGCCATCTGGCAGAGGATCGACTGCTCGTCATTGCTCCGTTCGGGCAGGTACGGCTTCATGCGTCGGGGGTCGAGGATACCGGCCTTGTCCATGACGAAACGGCTCTTGATGCCGGAAGCCTTCTCGATGAACGCTGCATTGGATTCAGTCAGCGCCTCGACGTCGCCGCGCTCGATCGCAGACGCGTTGTCAGCGTTGAACTGCTGCACGTAGGTGTTGAAGGATTCCACCAACTCATCGTTGGAAATGCTCTGGGCCGGAGTGAAAAGGCCAGTGCCGCTGATCACGACGTTGTACACGGTCGTTCCTCTGTTGTTAGTGGCCCGGGCAAGCGCAACCCGGGCGGGGATTCAGGGGCGAATTGTGGCATAACTTCCGGAAAAACGCTGTTCTGACGATCAGGCCTCCACAGCCGACCACTGCTTGCTCAACCGTTTGTCCGACACCGGCACCTTGGTGCCCAGTTGCTGCCCGAACAGCGACACCCGGTACTCCTCCATCCACCAGCGATACAGCATCAACTGCTCGTCGCGCTTGCCCTCCTGGGCATGCTTGGCCAGACGCGTCTGGTACTGCGCCCAATAATTGCCCAGCTCGGTGCTCCACACCCGGTCTTTCTGCACCTGAGAGCCGAGCTTCTCCAGACGCAGCTCGATGGCCTTGAGAAAGCGGGGCATCTCCTTGAGCCAGGCGCCCGGTGTTTCCCGTACAAAACCGCTGTAGACCAGGTTGCCCAACTGCTGCTTGATGTCGTTCAGGGCCACCGCCTGGGCCAGGTCGATCTTGCCCTTGAAGCGCTTCTGCAAGCCGTGCCACAGCTTGAGTACTTCCAGGGTCAGGCGCGCCAGCCGTTCGGCGTGCTCGGTCCAGCCACCGCGCTTGCGCTCGGCCAGGGCTGCGAGGCCCGCGCCGTCCCGCGGCAGGCTGGCTTCGCCTTCGAGAATGCAACTGTCCAGGCTGGCCAACAGAATGTCTTCGACCAGCGCATCGACACGGCCCAGCTCGCGGTATAACAGGCCCAACTCGGTCAAGCCCGGCAGCTTGCTCCGCAGGAACCTGGCCGGCTCGGCCAGTTGCTGCAAGAGCAGACGCTGCAACGCACGGCGGTGCTGGTACTCGGCTTCGGCAGCAGTGGAAAACCGACCTTCCTTGACCGTCCCGCTCTCTTCGACCAATGCCGGGTACACGGTCATCGACAGCCCGGCAATGTTTTGCTGGGTGGTCGCCGCCACGGGGGCGAACACCTTGGCTTCCACTGGTTTTTGCATTTTGTGGCTGGCGGGCGCTGCCAGGGCCGCCTGGCTGGCGGCGGCAAAGCGTGCAGTGAGCTCGGCCAGGTCGCGCCCTTCGCCGAGGAACTTGCCCTCACCGTCGAGCACTTCCAGGTTCATGCGCAGGTGGCTGTCGACCTGCTGCGCCGATTCCGCCCAGGCCTCGTCAGTGACCCGCGCGCCGGTCATGCGCAGCAGCTCGCGGCCCAGGGCCTGGGGCAAGGAACCCTCGGCAAAGGGGATGCGCGCCAGTGCCGCGCGGACAAAGTCCGGCACTGGCACGAAATTCTTGCGCAAGGCCTTGGGCAAATTGCGCACCAGGGCGATGCTCTTGGCCTCCAGCAGGCCCGGGACCAGCCACTCCAGGCGCTCGCCCGGCAGTGCCGGCAACAGCGGCGCCGGCACCCGCAAGGTCACGCCGTCGCGGGGATGATTGGGCTCGAAGTGATAGTTCAACGCCAGGGTCAAATCCCCCAGGCGCAGCACGTCGGGGTACTGCGCGGCCGTCACCTCGCTGGCCTCGCGGGCGAGCACGTCGGCTTCGCGCATGATCAGCAGTTGCGGGTCTTTCTGGCTGTTGACCTTGTACCAGCTGTCGAACGTTGCGGTCTGGTGGATTTCAGCCGGGACGCGCTCGTCGTAAAAGCCGTACAGGGTTTCTTCGTCGGCCAGAATGTCGCGGCGGCGAGCCTTGGCTTCCAGCTCGTCGAGCTGTTCGAGCAGCGCTCGGTTGGCGGTCAGGCATTTGGCCCGGGACTGGATTTCGCCACGCACCAGACCTTCGCGGATGAACAGCTCCCGTGAGGCCACCGGATCGATCGGGCCGAAATGCACCGGCCGTCGGCCCACGACAATCAAGCCGTACAAGGTGATCTGCTCGAACGCCACCACCTGCCCGCGCTTTTTCTCCCAGTGCGGTTCGAAGTGGTTTTTCTTGACCAGGTGCCCGGCCAGCGGCTCGATCCAGTCCGGCTCGATCTTGGCCACCATGCGTGCATAAAGCTTGGTGGTTTCCACCAGCTCGGCGGCCATGATCCACTGTGGGCGCTTGCGCCCCAGCCCGGATGACGGGTGCACCCAGAAACGCCGCTGCCGCGCCCCGAGGTAATCGCCTTCTTCGGTCTTCTGGCCGATCTGGCTAAGCAGGCCGGCGAGGATTGCCTTGTGGAATTTCGGGTAATCCGCCGGGTCCTTGTTGACCGTCAGTTGCAGGTCGCGGCAGATCAGGCTGAGCTGACGATGGGCATCGCGCCACTCGCGCAGACGCAGATAATTCAGGAAGTTCTTGCGGCACCAGTTGCGCAGGGGGCTGGAACCGAGGGCCTGGCGCTGCTCCTCGAAACCCCGCCACAGGCTGACCAGCGCGGCGAAGTCGGAATCGGCGTCCTTCCACTGCGCATGGGCCTGATCGGCAGCCTGCTGGCGCTCCGGTGGACGCTCGCGGGGGTCCTGCACCGACAGCGCGCTGGCGATGATCAGCACTTCCTGCAGGCTGCCCTGCTGGTGGCCTTCGAGCAACATGCGGCCCAGACGCGGGTCGATGGGCAGGCGCGCCAGCTGCCGGCCCAAAGGGGTCAACTGGTTCTCGCGGTTGACCGCCGAGAGTTCCTGCAACAGGTTGAATCCGTCGGTGATGGCCTTGCCGTCCGGCGGCTCGATGAACGGGAATTGGTCGATCTCGCCCAGGCGCAGGTGCAGCATCTGCAGGATCACCGCCGCCAGGTTGGTGCGCAGAATCTCGGGGTCAGTGAAAGCCGGCCGGGCGTTGAAATCCTCTTCGCTGTACAGCCGGATGCAGATACCCGGCTCGACCCGCCCACAGCGGCCCTTGCGCTGGTTGGCACTGGCCTGGGACACCGCCTCGATGGGCAGGCGCTGGACTTTGGCGCGGTAGCTGTAACGGCTGATGCGCGCGGTACCACAGTCGATCACGTAGCGAATGCCCGGGACGGTCAGCGAGGTTTCCGCGACGTTGGTCGCCAGCACCACGCGTCGGCCAGGGTGGCTCTGGAAGATCCGCTGCTGTTCGGCCGGCGACAGCCGCGCGTACAGCGGCAGAATCTCGGTATGACGCAGCTGCGCCTTGCGCAGCATTTCGGCCGCGTCGCGGATTTCCCGCTCGCCGGGCAGGAACACCAGCACATCGCCCGGCGTGCGCCGCTCGCTGCGTTCGAAACTGGCGATTTCATCGAGGGTGGCGAGAATCGCCTGATCCACCGTCAAGTCGTCTTCGACAGCGTTGCCTTCTTCGTCCTGCTGGGAGGTCAGTGGCCGATACCACGTGTCCACCGGGAAGGTCCGCCCGGAGACCTCGATGATCGGCGCCTTGTCGAAATGCTCGGAGAAACGCTGCAGGTCGATGGTAGCCGAGGTGATGATGACCTTGAGGTCGGGGCGCCGTGGCAGCAGGGTCTTGAGATAGCCCAGCAGGAAGTCGATGTTGAGGCTGCGTTCGTGAGCTTCGTCGACGATGATGGTGTCGTAGCGCTCGAGAAAACGGTCGTGCTGGGTTTCGGCCAGAAGGATACCGTCGGTCATCAGCTTGATCAGGGTGTTGCTGTCGCTCTGGTCCTCGAAGCGCACCTGGTAACCTACCAGCGCGCCCAGCGGCGTGGCCAGCTCCTCTGCCACCCGCGTGGCGACGCTGCGCGCCGCGATCCGCCGAGGCTGGGTGTGGGCGATCAGGCCATGCTGGCCGCGGCCCAGCTCCAGGCAGATCTTCGGCAGTTGGGTGGTCTTGCCCGAGCCGGTCTCGCCGCCAATGATCAACACCTGATGCTCGGCCAGGACCTTCTTGATTTCATCGCGCTTGGCCGCGATCGGCAGGCTGTCGTCGTAGCGCACGCTCGGCACGCTGTCCCGCCGGGCAGTGACCCTGGCGAACGAGGCCTGGACCTTGTCGACCCATTGCGCAAGCCGGGTCTCGTCCGGTTGCTTGCGCAGGTCATGCAACTGGCGCCGCAGGCGGTGGCGGTCGCTGATCATGGCCTGGTCGAGGTTTTTCAGCAGTTGATCGATGTGAGCGGTCTGGTCGGTCATCAGGTACGTGAGGGTCGCGCGAAAAATATGCCGGGGATTGTCGCAGATTTATCAAGTACCCGTCTCTGGCACCGCGAAGAGACCCGTCGTCCCCTTCCTGTCAATGAATGTTTAGCCCACCCCCACCTGAACATCCATCAAACCCGATTCAACCCTTGAGCCCAGGCGTGCCAACCTCCTGCTCCATGAGTCCCCCAGTGCCCGCCTCTCGCCCCGCTCGCTCGAAAACGCCTGCCCATCCTGGCGAGAACCCGCTGTTCAATAACACCCTGGCCTTCTGGGCGCTGTTCCACTGCCGCCACGCCCGCCCGCCGGACACCGCTTTCGCTGCCTGATTCTTGCACTGTATTCCCGGCTGGCAGAGCCTTCGGGCTGCCCGAACCGGAATCGGACTGTATCTGTGCGCCTCAATGGCGCAAGCGAGAGCCCCATGACGATATTTGCACCCGTTCAGCACGCGCTGGATTTTCTGGCAGAACACCCACACATCGAGATGTTCGAGCTGTTTATCCTTGACCTCAACGGCGTACCCCGAGGCAAGCTGCTGCATCGCGAAGAACTGCTGGCCGTCTACCAGAGCGGCCGTCCGTTACCCAGCACCCTGTTGGGCCTGACCCTCAACGGCGACGATGTGGAGAACAGGCCCTGGAGCGTTCGGCCTGGGCCAGCGAGGCATTCGGCGCCGGCTTCATGGGTGTGTACCTGGCGGTCAAGCGCGAGGAGTACCGGCAATTCATGGCCGAAGTGGGCGAGCAGGACTGGCGGTGGTACCTGACCCAGGCTTGATCCCTCTTGAACCTTTGCCTCTGGATAGCCGTATGCCTCGCATTCACTCGTATTACACCGCCACCCGTCTCGGAAAGATCAGGCAATCTTCTTCAAACCCAACTTCTTCAACTCGTCGTCGCGCAGTTCCCGGCGCAGGATCTTGCCCACGTTGGTGGTGGGCAAGGTATCGCGAAACTCCACGGTGCGCGGCACCTTGTAGGCCGTCACGTTGCCGCGCATGTGGTCCATGACCTGTTCTTTGGTCAAGGTGACACCGGGGCGCGGCACCACGAAAATCTTGATCGACTCCCCCGACTTCTCGTCGGGAATGCCGATGGCCGCGCACTGCAACACCCCTGGCAGGGTCGCCAGCACGTCTTCCAGTTCGTTGGGGTAGACGTTGAAGCCGGACACCAGGATCATGTCCTTCTTGCGGTCGACGATGCGCATGTAGCCGTCGGGCTGGATCAGGGCGATATCACCGGTCTTCAGCCAGCCGTCCGGGTCGAGGATCTCGGCCGTGGCGTCCACCCGCTGCCAGTACCCCTTCATGACCTGCGGGCCCTTGACGCATAACTCGCCCACTTCGCCCAGGGCCAGTTCCACACCATCGTCGGTGATCACCTTGCACTGGGTCGAGGGCACCGGAATGCCGATGGTGCCGATCTGGATGTTCTGGATCGGGTTGACCGTGGCCACCGGGCTGGTCTCGGTCATGCCATAGCCTTCGCAGATCGCACAGCCGGTCACGGCCTTCCAGCGCTCGGCGGCGGCCAGTTGCAGGGCCATCCCGCCGGAGAGGGTGATCTTCAGCGAGGAGAAGTCCAGCTTGCGGAAACCTTCGTTATTGCACAGCGCCACAAACAGCGTGTTGAGACCGACGAAACCGCTGAACTTCCACTTCGACAGCTCCTTGACCATCGCCGGCAGGTCCCGCGGGTTGCTGATCAGGATGTTGTGATTGCCGATCAACATCATCGCCATGCAATGAAAGGTGAAGGCATAGATATGGTAGAGCGGCAGCGGGGTGATAAGGATTTCGCAACCTTCATCGAGGTTGGAACCCATCAGCGCCTTGCATTGCAGCATGTTGGCCACCAGGTTGCGATGGGTCAGCATGGCGCCCTTGGCCACCCCGGTGGTGCCGCCAGTGTATTGCAGCACGGCCACATCGTCGGCTGCCGGGCAGGCGTCGTTGACCGGCTTGCCGCGCCCCTTGGCGAGCACGTCGTTGAACTTGACGGCCTTGGGCAGGTAATAGGCTGGCACCATTTTCTTCACGTACTTGATCACGCTGTTGACCAGCAGACGCTTGAGGGGCGGCAACAGGTCGGCCACCTCGGTGACGATCACGTGCTTGACCTGGGTCTTGGGCACCACGGTCTGGGCCAGGTGGGCCATGTTGGCCAGGCACACCAGCGCCTTGGCGCCGGAGTCGGTGAACTGGTGTTCCATTTCCCGCGCGGTGTACAGCGGGTTGGTGTTGACCACGATCAGGCCGGCGCGGATTGCACCGAACACGGCCACAGGGTATTGCAGGACGTTGGGCAACTGCACGGCGATGCGATCGCCCGGTTGCAGATCGGTGTGCTGCTGCAGGTAAGCGGCAAACGCCCCCGACAGTTCGTGGAGTTCGCCGTAGGTCAGGGTCTTGCCGAGGTTGCTGAAGGCCGGCTTGTCGGCGAACCGCGTGCACGACTGCTTGAGCACTGCCTGGATATTCGGGTATTCGTCAGGATCGATCTCGGCGGCAATGCCCGCTGGATACTTATCCTTCCAGAAATTTTCGATCATGGAAGCCCACTCCTCCAGCCACGGCGAATTCGACGCATTCAATGCGATTATTATTGATCTGTCATTGCGGCCAGGCGATTACCAGATGGCCGAAAGCGCGCCGAGAGTAGCAGCTTTGATGGAGGGCGCCTAGGGGCGCAGAGGCCCCTGACGATACAAATATGACCAATATAAAATCATCAGTCACATTTAGAGTATTGATACTATTGTGCCGGCAATGGCTCTGGCTCGCTGGGTGCAGCCGAGGCCTGCGGGACTGGCAAGTAGGCGACGCTGCCGCCGTGGTCATGATGGAAAGGCGTCGTACCGCCTTTCTGGTTGCTGAGCACTACTTGATGGCCGTCTGCCAGATAATTCATCGGTGGATGGTTCGGATCCTTGTACTGAGCAACCACGATGGCATGCGCCGGAGGGGTTGCTGCAGGTACATCGGCAACTTGTTGTCGACATCCACCATGACCATTTGCCAGCGCGACCAGGGCGCCAAGGCGCTGGCTTGAGTGCGCAGGCGTGCGGCGAAATCCGGGACATTGCTGTTGCTGTGCGGGTAAAGCACGCCGATGACTGCCAACAGGGTAAGGGCGGCTATGCCGATGCCTCGCTGCCAGAGCGCGTCCACAGGCTGACCCGCAGCACGGCGCGCGGTCAGGCATTCGTTCAGCTACCAGCCACCGAGCAATTGGGCAAAGGGCACCAGCGGCAGTACCACCATACCGCGGCCAGCACGCCGAACACGCTGAGGATATCGGCCGTGGCCACCCGTGACCAGAAAATGAAATAAAAGGTGGTGGCCAACAACCAGCCCGCCAGCAGCCCCGTACCCTTGCGATACAGTTGCTCGCCCAAGGCGTAAACCAGCCACACGCTCAACCAGGCACCGATGACCGAAGGCAGGCGCAGTGACCAGTGATTCAGGCCACCCAGGAGCCAGGCCGTGGCGGTGATCAACCAATAGGAAGGCAGCGGCTTGTCGTAATAGGCCGAGCCCTTGAGATAGGGGTCGAAATAGTCACCGCTTTGCAGCATCTGCAACGCAATGTTGGCCCAGCGGGTTTCGGCACCCCACAGTTCGCGCTGACCCAGGCCCAGGGTCAGCAGCACTGCCGTACAGGCCAGCAAGCATAAAAGGGGGGCATGGCGGGGGGTTCGGCACAGCTCGATCAGGGGCTTCATGGCAGGGCGTCTTCGGTGAATGGCGCCTGAACGTCAGGGAGAAATCCGTGAGTGAGATGTCGGATAAATGGTAAAAAAATGTGTTAAATCAAGCAGGTGAAATGTCTCGTGGCGTAACCTGTCGCTTGCCTGTACGGGGCATGATCTGGCGCTGGTGTTGATGGGCAATTCACCCTATTTTCACAGCACAGAACTCAAGCTTGCGCCTTTCGACCCGCGGGATGCGGTCCGCAATCCGGGGTCATGTGAGAATGGACGACACCGTGAAACCACTGAACTGCCTTTTATCTCTCTCGATCAGGGTACGGCCATGATCAATAATCCCTCGCTCGCCGACACCCGTCCTGCCCTCCTGCCCTTCGAGCCGGGCATGCAGCGTCAATCGCTGCTGGTAGGCGCCGTCACCCTGCTGTTGCTGGTATTCGGCAATTTCCATCAGGCACCGATCGGTTTCGACTCGCGCTTTGTGATGTTCGCCCAGGAAATGCTTCGCCATGGGCCCAGCTTCTTTCCGACCACCTATGGCGAGCCCTATCCGGACTATTCGGCCACTTCGACCTTTCTGATCTACCTGCTGTCGTTGCCATTCGGCGAGGTCACCAGTTTCACCGCCTGGCTGCCGACTGCCGTGGCTGGCGCGGTTCTGGCCACCTTGATGTATCGCTTGCTCGCCCGGTATTCCCGGCAGTGGGCGCTGCTCAGCGTGGCCTGGATGCTACTGAGCGCGACCTTCGTCACTGAAGCCCGCGCCGTCTCCCTGGACCTCATGCTGGCAGCCGTGGCCTTCGCCGTGTTCTATCTGGGCTACGCGGCCGACCACTTCGGTGCGGCCCGACGCACCCCTGCCCTGCTGGCCCTGCTGCTGCTGGGTTTTGCCATTCGCGGGCCGATCGGCCTGGTGGTGCCCACCGGCATGCTGTGCATCTATTACCTGCAGGGCCGCCAGTTCAAGCGCCTGTTCAGCTTCGGTTTCATGGCCTTGGCCTTGTTGCTGGCGTGCATCGGCCTGCTGCTATGGCTGGCGCACCTGAGCGGTGGCCCGGCGTTTGTGCAGGACGTGATTCGCATGCAAGTTACCGGTCGCGTCGATGGCAGCGAAGGCGCCAGCAGCGGCCTTTATTACTTCACCAGTTCCCTGGGCAACTACGCGCCGGCCTATCCCTTGGCGCTGCTGGTGCTGGCCGCCGTTGCCGTCACCTGGCGCAACCAGCGCGGCCCGTTGCTTTATCTGCTGCTGGCCTGCACAGCCGCCGGGTTACTGGTGATGGTCGGCCTCTCGGTGCCGATGGCGAAAAAGGCGCGCTATGTGCTACCCATGTTGCCCATGGCAGCCATCGTCGCAGCCTATCCCTTCACCCAGCCTAAAGGATTCGTGTTTGCTGCGTTGCGCTGGCTTTCCATGGGGATCTGGCTGGTGTTGCCGGGGCTGGTCCTGGCCGGACTGCTGGTGGCCCGTCATCACCTGCCGGATGAGCTGCCGCCTATCGCTGCGCTGGTAGCCCTGATGACGATATTGCAGGTGCTGGCTATCGGTCTGTTGTTCATGCCCAGTCGCCGTACCCTGGGGCTGGCGGGCTGCGCAATCCTTACCCTGTGGACCGCCTATATCCTGGTCTTCGAACCGGTCGAGCGCGAGTTGTACGACACACGCACGTTTTCACAGGCCGTGATGCAACGCGTGCAAGCCGGCTCAGCCTCGTTAGTGCTGCACGGCATGGGCAAGGACGCCAAGGCGATCAAATTCATGGTCAATGTCGAGGGTGAGGTGAAACCCCTGTTTACCTCTACCGCCGACGAGCTGCAAGCGGTCAAGCGACCGGCCTATGCGTTCATGAGCAAGGCCGATTACGGCAAGCTGCAAGGGACGCCGCTGGGCATGCTGGAGCCGGTGATGACCGGCAAGTTCGACAAGGATGACTACGTGCTGCTGCACCTGGGCAGGCAGTCGTAACCCGAAACAAAACGGCCCCTGCGGCTTACACCGCAGGGGCCGTCGGGCCGGCACTGCGCAAGCCCGCGACAGCGGTTTGATCAGACCGCCGCGGCCCACTTCTGATCAGGAATCGGCAAGTTGCAGGACTCGCCGCGGCCAATCGGGAAGTACTCGAAACCCAACTTCGCCAAACGCTCGACATCGTACAGATTGCGTCCGTCGAAAATGACCGGGTGCTTCAGGCGCTTCTGAATCAGGTCAAAATCCGGCGCCTTGAACTGCTGCCATTCGGTGCAGACGATCAGTGCATCCGCGCCCAGCAACGCCGACTCCGGCGTGCCCATCAACACCAGGCCAGGATGGTCGGCATACAGGCTCTGGGTCTGTTGCATGGCCTCGGGGTCGAATGCCCGCACCTGCGCGCCAGCCGCCCACAGCGCTTCCATCAGGACCCGGCTGGGTGCATCGCGCATATCGTCGGTGTTGGGCTTGAAGGCCAAACCCCATACCGCGAAGGTTCGACCCTTGAGGTCACCCTGGAAGTAGGCGTTCACGCGGTCGAACAGCTTGTGCTTCTGGCGTTCGTTGATGGCTTCCACCGCCTTGAGCAGGTCGTTGGAGCAGTTGGCGCCTTCGGCACTCTGGATCAGCGCGCGCATGTCCTTGGGGAAGCACGAGCCGCCATACCCACAACCGGCATAGATGAAGTCATAGCCAATGCGCGAGTCGGCACCGATACCCAGACGCACTGATTCGATGTCGGCGCCCAGGTGTTCGGCCAGCTCGGCGATCTGGTTGATGAAGCTGATCTTGGTCGCCAGCATGCAGTTGGCCGCGTACTTGGTCAGCTCGGCGCTGCGCAGATCCATGAACATGATGCGGTCGTGATTACGGTTGAACGGTGCGTACAAGTCACGCATCACCTGGCGCACTTCGTCGCTCTGGCAACCGATGACGATACGGTCCGGGCGACGGCAGTCATTGACGGCCGAACCTTCCTTGAGAAACTCGGGGTTGGACACCACCTCGAACTCCAGGGTCCGGCCGGCCTTTTCCAACTGCCCGTTGATGTGCTGGGTCAAGGCGTCGCCAGTACCCACTGGCACCGTGGATTTCTCCACCACGATCAGCTTGTTCCGACGATGGCGGGCGATGGCATCGCCTACCGCAAAGACCGCACCAAGGTCAGCCGAACCGTCCCCCGTGGACGGTGTGCCGACGGCAATGAACAGCACCTGGGCGTGCTCCACGGCGCGCTTCTCGTCGCTGGTGAAGTGCAGCCGACCGCTGGCCAGGCTTTCACGAACCAGATTCGCCAGGCCGGGCTCGAAAATGGTCACGTGGCCTTGCTCGAGCTGTTTGACCTTGTGTTCGTCAATGTCCATGCAGATGACGTCGTGCCCGACTTCAGAGAGCACCACAGCCTGTACCAGGCCGACATAGCCACTTCCGATTACGCTGATTTTCATACGCAGGTCCTACGACTCGACACCCTGAGGGCGTCGCGAATTAATGATCAGCACACCCAGAATGACCAGCGTCACCCCCAGCGTCCTGAGCAGGGAAAAATGTTCATTGAACGTGGGCAGGCACGCGGCCGCCACGTAGACCAGCGCATAACTCATGCTCAACATGGCATAGGCTCGCCCCAATGGCAGCTCGCGCAATGCGCCCAGCCAGCACAGCATGGACAAGGCATAGGCGATGATCGCCGCAGCGACCACGCCCAGCGCCAGCATCGACAAGCTGCCCTGGCTCAGCGCGGCCAGCCACTCGCTTGGCCCCGGCAGACGGCTCATGCTCCAGCGCATGCCCAACTGGGCACTGCTGACCAGCACGACACTGCCCATGGCCAGCGATATGGCGGTGGTACGGCTCATGCCTGCCACCCCAGCATGACCACGCCGGCCATCACCAGCAGCACGCCGAACCAGTGGCGCAGGTCCACCGATTCCTTGAAACCGAATTTGGCCACCAAGGTGATCAGGACAAAGTTCAAGCCGAGCATGGGGTAGGCAATGCCCACCTCCAGGTGCTGCAGCACCAGCAGCCACAGCAACAAGCCCAGCCCCAGGCAGGTCAGGGCCGCCCAGAGCCAGGGCGTCGCCAGCTTGGCCAGGGCTGTCGAGGTCTGCCCGCGCCAGCTTTCCACGGCCAGCTTCTGGGCGATCTGGCCAAGGCAGGTCAAGGCGCAGGCCGCTACCAGCAACAACAAAATCATGGTGACGTCTGATCGTAGATCAGGATAACGATGCTGCCAGCTTCATAACGCCGGCTGGCGGCTGGCAGTTCGTCCAACTCGGCCTGCTCGTCCTCGCCCTTCACCCGCATCACCACGCCGACGCTGCTCTTGCGGCGAGCAGCCGCCAGCCACGGGCCCACTTCCTCCTTCGTCACGGCGCGCCCTTGGGCGTCCGGATAAGCCAGGCCGTAGCGCGTTTCGCCGCCGGTGTTGTACAGGATGATCTGCGAATTGCCGGTATGCCAGGACAGCGCAGAGGCGGCACCCAGCTCGTTGCTCATCAGTACCGGGGTGTTTTTCAGCTCGGCGGTGTGCTGGGCGATGAAGGTGTCCGGGGTCTTGTTGTCGACCACCTTGCGCGGCAAGGCCGCCGGGATCAGCGCCAGGGCGATGCCCATGCCCACGGCGGGCGCCATCCACCACCGGGCCGGCTTGCGGACGGCCAGCAGGTTAGCCATGGTCCAGCCCAGCAGCGCCAGCACCAGCAACGCCAGGCTTTTGGGTTCGTGATGATAGATGGGCTTCTTCATTTGCAGATACGCCACCGCCAGCAGGGCCACTACGCCCATGGCCACGTTCAGCCAGCTGTTCAGACGCAATGGCGCAAGACGGCCCTGCTCCAGACGCCGGACCAACGCCTGACCCATCAACAACGCGAGGGGCAGCAGGCACGGCATGATGTACGACGGCAGTTTGCCCTTGGCAATGCTGAAGAACACCAGCGGCAACAGCAGCCACAGCCACAGAAAGGCAATATGGGGCTGTACCCGGTCCTTCCAGCCCTGCACCAGCGTGTCGGGCAAGAGGCCGACCCATGGAAGGCTCGCCATCAGCATGATCGGCAAGTAGTAGTACCAGCTTTCGGCATGCTGGGCATCGTCACCGGCGAAGCGACGGATATGCTCGTCCCAGAAGAAGTAGTTCCAGAAATCCGGCTCCTGATGGTTGACGGTCAGCGCCCACGGCAGCGACAGCAAGACCGCTACCACCACCGCTACGAGGCCGTAACGCACCAGTTCAAGGAAGCGTCGTTGCCAGAACATGTAAGGCAACGCCACCAGCACCGGCAGCAGCAAGGCCAGGAAA
Source organism: Pseudomonas sp. dw_358 (assembly GCF_018449655.1). Classification (GTDB taxonomy): domain Bacteria; phylum Pseudomonadota; class Gammaproteobacteria; order Pseudomonadales; family Pseudomonadaceae; genus Aquipseudomonas. The sequence goes on from NZ_JAAVUX010000002.1 coordinate 343,907, forward strand.
CCCTTTGTCATGAAGCCCAGGGCGCAGGCAAAGCCGACCCCCGCCCAGGCACCCAGTCGCGCCTGGGTCGTGGCGGCATCCACTGCGTACCAGAGGGCGAAGATGCTCAGATTGACCCAAAGGGTGAACTGCGGATCAAGGTTGGCGTAACCGGACCCCGCGCAGATCAGCGACAGGCTCATGTAGACCACGGCGCTGGTCAGTTGCAGCTGAGGGTTGCGCCAGAAACGCCCGGCGATCAGCCAGGCCAGCACCACGCTCAGCGCCAGCGCGACGGCCGAGGCCACCCGCACGCCGAACAGGTTCTGCCCGAACACCGCCTGACCGATGGCAATCATCCAGTAGCCGGCGGCGGGTTTTTCGAAGTAGCGCAGACCCATGAAATGCGGGGTAGCCCAGTGGCCGGTCAGGAGCATTTCCTGGCTGGCCTGGGCATAGCGAGTTTCATCGGGAATCCACAGGCCGTGGAACGGCAATGGCGCCAGATAGAACAACAGGAACGCCAATGCCAGAAGACCAAATGCCCATGTACGATTGAAGGTAGAGCCCTGGGTCATGGACGCTGCACTCCCAACCAGCCTTCGCGGCCTGGCAGGGTGCCCCGCGATACCTGCCCCGGTGGCAGGCTGTGCAGCTCGGCGGGCAACAACTCGCCCAACGGTTTGAAATCAATGGCCCGATCGCGAGCCTCTTTCAACAGTCGACGGAACTCGTCGGCCATGAGAATCCCTTCCACTTCAGCATGAATGGTGTAGACGTTCAGACCATCGGGCTTGAAACGATCAAGCACGAAATGGTTGAACTCGGCGGAGCTGACCTGGGTACCGACCACCTCATCGAAGGTCGGCAGGTCGGCAGGGATCTGCGGCGTCCCCAGGCTGCCATCGGCCAAGGTCGGCAGAAAGCTGTGGCTGCCCCGACAATCGCTGTTATAGCGAAAACCGAACGCCTGCTTGGCCTGCACCACACGCTCGTCGGCGCGCCAGCCAGCGGTGGCCGAACAGGTCACCGGTTGGCCGAGGATATCGCTGAGGGTATCGACCCCCAGGCGAATCTGTTCGTGCAGCTGCGCATCACTCCAGCGCCCGGCGTTGGCCTGCCAGCCATGGTGATCCCAGGCGTGCAGCCCGACCTCATGGCCAGCCGCCTGGGCCTGGCGCATCAGGTGCCCCAGGTCACGCCCGATTTTCTTGCCCGGCCAGGCAGTGCCGGCCAGCAGAATGTCCCAGCCATACAGGCCTGCCGCATTGGAGCGCAACATCTTCCACAGGAATTGCGGACGAATCAGGCGCCATAAATGACGCCCCATGTTGTCCGGTCCGACACTGAAAAAAAATGTGGCTTTGATCTGGGCTTCGTCGAGTATTTCGAGCAGCCTCGGCACCCCGTCACGGGTGCCCCGGTAGGTGTCCACATCGATGCGCAGTCCCGCTTGCATCAACGCTTTTCCGCGAGTTCGATCATCGCTTCGCGCAGGAAGAAGTCCAGGGTCTTGCCGATGGTTTCTTCAAGCTCGATGGTGGGCTTCCAGTCGATCAGCTTGCGCGCGTTCTCGATGCTCGGCTTGCGGTGGCTCACGTCCTGATAGCCCGCGCCGTAGAAGCTTTTGCTTTCCACTTCACGGAAACCGGCAAACGGCGGGAAGTTGGAGCGCAATGGGTGAGCTTCGAATTGACGCAGCAACTCCTCGCCCAACTGGCGGATGCTCGCTTCGTTGTCCGGGTTGCCGATGTTGATGATCTGGTTGTTGCAGCGGTCATCGCGGTTTTCGATGATGCGTGCCAGTGCCTCGATGCCGTCGGCGACGTCGGTGAAGCAACGCTTCTGTGCACCGCCGTCGACCAGACGAATCGGCGTACCTTCCACCAGGTGCAGAATCAGCTGGGTGATGGCCCGGGAGCTGCCGATGCGTGCCGAGTCCAGACGGTCCAGACGCGGGCCCATCCAGTTGAACGGACGGAACAGGGTGAAGCGCAGGCCTTTCTGGCCGTAAGCGTAGATTACACGGTCCAGCAACTGCTTGGACACCGAATAGATCCAGCGCTGCTTGTTGATCGGACCCACGATCAGGTTCGAGGTGTCTTCATCGAAATTGGCGTCCTGGCACATGCCGTAGACTTCCGACGTCGAAGGGAAGATCACGCGCTTGTTGTACTTCACGCAATGGCGAACGATCTTCAGGTTTTCTTCGAAGTCCAGCTCGAACACGCGCAGCGGGTTGCGGGTGTATTCGATCGGGGTGGCGATGGCCACCAGCGGCAGAATCACGTCGCATTTCTTGATGTGGTATTCGATCCACTCGGAGTGGATGCTGATGTCGCCTTCCACGAAGTGGAAACGCGGGTGGCTGCGCAGACGCTCGATGGCGTCGGAACCGATGTCCAGGCCAAAGACTTCGAACTGCTCGTCCTGCAGCAGGCGCTCGGACAGGTGGTTGCCGATGAAACCGTTGACGCCGAGGATCAGCACTCGGGTGCGACGCTTGGCGCTGCGGGCCTGGGCACCGGCCAGCTTCGAACCTTCTACCAGACCCAGCTCGCGGGACAGTTGCGGGCCGCTCAGGTACAGGCCGGCTTCGCCGCGCTGACCGGCGGTGATCACCAGCGAGTCTTGGCCGCAGGCGATACGCAACGGGTCGCAGCTGATGACCTTGCCAGGGTCCTGGCCGTCGTTGCCCGGCACCACTTCAGCGGCCCAGACAATCAGCTTGTGCTCGCCCACCGGGCAGAAGGCGCCCGGATATGGCTGGGTCACGGCCCGCACGAGGTTGAACAGGCGTTCGGCCGGCTGATCCCACTGGATCAAGCCGTCGGCCGGGGTGCGGCGGCCGAACGTGGTGGCCTTGGACTCATCCTGGGCCGTCTCGGTGATCTGGCCGGCCAGCAGGCGTGGCAGGGTGTCCTTGAGCAATGCGGCAGCGGCGTCACACAGTTTGCCGTGCAGGCTGAAACCGGTGTCGGAGCGTTCGATGGCCACGCGCTGCTGGGCAACGATGGCACCGGCGTCGGCACGTTTGACCATGCGATGCAGGGTTACGCCCGTTTCGGTTTCACCGTTGACCAGCACCCAGTTGGCCGGGGCGCGACCACGGTAATGCGGCAGCAACGAACCGTGCAGGTTGAAGGCACCGCCCTTGACGCTGGCCAGCAGGGCTTCACCCAGCAGGTTGCGGTAGTAGAACGAGAAGATGAAATCGGCGTCGAGCTTGCTGATGCGCTCGATCCAGATCGGGTGGTTGGCGTCTTCCGGCGCGTGCACGGCGATGCCTTTGCGGGCGCACAATTGCGCGACCGAACCGTAGAAGGTGTTTTCCTTGGGGTCATCGGCATGGGTAAAGACCGCGGCAATCTCGATGCCTGCGTCGAGCAGGGCCTGGATACCGGCGCAACCGATGTCGTGATAAGCGAAAACAACAGCTTTTTGAGTCATGAGACAACCTTAGTGCTGGAAGAGGTTTCGTTGGCCGGAGTCACGGCCTTGGGTGCTGGCGGGTTGCGCAGCACTTTCTCGATGAAGAAGCGCGGACGTGCGCGCACGTCGCTGTACATGCGGCCCAGGTATTCACCCAGAAGGCCCATGCCGATGAACTGGCCACCGGTGAACACGAACAGCACGGCAAATAGCACGAAGCTGCCATTGCCTGCCCAGGGCGCGCCGAAAATCAGGCGCAGTCCCAGCAAGGCAATGGCGAAAGCGATACCAAGAAACGCCATGCCGAAGCCGACGATGCTCAGCAACCGCAAGGGGGTGGTGGTCATGCAGGTGACCAGGTCGAACATCAGGTTGACCAGGCGCATCGGGCTGTACTTGGAGTCGCCGTGCTCGCGCTCGGCGTGCTCAACCAGGATCTCCGTAGTGTGGCGCGCGAAACTGTTGGCCAGGATCGGGATAAAGGTGCTGCGTTCGCGGCAGGCCAGCATCGCGTCGACGACGGTGCGGCGGTACGCCCGCAGCATGCAGCCATAGTCGTTCATGGCCACACCCGTCGAGCGCTGCACAGCCTTGTTGATCACCCGGGACGGCCAGCGGCGCAAGGCCGAATCCTGGCGGTTGTTGCGTACGGTGGCGACTACGTCGTAACCCAGCTTGGCCTGGGCTACCAAGCGCGGGATTTCTTCGGGCGGATTCTGCAGGTCGGCATCCAGCGTGATCACCAGATCGCCGGTGCTCTGTTCGAAACCGGCCATGATGGCCGCGTGCTGACCGTAGTTGCGGTTGAGGATCACCGCCACGACGTGGCTACCGTGACGGGCGGCGGCCGCTTCAAGCATGTCGGCCGACTCGTCGCGACTGCCGTCGTCCACCAGGACGATTTCGCAGGGCACAGTCAGTTGCGCACAAGCCGCTTCAGTCCGGCGCAGCAACTCGGGCAGGCTCTGCTCCTCGTTATAGACCGGAATGACGACGGACACGCTGTTGATCGGATAAGGTCTCACGGGCGGTGTTCCAGGGTGTGTTCAATGGCTGACGCAACGCGCTCGACCTCGTCGAGGGTCATGTCGGGAAACAGAGGAATCGAGCACAGCCGCGCCGAGTTCCATTCGGTGGCTGGCAACTGCACCTCGGGGTAACGCTTGCGGTAGTAGGTGTGCAGGTGCGTGGCGATGAAGTGAATGCCGGTACCGATGCCCTGCTCCTGCAAGCCTTTCATGAAGGCCTCGCGGTCCATGCCGCAACGCTCGGCATCGATGCGCACGATGAACAGGTGCCAGGCGTGCTGCTGGTCGTATTGCGGCACCTTGAGCGGCTGCACCGGCAGGTGCTGCAGACGCTGCAGGTAGGCCTGGGCCAGCGTTTCTCGCTGCTGGTTGATGGCATCCAGACGATCAAGCTGCACCAGGGCAATGGCAGCGTTGATGTCAGCCAGGTTGTACTTGAAACCCGGCTCGATCACCATCGCCTGCGGCTTGCGGCCATGGGTCATGCGGTCGTAGGCGTCGACACCCAGGCCGTGAAACTTGAGCATGCGCACACGGTCGGCCAAGGCCTGGTCATCACTGACGAACATCGCGCCTTCGGCACAGGTCATGTTCTTGATGGCGTGAAACGAAAAGATCACCGTGCCTTTGGCGCCGATCTCGCGCCCCTTGTAGCGGGTGCCGGCGGCGTGGGCGGCGTCTTCGATCACCTGAATGCCGTGGCGCCGGGCCAGCTCGTACAGCGGGTCGAGATCGAAGGCAGCGCCAGCGTAATGCACTGGAATGATGGCTTTGGTGCGAGGGGTAATAGCCGCCTCGATGGACGCCAGATCACTCATCAGCGTGTCGGCATCAACGTCGACGAACACGGGCGTAGCGCCCAGCAGGCAGATCATGTTGGCGGTGGACACCCAAGTCTGCGAAGGGGTGATCACTTCATCGCCGGGGCCGATGCCCAGCGCCAGCAGGGTCACGTGCATGGCACCGGTGGCCGAGCTCAGGGCCACGGCGTGGCGTGCGCCCGTGCGTTCAGCGAAGCGCTGCTCGAGCTCCTGGTTCTTCGGCCCAGTGGTGATCCAGCCGGAACGCAAGACCTGTTCGACGGCGGCAACTTCTTCATCGCCCATACTGGGGCGAGAAAAGGGAAGAAAATTTTGACTCATGACAATCCTTGAGCACGAAACGCTGGTTTTATTAAGGCAACGAAGGCCGTACTGCTCAAGGCTAGTAGGCCTTGCGGGTATCGCCAGCCGTTGGCCGCCATGAGCAACATCCACTGACTCTTTATCAACGGGACGCTGACGGCCCAAAGCTTTTACTTCATCAATCGATCATTGAATAGATCCTATCGACACATGCCTGAACACAACCTGTTACAAGGCGGTGTTTTTGTGGATGACGGTCGGCCAGTCCTCTTGGTTGAGTACACCCAACACTTTCAACTTGCCGTCCGCAGCCACCGTGGCGAACAGCGAGCTGGTGTAGTCGGTGTCCTGGGCATGGGGGAAACCCAAATCATGCTCCAGTCGGCTGATGCAACCGCTGTGTGTCACCAGCACGAGGTTCTGCCCCGCTACTTTGTGCGCGCGAATATCTTTGGCCATGTCGACGTCGCAGTTGACCAACCAGTCCTGCTCTTGAGCGGCCAGGTTGAACATGGCCCTGGCCGTCTGTGCCGTACGCGTCAACGGACTGGTCAGGACACTGGCATTGCCCATGCCCAGCGAGGCGAAAGCCTCTCCAACATCCTGCGCCGCTTCCTGCCCTGCCGTGGTGATGCCGTCGGCCGGGCCCAGGCAGGCACCGCTGGAGCGATCGCAGCGCTCGGCATGACGCACCAGCACCACCACATCGCCAGCCTTCCAATGCTCGGACAGCCTGGCCTCGGCGAACCGATCGGGCTTGCCCAGATTGGTCGGCGACAAAGGCCACACTGCAAAGCCGGCAACTAATGCACTGACGACAACCAGAAGCCCCAGCAAAAGGAGAAGTTTAAGGGAGCGCCCCTTTGCTGGCTTGGAAGGATGAGTGGCGATCATGCTGAAATTCGTTCCCATGTTGCTTGCCCCGGTCTTTTCGAATTAGGTAATCAGATGAATACCTTGAAGAAATGACAAAGCGTCATCGGCCCGGGCCGGGGAACGCGGGGCTGGGCGAGAATATAAAAATCCGGGAGGCGGGTATTGGTGAAAACTGTGTCAAAAATTCGGAAGCACCGGAAGAGAGGGTGTTCGGCCGCTAGTTTTGCAGAGGGCAATGCTGACAATGACCAATGCCGGGTACGCGATAGGCCAGGCAGCACGCGCGCACTTTTCGCGTCCCGTCGGCGAGATAGTGAACCGTGCCGTAAAGCGGGTTGGGCGATCCGCCCGCCAACTGCCTGCGAGTCAATACAGCTGGCAATGGGCTCATGTCCAAAAGCCCCCGAAAGACCTGTTCCAGAGCATCGCCAGCGTTACTCCACAGCACTGCGGCCGGCACGTCGGCAAGCCTGGCAAAGCGTTTGATCAGGGGTCGCAGATGCTGCTCTACCACGTCATCGAACGCCAGATCCGAGCCGCCCTTTTGCCACTCGACCGACTCTGGCAACCCTCGATTTCCTACAACAATACGTATCGAATCCCACATGGTGCCGTCGCCAAATCCGACGCTCAGCGTTCTACCCCACAGACACATGAAGTAATATTTTGACCACTGCGACGCCAGCACCGGCCGATAATCGGACACCCATCGCGCGCCATAGGCCTGCAACAGCAACTCATCCAGGGCCTCGGGTTGCAGCAATGCCTCGAGGGTCAATATCCTTCCTGCGTCCACGGGTACCCTCGGCGCTGTTTGAAGATAATTTGTGCAACATTCTAAAAGAATTATCGCGCCAACATCTTGCCGACCGATGGCCCTGCGTCAATTTCGACAAGGGCAAAAAACCGTTGGCGGTGGTCCTGCCCAGTGCCAGTGCGGGCTGTAGCCGTGCCGCTCAATCGACTCACAATCTACCCACATGTTATCCACAGATCCGTCGGTTGCAATACGCCCCCAACCGCACTATCTTGTGTCCCCAGCGCGCATAACCACTACATGTTGTGGCCGGGGTGTCAAAACCCAGCACAACTCCAGCGCGTATTTCAACCTTTTTTGTATGCTTTTTTGCAAGCCTTCTGCCGCTACACCGGGCCTGCCGTCTTGCCGTTTGCCGACGGATGCGCGAGCCCTGTAAACAGCGCCATCGGCCTGTGTATGTGAGTGGTACCGGGGAGCCTTGCTTACCCCGATGAATTCAGCCAGGGAATGGCGCAAGCCTGACTTTCCCTGAACTGCCTTGAGTCAACCGTCCGCCCGCCAGCGGCGCTGCGCAACACACGGCCCCATTCCATGGCGCGCCGCGTTGTCAGGCCGATGGCGACAGGTCGTCGGGTGCGTCATTCAAGGCATAACGGCAGGGCACCCTCCTTTTCAAAGGGTGTCTGAATAAACATTAGAGAACGTGGAGTCACTCAATGCAAACCGACACAACTCGCGAGAACCCGCAAGCCCAGGCGCCGCAAGCCACAGGTTCCTATCAGGACCTGGCGGCCACCGCACCCGGGCAATTGCGCGTGATCAAGCGTAACGGCACTGTCGTTCCTTATACCGATGACAAGATCACCGTCGCCATCACCAAGGCCTTCCTCGCAGTTGAAGGCGGCACCGCTGCCGCCTCGTCGCGCATCCACGACACCGTTGCGCGCCTGACCGAACAGGTCACCGCGACCTTCAAGCGTCGCATGCCGTCGGGCGGCACCATCCACATCGAAGAAATACAGGACCAGGTCGAACTGGCCCTTATGCGTGCCGGCGAGCAGAAAGTGGCCCGCGACTACGTCATCTACCGCGACGCCCGCTCCAAGGAGCGCGCCACTCGCAGCATCGACGCCCCGGCCCAGCCGCACCCGAGCATCCGCATCACCCGTGAAGACGGCAGCCTCGCGCCGCTGGACATGGGCCGCCTGAACACCATCATCACCGAGGCCTGCGAAGGCCTGGCGGAAGTGGACGGCCGCCTGATCCAGAAAGAAACCCTGAAAAACCTGTACGACGGTGTCAACCTCAAGGACGTCAACACCGCCCTGGTGATGACCGCCCGTACCCTGGTGGAGCGCGAGCCGAACTACTCGTTCGTCACCGCTCGCCTGCTGATGGACACTCTGCGCGCCGAAGGCCTGAGCTTCCTGCAAGTGGCCGACAGCGCCACCCACCACGAAATGGTCGACTTGTACGCCAAGGCACTGCCGGCCTACGTCGCCAAGGGCATCGAGTTCGAGCTGCTGAACCCCGTGCTGGCTACCTTCGACCTGGAAAAACTGGGCAAGGCAATCAACCACGAGCGCGACCAGCAATTCACCTACCTGGGCCTGCAGACCCTGTACGACCGTTACTTCATCCACAAGGACGGTATCCGCTTCGAACTGCCGCAGATCTTCTTCATGCGCGTGGCCATGGGCCTGGCCATCGAAGAGAAGAACAAGGAAGACCGTGCGATCGAGTTCTACAACCTGTTGTCGTCCTTCGACTACATGGCCTCGACCCCGACCCTGTTCAACGCCGGCACCCTGCGCCCGCAACTGTCCAGCTGCTACCTGACCACCGTGCCGGACGACCTGTCGGGCATCTACGGCGCCATCCACGACAACGCCATGCTGTCCAAATTCGCCGGTGGCCTGGGCAACGACTGGACGCCGGTCCGTGCACTGGGCTCCTATATCAAAGGCACCAACGGCAAATCCCAAGGCGTCGTGCCCTTCCTGAAAGTGGTCAACGACACCGCTGTGGCCGTGAACCAGGGTGGCAAGCGCAAAGGCGCCGTGTGTGCCTACCTGGAAACCTGGCACCTGGACATCGAAGAGTTCATCGAGCTGCGCAAGAACACCGGTGACGACCGCCGCCGCACCCACGACATGAACACCGCGAACTGGATTCCGGACCTGTTCATGAAACGCGTGTTCGACGACGGCAAATGGACCCTGTTCTCGCCCAACGAAGTGCCGGACCTGCACGACCTGACCGGCAAGGCCTTCGAAGAGCGCTACGAGTACTACGAAGCCCTGACCGAGTACAACAAGATCAAGGTATTCAAGACCGTCCAGGCCAAAGACCTGTGGCGCAAGATGCTGTCGATGCTGTTCGAAACCGGCCACCCATGGCTGACCTTCAAGGACCCGTGCAACCTGCGCAGCCCGCAGCAGCACGTGGGCGTGGTCCACAGCTCGAACCTGTGCACCGAGATCACCTTGAACACCAACAAGGACGAGATTGCCGTCTGCAACCTGGGCTCGATCAACCTGCCGAACCACATCACCGACGGCAAGCTGGACACCGCCAAGTTGGAGCGCAGCATCAACACCGCCGTGCGCATGCTCGATAACGTGATCGACATCAACTACTACTCGGTGCCACAGGCGAAGAACTCCAACTTCAAGCACCGCCCGGTCGGTCTGGGCATCATGGGCTTCCAGGACGCGCTGTACCTGCAGCACATTCCGTACGGTTCGGACGCTGCAGTCGAGTTCGCCGACAAGTCCATGGAAGCTGTCAGCTACTACGCCATCCAGGCGTCCTGCGACCTGGCCGACGAGCGCGGCGCCTACGAGACGTTCCAGGGTTCGCTGTGGTCCAAAGGCATCCTGCCGCTGGACTCGCAACAGATCCTGATCGAAGCACGTGGCCAGAAGTACATCGATGTCGACCTGAACGAATCCCTGGACTGGGCACCGGTCCGTGCCCGCGTGCAGAAAGGTATTCGCAACTCCAACATCATGGCCATCGCACCGACCGCCACCATCGCCAACATCACCGGTGTGTCGCAGTCGATCGAACCGACCTACCAGAACCTGTACGTGAAATCGAACCTCTCGGGCGAGTTCACCGTGATCAACCCCTACCTGGTCCGCGACCTCAAAGCACGCGGCCTGTGGGACTCGGTCATGATCAACGACCTGAAGTACTACGACGGCTCGGTGCAACAGATCGAACGCATCCCGCAGGAGCTTAAAGAGCTGTACGCGACCGCCTTCGAAGTGGACACCAAGTGGATCGTCGACGCCGCCAGCCGCCGCCAGAAATGGATCGATCAGGCCCAGTCGCTGAACCTTTACATCGCCGGCGCGTCGGGCAAGAAACTGGACGTGACCTACCGCATGGCCTGGTACCGTGGTCTGAAAACCACCTACTACCTCCGCGCCCTGGCCGCCACCAGCACCGAGAAGTCGACCGTGAGCACCGGCAAGCTCAACGCCGTCTCCAACGGCAGCGACACCAGCCCGATCCAGACCGCCCCCGCCGGCCCGGCCCCAGTGCCCAAGGCTTGCGCGATCGATGAGCCGGATTGCGAGGCTTGCCAGTAGCAAGCTGCAATAATAGAAAAGGCCGGCGCAAGCCGGCCTTTTTTCATTGTGAGGTATTGCACCATCCTCTCCCACTGGGCATCCGCTATCTTCGGACTTCAGCCAATGAGGCAACCTTGATGCCCCCTACTGACTTGCAGGTCAAAAAAGACTGCTACCGTAAGGTTCGGCAATCCAATTACGCCGCCAGTCTGCCTCTTGAAGGTTTCAACACCACACCTCAAGATGGCGAGCGCATTCTGAGTACCCGCGAAGCCGTGCTGAAAATGTACCGCGCCAAAACCCCTGATGCTCGATAAGTAAGAGTGGGTCAAGACCATTATCAGTATCCAGACAGCATCAAACTTTTTGGTCCTCACCCTAAAAACCGGGCATTTCAGCCCGGCTATTTAGAAGGATGCTTTATGCGAGTGCAGTCAATAGCACCCAGGTTACCATTTGAGAATGTTTCCAGTGGGCGCCTTCCTACGAACATCGACTCTAATCAACTCACCATTTATGAAAAGCATGTATTGATAAGCACCACCATTCGGACCGTAGACAAGTACGTCCGTCTTTTGCGAATTTTTTCGTGGCACATCATTGTTGCGCATTATCGGCCCATCACTGGCTCGGGCAACGGGATTGCCGCATAAGTGCAAGACCTCCTCAAGTTTATCACCAGGGTTAACCAAGCCCATACCGCAACGACTCGCTGCTTGGGCACTGGTGATGAGCATGCCTGCGAACAATACCCTCAATGAAAAATTGACAAGCATCGTATTTCCCGTGAAAAAGTTAGCCAATTACCCGGCCGTACGCACAATTTCGAGATAATTGGCTACGGAGTAGTTACCATCACCTACGGAAACTACAGCGACAGTCGTGGTAGCAGGCGCAACTTCTATCGCCCTCACTACAACATTGCCATGAGCCTCGGTGTCAGTTAACTGTCCACCATTGTACAAGACAACCAGATTGGTATTTCCAGCAGACTGGATGATTGGCAATAGATAACTCAACGGCGGGTACTGGGCCGTATTCACAGCGATGGTGATGTCCGTAGTTGACGCAGCAACTACCCGCTGCAGCTTATCGCCATTCACGGGGTCAACCCCTAGTTGCCGGCCATTGAATTCGAGCAAAAGCTTCTTACCTGTAGTCAGCCGCAGGATCTCATCGAGTTCAGTGGTACTCAATGTATGCGCAGATAATATCGAGATTGATATGTCCGGGCCTGCCGAACCGAGCACGGACATAATACGGGTAGGATTCAGTTCTAAAACATCGACAGAGAAGGCTCCTTTCTTGCTTCCGATGACATCGAGTACTTGCGACAGATTTGCTGTCGATAGCGATCCACCATTCGTTAAAGAAACCTCCACGTTAGATCCCTTCAGTTTCCGAACACAATCGATGATAGCGCCGGGGGTGGAAAGCGCACCATCCAGCATCACAGTGTATGTTTTGCTTCCTATTGCTGCGACGATCTCATCCACACCAGCCGCAGGTAGCGCGTTCAGTGCAGATATTGTACGACTGGTGTTGCTGTCTGTGAAAATATTAATCGCGGCGACTGCTCCGATAGAGCTAGCCGTGGCGCCGTCAATGGTCATAGACCATTCTTTTCCAACAAAAAAATTTGCAATCTGCTGAAGGACTGCCGGCGGTTGACTGTCTACCGAGGATAAGCCCACCTTGGTCCCCGAGCCAGTGGCTGCTCCAAGCAACGCAGTAATCTGTCTAACGCTTGCGATCGCCCCAGGTATCTGCAATGTTAGTTTTTTTGGCCCAGCGGATCTAAGCAATGCCTGCAGTTCTGCTTGAGGAAGCGCCTGAGGCATAGTAAGAGTTATGTCAGTAGTGACACCTGCCGCCAAAAAAATAGATGAAAAATTCTCGAAGGAAATTTTATCCCCTAGACACATCATGTTTAAATTTTTCATAAGACCTCCTTTATAGTCCGCAGCCAGCCTACCTCTTGTAGGGGAGCCTTACAACCCCTTGGAGGAATAGCCTGAAACTCATATGCCAACACCTTAGTGATTCCCGAAGATGATGGCAATTTAGGAAATCTAACGGAAAAATTAACACTCGCACACCCAAACGGCAATGAACCATTCAACTCGATACCTCAGCCAGCCTAGTAGATGGGTAAGTAGTTCATCCAGATTTATACTCCAGCCAAATGTAACTAAAATTTTTTCGCATTCAAAATCGTGCTTCTCCTCCCGCCAAGTTTAAGGCATACGGCCCGATACAATTCCGAAAGCACACATTCAACCCCTCTGTGGTCAACATTCAATGGCAATCACCCCAAACCTTCGTAAGATCTGCGCAACCCACCACAGAATCGGGTCAACCCGGTGCTTGTTTGCATAGACCTAAAATCCGACGTTGGACTTCCAGAACACCCCGCAACGCTTTGCTTCTGCCACAGCTATGGATGTCTATCTCATCGACAAGTCCGGTACTGGATCACGTCTCGCGGGTCCTGTGCAGCCGCACTGTTCGATACGAAACCCCAAGCGCGGCTACGCGACTTCACAGCGGGCAGAACCGGCATATCGTGTACATTTTCCGCACGACGTAGGCGTAGCGGATGTCTTCTTGTCCGGGCATCGATCCCTGAGACCGATCATTGTGGGAGCCGGTGAGGGCGATCGCATCACCACGCGAGTCAATCGGACCAAGGGCCCGGCACCGTCGCGCATTGCTCGCACACCGCCCCTGCACTTTCCCAATCGAACTCCCGACGGATGGTGGCTACCTCTTAAATCGCCTCCGAGTCGGGCCCGCCGGCCTGTCTCGACATGCGCTCCCACTCGCAGCACATTGTCGCACCTTAGCTCGCTTCACATTTAGCATCAGAACCTATATCGTGTGTCTCTAACCAGCTAAAAGCACTACATAGGCGATTTTTCGACATAATCAAGCCCTCGGGGAATCCAGGTTACGGAATGAAACACCCATCAAAAAACCGGCCACAGAATTTCCCTCAGGGCGAACACGCGCGAAGCAAAAGTCTTTATAATTCCCAACCGTCACACAGGACAGAAACCATGACCACCTGCGTACCTCAGGCCGTTGCCCTTTTCACGGCCGAAGACCGCATGGCCCATCCGAGTTTCGCCTTGTCCATGTGTCCGGGCCCGGGCAACGCCTGACGCGCCCACTATCCGAATCAGAAGAAACGCAGGGGGCCGCCCTACCGCCCCTTACGCAAAGCCATTGCCTGATGCGTACACCGCACCATCAGCACTCAACTCTCAAAATCCAATGGTCGCCGCCGCGCGGCCTCTCGAGCAGGAGCCTCACCCATGCTGAGCTGGGACGAATTCGACAAAGAAGACGCCGCTGAACCCGCCAAAGGCGCCAACGCAGGCCACGCCTCGGAAGCGGCCATGGACAAACTCGACAGCGCCGGCGGTGCCGCCGCCCTCGAGGCCCGCGCCGTGACCTCCAGCGACTCCGCCGCGATCATCCGCGCCAAGGCCGCCCTGGACAAACTCGACGTCGCCGAAGGCCTCGCCGAACTCGAAGGCTCCGCCGCCCGCGTCGCGGTCGACGAAAAGCGCATGATCAACTGCCGCGCCGACCTCAACCAGCTCGTGCCCTTCAAGTATGACTGGGCCTGGCAGAAGTACCTCGACGGCTGCGCAAACCACTGGATGCCGCAAGAAGTCAACATGAATGCCGATATCGCCCTCTGGAAAAACCCGGAAGGCCTGACCGACGACGAGCGCCGCATCGTCATGCGCAACCTGGGCTTCTTCAGCACCGCCGACTCCCTGGTCGCCAACAACCTGGCCCTGGCCGTGTACCGCCTGATCACCAACCCCGAATGCCGCCAGTACATCCTGCGCCAGGCCTTCGAAGAAGCGATCCACACCCACGCCTACCAGTACTGCATCGAATCGCTGGGCATGGACGAAGGCGAGATCTTCAACATGTACCACGAGATCCCATCGGTCGCGAAAAAAGCCGCTTGGGGCCTGAAATACACCCGCGCCATCTCCGATCCAAAGTTCGAAACCGGCACCGATGAAACCGACAAAGAACTGCTGCGCAACCTGATCGGCTATTACTGCGTCCTGGAAGGCATCTTCTTCTACTGCGGCTTCACCCAGATCCTCTCCATGGGCCGCCGCAACAAAATGACCGGCGTCGCCGAGCAGTTCCAGTACATCCTGCGCGACGAGTCGATGCACCTGAACTTCGGCATCGACGTGATCAATCAGATCAAGATCGAAAACCCGCACCTGTGGGATGCCGAGCTGAAGGAAGAAGCTTCGCAGATGATTCTGCAGGGCACTCAGCTGGAAATCGAATATGCGCGCGATACCATGCCGCGCGGGGTGTTGGGCATGAACGCGGCGATGATGGAGGATTATCTCAAGTTTATTGCCAACCGTCGTCTGTCGCAGATTGGTTTGAAGGAAGAATACCCAGGGACGACTAACCCGTTTCCTTGGATGAGCGAGATCATGGACTTGAAGAAGGAAAAGAATTTCTTTGAGACTCGGGTGATTGAGTATCAGACCGGTGGTGCGTTGAGCTGGGATTGATTTTTCTGGCTAGGTAACCACTACGAAAAGGCCGTCCTGTGACGGCCTTTTTTATTCTTCCCTAATCGAGTGACGAGTCAAGGTGTCGTGTGCAGAAGCGGATCATAAAATCGATCGTCATGAAAAAAAATTGCACACGGCTTGTGGAAGCTTATCGACGAGGCAGGCAGGTCCTAAAACACGAGCGCTCTTGATTAACTCATTGGCTGCTATAGGGCGCTCGCGTAAAACCACATCCTCGGTATTCCCCCCCCTGTGTGGCATACAAAGCAAGTCAAACGTCTGGCGAGGTACCCGGCACTAGATCAAACCCCACCAAGCACTGACTCTCCAAATCGAACGGCAGCACTTGAAGTCTAAGCGTTGATGAATAATTGAAATCTGGCAACGCCGCCTGAAAAGATCCGCTGGTCGGATAGATCAATATCAAATCCCCTTCCCCAGCCAAGTACTTATGCCCATAGGCAAACATCTGATAAAAATCAGCCTGACTCAGTCCGTAGTTTCTCCGAGCTATGCCACTGTCCAACCGTTTCCACTTCGTGTCCAAAACCCACTGTTTACTACCATATTCAATTATCAAGTCTGGCCGAAGCTGAAAGACTTGACGCGCTTCATGCACGCACAAATATTTACTGGCCCGCTGGGTTCTGAGTACTGCCCCTGGGGGTAATGAGTCGCGCAAACACACAGCCACATAGCGTTCAAACAAACGCTCCATGGGGAACAGTAAGCTCATCCCCTGCCACTCGCCCGCGACGGCCAAAGGTGTCTGCTGCTGGATAATCAACTCACACCAGGGTCTAACGGCTTGGTAATGCGCCATCAAACGATCATGACGCCATTGGGTGAAATCTTGCTGCGAATCCCGACTATGAGGAACATCAAGCAGTAGGCCTCGTAGTTCGTGGGATAAGCGCCAATGACCTGGATTTTCGGTCGTTTTGCAAACAATTTCTAACGCGCTCTTTAGCAGTCGGTTTTCCGGACGGTCAGGTAAAAACACATCGTGTCGAATTTGAAATTGATGCTGCCTGCCCGGTGGCTGACGCATTTGACGAGTTGTGTTCAGCTGGCCTCGCAGATACCGCTGCTCTTCTTCGACACGCTGGTAGTCAAAGCGCATCCCCCGTTTCACTAAGTGATCAAGTGCCTCAAGGAACTGCCCCATGACCCATTCAGTGAGGGGAGCATCGAATTTTTGCAGACCCGTTGCCCCCACCTGACGGGCAGGAAGATCGAGGGATCGCTGAATCATTCGGCGCAACAAAGCGCGACTGGCCTCAATACAATCGCCCTGCTCGAAATGCTTCGGTAGGATTTCAATGCGCGTACCACACGGCGTTTCTAAGGCCCCTACGTAGTTATCCAGCTTAAGGCAGAAACGGTTTTCGAGCTGGATCAGCGTCGCGCCAGCCTGGCTGAACGAAGCATTTAATTTGCACAACCAATCGAATGCGCAGGCACTCACTTGCGCCCTATCAAGGGTAGGATTAGCGACGTAGCTGGTGGTAAGCCGTGCATATTCGCGAACCGTTACGCAGGTCTTCACACCTATTGGCCCTCAAGGTGACTGATGATGCCTAGATACGCGGGCACTCGTATAAAAGCCTCAGCGTTGAGCTCCCACTGCTCATTGTGCTGAGCAATGGACACGGCATCACCGAACAGGTCGACGAGGTCTTGAATAGGTTGGTGCAGAAAGCGGTTAGCCGCCGACTTGCGCTGGTCATTGAGTACCCATTGAATGCGTTGCCAATCTTCAAAAAAGTACTCCTGCAGCAGCGGGAGGATTTGCTGACGGAAAATGCTTTCCAGTTGGGTCAATGTCGGCGTTGATTTGAGCGGCATGAAATAGGCATGACCGAGGCAGTGGTCACGATCCAGCAGTACGCTGATTCGCTCGTTCATGACCCGTAGCAGAGCAGCAATGTCGATACCTTCAACCCACACACCGTCGAGTAACGAAGGGTTAGGCGGGGTTTCGATGAAGGTAAAGCGGCGACGCAACGCGATATCCAATGCCGCCAGCGAGCGATCTGCCGTATTCATCGTGCCGATCAGGTAAACGTTACCGGGCACGCTGAAGCGCTCTTTCGAATAAGGCAGTTGGACTTCCAATGCTTCGTCGGCACCCGCCCGTTTGGAGGGCTCGATCAGCGTAATGAGCTCCCCGAAGATCCGCGAAACATTGCCACGATTGATCTCGTCGATGATCAGGACCTTAGGCGCGGCGTCCGGCGTGATCACGTCACGGCCGAATAAACCATCGGCCCTTCCACCCATCATGTGCTCGACCATAGAAGGGATGCAGTTTTTATAGCCATTGACGATGAATGGGTCGAAGTTAGCGCCGGGTACCTTTCCATCCCAACTCTGACTGCTAAGGTCCTCTAGCGTGACGTACCCCGCCAGCACCGCATTGGCCAACCCGGTGAGCAAGCCCATACCCACCTCGAGGTGATTCCCCTTTGGCTTTTCGAGCTCCACCACATCCTTGGAGGCATAAACGACCTTGTAGCCCGTGCCATATTTATCGCCAGCAGCGAACGGGCGGAACTTCGCATGCTGCTGGCAGAGGCTTTTGAAGACACCCGGCACAACGCTGTATTGCAACTGCCCATCCGGCCCAGTATCAGCTCGAAGCCCCTCGACAAAGTCCTCATAGCTGAAGCTCTGGTGGAACGTAACGAAGCGAACATCCCCGGCAGTAGCAAATTCGTCGAAACGCTTCTTCAGTGACGCACGATTTTTTCGATGAGTATCGAGATAATTCGGATCAAGAATCTCAAGCGTTGCCTCAATGGTCGCGTAGGTTTTCCCGGTTCCGGGTGGGCCGAAGAAAATTTGGTTGAGCGAAGCCATCGTGAAACGTCCCTGTAGGAAAATTCCTACCACGGTAACCAGATTGCCACTACCGGTAAAGTGAATCGAGCTGCCAGACCGGAGAGCCTAGTTGGCGAAATGCCACCCGTGCAGCACATTGCCCTGGTGGCTGTGCCTGGCCTTGGCTGTCATCATCACTCCCGTTCTCCACCTTTACGCCATCACGGCCATGCCTGCTCCCTTCCCGCAGCATCTGGATACCATGATGACCGGCAGTCTCTTCCGAGGTCTGGCAACAGCAGGTCAGTACCTGGCCCGTTACTGTTGCTCACCAGCGGGCGCTTCACAAATGAGGCAAAGCGATTCGCCGACGGTCGCAATGTGCGGTTGGTCGACGGCGCAGAGCTTGAGCGGTGGGTGACCGCCAGTCGTAAAGAACGCCAAGAAACGATGGTAGGCTGCCCCTCCCCGTCAACACCGCTCTGCCCAGCCTGCCAATCGGCAATGATCCTGCGCACCGCACGCCGCGGCTCGAATGCGGGTGGGCAGTTCTGGGGGTGCGTCAGCTATCCACAGTGCTTGGGTAAACGGTCGGTTTGATGGATAGCGTCGATTGAAGGCGCACGCCGGTTGCAAGCCGGCCGCCAGCCCTTATGCAGGGCCGTCAATCAAAGATCTCCGCGCGCCCGCGCCCGCCGAATATGCCCCAGCACCTCCCTCAACGCCTCGCTACAGTCCGCCTCCCCCACCGGCGAGTACTGGTTCCACCAGTGCATGAACATCGTCTCCCTCGGCGTGCCGTACTCTTCCTTCGGCCCGGTCTTGACCAGACCCTGGTTGAACCACTCATGCAGCACGGACGGATCGTCCTTGGCCTCTTCGACAAAATCCCGCCCGTGGTACTGCAGCGTGTCGTTGAACAGGTTGATGTGGCCGCTGACACTGCGGTCGCTGCCCTTGCACAGATGCACCTGCTGGTGCAGTTGCCCGAACAGATCAGCCCGGGGCTGGTAGTCGAAGTGCTGGAAGATGCCGATGTATTCGGCCATGTAGTTCATTTCCAGCAGCCACTGCTCGGTGAACCGCCGGCGAAACCCGTCGAAGTCGTTTTTCTTGATGTCGAGAAAGGCCATCACGAAGCGGGTCTTGACGTGCATGGCGATGACGAGGTGCTTGCGTTTGAGGGTGACGACGTGGAGCACCCACTGCTCCAGCAGGCGCCCCTGTTCGTCGCGTTCCACTTTCACGTTCGGGTAGAGCGCGGGCTCGACCTGGGAGACGGGTTTGCCGGCTTTTTTGCTTGAGAAGAATTCGCTGGCGGCAAGGCTGCAGTTGAAGACGAGCACGGGGTTTCCTGGGGCGGCGTTCGGGAGAGGTGGCACACGATAATGCTCCTTTTGGCAGCACGCCAGTGTGTTGAACACGTCGTCGCGGGCGACAGGAGGGGGGCGAAACGCCATCGCGGCCAAGGCCCGCTTCCGCAGGGTTCGCCGATCCATCGCGTACCACATGAAAGTGATCCCACTCGGTAAAACGCCAGCATCCGCGTCGCACCGAGCCACCCGCTCACTCGTCCCCCACCCCTAGCCACCCCAATAGTAATACTATATGGTCACTGCACCGCCCCGATGCGGCCCCTGTCGACACCCCACAATAACAAGAGGTGCAACATGGCCCTACCCGCCCACGCAGCCACCGTGCCCGACGCCAAATCCCTGGAGGACGCCCTCTACCGCAAGGTCAACTGGCGCATCGTGCCCATCTTCATTCTCTGTTTCCTCTTCGCCTACCTCGACCGGGTGAACATCAGCTTCGCCAAGCTGGAAATGCAGAGCGACCTGGGTTTCAGCGATACCGTCTACGGCCTGGGCGCGAGCTTGTTTTTCGTCGGCTATTTCCTGTTCGAGGTCCCCAGCAACGTGCTGCTGCACAAAATGGGCGCGCGGATCTGGATTGCGCGGATCATGGTGACCTGGGGCATCACGTCGGCCTGCATGATGTTCGTCCAGAGCGAGTTCTGGTTTTACACCTTGCGTTTTCTGATCGGCGTTATGGAGGCCGGTTTCGTGCCGGGGGTGTTGTATTTCTTTACCCAGTGGTACCCCAGCACTCGCCGGGCGCAGGTGAACAGTTACTTCAAGAGTTCGATCTGCTTGTGTGGTGTGGTCGGCGGGCCGCTGGCCGGGCTGGTGCTTGGCCATTTGGACGGCGCGCTGGGCATGGCCGGCTGGAAGTGGCTGTTTCTGCTGGAAGCGCTGCCGTCGATCGTGCTCGGTGGGGTGGTGTTCTGGCTGGTGTCGGACCGGATCGAGGACGCGCCCTGGCTCAATGCCGAGGAAAAAAGCCTCATGGCCACGCGCATGGCCGAGGACTTCAAGCCCAGCGGCAAGTCGTCGTTCGCCGAAATCTGGCGTGAGCCAGCGACCTATGTGATGTCGGCGATTTACCTGTGCCTGGTGATGGCCTTGACCGGGTTGCTGTTCTGGATGCCGCAGTTGATCCGCAGTGCCGGGGTGACCGATGCCCTGCACATTGGCTGGCTGACGATGGTGCCGTACCTGGTGGCGGTGGTGTTCAACCTGTGTGTGGGTTACAGCTCGGACCGGCGGCGCGAGCGGCGTTGGCACATGGCCGGTTGCGCCTTGCTGACGGCGGTGGGTTATCTGGTGTGCGCGATGACGGCGGGTGATTTGCCGCCGCTGATGATCGGCATGAGCATGATCATGGCCGGGATCATTGCCTGGATGCCGATCTTCTGGACCATCCCGCCGCGCTTTCTGGCCGGTGTGGCGGCGGCGGCGGGGATTGCCTTGATCAATTCCATCGGGCAGTTGGGTGGAGTGATTGCACCGTTCATGATCGGCCGTGTACGCGACCTGACCGGGGCAACGACGCCGGCGTTGTATGTGTTGAGCATGGTGAGCCTGCTGGCGGTGGGGTTGATTCTGTGGGCGGTGCCGAAGGTGCACTATCGAACCCAATTGCAGGGCGACGAAGCCCAGGCACTGCCGGTGGCAGAGGCGACCGAGGTGCCTTCGCGGGCCTGAGGGCGAACACCGACCAGTCCTTGGCACCGAGGCCTTCGTCCACGGCAGCCGGCGAGCGGCTGGTGATGCGCCTGGGGCCGTTGATGCGCGGGCTGGAGTTGGCGCTGGATGAGGTCAATGAATTTCGTGACTTGCCCAGCGGCGTGCTGCGCATCAATGCCAGCGAACGTGCCCAGCGGGTTACGGGCGTTCATCCAGGTCCTGCAAGGCGCCGGCTAGACCGTTTGGCGCCCATGTTTCCAATTTGGTACGAAAGTACTACAAGTGGCACACTTTTTTCTTTAGACAACTGACCGCTCAATCAGGATCCCGAATTTGCGGGGCCTGCGGTGCACACCACGCACCAGCAGCAATCAGCGAACAGTCACCCTGTTCATTACCGGTGCAGAAAAGCCGCCAAAAGCAGCCTTTCCATCGAAAAAAAGAAAAAGGAAGTCGAGTCAATGTTTGCAGTCGCTACCATGCTCCCGCTGGTTTTCCCCCGTTGTGCCTACACCCTCGAAGGGGTCGACCTCCTTCCATCGTTCCGTGCCCCTGACCGCACCCGATCGCCCTTCGACGCCTGGATACGGTCGAGACCCCTCACACCGACCGACAGCGTCACCTTCACGTTGTAATACTCGCCACGCCCACTTTCCGAGCCTGTTTTCTGGCAGGCGTCGGGCAGTATTTATTTTTTTGAATAAGGCGCTTTCGAGCGGTTTATTTATGAGCCCTGTGGTCGCCTCACCGAGCGACCCTTATAGTCTTTTACCCTTGAACGCGGACGTCAACCACATGACCCTGTAACCCACCAACTTGCACCAAATACGTCCGCACCTTGCGGAAAGAGTGCAAGACGAACTGACACTTTCAAGTGCCTGCATCCGGCTATTTACTGACTGACCAGTCACGCCTTCGCTCGCCCTTGAAACCCTAAATGCAACCCTTGAAAGAAGGGTTGAAGGCCGTCTGTCGCCGCCGCAAAAAGCGAAGTTACAGAAATGCGACATCCACGTGATTTTCAAACCACAACCCTTCTGGGACGGGCCTGTTGGCATAGCGGTTGCTCTGTACTGGTCGTGCTACAAAATCGTACAACCCCGTACAACCCTATAAAGGACGCGACATGACCTGCTTTATCCGAACAGACTGATTCTTGAAATAGCTGAGTAACGAAGTTCGTCATTTGAACTTCGATGGCGTCCTGCGCCTCGGCTTTAGCGAAATGCCCAAGACCGCGAACATGCCTGAATGTTTGTGCGGACGCGTATTGCCCTTTACATTGGCGAGGGAGTTTTAATGAACGACGCGGTAAAAAACAAGCCACCGGCTTTTCCATTATCGGGTGACACCTCGGCGCCATGGCCGCGTATTCCGTTTGTTCAGAATACGTCCCGGCCCGGGACACTAAAGAAACAACAGGTGTTGTTGTTAGTGGCTGTTTCAGTGTTACTTCATGGCGGCGCCTGGTGGGCAATGCAGCATGCCAAGGCGCCCGTGCCGGAGGTAGTGCCCCAGGTGCCGGAGATGACCGTCGAGCTGACCAGCCCAACGCCGCCTTCACCTGAACCGCCGCCGCCGGAGCCGCCACCGCCTCCGCCACCGCCGCCACCGCCCCCTCCTCCACCAGCGCCCGAGGAAGACCCGGACGCGCTCAAACCACCGCCCAAACCGGTGGAAAAGAAGGTCGAGCGCCCCAAACCGGTGCCCAAGCCGCAGCCGGTGAAAAAGCCGACACCGCCGACGCCGCCCAAGCAGGTTGCGACGCCAACCCCTGCCGCACCGACGCCACCAGCACCGCCCAGCGCTGCGCCGCCCGCACCGGCCGCAGCACCGGAACCCGTGAAGGAGACGGCCGCGGTGTCCGGACTCGCCAGCCTGGGCAACCCGCCGCCGGAGTATCCGTCGCTGGCCTTGCGCCGCAGCTGGGAAGGCACGGTGGTGTTGCGCATCAAGGTGCTGGCCAACGGTCGGGCCGGTGAGGTGGAAGTCACCAAATCCAGCGGCAAGCCGCAACTGGACGAGGCCGCCGTGGACGCGGTGCGCAACTGGAAATTCATTCCGGCCAAGCGCGGTGACACGCCCATTGAGGGCTACGCCACCCAGACCATCAGTTTCAAGTTGCCGCAGTAACGGAACGCGCTAACGCACCCAACACATTTGAACGTTTTACGAGGTATCGCCATGAACGCATCCATGTCCGCAATGATTGTTCCCGGGGTTCTCTGGGCCCTCGTGGTTTTCTCCGTCCTGAGCTGGGGCCTGCTGCTGGTCAAGTCCGCCCAATACCTGCGCCTGAAATCGCAGAACCGGCACTTCACTAAAGCGTTCTGGGCGGCCCCCGACCTGCTCACGGCCGCCGAGCACTCGGGCCAATACCCCGGCGCGCTGGCGCGCATCGCCAACAGCGGCTTCGAGGCCATGGCCACCGAAGACACCCCACGCACCGCCCAGCAACTGGCCCACACCATCAACCGCCAGGACCGCCTGGAGCGCAACCTGCGCCAGCAGATCCAGAAGGAGCGCCGCGCCCTCGAGGCCGGGCAGGCGATTCTCGCCAGTATCGGCAGCACCGCGCCCTTCATCGGTCTGTTCGGCACCGTGTGGGGGATCATGGAAGCCTTGCAGAGCATCGGTGCCAGCGGCTCGGCCAGCCTGGAAACAGTGGCCGGCCCCATCGGCCATGCGTTGATCGCCACCGGGGTGGGCATTGCCGTCGCCGTGCCGGCGGTGCTGATCTACAACTTTTTCCTGCGCCGCCTGAAGCTGGCCATGGCTGACATGGACGACTTCGCCCACGACTTCGACAGCCTCGCCCAGCGCAGTGCCTTCGCCGTGACCCGCGAGCCCATCGCGCACAAACAAGCCCACTCCGTACGGGAGGCGAGCTGACATGTCCTTTTCCACTCAAGACAGCGATGAAGTGCTCAGCGAAATGAACGTCACGCCGCTGGTGGACGTGATGCTCGTGCTGCTGGTGGTGTTCATCGTCACCGCGCCGCTGATGACCAACGCCATCAAGGTCAACCTGCCCAAGACCGACGCCGTGGCCCCGGCCCAGAAGAAAGACCCGGTGGTCGTCAGTGTCGATCAGAACGGCAAGTTCTTCCTGGCCAAGAGCGAAGTCGCCCCCGAACTGCTGGAGAAAAGTCTGGAGGACGTCAAGGCCAAGGACCCGGACGTGCGGGTCCAGCTACAAGCCGACACCGCCGTGAACTATGGCCAGGTGGCCAAGGCCATGGCGTCCATCGAGCGCTCGGGCATCACCAAGATCTCGGTGATGACCACGCGTTGAGGCGCGGGCCTCTGGGGAGATAGAGAGAGGCCCGCCCTGTAACACAGCCGTATTCAGCCATGTGGAGCCTGCCTGCTTTTTTCAAGCGGCGGCCCTGCAGGGGAGCGGCTTGCTTTGAAGAAGCAAAACGTCCGGGGCCGGCACGACCCATCCGGGCCAAAGAGGGCTCACAAGGCCATTTCAATAAACGTCTGAAAAAGTCGGAAATTACCATGCTGATGAGTTTTCCAGGTTTCACCCTCAAGCCGCTGGTGGCCACCCTGCAACGGCATCGAATGGTGCCGCTGTACGTCATGGCCATGGGCATGGGCACCGTGCAGGCCGCCGAGCCCACTGATGACAGCAGCGCCACGGCGGCCGTGGTGGCACCGGCCACCACGCAGCTGCAAAAAGTCGAAGTGACCGGTTCCGCGATCCGTCGAGTGGATGCCGAGACCGCCGTGCCGATTACCATCCTGCGCACGGCCGATCTGGAGAAGCAGGGCGTCACCACCACGGCAGAGTTGATGCAGCGGGTTACCGGCAACAACTCCATCAGCAACTCCGCCGGTTCCGTGGGGAATGCTACTGGCGGCGCCAGTTTCGCCGACATGCGTGGCATCGGCGCGAACAAGACGCTGGTGCTGCTCAACGGCCGACGCCTGGCCAACAACGCCATGTCCGGGACCACCTCCCAGGGCGGTGCGGTGGATTTGAACATGATCCCCTTTGCCGCCATCGATCGCGTGGAGGTCCTGCGCGACGGCGCCTCGGCCCTCTACGGCACCGATGCCATCGGCGGGGTGATCAACTTCATCACCAAGAAATCCCTCACCGACGGCACCCTCACCCTGGGCGGCGACAACCCCACCCACAGCGGCGGTGGCGGCAGTGGCGACATGAGCGCCAGCTGGGGCTTCGGCGACATGGACAAGGACCGCTTCAACGTCATGGGCGTGTTCAACTACCGCAAGCAGCAGGCCCTCAACGCCAACGACCGCAGCTTCGACCAGGACTACGTGCCCGGCCGTGGCCTGGACAACACCTCAGGGACTTCTTTCCCGGCCAACTACAGCCAGGGCGACAATGCCGCCAACCCACTGGGCCCGGCCTGTACCGGGGCCAACCAGATCGCCAGCAATGGTGTGTGCCGCTACAGCACGCGCAACTCCATCAACCTGCTGCCACAGACCGAAGCCACCTCGTTCTTCGGCAAGGCCAGCGGCAAGATTGCTGACGACCACAACGTCAGTCTGGAATATTTCTGGTCGCGCAACGACAACACCACGACCGTCGCGCCCGCGCCACTGACCGGCCTGAGCCTGTCGCCCAGCTCGCCCTACTACCCCGGCAACGGCATCACCCCGCTGCCCACCAACTTCGCCCTCGACCCCACTCAACCGGTGGGCGTCAACTGGCGTGAAACCGCGGCCGGCGATCGCGAAGAGAAAGATCAGAACACCAGCCAGCGTCTGTTGCTGACCTTCGACGGCACCGTCGGCGGCTGGGACTACAACGTCGGCGCCGGCTACAACCAGAATCAGGTGTACAACAATGTCATTGGCGGTTACGCCAGCGATTCGGCGCTCATCTCGGGCCTGAACAGCGGCCTGCTCAACCCGTTCGGCGCTCAGAGCGATGCCGGCCAGGCCTACATCGATGCCAACACCTACCACGGCAACTACGCCGTCTCCACCGGCCGCGTGGCCTCGCTGGATGGCAAGGTCACCCGCGAGATCGGTGACTGGTTCGGCGCCGGCCCTGTGGGCCTGGCCCTGGGTGGTGAATACCGACACGAGAATTTCCACGAGTCGGTGGACGAGTTTGCCGGCGACCTGTCGAGCCTGGGGGTAGACCCCAACAGCGCCGTCGCCGGCACACGCAGCATCACCGCGCAGTATGGCGAAATCAACGTGCCGGTGTTCGAGAGCCTGGAACTGTCGGCGGCCGTACGCCACGACAAGTACAGTGACTTCGGCAGCACCACCAACCCGAAATACTCGTTCCGCTACCAGCCGTTCAAGCAACTGGTGATGCGCGGGGCCTACAGCGAAGGCTTTCGCGCCCCGTCGCTGTATGAGTTGAACAACCCCACCTACACCACCTTTACCCAGGGCAACTACAACGACCCACGGCTGTGCACCGGCGGTAACCTGCAGGCTGGCGGCAACGGCGGTCGGGACTGCAATCAGCAGTTTCTCAACAGCACTGGCGGCAACAAGAGCCTGAGCCCGGAAACCGCGCGCAACGTCACTGCGGGGTTTGTCTATCAGCCGATGCGCAACCTCTCCATGGGCCTGGATTTCTGGTGGATCAAGGTCGCCGGGCAGATCGAGGAATTCCCCGAGTCCGAAGTGTTCGCCAACCCCGAGCTGTACAGCGACCGCATCGTGCGCGCCGCCGACGGGTCCATCGACCACATCGTCACCGGGCTGGCCAACCTCGGCAACCTGAAGACCAGCGGTATCGATGTCAGCACCAACTACCGTTTTCCGCAGACCGCCATCGGCCAGTTCGGCCTGGACCTGCAGGGTACGTATGTGACGCGCTATGACTACCAGCAGACCATCGGCGGCGCCTACACCGACCGCGTCGGCGACTTCCAGGGCTACGGCGTGGCCGCACGATGGAAGCACAACCTCACCGGCACCTGGAACTTCGGCGCGGCCCGCGCTTCGATCACCAACCGCTTCACCACCGGCTACAAGGACTATGACACCACCACCAACGGCCGTGTGCCGTCGTACTCGCTGTGGGACCTGTCGGCGGGCTACACCTTCAGCAAAACCCTGGATGTGGACGTGGGCGTGAAGAACATCCTCAACCACGAACCGCCGTTCTCCAACCAGAACTACACCTTCCAGAGTGGCTACGACCCGCGCTACACCGACCCGCTGGGCCGCACCCTGTTCGCCAGGGCGACCTATCACTTCTGATCCAAGGTCGACGGGCCCACTCCAGCCCGTTCGATTGCCTGCGACTCGCACCTCCGGCACCTGGCGTGCCGGAGGATTTTTGCAGGCTCCAGTGTCTCGCGCTTGAGGATCTGTCCCTTATGCAACTGCCCCGAATCGCTGTGCTGCGCCTGTTGCTGGCCGCAGCGCTGTACCTGATGTTCGCGTCGGCCCAGGCCGCCCCCGTCACGGCCATGACCGTGTACGGCGAGGCGCCCAAGTATCCGCCCAACTTCCAGCATTTCGACTACGTCAATCCCGATGCCCCGAAAGGCGGCAGCCTGGCGCGGTCCTCCGAAGAAATCTCGCAGTTCAACTACCTCATGCCCTCGGTCGATCAGGGCACCGGTGTGGTTCAGGTCGACGCCTGGCTGTATTCGCCGCTGGCCTACCGCTCGCTGGACGAGCCCTACACCGTCTATGGCCTGGTAGCCGAGCGCATGGAACATGACCCGGACGGCATGTGGATGCGTTTCTACCTCGACCCACGCGCACGCTTTCACGACGGCACGCCCATCACCGCCGAGGACGTGGCGTTCACTTTTCATCTGCTGATGACCAAGGCCAGCCTGAGCTTCCGGGTGCTCTATGGCGACGTCCAGGACGTGGTGGTCGACGGCCCGCGCCAGGTGCGCTTCACCTTCAAGAACAACCTCAACCGCACCCTGCCGCTGGACCTGGCGGCCATGCGGGTGTTGCCCGAACACTACTGGAAAGACCATGATTTCGCCGGCGGCGGCGGTTTCACCCCGCCGTTGGGCAGCGGGCCGTATCGGATCAGCAAGGTCGACGCCGGGCGCAGCGTCACCTTCGAGCGGGTCAAGGACTGGTGGGCCAAGGACCTGCCGGTGAGCCGCGGGATGTACAACTTCGACACCCTCACGGTGAATTTCTACGGCGACACCGAGGTGGCCCGGCAACTGCTCCAGGCCCAAGCCTTCGACTACAACCGCGAGTTCTCGTCCAGCGGCTACGTGGTGGGCTACCAAAGCCCGGTGCTGGCTGATGGGCGCCTGCAACAGGCGATCCTGGCCAAGCCGCGCCCGGTGGCGGCCCAAGGCTTTGTGTTCAACCTCAGTCGTCCGGTGTTTCAGGACCGACGCGTACGCCAGGCGCTGACCCTGCTGTGGGATTTCGACTGGGCCAACCAGCACATCATGCGCAGCTTCTACACGCGCCAGAGCAGCTATTTCCCCAAGAGCGACATGGCCGCCACGCAGCTGCCGGACGCTCAGGAGCGAGCGATTCTGGATCCCTTGCGTGGCAAGATCCCCGACGAGGTATTCACCCAGGTCTACCACTCGCCGAGCACCGACGGCAGCGGCAATATCCGCGACAAGCAACTGCAGGCGCTCAAGCTGCTGGCCGAGGCCGGCTGGCACCCGGACCATAACCGCCTGGTCAACGCCAAGGGCGAGCAATTGAAGTTCACCTTCCTCGACGGCCAGGGCGGTTTCGACCGGCTGGTGTTGCCGATGAAACGCGCGCTGGCGCAGATCGGCATCGACCTGCAGATGCGCCGCATCGACGGCGGCCAGTACAACAACCTGATGAACGCCCGCGACTACGACATGATCGTGGTGACCTTTCCCCGCAGCGGCGACCCGATCATCTCCCCCGGCCGCGAGCTCTACAGCCTGTACGGCTCGGCCAGTGCCATGCAGCCGGGCAGCTCCAACTTCATGGTCCTCAAGGACCCCGCGGTGGACAGCCTCATCGATGGTTTGGTCAAGGCCACTACCCGCAACGACATGGTCCATTACGCCCGCGCCCTCGATCGGGTCCTGCAATGGGGCTACTACTCGATCCAGAACTACTACAGCGAAGGCACGCCCACGGTGTACCTCAACCGCTTCGGCATGCCCAAGGTCGCGCCCGCCTACGACGTCGGCCTGGACACCTGGTGGCAGGTCAGCGCCAAGCCCCTGACCAGCCTGCAAATGAGCGCTTTGGCGCAACACACCGAGGAGCATTGAGATGCTGCGTTATGTCTGTCGCCGCTTGCTGCTGATCATTCCCACCTTGCTGTGCATCCTGGTGGTCAATTTCGTCATCGTTCAAGCCGCACCCGGCGGCCCGGTGGATCAAGCCATCGCGCGCCTCCAAGGGGCCGGTAAACAGGGCGTGGGCGGCGGTGGCGGGGAGATGGCCGGCGGCAGCGGCAGCCGCTCCAGCCAAGGCCTGGACCCAGCGCTGATCGAAGAGATCAAACACCACTACGGGTTCGACAAGCCGCTGCACGAACGCCTGTGGCTGATGCTCAGCCACTACGCCCAGCTGGATTTCGGCAACAGCTTCTTTCGCGGCGCGCCGGTCACCCGGCTGATCGCGCAGAAGCTGCCGACCACGATTTCCCTCGGTCTGTGGGCGACCCTGATCACCTACCTGATTTCCATTCCCCTGGGCATCCGCAAGGCGGTCCATAACGGCACCCGCTTCGACGTCTGGACCAGTACCGCGATCATCGTCGGCTACGCCATGCCAGCGTTCCTGTTCGCCATTCTGTTGATCGTGGTGTTCGCCGGGGGCAGCTACGTCAGTTGGTTTCCGGTGCAGGGCCTGGTCTCCGAAGACTTCGACCAGCTCTCCACCCTGGGCAAAGTGGGTGACTACCTGTGGCACCTGGTGCTGCCGGTCAGTGCGCTGGTGATCGGCGGTTTCGCCACCCTGACCATCATGACCAAGAACAGCTTTCTCAACGAGATCAGCCGTCAGTACGTGACCACCGCCAAGGCCAAGGGCCTGACCGAGCGGCGCATGCTGTACGGCCACGTGTTTCGCAACGCCATGCTGCTGGTGCTGGCCGGTATTCCCCAGGCGCTGATCGACGTGTTCTTCGCCGGTTCCTTGCTGATCGAAACCATCTTCAACCTCGACGGCATCGGCCGCATGAGCTACGACGCGGCCGTGTCCCGGGACTATCCGGTGGTGTTCGGCACGCTGTTTCTATTCACCCTGTTCGGGCTGCTGATCAAACTGCTGGGCGACCTCTGCTACACCCTGGTCGACCCGCGTATCGACTTTTCGGCGAGGGCTGCCTGATGTGGCGTATGTCTCCTTTGGGCCAGCGACGCCTGGCCGCGTTCAAGAGCAACCGGCGTGGCTGGTGGTCGCTGTGGCTGTTCGTGGCATTGCTCGCGCTGTGCCTGGGCGCCGAACTGATCGCCAACGACAAGCCGCTGGTGGTGAGTTACGAGGGCAATCTGTACTACCCCATCCTCCACGATTATCAGGAAACCGATTTCGGCGGCCAACTGCCGTTCGCGCCGGACTACAGCAGCCAATACGTGCGCGACCTGATCGCCAGCAAGCACGGCTGGATGCTGTTCCCGCCGATACCGTTCGGCCCCGAATCGGTCAACTGGGACCTCACCGCGCCCTCTCCCAGCCCGCCCAGCGCGCAGGACTGGCTGGGCACCGATGACCAGGCGCGGGACGTGTTGGCGCGAGCGCTGTACGGGGCACGGGTGTCGATTCTGTTTGCCTTGATGCTGACGGCCGTCAGTACCGTGATCGGGGTGTTCGCCGGGGCCATTCAGGGCTACTACGGCGGCCTGGTGGACCTGATCGGTCAGCGTCTGCAAGAGATCTGGTCAGGGCTGCCGGTGCTTTACCTGTTGATCATCCTCTCAGGATTCGTCGCGCCCGGCTTTTGGTGGCTGCTGGGGATCATGGCGCTGTTTTCGTGGCTGGCGCTGGTGGACGTGGTGCGCGCCGAATTTCTCCGTGGGCGCAACCTGGAATACGTCAAGGCCGCCCGCGCCCTGGGCCTGACCGACGGCGAATTGATGCGCCGGCACATCCTGCCCAACGCCATGACCAGTACCCTCACCTACCTGCCGTTCATTCTCACCGGGGCCATCTCGACCCTGACCGCGCTGGACTTTCTCGGCTTCGGCATGCCCGCCGGCACCGCTTCCCTGGGCGAGCTGATCGGGCAGGCCAAGCAGAACCTGCAAGCGCCGTGGCTGGGCCTCACTGCGTTCTGTGTGCTGGCCCTGATTCTCTCACTTCTGGTGTTCATCGGCGAAGCCTGCCGCGACGCCTTCGACCCCAAGCACTGACAGGCACCCATGACATGAGCGACAACCTGATGGAAATCCGCGACCTCAAGGTCGCCTTCGGCGAACGCGAAGTGGTGCACGGTCTGAACCTGGACATCGGCCGCGGTGAGTGCCTGGCGCTAGTGGGAGAATCCGGCTCGGGCAAATCGGTCACCGCCCACTCGATCCTGCGCCTGCTGCCGGGAAACAAAGTGCACACCCACGGCAGCATTCACTTTGAAGGCCAGGACCTGGTGAGCGCCAGCGAGGCGCAACTGCGGGCATTGCGTGGCAACCGCATCGCGATGATTTTCCAGGAGCCGATGACCTCACTCAACCCGCTGCACACCGTGGAAAAACAGCTCGGCGAAGTGCTCGCCGTGCACAAGGGCCTGAGTGGCAAGGCCGCCCGGGCGCGGGTGCTGGAGCTGATGGAAATGGTCGGCATCCGCCAGCCGATGCAACGCCTGAAGGCCTACCCCCATCAACTGTCCGGCGGGCAGCGCCAGCGCATCATGATCGCCATGGCGCTGGCCAACGAGCCGGATCTGCTGATCGCCGACGAGCCGACCACGGCACTGGACGTCACGGTGCAGCAGAAAGTCCTCGAACTGCTGCGCGACCTGCAAAAGCGTCTGGGCATGTCGCTGTTGTTGATCAGCCATGACCTCAATCTGGTGCGACGCATCGCCCAGCGAGTCTGCGTGATGCGCGGCGGCGAAATCGTCGAGCAAGCCGACTGCCAGACCTTGTTCGAGCAGCCAAAGCACCCGTACAGCCGTCTGCTAATCGAGGCCGAGCCGAGCGGGCGGCCGGTGCCGGTGATGTTCGACCAGTATCTGCTCACCGTGGACGACCTGCGCGTGTGGTTCCCGCTGCCCAAGCCGCTGTTGCGCCGCGAGCGCGAGTACATCAAGGCGGTGGACGGCGTCAGCTTCGACCTGCTCAAGGGCAAGACCCTGGGAATCGTCGGCGAGTCCGGTTCGGGCAAGTCCACCCTCGGCCAGGCCATCCTGCGGCTGGTGGAATGCCAAGGCAGCGTGCGCTTCAACGGCACTCAGCTGACGTTACAGAACCAGCAGGCCATGCGCCCGCTGCGCCGCCAGATGCAGGTGGTGTTTCAGGACCCGTTCGGTAGCCTGAGCCCGCGCATGACGGTGGAGCAGATCATTGCCGAGGGCCTGCTGACCCACAAGATCGGCACCCCGGCCGAGCGGGAGGCAGCAGTGATCCGGGTGCTGGAGGAAGTCGGCCTGGACC
This sequence comes from Pseudomonas sp. dw_358, assembly GCF_018449655.1. Lineage (GTDB taxonomy): Bacteria > Pseudomonadota > Gammaproteobacteria > Pseudomonadales > Pseudomonadaceae > Aquipseudomonas. Next base: position 376,638 of record NZ_JAAVUX010000002.1, read on the forward strand.
CGGACAGCCGCCACCGCTACCCCCATGAGTTTTCCGGCGGCCAGCGCCAGCGGATTTCCATCGCCCGGGCACTGGTGCTGGAGCCGGCGTTGATCCTGCTGGACGAGCCGACGTCGGCACTGGACCGCACGGTGCAAAAACAGATCATCGAGCTGCTGCGCTCGGTGCAGTTGCGCCACGGCCTGACCTACCTGTTCATCAGCCACGACCTGGCGGTGGTCAAGGCGCTGGCCCATGACCTGATCGTGATCAAGGACGGCCGGGTGGTGGAGCAAGGCCCGGCACGGCGTATCTTCGCCGCGCCCGAGCATCCCTACACTCAGGAACTGCTCAGGGCCTCCAGTGTGGCGAGCAGCCCGGTGCAGGGGGTCAATGCCTGATGGAGGATCAATAACCTTCCGAGGTCGCCACCTGCGCCTTGACGATCGCCACCCCGGAGCTGGAACCCAGCCGTGTGGCGCCGGCATCGATCATCGCCTGGGCGGTCTGTGCATCGCGCACGCCGCCCGAGGCCTTGACGCCCATGGCAGGGCCGACCACCCGGCGCATCAACTGGATGTCGGCCACCGTCGCCCCGCCGCTGCTGAAACCGGTGGAGGTCTTGACGAAGGCGACGTCGAGCTCCCGGCAGATTTCGCAGGCCTGGGTCTTTTGCCCGTCGTCGAGCAGGCAGGTTTCCAGGATCACCTTGAGCGGGACGGCGCCGCAGGCTTGCAGGACGTCGGCGATGTCGTCGCGCACCTGATCGAGCAGGCCGTCTTTCAACCAGCCAATGTTCAGCACCATGTCGATCTCGCCGGCGCCGGCGGCAATGGCAGCGCGGGCTTCGAAGGCTTTCACGGCGCTGAGGCTGGCGCCCAGGGGAAAGCCCACCACGGCGCAGACCAGTGGCGCCTGCCCGCGCAGGCATTCAGCGGCGAGGGCCACGTTGGCGCTGTTGACGCACACCGATTTGAAACCCAGTTCGATGGCTTCCTCGCACAGGCGTTTGACCGTGGCCTGGGAGGCGTCGGCCGCCAGCACGGTATGGTCGATGTAGGCCGCATAAGGGCTGAAGGGGGTCGGCATGGGGGACGCTCCGCAGGACAATTCGGGGTAGGGGCTGTACGCTGAGAAATTTATAGCACTTATGTTATAAAAATAACAATTCAAATTTAATCCTTACTGATAGCCCTGATTTTTCTGGACAAGAATAGTCACCCCACAAATAACCCGAGAAAAACCACTGTGATAATTTTAACAAATCACCCTTGACCACCCCCCGACCGAGGTCTAGGCTCTGGCTTCAAATGTGATGTGCAGTCACATCTGGCGGCGGCCCCGAAGAGGGTTGCCGGGAATTCCGAACAACAATAAAAACAGGACTCCACCATCATGCTGCTCGCCCGTAAACCCGCTCGCGCCCTCTCCCTGGCCATCGCCCTGGCGGCGACCTTCGGCACGCTCTCGGCCCAGGCCAAGGATCTGAAGATCGGCTTCAGCCAGGTCACCCTGCAATCCCCGTTCTATGTGCAACTGCGCGACGGCGCCAAGGCGGCGGCAGCCAAGGACGGCGACACGCTGATCTTTCTCGACGCCAACGGTGACATCAGCAAACAGAACAACGACATTCAGGACTTGCTGACCCGCAAGGTCGACGTGCTGATCATCGACCCGGTCAACCCCGACTCGGTCGGCGCCTCCCTGGAAGCGGCCAAGGCCAGGAACGTGCCGGTGATCGCCATCGACCGCACCATCAACGGCACCGTGGCCACCACCATCGGCCGCGATAACGTGAAAATGGGCGAGCTGTCCGGTGGGGCCCTGCTGGCAGCGCTGAAAAGCAAAAACATCAGTGACGGCGAGATCATCGAAATTCAGGGCGATGCCGGCGGCACGGTGATGCAGCAGCGGCGCAAGGGCTTTCACACCGCCTTCCAGGGCACCGCCTTCAAGATCATCGATGGCCCTTACAGCGAGTACATGCGCGCTAACGCGGTGACCGCCATGCAGGACTTGCTGCAGGCCCACCCCAAAGTCAAAGCGGTGTTCGCCCACAACGACGACATGGCCATGGGCGCCTTGCAGGTACTTGGCGAGCGCGGGCGCAAGGACGTGCTGGTGGCCGGCGTCGATGGCCTGTCCGAGGCGATCGACGCCATCCAGAACGGCGACCAGTACGTCGCCACTGCCCTTAACGACCCCCAATACTTGGGCGAGATCGCCATCGACACCGCCCGCAAGGTGGCCGCCAAGCAGTCGGTGCCACTGTTCGTCGATGCCGGCACGGCGCTGCTGACCAAGGCCAACGCCGCCCAGGTCGAGCACAAGTCCACCTTCGGCGCATACCGCCCGACCGGGCAATAAACCTGTTTTTCGAATCCGGTGAGCCCAGCCTCATCGCCGCATCCTGTCTATAGGGGTCTTATTGTGAAAGCAGCCGTCATGTACAAGCCGGGCGACATTCGTGTGGAAGAAGTCGCCAAGCCTGAAGTCAAACCCGGTCACGCGTTGATTCGCGTGGTGGCGTGCGGGGTCTGCGGTTCGGACATTCCGCGCATGCTGAGCAAGGGTGCCCATCGCATGCCGCTGATCTGCGGTCATGAATTTGCCGGGTTCATCGAGGAAATCGGCAGTGGCGTGGAGGGGTACAGCCTTGGCGAACTGGTGACCGTGCCGCCGATGATCCCCGACGTGTCCAGCGACCAATACCAGCGTGGCTTTCCTTCGCGCTCGGAGCAGTACGACTACTTTGGCAGCCGCCGCGACGGCGCCTACGCCGAGTTCGTCAATGTGCCCCTGAGCAACCTGATCAAGGTGCCACAAGGCATGGACCCGATCGCCGCCTCCCTGGTAGACCCGGCGGCCATTGCCCTGCATGCCCTGTGGAAGACTGACTTCAAGGCCGGGCAGAACGGTGCGGTGGTGGGCTGCGGGCCAATCGGGCTGTTTGCCATTCAGTGGCTCAAGCTGATGGGCGCCAAGGACATTATCGCCATCGACATTGCCGAAGAGAAACTGGCCATGGCCCGCGAAGCCGGCGCGACCCAGACCCTGCTCAGTGGCACCACCGACGCCGCCTTGCCGCGCTGCCAAGTGGTGATCGAGGCCGCCGGGCATCCCAGTTCGATCAACCAGGCGGTGCAACTGACCAAGTCCGGCGGCCATGTGGTGTTCATCGGTATTCCCACCACCGACGTGGCCATCACCACCGAGACCTTTTCGCATTTTCTGCGTCAGGAAATCTCCCTGCACGGGGCCTGGAACTCCTTCTCCGCGCCTTTCCCCGGCGACGAATGGACCGCCTCCATCGATAAGCTGGCGTCGGGGGAATTGAAGTGGCAGTTCATGATCACCCACGACCTGCCCCTGAGCGAGTTGCCGGATATGTTCCGCCGCTATGCCGAGCGCAAGGAAGTAGCCGCCAAGGTGATCTTCCGGCCCTGAGCCCCTCGATGGGCAGAGGCGCCTGCAGGACCGAACTTGCTTGGGAACGGGGCACCGCGGATTAGAAATCCCTGTCGCGGCGCCGGGTTCCCGAGCATCCTCGGTCCGGCATAAAAACAATAAAAACGCAGGAGGACCACCGATGACGTTATTGCTGGGGCTGGATTTCGGAACCGGCGGGGTGCGCGCAGGTTTGTACGACCTGCACCGCCACAAGCTGGTGCATGTCGCCGACGCGCCCTACCCCACCCAATACCCCGAGCTGGGCTGGGCTGAACAACGGCCGCAGGATTGGTGGGCCGCACTGGGCAGTGCCTGTCGGCAGTTGATGGCGGCGGCCGGCCATCCACCGGTGGCCGCCGCCTGCGTGGCCACCACGGCCTCCACCGTGGTGGCCGCCAAGGCCGACGGCGAGCCGTTGCGCCCGGCGCTGTTGTGGATGGATTGCCGGGCGGGCGCCGAGTCGGCCCGAACCGCGCAGGTCAATCACCCTATGATGAACACCGGCGGCGACGCGGTGGAATGGCTGGTGCCCAAGGCCATGTGGCTGGCCCGGCACGAGCCCCAGGTGTACGCCGGCGCCGAGCGCCTGTGCGAGGCCGTGGACTGGATCAACTTCAAACTTACCGGGCGCTGGGTCGCCTCGCGCCTGAACGCCAGCTGCAAGTGGAACTACGACACCCAGCGCGAACGTTTCCCCGTGGAGTTGTACGAACAGCTGGGCGTCGCCGAGCTGGCCAACAAACTGCCGCCGGATGTGATCGCCGTGGGCGGCAGGATCGCGCCTCTCAGCGCCGAGGCGGCCAATCACCTGGGCCTGACCCGCGACACACTGGTGGCCCAGGGCGGTATCGATGCGCACATGGCCATGCTCAGTGCCGGCACCACCGGCGCGGGCGAATTGCTGTTCATCGGCGGCACGTCGGTGGTGCAGCTCATGCACACCCCGCAGCGCCGGGACGTGCCGGGCATCTGGGGCCCCTACCCCAATGCCCTGCTGGATGGCCATTGGTTGATGGAAGGTGGACAGGTATCGGCCGGCTCGATCCTCAACTGGCTGGCGCAGAAGATGTTCGGCCTGGACGCTGCCGGGCATCAGCAATTGATCCAGCAGGCCATGGCCCTCAAGCCCGGCTCCACCGGCCTGCTGGTGCTCGACTACTGGATGGGCAACCGCACGCCATATCGCTCGCCGGACATGCGCGGGGCGATCATGGGGCTTTCGCTCAATCATGACCGTCATGACCTGTACCGGGCGTCGGTGGAAGCCATCGCCTTGGGTTCGGCCAACATCTTCCACACCTGGCGGGCCCATGGCATCGACATTACCCGGGTGGTGGCGGCAGGCGGCTTCCAGAACAACCCGCTGTGGCTGCAGGCCACGGTGGACGCCACCGGGGTACCCTTTGAAATGGTCGCCCACGACAACCTCACCTTGATCGGCACCGCAGCGGCCGCCGCCTGTGCGTTGGGCGAGTTCGGCGACCTGCAGGAGGCCGCCACCGATTTCACCACCGTCGGCACCTTGATCGAGCCCGACCCTGATGCCCACGACTGTTACGTCGAACTGCTTGGCCGCTACCGTGACGCCACCCAGAGCGTGGCACCCATCAGTTGCAAACCGACCCTGACTTCGGTCGGCAGTCAGAGGCCGGCCGCATGAACGCTCCCCAACATTTGGCGGAAAACCAGGCCCCACGCTTGCCCAGTGAAGCCCAGCGCGAAGACTTGATGGTGCAAGTGGCCAAACTCTTCTACGACCTGGAGCTGAACCAGAGCGATATTTCCCGTGAGACCGGCCTGACTCGCTGGCAGGTCAGCCGCTTGTTGCGCGAAGCCCGGGAGTGCGGCGTGGTGCGCATCGAGATCGTCGCCCGCTCTACCCGCCTGCCCCATCTGGAGGCCGAGTTGCAGCGCCGCTACGGTCTGCGCGAGGCACTGGTGGTGGCGGATAACGGCTTGGACAGCGCCCTCACCAGCGTCACTCAGCTAGCCGCCCGCTACCTGTGCAACCTGCAACCGATGCCTGACCTGATCGGTGTGTCCTGGGGCCGCACCCTGACCAAAATGGCCCAATGGCTGACCCCGCGCTGGAATGAGGCGTTGAACGTGGTGCTGCTCAACGGCGCGATCAACACCCGCTCGGTGGGCGAGCCCTGCCACAACGTCGCCGAACGCTTCGCCATGGCTGCCCGCGGCCACGCCACTCTGCTGCCGGTGCCCGCCATTCTCGGCAATGCCCGCACCCGTGAAGCCCTGGAACAGGACCCCATCATCGCCAGCGTCCTGCGTCTGGGCGAGCAGGCGCCGGTGGCCTGCTTCAGTCTTGGGGAATTGTCCCCGCGTTCGGTCCTGCTGGAGTCGGGTTACGTGGATGAGCCGCTGATGGCGGAGCTGGCCCGTCGCGGTGCGGTGGGCGACATCATGGGCCGCTTCATCGGCGCTGACGGACAGGCGGTGATGCCAGAGCTGGACGCGCGCACCCTGGGCCTGCGCCCCGAGGCTCTGCGCAACAAGTCCTGGTCCATTGCCGTCTGTGTCGGCGCTGCCAAACACGCCGTGGTATTGGCCTGCGTACGCGCCGGCTACGCCAATGTGCTGGCCACCGATGAAGCCACCGCGCGCTTTCTGCTGGAGCACCACCATGAGTGAATTCGCCCTGGACATCCGTCACCTTGCCAAACGCTTCCCGCCCAACGTGGTGGCCCTCACCGATGCCAGCCTGACCTTGCGGCCGGGGGAAGTGCACTGTTTGCTGGGTGCCAACGGCGCGGGCAAGAGCACCCTGCTGAAGATCGTCGCCGGCGCCCATCGACCGGACGAGGGCGAGATGCTCATCGGCGGCCGTAGCGTCGAATTGAAAAACCCGCAGCAGGCGCGCCAGGCGGGGATCGCCATGATCTATCAGGAGCTCGACCTGGTGGGCCAGATGACCGTCGAGGAGAACCTCATGCTGGGCTATACGCCCCAGCGCTTCGGCATCATTTCCCGAGCCGCGCGGCACACACGGGTGCTGGCGGCGCTGGAACGTGTCGGTGCCGGCTTCAGCGCCAGCGCGCGGGTGGAAACCCTGTCCATCGCCAACCAGCAACTGGCGGCCATTGCTCGCGCGCTGACCTGCGAGGCGCGGGTGGTGGTGATGGACGAACCGTCAGCGGCCCTGAACGAAACCGAGCTCAAGCGCGTGTTCCAGGTGATTCGCGAAATCACCGCCGAAGGGGTCGCGGTGCTTTATGTCAGCCATCGTCTCAACGAGATTCGCGAGATCGGCGACCGGGTCACCGTGCTGCGCGCTGGCCGCACACTCGATACCCTGAACCTGGCCGATGTCGACGACCGTGCCTTGGTAGCAGCGGTGGTCGGCGAACACCGCGCGTTGCTGGAGCGCGCCCCGCGCAAACCGCCACTGGCCAACCTGGCCTTGCAGGTCAGCCACCTGCAAGGTGCCCAGGGGCTGGATGTGCATGACCTGGAAGTGCGCCAAGGGGAAATCGTCGGCCTGGCCGGGCTCAATGGCGCCGGCCGCAGCAGCCTGCTGAAGGGCTTGTTTGGCGCCAGCAAAGTCGACTCACAGGTGCAACTGTTCGGCGAACCCTACAGCGCCCGCACCTCGCGTCAGGCGATCCGCGCGGGGGTCGGGCTGGTCCCGGAAAGCCGCAAGACCGAAGGCCTGCTGCTGGATGCGGCGATCTACCGCAATGCCAGTCTGGTGCACACCCGCCGCCTGACCTGGTTTTCCCACCTGTCGGCCAAACAGCGCAGCGAGCCGGTGCTCAAGCGTTTGCAAACCAAGTTCGACACCCTGGAGCAACCGGTGCGCCAGCTCTCCGGCGGCAATCAACAAAAAGTGGTCATGGCCAAATGGGTCATCGACGGCGCCCGCCTGCTGCTGCTCGACGAACCCAGCCGCGGCCTCGATGTCGGCGCCAAGGCCGACCTCTATGCCTTGGCCCGGTCCCTCGCCGAAGGCGGCGCCGGGGTACTGGTGGCCAGCAGCGAACTGGACGAACTGTACGTCAACTGCGATCGAATCTGGGTCATGCACGAGGGCCGCAACGTGGCCTGTTTCGACCCGCTGACCGCCAGCCGCGATCAGATCGAGCAAACTATTCTGATGGGAACGAGTGCCTGACCATGACGATGCCAAGCAAAAGCCTGCCCACCCTGGAACGCCCCGCCGGGCTGCCGGAACTGCACCGCAATGCCCTGCTGGACTGGGTCATGCGCTACAACTTCGTGTTCATTTTTCTGTTCGCCGTGCTGGTCGCGACCTTCCTCTCGGATGACTTTCTGACCTTCAACAACATCGCCAACCTGTTCCAGCAAGGCGCAATCGTCGGCATCGTCGCCATCGGCATGACCTTCGTGATTCTCACCGCCAACATCGACCTGTCGGTGGGCAGCCTCTGTGCATTCGGCGGCATCGTGGTCGCGGTGATGCTACAAAGGGAAATGGGCAGTTGGCTGGCCGTGCCGGCCACCCTGGTGATGGGCCTGTTGATTGGCGCGTTCATGGGCAGCATCACAGTGTTCGGCAAAGTCCCGAGCTTCATTGTCACCCTTGCCGGCCTGGTCTCCCTGCGCGGCCTGACCTTCCTGGCCTCCGACGGCGCCCCCATCGGCGGCCTGCCGGAAGGCTTCACTCGCATCGGTTCGGCGATGATCGACATCCTTCCCGGCCACGGCGTGACCTTTCCGGTGCTGGGGCTGATCTTCATTGTCATCACCGGGGTGGCCTGGGCGGTGCTGCGGTACACGGTGTTTGGCGAGTACGTGTTGGCCACCGGCGGCAACCTGGAAGCCGCACGCCTGTCCGGCGTGCCGGTGCGGGCGGTGACCATCGCCGTGTTCGCCATCTGCGGGCTGCTGGCGGCGCTGGGCGGGGTGCTGATGACCTCGCGCCTGCACGTTGGCCAACCGACTGCCGCCCAAGGCATGGAACTGGACGCCATCGCCGCCGTGGTGCTGGGCGGCACCAGCCTGTTCGGCGGTCGTGGCAGCGTGGTGGGAACGGCTGTGGCGGTGATGCTGCTACAGATTTTGCGCAATATCTTCAATCTGCTGGGGTTGGGTTCGTTCTACCAGATGGCGATTACCGGGGTGATCATCGTGCTGGCGATCTTGTTGAACCGGTTGATTGATCACTATGCGGGGCGGACGTAGGTTGCTGCCAGTCTTGGGATCTCATCGGGACATGCTAGCCTTGGCATACCGCCCACGCCGGGATCGTCCGTTATGGCCATCACCCCACCGCCCTGCCTCAACCCCGATGACTGCGTCGTGCTGTTCGACGGCGTCTGCAAACTGTGCAACGGCTGGGCGAGTTTCCTTATCCGCCACGACCCGGCCCATGCCATCCGCCTGGCCTCGGTGCAATCGCCTGAAGGCCAGGCCCTGCTGCAATGGGCCGGCCTGCCTCAGGACGAGTTCGACACCATCGCGGTGATCGACGCCGGGCAATTGTATGTGCGCTCCAATGCCTTCCTGCAGGTCATGCGCCACCTGCCAGCGCCGTGGCCCTGGCTGGCGGTGCTGCGAGCGGTGCCGCGGCCGTTGCGGGATTGGGGCTATGACCGGATTGCATTGAACCGGTATCGCTGGTTCGGACGGTATGACGCCTGTCAGTTGCCGAATGCGGATCATGGCAGGCGTTTTATCGGCTGAGACAGCTTCCGTCGTTCCCACAGCGCCCGATCCAGACGCCTGCAAGAGTTCCCTGCGGCATCATCACTGCCGTCAATATCCAGAATCACTGCAATGAAATTCTCAAAAAAATCTCCAGGCGTAGACTTTGATCCATACCCACTACACAACACCTGGTTACGGAGAACTTCATCATGAAAAGCAAAATCATCCTCGGTATCGCTTTCTCGGTTTTGGCCGCACAAGCCTTTGCTCAACCTGTTTCGCAGTCGGTCGCCCTACCCGCCGCCAACCCTGCAGTGGTGCAACATGTGGCTCAGGACGGTTCGGACCGCACGCTGGACCGCCTCGCTCAAGACGGCTCCGAACGTTCGCATCAGACATTTGATCGCCTGACTCAGGAAGGCTCGGATCGCACCCTGAACCGCGTGGCCCAAGATGGTTCGGAACGTTCGCACCAGACTTTCGATCGCTTGACTCAGGTCAGCTCGGATCACGGCAACCTGGTGGCGCAAGACGGTTCGGAACGTTCGCACCAGAGCTTCAACCGCGCATGAGGCACTGCACAGTGCACAGTCCCTCCCCCCAAAAGCCCATCTGTCGAGATGGGCTTTTTTTTGCGTGGTGATAGAGGCTATCGGGTCTGTTAGAAGCGCACGTCCATCTTGATCGGTGTCGGCCCGCTTTGGCGTTCGATATAGGCCGTCACCCGTTCGCCAATCCGTTGAAAGGTGATGTCGATGCGATGCTCGCCAAACTCCAGTTTCTGCACTTCCAAACGATCGATGCCGATCGGCAGGCGGGGCTGAGTGATGACCACGCGGCAATCCTGGGCATCGATCACGATGCCCAGGCAGGCCTGCAACAGCATGAACACCGAGCCCGCCGCCCAGGCCTGGGGCAGGCAGGCGACCGGGTAGGCAATAGGCGCCTCGCCGGGGGCCCGCTGAAAACCGCAGTACAGCTCGGGCAGGCGCATGCCGAACTGAGTGGCGGCCTCGAAGATGCTGCTGAGGATGTGCACCGCACCGGTGTGTTCACCGTAACGGGCGACGCCCGCCGCGCAGAGTGCGACATCATGGGGCCAGACCGAGCCGTTGTGGTAGCTCATGGGGTTGAAGCGGATGGCGCCGGTCTCCAGGGTGCGCAGGCCCCAGCCGCTGTCGAAGGGGCGGGTCAACAGCTGCCGGGCCACTGCGCGACCGCGTTCGGGCCGGGGCAACCCGCTGAACAACAGGTGCCCGGCATTGGAGGCACGCACTTGGCAAGGCTCGCCGTGACCGTCGATGGCCAGGGCGTAAAACTGCTGATCGTCCATCCAGAAGCAGCGTTCGACGTTGGCTTGCAAGGTCTGGGCACGGTGTTGCCAGTGCTCGGCCGCATCCAGAGCGCCACGGCGCCGGGCCATCTCGCTCATGCTGTGATAGGCCCGATACGCATAGCCCTGTACTTCCACCAAGGCAATGGGGCCTTCGGGGGAGCGGCCGTCGCGGTGGAAGATCGAATCGTGGCTGTCCTTCCAGCCCTGGTTGGCCAGGCCGGTCTTCTCGCCACGCGCGTAGCTGACGAAACCATCGGGGCTGCGCCCGGCATTGGTCTCGATCCACTGAGCGGCCAGCTCCAGGGCTGGCCACAGCTGATCGATGAACGCCATGTCATCGGTACGCCGGGCATAGGCACCGGCCAACAGCACGAACAGCGGCGTGGTGTCGACGCCACCGTAATAGCGGGCAAACGGCAGCTCCTTGAGCCGGGACATTTCGCCCTGGCGGGTCTCGTGCATGATCTTGCCGGGCTCGGCATCACTGAAGGTGGACGTTTCCCTGGCCTGATGTTCCGCCAGGTAGGCCAGCACGCCGCGGGCCAGTGACGGGTTGATCCACAGCGACTGGTAGGCCGTGACGACCGCATCGCGGCCGAACGGCGTCGAATACCAGGGCACGCCGGCGTAGGGGTAAGGGCCGGTGGGCAGCTCCGCAGTGAGCAAGGCCAGGTCGGCTCGGGATTTGTCCAGCCAGGCCTGAAACAGGCGGCCGGACGCTTTGAGCCGGGCACCACGTTGTTGTTTGTGGCGCATCATGCGCCGGGCCTGGGCGGCGGCGTAACGATAGCGCTCGCGGGTCGGCACGATCACGCTTTCACCGACTTCGAGGTACAGCTCGCGGCGCTGATGAGCGCCCACGTCCAGGTGCAGGCTGAGGCTGTTGCCATCAATGTAGTCAGGCAACTCGGAGCAGCTGATGGCCATGCAGCGAGGTTCGCCGTCGAGCCCGTGATAGCTCAGGGTCACACTCCTGGCGTCCACCACCGGCGCAGTCAAGGTGCCACGGTGGGCGCGCCGCGAACCGCGCACCTCGAACATGTCGAGGAAATCCCCGGCAAACTGCAAGTCCAGCGGGATGCGGCCGGGCTGATCACTGTAGTTGGTAAGGCCAATGCACTCAAACATGCGCTCGCCCCACAAAAAGCGTTTACGCTCGATGTGCAGCACGCCTTGCGGGGTGCTTTCCTCCCCCAAGGCCGGCAGCGGGTGGTTGGTCAAGTGTGCGATGAAGTAGACATTGTCCTGACTGACGGTGGCAGAGAGCAGTGATGGACGGCTACCGGCTACTCGCAACCGGTATTCGGAAAGGATGCGCGTGTCCTGATGAAACAGACCCACGGCGCCACCGTTCAGGTCGCCCATGGCATTGACCACCAGGAAACTGTTGCCGTTGACGAGCACGAACAGCGGTTCGGCACTGACGTCAGCGTCCTGGGTCGTGGGCGATGCTTGGCTGGGGGTGTTCATGCGGTTGCCTTCAAGGAATCCAGTGGGTGATGGCCACCTGCCAACTGGCCATACAATTGAAGGTAATGGCGCGCCATCACCGTGGCGGAGAAACGCTGTTCAAAGACGTCGCGGATCCGTGCCCGGTCCAGTTCCAGAACAGCGTGAACGGCGGCGACAGCACTGTGTTCGCTGCTGACAATGAAACCGGTCAGCCCATGGTCGATCACTTCCGGCACCGAGCCGCACGGCCAGGCGATCACCGGCGTACCGCAAGCCATGGCCTCGATCATCACCAGGCCGAAGGGCTCGGGCCAATCGATGGGAAACAGCAAGGCCCGGGCATTGCCAAGAAATTCCGATTTTTCGTGATCACCGATTTCACCAATGAACTCGATCAACGGGTGCGCCAGCAAGGGCTGGATTGCCCGATCGAAGTACTCACGGTCGGCGGCGTCGACCTTGGCGGCGATCTTCAGCGGCAAACCGGCGGCAATGGCGATGGCAATGGCGCGATCCGGGCGTTTTTCCGGGGAAATGCGACCGAGAAAGGCCAGGTACTCTCCAGGCCGGCGCTTGAGCCGATAAGCGCTGGAAGACAGACCGTGGTGGATGGTCGAGCGCCAATTGGCAAACGGCAGGGGTAGGCGTTGATGCTGGGAAATGGACACCAGTTCGAACCGATTCCACCGCAGGTAGGCATCCGCCAGGTCCTTCATGTCCAGCCGACCGTGCAAGGTGGTCAGGGTCTTGTGGGCGATGTCGGCGAAAAACGGAAAGTGCAGGAGATCCACATGAAAATGCAGCACATCGAACTCGTCTGCCCGGCGGCGCAGCTCATAAAGCATAGTCAAGTGGCTGGCCATGTCGGACTTCAACGGGCTCTGGTCCAGGCGCAACGGCTGATCGCGGCTCTCCACCAGCGTCGCCGTGGTGGAGGAACCACCTGCGGCAAACAGCGTGACCTCATGGCCGAGGTCCACCAACGCATCGGTCAGGTGGGCCACCACCCGTTCGGTTCCGCCATACAGCGCCGGCGGCACCGACTCGTAGAGGGGTGCAATCTGGGCAATCTTCATCGTCGCGCTCCATCGAAAGAATGAGCAGCATCAGAAAATGCAAGGGCGGCCGATGAGGATGGGGGCGGGGTCGCTCGGGGGGATATCTGGAGACACTGTAGAAGTGTGAGTGGCTGGGAAGGTGACAGTTCAACTGTAGATGGTTCAGTCATCACCCAGTGGGGCCGAGCGTGCTCGGGAATGTCTTGCACCCCGTTGCACTGAAGAAATACGGCGCCTTCTGCCCAGTCACGGCGTGTAAGACGTTCGCTATAGGCGAAAAAAGGACAGTCCGGCAAAAAATTGCACACACAAAAACGCCGCTCATTTCTGAGCGGCGCTTTCATACAATATGGAGCGGGAAACGAGACTCGAACTCGCGACCCCGACCTTGGCAAGGTCGTGCTCTACCAACTGAGCTATTCCCGCAAATGGCGTCCCCTAGGGGACTCGAACCCCTGTTACCGCCGTGAAAGGGCGGTGTCCTAGGCCACTAGACGAAGGGGACGCAAACCAGAACATGCAACGCCTGTTCCAGTGACCCTGACAATGCCTGAGGCAATGCCCTGGATTTCTGTTGCCAGCCCCGCCCGAAAGCCGTGCTGTTTGAAAATGGAGCGGGAAACGAGACTCGAACTCGCGACCCCGACCTTGGCAAGGTCGTGCTCTACCAACTGAGCTATTCCCGCAATGGCGTCCCCTAGGGGACTCGAACCCCTGTTACCGCCGTGAAAGGGCGGTGTCCTAGGCCACTAGACGAAGGGGACACACTACAACTTCACTCCCTGCTGCGCTTCGCTGTGTGCTTTACGCTGCAAGTGGCGCGCATTCTAGGGATGCTTTGAGGGGTCGTCAACCCCCCGGCATAAATATATTCAAATCAATGACTTCGCCTACCTTTCAGGGCCAGGACAGCGCCAGACAGTGGGTTGGCCCCTATCCGCCTGTATGGGAAGCCTCTACACTCGAAACACAACCTGTACACAAATTATCTAGATGAGGCCTTAACGGTGACTGCATCCATGATCACCATTCTCATCGTAGTCGTCGTGGCGATCCTGATCGCCATCGGCTACCTGAACAATGTGGTAGAAGCCAACAAGCTGGAAAAGGCCCGGGCCCAGGCTGATCTGCGCGAGCGGCTGCGCCGCTGTGTCGAGATCAACGAGACGTTTCCGGGGCAGTTGGTGTCGCCGGAACTGAAGATACTGTTCTTGCGCCTGGAGCAATTTCTGATCCAGCGCACCTTGAAGCTGAACCGGCGCAGTGCCCTGCACAAGGAGCGGCTGAGCGAGCTGGACGCCCAGATCGCCCTGGGCGAGAAGATCAAGGTCGACAACCCGAAGATGCCGATCCTTACCGAGGAATACGCCAAGCACATCAGCTATCTCCTCGAAGCCCTGCACAGCCAGATCACCCGCGCCAATAAAGAAGAGCTGCTTTCCACTGCCGAGACCAAGCGCTGGGTCAAGGAGATCAAACATATCCTGGTGCTCGTACACATCGAGTTCTTCAACAACCTGGGCCAGCAGGCCCTGACCGATGAGGAACCCGGGCAGGCACGGCTGGCGTTCGAACGGGGCGTGGCGTACCTGAAGAATCAACCGGAGCCGGGGCTGTACGATGAGCAGCTCAAGTACCTGCAAAAGCTGCTGGCGCGCACCAACAGCATCGTGTTGACCAATGTGCAGCATCAGGCCCAGCAGTCCAGCGAATTGACCGCCGGCCTGCAGGAAGAAGCCAAGGCCGAAGAAGAGGCCGATGGGGAGTGGAAGAAGAAGCGGATTTGAGGGGCCGAATCCCTTCAGCCTGAGGGTTGCGCCGACATCAGGCCGGATCAATATCCCGTGCAGTCGGTCAAGCGCAGGAATATCTCCGCCAGTTTCTCCAGACCAACCTGATCCTCGACACTGAAACGGGCCGGTTTCGGACTGTCGAGGTCGAGCACGCCGATCAGGCGCCCCTCCTTGATCAACGGAATCACCACCTCGCTGTTGGACGCGCTGTCACAGGCAATGTGCCCGGGAAACGCATGCACATCTTCCACCCGCTGGGTCTGCCGGGTGGCGGCCGCAGCGCCGCAGACGCCTTTGGAAAACGCAATGCGCACGCAGGCGACCTGGCCCTGGAACGGGCCCAGCACCAGCTCTTCGTTGCGGTTGAGGTAGAAACCCGCCCAGTTCAGGTCATCGACCTGGTTATAAAGGAAGGCGGAAAACTGTGCGGCATTGGCGATGAAGTCGTGTTCGTCGGCGAACAGCGACTCGACCTGTGCGGCCAGCAGGGTGTAGCCGTCCAGACCGTTGCCGGCACTGTGCAGATCAATCATGGGTGTTGCTCCAGCAGTTTCAGGCCCACCCAATAGCGGGCAAATTGATAGGCACAGCGGCCATTGCGATTACCCCGGCTGGTGGCCCAGCGGACCGCCTGTTTTTCCAGTTCGTCGTCACGCTGCCAGCTCAAGCCGGCCTTTTTGGCGAGGACGCCGACCCAGTGCTCGACCACGTCGAGAAAGTGTTCCTGGGTGAACGGGTAGAACGACAGCCACAGACCGAAACGGTCTGACAACGCGATCTTGTCTTCCACGGCTTCGCTGGGGTGAATTTCCCCGTCGACATTCTGCCACTTGTCGTTGTCGGCCTGCTTCTCCGGCACCAGGTGGCGGCGGTTCGACGTGGCGTACAGCAGGACGTTATCCGGGGCCTGCTCCAGCGAGCCGTCGAGGACGCTCTTGAGCACGCGGTAATCACCCTCTCCGGCCTCGAAGGACAGATCGTCACAGAACAGCACGAAACGTTGAGGCAGCTTGGCCAGCTGTTCAACCACCCGTGGCAGGTCCGCCAGGTGATCACGCTCGATCTCGATCAGGCGCAGGCCGGCCTTGGCGTGCTCGGCCAGCAAGGCGCGCACCAACGACGATTTGCCGGTGCCGCGAGAGCCCCACAGCAATGCATGGTTGGCGGGCATGCCATCGAGAAACTGCTGGGTGTTGCCCCCCAGTTGCTGGCGCTGACGGTCGATGCCCAGCAGGTCCGACAGGCGCATGTCGAGACTGACATCCAGCGGCAACAGAAAACCGCCACGGCTGTCGCGCTGCCAGCGTGCGGCCAGGCTGTGTTCCCAGTCGATGGTCGGACGTGGCGCCGGCAACAGCGGTTCCAGACGCGTCATCAGCGATTCGGCGCGCTCCAGGAAGGCGATCAAACGAGGTTCCAAAATGTGATCCTTATCGAAGGTTGCAAAGAAAAGGCCGGCGCTGATCGGCTATGCTTGGCGAGCGCACGGACCTGGAAGTTGGCTGGATACCCATGGATATAAAATTCACTCACCGCCTGTCGTACAAACAAGCTCGACTGACGGTTGTGGCGGGGTTCATCCTCGGTACTCTGTTGAGCCTTACGCAAATCTGGCTCGATTATGCCAGCGTCAACGAAGCCATCAACCGCCAGATGCACGCACTGCTGGATATCAGTCACAATCCGGCCTCGCGAATTGCCTACAACATCGACGCCGATCTGGCCCGGGAACTGACCCAGGGGTTGTTGCAATCGGAGTCCATCGTCGGCGCCCGGCTGACCGACAACGAGGGCTCGGTGCTGGCCAGTGTCGAGCGTCCGCGCCATCCCAGTGGCTATCGCTGGATCAGCGAGTTTCTGTTCGGCTCCAACCTGCAATACGACGAGCCGCTGTTCCTGAGCTTCATGCCGGATGAAAAGCTCGGCGTCCTGCACATCGATGTCGACACCCTGTCCATTGGCATACGGTTCGTGCAGCGTGGCGAAATCACGCTGCTGAACGGCTTTCTCCGCAGTCTGGTGCTGACCGGGCTGCTGTTGCTGATGTTCCACACCATGCTGACCAAGCCGCTGATCAAGGTGATCGAGGCGCTGAGCAACAACGATCCGCACCTGCCCCGCCCTGCCCGGCTGGACTACCCGCCGGGGCACGAACACGACGAGATCGGCGTGCTGGTCAAGGTTGCCAACCAGCAGTTCATCAGCATGTCGACCGAGATCCAGCAGCGCCGCACCGCAGAAAATCGTCTGACCGATTACCTGGGTGAGCTGGAAAATATCGTGTCGGCGCGCACCACTGAACTCAAGGCCAGCAACATTCGCCTGAGCCAGTCCAACGAAGAGCTGGAGCGTGCCCGCCGCACCGCGCTGGACATGGCCCAGGCGCGCGCGGCATTCCTGGCCAATATGAGCCATGAAATCCGCACCCCCCTGAACGGACTGCTGGGCATGATCGCGCTGTCGCTGGACAGTCCGCTCA
This sequence comes from Pseudomonas sp. dw_358, assembly GCF_018449655.1. Taxonomy (GTDB): domain Bacteria; phylum Pseudomonadota; class Gammaproteobacteria; order Pseudomonadales; family Pseudomonadaceae; genus Aquipseudomonas. Next base: position 393,810 of record NZ_JAAVUX010000002.1, read on the forward strand.
ACGCCGAGCAACGCCAGCAACTGTCCATCGCCCACGACTCGGGCAAGGTGCTGGTGGAGTTGCTCAACGACATTCTCGACCTGTCGAAATTCGATGCCGGCCAGCTGGAGCTGGAGCGCATTGCCTTCGACCTCGGCGCACTGGTGGAAGACACCGCCAACCTGTTGTCCCAGAATGCCGCGCCCAGTGTCGAGCTGACCTGCCTGGTAGACCCGCATTTCCCCGCGCTGGTGCTGGGGGACCCCACTCGGGTGCGGCAGATTGTCAGCAACCTGTTGTCCAACGCGCTGAAGTTCACCCGCTTCGGCCGGGTCGATGTGCGCCTGAGCAGCCGTACGGGCGGGGTGCGCATCGAAGTGTGCGACACCGGGATCGGCATCGCGGAAGAGGCACAGGTGAAGATCTTCCAGCCGTTCACTCAGGCGGGCGCCGGCATTACCCGCCAGTTCGGCGGCACCGGGCTGGGCCTGGCGCTGACCAACAACTTGTGCGAGGCCATGAAGGGCCGCCTGACCATCAGTTCCGAGGCCGGCTTCGGCAGCCAGTTCATTGCCGACCTGCCACTGCCGGCTCACAGCCCGCCGGCCACCGCGGCGCCGCTGTCAGGCAACGTGATCGCGGTCAGCGCCGCCAGCAGCGGGCTGGCGGAATTGCTCGGCCGCCTGCTGCCACTGTGGGGCGTGCACTACCAACGTTATGACAAAGACGCCGACCTGACCGGGCTGACCCCGGATCTGCTGATCACCGATCACCTCGAGCGACTGTTCGAGATGCGGCCGATCGTCCGCGCCCCCATTCTGCTGGTGACCGCCTACGGCAACTTCCTGCCCACCGAGCAGGCCAATTTGCTGATGCCGCTGCAGCAGCAGGCTCGGCCGCTGGCTCGCAACGCCCTGTATCAGGCGTTGCGACGCACCTTGATGGGTGACGAAGCAGCGCGCAGCGACGCCCCCGGGCACAGCCTGGCTTCACCCCAGCTGCGGGCGCGGATCCTGCTGGTAGAAGACAACCCGGTCAATCAATTGGTGGCCAAGGGCATGCTCGGCAAGCTGGGCTGCGAGGTGACCGTGGCCGCCCATGGCGGCGAGGCCTTGAGCGAGCTGGAAGTGGGCGAATTCGATCTGGTGCTGATGGACTGCAACATGCCGGTCATGAACGGCTACGAAGCCAGCCGCCAGATTCGCCAGAGCGGCCGCTGGCCGCAACTGCCCATCGTGGCCTTGACCGCCAATGCGATGCCCGAAGAACGGGAACGCTGCCGCGCAGCGGGCATGAGCGACTACCTGTCCAAACCTTTCCGCCGGGAAGAGCTGATCACCCTGATCGATCAATGGGTGCCCAGGCCTTGATCTCCGAGTAGACGCTCGATATCACCCGCCAGCTCGGCCGGCTTGGTGGTCGGCGCGTAGCGCTTGATCACCTGGCCATTTTGGCCGATGAGGAACTTGGTGAAATTCCACTTGATCGCCTTGGAGCCCAACAGGCCGGGGGCGCGATCCTTGAGCTGGACGAACAGCGGGTGCGCCTGGTCGCCGTTGACATCGACTTTCTTGAACAGCGCGAAGGTCACGCCGAAATTCAGCTCGCAGAACTGCGAGATCTGCTGCTCGTCACCCGGCTCCTGATGCCCGAACTGGTTGCACGGGAAGCCCAACACCACCAGCCCCTGGGCCTGATAACGCTGCCAGAGCTCTTCCAGCCCCTTGTACTGCGGGGTGAAGCCGCACTTGCTGGCGGTGTTGACCACCAGCAGCGCCTTGCCCCCGTAGTCGGCCAGGGTTTTCTGCTCACCGGTCAGGGTGGTGCAGGGAATGGTGAGCAAGGGATCGGTCATGGCTTTTCCGTCAGCAGTGGGCGCTTATTGGCGTGGCTCGAGGTTCAGGCACACGGAGTTGATACAGTAGCGCAGGCCGGTGGGCTTGGGGCCGTCCGGGAAGACGTGGCCCAAGTGAGCGTCACATTTGGCACATTTGACTTCGGTGCGGATCATGCCGTGGCTGACGTCGCGGATTTCGGTCATGGCCGCGTCGGCGATGGGCTCATAGAAACTCGGCCAGCCACAGCCTGAGTCGAATTTGGCCTTGGCGTCGAACAACGGCAGCTCGCAGCAAATGCAATGGTAAATGCCATCAGTCTTGGTGCTGTTGTACTTGCCGGTGAACGGCCGCTCGGTAGCGGACAGGCGACAGACGTTGTATTGGTCCGGATCGAGCATGGCTTTCCACTCTTCCAGGGTCTTTTCAATCTTTTCCGGCGTTTCCATCAGAGCACCTCGGTCGTTTAAAAAGCCTGATCTGTATCTTTTCCACCGATCAGGCGGCACGTATGATTGCGCCTTTATTGGACGTCAGTCTGTCACCCGCGTTTCGCGCGTTCAAATTTTCATTTCACGGCGCCGGCGCGGCGATCTTTTCTTTTCCGGGATCACATCATGCAGTTCAGCAAATCGAACAAGCTCGCCAACGTCTGTTACGACATTCGCGGCCCGGTGCTCAAGCACGCCAAACGCCTGGAAGAAGAAGGCCACCGCATCCTCAAGCTGAACATCGGCAACCCGGCACCATTCGGTTTCGAGGCCCCCGAGGAAATCCTCCAGGATGTGATCCGCAACCTGCCGATTTCCCAGGGCTACAGCGATTCCAAGGGCCTGTTCAGCGCGCGCAAGGCGGTGATGCAGTATTACCAGCAGAAGCAGGTCGAAGGCGTCGGTATCGAGGATATCTACCTGGGCAACGGTGTGTCCGAGCTGATCGTGATGTCGTTGCAGGCGCTGCTCAACAATGGCGACGAAGTGTTGATCCCCGCGCCGGACTACCCGCTGTGGACGGCCTCGGTGAGCCTGGCCGGCGGCAACGCCGTGCACTACCTGTGCGACGAGCAGGCCAACTGGTGGCCGGATCTGGACGACATCAAGGCCAAGATCACCCCCAGCACCAAGGCCATGGTGATCATCAACCCGAACAACCCCACCGGCGCGGTCTACTCCAAAGAAGTGCTGCTGGGCATGCTGGAGATCGCACGCCAGCACAACCTGGTGGTGTTCTCCGACGAAATCTACGACAAGATCCTCTACGACGATGCCGTGCACATCTGCACCGCGTCATTGGCCCCGGACCTGCTGTGCCTGACCTTCAACGGCCTCTCCAAGTCCTACCGGGTGGCGGGTTTCCGTTCCGGCTGGATTGCCATCTCCGGGCCCAAGCACAACGCCCAGAGCTACATCGAAGGCATCGACATTCTGGCCAACATGCGCCTGTGCGCCAATGTGCCCTCCCAACACGCGATCCAGACCGCGCTGGGTGGCTACCAAAGCATCAATGACCTGGTACTGCCTCAAGGGCGCCTGCTGGAGCAACGCAACCGCACCTGGGAACTGCTCAATGACATTCCCGGTGTCAGCTGCGTCAAGCCCATGGGCGCGCTGTATGCCTTTCCGCGGATCGACCCCAAGGTCTGTCCGATCCTCAACGACGAGAAGTTCGTGCTCGACCTGCTGCTCTCGGAGAAACTCCTGGTGGTGCAAGGCACGGCATTCAACTGGCCGTGGCCAGACCACTTTCGCGTGGTCACCTTGCCGCGCGTCGACGACCTCGAGCAGGCCATCGGTCGTATTGGCCACTTCCTGAAGTCTTACCGTCAGTAATTGCGACTGAAACGGTGATGGCGACGCGTGCTTGCCATCACCGACACCTATCAAGAAACATCTCTGAACATCCCGTTACACAACTTCCCCTCGGAATGGCCGCTCCGCGCCGTTTCATCGCGTCAATCCCGGCTAGAATTCGCTCGGGAAACAGTTTGAAATAATCCGTCGGTTGAATCGTTACCGGCCGCACCTTATATACCCCGCATACGCACCTTTTTATCCGTCAGGAGAACACCAGAACCATGATGCGCATCTTGCTGTTCGTGGCCACCAACCTTGCCGTTGTGCTGATTGCCAGCATTACCCTGAGCCTTTTCGGCTTCAACGGGATCATGGCGGCCAACGGCGTGGACCTCAACCTCAGCCAGTTGCTGATCTTCTGTGCCGTGTTCGGCTTCGCCGGCTCGCTGATTTCGCTGTTCATCTCCAAATGGATGGCGAAGATGAGCACCGGCACGCAGATCATTACCCAACCCCGTACCCGCCATGAACAATGGCTGTTGCAGACCGTGGAGCAGCTCTCCCGCGAGGCCGGCATCAAGATGCCGGAGGTCGGTATCTTCCCCGCCTACGAAGCCAATGCCTTCGCCACCGGCTGGAATCGCAACGACGCGCTGGTGGCGGTCAGCCAGGGCCTGCTCGAGCGGTTCTCCCCCGACGAGGTCAAGGCGGTGCTGGCCCATGAGATCGGCCACGTGGCCAATGGCGACATGGTGACCATGGCGTTGGTGCAGGGCGTGGTGAACACCTTCGTGATGTTCTTTGCGAGGATCATCGGCAACTTTGTCGACAAGGTGATCTTCAAGAACGAAGAAGGCCAAGGCATTGCGTACTACATCGCCACCATTGTCGCCGAATTGGTGCTGGGCATCCTGGCAAGCTTCATCGTCATGTGGTTCTCCCGTCGCCGCGAGTTTCGCGCGGATGATGCCGGTGCTCGCCTCGCCGGCACCGGCGCGATGATCGGCGCGCTGCAGCGCCTGCGCTCCGAGCAGGGCGTGCCGGTGCACATGCCCGACACCCTCACCGCGTTCGGCATCAACGGCGGCCTCAAGCACGGCCTGGCAGGCTTGCTGATGAGCCACCCGCCGCTGGAAGATCGCATCGAAGCCCTACGCCGTCGCGGTTGACCTCTGCCGGACATGGCAGGACCGAACTTGCTCGGTCCTGCCTTGGAGCCTGGAATTATCGATAGATACGATTATTTCACTTCAAAAGTTGACTTGGATTTCGATCAATCTGTCGCTCATGATTAAGCCATTCCACGTTCAGGACCCTAATCATGCTCCCCAGCCTGTTCATCTCCCATGGCTCCCCCATGCTCGCCCTGGAGCCGGGCGCCAGTGGCCCGGCGCTGAAACGCCTGGCCGCCAGCCTGCCGCGCCCCAAAGCCATCGTACTGGTTTCCGCCCACTGGGAAAGCCGCGAGCTGCTGGTTGCCAGCAACCCTGCCCCGGAAACCTGGCATGACTTTGGTGGCTTTCCCCCGGCACTGTTCGCCGTGCAGTACCCTGCGCCGGGCGAGCCCCGCGTGGCAGCACAGGTGGCCGAGCGCTTGAACGCGGCAGGCCTGCCGGCACGCCTTGACCCTCGTCGCCCCTTCGACCATGGCGCCTGGGTGCCTTTATCGCTGATGTACCCTGCGGCGGACATCCCGGTGGTGCAGGTTTCGCTGCCGACCCAAGGCGGCCCGGCCCTGCAACAGACGGTCGGCAAGGCGCTCGCCGGGTTGCGTGAAGAGGGAATTCTGTTGATCGGCTCCGGCAGCATCACCCACAATTTGCGCGAGCTCGACTGGCACAGCCGTGGCGACAGTGCCAGCCCCTGGGCTCAGGCCTTCCGGGACTGGATGGTAGAAAAGCTGACTGATGACGACGACGGGGCCCTCCTCGACTACCGCCGCCAGGCGCCCCATGCCCAACGTAATCATCCGAGCGATGAACATCTGTTACCACTGTACTTTGCGCGTGGCGCAGGGGGTGAGTTCACCCTTGAACACACAGGGTTCACCCTCGGCGCCCTGGGCATGGACATCTATCGCTTCGGCTGAAGCGTTGCCCGACAGATCGCCAGGCAAAAAAAATCCCCGACCAGGTCGGGGATTTTTTATCTCAACACGTCACACGCAAGATCAATCTTCGCGATAGCGACGCAGCTTCAACTGCTTGCCCGCGACACGAGTGTCCTTGAGCTTGGTCAGCAGCTTCTCGAGGCCATCTTCCGGCAGCTCGACCAGGCTGAAGCTGTCGCGTACCTGGATACGGCCGATTGCTTCGCGGGCCAGGCCGCCTTCGTTGAGAATGGCACCCAGCAGGTTCTTCGCGGCGATACCGTCGCGAGCACCCAGTGCAGTACGGCAGCGAGCACGACCTTCACCCAGAGGCATAGGTGCGCGACGCTCGCGATCACCACGCTCAGGACGGTCTGACGTGCTGCGCTCGCGCGGTGCGTTGTTCGGCACCAGCGGTTGCTCTGCCTGCACGGCGTCCAGGGTCAGGGCCTGACCGTTGGTGGCTTTGCGCAGCAGCGCAGCGGCCAGGGCACGCGGGCTGCAACCGATATCGGCGGTCAGACGGTCAAGCAGATCGCCATGGGTGCTTTCGGCATCGCCAACCAGCGGCGCGAGGCTGTTGGTCAGTTTGCGGATACGGGCATCCAGTACAGCCTGGCCATCAGGCAGGCGCACTTCAGCGACTTTCTGACCGGTCACACGTTCGATCACTTGCAGCATGCGGCGCTCGCGCGGAGTCACCAGCAGCAGCGCACGACCTTCGCGACCCGCACGGCCAGTACGGCCGATACGGTGCACGTAGGACTCGGGGTCGTACGGCATATCGACGTTGAACACGTGAGTAATGCGCGGAACGTCCAGGCCACGGGCAGCAACGTCGGTGGCCACAACGATGTCCAGACGGCCATCCTTGAGCGACTCGATGACGCGTTCACGTTGGTTCTGCGCGATGTCGCCGTTCAGGGCGGCAGCCTTGTAGCCTTTGGCTTCAAGGGCACTGGCCAGATCCAGGGTCGCTTGCTTGGTGCGCACGAAGGCGATCAAGGCGTCGAACTCTTCCACTTCCAGCAGGCGCAGGACAGCGGAGGTTTTCTGGTCGGCGTGAACCAGCAGGTGAGCCTGCTCGATCGCGGTGACGGTCTGAGTCTTGGTCTGGATCTTGACGTGATGCGGTTCTTTCAGGTGACGCTCGGCAATCGCACGGATCGACTGCGGCAGGGTCGCCGAAAACAGTACGGTCTGGCGGGTTTCCGGCATGGCCTTGAAGATCACTTCCAGGTCGTCCATGAAGCCGAGCTTCAACATCTCGTCGGCTTCGTCGAGCACCAGGTGGTTCACGGTGGCGAGCACTTTCTCGTCACGGCGCAGGTGGTCGCACAGACGGCCAGGAGTGGCAACGACGATTTGCGCGCCGTTGCGAATGGCTTTGAGCTGCGGGCCCATCGGGGCACCGCCGTATACAGCTACCACGGTGACGCCCGGCATTTGCTTGGCGTAGGTTTCGAATGCGGTAGCAACTTGCAGCGCCAACTCACGGGTTGGCGCCAGGATCAGGGCTTGCGGCTCGCGCTTGCTCGGGTCGATACGGCTCAGGATAGGCAGGGCGAAGGCAGCGGTTTTACCGGTACCTGTCTGCGCCTGACCAATCATGTCGTGACCGGCAAGGATGATCGGGATCGATTGCTGCTGAATAGCCGAAGGCTCTTCATAGCCGGTAGCGATAACGGCTGCAACAATAGTGGGGTGAAGTCCGAGACTGGCGAAGCCGCCGGTTTCCTGGGTCATGGGTCTGCCTCTAAGTGCATCCGCAAAGACCCATGCTCCAAAGCTGCGCATGCCTTGTAAGACTCGAGAGTCACCCTGGCAGCTTTGTCGGCGGGGATTTGCGAAAACGATTGAATGAAGGAATCGTCAGGGAGTGTCCGAAAGTGCCGGACATTGCAACCGAAGCGGGCTTCGGGGATTGCGCTACCTGAACATGGCCTTGTTAAAGGCCGGCGCGCACTATACCTGAAATCCCTGCTTACGTGAGGAATTTTTACAGGACCCCAGCGCCGCTGTCTAGAGGCGCTGAAGCGTTTCATCTTGCTAGCACCCACTGTCTCCGGGCATTAGAAAGGGGCGCCTAGGACGCAGGACGGATCTGGGCAATCAGCCCCTCCAGCGAATAGCCAAGACGCGGCGCCAGCGCCTGTGCACGCTGGTTCAGGCCAGCGAGATCGAGGGTCTGATCGAGGTCGGCAGGCACCATCACGATGACGTTGCCCTCCTTGACCGCCAGCTCCCAGTAATGTCGATGGTAGAGGCCACGCAGCAGCGCGGCGCCCAAGGGTTTGCCGTCATCGCCAGCCCACTGGTTGATCACCAGCCAGCCGCCCGGGTTGAGGCGCTGCTGGCAGGCTTCGAGAAAACCCCAGGCCAGATGTGCGGAGGACGGGCCGGTGTCCGTATAGAGGTCGACGAAAATCAGATCGGCGGGTTCGGCACTGGGCAACAAAGTCAGGGCGTCACCTATACGAACATAGAGGCGCGGGTCATCGTCCAGGCCCAGGTACTCGATGGCCAGCCGCGGCACGTCCGGCCGCAACTCGATGCATTCGACGTCTTCGAGGGGCAGAAACTGCAGGCAGGCCTGGGTCAGGGTGCCAGCGCCCAGGCCCAGAAACAGCGCGCTTTCCGGTTGCAGGTGACACAGCGCACCAATCAGCATGGCACGGGTGTAATCGTATTCGAGCCAGCTGGGGTCGGCGGTGAACACGCAACTCTGCTCGATGGCATCGCCGAACTCGAGGAAGCGATAGTCTTCCACTTCCAGCACCCGAATCATGCCGAAGTCATCATGGACCTCGGCCAGAATCCGCTCGACACGCTCGCGTGCACCCTGATCATCGTTGTCGTCTTCCACCGCACCGGCTCGTCACGAAAGCTTGAAGGCGGGGATTGTCGGGCACCTTGGCCCTCAAGGCCAACTTTTATTCAAGGCGTCCTGCGCAAGCAGCGGACTGTTAACATGCGTATCTAACCAAAAACAACAGAGCCTGATCCCATGACCCAACCCTGGAGCCCTGCCAGCTGGCGCGCCCTGCCGATCCAGCAGCAACCCCGCTACCCCGACACCGCGCATCTGGCCAAGGTCGAGCAGAGCCTGGCCAGTTACCCCCCGCTGGTGTTTGCTGGCGAAGCCCGCGAATTGCGCCGCCAGTTCGCCGAGGTCACCGAGGGCCGGGCCTTCCTGCTGCAAGGAGGCGACTGCGCCGAAAGCTTCGCCGAGTTCTCGGCGGCGAAGATTCGCGACACCTTCAAGGTGCTGTTGCAGATGGCGATCATCATGACCTTCGCCGCGGCCTGCCCGGTGGTCAAGGTGGGGCGCATGGCCGGACAGTTCGCCAAGCCGCGCTCGGCCAACGATGAAACCATCGCCGGCGTGAGTCTGCCGGCTTACCGCGGCGATATCGTCAACGGCATCGGCTTCGACGAAAAAAGCCGCACGCCCGACCCGGAAAGGCTGGTGCAGGCCTACCACCAATCCACGGCCACGTTGAACCTGTTGCGCGCCTTCGCCCAAGGCGGGTTTGCCGACCTGCATCAGGTCCACAAATGGAACCTGGACTTCATCGCCAACTCGGCCCTGGCCGACAAATACCACCAGTTGGCCAACCGCATCGACGAAACCCTGGCCTTCATGCGCGCCTGCGGCATGGACAGCTCGCCGCAACTGCGCGAGACCTCCTTCTTCACTGCCCATGAGGCGCTGCTGCTCAACTACGAAGAAGCCTTCGTGCGCCGCGACAGTTTGACCCACGAGTTCTACGACTGCTCGGCCCACATGCTGTGGATCGGCGACCGCACACGCCAACTCGATGGCGCCCACGTCGAATTCCTGCGCGGGGTCAACAACCCCATCGGGGTCAAAGTAGGCCCGAGCATGAATGACGAGGATCTGCTGCGTCTGATCGACGTGCTCAACCCGGACAACGACCCCGGGCGCCTCAACCTGATCGCGCGCATGGGCGCCGACAAGGTCGGCGAGCATTTGCCACGACTGGTACGGGCGGTTCAACGCGAGGGCCGCAAGGTGCTGTGGAGCTCGGACCCGATGCACGGCAACACCATCAAGGCCAGCAGCGGTTACAAGACCCGTGATTTCGCGCAGATCCTCGCCGAGGTCAAGGCATTCTTCCAGGTGCATCAGGCCGAGGGCAGCCACGCCGGCGGCATCCATATCGAAATGACCGGGCAGAATGTCACCGAATGTATCGGCGGCGCCCGCCCCATCACCGAGGACGGCCTCTCGGACCGCTACCACACCCACTGCGACCCGCGCATGAACGCCGACCAGTCACTGGAACTGGCGTTCCTGATCGCCGAAACCCTCAAGCAAGTACGTAAATAGCTCACTTGCGCAGCGGGTCGTCCCAGAACGGCCGCTCGCTTTCTTCGAGGATGTCGGCGCGGCTCAGACCGATGTCCTTGAGATCGCTTTCCGTCAGTTTCGCCAGTTCCCTGCGCTGCCGGGCCAGTTCGTACCAGCGCAGCACGTGGCCCAGGCTGCGGCGCAGCGTGCCGGCAACGTCGCCTTCGCGGCGGATCAGTGCATAACCTTTTTGACCTTTCATCGTCTTGCCCTCCGTGTGGGATGGCTCGAGTCTCGTCTCGACGTTAAGATCAATCCAACGAATGTTTCTTATGCACTGCATCTAGGAGATTGATGAATGTCCCACTACCAGAGCATCGACTCCGAAGTGCTGCGCACCTTCGTCGCCATTGCCGATCACGGCGGGTTTACGCGCGCGGGAGAAATGGTCAATCGTACCCAGTCGGCCGTCAGCATGCAGATGAAGCGGCTGGAGGAAGACGTCCTGCAGCGTCGGCTGTTCGAGCGTGACGGGCGCCAGGTGCGCCTGACCGCCGAAGGACAGGTTCTGCTGGGGTACGCGCGGCGCATCCTCAAACTGCACAGCGAGGTGTTCACCACCCTGCGCGAACCGCACATGGTCGGTACGGTGCGCATCGGTACGCCGGATGATTATGCGATGCGCTTTTTGCCGGGGATTCTTTCCGGTTTTGCCCAGGCCTTCCCGCTGGTGCAGGTGGAAGTGCATTGCGAAAGCAGCAAGAACCTGCTGCAACGCCAAGACCTGGACTTGACCATCGTCACCCGTGAGCCCGGTCAGGAGGTCGGCCAGTTGTTGCGCCAGGAACGTTTTGTCTGGGCGCAGGCGGCAGGGTTCTATCCCCACGAACAGTCACCGATGCCGCTGGCCATGTTCAACAACGATTGCTTTTGCCGCGCCTGGGCCTGCAACGCGCTGGACGCCGAGCAAAGGCCCTACCGCATCGCCTATTCCAGCCCGAGCCTGTCAGCGATCATGGCGGTGGTCAGTGTCGGCCTGGCGGTGACTGCGCAGTTGCAGAGCCTGATCCCCGCGGACATGTGCGTGTTGGGCGAGGCCGAGGGGTTGCCCTTGCTGCCCATGGCCAACGTCATGCTGCTGCGCAACCCGAGCACCCAATCGCCCATGACCGAAACCCTGGCAGAGCACATCGCCGAGGGTTTCAGGCTTTGAGAAACAGCATCACCGCGCAGATCACCAGGAACACGCAGAAGGCGCTGCGCAGCAAGCGTTCGGGCAAGGCATAGGCGACTTTGACGCCCCAGCTGACGCTGAGAAGCCCGCCAACGGCCAACGGGATGCCCATGGCCCAGTCGACATGGCCATGCACGCCATAGGTCAGCAACGTCACTGCAGTACTGGGCGCCGCGAGGGCCAATGACAACCCCTGCGCCACCACTTGCGTGGTGCCGAACACACTGGTGAGTACAGGGGTGGCCAGAACGGCGCCGCCGACGCCGAAGAAACCGCCCAGCAGCCCTGACCCCGCACCCAGCGGCAGCAGCCATTGCCAAGGATGGCGCAGCTGGCTGCTGGGGGGCGGCTTGCGCAGAAACATCTGCAGGTAGTTATAGGCCGCCAATGCCAGCATGAACACGGCAAAGCCGATACGCATGGCATTGGCGTCCAGACGCACCGCCAGGGAGGAGCCGAGCGCCGCCGCAACCACGCCGGACAACCCCAGCGTCAGCGCGTGGCGCGGATTGATCGGCGTACGTTGATGGTAACGCCAGGTCGCCAGCATCACGTTAGGCACCACCATGACCAGCGCCGTGCCCTGGGCCAACTGCTGATCCATGCCGAACAACAGCGCCAGGGCCGGGATGGCAATCAAGCCGCCGCCAATGCCGAAGATGCCCCCAAGGGTGCCCATGCCCACGCCCAACACCAGATACAGCAACGCGTTGATCATCCTGCCCCCCATGGCCAATGGCAGGCATGGTAACAGCTGACCCTGAAACCTTGTGCAACACAAACGAACTCTGCACCCTCTTGCCGCTCGAATCACAGGAGAGCAGTTGCAAAACGACGCTACTGGCACTATTACCCGTTGCGTTAAAGGTCTGGACGCCCATTTCAGACGTACCATGAAACAAGGATCAGCATGAACGCCGACCGCCCGACCGCCGACAAATCCGCAGCCAGCTGCGACGACCTGCTGCTCGACAGCCAGATGTGCTTCGCGCTGTATTCCACCTCATTGCTGATGACCAAGGTCTACAAACCGCTGCTCCAGGCGTTGGGACTCACCTATCCGCAATATCTGGCCATGATGGTGCTGTGGGAAAAGGATGGGCTGACGGTAGGGGAAATCAGCACGCGCCTGCTGACCGATCCGGGCTCGTTGACACCATTGCTCAAACGCCTGGAAGTTGAAGGCCTGCTCAGCCGTACCCGCAGCCGTGAAGATGAACGTGTGGTGATCGTGCAATTGACCGATGACGGGCGCGCACTGCGGGAGAGGGCCCTGCATGTCCCCGGGTGCATCCTGGAGGCATCGGGTCAGTCGGTGGAGCGGTTGAAGGCATTGCAGGCGGAGTTGGTGCTGTTGCGGGGCAGCTTGCAGGATTCGCTATAGCGCGCGCAGGTCAGGGCAAAGAGGAAAGCCACAGGTGACCGTTCATCTCCCTGAAGACTTCACTTACACATTTAACTTGCGTGCTAACTTATTGCGAACTAAATTAAATGCACGTGCTACCGACAACGCTCATCAATCACCTGAAAGGGCCTCATCATGCAAGTTCTCTACACCGCATCCGCAACCTCCACGGGTGGCCGTGATGGCCACGCAGTTTCCAGTGACAACGTGCTCGACGTCAAACTCGCTACCCCCAAAGAATTGGGCGGTGCCGGTGGCGCAGCAACCAACCCCGAGCAATTGTTTGCTGCCGGCTACTCGGCATGCTTCATCGGCGCCCTGAAATTCGTCGCCGGCCAACAGAAGCAAGCGATCCCGACAAGCACCGCGATCACCGCCGAAGTCGGCATCGGCCAGATCGAGGGCGGTTTCGGCCTGGACATCGACCTGCGCATCAGCCTGCCTGGCCTTGAGCAAGCCACCGCCCAGGCACTGGTAGAGGCTGCTCACCAGGTCTGCCCTTACTCCAACGCCACCCGCGGCAATGTGGATGTACGCCTGCACGTCTCGGTGTAAATTCCGCCCATGAAAAAACCGACCTGAAGGTCGGTTTTTTTTGGACTGCGATTCAAGCAATGCCGTAAGGCTATTACTTGGCGCGGCCTTTGTACGAACCGCCTTCGCGGGTATCGATCTCGATCAGGTCGCCGATTTCGATGAAGTCAGCCACGCTCAGCTCGGTGCCGTTCTTCAGTTTGGCAGGCTTCATGACCTTGCCGGAAGTGTCGCCACGGGCCGAACCTTCGGTGTAGTCAACCTGACGCACGATGGTGGTCGGCAGCTCTACGGAAACCAGGCGCTCTTCAAAGAACACGGCTTCGCAGACATCGGTCATGCCTTCTTCGACGAAAGGCAGAACAGCCTCGATGTCTTCGGCGTTCAGTTCGTACATGGTGTAGTCGGATGTGTCCATGAACGTGTAGCTGTCACCGCTGATGAAGGACAGGGTCGCTTCCTTGCGGTCCAGGATCACGTCTTCCAGCTTGTCGTCGGCGCTGTATACGGTCTCGGTCTTGTAACCGGTCAGCAGGTTCTTCAGCTTGGTCTTCATGATCGCGCTGTTGCGACCCGACTTGGTGAATTCAGCCTTCTGCACCAGCCAAGGATCGTTGTCGATCTTGATCACGGTACCGGGTTTCAGTTCTTTACCAGTTTTCATACTTGAATCCGAATTTGAGGGGATTTACAAAATTCCAGGCCGCGTATCATATCCAATTTCGGTAAAACTGCACCAGCGCTGCGGCAAGGTCTGGCTGAACGGCGAGGTTGGCGCACCATTGCTCGGCCTGCAAGCGCAGCTCGACGCGGTGCAGGCATAGCACTGGCCAGGCCAGGCCCATGCCCTCGCCACGGCTCCAGGCGTGCATAAGCCCGCGCAGGGCATCCGCTGCTTGCGGGCTCAGCGCTCGAGTATATAGATGCAGCCAGGCATCGAGTTTGACGATGTGAGCGTCTTCTTCCTGCGGATAAATGTGCCACAGCATCGGCCGCGCCGCCCATTGCGCGCGGATGAACGAGTCTTCACCGCGCACCGCATTGAAATCGCAGCACCACAGCAAGCGGTCGTACTGGTCTTGGGAAATGAATGGCAACACATTGATCGTCAACTGACCCCGCACATGGAGGTCGCCTGCTTCCAGCCATTCGGCCCCCAGCCACCGCCTCACGTCATCCAGCACACGCCCTTCCGGGACCAGTAGTTGCGTCGCACCGAGGCCCGTCGCCATTGCATCGAGCCACTCGGCGACAGCGGCATTCTCATAGGCAAACAAAGACACCAGATGGGCCTCGGGCTGCCGTTCCACGCCCAGCCGGGCCAGGAATTCACGCTGCGCTTCGCGATCGCCTTGCAGGGCGTCACGCTGCGCCAGCAGGCCGCTTTCACGCAACAGGCCACCGGTACCGGGGACGAAGCCCGGAAAGAAGAAAAACTTCTGCAAGCGATTGGACTGCAAGGACGGAAGGGCATGGCAGCCCACCACCCAGTCTTCGGCGCTGAGGTATTCCAGGTTCAGCCACAGGCACGGCCGGGCGCGTGCAGCCATGGCGTCGATGTAAGGCGGCGGCAACTTGCAAGCGAAAGCGCCGATGACGACATCGGCCACTTCGGTGGCCTCCCATTCGGCAGGCCAGCGGCGCACTTGCACACCATGATGAAACTGCTGGTCGGCATGCGGGTCGGTGTCCGGGCACAAGCGCGCGAAGGGTTGCAGGTCGTCGACCCAGAGCCGCACCTGCACATCGTGCTCGGCCTGAAGCTGTCGAGCCAGGCGCCAGGTCACGCCGATGTCGCCATAGTTGTCGACCACGACGCAGAAAATATCCCAGTGTGGCTTCATGCCAGTCTCCAAGGCTTCAAAGCTCGCCAGTATGCCAGCGTTGTTCGCCGGTTGGCCCCTTTGGCATGCACTAGCGCCATCAGCCTGACGGACATGCGACAATGCCCGCACCTTCCAGCCTGTATGGAGCCTGCCATGTCCAGCCATCCGCGTCGCCTCGTCGTCCTGTCATTCAACGGGCCTAAATTGGTGCTGTGCATTGCCTTTGGCGTCTGGCTGGGGATCACGGCCGCTTCGCTCACCGCGTGGTACGCCTACAAGGCGCTCTACAGCGCCCCGCCCTCGACGCCCGTGGCCGCCGGGCCCGTGATTCGTCCCGAGCCACCGGTGACCTACACCCCGCAACCGGACGCCAGTGCACCGCTGCCAGCGCCCAACGCGCCCGCGCCGACGCCGGGTGATAGCGACAACGCCGTGATGTTCGACCAATACCAGAAGAACCTGCGCAACCAGCAACTCAACCAGGCCGAACAGGAAGCCCGCACCAACCCATTGAACAAAAACAACGCCAAGTGTCAGTTCTGGTTACAGCAAGCGCAGACCGCACCCACGGAAAAGAGCCGCGAAAACGTTGCACAGCTCTGCCAATAAACAGGGTGTCGAAATAAAGAGGCTCATGGCTGTGGATAAATCGTTGTTACAAGCGCTGATTGTCGAGCGCCTGACCCAGGACCTGGACGTCATTCAACGGGCTGCCCAGACCGCTTACGAAACAGCCACCCATGAAGAGAATATCGCCGAGAACAAATATGACACTTTAGGGCTGGAAGCGTCCTATCTTGCCACCGGGCAGGCCCGGCGCCTGGAAGAAATCCGCCAGGGACTGCAACAGTTCCAGAAGTTGCCAGCCTGGCTGCCAGGTGCCGAGCACACGATCGCCATGGGTGCCTTGGTGCTCCTCGAGGACGAGCACGAGAACCATCAGTGGTTGTTCCTGGGCCCCTCGGCAGCCGGACTCAAAGTACATCTCGCCGGCCATGCGATCACGGTCATCACGCCTATGTCGCCACTGGGCCACGCCTTGATGGGCAAGGCGCTCGATGATGAAATTGATATCAATGTGGCAGGAGTTCGCCAGCACTTTTTCATCTCTGACGTGCTTTGAACACCCTGTCCGGCCGCTGTCCGGGACGACCGTTCGTCTGTTCGGTCCGCCTGATGGTGCGCGGTGTAGCCGTTTTGAAAAATCCTGCGGCGTGACTTGGCATCGAACCTGCAATCTCCCTCCGGAACGTTTAGCTCGCACACCTGAGAGCGGTGCACGAATGCATTGGGGTGGCTGTCGAAGTGATCAGGTTCTGTAGGAGCTCAAGTCGACGGACGGTGTCAAGGACGCTGGTCAGCGGCCGATACCCCAATTGCCATGAGCGATCTTGACGGCATAGCACCTTGCCATTACGCTGACATCACTCTGAGAATTGGATCACGGTTTTTATGGTAACAAAACGGTTACACGATTTTGTTATGAGTTGAAAAGTATCGTGTTCCACCGTAGGCACCCCTGCTGAACATTGGATGGGCCTGGCGCTTACGGTTTATCCAATCTGCAGGCTTCGAGAGTGATCGTAGTGTGCGTTAGTTAAAGCTGAGTTTTTTGTTGAAGTAAGTCTGCAGCGTTTTGGGAGATGCTCCTGTTCGCGTAGTCGCGCATCGCTCAATGAATTCGCCAGTGACTCATGGCTGTCACTGACTCATTTTTATTGGCATTAAATACCTAAGGACAGGTGCCGCCACCGTAGGGCGGGCACCGGGTTAATTGAACTTATTGGGGCATCACTCATGGCGATTCAGCTGTTCGTACCTAAATTTCGTGTCGATGAATGTCTTGAGGCCATTCGTGAATGCCTTGAAAAAGGCTGGACCGGGATGGGTTTCAAAACCGAAACCATGGAAAGCGACTGGAAAAATTACACCGGTCTGCCCCACGCCCACTTTCTGAGCTCGAACACCGTCGGCCTCCATCTGGCGATCGAGCTGTTCAAGAAAAAGAATGGTTGGGCCGATGACGACGAAGTCATCACCACCCCGCTGACCTTCGTGTCCAGCAACCACGCGATCCTCTACGCCGGCATGAAGCCGGTGTTTGCCGATGTCGATCAATTCCTGTGCCTGGACCCGGAGAGCGTTGCTCGCCGCATCACCGCCAAGACCCGCGCGGTGGTCTTCGTCGGCATCGGTGGCAACACCGGCCAGTACGACAAGATCGCTGAACTGTGCCGCCAGCATGGTCTGAAACTGATTCTGGATGCTGCCCACATGGCAGGCAGCCGAGTCAAGGGCAAACACGTCGGGCAAGATGCCGACTGCACCGTCTTCAGCTTCCAGGCCGTGAAAAACCTGCCGACCGCCGACTCGGGCATGATCTGCTTCCGCGAACAGGAAGACGACGCCCGCGTACGCAAGCTGAGCTGGCTGGGTATCAACAAGGACACGTTTGCACGCACCGCGGCACAGGGTGCCTACAAATGGATGTATGACGTCGAGGA
The DNA here is from genome assembly GCF_018449655.1 of Pseudomonas sp. dw_358. Taxonomy (GTDB): domain Bacteria; phylum Pseudomonadota; class Gammaproteobacteria; order Pseudomonadales; family Pseudomonadaceae; genus Aquipseudomonas. The sequence goes on from NZ_JAAVUX010000002.1 coordinate 411,324, forward strand.
ACTGGGCTACAAGTACCACGGCAACTCGATCATGGCCGCCATCGGTATTGTTCAGCTAAAGTACCTGGACCAGGACAACGCCTACCGTCGCCAACTGGCCAACTGGTACCGTGAAGGCCTGGCCGGCCAGGCCGGCATCCAGATCGTCGACGTTGCACCGGGTTGCGAGTCTTCGACGCACTTGCTGCAAATTCGCGTGAAAAACCGCGACGCCCTGCTGGGCGTGCTTAACAGCCACGACGTGTACCCAGGCGTGCACTACCGTGACAACACCGAATACGCACTGTACTCGTTCGGTGCGGGCACCTGCCCGAATGCCAAGGCTGCCAGCGAAGAAATCATGTCGCTGCCGTTGCACATGAGCCTGAGCAAGGCCGACGTCGACACGGTGTGTGAATTGCTGATTCGCTTTACCAACTGATAGCCCATGAACCCAGCTCGCGGCGGGGTTCCACGTTTCTGACAGCCCGACAGTGCTCGCAGTTATTGAGCGCTGCCTGGGCTGTTTTTTTATGCGCCTACCAAAACCAGAAGGGCAGATATTTGGGAGTGGGTTCCACGGCGAACTGCAGCTGGTAACCGGCCGCGTTGAACAAACAGGCGTCCATCGAGAAATACGCCAACAACCCGAAGCCCATTACGATCGCGTTCCGATAGGGATGTTTCAGCAGGCGCGGCATGATCAGCCAACGCCCCAGCAACAGCACCATGCTACCGCCCAGCAACCCCGCATAGTCAGGTTGTAATGCGGTTTTAGCCCAGTGATTGTACACATAGACAATCAACGCCATCCCCAGGCTGATCGCCGGGAGGTTCAGGCAAAAGCGCAAGAAGCCTTCGCGCACCCGCGCAAACATCCCTTCTCTGTCGACGAACACATACGCCGCCAATAAGGCAATGGCCGGAGTGATCGACATCACGTAGCGCAGTTTCTTCGAGTTGGGGATGGTGAACAGCACCAACACCGCCAGCAACCAGACCGCGAGATACAGCAACAACGTCGTGTCGGGATGACGGGGCGAACGAAAAAAGTGTTTGAACTGCTTGACGATCACACTCAAGGCGTAAAAAGCCGTCACTCCGTAAGTGGCCAGGCCGAGGGTGAAATAGAAGTAGTAGCGCGGGCCGTGGTCATTGGCGACTCGACCCAGCCCCTGCATCATCAACACATCCATCATGAACGGCTTGCCACCTTGCAGGTAGGCAGCCCCGATCAGTGCAACGAGGCAGACGAGCAATGTCAGCCCGGCCAGCACCAGAAACCAGAACAAACGGCGCCACTGCCGACTCAGCGCATAGTACGAGACCACGATGAGGGTCGGCCCGATCAGCCCCACCGGCCCGCGAAACGCAAAGCCCATGACCAGCGCGACAAAGACCAGCGGCAGACGTGAACGGCCTGGCTTCACATCGGTGACATACACCAGATAGAAACTGATCACCGCAAACAGCGCCGGATACACATCCAGCGCCTGGTAAGTCACCGCATCCAGAAATGCCCAGGTGAACAGCGCAAACAGCACGCCATACATGCCCCACTTCTTGTCGTGCAGCGCGCCGAGCTTATAGATGAATACCAACATCAATGAGGCGGCCATGGCAATCGGCAAGCCCATGGACAGAATGGACACACGCCCGAATGGCAGGGAAACCAGGTATTCCAAGAAGGTGTTACCGATGGTGTAATCGGGATAAGGCTTCAAGTCATCGGCAATGGGAAACAGCGTCACGCCGTGCGCAAGCATGTACTGGGTGAAGTCCACAAAGCGGGTGGTGTAACTCAGAATGGCGGGCTTGTACTGCAACCCCATCAACATCAGCAGGCTGCCGACAAAGACACTCCAACACGGTCTACTCGCCAACCGTCTTGCCACACTGTTCATACTCGGAGCGCCTTCCCTTGAAAGCGCGCAAGTTAACATGTGGTTACAATCGGCTGCCTGAACGACAGCTGACGGCGTGTTGCGTCAGCCCGGTCGCAGCTCATTCATAGCCCGTAACGCCGACCGCAACTTCGAACAGCCCCGCGTCTGCTTCCCCTTAGCCCGCCCCTCAAAAAAAATCGCCTCGGCGCACCTGTCGAAGGCTGGCAAGCGTCGCATGGCGTTTCTACGCGAACTCGAAATGGGGGGGGAGAAGTGGGGACAGATACCTGCAAAAACCAAAAAGCCCCGCAATGCGGGGCTCTCTGGGTACAATATGGCGGTGAAGAAGGGATTCGAACCCTTGATACAGTTTCCTGTATACACACTTTCCAGGCGTGCTCCTTCAGCCACTCGGACACTTCACCGTTTCCTGGCAAACCTGTTCAGCCTGCCAAGGCGCGCTAATGTAGTCGAAAGCGCCGCTGATGGCAAAGCTTTTTTGCAATATTTTCATGCGCTTAAGGCCAACGCCGAATCCTGCACCGTGGCGCCCGTGACCCACCGGTCAGTCACGGCGCTTTACCTGCCCCTCGGCGGTGGGTACCTTCAGCGCAAACAATACCGGGAACCACTGCCATGACCGACCTGATCCACTATCAACTGGAAGATGGCGTTGCCACCCTGACCTTGAGCAACGGCAAGGTCAACGCGATTTCCCCCGACCTGATTGCGGCGTTCAATGTCGCACTCGATCGTGCAGCCCAGGACCGCGCCGTGGTGGTCGTTACCGGGCAGCCGGGCATCCTCTCGGCCGGCTATGACCTCAAGGTCATGACCTCCAGCCCGCAGAACGCTGTCGCGCTGGTGACCGCCGGTTCGACCCTGTCGCGGCGCCTGCTGAGCCACCCCTTTCCCGTCATGGTCGCCTGCACCGGTCATGCAGTGGCCAAGGGAGCATTTCTGCTGCTGTCGGCCGACTATCGCATCGGCGTTTCAGGGCCTTTCCACATCGGCCTGAACGAAGTGCAGATCGGCATGACCATGCACCACGCCGGCATCGAGCTGGCCCGAGACCGCCTGCGCCGTTCGGCATTTCACCGTTCGGTGATCAATGGCGAGATGTTCAGCCCCGAAAAAGCCGTAGACGCCGGCTTCCTCGATCAAGTAGTCAGCCCCGAGCAACTGCGCGAGGCCACCCTGGCCATGGCCGCTCAACTGAAAAAAATCAACATGACCGCGCACCGCAACACCAAGCTCAAGGTGCGCAAGGAACTGTTGCAGGCGCTGGATACGGCGATCCAGCTGGACCAGACCCTGTAGGCACCCTCGAATGGGTGAACCTCAAGTTAATTGCGGGTTCCGATGGAAGCAGCCACTCTGGCGGCCGTCCAACTGCCACCTGATCAAGAAGTCACGCCATGGGTCGAATCGTCGCCGCTGCCGTTTATAACGAAGGCAAGAAAGTCTGCAACATCAGCCTCGATGAAGGTGCCAAGTGGGCCCATACGCCTGGGCACTTCGTCTGGATCGGCCTGGAGCAACCCGATCAAGAGCAGATGCACCTGCTGCAAAGCCAATTCCAGCTGCATGAACTGGCCATCGAGGATGCGTTGGAGGTGCACAGCCGGCCCAAGCTGGAAACCTTTGGCGACGCACTGTTTATCGTGACCTATTCGCCCATCCGCGAAAACGGCAGGCTGGAGTTCGTCGAGACTCACATCTTCGCCGGGCGCGGTTATGTGATCACCTGCCGCAATGGTCACTCCAAATCCTACGCTCAGGTGCGTCAACGCTGCGAGGCGCGCCCTCTGTTGCTGGCCCATGGCGAGGATTTCGTGCTGTATGCCCTGCTGGATTTCGTCACCTTGTGCTACCAACCCATCGGCGAATCCATCCACGCCGAAGTCGAGGAGATCGAGCGCACGGTTTTGAGCGCGGAGATGCGTGAGGCCGATATCCAGAAACTGCACAGCCTGCGCCGTGACCTGCTGCGGCTGCATCGCTACGTATCACCCATGGTCGAGATTGGCGAGGAGCTACAGCGCCTGGACTTCCCGTTCATCGACAAGAACATGCGCCCGTACTTTCGCGACGTGCAGATTCACGTCAACCGGCAGATGGAAGATTTCAACATCATGCGCGACATCGCCAGCCAGACCATCGAGATCGGTGTGCTGCTGGAGTCCTCTCGGCAGAGCCTGGTACAGCGCAAATTCGCCGCCTGGGCGGCGATCCTGGCCTTCCCCACCGCCATTGCCGGCATCTATGGGATGAACTTTCAGAACATGCCAGAGCTGACCTGGCACTACGGCTATTACACGGTGCTGGGGGTGATCGTGGTCGGCTGTGGCAGTTTGTATGCGAGCTTCAAACGGTCTGGCTGGTTGTGAGCTTCAAGGCCGCATAACGGCCCGATGGCCTCATTCGGGTGTCGCCACAAACCTCATCATCCACTCGGCCACTGTCGGGCCATGGTGATCGCGGGACAGGCTTACGATGGCCTTGCCGTACAACGCCTCACCCAAGTGCGCCTGGCGTACTTCCAACAGCGCCCGCGAGTAATCATGGATGAACTCCGGATGGCCCTGGAAACACAGCACCTGATTGCCGATGTGGTAAGCGGCAAAGGGGCAGAACGCACTGGAAGCCAGCACTTCGGCGCCCTCGGGCAGGCGGGTGACTTGATCCTGATGGCTGATCAACAGCTCCAGCGCCTCCAATGGCGGCGACATCCAGCTTTCATCCCGCTTGAGTTCGTACTGGTGTACACCCACACCCCAGCCTTGCGCCGCCCGCTCGGTGTGGCCGCCCAAGGTCAGCGCCAGCAGTTGATGACCAAAGCAGACCCCCAGCAACTTGTCGCCACGCCGGTAGCGCTCCAGCAGGTAGGTTTTGAGCGTCTGAATCCACGGGTCGCTGCCGAATGAATCGGCCTTGCTCCCAGTGACCAGATAGGCATCGAAGTGCTCGGTGTCGGCTGGGTATTGACCCGCTACCACGTCATAGATCGTGCAATCGGCTGCCAGCGGCTGGCTCTGGAAGAGCCTGACGAACATTTGACCGTAGCCCTGGTAGCGCTCGACGAACTCTGGACGTACGTCATCGGTTTGCAGGATGCAGATGCGTAATGACATAAATAGACCTAAAACGATGAAAAACGAAAAATAACGATCAAAGCGTGCCTCGATTAATGTTCGTAATGCGATAGGGACACATCCGGCCACCCTGATGAACGGTCACCCCAGGCTGACGCCAGTGATTTGGCACCTGAACGGTCTAGCCGGGGCACCTGCGCCGACATGGCCGGAGGCCTTATTGCAATAGACACTTTTAATTTAAGCCCACTATATAAATTGATTCTAAGCCAAGCCCGCTGCGGCCTCTAAGGTTACAGGAGTCATCCCCCTTACCCTGCGGACGACAGTCATCGGCGCCCATGGCCTGAGGCCCGAACGGTAACCCCTGCGGGGCAAAACAACAACAAAGGCAATCGTCATGTTCAAACATTCGAAGGTTCGTCAGGCCGGGCTCATCGTCGCCGCCACCACGTTATTGCTGATCTTGCCCAACGTCGGCCGGCTGTTTGGCTGACTCATCAAGCACTGCTTCGCCCCTCCAGAAACACAACCGCCGCCCGAAGGCGGCAGTGGGTGCCTTGTAGCGTAGCCGATGATCAGCCTTGAGTCTGGCTTTGCGTCTGGTTCAAGCCGGGCCCGAAGCCTTGGACCTGCACCCCTGCCGTCGGCGTGACCACTACCTTGGCGTGCATCTGCTCGAAGCCACCCCCACGGCGCATGCCGCGTACCGGGCAGGCGTCCAGGTAATCCAGGCCGACCGCCAGCTTGAGGTGCCGCTCCGGGCGCGACAGCTGATTGGTTACATCGAAACTGTACCAGGCATCATCCAGCCAGGCCTCGGCCCACGCATGGCTGGCCAGGTGTTCGCTGTTCTCTGTGAACAGGTAGCCCGACACGTAGCGCGCTGGCACGCCCAGGCTGCGAGCGCAGGCGATGAAGGCGTGGGTGTGGTCCTGGCAGACCCCGGTGCGGCTGGCAAATGCCTCGGCGGCGCTGGTTTCCACCTCGGTGGCACCGGGTGTATAGGTGATGTGATGGTTCAAGGCCTGCATCAGATCGATCAGGGCATTGCGGTCCTTGTGCTTGCACTGCTCGGCCGCGAACGCACGGATCGCGTCATCGGCTTCGGTCAGGCGGGTGAAGCGCAGGAAAGGCAATGGCGACTGCGTCTCGTGCTCCGCTTCACGGGTCTCGTCGATTTCGACCTGTCCACGGGCGCCGATGATGATGGCGTTGTGCGGATCATCAATGGTCAGGACGTGAAGAATATTACCGAATGGATCGACCTGGGCCTTGACGGGGCGAGGCAGGTCCAATTGCCAGCTGAGCACGTGCTGGCGCTCGCTGTCGTGGGGAGTCAGGCGCAGGTACTGAATGCTCGCTCGTACTTCGTCATCATAGTGATAGGCAGTTTCGTGACTGATCGAAAGTCTCATACAGCCTCCAGATAAGAGCTGTGAATTGCGTTGCCCAACTGGGCGACCAGCGGGATTAATTCGTTCAACCATTCATGCAGACCCTCATCGAGGATCTCGCCGATGCCGGTGTAGCGCAGACGCGCATCCAGCTCGGCGGCCATGCGCTGCGCGGGCCGACCGTTGGCGCCTGGCAGCACGCCAAGGATGATGTTGATCTCCTCGGTGCAGGCACGCAGAGAACGCGGCACATCGGCGCGCAGCAACAGCATTTCGGCCACCGGCCGCGCCGCCGGGGCGTCGCGGTAAATCTCGGTGTACGCCTCGAACGACGACAGCGCGCGCAACAGCGCGCTCCACTGGTAATAACCCCGTGCAGAGCTGTCGTCTACCAGTTCGGCATCATCGCCGAGCATTTCGTAACGCGCATCGAGCAGGCGCAAGGTGTTGTCGGCTCGCTCGATGAACGTACCCAGACGAATGAACCGGAAGGCATCGTTGCGCATGATGGTGCCGTAGGTGGCACCCCGGAACAGGTGCGAACGCTCCTTGATCCACTCGCAAAAACGACTCATGCCGTAACGGCTCAATCCCTGTTCGGCAATCCCGCGGATCTCCAGCCAAGTGGCGTTGATGTTTTCCCACATGTCGGCGGTGATGCGACCGCGTACGGCGTGGGCCGAGGCCCGGGCGGCCCCCAGGCAGCTGTAGAGGCTGGCCGGGTTGGCCGCATCCAGCGCGAAGAAGTGCAGCAGGCGTTCGGCGTGGAGCTGGCCGTGACGCTCGAGGTAGTCATCCAGGGTACCGGTAATCAGCAGCGGCATGGCGATTTCATCCAGGCCATCCCCGCGACCGTCCTGGGGCATCAGCGACAGCGAGTAACTGACGTCAAGCATGCGCGCCAGGTTTTCGGCCCGCTCCAGGTAACGCGACATCCAATACAGATCCGAGGCAGTTCTACTTAGCATTTGGCACGCATCCTTAGTCCTCGACTACCCATGTGTCCTTGGTTCCGCCGCCCTGGGACGAGTTGACCACCAAGGAACCCTCGCGCAGCGCTACCCGGGTCAGGCCGCCCGGGACCACGCGGGTTTCGCGGCCAGCCAGAACGAACGGACGCAGGTCGATGTGGCGCGGTGCAATACCGTTCTCGACGAAGGTCGGACAGGTGGACAGGCACAGCGTCGGCTGGGCGATGTAGGCATGGGGCCTGGCTTTCAGGCGCGCACGGAAATTCTCGATCTCCGCGGCCGTGGCGGCCGGCCCGACCAGCATGCCGTAACCTCCGGAGCCCTGGGTTTCCTTGACCACCAGATCCGGCAGGTTGGCCAGAACGTGGGACAGCTCTTCGGGCTTGCGGCACTGATAAGTGGGCACGTTCTTGAGGATCGGCTCTTCATCCAGATAAAAGCGAATCATGTCGGTGACAAACGGATACACCGACTTGTCGTCCGCCACGCCGGTGCCGATGGCGTTGGCCAGCACCACGTTGCCCGAACGGTAAGCCGACAGCAGGCCCGGCACGCCGAGCATGGACTCGGGGTTGAATGCCAACGGATCAAGGAAGGCATCGTCCAGGCGACGGTAGATGACATCCACCGCCTTGGGCCCGTCCGTGGTGCGCATGAATACCTTGTCGTCGCGCACGAACAGGTCGGCCCCTTCCACCAGCTCCACGCCCATCTCGCGGGCCAGAAAAGCATGCTCGAAGAAGGCGCTGTTGAAACGGCCGGGGGTCAGCACCACCACGCTGGGGTTGTCCAGCGGGCTGGAGCTTTTCAAGGTATCGAGCAACAGGTTCGGGTAGTGATCGATGGGGGCGATGCGCTGAGCCGCGAACAGCTCGGGGAACAGGCGCATCATCATTTTGCGGTCTTCGAGCATGTAGCTCACGCCGCTGGGGGTGCGCAGGTTGTCTTCCAGCACGTAATAAGTGCCATCACCGTCGCGCACCAGGTCGACACCGGAAATGTGCGAATAAATATCCCGATGCAGGTTGAGCCCCTGCATTGCCAACTGGTACTGCTCGTTGGCCAGCACCTGCTCGGCAGGGATGATCCCGGCCTTGATGATGCGCTGGTCGTGATACAGGTCGGCCAGAAACATGTTCAGCGCCTTGACCCGCTGGATGCAGCCGCGCTCGACGATGCGCCACTCGCTGGCTGGAATGCTGCGCGGAATGGTGTCGAAGGGGATCAACCGCTCGGTGCCCTGCTCGTCGCCATACAGCGTGAACGTAATGCCGGCACGATGAAATAACAGGTCGGCTTCGCGTCGGCGCTGCGCGAGCAGCTCGTCTGGCGTGTCAGCCAGCCAGCGCGCGAACTCCCGGTAGTGCGGGCGGACCTGGCCGCCTGCGTCGTACATCTCATCATAAAAGGTGCGGTTCATGCCGTACTCCTTGTCACCCGGACCCTAGAGCCTTCGCAAGGCCCGTGCCATCGGCATTTATTCTTTAAAATCAACCAGTTGAAAAGACGAAAGACCCATTACGCACCAATCCAGTGCGGTTCGGGATTCAACTGAACGGGTGGCGCCTCATTGCGAAGCGCCGGGGATGTGGCATTTGTCTATCGGAAGCATAGACAGAGTTGATTTCAAAGACCTGCACGTGTCGTTAATAATTCATCCACCAGGCGGAGATTTTTTGACACGGGTCTCTGGCCGCGAACTTCCCTTTTGGCCACCTTGCTCGCAAGGTGGCCATTTTTTTCCGTCCGATGTGGACAACCCGGCCGATCGAGGCCGGCCGGGCTCACCTGTCACGCATTGATACGACGAATCTCCTGTTTGACGCCCCAGCCTTCGATTTCACCGCCCAAGGGCTCGATCACGGCTTCGAAGTCGTGTTCGAACTCACCGATGCCACCGTATGTGGCGTACATCAACTTGCTCAGTTCCAGGTGCCAGCCGCCATCGTCCTTTTCACTGACCTGCGCGTTCAGTGATTCGCCTCGAAACTTCCCCGCGGCCCTGCGGGCACAGTCTTCATCGGGAAAAGTGGCGTAGAACTCGATGGGGTGAATGCGGGCGAAATCGAAACCGCCCTCTTTCATGCGGCGTAACACGTGGGTGCTGATGTCTTCTTGATGGGCTGTGCTCATGAATCGTCCTCCTCACGTTTAACGACGGATAGACTTTCAGTACTGCCAGGATGACGCCAGCCTACGGCATGAACGTCCCCTGCTCAGCCACGGGCGCGGCTGGCCTAAAGCAAACAAGACAGGATCGTGACAATCCTGTCAGCAGAGTAACGCGGCGGGTGCGCCGTTGCTAGGGGCGCAAAAAAAACGTTTCAGGCGACGGCCACCCCTTCACTGATGTTGGTGATGGTGACGCCATTCTGAGTCTTGAGCGTCTTGGCGGTGGGCGCTGAGTCGCGACCCTCGAAGTCGTTGAGGTCCAATTCCGCGGTCACAGGAAACAATCGGGCGCGAACCAGCTGCGCCGCCTCTTCGATAGAGGGGCATTCGGCGAACTGGACGTCCATTTCACGGGAAACGCCATCTTGATCGCTGTAGCTGATTTTCCACTGTTTCATTGTTGTGTATCTCCTCGGCTGGAAGATGGGGCTGCATGAGAATGGACCGAGGGGTGGGGGTATCGTTCAGGTCGTACGCCGAATGGAGAGCACGGCGCCGCCCGCGCTCACAAAAAAGGCCCCGAAGGGCCCTTGATGCTTACTTGCTGGGCACCACCCCGGCGGTGTTGTCCAACAGGCTCTTGGTCGCCGTCTGGATAAACGAATCAAGCTTGCGACGCAGGTCTGGAATGTCCGGCGCGTCGATGATCTCGGCCTTCGGCGTGCGACCCAGCTCATAGTGGTAAAGCTTGGCCGGCATGTCCTTGGGCTCGACCAGAATGCGGTCACCCGAGATGATCGCCACGGTCTGCTCGTTACCCGATGGCTTGATCACACCGAAGCCCTTGTCCCCTTCCGGCAGGTTGAGCAGGTCACGGCCCCAGCACTGGTTGCGGGTTTCGCCGCCCAGACGCCCCATGATGGTGGGGACGATGTCGATCTGCGTGCCAACGGTATGGCTGACGGCGCCGAACTTGTCCTGGATGCCCGGCGCGATCATCAGCATCGGCACGTTGAAGCGGCCCAGGTCCATCTCGGTGATCTGCTGGTCGTTGCCGAACCCGTGGTCACCCACCAGGATGAACAGGGTGTCCTTGAAGTAGGCTTCTTTCCTGGCCTTCTCGAAGAACTGCCCGACCGCCCAGTCGGCATAGCGCATGGCGGTCAAGTGCTGGTCCAGCGTACCGTGGCCGGTGACGCGCTCCACCGGCAAGTCCTTGGGCAAGGCATAAGGCACGTGGTTGGACAGCGTCTGCAGCAAGGCATAGAACGGTTTGCCGGCTTTTTCCCGGGCGATCAGTTCCTGGTTGCCACGGTCGAACATATCCTGGTCGGAAACGCCCCAGGTCGGGTCCGAGAACACCGGATTGATGAAGTCGTTACGGCCGATGAAAGTGGTCATGCCCTGGTTGCTGAAGAAACCGGACTGGTTATCCCAGGCGAAGTCACCGTTATAGACATACACGTCGTTGTACTTGCGGGCACTGAGCAGCGCCGGCAGGCCGGACAGTTTGTGGGCACCCTCCGGGGTCTGCATCAGGTATTCGAACCCCGGCAGGTTGGGAAAGCAGCCCATGGTGGCGAACATGCCCTGGTGGGTGTGGGTGCCGTTGGAGAAGAAGTGGTCGAACAGCAGCCCCTCCTTGGCCAGTTTGTCGAAGTACGGGGTGATGCCCGACTCGTCGCCCAGCGCACCGACCGAGTGGCCGGCGAAGCTCTCCATGAGGATCACCACCACGTTTTTGATCGGCAGGGTGTTCTGCTCGGGCGGCGTGAAGTCGCGGCGCACGGCGGCGATGTCGCTGTCCACCAGTTTGTCGTTGGGGGTCAGCAGCATGTCGCGCACGGTCTGCTGGGCCTCGGCCACCGGCAAGGTACCCTTCCAGATGTTGTCGCGCTCGTCGGACATCTGGCTCTTGGCCGCGTTGATCAGCTGCAGGGTGCCGTTGAGGCCCAGCTGGTTGGCGAAGTTCGAGTCGGTGGTATAGGCGTCGCCCCAGCGCAGGGGCGGGCCCTGACGCAGCGTGCCACGACCGGCGAGGACAATGACGCCCAGCACCAGCACCATGACGCCAATGCGCAGGTACCACGACGCCGCCGGGCGGCCGACAGTGGCTTCCGGGGCAACTGCGCGCGGGCGGGTCAGGCGGTCGATGCCCTTGAACACCAGGCTCAGCAACCAGGTCACGAAAAACCAGGCCAGCAGGTAACGCACCACCGGGTAGCCGTACCAGATCATGCTCAGAACGGTCTTGGGGTCTTCCTTGACGTACTGGAACACCAGGCCGTTGAGGCGCTGATGGAACTCGCGGTAGAAGTCCATTTCCATCAACCCGAGGAACAGGAAGAGGCTGGAGGTGACCGTGAGCCAGAAGCGCCAGAGCCCACGCATGGCCATCAGCCGTGGGATGACCAGCGCCAGCGCCAGCGGAATCAGGGTGTAGGCCACCAGCCGCAGGTCGAAGCGCAGGCCGTTGCCGAAGGCTTCGACGAAGGTCGACGCGGGCGTCGTCAGAATCATCTCGCGGTTGTAGGCCAGCAGCGCCAGGCGCAGCAGGCTGAGCAGCAGCATGATAGCCACGCCGCTGAGCAGCATGTAGGCAAGGTGCGATTTGACGGTCGGTTGCAGGCGTTGCTGGCCCCGCTTTTGACCCAAGGCGTCCGTATTAGCCATGTCAGGGAAGGATCCGTTCAGTTCGAATAATAATGAGTGTGCAATGCACAGCGGCGCACATCTTACAGAGCCGGCGATTGTCAGGGATGATTTGTGAAAAACTTGTTATGTTTTTGACAGTGAAATGACAGGTAACAATTGCCGCCGCCCACGTTGCATGGGCGGCGGCGGCGGCCTACAGCCGGACGTTGCCACGGGGGCCGGCAATGGCCCAGATGATCAGCCCCAGCACCGGCAGCAAGAGAATCAGCAGGGTCCACAGGACCTTCATACCGACCTCGGCGGAGCTTTTGAACACGTTGAGGATGGCCCAGATATCCAGCGCAAGGATGATCAGGCCGACGAGGCTGTTGAAGGTGGAACCCATGGTGGATGCTCCTGAGGATGGTTTGCCATCATTAGGAGCGTTGGTGATGGCAAAGGGTTCCCTGACCTCACACCACGTTGGTGCGCAACGCTTCCAACGCCGGCGCAGCCTGAATCTGCAACTGCGCACACAGGGCCAACACCCGCGGTACATCTTCGCCAAACACCAGCACCATCTGTATTTCGTCATCCAGCAACTGACTGAAGTCCAACAGCACATAGCCACCACGGTCCTGGCTCAGCGCGCCCATCTGCACCTGAATGCGATTGAGCGCCGTCAACGCTTCGACCTTGGCCAGTTGTTTGGGCTTGATGTTGAAGGTCACGCCGGGGCCGAAGGAATCAATGATCTGCTGCAGCAGATCACCGTAACTGTCGGCCTGAAACAGCACCGTCTCCGGCAGGCTGCCCACCACCACCCATTCGCCCAGGCTGATCGGGAACGTGTCATCGTAATTGACGTCAGGGTTAGCGGCCAGAAAGCCTGCGGGGTCGGCATATGCCTGAGCGGCCTCGTCGGCAATGCGTTGAATATCGGCGTCGGCCAGGCAGCCCGAGCTGATCTTGCCCAGCAATTCGACGAGGAGAGGTTTCATGATCGGCCAGCCTGGTGGAAAAAAGGGCGCAAAGAATAACCAGATTTGCGCCTTTCGGACAGCGACCGGTCAGCCGGCGAGGCTCTGCAATTGCGCGACGGTGTCCTGCGCGCCCATGGCCTGCGCCGCACCCAGCGCCGTGATGCCTTTAGCGTCGCGGGCGTGCGGATTGGCGCCACGGCCGAGCAGATAGTCAACGATGGCCACGCGGTTGAACATGGCTGCCATCATCAATGCGGTACGACCATCGGCGGAGGCCCCCTCGACGTCGGCACCGTGTTCCACCAGCACCTGCACCACCGGCAAGTCGCCTTTGAAGGCGGCTCCGGCGATCGGGCTCTGGCCGTTATCGTTACGGATTTCCGGGTCGGCCTTGTGTTCCAGCAGGACACGCACGGCGTTCAGATGGCCGTGATAGCTGGCGAGCATCAGCAGGGTATCGCCCTTGTGATTGCGCAGGTTGGCCGGCAGCCCTTTCTCCAGCAAGCGCTGGAGCATGGCGGCATCGCCTTGACGGGCCTTGTCGAAGACCTGCTCGGCAAATTCGGCCGCTTCGTCTTCGTTCATCTGCCGGGCATCTTGCGTCGTGGACATGTGTGTCTCCTGGAGGGCGAAAGTGTGAAGAGTGTCGCGAAACCCGCGGGCAGGCGCCAACGGGATTTACCTATGGCCACGCTGCACGGAATTAATGAGCGATTCAGGGTCATAGACAGTAGGCGGCACGGGAAAATTTCCCCGCCGACGGCGCTGTTTTTCCCACCCTCCTTCGAATTCGACTGTGGCCGCCGCGCAAAATGCAGGGTGCACGAATGGCATTCATGCAAAATGCACGAAAGGCAAAAATTCTTACGGATTTAACTAACTGATTTTAAAGGGAATTTTATTTCTCGAAAGCTGGCACGTTGACTGCACTCCTCCTTAGCAAGTCTGCAAACCTAAAGCCAGGAGCTGCCAATGAACTTCCTTCAAGAAAAATTCGCATCCGTTTTCGCCGAATACGAAGTGGTCACTCAGCCGCGCCCGGATGGTGCTGTCCTGCTGACATTGCGTGACGGTGAAGGCAAACAGATCCGCCGCTCCATTTCCTACGCGCAGTTGAACACCCCTGAGCAATTGTCATGGGTCATCAGCGCCATTCGCCGCGACCTCGCCGGTCAAGCCAGCGAACTGCCGGCTATCAGCCTGCTGCAAAGCCAGAACCGTTTCGCCCTGCCGACCTACCATTCGGCCTGATCGTCAAGTAAATGATTGTGGGGTCAAACGGCCCCACTCAGCCTTTCCTGCCTGTACCCTCTGACCGCCTTACCTGATCGCAGTTCAGTCTTCCAGCCGTGGAAAACCGCTGGCGATTTCCTCTCCGGTGAATGTCAGCACAGCCCCTTCGACACTTTCGCCCAGGCGAAGGGTCACGAAGTTCGGCGCTTCTCCCATGTCCAGCCAATGGGCAACCCCTGCCGGTATCACGATAAGGTCGTGCTTTTCGCACAGAACCGCGTAGACGTATTTGTCGATGTGCAGGGAAAACAGCCCGCGCCCGCTGATGAAAAACCGCGCTCGATCCTCGTTGAGTCGATGCTCGCCCAGTAACCGATCAGGGCGCTCGGCCGCGTCCACCGGCAAGCGGCTGGAGCGCGCCACCTTGACGGTTTGGTAACCGCGTTCGGTCATCAGTCGATCGACTGGCTGCTGATAGGCGGTGATCATCTGCGAGTCGCTACTGTCTTGGCTGATGACCGCATCGGTCTGCCATTGGGCAAATTGCACACCGTGGACCGCCAGGGTCGAATTGATGTCCTCGGCGTGGGTCAGGATCTTGTTCGGCAGCTCGGGGCTCGACTCGTGGTAAACCGTCAAGATGCTCATAAGGCCGTCCTCTGTGAGGTGAAATACAGGATGATTGCTGCGATCAAGGCGACGACGCTGGCAATACCGAAGGTCAGGCTTGGGCCCAGGGTGTGCCAACTGTAACCGGAATAAAGCGCGCCCACGGCACCACCGGTGCCGGACAGCGCGGCGTAGAGAGCTTGGCCCTGGCCTTGTTCACGGCTGCCGAAACTGCGCTGGACGTAGGCAATGGCCGAGGCATGGAAGCTGGCAAAGGTTGCCGCGTGGAGAATCTGGGCAAACAACAGCAGGCCGAGGTACTGGGCAAAACTGCCTAGCACAACCCAGCGCAGCGCCGCCAGCAGGAAGCTGCCGATCAGCACCTGGCGCACGGTAAAGCGGGCCAGCATCCGGCCCATGACCATGAACATCAGCACTTCGGCCACCACACCCAACGCCCACAACAGGCCGATCACCCCCCGGCTGTAGCCGACCTGATCAAGGTGCAGGGTCAGAAACGTGTTATAGGGGCCATGGCTGATCTGCATCAGCGCCACGCAGACAAAGAACACCAGCACTTCGCGGCGCCTCAACTGACGCAGGAAGCCCTCCCCCACTCCCTTTTCCGCGTGCTCCACGGGCTGGGCATTGGGCACCCAGCAGCTGGCCACGACGATCCCGGCCATGATGAGCAGCACGCCATAGGGGTACAGGTCCAGAGTCTGCCATTCGAACAGACGACCCAACCCCACCACGGCCAGAATGAAACCGATGGAGCCCCACAGGCGGATCTGGCTGTAACGGGCGGTTTGCCCCTTGAGGTGCGCCAGGGTCAGGGTTTCCGCCTGGGGCAGCACCGCGTGCCAGAAAAACGCGTGCAGGGCCATGACCATGGCCAGCCACGCATAGGATTTTGCGAAGAAGATCAACGAAAATGTCAGCAAGGTGCAAACCGCGCCGACCCGCACGATCGTCAGGCGTCGGCCGGTGACATCACCCAGCCAGCCCCACAGGTTGGGAGCCACGCAGCGCATGAGCATGGGGATGGCCACCAGTTCGCCAATGCGCGCGCTGGCGAACCCCAGGTGATCGAAATACAGCGCCAGGTACGGCGCGGTGGCCCCCAGCAGGGCGAAATAGCACAGGTAGAAACTGGACAGCCGCCAGTAAGGCAGCGGCGCCATGCCTACAGCTGGCCCAACACCGGCGTCTGCACCTGGACGTGCGCGTTCTGCCCACGATGGCGCAGGAAATGGTCCATCAGCACGATGGCCATCATGGCTTCGGCAATGGGCGTGGCACGAATGCCGACACAGGGGTCATGGCGTCCCTTGGTAATGACATCCACAGGCTGTCCATTGATATCAATGGAGCGCCCCGGGGTGGTGATGCTCGACGTCGGCTTGAGCGCCAGATGCGCAACGATGGGCTGGCCCGAGGAAATACCACCCAGCACGCCGCCGGCATGGTTGCTGAGAAAGCCTTCGGGGGTCATTTCGTCACGGTGCTCGGTACCTCGCTGGGCGACACAGGCAAAGCCGGCGCCGATTTCCACACCCTTGACCGCATTGATGCTCATCAAGGCATGGGCCAGGTCGGCGTCCAGGCGGTCGAAGATCGGCTCGCCCAGGCCCGGCAGCACGCCTTCGGCAACCACGGTGATTTTCGCCCCGACGGAATCCTGATCGCGGCGCAACTGGTCCATGTAGGCTTCGAGCTCTGGCACCTTGTCCGGGTCAGGGCTGAAGAAAGCATTGTCTTCGACACTCTCCCAGGTCTTGAACGGGATCTGGATAGGGCCCAACTGGCTCATGTAACCGCGCACGACAATGCCGTGACTGGCGAGGAATTTCTTGGCAATGGCCCCGGCCGCCACGCGCATGGCGGTTTCCCGCGCCGAGCTGCGACCACCACCGCGGTAGTCACGCTCGCCATACTTGTGGTGGTAGGTATAGTCGGCGTGGGCCGGGCGGAACAGGTCCTTGATGGCCGAGTAGTCCTTGGACTTCTGGTCGGTGTTGCGAATCAACAGGCCAATGGAGGTGCCGGTGGTGCGGCCCTCGAAGACGCCGGAGAGGATTTCCACCTCGTCCGGTTCCTGGCGTTGGGTGGTGTGGCGGCTGGTGCCCGGCTTGCGCCGGTCCAGGTCACGCTGCAGGTCGGCCAGGCTGATTTCCACGCCCGGCGGGCAGCCGTCGACGATGGCCACCAGCGCCGGCCCATGGCTTTCGCCAGCGGTAGTGACGGTGAACAGCTTGCCAAAGGTATTGCCGGACATGCAGGACGCTCCGCGAATTCAGCCAAATCGATCAAGGCCGAACAGTATACGCGGGCTATCCGGTGACTTCATCTTTCAGGACCGAACCAAGCGTTATTGTGCCAGTCGAAATGGCACCTTACTGGATACTGGCGTGATGATGTTACGTGTGATGTTCTTGGCTTTCAGCCTTCTGATCAGCTCGTTGATGGCCAACCTGGCCCAGGCCGCACAGCCGGTGCTGCAACGTCCTGTCGACCTGCTGGTGGATAACGGCGCCGGGCAGCTGCATGGCACCTTGCTGCTGCCCAGCGCCTCCCACCCGGTGCCGGTGGTGTTGATCATCGCCGGTTCGGGACCGACCGACCGTGATGGCAACAACCCCGACGGCGGCCGCACCGACAGCCTCAAGCGCCTGGCCACTCTGCTGGCGCGCAACGGCATTGCCAGCGTGCGCTACGACAAGCGCGGGGTGGCCAGCGGCACTGCCGTCACACCCGATGAACGCAACCTGAGCCTGGATGGCTACGTCAATGATGCCGTCAACTGGGCCCATCAGCTCAAGCAGGACCCGCGTTTCGGCCGCCTGGTTCTGCTGGGGCACAGCGAGGGCGCGCTGGTTGCCACCCTCGCCGCGCCGGCAGCTGGGGCCGATGCGGTGATTTCCCTGGCGGGTAGCGGCCGTCCTATCGATCAGGTCTTGCGCGAGCAGATCCGCGAACAGCTGCCACCGCCGTTGGTGGTGCGCAGCGACCAGATCATCGACCGGCTCAAGGCCGGGCAATACGACACCGATGTGCCACCGGCGCTGCAAGTGGTGTTTCGGCCCAGCGTGCAACCCTACCTGGTGTCCCTGCTACGCCAAGACCCGGCGGCTGCCTTCGCCCGTCTCAAAGTCCCCGCCCTGATCGTGCAAGGGCGCAACGACATCCAGGTCAGCGTCGCCGACGCCGACGCCCTCAAAGCCGCCAAGCCGAATGCGAAGCTGGTGTTGATCGACGGCATGAACCACGTCATGCGCATTGTGCCCCGGGACCGGGCGGCACAGATCGCGTCCTACCAGAACCCGGACCTGCCGCTGGCCGATGAACTGGGACGGGTGGTGGTGGGGTTTATCAAGGGATTGTGAGGCGCCGTTCCCGAGCAAGCTCGGTCCTGCAGGGGCATGTAGGACCCAGCTTGCTCGGGAACCGGCCTATACCCACGCGAGCGAGCACGCATGACCATCCGCTTGTTCTTGCGCCATTTCTCGAACAACCAGACGGCCCAATTGCACGTCGGTAAACGTGGGATGGCGATGAAAGGTTGTCGTTGTAACCAGATAAATCCGGCCTATTTCTGAAACGCGGCCGATGCGCGTGTTGCGACCGTGGTAGATGGGCATGTCCGGTGCCTCGATTCTGATGGTCGCCTATTTTAGAACCCGATTCAGACCCCTATGAAAATCATCCATAACAGGATTTTGCGCCCCGCTCTGCCTGGAACCGAGCTTGCTCGGGAACAATCCACACCCCTGCCTAAGGTCCTGCGTACCTTGGCCGATACATTGGCGTGAACGAGGATCGCCCCGATGATTGAAGCCACTGAACGAGAAGAATCTGCCGCGGACCAGCCCGAGGCCGAGCAGGCGCCGCCCAAGCCGGAAATGCCGTGGGGGGATGTGCTTCCCGATCATTTCCGCATGTTGCGCCTGGTGCCGCAACCCACCGATCGCGCCACTGGCCTGCGGCCACTGCGCTTTGTGCAGTTTGCTCGCGTCGAGAAACACAGCATCGAACGCAGCCTGCTGCGCATGGAGATCGCGCTGCCGGGGCAGCGCCTGAACAAGGAAAAGAACCGCCTCGACGTGTGGGCCGATCACAAGACCCACATTGTCAGTTTCCAGCCCGACAGCGGGCTGCAACTGGAACCGGCCAATCGCGGCCTGGGGCGCTTCATGATTGCTCAGGCGGTGGCCTGGGCTCAACGGCGCTGGAGCGCCTACCAGATCGAAAGCACCGCCCTGGCCAGCAAGGATGGGCTCAACGAAGACACCCGCCTGCGCCGGGACAACGTGCTCAAGGCGCATGGCTTCGAGGTTCAGTACGCTGACCCGCAGCACCTCAAGGGCAATTTCAAGCAGGTGCCGGTGGGCGCCCTCAAGCCGGAATGGAACGGCGAGAAGGTGCAGATCGTCGAGATCCTCGAAGCGAGCAACATGTTGCAGGTCGCCGAACAGAACCTGCAGGACATGGAGAACAAGCTGCGCCAGCAAGAGCAGAACATCGGCAAGTACAAGCGCGATGACAGCAGCCTGCGCTTTACCATTGCCTGCCTGGTGACCTTTGCCGTGTTTCAGGCCGGGTTGTTGATCTGGATGGCCACGCACCATCGTTGAAGGTGCGTGGCGTGTGCGGCGTCAGATGCGCTCGGCAAACACAGCCTGGTGCGCCCGGCACTGCTCGGCCGTGAGCATGAACACGCCGTGTCCGCCCCGCTCGAAGTCCAGCCACGCAAAATCCACTTCGGGGTACAGGGCCTCGACGTGCACCTGGCTGTTGCCCACCTCGACGATCAGCAGGCCCTTGTCGGTCAGGTGATCCGCCGCCTCGGCCAGCATGCGCCGCACCAGATTCAACCCATCGTCGCCACAGGCCAGGCCCAGCTCGGGTTCGTGCTGATACTCAGCCGGCATGTCGGCGAAATCCTCGGCATCGACATAGGGCGGGTTGGACACGATCAAGTCGAAACGCTGCCCCGGCAAGCCATCGAAACCATCACCCTGGACGCTGTACACGCGGTCTTCCACGCCGTGCCGCTCGATGTTCTGATTAGCCACTTCAAGCGCTTCGAAGGACAGATCGGCCAGCGCCACTTCAGCCTCGGGGAATACATCGGCGCACGCAATACCGATGCAGCCAGAACCTGTGCACAGATCCAGGACCCGTGCGGGCGGTTGCGCCAGCCAGGGCTCGAAACGTTTTTCGATCAGCTCGCCAATGGGCGAACGCGGTACCAGCACGCGTTCGTCAACAATGAACGACATGCCGCAGAACCATGCCTCGCCCACCAGATAGGCCGCTGGCACGCGTTCCTCGATCCGCCGTTGCAAAAGATGTCGCACGTGCACGATTTCGTCTTCTTCCAGACGGCAGTCCAGGTAGCTGTCGGCAATTTCCCAAGGCAGGTTCAGCGCGCCCAGCACCAGCAGGCGGGCTTCGTCCCAGGCATTGTCGGTGCCATGGCCAAAAAACAGGTCTTCCCCGTGGAAACGGCTGACAGCCCAACGGATATGGTCGCGCAGGGTGCGCAGGCGGGAAGTGATCACTTTGAGCTCCTCGAAAAACGATCGGCGATTCTACCAGCAAGGTCTGTCGCCGTGGTTTGGGGCAAGGGCATTTTCAGCTTATGCACACCCAGCGATTCACATAAAGGCTCCAGCAGAGGAGAATGCATGAAAAGCCCTACCCAAAGGAGCCCCCGATGTCCGCTTTGAAGACGATGTTCCAACTCAGTGGCCGTGGTTACCCACCGGCCCATCTTGCCCATGCCACCCTGATCATCATCGATGCGCAAAAGGAATACCTGTCGGGCCCCTTGGCGCTCTCGGGCATGGACGAGGCTGTGGCCAACATCGCCAGACTCAGCGCTGCCGCCCGTGCCATCGGCCGTCCGGTGGTGCATATTCGCCACCTGGGCACCGTAGGCGGTCTGTTCGACCCCCAAGGCGAGCGCGGCGAGTTCATCAACGAACTGCGCCCCGAAGGCGACGAGCCGGTGGTCGAGAAACGCCTGCCCAACGCCTTCAACGGCACCGGTCTGGACAGCCTGTTACAGGGCCTGGGTCATCTGGACCTGATCGTCTGCGGCTTCATGAGCCACTCCAGCGTCAGCACCACCGTGCGTGCGGCCAAGGACTACGGCTACCGCTGTACCCTGGTGCGGGACGCCTGCGCCACCCGCGACCTGCCCAATGGCAGCGGTGTGCTCAGCGCTGCCCATGTGCACGAAACGGAAATGGCCATCATGGCCGACAACTTCGCTTCCGTGGCGCTGACCGCTGACCTTATCTGAAGCCTGTCCGGCCCCGAACGCCGGATTCCATCACGGACAATTGCGCCGTTCCCGGAACCGTATGGCCCGGGACGAGTCGAACGCCCCTGATCCATCAATCACGCGTCCACTGACGAAATGTCCATTTGAGGAATCGGAATGAAGTCATCCGATGGTTTCAACCCTCGGCGCCTGCGCCCGAGAGGCCAGCGCAACTGGGGCGCCCGCCTGGGTGCAGTGCTGGCGGCGGTGCTGGCCATGCTCGGCATTCTGCTGACCCTCGCCGGCCTGGCCACATTGGTCGGGCATCCGCCCCAGGCCACGGGTATGGACCTGTCCACCACCGGTGCCATCGTGCTGGCCGTGGGCGGGCTGATGGTGCTGTATCTCGGCGTGCTGTTCTGGCGCCTCTGCCGGCGGCGCATGCGCCGGGGTGGCGCGCTGGACATGTCGCCGCACCTGATGAGAAAGCACGATTGAACGGTCGGCTACCCCCTCCATAGAGCGAGTCGGATAGAATGGGCGCCTACGGAGGCTCGCCATGCAAGACGAAGATTTTTCCCTGTTCACCCAAGAGATGCGCGGGGTCAAGCCGATCAAGCACGACCGCGCCGACACCGGCAAAGCGAAAGTCGATCGCAAGAACCTGAAAACCCTGCGCCAGGCGGCCACCGTACGTCAGGGCGAAACCCTGGTGGACGGCCTGTCCGATCAGTTCGTCATCGACGTCGGCCCTGAAGACGACCTGCACTGGGCCCGCGATGGTGTTCAGGAAAGCCAGATGCGCAAGCTCAAGATCGGCCAGATCCCCTTCGAAGGCAGTCTCGACCTGCATGGCATGAGCGTGGAGAAGGCTCGGGAAACCCTCTGGGCCTTTCTTGCCGAGGCCACGAAGCTGGAAATCCGCTGCGCGCGCGTCACCCATGGCAAGGCCGTGCGCCTGGACGGCAAGCGCCCGATGATCAAGAGCCACGTCAACACCTGGTTGCGCCAGCATGCGCAAGTGCTGGGTTTTACCTCCTGCCAGCCCCGCCATGGCGGCGCGGGCGCTGTGTATGTGATGCTCAAACGCACCATGCTGGAAGGGCGCGACGAATAGACACATCTTGCCTCCGGGCGTGCGTGGCCGTACCCTTCGCCTCTGCAAAAAATCCCTACAGGTCAATCCATGTCCCTGGAACAGAATTACACGGCCATCCTCGGCCAGCTCGGCGAGGACGTCTCTCGCGAAGGCCTGCTCGATACGCCCAAGCGCGCCGCCAAGGCCATGCAATACCTGACGCGTGGCTACCAGCAAACCCTGGAAGAAGTTACCAACGGTGCCTTGTTCACCTCCGACGCCAGCGAGATGGTGATGGTCAAGGACATCGAGCTCTATTCGATGTGCGAACACCACATGCTGCCGTTCATCGGCAAGGCACACGTGGCCTACATCCCCGACGGCAGAGTGCTGGGCCTGTCCAAGGTTGCGCGTATCGTCGACATGTACGCCCGCCGCCTGCAGATCCAGGAAAACCTCGGCCGCCAGATCGCCGAAGCGATCCAGACCGTGACCGGCGCCCTGGGCGTGGCCGTGGTGATCGAAGCCAAGCACATGTGCATGATGATGCGCGGCGTCGAGAAGCAGAACTCCTCGATGATCACCTCGGTGATGCTTGGCGAATTCCGCGAAAACGCCTCGACTCGTGGCGAATTCCTCAGTCTGATCAAGTAACCCTTGATCCCCCAGCAAAGGCCTGCCCCATGTTGATGAAAGCCCTGCGGGTCGGCCTCGGCCAGATCATCGTCGTCGGTGACCTGCTGACTCGTCCGCGCAAGCACAAACGTAGCGTCGAAGCTCAGGCGCATGTCGATCAGGCCGCCAAGGGCCTGACCCTGTACCAGTTCCATGCCTGCCCCTTCTGCGTGAAAACCCGTCGCACCCTGCACAAGCTCAACGTACCGGTAGCGTTGCGCGACGCGAAGAACAACGAACAGGATCGCCAGACCCTGCTCAGCGAAGGTGGCCGGATCAAGGTGCCTTGCCTGCGCATCGAAGAAGACGGCAAGACCACCTGGATGTACGAGTCCAAGGTGATCATTGATTACCTGGGCAAGCGGTTTGCCTGACACCCTGCAGGATCGAGCTTGCTCGGACCTACAGGCGATTTGTCGCCTTCGCTACCCCCGCATCGGCACATGTCGCGGATGGCTCGCCACCCGCGTGAGCCATGCCTGAATCCCCGGAAACGGCGTCAAGTCAAAACCGCCCTCATGGGCCACATGGGTGTAGGCGTACAGCGCGATATCGGCAATCGAATAGTGCTCGCCCACCAGATAAGGCGTGGCTTGCAGCTGCTTCTCCATTACCCGCAAGGCCTTGAGGCCGCGTCGCTGACACACTTCGTATTCTTCCAGCCGATCTGCCGGCATGCCCAGGTAGAACTCAATGAAGCGCGCCACTGCCACATAAGGCTCATGGCTGTACTGCTCGAAAAACTGCCACTGCAAGACCTGGGTCCGTAGCCGAGGCTCGCCCGGCAGAAATTCACTGCCATCGGCCAGGTAGTTGAGGATCGCGTTGGACTCCCACAGAAACGTGCCATCTTCCAACTGCAGCACTGGCACCTTGCCGTTGGGGTTCATGGCCAGAAATTCCGGGGTCTCGGTTTCGCCCTTGAGAATGTCCACCGCCTGCCATTCGTACTCGGCACCCAGCAGGTGCAGCATCAACTTGACCTTGTAGCAGTTGCCCGACTGGTAATCGCCATACACCTTGAACATGGGTTCCTCCTAGGCCGCCTTGGCCAGTTGAGCCTCGCGGATGACTGCCGCCAGGCGGCCGAGCCCTTCCTGAAGCCGCTCGGGTGATACGTGACTGAAATTCAAGCGCAAATGACCAGGATTGCACTCGGGTTCGGCAAAAAAAGGTTCTCCCGGCATGAACGCGACGTTGCGCGCCATCGCGGCCTCCAGCAACGTCCGGGTATCCAGCGGTTGCTTGAGGGTCAGCCAGAAGAACAGTCCACCCTCGGGCAGGTGCCAGTCGGCCAGGTCGCTGAACTGGCGCAACAACTCGGCCTGCATCGCGTCGCGCCGCTGTCGATAAAAGTCACGCAATTGTGCCAGGTGTTGTTCGTAAGCCTCGGTGCCCAACCATTGCAGGGCCTGCCATTGGCCGACCCGGTTGGTGTGCAGGTCGGCTGACTGCTTGAGCCGCAACAGGTGCGGGAACAGGTCCGGGCTGGCGATCAGATACCCCACCCGCAGGCCCGGCAACAAGGTTTTCGACACCGTGCCGGTGTAGATCCAGCTGGCCGTGCGCAGGCGGCTGACAATGGGCCGCGACTGCACGCCGTCATAGTTGAGATCACGATAAGGCTCGTCTTCGATCAAGGTCACGGCGAATTCATCGAGCAGCGCGGCAACACCGTCGCGCACCGCTTCGCTGTAACGTGCGCCGGACGGGTTCTGGAACGTCGGAATCAGATAGGCGAAGGCCGGCGCATGCTGCTCCAGGCGGACACGCATCGCCGGCAGATCCACCCCTTCGGCGGTCAGGGGCACGCTCAGGCAATCGGCGCCGAACAGCTGGAAAATCTGCAGCGCAGCCAGGTAGGTCGGCCCCTCCAGCAACACTTCGGTGCCTTTGTCGATGTACAGCTTGGCGGCGAGGTCGAGGGTCTGCTGCGAACCGCTGACCACCAGCACCTGGCTGGCCTCACAGGGCACGCCGAGCAAACGCGCCTGGGCGGCCAGTCTTTCCCGCAGGGCCGGCTCACCTTCGCTCATGCCATATTGACCCATACTCACTGGCATACCCGTCCAGTCCAGCGCAGGCAACATGGCCTCGGCCGGCAGGCCGCCAGCGAAGGACATCATCTCGGGACGTTGCGCTGCCGCGAGGATTTCGCGGATCAGAGAACTCTTGAGGCGGGTGACGCGTTCTGAGAATGCCACAGGGATGCTCCTCTGGTCGGTACCAGTCAAATGGGTCAAAATGCTTGACCAAAACTACGCCGTCGAGACGGGATACGTCAATATGTTTGACCTTAAAAACACCTCCACTCAGCAAGCCGCCATGGAAGCGTTTTTTTACGGCTACCAGGCGTTCACCGCCAAGGCCGACGAAATGCTGGAGCGGCGTGGCCTGAGCCGGGTGCACCAGCGCATCGTGTTCTTTGTCGCGCGCTATCCGGAGCTCAGCGTCAAGGAGCTGCTCGATCGGCTCGGCGTGAGCAAACAGGCGCTGAACACGCCGTTGCGCCAACTGCTGGAAATGCACCTGGTGGAGAGCGTCACGCCGCCCAGCGACAAGCGTAAACGCCTGTTGCAATTAAGCCCTGAGGGGGCGAAGTTCGAGCAGGCGTTGCGCCGTGAACAGGTCAAGCTGTTGCAACGGGCGTTTGCCGAATCGGGTGAGGCGGCAGTGGAAGGCTGGTGGGCGGTGAACCTGAAATTGGCTGAGGGCGCCAGCGAGGCTTGAGGGTACTGTATGGCTGAATGTTTCAGCCGCTGTATCGCAGCGCCTCACCCTTTCCCGGTTTAGGCTGTGCGCCTTTCGCATCGACCAGGATGGCCCCATGACAAACCTCAGCAGCGCCCGCCTTCGGCCGCTGGCCGACTCCGCACCTTCAGCGATCATTGCCGGTTTTATCGCGATGATGACCGGCTACACCAGTTCGCTGGTGCTGATGTTCCAGGCCGGCAAGAACGCCGGGCTGTCCGCCGAACAGATCTCATCATGGATCTGGGCGCTGTCGATCGGCATGGCGATCTGCAACATCGGCCTGTCCCTGCGTTACCGCATGCCCATCACCGTGGCCTGGTCCACACCGGGGGCCGCACTGCTGATCACCAGCCTGGCCGGCGTACCCTACCCCGAGGCCATCGGCGCCTACATCACGTGCTCGCTGCTCGTGCTGATCTGCGGCCTGACCGGCAGCTTCGAACGGCTGGTCAAGCGCCTGCCCGGCTCGCTGGCGGCGGCGCTGCTGGCAGGCATCCTGTTCAAGATCGGCATTGAAATCTTCGTCGCGGCGCAACACCGCACGGGGCTGGTACTGGGCATGTTCCTCAGTTATCTGGTGCTCAAGCGTCTGTCGCCGCGCTATGCCGTGTTCGGTGCCTTGCTGGTCGGCGCCGGCCTTTCCGGCATGCTGGGGTTGCTGGATTTCAGTGCATTTCATTTGCAAGTGGCCCATCCCGTGTGGACCACGCCGGCGTTCTCGATAGCTGCCACCATCAGCATCGCCATTCCGCTGTTCGTGGTGGCCATGACCTCGCAGAACATGCCCGGCATCGCCGTGCTGCGGGCCGACGGCTACAACGTCCCCGCCTCCCCGCTGATTTCCATCACCGGCCTGGCCTCGTTGCTGACCGCGCCTTTTGGTTGCCATGGCATCAATCTGGCGGCCATCAGCGCGGCGATCTGCACCGGCCCTCACGCCCATGAAGACCACAGCAAGCGTTACACTGCGGCGGTCTGGTGCGGGATTTTCTACGGCATTGCCGGGGTGTTCGGCGCGACTTTGGCGGCGTTGTTCGCAGCACTGCCCAAGGAGCTGGTGCTGTCGATTGCCGCGCTGGCGCTGTTCGGCTCGATCATCAACGGCTTGACTCAAGCCATGAGCCAGCCAAAGGAACGCGAGGCGGCGTTGATCACCTTCATGGTCACCGCTTCCGGGCTGACGCTGTTTTCGGTGGGGTCGGCGTTCTGGGGGATTGTGGCGGGGGTGGTAACCCTGGTCATTTTGAACTGGCGCAAGGCCGCGTAACGGATATCGCTTCCGACAGATTCACGCCCCCCCTGTCGGGCCGAGCTTGCTCGGGAAGCATTCACGCGGCGTTTCAGATAGAGCCCGTATGACCTTCCCGAGCAAGCTCGGTCCTGCAGGGATTGGGTGACGCCAGGAGACCTCCTGCGCTACAACCGGAAATGCCCGACCATCCCTTTCAACTCCGTACCCAACTGCGCCAGCTGCACGCTGGACGCCGCATTGCCCTGCATGGCCAGGGCCGACTGATCGGCGCTGGCGCGGATGCTGGTGACGCTGCGGTTGATCTCTTCTGCAGTGGAGCTTTGCTGCTCGGCAGCAGCGGCGATCTGCTGGTTCATCTGCTGGATCATTGAAACCGCCGAAGCGATGCTGCCCAGCGCGCTTTCGGTCTGCAAGGCATCGCTGACCGCCAGCTTGACCAGCTCGCCACTGCTCTGAATCTGCTCCACCGACTGCCGCGCGCTGCTGCGCAGGGTGCTGACCAGCCGTTCGATCTCCTCAGTGGACTGCTGGGTGCGACGCGCCAGCGCTCGCACTTCATCGGCCACCACGGCAAAACCCCGGCCCTGGTCTCCGGCCCGCGCGGCCTCGATCGCAGCATTGAGCGCCAGCAGGTTGGTCTGTTCGGCAATGCTCTTGATCACCGCCACCACGGTACCGATGTTCTGGATTTCACCGCTCAGGTTCTCGATGCTCTGGCTGGCCGATTGCGCAGACCCCGCCAGCTGTTCGATGCGCTGCATGCTGCGGCGCACCACCACCTGACCACTGTCGACTTTGTCATCGGCACTGCGCGCTGCCGTGGCCGCTTCTTCGGCGTTGCGCGCGACGTCATGCACGGTGGCGGTCATCTGGTGCATGGCCGTGGCCACTTGCTCGGTTTCTTCTTTCTGAGTGCCGACTTCCAGGGTGGTCTGCTCCGTCACGGTCGACAACGACAGCGCCGAGCTGGCCAACTGCTCGATCCCCGCCTGCAAACCGCTGACAATCCCGGCCAGGCCCGCGCTCATCTGCTGCATGGCAAGCATCAACTGGCCAATCTCATCATGCCGATCCACTGCGATGCTGCCACTCAGGTCGCCGGCGGCAATCGCCTGGGCGCGGGCGATCACTTGCCGCAACGGGCCAACGATCAGGCGGGTCATGATCCATGCAGCCAGCAAACCCACCAGCAACGCCAGTGCCGACGAGGCGATAATCAACAGGGTGTTCTTTTTCAACTCGGCCTGCATGGCCTGATCCTGAGCCGTGTAGGCCTGATCGACATGGGCCACGACCTGATCGGCGCGCTCGCGCAGTTGCTGTTCGACCACCTTCTCCTTGGTCAGCAGATCGGTGTACTCCGCAAGCTTGTCACTGAAACCGCCGATGTTTTTCAGCACTTCGTCCAGCACGCTCTGGTAGCCCGCATCTTCAATCTGCTTGCGCAACTCATTGGCCAGCGCCAGCGCCTGGTCAGCTTCAGCGATCTTGCCCTGCCCCGCGCTGTCATCGCCCTTGCGGCTTTTGTCGAGGCGCACGCGAGCTTCCTCCATGGCCTGGAGCATCAGCCGGGAAATCTGCCCGACCTGCCCGGCCTGGGCAATGAACTCAGCGCCTTTCTGGCCTTGGGAATCCTTCAAGGTGAAGGTACCGTCGTCGGTCAGGCCGCTCTGCAACACGTCGAGGTTATTGGCCACGCTGGATACCGACCAACTGGCCATCTCCAGCGCCAGGTCCTTGGACTGGCTGATGTCCACCGACTGGTTGAACGCCTTCAGGTAATCCGCCAGGGATTGCTCGACATCGTTCATGGCTGCCACATTTCTGGGCGACTCCCGCTTCAGAGCCTCGGCTTGGGCCTTGAGCTGATCAACGTCCTTGCGCAGGGCATCGGCGTCCTTGGGGTCTGAGTGCAGACTGAACTGCTGCTCCAGCAAGCGCACCTTCAGCACGCTGCTGTTGAGCAGGGACATACGCTGCAGGCCGTCGAAACGCTGGCTGACCAACTGCAACGACCAGACGCCAATGGCCGCCACCAGGGCGGTCAACAACAAGACCAGGCTGAAGCCCAACCCCAACTTCCTGGCCATGCCCAGGTTGGCAAAACGGACCGACTTCATGCGCGCGATGCCTCTGCAAAGAGTGATGGCAATAAACCATTCAATATTCGTGCAGAGTTGCAGGGTCGTCCGACCACAGACAAGCGCTTGACGTCGGAATACTGGCAAACAGCCAGAAGTTGTCGGCCATGGATACGTCGATGCCGCTTCAGACCTCAGAGGGCCGTCATTCCGCCGTCGACCGCCAATGCCTGGCCAGTGGTAAAGGCTGCATGATCACTGCACAGGTACAGTACGGCTGCCGCAATTTCCTCGACCCGACCGATGCGCCCCACCGGGTGGACGCCCATGACGAACTCGCCCTTGCGCGGGTCGGCTTCACAGGCGCGGCGGAACATGTCGGTATCGATCACGGCAGGGCAAACGGCGTTGACGCGAATGCTTTTCTTCGCGTACTCGATGGCTGCCGATTTGGTCAGGCCGATCACCGCATGCTTGGAGGCGCTGTAGATGCTCATTCGCGGCGCGGCGCCAAGCCCGGCCACCGAGGCGGTGTTGACAATGGCGCCGCCGCCTTGGGCCAGCATCAACGGCAATTGATACTTCATGCACAACCACACGCCTTTGACGTTCACGCCCATGATGGCGTCGAATTCGTCCTCGCTCCCCTCCGCCAGCCTGCCCTGCTCGATTTCGATGCCGGCATTGTTGAACGCATAGTCGATACGCCCCCACAGGCTCGCAGCCCGCTCGGTCATGCCGCGCACTTCGCTGTCTCGGGCGACGTTGCAGGCAAGGAACTGCGCTTGGCCGCCCGCTTCGCGGATCAGTTCGACAGTGTGCTCGCCGCCAGCGGCATCGAGATCTACCACCACAACCTTCAAACCCTCTGCGGCAAACGCCAGCGCCGTCGCGCGGCCAATACCGTTGGCTGCACCCGTCACCAATGCGACCTGCCCGGAAAACGTCATGCTCATGGTTGACCCTCTGGGGATGGAAAAGACCACGAGTCTAGCGGCAAGAATGGCCCGTCGGGGTGAATGGCCCGGTATTCGCCAGCCCGATTCGCCTTGAGAAACGGTCGCGCCGGCACCATTACCTTGCACTCAAGCCGAACAGGAGCGCCACATGACCACCCCCAACAACCGTCAATTTCTTCTGGCTCAACGACCGGTCGGTGGGGTCGGGCGCGAACACTTCCAGTTTGCCGAGACGCCACTGACAGCGCTCGGCGAAAACCAGGTGCGGGTTCAAGTGCATTACCTGTCCCTAGATCCGGCCATGCGGGGCTGGATGAACGACAGCAAATCCTACATAGCGCCGGTGAAGCTCGGTGACGTCATGCGCGCGCTGGGGGTTGGCCAGGTGGTCGAGTCGAACCTTGCCGCGTACCCGGCAGGTGCTTTTGTCAGTGGCGCGCTGGGGGTGCAGGCGTTCTATCAAGGTGACGGCACCGGCTTGCGCCTGATCGACCCGGCGCTGGCACCGTTGCCGCTCTATCTTTCAGCGCTGGGCATGACCGGCCTGACGGCCTACTTTGCCCTGCTCGATGTCGGCCAGCCGAAAGCCGGCGAAACCGTCGTGCTGTCGGGCGCGGCCGGTGCCGTGGGTAGCGTGGCCGGGCAGATTGCCAAACTCAAAGGGTGCAGGGTCGTCGGCATCGCTGGAGGCAAGGAGAAGTGCCAGTACCTGGTCGATGAGCTGGGCTTTGACGCCGCGATCGACTACAAGCACGAAGACGTGAATGAAGGCTTGAAACGGGAATGCCCCAAGGGCGTGGACGTGTATTTCGACAACGTTGGCGGCGATATTCTCGATGCCGTGCTGGCGCGCCTGGCACCCAAGGCGCGGGTGGTGATCTGCGGTGCCATCAGTCAGTACAACAGCCAGACCGGGGTGAAGGGGCCGAACAACTATTTATCGTTGCTGGTAAACCGGGCGCGGATGGAAGGCTTTGTGGTCATGGACCACGCGCAGGGCTTCCCCCGCGCCGGACAGGAGATGGCGGGCTGGTTGAAGTCCGGGCAGGTGAAAAGCAAGGAGCACATCGTAGACGGGCTGGAGCAGTTTCCCGAGGCGTTGCTGAAACTGTTCAGCGGGGAGAATTTCGGCAAGTTGGTGTTGAAGGTGGTTTGATCTCTTGCGCGGCGTGCATTTCCTGAACAAGCTCGGCCCTGTACTTGCAGGACGGAGCTTGCTCGGGAACCCGCCCTGTCAGGCCTTCAGCTCTGCCGCCACCTGCGCCAACGCCTGCGCCGGATTCGCCGCCTGACTGATCGGGCGACCGATCACCAGGTAATCCGAGCCCACGTCCATTGCCTGGCGTGGGGTCAGGATACGTCGCTGATCATCCGAGGCGCTGCCCGCCGGCCGAATGCCCGGGGTCACTCGTTGCAACTTCGGGTGCGCCGCCTTCAGCGCCTGGGCTTCCAGGGCCGAACACACCAGACCGTCCAGCCCGGCCTTTTCAGCCAGCGCTGCCAGACGCAAGACCTGCTCCTTGGGCTCGATGTCCAGGCCAATGGCGGCGAGGTCTTCGCGTTCCATGCTGGTCAATACCGTCACGCCGATCAGCAGCGGCTTGGCGCCGGCCTGCTGATCCAGCACTTCACGGCAGGCAGCCATCATGCGCAGACCGCCCGAACAGTGCACGTTGACCATCCATACGCCCATTTGCGCCGCCGCCTTGACGGCCATCGCGGTGGTGTTGGGAATGTCGTGAAATTTCAGGTCCAGGAACACTTCGAAACCCTTGCCATTGAGAGTCTCGACAATACTCGGCCCACTGGTCGTGAACAGTTCCTTGCCCACCTTGACCCGGCACAATGCAGGGTCAAGTTGGTCAGCCAGCTTCAGGGCGGCGTCACGGGTCGGAAAATCCAGGGCGACGATGATAGGAGTCTGGCAAACGGACATGGGCGGGCTCTCGGGGCATGGGTGAAATCGGCGCGCATTGTAGCAGACCACACCCGCCTGCCCCAGTTGAATGCGCCGGCCCTCCACGGAACCACCGCCCTGGCTCGCCACTCCAACGTGAACAGCGAGAACCGTGCGAAAATCCTTCGCCTCATCGCTGTTCAAGGAGGGTTCCATGCCCTGGTATGCCTGGTTGATCTTGGTGGTAGCCATCGGTTCGATAGTCGGTGGTTTGATGATGCTGCGCGGCAGTGCCGACAAAGTCGAATTGACCGATGCCGAACGCGCTCGCGTACAACAGCGCAACGCCGAAATGGACGCCAAGGAGGCGCGCGATCGCTGATCTGACTGACGGGGGCCTGGAGCCCCCACGGCTTGCGCAGGTTCTGTTAGGATGTCAAACAACATTCCATGAGCCACGCAGTGGAGGCTCCCATGCGTTATTCCCAAGATCACAAAGCCCAGACCTACCAACGCATCGTCAAGGAAGCTTCGGCACGCTTTCGTCGCGACGGTATCGGTGCGACCGGCCTGCAGCCTTTGATGAAGGCACTGGGCCTGACACACGGTGGGTTCTACGCGCACTTCAAGTCCAAGGATGAACTGGTGGAGACCGCGTTGCGCGCGGCTGCCGAGGAATCCAGCGCTCGGGCCACGGAAACCTTTGCCAAACCCGACCCTCTGGCCAGTTTCATTGATATGTACCTGAGCAAGACTCACCGGGAAAACCCGGATGCGGGCTGCCCGCTGCCCACCATGTCGGCGGAGCTCGGCCAGCGCGGCGAGCCTAGCGCCATCACCGATGACAGGGTTCAAGCCCTGCTGTCGCGGATGTCCTCGGCCCTCGGCGAACCGGAAGCCGAGGACAAGAGCGTGATGATGCTCTCGTCGCTGGTAGGCGCTCTGCTGCTGTCGCGCGCCGTGCAGGATCCGGCGTTGTCGGACCGGATTCTGGAGACGGTGCGGGAGGCACTCAAGCGAGACATCCCGGCCTGACCCACACCGATCGCGGTGTTAATCGACCCAACGCTTGAACACCACGCTGGCATTCACGCCACCAAAGCCAAACCCGTTGGACAGTGCATATTCAATCGCCATCGGCCGAGCGCAACCGTGCACGATGTCCAACGCGGCCACCGCTTCGTCGGCATGCTCGAAGTTCAGCGTTGCCGGGGCGATCTGGTCGCGGATGGCCAACACGGTGAAGATCGCTTCCAGCCCACCGGCCGCTCCCAGTAGATGGCCTGTCGCTGACTTGGTGGAAGTAATCGCCACCGATGGCCCGTCACCGAACACCGAGCGTATCGCCGCCAACTCGCCTTTATCGCCCACGGGCGTGGACGTGGCATGGGCATTCAGATGCTGGATCTGCGCCGGCTCGATACCGGCCTGAGCAATCGCTATCTCCATCGCGCGCCGAGCGCCGCTGCCGTCCTCGGGCCCTGCCGTAAGGTGGTAGGCGTCGGCAGAAGTGCCATAGCCCACCAACTCGGCGAGAGGCCTGGCGCCGCGAGCCAGCGCATGACTGAGGGTTTCGATTACCAGAATCCCCGCGCCCTCCCCCATCACAAAGCCATCTCGGTCACGATCGAACGGCCGGGATGCTTTCTCGGGTGTGTCATTGAACGCACTGGACAAGGCTCTCGCCGCGGCAAAGCCACCCAGGCTGACCCGATCGATCGCCGCCTCCGCACCGCCGCATACGGCAATATCCGCTTCACCAGCCCGGATCAGCCGGGCCGCATCGCCAATTGCCTGCACACCCGCCGCGCATGCCGTGACTGGCGCACCCAGTGGGCCCTGCAGGCCGAACTCGATGGACACATGCCCGGCCGCCAGATTCACCAAAAACGAGGGAATGGTAAACGGGGACAGGCGCTTAGGCCCTTTCGCATCAGTAATACGCACCGCATCGGCAATGGCCGGGAAACCGCCAATGCCGGAGCCGATGATTGTGGCCGTGCGCTGCTTGTCACGGCTAGCTTCCGGCCGCCATCCAGCCTGCTCCAATGCCTGGCGTGCAGCCGACATGGCGAACTCGATAAACCGGTCCATCTTCTTCTGGTCTTTAGGCGCAACCGCCCAGTCCGGGTCGAAGCCCGCCTCGCCATCTTCCGCCAATGAAGGCACTACACCGCCCACTGCGGCGGCCAAACCTTCTACCACTTCGTCGGGTAATCTGCGCAGACCCGACCGTCCCGCTAGAAGCCGCGCCCATACTGGCTCAACGCCAGTTCCGAGGGGTGAAACCACGCCCATTCCTGTGACAACAATTCGTTCGACGCTCATGGACACCTGTCT
Organism: Pseudomonas sp. dw_358; assembly: GCF_018449655.1. GTDB lineage: Bacteria > Pseudomonadota > Gammaproteobacteria > Pseudomonadales > Pseudomonadaceae > Aquipseudomonas. The sequence continues at coordinate 445,530 of NZ_JAAVUX010000002.1, forward strand.
TGGTTATCTGGCCTATCCAAACGAGCATGCCTCTCGACCAATGGAAGTTTGCTGAAAACCCCGACCCGTCTGGCCTGCAGCGCAGGAGCGCATTTGGAAAAACGGCGCGCACTCAATTGGGGTTTTGCAAAGCAAATTCCATGGGCTATTCTCTCGAATATGGAGGCAATGCCTTTTGGATTACAAATATAATTCAAAGCCTAATAAAAAGCATGTCATCCATCATGTCAAGGTTATCCCGGTGCCGGTACGTCGACCATGGTGAGATAGGCCTCCCCATCCGATGGACACCCCCCTCAGCAACAACGGCCACAGACGACAACCTGACAAAGCCCTCGCTTAGGAGTGTCGTTAATGGCTGCCTTTCTGATGTATTGGAGTGTTCTGTCCGTTGTGGGTGTGTTCCTGGCCGTGATCATGGTCAGAAGTGGTCATACCGAAGAGTCACAAGGCATGTCTCGCGTGCCTGCTCAATCGCGTACCACCCCCCCAAGTCAGTAGCCAGCCGGAATAGCCGCTGTCAGCGGCTATTGATTGGGGAACAAGCGTTATTCGACCGTCAGTTTTTCGATGTTGCGGTCGAGTAGCGACTTTCCGATACCTGTCACCTCCAGCATTTCATCCACCGACGCGAATTTCCCGTGGGCTTCCCTGTGGGCGACGATCGCCTGGGCTTTGGCATCGCCAATGCCTGAAAGCTCACGCCTGAGGGTTTCGGCATCCGCCGTGTTGAGATTCACCTTCGTGCCCATGACCGCTGCTGGCGGGGTGCCGGTTGCAGGCATCGAAACCGGTGCGGCATAGGCGGCCGCAGAAAGGCTGGTGAGTACCGCAAACAGCAGCGAAGAGAGGGTGCGCATGAGTGTAGCTCCTTGATAAGGGTAAGGTCGTACGGCTTCCTTGTGCCGCACAGCTAACCCTAGACAACAGAGCGAGGCTCGCCAGTCGATGATGCCGGGGAAGCGTTACCGGTTATGACACCATCAGCCGCCAGATCCCCCTGACGGTTTTCCTGTTCCAGCACTTGAAAGGAATCTGCGCGAGGATCTCCCGTGAGAGTTTCTTGTCACGCTTGCCACATTTGAGCAGCATGGACTGGCGAAAACGCATGCAGACGTGCTCATAGCCCGGATGGTCCTTGAACACCTCATAGGTTTTCAGCACGCTATCGAACATGAAACGCTGATTCTTGTAGGTGTTGGTGGCGTGCTTGCGATATTGCGCCAGGGGCTCGCCGAGCACGTCGATGAAGAATCCCGCCCGGGCGATCTTCAGCTCGATGTAGAGGTCTTCAAGACGAATCTCGGGATCGAACCCCCCCACCAGATCGAACGCTTCGCGCCTGAACATCAGCGTGGCGGCCATGGGGCCGGGCTTGCGATCCAGGAACAGGTCGTCGAAATCCAGACGACGGAACGGCAGGTCGCGTTTGCGCTGCTCGTTGCCTCCCATCACGGCGCCGTACTGGTCGATGATCTCTATGTTGGCCGAACAGATCCCGACTTCCGGCTTGCCCTGCATATGGGCGACCTGGGTGGCGATTCGGTGGGCGAACATGATGTCGTCCGAGCCAAACGGCACGATCAGACTGCCGCAGGCGCGCGCGATGGTTTCGTTCAGGGTGCGGGAAAGCCCGCGGTTTCCCTGGGATCTGAAATCAAAACCATGCCGGGCCTGCAAACGCTCTAGAAGCTCCACACTGCCATCTTCCGAGCCGTCGTCTACCACCAGCAGCTCGATATTCGGGTAGGTCTGCGCCAGCACGCTCATGACACTCGCCTCGACGTAGGCGCAGTGGTTGTAGCTGGCGATGATGACGGTCACAAGTGGACGGTCGCCGGTGTCGACGAATTCTATAGTCATGCCCCCGGCCCCTTTGCTAACGGGCCTGCCGCGGTAGATAAACAGTTGTCTGGAACGCTCGGACGTACAGCACGGATCGTGCCTAAGTCACTGAGCAGGCGCAAGTTTGGCATGACAAAAGTTTTAACTATAGTAATAACGGGTAACTGATTGACAGCGAATAGAGACAATTCCGGGGTTGTGTAGCCATCGTCCCACACGGGCATTTTGTGATCATCCATGACTGCCCCCCTGCCGTGTCAGGCTGATGTTTTCTTCAACAAGTTCCGGGGCCACAACAGCACCAAGCGTTTGAACCGTTGAAATGTCACTCGGTTCCACTGGCTAGGCGGTACTTGGCGCAATAACCTCCACGCGTCGGCGCGATCTTCACGCACCGCGTATTTGAGCGCCTTGTGCAGCAATGCGGCGCGACCAGACTCATAGGCTGGGTGGTTGCGGTACGGAGCAATGGCCGCCAGATCTGCAGTCAACACCTTCTTGTAACGCCGTGACAGGTTGTTCGGATGACGACGGTACAAGGTAATCAGTATCGGAATCGCGTCGACGAAATAGCCCGCATGGGTAATGCGCAGGGTGATCTGAAAATCCTGCACCTGGATGAACGGATCGTAGAACGCCGCTGCCTTGAGAGCTTCCATACGGTACAGCGCGCTCGGGGCACCACACACGCGCGCATCCGCCAGCGTCTCGGCGAAGTCGTAGCGACTGGCAACACGACGCTTTTCTTCCTTGAGTACCTTGCCCTCAGAGTCGATGTATTTACTGTTGCCAGCACAAATACCGGTTTCGGGATGCTCCTCCATGAACGCCACGCGGACCGCCACCGACTCCGGCAACATGATGTCGTCCAGATCAGGGGTGGCGACGTATTTGCCTTGGGCATAACGCAGCCCGTGATTCAGTGCTGCGCTGACACCTTGATTTTTCTGTCGGTATAACTGAAAGCCGTAGACCTGCTGAAGCCTCTCCAGCAACGCCCAGCTGCCATCGACAGAACCGTCATCGACGATGATGACTTCGAGATTCGGGTAGGTCTGCGAATAGATGCCGGCCAGCGCCTCCTCAAGGTATTTTTCGCCGTTGTAGCAAGGCGCGATGATGGACACCAAGGGAGTGGCAGATTCACCGTCCAGTGACGGAGTGGCAGTCGAGGTCATGTCGGTACGTATTCAGAAATAAAGGGACGAGGGAGGAGGCGACTCTTTGTTTGCAGGATTCTACAACGCACCCGAGCAAATGTAATGAGAAAGACTTTTGAGGAGGCGACCTTCACCAAGCTGTTGCAGCGTGTGGCCACCGGGAATGATTCATGGATCGCCGTTGGCAAAAATGACATCATTCGCGCCAAAGCACGCCTGCGGACAGAGAGTAAGCAATGGGTACCGGAGTCTCGACTCTTACAACGCGTCACCGTCTTTCGGAGTTCTTTCAGGACTACCTGATTCCCTTGGGCTGGGTGGTTATTCTTATCAGCATGTTCATTGCCGGGGACCGAGGGAGGGTTCACCAGCTCTTTTACATTTTCCTGGCGTTGCCGACGGTGATTCTTCTGACGTTACGGCCTCGGTTGCTGAAACCGCTGGTGTGCAATCCCCTTTTCGCAGCCATCGCTCTGTTTTGTGCTTATACGATCCTTACGGTCGCCTGGTCGAGTACGGACGATACCGCGCTTTCGTTGGCTCGTCGGCCGCTCTATGTGGCGCTGCTTTTGTTCGCGGCCGGAATCATCGGCATGCGCTCGGTTCAACGCCTCACCGACCTGACTCGATTGGCCGCAATCATTGCCGCGCTGACCGCTGCCATTTCGCTGGTGTATTTCCTGACAGTGCGCATGCCCCAGGGCAGCCCCCGGCTGGACGGTTATGGTGCCTTGTACAACCCGCTGCTCAGCGCCCACGTCTTCGGCGCCTTCGCGACCTTCTGGCTGGCGACCTGGTTGCAAGGTCGCAAGCTGAACAATCCAATGGCGCTCGTTTGCCTGGCCATCCTCTTGGCAACTCTCTTGGCCACCGGTTCTCGCACACCTTTGGTAGGCCTTGCATTTGCCTTGTGCTGGCTGGTCATTGTGGGAGATCGGCGCAGAGGCTTGATTGTCGTGGGTGCCATCGCGCTGGCGCTGGTGCTGGTGGTTGCCTGCTATCCCGCAAGCCTGGCCCAGCGCGGCGTTTCGTACCGGCCGCAGATCTGGCTGGAAGCCTTGCGTCAGATCAGTCAACACCCATGGTTCGGTCATGGCTTCGACTCGGGCATGACCGTCCTCATTCCTGGACTCGATCAAATTTTGGCCGACCCACACAACATCGAGCTAGGGGTGTTGTACACCGGTGGTATCGTCGGCCTGGTATTGTGGCTGGCGGTCTACGCCGTCGCCATGCGCTTTTGCTGGCAGAACCGACATGTGCCCATGGTGAGTCTGGCCGCCGCATGGCTGCTCTTCGGATTCGGCTCAGGGCTCACCGAGGGGATGGCATTCATGTCGCGCCCAAAGGAGCATTGGTTCCTGATCTGGATACCGATGGCGTTGATTTTCGCCTTGTGGGTGGCGCAACGAAAGCGGGGCAATGCGCACAGTCTATGAAAAATTGATTTTTGTTACGCTGAGAGCCGGGCACTTGGCTTGATAACAATACCCCGTGGTTTGCGCCGACTCCCGTCGAATCCAGTAGCGCGCGAACCCAAATTTCAAGAAGGATCTTTACGGCGCTGTATATGAACCCAATCAACGATTTCTCCATCTGGGGCATATCCCGCCACCGTATCACGCAACAACTGCCGCACCGTCGAATAGTCATTATCTCTGACGGCCTCCAAGAGGTCGGCAAGCCGCAGCTTCAAGCTGTCCCACGGAATCATGTCCTCATGGGCACTCATGATCATCGGGTGATCGGTGGCGACCACGTTGTTACCGATCAACAGCTCTTCAAACAGCTTTTCCCCCGGCCGTAGTCCCGTAAACTCGATCGAAATATCACCTTGCATGTAGTGTTCCGATTTGACGCTCAGGCCCGACAGATGAATCATCTTCTGCGCCAGTTCGACGATTTTGACCGGCTCGCCCATGTCCAGTACAAAGACTTCACCGCCGACGCCCATTGATCCGGCCTGAATCACTAACTGGGCCGCCTCCGGGATGGTCATAAAATAACGGGTTATGTTGGGATGGGTAACAGTTACCGGGCCACCGGACTTTATCTGTTTGTGAAAAAGCGGGATGACGGAGCCCGATGAGCCCAGCACGTTGCCAAACCGTACCATCGTAAAGCGCGTTTTGTTGACGCGAGCTACGTTCGCCGGATCACCAAACAAAACCGGTGCCATCTCTTTGCTCAGGGCCTGCAGTGTGAGTTCCGACAACCGCTTGGTGCTACCCATGACATTTGTCGGCCGCACTGCCTTGTCGGTAGAAATCAGCACAAAGTTGGACACCCCGACAGCCAGTGCGGCCTGCGCGCAATTCACAGTGCCCATGACGTTATTAAGCACACCTTCAGCGATGTTGTGCTCCACCATGGGCACATGCTTGTAGGCCGCTGCATGGTAGACCGTGTCGATTTTCCACAGGCGCATGACTTGCGTCAGCTTGTCCTTGTCCCGTACCGAGCCCAGCGTAGGCAGAAGCCGAACACCGAGTGACTCTCTGGCCTCGCGCCCCTCAAGCTCAGAGCAAATGGTATAGAGGTTGAACTCGCTGTGTTCCAGAAGGACCAGTACCGTCGGCCGCAGGGAGAGTATCTGTCGGCACAGTTCCGAACCGATTGACCCACCGGCCCCAGTGACCATAACGGCCTTGCCCTTGATGCAGTGCGCCAAAAGATGTGGCTGGGCCGGCACCGAGTCGCGGCCCAGCAGATCGGCTATATCAACCTCTTGAATGTCGTCGACCTTGACCCTGCCTGCAGCCAGATCCGAAAAAGCCGGAACGCTGCGCACATGGAGAGGATATTTTTCAAGCGAGGTCAGAATTTCCCGGCGCCGAGAGCGGGCAATGGACGGAAGGGCCAACAGAACCTCCTGGGCACCGGTGACCTCCAGCATTTCGTCGATATTTTTCGGTTTGTAAACCAATAACCCCGAGATGACCCGATCGGCAATGGCCGGATCATCGTCCACAAAGGCTACCGGCCGCATCGAGTGCCCCATCCTCAAAGCGGCTACCAACTGATTACCCGCGACTCCCGCGCCATAAACAGCCACCTTGACCAGGCCGCCGTCACGACCATTGGACGGGGCCGCCTGTATTCCGATAAACCAATCACCGTGGAAAAACTGGCGCATGCCCAGACGCAAGCCACCGATGATGACCATGCTCAACCACCAATAATTGAACACAATCGAGCGAGGCACAACCGTCTCATGATTGCTGTACCAGAACACCACAACCGCCAGGATCAGCGCCGACAAACTGACGGCCTTGATAATTGCAACCAATGCATCATTGCCAAAATAACGCATGACGGCTCGGTACATGCCGAAACGAATGAACAAGGGGATGGCCACAACGGGGGCGGCCAGAAACAGCCAGGCATGCACCTTCAAGGGATTGAAGATGTCCTCGATGCCTAAACGAACGATGAAGGCGGCCCAGAGCGCGAACCAGACCAGCAAGATGTCTGCCATCACTTGAATCAGTCGTTTCTGACGCCGAGGCAAGGACACCAGAAGGGATCGTAATCTATCCATAAATAATGAACCTGGCGGTTCTTCCTCCCCTCGATAAGAATTTTATACTCGCGCTATCTTGAAGCCCGATCACAGCTAACGCGTAGCGGCCACCGTCGGTGTTTCACGTTTGCCCGCCTCGAAGAAGATCGCAAGCGCTACCAACGGCAGGTAAGCGACAATGACACCCACGCAACCGTTCAAGCTCCCCGACGCCACAAGAACGGCTATCGGCAGCAGCCAAAGCACATTGGCCACGGCCACGCCCAAGGTGACTCGCCAATGGCTGCCGGCACGCCGAGCCGCATATTGATAAGCATGAGTCCGGTGAGCTTCATATACCTTGCTGCCGGTGAGCAGTCGTCTCAACAGCGTGAAGGTAGCATCCACGATGAAAACACCCAACAGAATGCACCATACCCAGAAATACACCGGATCAGTCCAGGCCGCCTGAATAGCCAGGACGCCCAGTGTGAAGCCGAGAAACCCACTGCCTGCGTCGCCCATGAAGATCTTTGCAGGTGGAAAATTCCAGACCTGAAAGCCGAGCACGGCGAAGGCCAGCAGCGACGGCAGGGTCAAAAGCGGTTCGTCACCGTTCAGCCAATACAACAGGCATGCACTGGCACAGACAGTAATCGCCTCGACACCGGCGATACCATCGATACCATCCATAAAGTTGTAGAGGTTGAGCATCCAGACAAAGAAGAGGATGCCAATGGCCATACGCAACCACATCGGGTCCAGGGCATAGGAGCCCAACTGTAGCGTCGGCATGCCTCCCAGGGCATACATAGCGATAGCGCTGGCAACAAAATGGGCGACCAACCTCCAGCGAGCCGCGATGTGTCCATGATCGTCCAGAAAACCGACCACAGCGACAATCCCGCCCGCGCCTGCAAAGCAGGCAATCGCCCAAGTGCCGACTTCACCCTGAAAATAGGCCCAGGCGGTCGCAACCACGAACCCCAGCACAATAGCGACCCCGCCCCCGCGAGGCGTTGGCATGACGTGAGAACTGCGAGCGTTGGGGACGTCGAGCAGATTCCTGGCCAGCGCGTAATGACGAACAATACCGGTAAGAACGCAGGAAAAAGCGGCAATGGTGCCGGCTAGCCACCAATCCATCATCCCGTTATTGCACTCATGATTCAGCATCCTGACAATAAGTCGGTAAAGGATACCAACAAAAGGACGTTGAGGCGGTGACAGCAGGAACAATTTCGTTACTAAACCGTCACATCCGCGGGTTGCCTTGGCGTTAGTATGCCCAGCACATTAACGAGGCAGCCAGTGCCCTACCGTGTGCCCTTGCTCATTTGACGCATGATCGCGCAAATATCAGGCATCGGCCCACCACCCAAGAATGCCAGCGTACTCGACTCAGGACATCGCACCATGCACAACCTGACCAGCCATATTCTGGCGACCACAGCCGAATCACGAGCCAGGCAAAAAAATCAGACACCGCGAGTGATTTGGCTCACTGGACTGAGCGGCTCGGGAAAGTCGACCATTGCAAACGCTTTGGAACAACGCCTCACCGCCACGGGCCATCATACTTATCTGCTCGATGGCGACAACGTACGTCTCGGACTCTGCAAGGATCTCGGGTTCAGCGACCAGGACCGCGAAGAAAACATTCGTCGCGTCTCCGAGGTTGCCCGTTTATTCGTCGATGCCGGGCTGATCGTCATAACTTCGTTCATTTCACCTTTCGAAAAGGATCGTGTACTGGCCAGAAGCGTGATTGGCGACAAGGCTTTCGTCGAGGTGCATATCGATACACCGTTGGCGGAGTGTGAACGACGGGATCCTAAAGGTCTGTATCACAAGGCGCGGCAAGGCCAGATCAAGCAATTTACCGGCATCGACTCCCCCTACGAAGTGCCTCGTCACCCTCACGTGTCAGTGATGACCATGAATCAGACCGTTGAAGCCGGGGTACAATCAATCATCGACCATATTGAACGACCATGACCACCTTAGTCATTATCGGCGCAGGTTTCAGTGGTACGGTTGTAGCCATAGAGTTTCTTGCGCGGGCCACAGCCGCTGACCAAGTGATCATTGTAAACCGCTCCGGCAAGATGGCGCGCGGCTTGGCATACGGTACAAACAGTCCTCGCCATCTGCTCAATGTGCCTGCGGGCAACATGACTGCCCTCGTCGACGACCCTGATTCCTTCCTGAACTATTGCAACGCGCTTGGGCACTCGGTTGAACCTGCCACCTTTGTGCCTCGGCACCAGTACGGCGAGTACCTGAGCCACTTGCTGGATCAAGCCATTGGCGATTCGTCCGCCGATTGCCAGCAACGGGTGGGGGAAGTCACCTCTGTCCAAAAGGATGGACACAAGACAACGGTCCACATTGCTGGGCAACCTGAACTGGTGGCTGATCACGTGGTGCTCGCGTTCGGGAACTTCCCGCCCGCTCGAATACCAGGCTTAGATGCCATTGATACCTTGAATCACTACGTGCCCGACCCTTGGATGCCGCTTCCGGAGGCACCGGCCGAGAAGCCTCTCGAGATTCTGTTGATCGGATCGGGACTGACCGCCGTCGATTCGATTCTGGAGATTTCCGCACGGCACCCACGTGCGCGCTTTACTCTGCTGTCAAGGCGCGGTCTGCTTCCTGCCGGGCACCGGGACAAACTTCCGGTCATTCCGTACGACGCCAGCATACGGCAGCGGATCGCTGCACAACCAGCGAGCGCACGCGAATACCTTAAAGCAGTACGCCAGGAAATCGCCCTGCATCCAGAACTATGGCGCGACGTTATCGCAGCGTTACGACCGATCACACCAACCCTTTGGCAGGCGTTGAGTGTGCGGGAACGTGCTCGTTTCCTGCGACATCTTCAGCCGTATTGGGATGTGCATCGCCACCGTTTGGCTCCAGCCACCTGGGACTACCTGCAACAGGTTGTCAGCACCGGCAAGGTCCGGCTGACCTGTGGACGCGTGCTGAGTATCGAGGGCAACAACGAAAAAATGCGTGCTCAGATTCAGCCACGAGGCGGCAATGATCCCCTACGCTTGACGTTCGATTGGGTAATCAATTGCACTGGGCCCAGCACGCGGATCCTGAAACTAAATTCAAAGCTGATTCGCCAACTACTGGCCGCCGGCACGATCGCCGTTGATGAACTTGAGCTCGGTCTTAGAGTCGCCGGTGACGGTGCCATCATCAACGCTCACGGCGAACGACTGCCATGGATCAGCTACGTCGGCCCGATGCTCAAAGCAGCCAACTGGGAAGCGACTGCCGTGCCGGAGTTGCGCCACCATGCCAGAGCACTCGCGATCAGGCTATCAGCAGCGCCACCTGTCGATAGCGACTTGGCCTGATTGAATTAAAAAATCGCCACTGGAGATGGAACGATTCGCGATATAAAATACGCCCCCCGGCAGATTTTATATCGCGAGCACGTTATAAATCAGTCGACCCTATTGATCAGCCTTATTTTTCTTATATCGACTTACAAGATCAGTGTATTCCTGATCCGTGATTGGCCTAAATGCCTCAAAAGCACGAAGTACGATGCCGTCCCCCATAGAAAAGATAACGCCCGTGTCATGGGTCGCTTGGCCAATGCCCTCACCTCGCAAAATATCCGTCTGCACAATCCTCATGCTGGATTGATGCTCAGGGCGAAGATGAGACTGAAAAGGGTCAGCCACTAAAAAAATCTTGCATTCGCGAGTACTGGGAAATGGAGGCCCATCAACGCTATCCACCTGGGCAAGGTACACAAATCGAGTATCAAACTCATGCCGCTTGACGTTGGGATCAATTTGACCCAATTCAAGAAACAGACCCTCATTGATTGTACGACCTGAAGCGACCAAGCAAAATTTCTTTTCAATGTTCTCAGGTAAATTCAACCAGCTCACCACTGCTGCGTAACCCGCTTGGTACTTCTGCTGCTTCGGAAGCCAATCGTCATAGGTGCTAAAGATTGTTGTACCGCGCCCCCCCTGATCTTTCAGCCACGTATTAACACCGTTACCAACGACGAGAATCAAGCAGAAACAAATTGTCGCACGGACACCATAACGGCGATGAAGAAAAATAGAGACTCCCCCTAATGAGGCACCCAAGAACGGCATCAGCAAATAAAAATGATGCCGCCCTGGACTTTGTATTTGCAGGAACAAAACGACCGATATCAATGTTGAACCGGCCAATATAAACAGCAGATTTCGCGCGGCGCCGAGCTTTACGAATAGCCCGAATGCGAGCAATGACAAGACAGGGATAAACAGACCAAAATATTGAACGAACAGTGCGATAACTGCTGAAAGTGGATAATCGTAGGATGCGTACAGTGTGGAGTAGTTATGTTTCCCCAACTCCGCCGACCAAGAAAACATGACCCAACACAAAAACGGTATCATCGCAACAGCAATGGTACACACCGATAGACAAACCTTTGAAAAGTATACCCATCGGTAACCAGGGGATCTCCACCAGCCCAGCAGAATCAATACCCCAACTGTTGCAATGACTCCGACAGTCGAAAACACATACCAGCGTCTAAAGATAAACAAAACGCTAAAAACCAAACCAAGTGTCAAACAGAGCGTGACAATCTCACGCGATGGCAACCAGGACGCGTGCTGATGGCAGGGCTGGTTCAACGACTCAACCAGAGATGTCGACAGCAGAAGGACAACCACAACCAAGGCTACACCGCCAATATCAGGCATCAAGTAAAGAGCGGTGCCGAAGTAAAGCGGCAAACCCAACAGAATTGGCAGGCCGGCGACAATCCAGGTCTCAGCAGCACCTTCAGGATACGTTTTGCGCTCGACCAACCGGCGAGAGAGTAGCGCCAACGATAAATACGCCGGAACAGCGTAAATAAGGATTATTGTCATGACATAACAAAGCCGCGTGGGGAAACCGACTAAAAGGTCCAACGTAGCCGGGGCGACAGCGGGTAAAAATGAGTAATCGGCTGTGTAGGAAGACGTGAACAGTCCAACGGCCTCCGCCCAAGAGGATGAATGCAATGCATTATATAAAACCTGAGTTTTGTCCCAATAATTAAGGAAATCCCAGAAAAAAACAAAGGTTGTGTTGACATGAGACCAATAAGCTATACCCAGGCATATCAGGGGCAGCACGCCTACCTTTAGCCCATCTAAAAACGTCCACTTCATACCGCATGAAACGGGGCTGGATTTTTTCTTTACATTCAGATAACCCACCAAAATTATAACAAGTACGGCGAGACACAACACCAGCACTTTGCCAACACGTTCCACGGAAACAAGTGCGCTCGGTATTTCAAAAGCCACATAAGTTGAATCATAGTCTGGCGTACTACCCGGAGGACCCGTACCGATAGCCAGTTCGACTTTACTGATGCCAGATCGAAGGGTGACGTTTCTGGCGATCCATTTTTTCGAGAGAAACTCCTGTTCCGATAGATAGAACGATTCAGGAGGGACAGCGTGACCCGTCGAGTCGTACGCAGTCAATTTCACGGAAATACCGTCACTGTCGGTTAAGGACCCATCATCCTTGAACATGCCTGCTTCGGGTTTTGTAAAGTAAACCCGAATGTTCGAAGGCGTCGAATCAAATGTACCTATCAGCACATTAGGGACTTTGGCATTCGAAAATGCCGGATGCATGAAGACAGCATTCATGGTGTCGCCCCACAGCGAAACAGCACTTGGCTGCGCCCGGTCATCAATGGCACCATCTGAGTAATGCATGCTGAGATTATCGGCACCCGGGGCTTGCACCCGAACCGCAGGGCTTAACATAAAGCCCACGAGGCCGCTACTGACGACGATGGCCAGCGCCGTAGGAGTTGGCAACCTGAGCGCCTTGAAGGTTATCCACAACACGATACCGATGAAGATCACGAGGACAGAGGAAACTGCAGACCTTATGCCAACTGACAAGACAGGAAGCTGTGAGTAAAAAAATATGAGAATCGGTACCAGGGCGGCACTCAGGATTACTGCAGTTATCCGCTGCCGATAAATTGAAAACATAACAATCCCTAAATAGTTAACACCGAAGATATCACCCTCCTTCACTTAGGGCGATGAAACTGGCTACGAGGACGCGCCGTCCGACGAGCAAGAAAATCGTCGTCTGGGTAAGACTCGACATCCTCTCCCCGAGCCCTTGGAATTCAGCATTCCCACAGCAAAAAAGCATTCTAGAATGGGCATACTCCACCCCATCAACTTATTCTATGTGACGGTGCGAACACATAGAAGCGTGTCAACAGATACATCACCGCCGTGTAAACGACGGCCGCGACGATCTGGGCAATCACAGGGGGTAACCCCACCAGGGTGATCGCCAGATGCAGAACAAAAACATTCAGCAGAAAAGCGATGATGAACGCAATCAGGTAACGGATGCTTTCCTTGACAAAAGCGCCCTCGCTGCGAAAAACCACTTTCTTTGACAGCACGAACCCCAGCACAAACCCTACAGCATAGCCGCACATGTTCGCGACCAGCGGGGATAATCCAGCGCCCATAGCAATAAAAATTACCGCGAAGCCTACTACTGTATTGGCAGCGCCGCTGCCCACATAGCGCCCCAGATAGAGGGATTCAGACCGCCATCTGGACATAATATTGCGCTCCTAGGGGCAGTCGCTTCAGGAATGGCTCCAGGGGTCGCATAAACGCCAGCGGTTTCGGGAAGAAGAGCGTGTAGGCATGCTGCTCGGATGAGTAACCAGCTTCTCGGGTCAACGCCAAGGCAGACCTCAGATTCAACATGTGGGCATCGGCATCGAAGGGGCAGCGCTCAAATATCCAGCGGGTCATGGGGTTATATGGATTATGTTCGAACATGAACATTTCCCCACCAGTGCCCAGAGACTTCCGACACAGGGTCAAGGCCTGCAAGCGCTGTTCCAGGGGAATATGATGGAAGACATTAGCCGCGACAATTGCATCGAATCGAATGTCGCCAAGCGCGCTCCAATCGCTGAAAAAGTGGGCCTCGGGTGAGTGACTGGCTGCCACCTTCAATGACTCAGGGGACACATCGTAGCCCCATATTTCGCTGTTGGGAAAATACTGCTTCAAGTAAGGCAGGCTACGGCCTGCTCCGCACCCGAAGTCCAAAATCCTGGAGACTTTCTTGTGCGCAAGGCGGTCGGCCATCAACGCTATTTTGTACTCGGCAAAATAGGTATTCTCGTTCAGGCCATCCGGTATGGTTTCACCCAAGACGCGATCATACCCATCTGCAAACTTGTCGAACTCTGGTTTACTCACGGGAGCCCTCCCCCTGCCATGTGGTACTGCCGACGATAAACTGCTGCTTGGCATTCAACTTGAGATAGGCGCGACCTAGATACTCTCCCACCATACCAATACACAACGTCTGAACGCCGCCAATAAACAGCACCACCGCAATCAATGATGCCCAGCCAGGTGGAAACTCAGGATGCAAGCTTTTGGCAACAATCACGAACACCACCATGAGCAGACTCAATGCCGCGAGCCCAAAGCCGAGGTACGTCGCCAGCCGCAGAGGAAAAATTGAAAAACTGGTCGCCATTTTCAACCACAGGGAAAACAATCGACGTAAATTATAGTTACTCTCCCCTTCGTGACGGGCCTGATGGACGATATCCACGGTGGTGATCGAACGCGTCACATCAAGAATGAGCCCATCGACGTACGCATAAGGGCCATCATACTTGATGACCTCTTTGACGATTTCGCGACGCAGGGCCTTGAATGAGGAAAGGTACAACCCTTTGGGTTTGTCCAGAAGCAAGGTGGCCACACGGTCATTGAAGCGGCTGCCGGCCTTCTTCCACCAAGTGTGCTGGCGGTTGACGTAGCGGGTATAGCAAACATCGTACCCGCCTTGCAGCGCTTTGATCATGTTACCGATGGCCTCGGGAGGATGCTGCAGGTCATCATCCATCAAAATGATCAGCTCACCACGCACATGATTTAAACCGGCCATCACGGCATTGTGCTGCCCTGCGTTACGGCGCAAGTTGATGCCGCGAATAAATGAATGCTCCGACGCCAGAGCCTGGATGACTGCCCAACTGTTATCAGGACTCGCGTCACTGACCAGAATCAACTCGAAATCCCTCTCCAACCCCTCTTTTACCAGTGCGGCCTGAGTTTTTTCTACCAGCGCCGGGAGAATGCTGGCACTGCGATATACCGGCACAACAATCGATAGCTTAATACTCGGGTCATGGGCATCTATCATGTTCAGTGATCATTCTCAAGAATTGGCGTGACGAGAAGTTTCAACGTCCCCGGGTCCCTGTCAAAATCTGTAACTTTCCAGTTTCAGACTGCACGCCCTTCAGGGTTCCCAAACGCGGATTACTCTAACCCGTGTTCCCCTACTTTACCAGCCAAGCGCCCCTCAAGCGGGGGCATCGATCTCTGTCGCCGTGGTGGCGTCCACTAGCAGTGTACGTAACCGAACCGCCATCTTTTCTCCCTCCGCATCCCAATCGGTCGCGGCCGCAAAAGCTAACGCATCGGTACTTAACTGCATCGCCAGATCAGCCGACGACAAGACTTTCTCCAGCGCGCCCGTCAGATCTTCCACCGTAGGCCTGGCCAGTACGGCAATATCATCCGTTAATAGCCACTCGGTGCAAGCCGCCCGGTTGCTGACCACAGGAACGCCACAGGCCATGATTTCCAAAGGCAACAGCGACAGATTGCTGAAAGAAAGGACCAACGCAGCATCGCAGGAGCCATACAACCGCGCGAGCTCGGAGGGATCCAGCAAGCCGGCATGCTCGCAACGAAAAGGCAGTGCATAGTGCCGCACATCCCAACCTGCAACCACAACGGTCAAATCTGGAACACGACGATTGAGTTCCGCCAGTACCAACACGCCGAGATCAAAGGCACGGCGCGCGGTGGGCGGCCGAACATAGAAGAAAACCCGCTTGCTGGCCGGGCGCTGCGCGCTGGGCGCAGGGCTGTACAAAGCTCGATCATAAGAGAAACCCAGCGCCAACGTCGGCATACCGAATTCGTCCGCCAGTTTGCCCGCCAGCCAACCTCCCGCAGTAAAACCCTCGAAGCCGAAATGGTAGGTTTGTTCGGCCAGGGCATATTCGCTGCCCGCGGGGTAAAACCAGGGCTCGTAGTCCTGCACAAAATAGCATTTGTGGGTGAGCGCCTGCAGATTGCGCAACGCATAAGCGGTTTGCCAAGAGGTGGCGATGCTGATGGCCGCGCTGGGTACCCCCTCTTTGACATACCGGACATCCGCGATTTCCATCCCGAACCATTGGGAGATCTGTGCTTTCACCTTGGCAATCGACAATGGGCTTTCATCGTCCACTACGATGACCCGACTGGTAAACCCATTACGCTCCAGATATTTCATGAAACGAAAAATATTCAGATGCCCGCCAGAGCCCTTGCCGATCGCCGGGATGTACCAGTTGATCGAACGCTGTCCTTGCGCCAATGACACGTCGGGTACTTGCACCGCTGGGGTACACCACAAAAAACGGTACGCGTACTCGATATCGGGTTTAGTCAGTAGCGAGCGTGAGCTTTTCAGCCGACGGTCCAATATTTTCAGGAATGAACCCAGGCCTTCCTGGCGGATGTGCTGGAGTGATTTTCTGATCTGCGAAGACAACAGGTGAATATTCACGATGCGTTTTTGACTCGTTTCAATTTCTTGTCCAGTGAACAAAACGCCACAAGCCTGGGAGTGTGCAGATCTTCCCGAGCGCCTAGCCATCCACCCAAAACCCGCATGAAGTTATCCAGCGGCATTTTGACCGCGTCCGCCACACCCCTCCAACCCAGCCGAAAAAGATGCCGGCGCACCGTCTGCACGTCACGCAATGTCAAACCGACCCAGCGGCGCAACAGCACCACCGGTCCCTTGGCCTGGCCATAGTGAAACAGGCCTTCCAATGCCATGCTCTCATCGAAGCTGCGCTGGAATCTTTCCCACAGACCATAGGTGTGCGAGTGATACACCACGGCGTCATGACAGTAAGCCTTCTTGAAACCAGCCTCGATGATACGTCGTGCCCAGGCTTGGTCCTCAGAGAAGTCGACCTCGGGATAGGGATGCTTCTCCCAGACGGAGCGGCGTATCACCGCATTGTTGTCAGAGAAGAAGTACAGCAGTTGCCGGTACCCAGGATCACGGGAATAGCGCTCGCGATCCAGAAGCTGCACCACGGGCTGCGCTTGGAAACCGGAAAAATGCTGTTCCAATTCCTGATGGGTGAAGACAGGCGCTTCTTGATAAGCCAGATGCCGGCCAAAAACACCGGCAATCTGGTCGTCTTGCTCGATGGCTTTGACCAACTCGCTTAGCCAGTAGCGACCCACTGGCAGTGCATCCTGGGTGATGAGCGCTATGTATTCGCCCGAGGTCTGCTGGATGGCCAGGTTTCGGGTGCGACCATGTTGGAACTCGGCCGGGTCGATGGTCATGACCTTGACGCCCGCAAAACTGCGCGCGACCTGTGCCGTATCGTCTCTGGAGCCCGAGTCGACCACAATGACCTCAAAAGGCCAGTCAGTTTCCTGAGCCATCAGAGAGGCCATGACCTCACGAAAAAGACGCCCACCATTCTTTGTGGGTATCACCACAGAAACCTTGGGCTGCGCTGCGTTCATTTAGCGATCGACCTGGCCATCCACGCAGCCGTCAGTCGCAGGCCCTCGTCCATGCCCACTTTGGGAGACCAGCCAAGCTCGGTGGCAGCGCGCCCGTTATCAAGAACGCTGACAGGAACATCGTACGGGCGGCCCGCCGAATAAACACGGTCGATTGGACGATCCAGCGTACCTTCGATACGCTCGATCAACTGATTGATGGTCACGCCGACGCCCGAGCTGATATTGAACACGCTGCATTCGCCTTTGTAGGCGATGGCAGCGGCAAAGGCGTCAGCGACATCGGAGACATAGACATAATCGCGCGTGACACTACCATCTCCCCAAATCTGCAGCGGCTCATGCTTGAGCGCTTTGCTGAGGAACACACCGACGGCGCCTTGAGCCGTTTCAACACGTTGACGCTCACCATAGGGATTGGTAACCCGCATGATCGTCGCGTCAATACCGTGCAGATGCTGGTACATCAGCAAAAACTTCTCGATGGTCAGCTTGGTGATGCCATAGGACACCAACGGCTCAGTCGGATGTGATTCGTCGATCGGTAAATAAACCGGTTCCCCATAGACTGTCCCGCCGGAAGAAATAAACAGGATCCGCGAGACCTTTTTTTCCACCATCGCATTGAGCATCTGCAAGGTGCCGACCAGATTGCTCTGGACATCGTAGATAGGATCGTCGTTGGAAGTTTTCGGCAGCGTGGTCGAGACCAGGTGCAGGACAACGTCCTGTCCCTCGAGTGCTTCCCCCACATCGTGATTGCTGGTCAGATCGCCGGTCACCCAGTCGACTGATTCATGCGCCAAAAAATCACGATAAGGCTGTACCCGTGGACGCTCGAAAATCCGCAGAGCATGACCATCCTTCAACAGTCGATCAGCGATCGCTGAGCCGATGAATCCGCCGCCGCCAAAAATAAGAATATTCATATTATCTCGTGATATTTTTAATATTGGTCAGCACTAGCGAATGACCATGGTGTTTTGCCACCAGCGGCACCAGGCGCTCAAGCGCATGCAGAATGCTGCCATCATAGGGCGTGGGTTCTTCAGGATAGTCCGACCAGGACAATCCTTGGTCATCCAGCAAACGCAGACTGTCGGCTCGCACCCAAAACATAGTACCGACCGGAAACACAATATGCCGTGGCAGTACCGGCATGCCGATTTTTTCTTGGAGCACTTGGGCATACGGTAGATTGAGCCCCCAGTCAACAATGTGTGGGTCGTCAGCAAACACAATGCCCACCTCCGGGTCTTGCAACATCCTTGAGATTATTATATCGGCCATCGGAAATTCTTTACCGAGCAGATTCTCAAGTAAAAAATCGTACCATATCCGTCCTACTTCCGGATTATCTTGATGCTTGCTCTTCTTTGTGTGCAGATGCCCGACAATGTCATACTCGCGAAGATGGCGCTTGCCAAATGCACTGATGAAAGGACCAATGTCCCTGCCTTTGTTCGGGACGACCTCAATCGCTATGACCTTGCCATCATAGGCCTTGCAAATTTCCTCAAGCGCTGACTTTACCTGTTCCGTCGGCACGCTCAGGAACAGATCTGGCCTGACCGTATTCCTAGCCAGACACGCCAACATTTCCTCAAACAAATCCGCGTAAAAAACATGCACATGCATGGCAATGCGCGTGCCTGGCGGTATGGACGACACCGGCGAGGAAGGGGTCAGCAGGTCACTGCGCCAAGGCCCGTTCGGTTGCCCTGCTCTGATATAGGACGCCAAAGGATCATGGCCCACCACATAATCGTCTGAC
The DNA here is from genome assembly GCF_018449655.1 of Pseudomonas sp. dw_358. Taxonomy (GTDB): domain Bacteria; phylum Pseudomonadota; class Gammaproteobacteria; order Pseudomonadales; family Pseudomonadaceae; genus Aquipseudomonas. The sequence continues at coordinate 464,469 of NZ_JAAVUX010000002.1, forward strand.
TGCTCGGCGAATATACCGGGATGAAACCCTGGGAATAACTTGCGCTCTTCGATCTGCGTCGCCCATGCTCGAATGAATGTCCGCAGCGTATCAAACTCACTGGGCGATCTCAGGTAGCGCGGAATAAAATCCGACCGGTAGAGGCCTGAGGCGGCGATGGTTTCATAGTCAAGCCGTTCTTGCCGGGCCTGGGCTATGGCTCCCAAGGCCACCTCCTCCAACCCTGCAATATAGGCAGGCATCGAGAACGCCTGAGTGGCATGTGCTTGCATCACTTTGGAGACCCGGGAAAAGGCTTCCGGGTCGCCAAGCAGCGCGATGAGCTTGGTCGCCATGTCCGGCACGTGAAGGTAACGTGCGACGCAGGCTTCAGCTTCACCACACGCCTCCAACACGTCCACAATGCCCGTAGTGCGGTCAAAGCACAGGACTGGAAGCCCCACGCTCATCGCATCGATAGCCACATTGGGCAAAGGATCCAGCCTGGACGTGATGAGAACAGCCGAGGCTTCTTCATAGGCAACTTTTATGGCCGTGGTTTCAGGAATAAAAGTAACATGATTTTCCAGGCCCGCCCGAAGCACTTGGTCATACAGATAAGCAGAATATTGAATGTCTCGCTCGGGGTCGTAGCCTTTACCCACCCAGACAAAATGTAAGTTATCCATTTCTCCGAGTTCAAGAATACGCGTCGCACAATCAATAAACAAATCAACGCCTTTACGTAGCTGAATCAACCCAGCGCCGAGGACGATACGCTTGTGATCACCCTTCAGTTGCAGGAAGACGCTACGCAGCCTTTCCTCCTCATGTCGAAGCGACTCAAGATCCGTCTCGGAGAACGTGACCTCACATCGACCCTGAGGCAGAATCTCCACTGGGCAATGTGCCAACACCGGAAGCTCTCTCACCGCGCTCTGATGGATGACCTTCGAAGAGTACACCGTCCGCGTAGACCAAAACATCGCTTCCAGAAACGCCGTTTTGGGGCGAGTGTAAGCGGTGAACTCGTGGATCAGGGTGAGGGTGGGAATAAAGTTCGCGGCCAATCCGGTGAGCACGACCCTGGACTCGACACTGTTGACGATGGCGTACTTGATCGGGCACGCACGGCATATTTTGTCCATTAACAAGCGTGCGTGGTCGGGGCTCGCTCTTAGCCCCTTGGAATCAATAACCAAGGCCCCGGACAGACGAAACTCTTCTTCGAGTTCGCCGCCACCCAAAATCATTGCAATAACGTTGTAGCGACGTTTGAGCTCAATGATCAGGTTGAGACTCAACACGGGAGCGCCTGTCCTGGACGCCTCATGACTGATCACCATGACGGTCTCACGTGCAGGGTCGAGCTGGGCAAACTCGCTTTCAGTGGCGAGGGTTGGTGATTTGCCCACCCGACCTTCCTTCTGACCATGAAAAACAAAATGGCTGAAGGGATCAACACCCGCATCACGAATATCTGGATATTGGTTAAGGTAAAATTCAGCGTCAAATTCTACCTCTTTGCCACGCAGCGCCACAAAGGCTCTGGCGTACAGCCCCTGGCCCTTGGCCAAAAACATCTTTTTTAGTCGCGCGCCACTACCGCGCAATGGTTTATTTATCTGGCTCATTCGATGACTGCGCTAAAGTTAGTAGGTGACGCCCGAAACAACGGTCGTGGAAACGCCCATATTCCCGCGGGCACACGCTTGCGGAAGAAGCCGCGTGAGGATCCTTTCTCGTGACCGCACATCAGCTTTCTGGCTTTCCAGAAAATCCGTCCATACAGGGATGTTCTCGACCAAGGGAATGAGGGTCCCAGGGACCGCCCAGAACGCGCCGTTGACCGGATAAGAGGCGTGTTGGGAAGCGGGCCGGGGGAAGCCGAGCGCGTCGCAAAGAGATGATAACAAACTTGCTTCAGCCGGCAGAAACTCGAGATTGGGGTCCTCTGGAAACACCAGGCCGTTGAGGGGCGTTCCCTGCGCCCCCGTGAACTGCCAGCCGATCGCTTTCAACGCAGGATGGATGCCGCCGACAAGATTTTCGAGCACGTAGTGGTGATAGGCCGATGAAGACGTAAAATCACTCGCGGGAGGGGCAATCGCCATATCAATATGACCGATCATGTCGAGAGACTTATATGATGACGTGGACAAATGCGCCAACATCGTCTGCATCGGACACCCGCGACTGACCACCGTCTTCATCGGGACTTGAAGCTCGGCTTTGAGCCATTGACTCATCATGAGGCTTGTTGCTTCATCAGGCACCAACAGCACCACATCCACACGGGCGAAACTGTCGTCCAGCTTTTTGAGGACAGCGGCTAGCTGCTCCGTGGATGCAACGCTCAGGTAGAGGCGTGATTGGCATTTGATGAGCTCAAATGGGACCTCGCGCCAATCAAGGTGTTGAGTATCCCACACCCCTTCAGGTCGCCCCGCTCTGAGATAATGAGCCAATGGGTCCTGCGGTCCCACCGCCGCTCGGTTGAGGTCCTGATAGACCGCAGGGTTGAAACCCGGAAAGAATTTGCGGCGCAGGATTCCCCGCGACCAGGAGCGAACATACCTTCGACTTGCCGTTAACGCATCGTGCAAGTCGAGCCCTGCGGGGGGGTAGTAGCCGGGATCAAACAACTCTGACTCGGCAATGGTGACAGTATCTGCCCATTCTAATTGCAGCGTACTGACGTGACGGTCGGCCATGTCAACCAGCTTATCAACATAGGCTGGCATGTCGAAAACCTGCAAGGCCACTTCCTTGCTTAGCGACCCTACCCGGGTTCTTTCCGCGTCCGAGCTAGCCAGCGCAATGACTTTCATGGCCATGTCCGCTGTGTCGAGGTACTGCGCGACGCAGGGGTCTCCTAATCCGTGACGCGTCAGGATATCCGCGATACCCGTGGTTCGGTCAAAACACAAGACGGGCAGTCCGCACATCAAAGCATCGATAGCCACGTTAGGCAAAGGATCCAGCCTGGACGTGACCACGAGCATATCGCTGAGGCTGTAGACTTCCTGAATCAGGGCGGTCTCAGTGATGACACTAAATCGATCAGCGATGCCGGCACGTTGAATCTGATCAAAGAGATAGACCGAGTAGGCGATATCAACTTCGGGATCGTAATTGTCGCCAATCCAGACAAACCGACACCGCGACCCAACCTCCGAGTTGAGCACGCGTGTCGCGCACTCAATAAACAAATCCACGCCTTTGCGAATTTGTACCCGTCCCGCCCCGAGTATCACGATACTGTCATCTGCTTCACCCCGGGGCCGGATGGCATGATGCAGGCGTGCCTTCTCGGCAGACACCTCGTCTTTAAAACCCATTTCTCCGGGTACCTCGCTTTTACCTTGCGGGAGTACCGCCAGCTCGCAATTTCTCAGCTCCGGGATGACCAAGGCGGCACTTTCAAGTGTGACATCGGCTGAAAATACAGTCTGGCTCGCCCACAGCAGGGCATTTTGAATAGCCACCCGCGGCCGGGTATAGACAGCGAACTCATGAATCAAACTGACGGTTGGAATAAACCGTTCTGCCAAGGGTTGTAACGCGAGATACGAATCCAGACTGTTGACGATCGCAAACTCAAATTTAACGCTGTCCAAGAATGCGTTCAACGCCCACTGGACGGCTACGGGATGGGCTCGTGAAATCGGACCAGCAACGCTTGCACCTGCTGCACTGAAGGCGTTGAGCAGCGGCCCACCACCAAACAGCAGGACCACCACGTTGAAATTTTGAGTCAACCGTTCTGTTATGTTTAAGCTTAAGACAGGGGCCCCGGTGCGTGACGCTTCGTGACTGACCAGCAAGACCGTCTGCTTCAAAGGATCGAAGGTATCGAGTGGACGACTCAATCTGATGGCAGGGACACAACCCAGCCGACCCTCGAACTGCCCATGGTTGATAAAATGCAGTTCAGGATCCACCTCGCTGGCCGCGATATCCGCATACATTGCCAGATAGAATTCAGGGTCAAATACGACGCTGTCAGCCACTTCATCCGGAGCAATTCGAGCTGCCGGCTCAGCGCGGATCACGGACCCCTGTGAACCCTCCAGGGGAGCATCATCAGAGAGGTCCCGTTCCAAGGCCGTGACGTCAGCAAAAGACGGGACCGCAGGTGAACCCAGTCGTCCTTCCTGCACCCCATTGCAGAGAAAGTGAATAACAGGTGAAAGACCGGATTGAGCGACATCGGGATACGCTTGCAAATAAAACGCCTCGTCAAAAGCGACGCCGTCTGCCAGCGTGACCCGTGGCAATGCTTTATCTTTCGCAACCATGTTGAGCATGCGCCAGGCGCGCAAACTGAAGAAAGAGCGCCATGCACGAGCCAGTACCTCGACCTGCTCCAGCAAGCGCTCTTGAAGGGGCCGTAGCAACTGAAGCTCCGACCGTTGTGCCGCAGCGTGCTCCGAAATCGCTAGCAACTGCTGACTTAGCGCTTCGTTTTGCACCGTGAATTGCTGGATCGCTTGCGTGGCGTCCCGATTTTGGAAAAGCAGCTGATCATGCGCCAGCTGAGCCTCTTCGATTTTTTTGCGCAGGCTCTGCTGTCTTGACAAGACTTCTTCACGTTCAGCCAAAAGCTCGTCACGCTCGCTGACCAATGCAACCAATTCTGCCTGGGTGGTCACCCATTCCAAGTTCATCTCGGGTAACGGCAGCGTTGCTTCATTCAAACGGGCAGCGAGCTCAATGAGCCGGGTATCTCTTTCGACGATACCCTGATTCGCCATGACGTGAGCAAGCTCTGCTGCTGTCGTGAGCCGAGTGAGCGTCGCCATCTGCTTCAGCTCAGTCATCAAAGGCGCGAGGCGCGACTCAAACTCAGTGCTGTCCAGGGACAGACGATCGAGTGAGCACTCGTGCAGCAGGCGATACGTCCGGACAAGCAATGGATGGTCATCTTCCAGAGCGACCAGTTCCGCAGCGTCATGGTTGCCATGGCGCAGACCTGTATCGAGAAACTCTTCTGCGTAAGTCTTGAATGCCTCTTGCGTAGGGGGAACGAGTTCCAGCGCTGCAGCTATTCGCTCAAGCTGTTGCCGAGGCGCTTCCAGCAGTTCATCGTACTCAACGACCAAACGCTTATGCCGGGCGGAGTGAGCGACAGCCTGGAGCATATGCTCCAACCAAAGTACATAGGCTTTGACACTCGGCATGTGGTTACGAACCGCCAGCGACGCGGCCACATTCAGTGGATTACGCAGGGCAATGACATACCCGACTTCCCACCCCAGTTCGCCGAGCACGCGGGACCAATACGGTAATAACCTGGCGATCCGCGGATCCTTCATCCCCCAGACATCGAGACCCGTGGTCTTGGTCAGCAGCAACTGTTTTGCATGCTCTAACGACTCAACGATACTGGGGACGCTGAACAGATCAGGCTCTACCACCCCCATCAGATCGTGGGCGGAGTTTAAATGGGTCAACAGCTCGTTATTCAATGCAATGACGTCGCTGTCCTCCCAAAAGCCCGTCGGATTGTCCGGACCTGCGGGATGCAGATTACTGCCCAAAGACACGCCCAGTGTGTCGAGTGCTCGGGTAAGCGCGCTGGTGCCACTGCGGTGCATGCCCAACACAATGATGATTTTTTTTGCACTCATGAAGTCAAAACGCCTTCAACAAAATGTAGCGTCGGAACGCAGTTAAAGTCGACAATACTCGTCGCAAGACTTTGGGATTCGGGCATGACGCGAAAAGCGGCTACATCAAGAGCGCGATGCAGGAATGTTTCGATTTGGTCGGATATCCCGGTGACGCCGGCGTTCAAAAAATAGACGCCCGCGGTGAGACGGCAGGTGAATTCAAACTGTACATTCACACAGGCACCCGCCTCTACCCACTCTAATGCTTCGGCTACGGTAGGGGCCGACATGGCGCCACCGAGTTCGGCCCCGCTGACGGTCTTGATCAGCATGCTGAACCTTACCCGCTCTGACAACCGAGAAAAATCCACTGTATAGCGATAGCGATACTGCCGCCCGCGCACCAGGTTGTTTACCCTGACGCCCGTCATGGTGTAAATACCAGGCTCCCTGATACGGGCCCCCTTGTCTTCGTACTCTATCGTGCTGTCAGGCTTGAGCCCGGGATCAAAACTTTCATCCGTCGTGGGCTCCGGGTTCGACGCGAGGTCCTCGGAAGGCAACGCCGCCACACCCGTGGCCAGCGCTCCAGAAATGATTTGCTGACGTATGATCGACCGTCTATCAGAAGCGGCATACAGCATTTTTTGATAGTTACCCACCACTTGCTTGGGTAAACCTTCGGTCAACATGTCACCGCTGTCCAACAAGATCGCCCGGTCACACAGCTCCACGATGGCACTTCCAGCATGCGATACAAACAAGATGGTGGCGCCTTTCTGCCGGATCGCCTCGATTCTTGAAAAACATTTCCGCTGAAACAGTTCGTCTCCCACCGATAACGCTTCATCAACGATCAGGATTTCTGGATCCGCATTGATCGCTACGGCAAAGGCCAGCCGAACGGCCATCCCGCTCGAGTACGACTTGACCTGCTGATCGATAAAATCGCCGATATCCGCGAAGGCTTCAATCTCGGTAAATCGCTGATCAATCTCCTGGCGTGACAGCCCCAGGATGGTGCCATTGAGGTACACGTTCTCCCGGCCAGTAAAGTCGGGATTGAATCCCGACCCCAACTCCAGCAAGGCAGCGATCCGACCATTGACTTGAACATCCCCTGCCGTCGGACTCAATGTACCGCAAATAATCTGTAACAACGTGGACTTACCGGACCCGTTCTTGCCAATGATACCGACAGTTTCACCCTTGGCGACCTCGAAGTTTATATTCTTGAGCGCCCAGAATTCCCTGTAGTACTTGACGTCCGTGCGGCCCATCCGTTTTTTGACAGGGGCCACCAATAACTGCTGCAGCCGTTGACGCGGGCGATCATAAATATGAAAGCACTTGCTCAGGCCGGAAACTCGAATCGCCAAAGGAGACGCCGAGACCGGCGTCGCTAGAACCGGGTCAGACAGTAAAATATCAGAGGACATCAGCAAACCCCGAGCGCGTTTTCTGGAACCATGCATAACCGGCCGCCGCAACCAGCAGGGCGGCCACCAGATAGATGCCAAGTCCGAAAAAATCGGGCAGGCGACCCCACACCAGGACCTCGCGCATCTGTTCGATGATGAACGTCAGCGGATTAAGCAGAATGATGGACTGGTATTGCACGGGCAATGAGTGCACGGGGAAAAAAACCGGCGAAAGAAAAAGCATGATGGTGGTAATGATGCCGGTCGTTTGTCCGACATCCTGCAAATAGACCCCAAGAGAGGCAAGCATCCAGGCAAAACCCAGCGTCATGAGCAATAGTGGCAATATGACCAACGGGGCCAACAGCACAGTGACATGAGGCACCCCCTGAAACGCTGTATAAGCCAGCAACAACACGAACACACTGACCAGACTGTGGAACAATGCCGCCCCTAACGTGACCACCGGCAAGATTTCCAGAGGAAACACGACTTTTTTGACATAGTTGACGTTACTCAAAACAATACTGGGCGCTCGATTGATGACTTCGGCAAAAACAGCGTGCACAATCAGCCCGGTAAACAACATGATGGCAAACATCGTTTTGCTTTCTGCGGTACCGGGGGGCGAAATGCCCCAGCGAGACTTGAACACCACAGAAAAAACAAACGTATAAACACTTAACATCAGCAACGGATTCAAAAAAGACCACAGCAAACCGAGCACTGACCCCCGATAGCGGCCAACAACTTCACGCTTGGTCATCTGAAAAATAAGATGCCGGTGAACCACTAAACTTTTAACCAGTCCTAGCAGGGTGCAATTTACGGGTGAAGCACTCATTAAAATACCTGAACTTCAAGAAATGGATAAGCCATGCCGTCTGCTACGGAACGCCCTGGTTCGACGTGGCGACAATGGCATAACTGAAAGTGACGTGCCTGGCAGCCCAATGTAAATCGAGTCATATTCAAATTCTTTTTATCAAGACAGCCAACGCCAGGCCCAGATTACCAAAGACCGTCTGGCGGTACAGCCGGCTTGAGGCGATTAGAAACACCCTGGGTAATAAGGATGCCTGCCGGGCGCGATCAAACCGTTCCAGGACGTTTAGATTCATCGGTGTCAAATGATCTTGCACCCGCCTCAGCCCGCTGATATTGCGCTCGTTCCACTCGGAGAATGTACCGCCCAATAACCGTTGCAGTCGAAAGACTCGACTTCTCAGAGTGATGCCAGCACCGATTATATTTTCGGCGTGCTGCCGATAATCCAATGTGGGGACTTTGTCGTAATGGACCTTGCCGCCACACCCAGTGATGAGCAAGTAAGCCCACCAATCATGGCAGACCAGCGGCATATCACTGGGCGTCAGGGCGAGTACGCGGCAGCCCCCGGCATTGATCACCATGGTGTTGCCGCCGGCAATGTTCTGGGTCAGGGCATTTTTGAATGTGGGAGGCTTGTTGAACAGAGGAGAAAAGCCGCTTTCCTTACCCGCCTCATCCACCACGCGGGTACGACCGCAATAAAGCGCTGGGACTTCATCAGGCTGCAGGGTGAGCCAATCTGCCGCCCGTTCCAGCTTTTCGGCGTGCCATCGATCGTCCTGATCGCAGAAGGCGTAGAACCGGTGATGCCCGCTGGCCCTGCCTAGAACCGAAAGAAAATTTTTGGAGAAGCCCTGTCTGGGCCCTTTAAAAATCTTGAGGCGGTCATGGCCCCACGCTGCCTGATAATTTGAAAGGATGGCAAGCGTGCCATCGGTCGAGCCATCGTCTGAGGCGTAGACAACCCAATCTCCGCAGGTCTGTGCCGAAATTGAGTCCAGCTGTTCAGCCAAATAGCGGCCGCCATTGAATGTGCAGAGTAAAACCGCGACACAGGGCGTCGTACTCGAGTCCTTGATCGGCATCGTCATTATGACTGAGCTCGGCTGTCAACAGACAAATTGAAGATCCTTTCAATGGCAATCAAACAGACCTACCTAATTAGCAGAAGCGATAGAGTCTAACGTTTTTAATAGCAAAGCTACAGCATCGTATCATTTCGGACAGGCATCGGAATTCAGGTAAAATCAGGCTTCCTGATACGTTGCTTCCTGGCCCGGGCTGTCCGGCGTAGACCCTCCTTGAGGGATACCATCGGCGCCCAGCCGAGTACCTCTCGCGTTTCCCGGATATCGACCTGCAGCGACCCGCACAGCCTTTGTCCAACCTTACCCCGCCCTATCAACATCGTGGCTGCCTTGAGCAGCCCCATAGGTACAGGGAGCAACACGGTCTTGGAACCCAGAGCTTTGGCGAGAACGCGGAGCAGCCTCGTGGTCGAGATATCTTCACCGTCGCTCACCAGAAAAACTCGACCAGCGGCCAGCGGGTGGTGGATGCAGGTCACTATGAGATCCACCAGGTTGTCGAGACCTACCAGGCTGCGCCGATTGTCAACCGCGCCCAGAGGTAACGGCCAACCGCGGATCAGCCACGCCAGCATGCTTTCGAAGTTAGCCTTCACCCCTGGCCCGTAAACCAGCGGCGGCCTGACGATAACGATGTCCATAGAAGTTCGCCCGGCCAGCTCCCTCAGGCCTGTTTCGGCCTCTAGCTTGGACAGACCATAGGCATCCTCCGGCGCAGGCACATCACGCGCAGCAAAAGCTGTGCCGTTCTGTGTTTGCTCACCGTTGACCTTGATCGAACTGACAAATATGAAGCGCCGCACCCCGGAATGTGCAGCATGCCGAGCCAGAGCCAGCGTTCCCTCGACATTGCTTTGACGGAAAGCTGCCAGAGCCGATTGCGGATCCTCGGCAGCCATCACATGAACTCGCGCAGCAGCATGTATTACGGTGTCGATGTCGTCGAGCATGGGTAGCGACAAGGGGGTGTCGAGGTCATATTGCCGGCTCTGCACAGATGAAATTACAGACTGGACCGAGCGTATTCCTGCCACCGGCTCATCAACAGCATCTTCCACCAGTCGCGCAACAATTGCCCCGCCCACAAAACCACTGGCACCCGTGACGAACACCTTGGACATACCCGTCATTGCCCAAGCAGCTCCCTGAGCGTGTTCTCGACACTGAGCTGCCAATGAGGGAGGTACAGCGAAAATTCCGAGGTCAACTTGTGCGTGCTCATGCGGGAGTTCAAAGGGCGGACCGTAATCGATGGGTACTCTGTACTGGCAACCCCGTTGAGGCTATGGGCTTTCAAGCGCGCACCATGATGCTGCGCACGGTCGATCAAGAATTTCGCGTATTCATACCATGATGTTTCACCGGCATTGCAGACGTGATAAAGGCCGCCCACCGCACCGTCACGGTGCACAGCAGGGATCAATTGAGCCGCGACATCTGCGAGGAGCGCTGCTCCCGTGGGAGCCCCGACCTGATCGTTGATGACATTCAGCGAATCTCGCTCAGCCGCCAGACGCAGGATAGTTTTGGCAAAATTACTGCGCCGAGCACTGTAAACCCAACTGGTACGCAGTATCAGATGGCGGCATCCCGACAGTTGGATGGCCTGCTCCCCCCCCAACTTGCTCATCCCATAATGATTGAGCGGTTCTGCCACATCTGTCTCCGTCCATGGCCGATTGTTCGTGCCATTGAAGACATAGTCCGTTGAGTAATGAACCAGCAAGGCTCCCTGACGCTCTGCCTCCTGAGCCATAACGCCCACCGCCAAGGTATTGATCAACGTTGCTTCGTGGCGCTGGGTCTCTGCGCTATCCACCTGTGTAAAAGCGGCTGCATTGACGATGACATCTGGCATGACAAGGCGCAGCGTAGTCCTCAAGGCATCAAGCCGAGAAATATCGCCACTCAAACCGCCCGCAGCTGTATGACGGTCCAGCGCAATGACCTCGCCCAACGGCGCCAGCGCTCTCTGGAGTTCCCAGCCGATCTGACCGTCTTTGCCCAACAAAAGAATTTTCATGGTTGAATGCGCATCGCCTGATTCCGCCCTTGTCATGTACCACGTCCTTATCCGCCGACCACTCTTGAATCCGCAGCCTGCATGCAAAATCCAGCTATTGATTTTCACCCACCTCGACAGCCGAGTCCAGCCACGCAATTGTAACCGGTGACCCCACGCAAGCGGTGAATGGCAGGCTTGCGCCATGGCAACTATCGAAACGAAATCGCCGAGATGAGGCAAACCAGCGCGAACAGAAGCTGGTCGCGTCGGCGGCGGCGGCAGGCAGGCGCTCTCAATGCCAGATACAACAGGTAGCGCCTGCTAAATGACAGATAGCGATAGAACGCCGGGGTGTGCGGCGCCGCTGTCAGGCGGGAGATCAACTGAACCTGGGTGAACCAGAGACCTGATCCGATATCTGCCCACCGTTTGCGCAGCGATTTGACACTGGTGTTGGCACCCAGTTGGTTACTGGGATGCTGCCGGTACTCCATGGACGGTTCGGGATCGATATACCAGCGCAGGCCGCGACTCCGCACCCAGGAATAGATAAACCAGTCGTGAAAATTGACATCCCATAACGGCTTGAATACCTCACGCACATGGTCCTGCAGCGGCTGGGCGGTCGCGGTCGGCAGCACGTAGGTACAGCCAGGCCCCCCCGCCTCGAAAAGGTAGTCATATTTCACCTGAGGCTGGGACTTCTCGAGCACCAGCCGTCGCCCATCGGGCCAGAAGGCCATGACATTGCTGGAGTAACCTGCGTCTCCCGTCTGTGAGAGGTGCGCCACGGCTCGCGCCAACTTATCCGAATGCCAGATGTCGTCTTGGTCTGCCAGCGCGACAAAGTCGACCTGCGCCAGGTCGACTTGAGAGATCAGGTAAAAGAAGTTTCGGGCGGCACAACCAAAAGGGCCACCAAAGGGCAATACCTTTGTATTGGGGTGCTCGCTGGCATAACGTGCGCAAAGCTCAACGGTGTCATCAGTACACCTGTCTACGCTAATCCAAAGCTGCACACAGACACCTTGCTGCTGTTGGATGGACGCCAGTTGCTCGCCGAGCCATTCAGCGCCATTGTACGCCGCCACCAAAACAGCAACCCTAGGTATTCCAGCAATCAAAACATAGCCCGTTGATATGCAGCATTAGTCGGTGAACTCAAGAGTGGGTGAATCGCCCTTCAGGAATGGCACAGCAACGTATCGATACAACGGCTGTGCCTTTCCTGGGTGGGTCAGCCCTTGATCAGTGCTTCGATTTCCGCCACCCGCTCCGCCACCAGCGCCTCACTTCCACGGCTTTCTACGTTCAACCGCAGCAACGGCTCAGTATTCGACCCGCGCAAGCTAAACCGCCACTCAGCAAACTCAACGCTGATCCCATCCGTCCGATCCACATGCGGATTCTGCGGCGTATAGAAAGCCATGATCTTCTCGATCTTGCCCTTCACGTCGTCAACCTCGTAGTTGATCTCACCGCTGCAAGGGAACTTGCCGATGCGCTCATCCACCAACTGCGCCAATGACTTGCCGCTGACGCTCATCAACTCCACAACCAGCAACCACGGAATGTTGCCACTGTCGCAGTAGGCAAAATCACGGAAGTAGTGGTGCGCACTCATCTCGCCGCCGTACAGGGCATCTTCCAGGCGCATGCGCTCCTTGATGAACGCGTGGCCGGTCTTGCTCTGGATGGCGACACCGCCAGCGGCTTCCACTTGCTCGATGGTGTTCCAGGTCAGGCGCGGATCGTGGATGATCTTGCTGCCTGGCTTTTTGATCAACAGCATTTCCGCCAATAGGCCGACCAGGTAGTAACCTTCGATAAAGCGGCCTTTTTCGTCAAAGAAGAAGCAGCGGTCGAAGTCACCGTCCCATGCCAGGCCCAGATCGCAGTTATGTTCCAGCAATGCGTGGCGGGTCAGCTCACGGTTTTCCGGCAGCAGGGGATTGGGCACACCGTTGGGGAAGTTGCCATCAGGTTCGCCGTTGATGATGACCAGCTCAAGAGGCAGTTTTTCCGCCAAAAGCTTGAGGGTCGGACCGACTGCGCCGTTGCCCGGATCACACAGCACTTTGAGCGGCTTGAGGGATTTGACGTCGATGTAGGTCAACAAATGGTCGATGTAGGCGGACTTGTCATAAGCCTCGCGCACTTTGCCGGGAGTAGCGGCCTTCTCGTCGAAGTTGCCTTCTTCCACACGCGTGCGAACGGCGCCAAGACCAGTATCACCGCTGATGGGGCGAGATTGCTCGCGCACCAGCTTCATGCCGTTGTAACCCTTGGGGTTGTGACTGGCAGTGATCATGATGCCGCCATCCGCCTTGAGGTGGCTGGTGGCGAAGTAGACTTCTTCAGTGCCGCACAGACCAAGGTCAAGGACGTCGGCACCGGCTTCGGTCAGGCCTTTGATCAGAGCCAAGGCCAGGCCCGGGCTCTCCAGGCGCATGTCGCGACCGACAACGTAGGCTTTGCCGTGCAGTTCGGAGACAAGGGCGCGACCGATGCGGTAGGCGATGTCGTCGTTTAGATCAGCAGGTACCTGGCCACGGATGTCATAAGCCTTGAAGCAGCGTGTCTGAATAGGTGGGTACATGGCGCTCACTCGCTGAATTGTCTGGACGTATAGTTTATGCAACGTCAATTGACAGGGCTGCTACCGCTTTGTTTCTGCAGCGGTCGATATTTCCTTGCAACCCGCATTCTGACCCAGCCTGAGACCCTGGAAAAGCCCGAAAATGTTTAATTCATGGGGTATGCCGTATCTGGCTGGCTCGGGGGGGAGTCGGCCGCCCCCTTGTTTAATCAAGATGCCGTAGGTGCCGGCGTGACCACGGGCTTGGCTGACTTGGCGGCAGCGACTCGCTGGGCCTCGGCGCGCGTCAGACGCGAGCGACGGCGCAGGAAACGTTTGAGGCTGAACAGCAACGGGCCGATCAGCATGCCCAGCAACAGCCCACAGAGTACGAATACTGATACCGGGATGGCCGGCGACGACCAGGTCAGGAAATTCAACACCACGTCCTGCTGATTCTGCAGAACGAACACCAGGCAGGTAATCCCCACCACCAGCAATACAACGATCAATACCAGCTTTCTTAGCTTGCCCAACTGAATGCTCCTTATGCGCCCTCAAGCATGCTCTTCATCCTCATTGACCCGGTCACGAAGCTCTTTGCCCGGCTTGAAATGAGGCACGAATTTACCGTCCAGGCTGACCGATTGCCCTGTCTTGGGGTTACGGCCGACGCGCGGTGAACGGTAGTGCAAGGAAAAGCTGCCGAAGCCGCGGATCTCGATTCGATCACCGGTAGCGAGGCACTGGGACATTTGCTCAAGCATTGTCTTGATGGCCAGCTCGACATCCTTGGAAGAGAGTAGACCTTGATGGGTGACAATACGTTCGATCAGTTCCGACTTCGTCATATTTTTCCCTTCTTTATCAAGAAGCTAGGAAAGCACTCCGAAGGTTTTAGCATGACTTGGCGGATTTGAACAGCCCGCGTATTGACTTGTTTGGGCGGTGTAGGTTAGCGCAGCGGATTTGCACGCTTTTGCTGCACGAACAGGAACAAGGTCAGCGTGCATGCTTCAAAGTGGGTTACAACGGTGCCGCGTTGCAATGAACAACCAAAGTGCGGCTGTACATGCCGGGCGTCCAGCCCATGAAGCCATCTTCAGGCTCGGCGTCCTTCAGATCATCGGTTCTGGTCAGGACTCGGTAACCATAAGGGCGGCAAACGTGTGTGGCCTTTTTCTCGCACTTCGCCCATGAGGAGCCAAGGCCCGAGCAACTGATCTGCAGGCTGTCCTGGCCGCGGACCTTGTGAACCTTGACCGGTGTGGTACAGGCGGCCAGCGTGGTCAGGAGCAGCAATAACGGGAAGTACTTGAAGGTCATCCGGTAACGATCCTTGGCGGGCTTGCTGCTGCTCGGTATGAGAGCGAAATCCAGAAAGCCTGGGGGAATGAAGACTTGATGATGCTTGGGGTTTGGCTGGACGGCAAGGGCCAATGAGTGTGACCCAATATGAATAGCTTGCGGGAAGTAGATGACAGAAGGGTTACGAACTCATGAATGGAAACAAGCTGGTCCCGCTTTAGGTTAGCAGCAAGGGTAGGCTGGATATGACTACCTTATGGACGAGGCAAAGGATATGCCGGGGGATTTGAAGAGCCATGGATTACGCAAGTTTCGCTGTTCCGAGGTGTCCAGGGTCTACTTGGTGACGGTAGTGACAAACTACAGGACGCGTTTGTTTGTCGATTGGATGGCTGGGAGACCGGTGGTCGAAGCATTTCGCGCGGCGGAGCACGACGGCGAAGTACAGAGCCTGTGCTGGGTAGTCATGCCGGATCACATTCATTGGTTGATGACGTTACGGGCAGGATCATTATCCAGCGTGGTTGGCCGAATGAAGTCCCGCTCTACATTGTGGGTAAACAGACAGATGGGACATGAAGGACAGATTTGGCAGCGAGGGTTTCACGATCGGGCATTACGTAGAGAGGAAGATTTGCAGGCGGTGGCCCGGTATGTCGTGAATAACCCGGTTCGAGCCGGGTTGGTGAAAAGTGTCAGAGAGTATTCCCTGTGGGATGCGATTTGGGTGTGATGGTTGCTGACCTTCAAGCCCGCGCGAGGCCATCGCGACCAAGGTCGGCTCCTACGCCACATGGGAGTGCACCCACCACTGGCGTAGGAGCAGAGCTTGCTCGCGAGGGCCGTGGCGCGTTGTGCCGGGCGGATCGCGGTGGATGCATCGCGACCAAGGTCGGCTCCTACGCCACATGGGAGTGCACCCACCACTGGCGTAGGAGCCGAGCTTGCTCGCGAGGGCCGTGGCGCGTTGTGCCGGGCGGATCGCGGTGGATGCATCGCGACCAAGGTCGGCTCCTACGCCGTTTGGGTGTGTACCCACTGCCGGCGTAGGAGCCGAGCTTGCTCGCGAAGGCCGTGGCGCGGCGTGCCGGGCGGATCGCGGTGGATGCATCGCGACCAAGGTCGGCTCCTACGCCGTTTGGGTGTGTACCCACTGCCGGCGTAGGAGCAGAGCTTGCTCGCGAGGGCCGTGGCGCGTTGTGCCGGGCGGATCGCGGTGGATGCATCGCGACCAA
>NZ_JAAVUX010000020.1 GCF_018449655.1 Pseudomonas sp. dw_358
TCAGGGTCGCAGCGCTGCTCTGCTCGTAGTTGCCGGCGATGGTGGCCGTAGCGTCGGAGGCCAGACGCAGGGTGCCTTGGTTGTCGAAGCTGGAAACGGTGAACAGGTTGCCATTGTTCATCGTGTAGGTGGCGCCGCTGACCAGGTCGACGGTGGCGGAAGGCGCATGGACCTCGCCACTGAACACCGCCGTGTTGTTGCCGGCAATCTCGATCTGGCTGATGCTATTGTCGTTGGACAACACCGCGTACTGGCCGCCGCTGATGGTGCCACTGTTGACCAACGCCCCCACCGTGCTGCCGGTCGCCTGCAAGCCATAGGTGCTGCCGCTGATCACCCCGCTGTTATTGACCGTTGCGTTCACCGTGGCATTGGACAGCAGGATGCCGCCGTCACCCGCCAGCGTACCGCTGTTGACGATACCGCCGCTGCCGATGGTCGAGTCGAAGACACCGATGGCCGGCCCAGGCACCCCGTGGGCGCCGTCATTGGTCAGGGTGCCGGTATTGACGATGCCGCCCAGGCTGGAGCTGCCCTCGATGTCGATCGGACCGTGGTAGTTGGCGCTCATGGTGCCGCTGTTGAACAGGGTACCCTTGACGGTGGTGCCGGTCAGGTTGAGACCGAACATCGTGCCGCTGTTGCTGACATCCCCAGTGACTAGGTCATTGGCCAGATAGACGCTGGGCCCTTGACCGACGATGTAGCCGCTGTTGACGAAACTGCCGAGGGTGCTGTTCTGGATAGCGTTGCTGCTCTCGTCGGACTGCAACCTGCCGCTGTTGGTGACGCCACCGGAGATCACGCTGTTGTTGATGCTCAGGTTGCCGAACTTGGTTTCGGAGTTGGCACCGTTGATCAACTGGCCGGTGATGGTGCTGTTGCTGAGGGCGATGCCGGTGCGACCGCCAAAGGTACTGCCGGGTTCGTTGATCAGGTTGCCCTTGATCAAACTGCTGTTGAGATTGAACGCGGCACCAAAACCGCCGTTGACGGCCCCGCTGTTATCCAGGGTGCCGATGATGGTCGACTGTTGCAGGGTGATGCCGTCATAGCCGGTGATCGAGCCGCTGTTGATCAGACCGCCGTTAAGGGTGCTGCTCTGCAGGCGGATGCCGTCCACGCTGGCCGTGGTGAAATTGCCCGTGGTAGCGATGCTGCCCGAGTTGACGATGTTGCCGGTGATGGTGCTGTTCTGCGCGGTGATGCCGCCTTCGTTGCTCTCCAGCGTACCGCCGTTGTTGGCGATGCCGCCGCTTTTGATGGTCGAATCGGTCAGATAGATAGCGGCCTGACCCATCCCTTGCACCGTGCCGCTGTTGACGATGCCTTTGCCGACGCTGGAGCCGTTGAGCACCAGCACTGAGCCGGACAAAGAGCCGGTGTTGCGGATCTGCCCGCCCACCGTGCTGCCGGTGAGCTGATAGCTGTAGAAAGGGCCACCGGCCGTGCCGTTGTTGACCAGGTTCTGACTGATGGTCGAGTTGCTGAGGATGAAGGCTTCACCGGCAGACAGGCTGCCGTTGTTGATGAAGCTGCCAGCGACGTTGCTGCCGTAGATGCCGACGGCGTTGTAGAAACCGTTGATCGCGCCGTTATTGATGATGTCGCCGCGGGTGTCGGTCTGCAACAGCAGCAGGCCATCGCTGTAGGGCGCGCTGGAGGACTGGCCGCTGAGGGTGCCGTTGTTGATGATGTTGCCGTCCAGGGACGTGCGGTTCAGCTCCAGGCCATTGCCGCCCTTGATGGTGCCGCTGTTGGCGATGTCGCCATGGACGATGTCGGTGGTCAACAGCAGGCCGACACCGGTGTCGCTGTTGGCGCTGATCACTCCGCTGTTGGTCAACGACCCCTTGAGGCTGCTGCTGTACAGGTGCAGGCCTTGATCGACGCCGTTGATGGTGCCGCTGTTGATCAGATTGCCGCCCAGAATCGAACCACCGATATGTGCGCCCGCACCGGCCACGCTGCCACCGCTGATGGTGCCACGGTTGTTGATGTCTTTGGCGATGCTGGACAGCTGGATGTCCAGGCCGTTGCCGATGTTGGGGTAGGGCGCGGCGTCATAGTTGGGCGCCACGATACTCAGCACGCCGCTGTTGGTCAGGCCGCCGCTGAGGTGGGACTGGCTGACCTGCAGGGCAAAATCGTTGCCGGTGACGGTGCCGTCGTTACGCAGCGTGCCCAGGCTGCTGCCATCCAGAACCTTGATACCGCTGCTACCGGCGATGGTGCCGGTGTTGTGGAAATTGCCGCTGATCTGGGTGTTGTCGATCAATACTGCCGTCTGCTGAGCCCAGAGGCTGCCGCTGTTGACCACCGAGCCACCGACGGTGTCGTTGCTCAAGGTCAGCGCAGTCTTGCCCGCTGCGGCGCTGCCGGACACTTGGACATTGCCGACGATGTGGCTCTGATCGACCAGGATCGCGTAATTGTTACTGCTGATATTGCCGCTGTCGAGCAGGTGCCCGTTGACCGTGGAGTCCTGCACGCGGATGCCGGTGTTGGCGCTGATAGCGTTACGGTTGTCCAGGTTGCCAGCCAGTACCGAGCTCAAGAGGTCGATCCCGGTCCCGGTGGAGCGGATCATGCCGGCGTTGCGGATGAAGCCGTCGAGGGTGGCGTGGTCCAGGCTGATGCCGGAGGTGGTGTCGGTGATGGTGCCCACGGCCGAGTTGAACACCGAGCCGCTGACCGCCGTACTGGACAACAGAATCGCCGGGCCGCTGCCCTTGGCATCGATCAGGCCGTTGTTGCGGATCAGGTAGCTGCTGTTGACCGACCCGGTGGTGACGGTGCTGGCGCCGGCACCTACCAGCACGGCGGGCACGGCGGTGATCGAGCCGTTGGTGTTGATGTTCAGCGTGCCACCGGCGGCGAGGGTGCAGGTCACACTGTTGGCACTGCCGATGGTGGTGGCGCCGCCGTTGGCACAATTGCCGGCAGCCAGCGCGAGGGGTGCGGCCAACCCGCCCAGCCCTGCCACAGCAAGGGCGATGGCGCTGACCATAAGCGTGCGCGCCGAGGACGCCTTGCCATGGGACTTGGCGTGTTCATGGGTGACAACGAAGGCACGAAGGGCGTCACTCCAGACAACTCGGTGGGCTTTGTTCATGCAGCGACATCCTTGTGCGTAAATTATTTATGAAGAAAGGTTTCATGCTGGACACATTCATAGCCATACGCCGAGTAAATGTCAAAGTCCTGACAGGGGCATTTCAAAACCATCCGACGGACGTGGATGGTGGCGGAATACTGGCGGTTGCGCCGAAGAGTCGAAGATAGAGGGCGTGGCAGAGCGCGTGGAGGCGAATCTCAAGTGGCAGAATTTCGTCAGATGGGTGGATTCTTGCGCAGCAGCGTCAATGTAATGGTGTAAAAACGGACCGGACTCCCTGCGGGCAAGCCCTGCGCCCGCCGGTTACATCTCGGGGAGCGAAGCCTGCCCAGGAAGAGGCGGGTATGCCTCATCAGAAATCTTGCCGACAGCCCTCAGCACCGGTGCCACCAGCTTCGGCCAGTCCCGGGCCCAGCAGCAGTGGTGCTCGAAGCCATCCACCACCACCACTCGAGCGGCCGGCTGCCCCTGGACGAAACCCTGGGCGAGGGAGGCTGGCATGTTGCTGTCTCGGCTGCCGACAAAATGCCATTGCGGCAGATGGGTCAGGCGCTCGCGAGCGGCCATGGGATCCAGCGAGCCGGCCAGCGGCGTGACGCGGTGCAGATGAGTCCAGCCGACCGGGTCGACATTGCCCGCCACCGTCACCAAGGCGACCACGTCATGCCGCCGTTGCGCCAGCAACGTGGCCACCGCGCCGCCTCCCGAATATCCCACCAACAGCACCCGGCGCGCACCGACACGCTGCTTGAGCTGGTCGATGGCGTCGTTGCTGGCGGTGATAACCGGCTCGGAGAAGCGCTCGCCGGTCCAGTATCCCTGCTGGCAGCGGGCGTCAGAGAGGCCACTGTACTGGCAGGGGCGGGCGAGATAGGCGACCGCGCCCGTGGGTTGGGCCACGGCCATACGCAGACCGACAGGGTCCAGCGGAGTGGGGTCGTCGGAAGGTGACTGGGCGGTGATCCAGGCCAGGCCATCGCCTTCGATGTACACCGTCAGCAATGCGCCGCGGCTGGGGCTGGCCCAGGCGGCCAGGTTGAAGGTACGGGTGCCCAGGCTCACCGGCTGCCAGCCGGCCTGTCGGGCCAGGCTGTCGGCGGTCTGCTGGCGCACGGCATGCTCGGGCACCCCGGCGCAGGCCGTCAGGCTCAGCAGCGCGGCCAGCAGGGCACGGCGCCTCACCGCTGCGGCACCGAGAGGCACTGCAGTGCATCGCGCACCCGCTCGATGACCGGCGCCCACTGGCCGAAACCAGGCTGGCGGAAGATGCGCAGGCGCGGGTACCACGGGCTGTCCAGGCGGTCCTTGAGCCAGCGCCATTCGTTGTCGAAGCGGTCCAGCATCCACACGGGAACGTCCAGGCCGCCGGCCAGGTGTACCAACACCGAGTCCACCGAGATGATCAAGTCCAGATTGGCCACCAGCGCTGCGGTCGTGGCGAAATCTCCCAGGTCAGCGGTCCAGTCCAGCCATTGAACCGTGGGTACCGGGATCACCGGCACCTGCTCGGCGCTCCACTTCTGCAGGTTGACCCAACTGATGCGTGGGTCTTCGAACAGAGGTTGCAGGTGCTCGAACGCCAGGCTGCGCCGGTCGTTGTAGCGGTAATCGGCACGCCCGGCCCAGGCCAGGCCGATGCGCAGGCGGCCGGGGGCGGCGCTGGCCAGTCGCGCCTGCCAGAAGGTATGAGCCGGGGTGGGCACTTTCAGGTACGGTACGTGTGCGGGCACGGTATCGGGGCGGGTGGCGAACGCCCGTGGCAGCGACATCAGCGGGCACTGCCAGTCCCAGCCGTCGAAATGCGCGGGCAGGCCGTTGAAGACCACCACCTTGTCGCCGAACGAGTCCTGCATCAACCGCAGCACCGGCGTCGAACTGGCCAGCCCCACCCGGGCGAAGCGTTCGCCGAGCAAGGCCAGGTAACGTGCGAATTGGAACGTATCGCCGAAGCCCTGCTCGATGATCACCAGCAGGCTCTGCCCCGCTTCCTCGTCGCCAGCCCATTGCGGCAGCGGGCAGGCCGGGCGTTTGAATGCCTCGCGGGCGGCTTCGGCCGAACCGGTCCAACGGGCCTCGTAATGCTCCCAGCCGTTGACCCAATCGCCGAGCTTGAGTTGCGCCAGCCCCAGATTCAGTCGCGCCATGGCCAGCTCCGGTGCCAGGTCCACGGCGCGCTGAAAGCTGTCCCGGGCCGCCTCGGTGTACCCCTGATCCTGCAGGGCGAAACCGATGCTGTTGTGCACGGCGCCGGCACCGGGATCGAGCCGCATGGCCTGTCGGAACAGCACCAATGCGTCGTCGAACTGCTGCTGGTGATAACAGGCGATGCCCTGGTGGTGCAGGACCTCGGCTTCAGCTTGAGCCATGCCGTGCAAGACTTCAGGCTCGTCTGGGTGGTCATTGCGCCAGTCCTTTACCTGCGCGTACAGCGGCTGCAAATGTCGGGCGAAATGTTTCCAGCGCGCCACCGAGGTGCTGTACAGCGGCCGGCGCACCTGGGCCACGCTGGCGGTCTTGACCGGGCGCGGGTTCTTGTGGAAGGCCAGGCAGGCCGGGTCCCACGGCAGGCCGACGAACGCCAGGACCCGCCGCGCCTGGGCCTCGGGGTCGGCAATCAGGTCCTCATAGGCCAGGTCCAGCACGGTACCGTCGGGCAGGACTTGGTCCCAATGCGCCATCAACTGCCGGTAGCGCCCGTAATAACGGCCCAGGCTCTGCTGGTCGTAGGCGAACCCCATGGTTTCGTTGAACAGCCGCGAATAACAGGAGAAACACGAGTCCATCGGGTCGCGCTGGGCGTGGATGATTCGCGCGTGGGGCAGGGCCAGGTGAATCAAGCCCAGGTAGAAGAAGTTGGCCGGCATCTTGTCGGTGATGAAGCGACTGCCCGGGGCCAGTGTGGCGAGGCGCTTGAGGTAGGCCTTGCCCAATTGGTGCAACTGATCGTCGTCCAGCTGCGTGACGCTCTGGGGGTAGGCGTGGGGTGCCAGGGCCTCGAGGATGACCGTGCCCAGGTCCGGTAACTCGCCGGCGCCGTGCACATCGGGGTGACTGCAGAGGATCTGCTCCAGCAGCGTGGTGCCCGAGCGGGGCATGCCGACGATGAAGATCGGCACCTGGCCGTCGACCACCGGTCGAGGCCGCTGCTGGCGCGCGGCAAAAAACGCTGGGGTAAAGGTATCGAGGATCTGCGCGAGGACCTGATCGGCCTGGCCCTCGTCGTAGCCCAGCCGGCCATGTTGCAGGCGGTTGCCTTCGGCGTAGGCGGCAAAGGCCTGGTCGAAGGCACCGGCGTCGTCCAGCGCCTTGCCCAGGGCGAAGTGATAGCGGACCTGGGTCTCCACCGGCCATTGCTCGCGGTGCCCGTGCAGGCCCTGGAGCATGGCCAGGTGTGGATCGTCCGCACGATAGGTATGCAGCGACGAATAGTTGTAGTGTGCGGCCACCAGATCATTGCGCGCCGCGATTGCCGCCTCGAAGCAGCAGCGAGCGGCGTCGATGTCGCCCTGTTCGCTGTAGAGCGCGCCCAGATTGTTCTGCGCTTCGGCGTGCTGCGGGTCGAGGTCCACGGCCTTGGCATAGGCCGCCCGGGCCTCTGCGCGGTCGCCGGGTTGGTTGCGTTGCTCCAGCACCGAGCCCAGGTTGTTCCAGGCCGCGCCGTGTCCGGGCGCCAGTTGCAAGCCCCGGCGGTAAGCCTTTTCGGCAAGGTCCAGACTGTGTTGGTCGGCGTAGCCAAGGCCCAGGTTGTACCAGCACAGGGGGTCGTCGGGCAGCCGTTCGCAGGCTCGTCGGGCGGCGTCTACGGCGCCGGGCAGTTGGCCGAGACGCCGGCGGATCTCGCCGAGATTGCGCCAATACAGGCCCTGATCTTCAGCATGGGCTACGGCGTGTTCGATGAACTGCGCGGCGAGCGCGAGGTTCTTCGCATTGACCGCCAGGAGGCCCAAACCATGCCACGCCGGGTGAAAGTTCGGTTGCAGGGCCAGCAGTCGGCGCCAGTTCTGCTCGGCCAACTCGGTCTGCCCGCTGTCCTGTTGGTGCTGGGCCAGTTGCCACAGGGCATTGACCTCGGGGGTTGAGCTCATGGTGTTTTCCTGTGTCGTCCTGGACAAGAGGGGCGCGCGTTCGGGAGGGACTATAGCAGCGGGCAATGCTGTTTGACGTAGTCCACCAGGCGCATGACGCTGGCATCGACACTCTGCGCGGCGGTCTGCACCCGCAACTGCGGCGCCTGCGGGATCTCGTAGGGGGCGTCGATGCCGGTGAAGCCCTGCAGTTGGCCGGAGCGGGCGCGGCGGTACAGCCCTTTGGGGTCGCGGGCTTCGCAGGTGGCCAGATCGGTGGCCACGTGCACTTCATGGAAGGCGCGGCCCATGCGCTCGGCGGCGGCACGGGCAGTGGCGCGGTCCGCGGCATAGGGCGAGATGACCGCGACGATGCAGATCAGCCCGGCATCGGCAAACAGCGCGGCGACTTCACCGACGCGGCGCACGTTCTCAGTGCGATCGGCCGGGGAGAAACCGAGGTTGGCATTGAGGCCTTCGCGCAGCCGGTCGCCATCGAGCACGTAGTGCGAATAGTGCAGTGAATGCAAGGTCTGGGCGAGGGCGTTGGACAGGGTCGACTTGCCGGCGCCAGACAGGCCGGTCAGCCAGATGACGGCGCCGGAGTGAGCGGATTTGAGCGACTGTTGCATGGCGAGAGTGTCCTTGCGTAGGTCGCCACAGGCTATCAGAAATTTCTGCCGCCGCCCTTCGCGGATACCCTCACGACGCCGGCGGGAAGGTCTGGGCCAGCTGGTGCAGCTCGCGCAGGCTGTCATCGGCCAGCAGGTGCAGGGCCGGCAGGTCGATCAGCGCGCTCATCGGCTCGGCCAGGGGTTGCTCGCGCACCCGCGGCTCCAGGTGGCCGGCGAGGCTGGCCAGCGCCTTGGCGCCCATGGTGGCGGAGCAGCCCTTGATCGAGTGCAGTACGTCCGCAGCCTCGCGCCGATCGCCGACCTGGAGATGCTGTTCCAGGGCCGCCACCAGATGACCGATCTCCACCACGTAATGCCCCAGGGCGCCGCGAAACAGATCACCGTCGCCGCCGAAGCGGTCGATGATGGTGTCCTCGGACTCCAGCGGCACGCTGGCCACCCCTTGGGTGTCGGGCAGCAGGGGCAGCGTAAAGCGGCGCAGGACCTCGACCACGTGATTGATGTCGATGGGCTTGGCGATGTGATCGTTCATCCCCGCCGCCAGGCACGCGTCGCGATCGGACTGCGAGGCGTTGGCGGTCATGGCGATGATCGGCAACGTCGCAAAACGAGGGTTGCTCCGCAACCGTCGGGTGACTTCCAGGCCGTCAAGATCGGGCATCTGCACGTCCATCAAGACCAGGTCATACCGGGCTTCGCTGATACCGACCATCTCCAGGGCCTGCAAGCCCCCCTCGGCCAAGGCCACTTCGGCGCCTTCGCGGCGCAGCAGTTCCTGGGCCACGAAGCGGTTCAAGGCATTATCCTCCACCACCAGCAGGCGCAGCCCCTCCAGTCGTGCCGCCGGCGTTGCTACGGCGGGCAGCTCCGGCAGCTCGCCGGGGCTGGCCTGCAGCGCGCGCAGGATGGTGGTGTGCAGCTGGCGGGGCGTAGCCGGTTTGGTGATCAGCTCGGCAAACGGCGGGTCGCCGGCTTCCCGTGCGTCGGCGAGGACTTCGCGGCCGTAGGCGGTGACCATGATGATCACGGGCGGCGGGAAGCTCACGCATTGATCGTGGATCTGCCGCGCCGTGGCCAGGCCGTCGCTGTCCGGCATCTTCCAGTCCATCAGGACCACGTCATAAGGCGTCGCCGCTTTCTGGGCGGTGATGATCCGCGCCAGCGCCTGATGCCCGTTGGCCAGATAATCCACCTGCCAACCCATGCCTAGCAGGGTGCGCAACAGGATGTGTCCGGCGACCGGGTTGTCATCCACCACCAGTAACTTGACCGCGCGCCGGATTTGCGCGGGGATCCCGGGTTTCTCGCTGACCGGCTCCACGCCCAAGGTGATGTCGAACCAGAAGCGACTGCCCAGGCCCGGCTCGCTGTCGACGGACAGGTCACTGTCCATGAGGTTGAGCAGGCGCCGGCTGATCACCAGGCCCAGGCCCGTGCCGCCGAAGCGGCGAGTGGTGGAGGGTTCGGCCTGGGAGAATCCCTCGAAAATGCGCTCCAGCTGATCGGCCTGGATGCCGATGCCGGTATCGGTGACTGCAATGCGCAGCCGCGCGTGGTCGCCTTCGCGTTCGAGCAGTTGCACGCTGACCACCACGTGGCCTTGCTGGGTGAATTTCAGCGCGTTGCCGCCCAGATTGATCAGGATCTGCTGCAGGCGCAGGCTGTCGCCGATCAGCGTGGGGGGCACCCGGGTGTCCAGGTCGAAAGCCACCTCCACGGTACCGGTGGTGTCGTTGCCGGCCATGACCACGGCCAGGTCCTGCATCAGGCTCTCCAGTTCGAACGGGTGCACGTCGATCTGCATCTTGCCGGCTTCGATCTTCGAGTAATCGAGGATGTCGTTGAGAATGCCCAGCAGCGAGCGGGCGGCCGACTGCGCCTTGCCGACATAATCCTGCTGGCGGGCATTGAGGGCCGTGTTGCTGATCAGTTGCAACATGCCCAGCACGGCGTTCATGGGCGTGCGAATTTCATGGCTCATGTTGGCCAGAAAGTAGGATTTCGCTGCGCTGGCGGCGTCGGCCTGTTCCTTGGCGTGCAGCAGGCCGGCCTCCAGCGCGTGGCGCGCGGTGATGTCGCGGTTGATGCCGGTGACCAGCACCGCCTGGCCTTCGGCGTTGCGTTCGACGTTCGCCGCCGACTGGATGTAGGTGATGCTGCCGTCGTTGCGCACGATGCGAAACACCGAGTCGTAGGTGGCGGCGCCCTCGATGGCGGTGTCGAGCCGCGCCGCGATCGCCGCCGCATCCTCCGGATGCAGGCGCGAGTACCAGTACGCGTAGCTCTCGTCGCCATCGGTGATCAGCCGATCGAGCTCGTACAGCTCGCACATGCGCTCGCTCCAGTGCACGGTGTTGTTCACCAGGTTCATGGTCCAGATACCCAGCTCGGCGATCTCGGTGGCCATGAGCAGGTGATCGCGCAGGGTGGTCAATTCCCTGTGCTGCTGGCGCATCTGCTCGACGCTGGCGGCCAGCTGCTGTTCGGCGTGCTTGCGCTCGGTGATGTCGATGGCGATGCCGACATAGCCGGTGAGCGTGCCGTGTTCGTCACGCATCGCGGTGATCACCAGCGACACCGGCACTTGCGTGCCGTCCTTGCGCACGTAGGTCCATTCGCGGGTGTCGGAGCCGTGGGTCTCGGCCCGGTGCACCAGGGCGCGAAAACCCCGGACCGGAAAGCCGTAGCGCCGAGACAACTCTTCGCTGCGTTGCTCCACTTCGCTTTGCAAGTGAATCATCGCCGGGGTGGCCTGGCCCACCAGTTCACTGGCTTCATAACCCAGCATGTATTCGGCGCCGCGGTTGAAGATGATGATGGTGCCGGACAAGTCCGTGGCAATGATCGACACCTTGGAGGACGAACGGAAGACATTGCCGAACAGCAGGTTGAGCTGGGTCAGCTCGGCCGTGCGCTGGATGACCAGTTCTTCGAGGTGGCTGTTGAGCTCGCGCAGGCGCGCATCGCTGGCCTTGAGGGCGGTGATGTCGCGCATGCTGGTGGACGCGCCGATCACTTGGCCGACGGCGTCATGGATCGGCGTGACCGACACCGAGACGTCCACCAGGTGGCCGTCGCGGTGCCGGCGCTGGGTGTTGGGCAACTGCACTGATTGATTGCGCGCAACGCGGGCCAGTACCTCACGTTCTTCATTGAGCAGCGCCTCGGGCACCAGCAGCCGGGCCAGGGACTGTCCCAGGGCTTCTTCCTGGCTGTATCCCACCAGCGCCTGGGCGCCGCGGTTCCAGGAGGTGATGTGGCCGTCCAGCGACTTGGTGATGATGGCATCGGTGGAGCTTTCGACGATGGCCGCCATCAGGCTGCGCGCCGCCTGGACCTGTTGCCGGCGATCGCGGCCCAATTGACTGGCGGTGAGAAAGGCGGCCAGCAGCACGCTGAGCAGGGTGCCGATGCCCATCACGGCATAGGGCGACACCAGATGCAGGCCGCGCACGAAACGCTCGCCGACCCGTGCCTCCACTCGCCAGCGCCGGCCGAACAGCTGCTGTTCGCTGGTGGCGCTGGCGACGGCCTCGAAGGCGGAGGCATCGGCGTAGAGCAGGGGCTGGTTGTCGGGGTCGGTAATGTCACGCAGGCTCACGCGCAAGGTATCGCGGTCCAGGTGCAGGCTGCCGATCACGTCTTCCATCAGCAACGGTGCATAGGTCCAGCCCAGGCCTTCGGCCAGGCGCCCCTCGACCGTGGCGGGGGCCGTACTGGTGCGATAAACCGGCATCAACAGCAGGTAGGACTGTTCGGGGTGGCCCTTGTCCTGATAGAGGGTGATCGGCGCGGTCAGCCGCGCCTCGTTGGCGCTCATGGCCGCCTGTGCGGCTTCGCGGCGGTTTTTTTCCGAGGCAATGTCGAAGCCGATGCCGGTGCGGTTGAGCGCCATCGGCTCGACCATCTCGATGACGTAGAGATCGCCGGCATGACTGCCTAGCTGGGTGATGGAAAAGTCCGGCTGGATGCGCGTGCGTTGGCGTTGCAGGTAGTCAGGAAGTTGGTCGGCGGGTACGCGGCGCGCGAAACCGAAACCGCGCGCCCCAGGAAACTCTTCGTCCAGGTCACGACTCTGGCTGTAGCGGCGAAACACCTCGGGGTCGATCTTGTCGGCGCCGGCCGTGAGGATCGAACCACGCGCGCCGCGCAGGCCGTATTGGTAGAGGCGCAGGCGGCTGACGATAGCGTCGGCGGCTTCACTGGCCGCCACGCTCACCGCCTGTTGGGTGTAGTCACGGTTCGAATAGCCGACCAGACAGGCAACCAGCACGCTGAGCCCGAGCCCGGACGCCAGCGCCAACAGGCTCCAGCGGGTCAGTTTCACTTCACCCCTCTTGCTCACCGGCAACCTCGCGACTCCGCCACTGCGACACCTGATCCATGGAATGTGCCCTGTGGGTCAAGCGTAGCGGATTCACGGCCGTCCAGCAGAGCAAAATTTCCGGCCTGATCCTCCCCGCCAGCGGTCCTCAACGGCTAAAAACTTCAGGCATGGACCAAGGCAATGGCGAATGAAACAACGATGGTGCAGACAATTATCAAGTTGATATTCATGAGGTTTCCTTTCCAGGACGGGCTGAGATGGCATAATCCTGCCTGCAAGCTGCGCTAAAGAATAATTCCGAATAACGATTAACAAGATCATGCAAATTGATGATGAGCCGTGATGGGAATCGATCCATGAAAAGCAACCTGTTGATTCTGCTGTTGGCCTTGACCCCACTGGCCGCCGTTGCCGACGGCGATGCGACGGCCGGGCAGGCCGTGTTCGAGAGCAACTGCACCCGTTGCCACACCATCGGCAGCAATGCACGCAATGTGTTCGGCCCTCAGCTCAACGGCCTGTTCGGGCGCAAGGCGGGCACGGCGCAGGGCTATCACTACACCGATGCCATGCGCAATTCGGGGATCGTCTGGTCGACGGATACCTTGGCCGCTTTTGTGAAAGACCCCAGTGGCGTGGTGTCCGGGACGCGGATGCAGTTCTGGGGGTTAAGTGATGCGCAGAAGGTCGCGGATCTGTTGGCCTATTTGAAGGCCAATCCGGTGACCCAAGACAGCCCATAAACAAAACGCACCCCACCCCAAACCCAACGCATTGGCCAATCCCCGCCACGCCCTGCGATTCTGACCCCCGCTGCATTCTTGAATAATAAGAACAAGGGTCAAGAACCTCATGAAAGTACTGGGAAAACTCTATATCCAGGTGCTGATCGCCATGGGTCTGGCAATCGCGCTCGGCCTGCTGGCGCCGGAATGGGCGGTGAAAATGAAGCCCTTGGGCACGGCGTTCATCGCCCTGTTGAAGATGGTTCTGGGGCCGATCATTTTCTTCACCGTGGTCCACGGCATCGCCCACGTCGGCGATTTTCGCCGGCTGGGGCGTATCGGGGTGAAGACGCTGGTCTATTTCGAAGTGGTCAGCAGCCTGGCGATGGCAGTGGGTTTCATTGTCGTCTCGCTGGTGCGGCCGGGTGATGGCCTGCATGCGCGCATGGGCGATGACCTGGCGGCCGGGCAGGCGGCCACCGTCAACGCGGCCATGGCCGGCGGCAGCTTCAACCTCGAACACTTCCTGCTCTCCATCATTCCGAAAACCCTGGCCTCGGCCTTCGTCGACGGCGACATCCTGCCGGTGCTGTTCGTCTCGATCCTGGTGGGCCTGGCCCTGGCCCAATGCGCTAAACCGGACTGGGTCGGCCTGCGTCTGCTCAACGAAGGCCAGAGTGTCATCTTCAAACTGCTGGGCTACATCATGCGCCTGTCGCCACTGGGAGCATTCGGCGCGATGTCGGCGGCGGTGGGCAGTTTCGGCTCGCAGACCCTGCTTTACCTGTTGCGCTACATTCTCACCTATTACGCCAGCGTATTGATCTTCATCTTCCTGGTGCTGGGCAGCGTCGCGGCGCTGGCCGGGTTTTCGATCCTCAAGATCCTGCGGGTGATCAAGGAGGAGGCGATCATCGCCATGGGGACGGCCTCCAGCGAGGCGGCCTTTCCGAAACTCGTGGCCAAACTGACCCAGGCCGGCTGCGACGAGGCGGTGGTGGGTTTCGTGCTGCCGGCCGGTTATAGCTTCAACATCGACGGCGCTTGCCTGTACATGGCCTGTGGCCTGGGTTTTCTTGCACAGGCCACCGACACCAGTCTGTCCTGGGGCCAGTCCCTGAGCCTGCTGGGGGTCATGCTGCTGACCTCCAAAGGTGGCGCCGGCGCGGCCGGTGGCGCGGTGATCAAGCTGGCGGCGACCCTGGAGTCGGTGCGCGTCCTGCCGCTGGGCGCACTGGGGCTGCTGTTCGGCATTGATCGGGTGCTGGCCATCGCCACCTCGACCACCAACGTCATCGGCAACAGCGTGGCGGTGTTCGTCATCTGCCGCTGGGAAAGGCTCTTCGACCGCGAGCGGTTCGACGCTTGCCTCAAACCTGCGCCGGCAGCCCATGCCGAGCGCACGTCCACCCCCCATCTGGAGAACAGTCAATGAGTGTATTGGAAACAGTGGCCCTGATCGGCTTCGGTGAGGCCGGCGGTATTCTTGGCCAGGACTTGGTTGCCCAAGGCGTGCGCGTCAACGCTTACGACCAATGGCTGGAGAGGCCCGAGCACCGCCCCTCCATGCTGAACAAAGCGGCCCAGGCCGGCGTCCAGCCGTGCGACAGCGCCGAGGCCGCCGTGCGCGATGTACAGTTGATCATCAGTGCCGTCACCGCCGCGTCGGCGTTGAACGTGGCGCAGCAGATCGCGCCGTTCCTGCGCTCGGGCCAGGTGTTCATGGACATCAACTCTGTGGCGCCGACCACCAAGCAGGCCGCCAGCGCGTCCATCGAGCAGGGCGCTGGGCGCTATGTCGATGCCGCCGTCATGGCTCCGGTGCCCCCCCAGCGCTTGCAGACACCGATCCTGCTGGGCGGGGCGCTGGCCGAGGATCTGGCGGGGTGGCTGGTGCCGTTGGGTTTCAACGTGCGGGTGGTGGCCGACCGCGTCGGCGTGGCCTCGGCAATCAAGATGTGCCGCAGCATCATGATCAAGGGGCTGGAGGCCCTGACCACTGAGTGCCTGTCTACCGCACGCCACTATGGTGCGGAAGAGGCAGTGCTGGCGTCCTTGCACAAGAGTTTTCCGGGCATGGGCTGGGATGACCGTCAGCCGCACTACCTGATCAGCCGGGTGGCCGAGCATGGCCGACGCCGTGCCGAAGAAATGGAGGAGGTGGCCCGCACCGCCGCCGATGTCGGCGTCGAACCGAACATGAGCCGCGCCATTGTCGCTACCCAGCGCGGTCTGGTGGACAGCATGCTCAGTCAGGGCCTGGGCTATACCGAACCCTTTGACTGGCGGGTTCTGGTAGACCAGTTGTACCGCCCTCATCAATAGAACCGATACCCGATTAAGCATTTCACAGGCGTGTGAAGACCTTGCTCCTTGTATGCTCACAACGCTTGGCTAATCAAAATGGGTGGAGAAGTAGAACATGGCAACAATCATCGGCGGCCTGGCCGTTTCGCATACTCCCACTATCGGCTTTGCAGTCGACCACGACAAACAGGACGAAGCCGCCTGGGCGCCGATCTTCGAGAGCTTCAAGCCGATCAAGGCCTGGCTGGCCGAGCGCAAGCCGGACGTGCTGTTCTACATTTTCAACGACCACGTGACCTCATTCTTTTTCGATCACTACTCGGCCTTTGCGTTGGGCGTCGATGACCACTACGAGGTCGCGGACGAGGGCGGCGGCAAGCGCGCCTTGCCGACCATCGGCGGTCATGCGGCGCTGTCCCGGCACATTGGCAACAGCCTGATGGCCGACGAGTTCGACATGTCGTTCTTTCGCGACAAACCCATCGACCACGGCCTGTTCTCGCCAATGTCGGCATTGATGCCGTTCAAGGACGGCTGGCCGGTGCAGGTCGTGCCCCTGCAAGTGGGCGTGCTGCAATTCCCGATTCCCAGTGCGCGCCGCTGCTACCACCTGGGCAAGGCCCTGCGCCGTGCCATCGAAAGCTACCCCGAGGACCTGAAAGTGGCTATCGTCGCCACCGGTGGCGTATCCCATCAGGTGCATGGCGAGCGGTGCGGCTTCAACAACCCGGAATGGGACGCACAGTTCCTTGATCTGCTGGTCAACGACCCCGAGCGCCTGACCGAGATCACCTTGGCTGAATACGCCACCCTGGGCGGCATGGAAGGCTCGGAAGTGATCACCTGGCTGATCATGCGCGGCGCGCTGTCGGCCAACGTCGAGAAGCTGCACCAGGACTACTACCTGCCGTCGATGACCGGTATCGCCACGCTGCTTCTGGAAAACCGTGCCGCGCCGCTGCCCGGCGAACTGGCCCTGGAACTGCAGCAGCGCCATCGCGAGCATATCGACCACCAGTTGGCCGGTATCGACCAGTTGCCGGGCACCTACCCATTCACCCTGGAGCGCAGCCACAAGGGCTACCGTCTCAATCGTTTCCTGCATAACCTCATCGACCCGGCGTGGCGCCAGCGCTTTCTCGACAACCCCCAGGCGTTGTTCGACGAGCACCAGCTGACGGCAGAGGAGTGTGGGCTGGTGGCGGCGCGAGACTGGCAGGGGCTGATCCGCTATGGCGCGATCTTCTTCCTCCTGGAAAAGCTCGGCGCCGTCATCGGGGTGTCCAACCTGCACATCTACTCGGCCATGAAGGGCCTGTCGCTGGAAGATTTCCAGAAGACCCGTAACCAGCAGGTCACCTACTCGGTGGCTGGCAGACGCTGACCCGGCGGATTTCTTCGATCAGCGCCTGCGCCGCTGGCGAGTGCAAGCCGTTGCGCCGGTAGATCAGGCCAATGGGGCGGTAGGTGTCGCGCAGCTGCAAGGCCAGCGGGCGCAGCTCGCCGGAAGCGATTTCGTACTCCAGTTGGTGGGCGGACACCACCGCCAGCAAGTCCGAGCGCATCAGCAGGCCGCGAATGATGGCCATGTCGCCGGTTTCTACCACCGGCTCCAGCGGCGTGCGGCCCAGCCCGGCAAAGTGCGCCTCCAGCAGCTGGCGTGCCGGGGTGTCCGCCCGGGGCAGCACCCAGCGCGCATGGGCCAAGTCATCCAGACTCACGGTCTGGCCCAGCAAGGGATGATCCCGGCGGGCCAGGATGACCATTTCTTCGATCAACAATTGCTCGCCCTGCAGGTCGCTGGCGTAGTCGTGAGAGCGGAGCGCGCCGAGGACGAAATCGACGTCGCCGGCACGCAGCTCCATGGCCAGCAGATTGAACGGGCTTTCGTTGGTGGCCACGCGCACGCCGGGGTGTTGCTCCAGCAGGCGCACGATGGCCTCGGGGAGGATCCGCGTGCGGCCCAGGGGCAGGGCGCCGACCATCACCACCCCTTGCAGTGAACCCTTGAGCAGCGCGACGTCGGCCGGTATGTGCCGCAGTTCGTTGAGCACCCGGCGAATCGGCAACAGGATGTCCTGGCTGGCGCGGGTCGGTTGCAAACCGCGGGCGGTGCGCTCGAACAAGGCCTTGCCGGCCCCGTCCTCGAGCACCTTGAGCGCCGCGCTGATGGCCGGCTGGGTCAGGCCGAAGGTGTTGGCGACGGTCTGCATGTGCTGGGTTTCGCAGAGTTTGACGAATATTTCCAGGCGCCGCGACTGCAACAGGTACAGCGGCTCGTGGGGCGCGTGGCCGAGCAGGGCGGGAATGGCTTCCAGCTCCGCGAGGATGCGCTGGGCGCGGGGCAGGATCGACTTGCCCTGGGGGGTGAGCAACATACCGTTGGCGTGGCGCTCGAACAACTGCACGTCCAGGCCCAGCTCCAGATCGCGAATCGAGCGGGTCACCACCGACTGCGCGCGCAGCAGGACCTGGGAGGCGCGGGAGACGCTGCCGTATTCGGCAATGCGCACGAAGGCGCGGATCTGCATCAACGGGGGCAGGCTGCTCACAGAGGCTCCGACGGCGTGGCGGGACGTCCAGTATGCGGCGCCCATAAGCAAAAAGTATAGCTGCAGCAAGGTTAAGCATTGGGCCGGGCGGGCGACGACTGTCAGCATCGGGGTACTTCAACGAGGGAAGTCTCCTGCCATGATCAGCCCCGCAAACAACAAGACCGCCCTGGTGGTCAGCGCCCATTCCGCCGACTTCGTCTGGCGCGCCGGTGGCGCCATCGCCTTGCATGCCGAACAGGGTTATGGCATGCACATCGTCTGCCTGAGCTTCGGCGAGCGTGGCGAATCGGCCAAGCTCTGGCGCAAGGGCGGCGACATGACCGAAAGCAAGGTCAAGGCTGCTCGACGCGAAGAGGCCCAGGCCGCTGCCGATATTCTCGGTGCCAGCGTCGAGTTCTTCGACATCGGCGACTACCCGATGCGCGCCGACACCGACACCCTGTTTCGCCTGGCCGACGTGTTTCGCCGGGTGCAGCCGGAGTTCGTCCTCAGCCACTCTCTGAAAGACCCCTACAACTACGACCATCCGCTGGCCATTCACCTGGCCCAGGAAGCGCGGATCATCGCCCAGGCCGAAGGCTACAAGCCCGGCGAAACGATCGTCGGCGCGCCGCCGGTCTACAGTTTCGAGCCGCACCAGCCGGAACAGTGCGAGTGGAAGCCCGATGTGCTGCTGGACATCACTACGGTATGGGACAAGAAATACGCCGCCATCCAGTGCATGGCCGGCCAAGAGCACCTGTGGGAGTACTACACCCGCGTGGCGCTGCAACGCGGCGTACAGGCCAAGCGCAACATCGGCATCACCGCGAAAAAAGACATCATCTATGGCGAGGGCTATCAGAGCATCTTTCCTCGCGTGACGGAGAACCTGGGATGAACCTGATCGGAAAGACCGGCGTGGTCATTCGCAACATCCCTCGGGCCGAGCAGGCCCTGGTGGACGAACTCACTCAGTATGGCGTGGCAACGGTGCATGAGGCCCAGGGCCGCAAGGGCCTGCTGGCCTCGTACATGCGCCCGATCCAGCAGGACACCGCCATCAGCGGCTCGGCGGTGACGGTGCTGGTGGCTCCGGGCGACAACTGGATGTTCCATGTGGCCGTGGAGCAGTGCCGGCCTGGCGACATCCTCGTGGTGGCGCCCAGTTCGCCGTGCA
Source organism: Pseudomonas sp. dw_358 (assembly GCF_018449655.1). Taxonomy (GTDB): domain Bacteria; phylum Pseudomonadota; class Gammaproteobacteria; order Pseudomonadales; family Pseudomonadaceae; genus Aquipseudomonas. Next base: position 18,891 of record NZ_JAAVUX010000020.1, read on the forward strand.
CCGACGGCTTTTTCGGCGACCTGCTGGCCACCTCTCTGCAGGCCCGTGGGGTGCGTGGTCTGGTCCTCGACGCCGGCGTACGCGACACCCGCACCCTGCGCGAGATGGGCTTTCAAGTCTGGTCCCGGGCCGTGCACGCCCAAGGCACTATCAAGGAAACCCTGGGTTCGGTGAACATCCCGGTGGTCTGCGCCGGGCAACTGGTCAACCCGGGTGACGCGGTGCTGGCCGACGACGACGGTGTGGTCATCGTGCGCCGTGAAGAGCTGGCCGGGGTTATCGAGGCCAGCCGCAAGCGTGCCGACCTCGAAGAGCACAAACGCCTGCGCCTGGCCGCTGGCGAGCTGGGCCTGGACATCTACAACATGCGTGTGCGCCTGGCGGAAAAGGGCCTGAAGTATTACGACAGCCTTGACCAGTTGGAGGGTTGAGCCATGGGCCAGACGCGGATTCCTTGCCTGCTGATGCGCGGCGGCACGTCCAAGGGCACCTATTTTCTGGCCGATGACCTGCCGGGCGAAGGCCCGTTGCGCGACCGCGTGCTGCTGGCCGCCATGGGCTCGCCCGACCCCCGGCAGATCGATGGGGTGGGTGGAGCTGACTCGCTGACCAGCAAGGTGGCGATCATCCGCCGCTCACAGCGGCCGGGTGTGGACGTCGATTACCTGTTTGCCCAAGTGGTGGTGGACGAGCCGCGGGTGGATTACGGGCAGAACTGCGGCAATATTCTGGCCGGTGTCGGTCCGTTCGCACTGGAGCGCGGGCTGGTGGACATCCAGGGTGAGGAGACGCAAGTGCGCATCTTCATGGAAAATACCGGGCAGACCGCCACGGCCCTGTTGCAGACCCCCGGCGGCGCGCTGCGCTACCACGGCACAGCGCGCATCGACGGCGTCCCGGGCACGGCGGCACCCATCGTGGTCGAGTTCGATGACATCGCCGGCTCCAGCTGCGGTGCCTTGCTGCCCACCGGGCAGGTCAGGCAAGTGATCGACGGCGTCGAGGTGACTTGCATCGACAACGGCATGCCCGTGGTGCTGATGCGCGCCGCCGATCTGGGCCGCACCGGCTATGAAACCCGCCTTGAGCTCGATGCCGACACCGAGCTCAAGGCGCGTATCGAGCGGATTCGCCTGCAAGCCGGGCCGTTGATGAACCTGGGGGATGTCAGCGAGCGCACAGTGCCGAAGATGACCCTGATCGCCGCGCCCCAGGCCGGGGGCGCCATCAGCAGCCGAAGTTTCATTCCACACAAATGCCATGCCTCCATCGGGGTGTTTGGCGCCGTCAGTGTGGCTTCGGCTTGTCTGCTGCCCGGCTCGGTGGCCGATGGGCTGGCCCAGGTGCCGCAAGGGGCGCAGGTACGATTGTCGGTGGAACATCCCACCGGGGAGTTCACCGTGCAGCTGAAGCTGGACAACGGCGCCCTGGCCGGGTGCGGGCTGCTGCGCACGGCGCGGTTGTTGTTTGATGGGGTGGTGTGCGTGCCGCAGAGCGTGTATCGGCCGTAAAGCGCAGGCCACGAGGCCATCATGCGCAGGCCATTTCAAGGCTTCCAGACCCCCACATCCTTGGCATCCACCGCCTTGGGCAGCAACCCGGCGGCCAAAAACGCATCGGCAATCTTCTGCTGCTCACCCAATTGGTCGGCCGTGACCGCCTGGACCTGATAGGTCCGGTGGGCATTGGCCGCTTCCACCGTCGGGCCATCCAGATTGCCCCACAGCGGCCCCAGCACTTTCGCAGCATCGGCTGGGTGGGCCTTGACCCACTCACCGGCCTGCTGCAACTGGGCAAACACCTGTCTGAGCACCTCGGGGTGCGCCTGGGCATAGGCCGTGGTGGTCAGGTAGTAGCGCTTATAGCTGGCCAGCCCCCTGCCATCGGTCAGCACGCGGGTCGGCAATTGGCGCTGGACGCTGGTGAGGAACGGTTCCCAGGTCACCCACGCATCCACTTTGTTGTTTTCGAAGGCCGCGCGCCCGTCGGCCGGGGACAGGTACGCCGGCTGGATATCGGAAAACTTCAGCCCGGCCTGGGCCAGCGCCGCGATCAGCAGGTAATGGGTGCCCGCGGCCTTGGTCACGGCGACTTTCTTGCCTTTGAGATCGGCCAGCCGCTGGATCGGCGAGTCACTGCGCACCACGATGGCCTGTGCCTGGGGCGACGCCGACTCCTGGGCAAAATACGTCAGCCGCGCGCCGGCAGCCTGGGCGAAGATCGGTACGGTGTCGGCCACGTCGGCGCTGAGGTCGACATTGCCGGTGTTCAAGGCCTCCAGCAAGGGCAGGCCGCTGGGAAACTCATGCCAGCTGACGGCGATGCCCTTATCTTTCAGTGCCTGTTCCAGGGTGCCTTGGGTCTTGAGCAAGGTGATCAGCGTTGAGGACTTCTGGTAACCGATACTGACTGTCTCGGCGGCGTGCAGAGGTGTGGCCAGCGCGGCGCTGATCAGGCAAAGGCTGGCGGCCCGCAACGCCGTCCAGCGGCGGGTGACATATTTTTGCAACATGGATGTCATAGGATGCTCTGTCTTTTATAGGGATGACCGATCATCAAAGATCATAAGGTTGTAAAAAAATTCGGCTAAATACCGTTTAGGCATGACCATAGACGCGGATTGCAGCCGACCACCACCACGTCATTCGGGCAGAAATATGCGCCGCGCCCTTTCGATCTCGGTCAAGTGCGGGCACAATTCGGGTCCTTTTTTTTGGCTAGCCGGGCCGGGGGCCTAGAAATGCTCAAAACGCCGTATTACCTCATCGATAAACAGAAGCTGCTGGGCAATCTGGAGAAGATCGCCTACGTGCGCGAGCACTCCGGGGCCAAGGCACTGTTGGCGTTGAAATGCTTTGCCACCTGGTCAGTGTTCGACTTGATGCAGCAGTACATGGACGGCACCACGTCGTCGTCGCTGTACGAACTCAAGCTGGGCCGGCAGAAGTTCGTCGGTGAAACCCACGCCTACAGCGTGGCCTGGGCCGATGACGAAATCGACGAGATGCTGGCCAACTGCGACAAGATCATCTTCAACTCCATCGGCCAGTTGCAGCGCTACGCCGAGGCCTCGGCCGGCAAGACCCGCGGCCTGCGGGTCAACCCCCAGGTCAGCAGCTCCGATTACCTGCTGGCCGACCCGGCCCGGCCGTTCAGTCGCCTGGGCGAATGGGATCCGGTCAAGGTCGAAGGGGTGATCGAGCAGATTTCCGGCTTCATGTTCCACAACAACTGCGAGAACGGCGATTTCGAGCTGTTCGACAAGATGCTGGGCACCATCGAGGAGCGCTTCGGTCATCTGCTGCACAAGGTCGAATGGGTCAGCCTGGGCGGCGGCATTCACTTTACCGGCGAAGGCTATGCCATCGACGCGTTCTGCGCGCGGCTCAAGGCCTTCTCCGAGCAGTACGGCGTGCAGGTCTACCTTGAGCCGGGCGAAGCGGCCATCACCCAGAGCGCCTCGCTGGAAGTCACCGTGCTCGACACCCTCTACAACGGCAAGCACCTGGCCGTGGTCGACAGCTCCATCGAAGCGCACATGCTCGACCTGCTGATCTACCGCCTGGACGCCAAGATGGCGCCCAACACCGGTGAACACCGCTACATGGTGTGCGGCAAGTCGTGCCTGGCCGGAGACATCTTCGGCGAGTACTCATTCGATCGTCCGCTGTCCATCGGCGATCGGCTGTCGTTCATCGACGCGGCAGGCTACACCATGGTCAAGAAGAACTGGTTCAACGGTTTGAAAATGCCAGCCATCGTAGTGAAACAACTCGACGGTAGTGTCGACGTGGTTCGCGAATTTGGTTTTGACGATTACCTGTCCAGCCTTTCGTAAGGCCGACAGATAAGGGAGTGGGAAAGAGATTGAAGAAGAACGTTCTTATCATTGGAGCAGGAGGTGTCGCCAAGGTGGTGGCCCACAAGTGCGCGCAGCACAACGACGAACTCGGTCGTATTGCTATCGCGTCGCGCAACATCTCCAAATGCCAGGCCATCATCGACAGCGTCAATGCCAAGGGCAGCCTCAAGGTGCCCGCCCAGATCCAGGCCTTTGCGCTGAATGCACTGGACGTTGAAGCGACCAAGGCGCTGATCCGCGAAACCGGGTCGCAGATTGTCATCAACGTCGGCTCCGCCTTCCTCAACATGTCAGTGCTGCGGGCGTGCATCGACACCGGCGTGGCCTATCTGGACACCGCTATCCACGAAGAGCCGGGCAAGGTCTGCGAAACGCCGCCCTGGTACGGCAACTACGAGTGGAAGCACCTGGACGAATGCAAGCAGAAAAACATCACGGCCATTCTCGGGATCGGATTTGACCCAGGCGTGGTCAATGCCTATGCCGCACTTGCCCAGCAGGAGTATTTCGACCACATCGAGTCGATCGACATCCTGGATGTGAATGCGGGCTCCCATGGCAAATATTTCGCCACCAATTTCGACCCGGAAATCAATTTCCGCGAATTCACCGGGCAAGTGTGGAGCTGGCAGAACAGCCAGTGGACCCGCAACACCATGTTCGAAGTCAAGCGCACCGATGACCTGCCGGTGGTGGGTTCACAGAACCTCTACCTGACCGGCCACGATGAAGTGCACTCGTTGTCCAAGAACCTCGACGTGCCCAACGTACGGTTCTGGATGAGCTTCGGCGAGCACTACATCAATGTGTTCACGGTGCTGAACAACCTCGGCCTGCTGTCCGAAAAGCCGGTCAGAACCGCCGAAGGCCTGGAAGTGGTGCCGCTCAAGCTGGTCAAGGCCGTGCTGCCGGACCCGTCCTCGCTGGCGCCGGGCTATGTGGGCAAGACCTGCATCGGTGACCTGATCAAGGGCACCCGCGACGGCCAGCCACGCGAGGTCTTCATCTACAACGTGGCCGACCACGAAGAAGCCTACGCCGAGACTGACAGCCAGGGCATCTCCTACACCGCCGGCGTGCCGCCGGTGGCCGCCGCGCTGCTGGTGGCGCGGGGCGAGTGGGATGTGCAACGCATGGCCAACGTCGAAGAATTGCCGGCCAGGGCGTTCCTCAAGGCGCTGGACAGCATGGGCCTGCCGACCCGCATCAAGGATGAACAGGGCGATCGGCCTTTGAATTGAGGCAGCCCTGATCGCGGGCTGCCCGCGCGCCTACGGTTGGCACCCGAAGGCGCGCGCGCAGCCCGCGATGAAGCCTCAGATCCACCCCGGCGACCGCTTTTCCAAAAACGCCTGCAACCCTTCCTGAGCCTGCGCACTGACCCGCACCTCGGCAATGCACTTCGCCGTGCGCGCTCGCAAATGCTCATCCAGCAGCGCCGTGCTCACCTCCAGCAGCAGCGCCTTGGTCTGCACCATGGCCGCCGGGCTGTTCAACAACAGATTGGCCAGCCAACGCTCGACCGCCGCGTCCAGTTCATCGTTGCTGAAACATTCAGCCAGCAGGCCCAGGGCACAGGCCTGTTCGCCATCGAAGCGCTCGGCCGTCAGGCCATAGCGACGTAGCGCACGGTGACCGATGGCCTGTGCCACATACGGGCTGATCACCGCTGGCACCAGGCCGATGCGCACCTCCGACAGGCAGAATTGCGCGCTCGTGCTACCGATGGCCATGTCGCAGCAGGCCACCAGACCCAGACCGCCGCCAAAGGCCGCGCCCTGGACCACCGCCAGGGTCGGTGTGGGAAACCCATGCAGGGCCTGCATCAACTGCCCGAGCCGTTCGGCATCACGCAGATTGGCATCGTAGGGCAGGGCGGCGCCTTGCTGCATCCAGGCCAGGTCTGCACCGGCACAGAAATGCCGGCCACGACCGCGCAGCACCAGCACGCGCAGGGCGGGATCATTTTTCAGCTGGGCAAGGGCGCTCAGCAGTTCCTCGATCATCTGGGCGTCGAAGGCATTGTGGCGTGCCTCACGGTCGAGCCAGAGTGTGGTCACACCGGGGGCGGTCTGTTCGAGGTGCAGGCTGGTGAATTCACTCATGGGCTGGCATCCTGAAAAGGGACGGTATGACCTTTACGTTAACGGAATACAGAAAAAATACCTACGCTTGAACTCGTCCCGCCAGCCCTCGCGCTGCCCCCCGCGCTGGCGGGAACTCGGAGCCCACGATCAACCATTCTCGCAGCCATCACCCATGCGGGTGTATTCCATGTTGTGGGTCACGCCTTTGGAGTCCTGGTAGATCATGTGCGAGGTCACCGGGCCGCAGCTGGTGACGCTGGGGGTGCTGATCTTGATGACTTTGGCGATGTCCAGGTTCTGCGAGTAGTCGTAGCGTACGGCGGCAACGGACGAGTCGGTAGCGGTGGCGCCAGCGCCCAGCGGTGAGTGGGTTTCGTTGTTGGCCGAGGCGTAGACACTGAACACCGACAAGGCGGCGAAGACGAGATATTTCATGACAGTTGCTCCAGTAGACTGAGAGGGAAGTGGTTTGTCTGGAGCTGATGTTAGGCGCGGCGGATTGCTAGCGGAAATGGAGGGAAGTGATAGCACTCATCACGCAAAGCAATACCTGACGATGCGTCCCGATTGCCAGGCGCCAGCGCATAGCCCCGCAGACAGGCGCGCAGAGGAAAAGTCACACGGTGTGCCTGCCGGTCGGGTCGATAGTCACTATCGACACGGTCAATATTTCAACCTTCGGCCCCAGTGGTAAAGTCCATCTCGAAGAACGAACAAGCCTGAAGTGTCAAACTCTTCCCCCGCGTGGCACTTCAGGCCTGCTCCCCTTCGAACTCTCTTTGGTTAAGTTTTTAGCCACCTCGTTTGAGGTGGCTTTTTTTTTTGCTCGGCCTTTTACCCAGACCCCTCACGTGCGACGGATCAGCCGTTGCACCACAAAGCGGTGGTCGCGGGAAAACAGTCGACGGTAGGTCAGAAACACCGCACACACCGTGCCCAGCGCCGACGACGCAGCGATCAGGAACATGATCACGATCTGATAGCGCACCGCCGCCAGCGGGCTTTCGCCAGCCAGCACCTGGCCGGTCATCATGCCTGGCAGGCTGACGATACCGACCACGGTCATCTGATTGAGGGTCGGCATCATGCCGGCGCGAACGGCTTGCCGGGCTGCCTCCTGTGCCGCCTCCCAGCGCGTGCCGCCCAAGGCCAGGATCATGTCGACGTTGACCCGGGTGGCCAGCAACTCCTGAGTCATGCGGTCGATGCCCAAAGACACGCCGGTCAGCGCATTGCCCAGGATCATGCCCAGAATCGGGATGGCGTACTGGGGCTCGTACCAGGGTTTGACGTGGATGATCAGGCCCAGGCCGATGGCCCCGATCAGCCATGAACTGGCCCACACCGAGAGGATGCTGTTGGCCAACTGGCCCTTGTAGGTCTGCTTGCCGCGCCCGGAGGCCGAGACCCCGGCGATCAGCGTCATCAGGCACATCAGCGGCAAGACCACATACCACCAGGCGTGGGCGAACACCCAGCCCAATACGTAGCCGATGGCCAATAGCTGCACCACGGTGCGCACGGCCGCGATCACCAACTGGCGACCCAGGCCCAGGTGCATCAGCAGTGACAGCACGCCGTTGACCAGAATCAGCGCGGCGGCAATGGCCACGTCCAGCATGGACAGGTTCTGGTAATTCATGCGAGGTCCTCGGCCTGCAACACACCGCCGACCATGCGCAGGTGGCGGTTACTGATGCGCGCGACCTGGGCCGGATCATGGGAGACCCAGACATAAGCGCGCTCGTGGGGACACTCACCGAACCAGTCCAGCACCAGCCCTTCCACGGCCGAGGCCGAGGCCGGGTCCAGTGCCGAAGTCGGCTCGTCCAGCAGCATCACGTGCGGTTCCAGTTGGAGGATGCGCACCAGCGCCATGATCTGTGCTTCACCGCCGGAAAGATCGGCGGCCTGTTTGGCAAGGAAGCTGTCATCTTTGCCGGCCTTGCGCAGCAATCTGGCGACACGATCCTGTTGGAAATGACGCGAACGATGGACCTTGAGGGCGAAGGGAAAGCGCAGATTGGCTTCGACGCTGCCGTCGGTGAGCGCCGGTTTCTGCGCCACGTAACAGACGTGGCTGCGGTAGCCCGGAATGTGCTCGCCGTGCACCGCCTGGCCGTGCCAGAACACCTCGCCCGAGCGCAGGGGGTCGAGCAGCGCGAGGGCGCGCAGAAAGACGCTCTTGCCCGAGCCCGAGGGGCCGGTGACGGCGGCCTGAGTGCCGGCCGTCAGGGCAAAGTCAGTGGGGGCCAGCAACAGCTGATCCGAGGAGGGTTGCTGTCGGCTCAGCTGCCTGGCGTGAAGCAGTGGGGGGCTGGACGTCATGTCTGATCCTTTCGGTACAACCGGTTACGCGGCACAGCCGCTGCGCAGCGGAGCAGGGTACCTGAGGGCAAAGCATACAGGGTTGGCGCAGCTTGCTTGCGAAGAGGCCGGGTCGGTCATGGGAAAATCTTGCACGAGGCGGTATGTGTCGATTTCAGACACAATTTTCACATCGCCATCACCGCTCGTTGATGAAATGCTCGCTAGTGTCGTTATCTTAATAATTAAGATTCGCATTTGTTAGGCGCATCACACCCACTGGAGCGGCTCAAACGATGATTTCGCGTATTCCTGCATTCCTGAAAATGAGCTTGCTGAGCACGGCACTGTTGGCCGGCGGTTACGTCTGTGCAGCGCCCAGCGCCGAGGGCATCGTGGTCTACAACGCCCAGCACGAAGGGTTGACCAAGGCCTGGGTCGAGGGCTTCAGCAAGGAAACGGGCATCAAGGTCACCTTGCGCAACGGCGACGACAGTGAAATGGGCAACCAACTGGTGCAGGAAGGCAAGGCTTCGCCTGCGGATGTCTTTCTGACCGAAAACTCCCCGGCCATGGTGCTGGTGGACAAGGCCGGGCTGTTCGCGCCACTGGCGCCGAGCACCCTGAGCCAGGTGGGCAGTGCCTATCGCCCGGCCCATGGGAACTGGACGGCGATTGCTGCGCGTTCCACCGTGTTTGTGTACAACAAGGACACACTCAAGGCGAGCGACCTGCCAGCCTCCTTGCTGGACCTGGCCAAGCCTGAGTGGAAAGGCCGCTGGGCTGCGTCACCGGGCGGTGCCGATTTCCAGGCCATCGTGGCAGCGGTGCTGCAGCTCAAGGGCGAGGCAGCCACCCTGGATTGGCTCAAGGCCATGAAAGCCAACGCGACGATCTACCGTGGCAACAGCGCGGTGCTCAAGGCGGTGAATGCCGGGCAGGTGGAGGGCGGGGTAATCTATCACTACTACAGTTATGTCGATCAGGCCAAGACCGGCGAAAACAGCAAGGACACCGCGCTGCATTATTTCAAGCACAAGGACCCAGGCGCCTTCGTGAGCATCTCCGGGGCTGGGGTGCTGGCCTCCAGCAAGCACCCTGAAGAGGCGCAGGCGTTCGTCACATACATCACCGGCCAGCAGGGCCAGGCGGTGCTGACCCACGGCAAGTCCTTCGAGTACGCCGTGGGCGAGGGCGCTGCTTCGCAGTCGACGCTGGTGCCCCTGGCCCAACTCGACGCTCCGGTGGTTGACGCCTCGACCCTGGACAACCGCAAGGCAGTGGCGCTGATGACCCAGGCCGGTCTGCTCTAAGTGCCTGGAATGTCCTCGGATAGCCCGCTTCATGCCGCCGCCCCGGTGCCCGCGCCGGGGCGGCGCTGGCGCTCGGGTCCGGCCAACGCCGGACTGCGCTGGACGGCACTGATCGTATCGCTGCTGGCGTTGTTGCCACTGGGCTTTGTGGTGCTGATCGCCGTGCAGAGTGGCTGGGAGACCGTCGCCGCCCTGGTGTTTCGCCCGCGAGTCGGCGAACTGCTGGTCAACACGTTGCTGCTGGTGCTGATCACGGTGCCGCTGTGTGTGGTGCTGGGGGTGAGCCTGGCCTGGTTGACCGAACGCAGCAACTTGCCGGGCCGGCGCCTGTGGTCCTTGCTGGCCACGGCGCCCATTGCCGTGCCAGCTTTCGTGCACAGCTACGCCTGGGTCAGCCTGGTGCCGTCGATCCATGGCCTGTGGGGCGCGGTGCTGGTGTCGCTGATTGCCTATTTCCCTTTTCTCTACCTGCCGGCGGCGGCGGTCTTGCGCCGGCTGGACCCTGCCCTCGAGGATGTTGCCCAGTCGCTGGGGTTGAGTGCCTGGCGCGTGTTTGTGCGGGTGGTGCTGCCGCAGTTGCGGCTGGCGATGCTCGGCGGTGGGTTGTTGGTGGCCTTGCACCTGCTGGCTGAATACGGCCTGTACGCGATGATCCGTTTCGACACGTTCACCACGGCGATCTTCGATCAGTTCCAGTCCAGCTACAACGGGCCGGCGGCGAACATGCTCGCCGGGGTACTGGCGTTATGCTGTCTGGTGCTGCTGGCCGTCGAATCTGCCGCCCGTGGCACGGCGCGCTATGCCCGGGTCGGCTCGGGCAGTGCGCGGATTCAGCCGGTGCAGCGGCTCGGGCGCCTTGGCCATTGGCTGGCACTGGGGTTGATGACAGTGACCGTCAGCCTGGCCCTTGGCGTGCCGCTGCTGACTGTGGGGCAGTGGCTGGTGGCCGGGGGGCTGACGCCCTGGCGCGACCCCGAGTTATGGAGCGCGTTACAACAGACACTGTGGTGGGCCTTGAGCGGGGCCGTGCTGACGACGTTGGCCGCTGTGCCGATTGCCTGGCTGTCGGTGCGGGCACCGGGGCGCTGGGTGCGGTTTCTGGAAGGCTGCAACTACATCAGCAGTTCGCTGCCGGGCATCGTCGTGGCCCTGGCCTTGGTGACCCTGACGGTGCATTACGCAAGACCCATCTACCAGACGGTGATCACGCTGCTGTTGGCTTATGTGCTGATGTTTGTGCCACGGGCCTTGGTCAGCCTGCGCAGCGGCATTGCCCAGGCGCCGGTGGAACTGGAAAACATCGCCCGCAGCCTCGGGCGCTCCCCGGCGCGGGCGCTGTGGGCGGTGACCCTGCGTCTGGCCGCACCGGGGGCGTCGGCGGGGGCGGCGCTGGTGTTTCTGGCCATCACCAACGAGCTGACCGCCACGTTGCTGCTGGCGCCCAACGGCACGAGGACCCTGGCCACCGCTTTCTGGGCTCGCACCAGCGAGATCGATTACGTGGCAGCGGCCCCTTACGCGCTGGTCATGATGCTGTTGTCGCTGCCCCTGACGGGCATTCTCTATTACCAATCCAGACGAGCCGCCGGTCGATGAGCGTCCTTGAACTTGCTGCACTCCACAAGACCTTTGCCGGTGTACGTGCGGTCGATGATGTCAGCCTGCGGGCGGCCGCGGGCAGCCGCACGGCCATCGTCGGTCCGTCCGGCTCGGGCAAGACCACGCTGCTGCGGCTGATCGCCGGCTTTGAGTGTGCCGATCAGGGCACGATCCACCTCGACGCGGCGCCGCTGTTGGATGGCGCCACCTCGGTACCGGCCCATTTGCGCCGCATTGGCTACGTACCCCAGGACGGCGCCCTGTTCGCCCACCTCAGCGTGGCCGATAACGTCGGTTTCGGTCTCAAGGGCTCGCGCGCCGTGCGCCGGCCCCAGGTACAGGCCCTGCTGGCCCAGGTGTCGCTGGACGCGTGCCTGATCGACCGCTGGCCCCACGAACTGTCCGGCGGCCAGCAACAGCGGGTGGCGCTGGCCCGCGCACTGGCCCAGCGGCCACGGCTGATGCTGCTGGACGAACCCTTCTCGGCCCTGGACACCGGGCTGCGTACCATCCTGCGCCAGGCCGTGACCCAGGTGCTCCACGCGGCCGGGATCACCACGATCCTGGTGACCCATGATCAGGCTGAAGCACTGTCCTTTGCCGATCAACTGGCGGTCATGCGCGAGGGGCGTCTGGTGCAGGCGGGCACCCCGCAAAGCCTGTACCGTGCGCCGGCGGACGCGCAGACCGCGCGGTTTCTGGGTGAGGCGCTCATTTTGCCGGCGCAGGTGCAGGGTGGCTGGGCAGACTGTGTGCTGGGCCGGGTCGCGGTGGGGGCCGGATCGGGGGCCAGCACGATCATGCTGCGTTCCGAACAGCTGCTGTTGGTAGATGAGGGTGCCTGGGCACAAGTCGTGAGCAGCGAATTCAGCGGCAGCCACTACCGCGTGGGTTTACAGCTGGAGGGCTGCGCGTTGGCAGTGCATCTGAATGTGCCGGTCAGCGACGAAGTCCGGCCGGGGGAGCGGGTGAGGGTGGGTATGACCGGGCAGGCTCATGTCTTCAAGGCTGGCCCGCTGGATTGAAGCCGGCATTGTTGGCCAGAAACGTCAGTCAACGACGAAGTCATACGCTCGTCCCCCGACCACGATCGTGTCCAGCCCTCGCCGTGGCGAGGGCCAGGCTGACCTCAGCATGGGAGGCGTAGCGTCAAATCACGGTGAAGCCCGCCTCAAGCTCAATTGATCCGAGGATGCTGGTGCACCAGCTCTTCGCGTTTGCTTTGCAGCTCGGCGATCTGTGCATCGATGTCCTCGATCTTCTGTTCGATGTTGTCGTGATGCTCCACCAGCAGTTCCTTGGCCTCGTCGAGGTCGGACGCCGTCGGTGCCGCGCCGCTCAGGGGCTTGTTGGCGGTCTCCTTCATGGTCAGCCCGGTGGCCAGGCCGATCACCGCCACCACCATCAGGTAATAAGCCGGCATATACAGGTTGCCGGTGGTTTCCACCAGCCACGCGGCGGCAGTGGGGGTCAGGCCGGCAATCAGCACCGAAATGTTGAAGGCGCTGGCCAAGGCGCTGTAGCGCACATGGGTGGGAAACATTGCCGGCAGGGTCGAGGCCATCACGCCGATAAAGAAGTTGAGCAGCACCGCAAGGATCAGCAGCCCGCAGAAGATCAGCCCGACCTGGCCGCTGACGATCAGGCTGAAGGCCGGAATGGCCAGGCAGAACAGGCCGATGCTGCCGCAGACGATGAACGGCTTGCGCCCGAACTTGTCACTCAGGCGACCGAACAGCGGCTGCACGAACAGCATTCCGACCATGATCGCGATGATGATCAACATGCCACGATTTTCGCTGTAGTGCAGGTTATGGGACAGGTAGCTGGGCATGTACGTCAAGAGCATGTAGTAGGTGACGTTGGTGGCCACCACGATGCCGACACAGGTGATCAAGCCGCGCCAGTGTTGCGTGGCGACTTCCTTGAAAGACACTTTCGGGCCCGCCGTCAGGCCTTCCTTGTCGCCTTGTTCGAGTTTTTCCACGTGTTGCTTGAACGCCGGCGTCTCTTCCAGGGAGTTACGCAGGTAAAGGCCGAGCATGCCCAGCGGCAAGGCCAGGAAGAAGGGCAGGCGCCAGCCCCAGGCCTGGAACTTATCCTCGCCCAGTACCGTGGAAATCAGCACCACGACGCCTGCACCGACCACAAAACCGGCGATGGAGCCGAAGTCCAGCCAGCTGCCCAGAAAGCCGCGCTTGCGGTCCGGTGCGTACTCGGCAACGAAGATCGACGCGCCGGTGTATTCACCGCCCACCGAGAAGCCCTGTGCCATCTTGGCCAATAACAGCAGGATCGGCGCCCAGATGCCGATGCTGGCGTAGGACGGGATCAGGCCGATGGCAAAGGTGCTCAATGACATGATCACGATGGTGGCAGCCAGCACTTTCTGCCGGCCGTAACGGTCACCCAGGGCGCCGAAGAACAGCCCGCCGAGCGGCCGGATCAGGAACGGCACCGAAAAGGTCGCCAGCGAAGCGATCATCTGTACGCTGGGGGAGGCGCTGGGGAAGAACACCTTGCCCAGCACGTAGGCGACGAAGCCGTAGACACCGAAGTCGAACCACTCCATCGCGTTGCCCAGCGCCGCAGCGGTGATCGCCTTGCGCATCTTCTCGTCGTCGACGATGGTGATGTCGCCCAGGCCCATGGGGTTGCTGCGTTTCTTGCGTAATTTCATGCGTGCCTCTCGTGACAAAAGGGCGCCGGGACCTTTACAGGAGCCAGCTCTCTTGCATCAGAGTTATTGGCACGCTCAATAATTCAGTACGCGGCAAGAGACTCCCGGGTGATTTCGCTGATGGACTTGGCGCCGGTCAGCACCATGGCCACGCGCATTTCCTTTTCGATCAGGTTCAGCAGGTTGCTCACGCCGGCACCGCCGGCCACCGCCAGGGCATAGACGAACGCCCGGCCCAGCAACACAGCGTCGGCACCCAGCGCGATCATGCGCACGATGTCCAGGCCGTTGCGAATGCCGGAGTCGGCGAGGATCTTCAGTTCGCCCTTGACCGCATCGGCGATCGCCGGCAGCGCCCGCGCGCTGGACAGCACGCCGTCCAGCTGGCGCCCGCCATGGTTGGAGACGACGATGCCGTCGGCGCCGAAAGTCACCGCATCGCGGGCGTCCTGGGGATCGAGGATGCCCTTGATGACCATTGATCCTGGCCAGAAATCACGAATCCACTCCAGATCCTTCCAGGAAATCGACGGGTCGAAATTGCTGCCCAGCCAGCCGATGTAGTCGGCCAGCCCCGTGGGGTTGCCCCGGTAGGTGGAGATATTGCCCAGGTCATGCGGACGGCCGAGCAGGCCGACGTCCCAGGCCCAGGCGGGCCGGCTGAAGGCTTGCAGCATACGCCGCAGCGGACCGTTGGGGCCGCTCATGCCTGAATGGGCGTCACGGTAGCGGGCGCCGGGCACCGGCATGTCGACCGTGAAGATCAGGGTGGTGACCCCGGCAGCCTTGGCCCGCTCCAGAGCGTTCTTCATGAAGCCGCGATCCTTGAGCACATATAACTGGAACCACATGGGCCGGCTCAGGTTGGGCGCGACCTCTTCGATGGGGCACACTGACACGGTGGACAGGGTAAAGGGAATGCCCTTGGCGTCTGCAGCCTTGGCCGCCTGCACTTCGCCACGCCGGGCGCACATGCCGCACAGGCCGATGGGGGCCAGCGCGGCGGGCATCGACAGGGTTTCGCCGAAAAGCTGGGTCTCCAGGCTCAACTCGGACATGTTGCGCAGCACCCGCTGGCGCAGGGCGATGCCGGCCAGGTCCTCGACGTTATGCCGCAGGGTGTGTTCGGCGTAGGCGCCGCCGTCGATGTAGTGAAAAAGGAAGGGCGGCAGTTTGCGCTGGGCCGCAGCGCGGTAGTCGGTAGAAGCCGAAATGATCATGGGCGAAGGGGGTCTCTTGTTGGAAGGCGCCGTATTCGTATAGCCCATGTTGCGGGGTCGCGACAGCTACACCGCGTTTCAGCGCATGAAATGCACCATACCCTGTTCATCATTGCCCATGTACATCCCGTACACCCCGGCCTGGCGCTCCTCGATATAGCGCTCCAGAATTTGCCGGATGGCGGGATAGTAGATGTTGTCCCAGGGGATCTGATCAGGGGCGAAAAACTGGCAGGCCAGGGTCTCGGCGCCAAACTGGCCGGTGATTTCCAACGCCTGGGCGCGGAACACGATGTACACCTCGCTGATGCGCGGCACGCTGAAAATCGAGTAGGGCGAAATGATTTCGGCGCGTACGCCGCTTTCTTCCCAGACTTCCCGCAAGGCCGCCTGCTCGGTGCTTTCGCCGGCTTCCATGAAGCCGGCGGGCAGGGTCCAGGTCCCGGGACGCGGGGCGATGGCGCGCTGGCACAAGAGGTAACGGCCCTGCTGCTCGATGATGCAGCCGGCGATGATCTTCGGGTTGACGTAATGCACGTAACCGCAACCTCGGCAGACCAGGCGCAGATGGGTGTCGCCCGGAGGAATGGCCTGGGCCAGGGCAGCTGAACCGCATTGCGGGCAAAAGCGGGGAGCGGCCATGGCGGTCAGTGACCTATGCGCGGTTCTTTCTGGACGATGGGGGTGGCGATGTCGCGGATCTTGGCAGGGGCGTTCTGCTGCCGACGCAAGTAGTCCAGCGCCACGTTGGCAGCGGCGCGCACGTGATCCACCGAGGCCTGATGGGCCGCCATGGGGTCGCCGCTCTTGATGGCGGCGACAATGCGCTGCATTTCTTCGTTACTGGCGCCGCGACGGTTTTCCTGGGACACCGAGGTCGCGCGCAAGTAACTGATGCGCGCCTGCAACTGGCGCAACTGGGTGGCCGCGACGTGGTTGCCCGAACCTTCCAGCAAGACGTCGTAAAAGCCCTGCACCGAGTCGAGCACCTGGGGCAACTCGGCTTCTTCCAATGCCTGGCGATTGATTTCAAGCGCCTTTTCCAGCGCGCGGATGTGCTTGGCCTTGGCGTTCAAGGTGAACAGCTGCACAATCAGGCCTTCGAGTACACAGCGCAACTCGTAGATATCCCGGGCATCTTCCAGGGTGATGATGGCCACGCGCGGCCCCTTGGCGTCGGCAAATTCCACCAGCCCTTCGGATTCCAGATGCCGAAGCGCTTCACGCACCGAGGTGCGGCTGACCCCGAGGCGGTCGCACAGGTCGCGCTCGACCAGGCGATCGCCCGGCAACAACTGAAAGTTCATGATGGCGCTGCGCAGTTTCTCCAGCACGATTTCGCGCAACGTGACCGGGTTGCGATTGACCTTGAAGCTGTCGTCCATAGGCAGGCGTTTCATTGTGTTGACTCTGGTGTGGGCGTGCCCGGTAAAAGACGCAAGTTTATCATGCAGCGCCTACGACAACGCCGGGATGGCACCCAGTTTGCCGCGGAAATACAGCATGGGGGACACCGCCTCCTCGGGCAGGATCAGGTTTTTCACCTCGCCGACGATGATGGCATGGTCACCGCCTTCGTATTCACGCCACAGTTCGCATTCGATGATGGCGGTGGCCTTGGCCAATAGCGGGTTGCCCAGTTCGCTCAGGTGCCATTGAATGTCCTTGGCCTTTTCCTTGCCTTTGCTGGCGAACGCATAGGCCTCGGCCTGCTGCTCGGCACCCAGCAAGTGGATGGCAAAGCGTTTGCTGGCCTTGAGGATCGGGTAGGTGTCGGACTCGTAGTTGGGGCAGAACAGCACCAGCGCTGGGTGAATCGACAGCGCGCTGAACGCGCTGGCGGTGATGCCGACGATGCCGCCGTCCTCGTCCAGGGTGGTGACCACCGTGACGCCGGAGGGGAAGGATGCCATTACTTCTTTGTAGATACTGGGTTCGATCATGTCAGGCCACCTCTTAACGCATTACGAACGGATCAGGCATGGGTGCCTGGGACAGGTTGATCCAAACTGTTTTCAGTTCGGTATAGGCCAGTACTGAATCGATACCGCTTTCACGACCGTAGCCGCTGTTCTTGAACCCGCCGATCGGCGCCATGGCGGACACCGCGCGGTAGGTATTGACCCAGATGATACCTGAGCGGATGTCCCGTGCCAGCCTGTGCGCACGTCCAAGATCGCGGGTCCAGATGCCGGCAGCCAGACCCAGCTGCGAATCGTTGGCCAGCGCCAGGGCGTGGGCTTCGTCCTTGAAGGGGATGACGGCGGCCACCGGACCGAAGACTTCCTGTTGCATGATGGCCAAGGACTGACTGTCGCATTCGAACAGGGTCGGTTCGTAGTACCAGCCGTCGCTTCCCGTGTCAGCGCGCTTGCCGCCCATGCGCAAGGTAGCGCCCTGGGCCACGGCTTCGGCCACCAGGCGCTCGACCACGGCCAGTTGCTGGGCGGTGGCCATAGGGCCCATTTCGCTGGCCTCGTCCTGGGGGCTGCCGATGCGGATGCGTTGGGCGCGTTCGATCAGGCGGGTCACGAATGTTTCATAGATCTCTTCCTGCACCAGCAGGCGTGAGCCGGCCACGCAGCTCTGCCCGGAGGCGGCATAGATGCCCGCCACGGCACCATTGATGGCGCTGTCCAGGTCGGCGTCGGCAAAGATGATATTGGGTGACTTGCCGCCCAGTTCCAGCGACAGCCTGGCAAAGTTTTCGGCACTGCCGCGTACCACATGGCGAGCCGTTGCGGCGCCGCCGGTGAAGGCGATCTTGCGCACCAGCGGGTGGCGGGTCAGCGCGGCCCCGGCGCGCGGGCCGTCACCGGTGACCACGTTGACCACGCCCGGTGGAATCCCGGCCTGCAGCGCCAGACGCGCCAGCTCCAGGACGGTCGCCGAGGCATGCTCCGACGGCTTGATGACGATGGTATTGCCAGCTGCCAGGGCAGGCGCCAGTTTGATTGCCGTGAGGTACAGCGGGCTGTTCCAGGGGATGATCGCCGCCACCACGCCGAGGGCCTCGTGCACGGTGTAGGCGAACAGGTCCGGCTTGTCCAGCGGCAGGGTACCGCCTTCGAGTTTGTCGGCCAGGCCGGCGGTGTAATGGAAGAATTCCGGCAGGTAAGTAACCTGGCCCCGGGTCTCGCGGATCAGCTTGCCGTTGTCGCGGCTTTCCAGCTGCGCAAGAGCTTCCTTGTTTTCGCTGATCAGGTCGCCCAGGCGGCGCAGCAGTTTGCCCCGCGCGGTGGCGGTCAGCCCGCGCCAGGCCGGGTTGTCGAAGGCGTGCTGGGCGGCCTGCACGGCGCGCTCCACATCGGCCTCGCCAGCATCGGGCAGCAACGCCCAGGGCGTCGCGGTGGAGGGGTCGAGGCTTTCGAACGTAGCACCGTCGAGAGCGTCGACCCATTGGCCGTCGATGCACATCTGGAAGAGGGCAAGCGTCATGCGAGAATCTCCTGGGCGGGTTGGCTGAGGGGCAGTGCATGGGCGAGGAAGTCCAGCAGCAGCCGGTTGACCTGCCGTGGCGACTCGACCGCCATCATGTGCCTTTGTTCCGGCAGCACCGCCACCTGGGCGCCGGGAATGCGGGCGGCCAGTTGCTGGGCCATCAACGGTGTGGAACCTGGGTCCAGCTCGCCGGTGGCGATCAACGTCGGCGCCTTTATGCTGGACAGCTGCTCGCTGCCGTACTGGTCCTGGGTGGCGAACAACTGGTAGGTGGTCTGATAACCCTGCGGGTCATTGCTGGCCAAGGTCTGGCGCAGGGCGTTGATCTGCGCGGGGTTGGCCGCCTGGTACTCCTCGCTGAACCAGCGTGACAAGGCACCCTCGGCGTTGGCGGCGGGGCCATGTTCGGCGGCCTGACGGCTGCGCTCGATCACGCCGGCGCTTTGTTCGGCGCTGCGGTTGAACACGCTGTTGAGCACCACCATCGCGCTCAGTTGTTGGGGGTGCTCCAGGGCAAAGGCGCGGGCTACCAGACCGCCCATGGAAAAGCCGATCACTGTGGCCTGGGGTAACTGCAAGTGCTGCAACAACTCGTGCAACTGCCGGGCGTACTCCTTGAGCCCCGTACCCGGTACTGGCAGCGGGCTGGCACCATGACCAAGCATGTCGTAGGCGATCACTTGATAGTGCGCCGCCAGGCCGACCCGCTGGCCGCCCCACATTTCCTTGTTCAGGCCGACCCCGTGGATCAACACCACAGGATGGCCGCTGCCGCTGACCAGATAACTGGTGCCAGCGGGCGTGGTTTCAGCGATGAGCCGAGTCATGGCGTGCTCCTGCAGGGCGCTCAGCGCCCGGCCTTTTCGGCGGCGATTTCTTCCAGGTCGATGTAGCGATTGCCGATGCGCGGGTGCAGACGGCCACCGTCGGCGCAGCCCAGGACCACGACGATTTCATCGGCGCGGGGGGCGTCTTCGATCTTGAACTCCAGGGTGATGTAGTGCGAGCGCAGGCCCTCGTCGTCCTTGTGCATCATCGGGATCTGGATCGAGGTGCCGGGGGCGCCGCGCTTGTTGGTGAAGCTCAGGTAGCTTTTGGCCTTGACCGCTTCACGGTAATGATTGCCAAAACGCAGGGTATGGATGACCGCCGAGGCGTGTTCAATCTCGCCATCGGCACCCACCACTGCCGCCTTGCCATACGCCTCGATGCGCTCGGCACCGCCAATGGCGGCCACCAGACGCTCCACCATCAATGCACCGAGCTCCGAGCAGTGGGCTTTGATCAGCGGCTTGAGGTCTTCGACAAAACCTTGCCCGACCCATGGATTCTTGATCACTGCGGCCAGGCCGATCATGGTCACAGGGGTGTCCGAGGCTTTACCGCCTTCGATGAACGTCTGCTCGGAATAGGTCACGATCTTGCGGATTTCGAAACTCATGGCGCGGCACCTGGTTGGCTAGGTATTTCGTCTGATGGTATACCAAAAACCGAAACGTTCAAGCGGGTTTTTGATGGGGTGGGGGGTGTGCTTGACGCGCGATCTCCTGAAGAACGGCCACCGCCCCCCCGCAGGGCGGGTGACAAGGCTCAATGGGCTATAAAAAGAATCTCCCCTGATCAACGACTTGCCGACACCAATCTTCCGGTAATAATCTAAACGTCAAAGAACCATTGAATACCTCTATGGTCTCGATAGTGAATGGCAACGACAGCCGACGTTCAGATCGGTTACAAAAACAAGATCCCAAAGAGAGGTTACCGGTGAGGCCTGCAGCGAGCGTTGCGGCCTGATGATTTTGACTTTAGCCAAGGTTGAACCATGCAAACCAATCTCACAGGCTCTTCGAGCCTGGCAGTCAGCAAAAACAAGGCTCAGCGTTTCGTCGAGGAGCTGCTCGCCAGGGCAGATATCACTGTGAACGGCGCAGCGCCCTGGGATATGCAGATCCTTGGTTCCGGGGTGGCGGAGCGGGCATTGGCCAAGGGTAACCTGGGCCTGGGCGAAGCTTACATGGACGGCGACTGGGACGCGGCGCAACTGGACGAGTTCTTTAATCGCTTGTTGCGCGCCGGTATTGCCGACCACGTCAACCCGTCGGCGCTGTTGTTTCATGTGTTGGCGGTCAAGTTGATGAACCGCCAAAACAAGTACAAAGCCTGGGAAGTCGGCGAGCGACACTACGATCTGGGCAACAGTTTCTACGGCGCGATGCTCGACGAGCGGATGACCTACACCTGCGGTTACTGGAAAGACGCCACCACACTGCCGCAGGCCCAGGAAGCGAAACTCGACCTCATCTGCCGCAAGTTGCAGCTCAAACCCGGCATGCGTGTGCTGGACATCGGCTGTGGCTGGGGCAGTTTCATGTCGTATGCCGCTGAACACTATGGCGTCGAGTGCGTCGGCGTGACCATTTCCCGCGAACAGGCCGAGTGGGGCCGTGAGCGCTACGCCCACTTGCCCATCGAGTTTCGCCTGCAGGACTACCGCGATGTCGACGAGCCGTTCGATGCCATTGCCAGTGTCGGCATGTTTGAACATGTGGGGCCGAAAAATTATTCGACTTATATGCAAACTGCCCGGCGCTGTCTCAAGGACGATGGGCTGTTTCTGTTGCACACCATTGGCAAGAACCAGGCCGGCTCCCCGGACCCATGGATCGACAAATACATCTTCCCCAATGGCGAGGTGCCGACCCTGGCGCAGATGACCGAAGCCTTCGAAGGGGTGTTCGTCGCCGAGGATCTGCACAACTTCGGGCCCGACTACGACCGCACCCTGATGGCGTGGTGCGAACGCTTCGAGGCCAGCTGGCCGACGTTCGCCGCGACCCTGGGCGAGCGCTTCTTTCGCATGTGGCGCTACTACCTGTTGTCCTGCGCCGGCGCCTTTCGCGCACGGGACTTGCAGCTGTGGCAATGGGTGCTGTCCAAGCGCGGCATCGTCGGCGGTTACCAGCGGGTCACTTGAGGCTGAAGACCATGGCCTTCAGTCCGCTGACCGGGTCGATGTCAGGAAACTCCGGGGGGTTGGCCAGGCGTTCGCGCCACTGTAACTGTGGCGCCTCACGGGCCATGGTGTCGACGATGAAGTCCGGGCCGATGGCAGGATCGTTGACGCAAGCCAGCACCACCCCGTCGGGCGTCAGCAGTTCCGGCAGGCGCCGCAGGACCTTGGCGTAGTCCTGGGTCAGCACGAAGCTGCCTTTCTGGAACGTTGGCGGGTCGATCAGCACCAGGTCGTAAGGCCCGCTCTTGCGCACCTTCCCCCAGGATTTGAACAGCTCGTGGCCGAGAAACTCCACCCGCGTCAGGTCATGGCCGTTTAGCCGGTGGTTGTCGCGGCCGCGGCTCAGCGCCGCCCGGGCCATGTCCAGGTTGACCACCCGGCTGGCGCCGCCGGCGATGGCGGCCACTGAAAACCCGCAGGTGTAGGCAAAGAGGTTGAGCACACGCTTGCCGGCGGCCTGCTGCTGGACCCATTGGCGGCCCAGACGCATGTCAAGAAACAGGCCGATGTTCTGCTTGATGCCCAGGTCGAGCTGATAACGCAAGTCGTGTTCGCAGATGACACGTCGTTGTTCCACATCCCCCAGCAGCCACTGGGTGGCACTGTCGGGCAGGTAGCGATGCTGCAACAACAGTGCAGTGGCCCCGGCATCGCGCCAGACATCGGTGGTGGTCAGGTGCAGCAGGCGGCTTTGCAATTCGGCCAGGGCTGCGGGCTCGGGTTCACGAAACAGCGCCACCAGCAGCACCCCCTGGAGCCAGTCCACGGTGAGCTGCTCCAGGCCCGGCCAGCAGCGGCCACGGCCATGGAACAGGCGACGGGTTTCCAAGGGAGGCTCGCGCAGGGCGTCAAGCAGATGGGTATGAAGCGTATCGAGGGCGTGTGAGTTCATGGCGGCATTATCCGGGCCCGTCGAATGCTTATCAAATACTTCAGGGATGCGCCCAGCCGGAACTCGCAAGGGTGAGCTGCGTCTCAGAAATGAATGTCACTGGTCGTACCGTTTGGTAAATAAACCGACGCATTACTATGCTCTCACACAGCTAGCACATTGAAACCGTATTGGATCACGGAGGTTCCTGGATGAATATGTCGGCCGATCAACTGGTGGACCTGGTGTCCCTCAAGCCGCAGTCCAGCGGCGGGCCCCAGGCAGGACATCATTCGGTAGAGCGGGTACTCCATGCCCTGCGTACCCATCTGGGCATGGACGTGGCGTTCGTGTCAGAGTTTCGCGAGGTCGATCGGGTGTTTCGCTATGTCGATGCCGGGGGCGAATCGCCGATCGCCGCAGGCGACGCCTTGTCCCTGGAGGTCGGCTATTGCCAGCGGGTGGTGGACGGTCGCTTGCCCGAACTGATCCCCGACACGGCCGGTTTCGAAGAGGCCATGGCCTTGCCGGAAACCACGGCCATCCCCATCGGCTCGCACCTGAGCGTGCCCATCCGCTTGAGCGACGGGCGCCTGTATGGCACGTTCTGCTGCTTCGGCTACGCCAAGGATCAATCTCTGGGCGAACGCGACTTGCAGGTGATGCGGGTGTTCGCGGACCTGGTCACCGAGCGCATCGAAAGCGACCTGACTCGCGACCAGGACCGAGAGAACAAACGCGCACGCTTGCGCAAGGCCATGGCCACCCGCCAGCCGGCGATTGTCTATCAACCGATCTTCGACCTCTGCGACATGCACGTGTCCGGCTGGGAATGCCTGTCGCGGTTCAATGTCGAGCCGGGGCGAACACCCGACCTGTGGTTCCAGGAAGCCGCTGACATCGGCATGGGCGAGGACCTGGAGTGTCACGCCATCAGCGCGGCGCTGGCCGGGTTGGGAATGTTCCCCGGGGATATGTACCTGGCGATCAATTGCTCGCCGGAACTGGTGCTCAGTCATCGTCTCGACGAACTCTTGCAAGGCTACCCGGCCCAGCGCATCGTGCTGGAGATCACCGAGCACGCCGTGGTGCAGGACTACCGTGAAATGGAGACCGCCCTGGCCGGCCTGCGTCAGCGCGGTATGCGCGTGGCCATCGACGATGCCGGGGCCGGGTACGCAAGCATGCGCCACATCCTGCGGCTGCGCCCGGACATGATCAAACTGGACATCAGCCTGACCCAGGGCATCGATCTGGACCCGCAACGCCGTGCGATGGCTTCGGCGCTGGTGGCGTTCGCTCGTGAAACCGGGAGCACCATCGTCGCCGAGGGCGTAGAAACCCTTCAGGAACTGGAGGTGCTCAAACGCCTGGGGGCCGACAAGGTGCAGGGTTTCCTGCTCGGCCATCCGCTGGCGTTGAGCGATGTCAAACGCTTGAATATCCGCGCCCAGGGCGGCGGTTTTGGCAGTGCCACCTTGCAGGCGCCGCTGCGCGGTTGAGCAGCAGAGGCTGTGCAGCGGGGTGGCAGTCGTGGTATTGCTTGAGGCTGTTTTTCCAACGTGAGCCGAGGAACGCCTCCCATGACTGCCAAGCTCTATGACATCCCGCTGAAAAAAATCGACGGGGCCCAGGCCAACCTGGGCCAGTACGCCGGCAAGGTGCTGCTGGTGGTCAACGTCGCCTCCAAATGCGGCCTGACCCCGCAGTACACCGGGCTGCAAGCGTTGTACCGCAGCAAGCACGGCGAAGGCCTGGAAGTGCTGGGGTTTCCCGCCAACAACTTCAAAGGCCAGGAGCCGGGCACCGAGGCCGAGATTCAGGATTTCTGCTCGGTGAACTATCAGGTGGACTTTGCGCTGTTCTCGAAAATCTCCGTGGTCGGCGACGACCAGCACCCGTTGTACGCCGAGCTGACCCAGGCGCAACCCAGCGCCGAAGGTGACGGCCCGTTTCGCGAGCGTCTCAAGGGCTACGGCGTGGAGTCGGCGAGCCCGAGTGACGTGTTGTGGAATTTCGAAAAATTCCTCATCGACCGCAAGGGTCAGGTCGTGGGCCGCTTCGCTCCGGATGTCGCGGCAGATGACCCGCGCCTGGTCGCGGCCATCGATGCGGCGCTCGCCCAGGCCTGATCAGCGCACCGATGTGCCCCTGGCCAGGAGGAATCTGGCCAGGGCAACCAACGGCAGCGCGCTGCCGGCACAGGCCACCCACAGCCAGCCGCCGCGTTCGAACAACGCACTGGCCAAGGCCGAACCCATCGCGCCTCCGGCAAAGATACTGGTGGTGTACAGCGCATTGAGGCGACCGCGACTGGCCGGGTCCAGGGCGTAGATCGCCCGTTGGCCCAGCACCATGTTCATCTGCACGGCAAAATCCAGCAGCACGCCCGTGAAGGCGAGGGTGATCACCCCCCACGCCGAGGGCAGCAGCCAGGTGCAGAAGCTGAGTGGCGCCAGAATCATCGCCAGCAGCGAGGCGCGCTGGGTATGACCCGCATCGGCCAGGCGGCCGGCAATGGGGGCAGCCACCGCACCGATGGCGCCCACCAGCGCAAAGATCGCGATCTGTGATTGCGAAAGACCATGATGCCGCGCCAGCTCCAGCGGTACTGCGCTCCAGAACAGGCTGAACGCCGCAAACATCAAGCCCTGGTAGAAGGCCCGCTGACGCAGCACCGGCTGCGCCATGAACAGGTGCGCGAGGGAGCGCAGCAACTGCGGATACGTGGCCGAATGGCTCGGCTGGTGGCGCGGCATGGCGAGGCTGATCACCAGCAGGATGGCCAGCATGACCACGGCGGCGACGATGAATACCGCGCGCCAGCCAAAATGGTCCGCCAGCACGCTGGACAGGGGCCGGGCCAGCAGGATGCCCAGCAGCAGGCCGCCCATGATGCTGCCCACCACGCGACCACGGCTGGCCTCGGGGGCGAGGTTGGCCGCCAGCGGGATCAGGATCTGCACCGACACCGAACTGAAGCCAATCAGCACGGACACCAACAGGAAGCTGCCGGGGTGCTCGGTCATTCCCGCCGCGATCAGGCTGACGCCGGCCAGCAGGGTCGTGCAGAGCATCAGCGCGCGGTTTTCCACCAGGTCGGTCAGCGGCACGAGAAAAAACAGGCCGACGGCATAGCCGATCTGGGTCAACGACACGATCAGGCTGGCGCTGTGGCTGGAAATGCCCAGGTCCGGTGCAATCAGGTCGATGATGGGTTGGGCGTAATAGATGTTGGCGACGATGGCGCCGCAGCAGAAAGCGAACAGCAGGGTGAGACCGCGCGTCATCACGGCAGCCGGGCGGCCGGAGGCGGTTTCGGATAGATTGCTCATGGGCACGGGTTCCAGAAGGGGCGAGCCCATGGTACGCCAAAGCCCCTGCGGGCGCAGGTCGCTCCAGTGCAAATGGCGGTCGCCGCAGGACGTTTCACGGCGCCATGGTCGACGTATTTTGCTTACCACGGCGCAACAAGACGCCGCTCATCATAATGACTCTGCCCCACGAGACCCCGCCATGAAAAGACTGACTCAACGTTGTCTGACGCTCGCCCGGCCGCTGTTCGTCGGCGGCCTGCTGACCACCGCTCTGGTCTCCCACGC
Organism: Pseudomonas sp. dw_358; assembly: GCF_018449655.1. Classification (GTDB taxonomy): domain Bacteria; phylum Pseudomonadota; class Gammaproteobacteria; order Pseudomonadales; family Pseudomonadaceae; genus Aquipseudomonas. The sequence continues at coordinate 44,886 of NZ_JAAVUX010000020.1, forward strand.
GGCGCTCGCCGCCGACCCACCGCAATGCCAGACCGTGCGCATGGGTGTGGTCAACTGGACCGATGTGATTGCTACCAGCGGCATGGCGCAGGTGCTGCTCGATGATCTGGGCTATGACACCAAGCAGACCAGCGCCGCCCAGCAGATCATCTTCGCCGGGATCCGCGACAACCGGCTGGACGTGTTCCTCGGCTACTGGAAGCCGGCCATGGACAAGAACATCGAGCCGTTCATCGCCGCCAGGCAAGTGTCCGTGATGAGCCCACCCAGCCTGAACGACGCCCAGGCGACCTTGGCCGTGCCGCAGTACGTGGCGGATGCCGGGCTGAAAACCTTTGCCGATATTGCCAAATTCAAGGACAAGCTGGGGGGCAAGATCTATGGCATCGAGTCGGGCAGCGGGGCCAATGCCACGATCCAGAAAATGATCGACACCAATCAATTCGGCCTGGGCGGGTTCAAGCTGGTGGAGTCTGGCGAGGCCGGGATGCTGGCGGCGGTGCAGCGAGCCACCACCCGTAAAGAGTTCGTGGTATTCGTGGGCTGGAAGCCGCACCCGATGAACATCAACATGAAGATGGCCTACCTGACCGGCAGCGAAGACGTGTATGGCCCTAATGAAGGGGCTGCCACGGTGTCTTTCGTCACCGCGCCGGATTATGCCCAGCGCTGCCCGAACGTGGACCAGTTGCTGAAGAACTTGACCTTCACCTCGGCCCAGGAGAGCGCGTTGATGGTGCCGATCATGGAGCGCAAGACCCCTGAAGAGGTGGCGCGCAAATGGCTCAAGGAACATCCTCAGGATCTACAGCGTTGGCTGGCCGGGGTGACCACGTTCGACGGCAAGGACGGGATCAAGGCGGTGCAGGTGGCGTCCAATCCTTGAGTGATTATCCGCTGTCAGCGGCCATGGCGGGCTTTGTCGAGAAGACCCGCGCCTATGCCTGTGCCGACGAGGCGATTGATGCTCAACGCTTCGCTTACCGGCGCATGTGCGCGGCATTCACGCCGCCGCGTTCCGCGTCTCTTGAGGTGCTTGACCGCATCATCGCGCAGGTGCCAGTGCGCCGCTACCGTCCCAAGGGGCTGGCGCCGACCTCCGGCTGGGGCTGGTTGTTGTACCTGCATGGCGGTGGCTGGGTGGTGGGCGATCTGGACTCCCATGACTTCATCTGCGCCGAGTTGGCCGTCGCCCTCCAGGTCACCGTGGTGGCCGTCGATTATCGGCTCGCACCGGAACACCCTTTCCCGGCCGCGCTCCAGGATTGCCTGGCGGTCTGGCAGGGCCTGATCGATCAGCCGGCGGGCTGGCAACTGGCAGCGCGGCCGGGAACGGTCATGGGCGACAGTGCCGGGGGCAATCTGGCGGCGGCGTTGTGCCTGGCGCTGCGGGACACAGGGCGACCCGTGCCCGCCGCGCAAGTATTGATCTATCCGGGGCTGGGTGGCAGCGAGAATGGCGCTTCACGCCGTGAGTGCCGCTATGCACCGCTGCTCGGCGCACAAGAGGTGCAGGTGTATCAGCAGTTGTATGTACCGGCAACCGCTCGGACTAATCCGCTGGCGCTGCCGTTGCTGGCCGGAGATTTTTCGCGTTTACCGCCGGCGTTTGTCGCCGTGGCGCAGTTCGATCCGTTGCGTGATGACGGCGTCGAATACCATCGACGGTTGCTGGCCGCCGGGGTCGTGAGCGAATTGTACTGGGGCGAGGGATTGGTCCATGGTTGTCTGCGAGGGCGGCATCAGGTGCCGGAGGTGGATGCGCTTTATGCTGCGCTGTTGGATTTCTGGTCATGAGACCCTCCTGATCAATCTGGCACGGGTGTGGGCAAGGGGGTGCCTTCGGCCCATGCGGCCAGATTTGCCAGCACCAGATTGGACATTGCCCGCCGGGTGCTCCAGGTGCCGCTGGCCGAGTGCGGCGCCAGCAGTACGTTGTCCAGCTCCAGCAGGCCGGGATGGGGCCGGGGTTCGTTCTCGAAGACATCCAGGGCCGCGCCGGCCAGCCGGCCTTCAGCCAAGGCCTGCGCGAGGGCGGCTTCGTCAACCACGCTGCCGCGCCCGACATTGATCAGATAACCCTCCTTGCCCAGCGCCGCCAGCACCTCGGCATCCACCAGGTGATGGGTACTGGCACCACCGCCGACCGCCACCACCAAAAAATCCACCGCGGTCGCCAGTTCCAGCACACTGGGGTAGTACGGCCAGGCGACGTCCTGCGGTTGGCGCCCGGTGTAGGCAATGGTCATCTCGAACCCGGCGGCGCGGCGGGCAATGGCCGAGCCGATGCGACCCAGGCCGATGATACCCAGGCGCGCACCGCTGACCTTACGGGTGAACGGGAAGGGGCCGTCGACCCAGGCCCCGGAGCGGGCAAAACGATCGGCCACGCGGGTATTGCGGGCGATACCCAAGAGCAGGGTCATGGCGAAATCGGCGACGTCATCGGTGAGCACGTCGGGGGTGTGGGTCACCGAGATACCGCGCTCGCGCGCGGCAGCCACATCGACACCGTCATAGCCCACGCCGAACACCACAATGACTTCCAGCGCCGGGAGGCGCGCGATCAATTCGCGGCGCACGGTGGACTCGCCGTTGGCTACCAAGGCCCGGATATCGGCGGTCGCCGGACTCAGGTCACGGCCATCCTCGGCGGCGTCGATCACCGTGTAGCGGGCGTGCAATTGTTCATCGAGCATGGCCGGCAGACGGGCAATTTTCAGAATCCTGGATTTCATTGCGACCTCGCGGTGGCCGTGGCGCTGCCCGGCGGTGGTGACTGAACGGGAACCTGGCGGGGCGCATGGCCCAGATAGACGCCCAGCACGCCCCCGGCCAGCAGCGCCCCGGCCACCAGCAGCAGGGCATAGTCGTAGCTCTGGGTAGCGTCCTTGATCCAACCCATCACCGGCGGCAGGCCCAGCCCGGCAATGTTGGCGATGGAATTGATCAAGGCAATGGAGGCCGCTGCCGCAGCGCCCGACAGGTACTCGGTGGTGGTCGCCCAAAACACCGGGGTGGCGGCCCAGTTCAAACCGACCGCCACCACCAGCAGGCCGTAGGCCAGCCATGAATTGCTCGAAGCCACCGCCAGCGCCAGCAGCACCCCGGCCAACATCAGCGGCACGCCCATGTGCCGGCCTCGCTCGCGCTTGTGGTCGGAATGGCGGCCGTTGAAGAACATGAACACGCACGCGAACAGGAACGGCAAGGCCGACAGCACGCTGACGGTAAACGACGCCTGCCCGGACACCGACTTGACGATCAGTGGCAGGAACAGGGTGATGCCGATGGTGCCGAACGCCTGTAACAGCCAGAACAATGCCAGTAGCCAGACCTGGCGACTGCGAAAGGCGCTTTGCCAGCCGGCGTGACGGGAAATCGGGCTGCTGGCCTGCTCGGCGGCAAGGGTGCGACTCAACCACTGTTTCTGATCGTCTTGCAACCAATGGGTGCGGTCGGGGGTTTCCGGCAGGTAGCGCAGCACGACAATGCCCAGCACTACCGCCGGGATGCCTTCGAGCAGGAACAGCCAGCGCCAGCCACTGACACCCCAGTGGCCGTCCAGGTGCAGGAAGGCGCCCGACAGTGGCAGGCCGATGACCGACGCCAGCGCCGCACCGATATAGAAGAACGACATGGCCTTGGCCCGATCACTGCGGGGAAACCACTGTGACAAGTAATAAATAATCCCCGGGGTGAACCCGGCTTCGGCCGCCCCCAACAGCAGGCGCATGCCATACAGCTGGTTGGCACTCTGTACCAGGCTCATGCCGGCGGCGACCAGACCCCAAGTGATCATGATCCGAGCAATCCAGCGCCGCGCACCGACCCGGGTCAGGACCAGGCTGCTGGGCACTTCCAGGAGAATGTAGGTGAGGAAGAACAGGCCGACACCGATGCCGTACATCCGCGCGGTGAGTCCCAGTTCTGCATTCATCTGCAGAGCGGCCACGGAGATGTTGGACTTGTCGATATAGGCGACCATGTACAACAGCATCAGAAACGGTATCAACTTGAGGTTGAGGCGTTTCAAGGTGCTGGCGTGCAGACCGGCATCCACGCTGGGATGGATCATGTGAACCTCTCTTTTTATGTGCTTATGGCGAGATGGTTTGCGGCGATGTGTGCTGAGAACCACGGTAGAGTAGATGTAACGATCTTTCAATATATGATTTACCCATCCACAATATGGGATTTATTGGGCCTAATGGACTCGACGGCAGATACGCCTTGATCACACCGTTTTCCAGCCGTGCAAACATGGCGCAAAAGCCGAGCGGGCTTGCGATGCAGGCATCGCGGTCCAGGCTTTTAAACCGAAGCCAACCCTGCCAACCCACGCTCGAAGATCTGCCACGTGCGCAGCGCAGCAACCGCCCGCCATTCCGGGTCGGCGGGATAGAACTGTTCCAGCAGCGCTCGCTTTATTCCGGCCCCGGTGGCACCCAGTGGATCACCGTGCAGGTGCAGCCAATGGTCGTCGCGCAGCACCTGATGAATCTGCGCACCCGGGTAGGTGCCGCATTCGATGACCAGAGGCATCAGCCGCACCTCAGGCAGGGCATCCAGCAGAGCCTGAGAGGTATAGCCGGTGGCGGTGGCGGCGACCCCGGTTTCACTGTGCTGATCCTGGCCGGTGATCAGCGTGTAGAGCCAGGGTCCGAACAGCCGCTGCGCGGCGGGCAGCGCCGGATAGGCGGCCTGGACGATGGTCAGCAACATGGGATGCCCGTATTCACCGGCACCGGTGTGCAGATCGAAGGTCATTACCACCTTCGCCTGGGCCAGGTGTGTGTCGGCGATGGTGTGCAGGGTCTGGTTGGACCAGCTGGCGCGTTGACCACCGAAGAACAGCCCGTCGGCATGGCGGTATTGCCCAGCCTCGACAATCGCCATGACCCCTTGCCACCCCAGCTCGGCAATGCGTGCATCGAGCCGGTCATCGGCCTCTTGCCGTAGCGGGCCGGCGAGCTGGGTGCAGGTGTAGATCGCGTGGATGTCATCGTAGGCGGTGTTGTTTGGCAACGGACGATTGAAGTCCAGGTAGTTGCGGTTCAGATCGAGGTTGTCTTCGTTGACCCGGCGCTGCCAGGCCGTGCCCCACGGATTGATCAAGTGCACCATGACGATGGCAGTGTCGGCAGGCAACTCACGACCGGCCAGCTCGCCGAGCCATGCGGTCTGGCTGTCGGAACCGTAATAGCCTTCGATGCCGTGGGTGCCGCTCAACGCCACCAGCAGCCGGCTGGCGTTCGCATCGCCCAGGACCGCGACATCGGTGCAGAGTGCTTCGCCAAACGGCCCCGGCAGCGGGTGAGGGTAACGGTGCAATGTGGCACCGGCGGCGTGCGCCGCCGCCAGGAAACGCGCACGTTGCGCGCCGAAGGATGGCGCCGGGGGGAAGAAGCTCGACATGGGGGCCTCGCGAATAGGTGGGCAAGGCGCCCATCCTACCGTCCCTGTGGTGGTGCCGTCTGCCCATCCAACCCCAGGTACCGCCATAGGGCCAGATTGCCCTCGTTGCTGCCAAAAATTGCCTGTCCGGCGTGCAGGCCCAACTGCCGGTAACTCTCGAACTGCGCCTCGTCGAAGAACTGATCCACGGTGGACTGGTTGGGAAAGGTCGGGTTGTCCCGGGCGTAGTTCATTACATCGGGCGCCAGCCCCGCCGTGATCCTTGGTTTGATCAGCAGAATCCGGCAAATCGGTGCGCCGCCGGCCTCGGCGGGCTGATGAGCCGCGTAGGCATTGAGCAGCAGGGCGCACTGGCCGTTGTCAGGCGATGCCGGCGCGGCAAAGCTCTCGATGCTGCCAAACAGTCCGCGCAATGACTCGATGCTCTGAACCCCCAGGTCCTCGCGGATTTCCAGGCTGTGGTCAATACGCGCCAGACGCACCAGGTTGGCCAGGTCGTCGAAGCGATAGTCCGGATCGCAGCCGCAATCGGCGATCACCACCAATGCCAGGTCCCGGCCGGGACGCACCAGCTCGTAGGCCGCCGTGTTTTCGAAGTGCCCGCCATCGGAGAGGTATTGATAGTTGCGTCGATGGCCATGGAAATGCGCGGTCAGCTCGTAGAACAGGTAGGTCTGGGCCGGCAGCAGGCGCGCGAGCCACGGCTCGCGCGGCGCCCAGTCGGGGCGGCCGGGTTCGCTGAAATTGCTCGGCCACCAATAGCCCAGACGCACGTTGGCCAGGCCCAGCACCAGCGAAAAGCCCAGGCTTGTGGTGCGCCCCAGCCCGGTGCTGAAGGCGGCGCCCGAGACGCCCACCCATTGGCCCAGGGACAGGTCATGGTCCATCTCGGTGGGACGGCCGCGATGGGGGCCGCGCGCATAAGGCAGGCCGTCGAGGATGAAGCTTTCGCTCGGCGTGGCGTTACCGCTGGGGTACCAGTTGGGGGCCAGGCACAGCGGCTTGCCTTTGCGATCGCGCTGTACCAATTGCTCGGCCGGATCGACGGTCAGATTCATGGTCACGTTGATCAGGTGCAAGGGGCCGGCTGTACGCGTGCCATAAAACTGGGCCAGGCTCAGGTCGTCGCTGGCCAGCGGCTCGGCGACGCTCATGGAGCGACGACGCTGGCCGGCATCGCCGTCGAAACGCTGGCCGTTGGAGGCGCCCAGATAGGCGCGGGTCAGGCGCGACGCATAGAAGCTCTGCAGCGAGGAACTGTTGAGAAAACCGCTGAACTGGCCGGTGATCAGCGTCGCGATCCCGGCGAACAGTGCCAGCCCGGACAAACGCAGCCAGGCGCCTGGCGCTGCGCCGAGGGCGCCACCGTCCGCCGCCACCCACCAGGTCACGAGGGCCCAGACCAGGCAAGTCACCAGCGCCATGACCGTGCCTGCAATCAACCCGAGAATGTCCAGCGGCAGCTTGTGGGCCCAGGCGGGCAGTTGCTTTTCATCCTGGAGCAGGGCCAGCTTGCGCACGATCCACACCAGTACGGCCAGCCCTCCGGCGCCGGTGCCGGCGACAGATACCGATAGCCAGTCATAAAGGGTTCTGGAGAGGGACACCATCAGGACCAGACTGGCCGCAATCACCAAAGTGATCATGGCATGGCTCAAGTGCCGGGTGATCACCACACGATAATTGCGTACGGTATTGCCTTGCAGCGGCTGCCCCGGCCGGCGCAGGGTGGCCGTCACCCATGCCGCGGTGACCAGTGCGGCCGCAGCGACCGCCGCACCGGCGCCGCACAGCAGCGCCAGTGACCGGTTGCTCAGGCACTCGGCCGCGACACTGCACGCCAGCAACACCAAGGCGCCGACCAAGGCATAATTGAAGGCGGGATTGTTCAGCTTCGGCGGGTCGTCGAGGCTGCGCGGCCCGACAATCAACCAGTAGCCGAGGGCGCAGGGCAGGGCGTAACCCAGCAAGGCCAGTAGCGGCAACAGGTAAAAACGAGCCCCCAACGCAATGTCCAGAGTCACCAGCACCGCCAACACGGCCAGCAAGGGCAGGCCGATCACCATGTGCAGGGCCATCCAGTTGCGCCAGGTCATGGCGGCGGCATAGAACATGTCGCCGGAACCGGTGGGGGTCAGGTAGCGACCGTTTTCCCGCAGCCATGCAGAAGGTGCCATGCCTGGGGGCTCGGTGAAATAGTCGATGCCGGTGCTGATGCGCCCAGGGGGCTCGAAGCGAAGCGCTTCATAGGCGTCCCTGGCTGCCTGCCGGGCCAGGGCACGGGCCTGTTCGGTCTCGCTTTCGCCAGCAAGCACGCCGCGCAGACGCCCAGGGATGAACAGGCTGGAGAAGAAGCTGCCGATGTAGCCGCCACCACTGACCGTCGACAGATAGTCGAAGCGGGCCAGCAGGCCTTCCTGCGCCGAATCGGGCAGCGGCTCGCCGGGGGCCGGCGCGCGGGCCATTGATTGCAGCACCCCCAGACAGAACGTGGCGCTGCGGATGCCGCCGCCGGACAACGCCAGGCCCCATGGCCTGCCGGCCGGCAGGCCGAGAATCTTGCGGCGCTGTTCGATGCGCGAGCGTTCGGCGGCGTATTGAGCCAAAGCGGGATCAATGGGACGTTCCATGACACGTTCTCCTGAAGTCAGCCATCGGAGCGTAGCGGCCGGCCAGAAGCGTGTCCAAAGGGAGGCCTTGCATCCGGTCAGGGTGCGACCAAATGGCACTCGCACGGCAGTTGTAGAACAACTGACCCCGGCATATAATTGGCGCCATCTGTTGGCTTGCCCATACCCACAATAATTCTCCTTGCTGAAAGCTCCGTCTGGTCATGTATCCAGTCGGGGCTTCTGTTCGTGGAAATTTCAAGTGGGACCGGTTTCAGGCAACCTTCCGACAACGCCCCTTTATTCATTGACTCGAGCGCCCGACAGCCCTAAATGAACACCACCCTGAATGCCCAGTCCGGAAGTTGGTTGAGCGTTATCGCGTTGGCCCTGGCGGCCTTTATCTTCAACACCACCGAGTTTGTCCCGGTCGGGCTGCTGAGCCAGATCGGCGGCAGCTTCCAGATGTCCACCGCCCAGGTCGGACTGATGCTCACGGTGTACGCCTGGGTGGTTTCGCTGCTGTCCCTGCCGATGATGCTGCTGACGCGCAACATCGAGCGGCGCAAGCTGCTGGTCTTTGTGTTCGGCATGTTCATCGTCAGCCACATCGTCTCGGGCATGGCGCCCAGCTTTGCCGTGCTGCTGCTGAGCCGGATCGGCATCGCCGTCGCCCATGCGGTGTTCTGGTCGATTACCGCGTCCCTGGCGGTCCGGGTAGCACCCGCCGGGAAGCAGGTCCAGGCGCTGGGCCTGCTGGCCACCGGCACCTCGCTGGCCATGGTCCTCGGCATTCCGTTGGGCCGTGTGGTGGGTGAAGCGCTGGGCTGGCGCACCACCTTCCTGTGCATTGCCGGCGTTTCGGTGGTGACCGTGCTGGTGCTCGCGCGGACCTTGCCTTTGCTGCCCAGCCAGAACTCCGGTTCGCTGCGCAGCCTGCCGGTTCTGTTCAAACGCCCGGCATTGATGTCCTTGTACGCCCTGACTGCGCTGGTCATCACCGCGCAGTTCACCGCCTACAGCTACATCGAACCCTTTGCGCAGTACGTGGCCCACCTCGATGGCCAGATGACCACGTTGCTCCTGCTGCTGTTCGGCGGCGCCGGGGTACTCGGCTCGGTGGTGTTCAGCCTCTACAACAACCGCTTCCCCAACGGCTTGCTGATTGCAGCGATCACCGCCCTGGCCCTGTGCCTGATGCTGCTGCTGCCGCTGTCACGGGAAGTTTCGTGGCTCGGCACCCTGAGCGTGGTCTGGGGCATGGGCATCATGTGCTTCGGCCTGGTGATGCAATCCAAGGTGCTGGCCTTGGCGCCCGATGCCACCGACGTGGCGATGTCGCTGCACTCCGGCATCTATAACATCGGCATCGGCGGCGGCGCGCTGCTGGGCAGCGTGGTCAGCCTGCGCATGGGTGTGGCCAACGTCGGTAACGTCGGCGGTTTGCTGGCAGTGGCCGGCCTGTTGCTGTGCTGCGTGGCCACTTACCGCTTCAGCCGCCCGACCAGCGCCCACGTCGACGCATAAGCCACACGCGACAAAACCCGCGCCTCGCTCTAGAGTCATTTCAGACCTATAAAAAAGCGAGCGCGGGATCATGACCGAGACCTCCGACAACCCCATGGGCCTCATGGGGTTTGAATTCATCGAGTTCGCTGCCCCGGTTCCGGGGACCCTGGAGCCGATCTTCGAGCTCATGGGCTTCACCCGAATCGCCAGCCATCGGTCCAAGGACGTGCACCTTTATCGACAGGGCGCCATCAACCTGATTCTGAACAATCAGCCCCACAGCCTCGCCTCCTGGTTTGCCGCCGAACATGGGCCGTCGGTCTGTGGCATGGCCTTTCGCGTGTTCAATGCCCAGCAAGCCTACAGCCGCGCCCTGGAACTGGGGGCGCAGCCGGTGGAAATCCCCACGGGCCCCATGGAATTGCGCTTGCCGGCGATCAAGGGCATCGGTGGCGCACCGTTGTACCTGATCGACCGCCACGGCGAAGGCAGTGCTATCTACGACATCGACTTCAATTACCTGGAGGGGGTCGAACGTCACCCGTCGGGGGCCGGGCTCAAGGTCGTGGACCACCTGACCCACAACGTGTATCGCGGCCGCATGGCCTACTGGGCGGGTTTCTACGAGAGGCTGTTCAACTTTCGCGAGGCGCGTTATTTCGACATCAAGGGCGAATACACTGGGTTGACCTCCAAGGCCATGTCGGCACCCGATGGTCTGATTCGCATCCCGCTCAACGAAGAATCGTCCAAGGGCGCGGGGCAGATCGAGGAGTTCTTGATGCAGTTCAACGGGGAGGGCATTCAGCATGTGGCTTTTCTCACCGATGACCTGATCAAGACCTGGGATGCCCTCAAGGCCTTGGGCCTGCCGTTCATGACGGCACCGCCGGACACGTATTACGAAATGCTGGAAGGGCGCCTGCCCGGCCATGGCGAGCCGGTGGCCGAGTTGCAGGCGCGGGGGATCTTGCTGGATGGCGCTACCTACGGCGAAGATCACCGCCTGTTGCTACAGATTTTTTCCCAGACCCTGATGGGGCCGGTGTTTTTCGAGTTCATCCAGCGCAAAGGTGATGACGGCTTCGGGGAAGGCAACTTCAAGGCGCTGTTTGAATCCATCGAGCGCGATCAGGTCCGGCGCGGGGTGCTGCACGTCGCCTCGTCCTGACCGATCAGCCGCGGCGGCCGCGGTAGATCCAAGTAAAGACAATACCACCTACCACAATACCGACCATCAACAGGCTGCCGATGATCGAGGTCAGGCCTCGAGCATGCTGGTTCTGGATCTCGTCGGCAGAGACCCCGCCGACGATGCGGTAGTCATGACGCTCCGACAGTCGCACCCGGCGCAATGGCAGACCCTCGGACGGGTCGTTGTCCAAGACCCTGCCGCTCTCGTCCAGCAGTGTGTCACCGACCCCCATAAGGACATGCACCTCTTCGCCGGACCTGCGCAGCGGCTTGGCAAGGGGTTCTGCATGCACCGTCAGGTTGACGGAGTAGGGTACATGACCAACGCTGTAGAGCAGCGAGCTGGCCGTCGGGGTCAGTCGGTCAGTGGTCTGCAAGAGCAACCGTCCCGAGCGTGGCAGCTCCAGCTGCAGCATGTGGGTAGAACGGCCGAAAAAGCTGCCGCACACATGGCGATCACCGCGGGCAATGAAGACCGAGCGAAGATAGGCGTGAAGTGTCGCCACCTGCTGCAGCGCCACAATGACCGGCGCGTTGCAGTCCTGGGTGGCAAAAGGGCTGACAGTCGGCAGTACTGCCGTGACCTGATCCAGTATCTCGTCGATATCATCTATGGCCCTCTGCACGGCTTCGTCGATCCGGTTGATCAGGGACCGCTCCAGGACACTGCGATGCAGGGCGTACCCGGCGCACACGGGTGCTGCTGCGCTGATGAGGCCCAATGCGAGCGCAATCAGCCAGCGTGGCAGGGTGAGGGTGAGGCGGGTGTCAATCATGGCAGGCGTTCCGGGTTGCGCGCGCAATCCCGGGGTGGAACCGCCACACCGCAGGAGAATAAGGCCCGGGCCTGCCGTATGCGTTAGGTCAAACCCGTCTATGCGGGTGGGAAAAAACCGCGCAGGCACCGCGGAGCCGCGGCTTATGAAGAGGCCTGCACGCGGGCTGCGCGCTTTTCCAGCAGCAGGTAGATCAGCGCCGCCACAGCCAGGGGAATCAGGAAGTACAGGGCCCGATAAGCAATCAACGCCGCCAACAGTGTGCCCCGGGAATACGCGCCCTGCAGCAAGGCGACAAAGATCGCTTCCAGCACGCCCAGACCGGCCGGTATGTGAGCCACCACCCCGGCAATACTGCTGATCAGCAGGATCGCCAGCACTGTCGCAAAGCCTGCCTTGGCGGGCAGCAGCACGAAGATCAGCGTGGCCATCAGGCTCCAGTTCAGCGCCCCGAGGCCAGCCTGCAAGAGCGCCATGCGCCACGATGGCAGATCGATCTGCTGGCCGCGGATCTGCCAGCAGCGGCGGTGGCTGAAGGCGCAGGCCAAAAGGTAGAACAGCCCTGCAAAAATCATCGCCAGGCCAATGAGCCGCAGGCCCGCCGTACCGAGTTTCACGCTGTCGGGCAGCGCCGGCAGGCCCATGGCGAAGACCGTGCCGGCCACGAGCAGGTAACCGAGCCAATTGGTGACCAGCCCCAGGCTCAGGATGCGCGTGATAGTCGGCCCGTCCAGCCCCAGTTTTCCGTACAGGCGGTAGCGCAGGGCGATCCCGCCTACCCAGGAACTCAAGTTCAGGTTGAAGGCATAACACACGACTGCCAATGGCAGCACTTGGGTCGCTGGCAGGCCATGGCGGGTGTACTGGCGAGACACCAGGTCGTAACTGGCAAACACCCCGTAACTGGCGATGGCGATGGCACCTCCCAGCATCAAGGTGCTGGCCTTGTAACTGCGCAGACCGTGCAGCACTTCCTGCCAATCCATGTGGCGAAACAGCAGGAACAGAAACACCGGCACCATCACGAAAAACAGCAGGTTGACCCCGCTTCGCGCCCAGATCCAACGGCTCGGACGCGGGCTCACGGGGTTTCTTCTTCTTTGAGTTGCAGCCCGGCCGGCGTGCAGGCTGGCTGCACATCCAGCAACGGCTTGAGCCTGGGCGAGTGGGCCGGGATAAAACCGACCCAGGCCGGAAAGTGGCGCAGGAAGTGGAAGGTCACGAAGATCAACGGCGCACGCCACCAATAGCCCCGCAGCGCAGTCTGCTGGCTGATGGCCGTGCAGCTGTGGCTGGCCAGCCCATGGAGGTGTTGATACAGGCGCTCATTGAATGCAGCATCGCGAATGACCAGATTGGCTTCCAGGTTCAGCGACAGACTCAGCGGGTCGAGGTTGCTCGACCCCACCGTGGCCCAGTCCCGGTCGACAATGGCGACCTTGCCGTGCAGTGGCCGGTCGCAGTATTCATGGATCTGCACGCCGTCGCGCAACAGGTAGTTGTAGAGCAGCCGCGAACACAGCCTCACCAGCGGCATGTCCGGCATGCCTTGCAAAATCAGGGTGATCTTGACCCCACGCCGCGCCGCATCGCGCAGGGCACGCAGCAGCCGATACCCAGGGAAGAAATAGGCGTTGGCAATGATCACCCGTTCCCGGGCGTTCTCCAGCGCCTGCAAATAGTGTTGTTCGATGTCACGGGTGTGTTCCTGGTTGTCACGGATACTCAGCAACACCCGGGCCTGGGCGCTGTCGGCATCAATGGGCTCGGCGCGGCTACGCCAGGGGGCTCGGGGACGGGGCAGGGAGCTGGACTCATCGAGCAGCGCCAGGGTGGCCCGGTGCAGGTCGCCAACGATCGGCCCGATGACCTTCACGGCGTAGTCCTGCTTGGCCATGGCACCGAAGCTGGCCAGGTGGTCAGCGCTGTAGTTGATGCCGCCGACGTAGCCCACTTCGCCGTCGATCACGACGACTTTGCGGTGCAGGCGGCGAAACAGGTTGGTGCGCATCCCCAAGAACCTGGGTTGCGGGTCGAACGCCTGGACGTGGACCCCGGCGTTCACCAGATGACGCAGGAACGGCATGCTCAGGTCGGCGGTGCCATAGCCGTCCACCAGCATCTCCACCCGTACCCCGCGGCGCGCGGCGGCTACCAGCACCGCCTGCAACTGACGACCCACCTCATCTTCGAAGACGATGAAGGTTTCCAGCAGCACTTCTTCCCGGGCCCGGCCAATGGCCTCGAAGACACTGGGGAAGAAGTCCTCGCCGTTAATCAGCAGTTGCACCTGATTGCCCTCACGCCACTGTTCGGTAAACGGCAGCGCATCGCGGCTGGCCGCGCTCACAGGTGCACCTCCACGGCGAGCGGCACATGGTCGGACAGATGGGACCACGGCTTGCGTGACAAGGCCCGGGGGGCCGTGGCGGTGGCGTTGCGCAGGTAGATCCGGTCCAGGCACAGCAGTGGCCAGCGCGCCGGGAAGCTGCGGGCCGGCTTGCCGAACGCAGCGCTGAACACCTCCTCCAGGCCGCAGCGCGCCATCAGCCCGTCTGCCCGCTGACGCCAGTCGTTGAAATCCCCTGCGACGATCACCGGCACATCGCCGGGCAGGCTGTCGACCAATTCGCCCAGCAGGCCCAACTGCTGGCGCCGATGGTGCTCGCGCAGGCCCAGGTGGGCGCAGACCGTATGCACTTCGGGTTGGCCCGGCACCGCCAGCACCGAGTGCAGCAGGCCACGCTGTTCGGTACCGTGCACCGACACGTCAAGGTTTTCATGGCGGATGATCGGAAACTTGGACAGCAGCGCATTACCGTGATCACCTTCCGGGTACACCGCATTGCGCCCATAGGCAAACTCCGGCCACATGCTGTCGGCGAGAAACTCGTACTGGGGCACATCTGACCAGTTGGGATAGCGCCGGCCGTGCTGGAGGTGTGCCCCGAGCACTTCCTGGAGAAACACCACGTCCGCCTCGAGGGTGCGTACCGCATCGCGCAACTCGGGCAACACGAAACGCCGGTTCAACGGGCTGAAGCCCTTGTGGGTGTTGACCGTCAATATCCGCAGCATGTGAACCGCAGGCGCCTGCTCGGGCAGTGGCCGAAGGTTTGACGTGGTCATGGGCAGTTCCTGGTGGCGACATAAACGGGCCATCATCAGGCCTTTAGTTTCCGACCCGGTCCAGAGCAGGGAGGTTCCACTGGCCATAACGGGTAGAATCAAACGAACCCTTGAACATGCCAACCCTTCAGCGGACCACGCCTGACATGACCGAACATCACCGCCGCCCCGTCCCCCTCGCCAAATGCTACCGCCTGATCACCCACGGCCCGACCATCCTGGTCAGCGCCAGCCACGAGGGCCAACGGGACATCATGGCCGCCGCCTGGAACATGGGCGTCGACTTCGATCCACCCAAGATCTCTGTGGTGCTGGACAAAGCCTCCTGGACCCGCCGCCTGCTCGAAGCCAGCGGCACCTTCGTGGTGCAGGTACCCAGCCTTGCACAAGTGAACATCGTCCAGACAGTCGGCAACACCTCGGGCCAGCAGTTGAGCGAAGAGCAGGGCACCGACAAGTTCAGCCGTTACGACCTGAAGACCTTCGCCGGTGAACAGCTCGATGCGCCCTTGCTGGAAGGGTGCGTGGCATGGCTGGAATGCAAGCTGCTGGTGGACGCAAACAATCAGAACGAACACGACCTGTTTCTCGCCGAGGTGATCAGCGCCCAGGCGGATGACCGGGTGTTCAAGGACGGCCACTGGGATTTCACCGGCCACGATCAACTGCGCACCCTGCACCATGTCGCCGGTGGGCACTATCTGGTGATCGGGGAGGCGGTGCAGGGTGTCGAAATAGAGGTGTGACCCCACGGCGCCATGCTCTACGGGAGCATGGCCGGCCGCCTGAACGTTTGCCGCGCATCAATCCAGAAACAACATCGCCGGCTGCTCCAGCAGCCCGCGCACCGCTTGAATGAACCGAGCCGCATCCATGCCGTCCACCACCCGGTGATCGAACGAACTGCTCAGGTTCATCATGCTGCGCACCACGATCTGGCCGTTGACCACCACGGGCCGCTCGACGATACGGTTCACGCCGATGATAGCCACTTCCGGGCGGTTGATCACCGGCGTCGAGGCGATGCCGCCCAATGCGCCCAGGCTGGTGAGGGTGATGGTCGAGCCGTTGAGCTCGTCGCGCCTCGCGGTGCCGTTGCGGGCTGCCTCGGCCAGCCTGACGATCTCGGCGGCATTGGCCCACAGGTCGCCCCGGTGCGCATCGCGCAGCACCGGTACCATCAGGCCGGTGTCACTTTGGGTCGCAATACCCACATGCACGGCGTGGTGACGAGTGATCATCTGTGCCTGATCGTCATAGTGGGCGTTGAGTTGCGGGAACTCGCGCAAGGCCACCACCAGCGCGCGCACCAGCAGCGGCAACAAAGTCAGGCGCCCGCGCGATTCGGTCCATTTGTTGTTCAAGTGACGGCGTAGCGCTTCGAGCGCCGTGACGTCGATCTCCTCCACGTAACTGAAGTGGGCGACCGTGCGCGTGGCATCCTGCATGCGCTGGGCAATCTGGCGGCGCAGGCCGATGACCGGGATCTGCTCTGGTTCGGCGCTGTCGTGGCCCACGTTCAACGAGGCAGGGGCCGAGCGCTGAAGAAACTGTTCAAGGTCGTCCTGAGTCACCCGTCCCTGGCGGCCGGTGCCGGTCACGAAGCGCAGTTCGATGCCCGCATCCCAGGCTCGTTTGCGGACTGCCGGTGCAGCCAGGGGGCGGCGTACGGAAGAGGACGGCGCCGGGGTTGCCGTGGGCTCCGCCACGGGCTGCATGACCACGGGCGCCGCTGCGGAGGTCGGTCGCGGCGACGCGGGAGCGGCGCTTGCAGCGGCCTCGCCCTCTGCGTCCAGTTCGATGCAGATCAGCTCTGCGCCTACCGCCATCACTTCCCCGGGCGCAGCGCCCAGGGAAATCACCGTGCCCGCCACCGCACTGGGAATCTCCACGGTGGCCTTGTCGGTCATGACATCGGCGAGGATCTGATCCTCACCCACCCGGTCGCCCACCTTGACGAACCATTCCACCAGCTCGACCTGCGCAATGCCCTCGCCGATGTCCGGCATTCTGATCACATGGGTACCCATTCAAACCTCCATGACGCGAACAAGTGCCGCGCCTACTCGCGCCGGTCCGGGGAAATAAGCCCATTCCTGGGCATGGGGGTAGGGCGTGTCCCAGCCGGTGACACGCTCGATGGGCGCCTCCAGAGCGTGAAAGCAGTGCTCCTGCATCAGCGCCACCAGCTCCGCGCCGAAGCCGCAGGTCAAGGTGGCTTCGTGCAAGACCACGCAGCGACCGGTCTTGTGCACCGAATTGACCAAGGTCTCCAGGTCCAATGGCCACAGGCTGCGCAAATCGATGACTTCGGCATCGATTTGCGTTTCAGCGGCTGCCGCCAGGGCCACGTGCACCGTGGTGCCATAGGTCAGCACCGTGACCTCGCGGCCGGGACGGACAATGGCGGCGCTGTCCAGCGGGACCCGGTAATAGCCTTCGGGGACCACACTGGCGGGGTGCTGAGCCCAGGGGGTCACGGGGCGTTGGTGATGACCATCGAACGGGCCGTTGTACAGGCGCTTGGGTTCGAGAAAGATCACGGGGTCGTCGTTTTCGATGGCACTGATCAACAGGCCCTTGGCGTCGTAGGGATTGGACGGCATCACCGTGCGCAAGCCGCAGACCTGGGTGAAAATCGCTTCCGGGCTCTGGCTGTGGGTCTGGCCACCATAGATCCCGCCGCCGCAAGGCATGCGCACGGTGATGGGGGCGCTGAAGTCACCGGCCGAGCGATGACGCAGCCGCGCCGCTTCGGACGCCAGTTGGTCGTAGGCTGGGTAGACGTAGTCGGCAAACTGGATTTCCGCCACCGGGCGCAGGCCGTAGGCACCCATGCCCACCGCGACGCCGACGATGCCGCTTTCGGAAATGGGCGTATCGAACACCCGTGAACGGCCGTATTTGGCCTGCAGGCCTTCGGTGCAGCGAAACACGCCGCCGAAGTAGCCGATGTCTTCGCCAAAGGCCACGACGTCGGGATCACGCTCGAGCATCACGTCCATGGCCGAGCGAATGGCCTGGACCATGGTCATGATGGCTGTTCGGGTCTGAGTCACAGCGGGATCGTGTGGCATGTTCATGGCTTCAGCCCTCCCATCTGCCGCCGCTGCGTGTGCAGGTGCGCCGGCATCTCCTTGTAGACGTCTTCGAAAATGGACGCTGCGCTGGCCACTTGGCCGCTGACCAGTGTGCCGTACTGCTCGGCTTCCTTCTGTGCCGCCATGATCTGTCCCTCGATCTCGCTCGACAGCTGGCTGTGCCGCTCCTCGGACCACTGATCAGTGGCAATGAGGTGCTGTTTGAGCCGGGTAATCGGATCGCCCAAGGGGAAATGGGCCCAGTCGTCTGCCGGACGATACTTGGACGGATCATCGGAGCTCGAGTGCGGCCCGGCGCGGTAGGTGACCCATTCGATCAAGGTCGGACCGAAATTGCGTCGAGCCCGCTCTGCCGCCCAACGTGAGGCGGCGTAGACGGCCAGAAAGTCATTGCCGTCCACCCGTAGCGAGGCGATCCCGCACCCCACGCCCCGCCCCGCGAACGTGGTCGCCTCGCCGCCGGCGATGCCCTGAAAGCTGGAGATGGCCCACTGATTGTTCACCACGTTGAGGATCACCGGCGCCCGGTAGACATGGGCGAAGGTCAGGGCCGTGTGAAAATCCGACTCGGCGGTGGAGCCGTCGCCGATCCAGCCGGATGCGATGCGCGTATCGCCCTTGATCGCCGACGCCATGGCCCAGCCGACTGCCTGGACGAATTGGGTGGCCAGGTTTCCGGAAATACTGAAAAAGCCCATTGCCTTGGAGGAATACATGACAGGCAGCTGGCGGCCCTTCAGCGGATCACGCTCGTTGGACAGCAACTGGCAGATCATTTCCACCAGCGGCAGCTGGCGCGCAAACAAAATGCTCTGCTGGCGGTAGGTAGGGAAGCACATGTCCGTGCGGTTCAGGGCCAGCGCATGGGCGCTACCGATGGCCTCTTCGCCGAGGCTTTGCATGTAGAAGGACATCTTCTTCTGGCGCTGGGCCGTTACCATGCGGCTGTCGAACAGTCGCGTGGTCAGCATCGCCCGCAGCCCATCATGGAGCAGCTGCGGCGGGATGTTGTCGGCCCATGGCCCCTGGGCGTGACCCTCGGCATCCAGCACGCGAACAAGGCTGTCGGCCAGATCGGCTGTCGCGGCCGGTGCGACGTCGATGGCCGGCTTGCGCACGGCACCGGCGTCGCTGAGGTGCAGGTAGGAAAAGTCGGTGGTACAGCCCGGCCGACCGGAGGGCTCGGGGACATGGAGCTGGAGCGGAGCGTAGTCGTCGTTCACCTGTGCATCACCCTGATTTGTTGTTATGGGTAATGGGCTGTCGCTGCGCTCTTACGCAGCAGACCCTGTGCTAATGCTAGCGAGGGCAAGAAGGAAGGTCTTCGCTCTATGGCGGCCAAAGCGGACGCCCGATGAATGATTCATGCACAAAACGCCGCCGCTGCGGTTGAATCATTCCGTGCTCAGGAGAGCGGGCAGAGCGCCGGCTGCAAGCTGGCCGAACGCCATGGCCGGGTCGATGTAGCGCATGGCGGACTTCAGGTCCTTCCAGCCGACGTAGCTCATCAGCGATTTGACATCCCATCCATTGGCCGTGGCCCACGTGGCAAAGCCTCGTCGCAACGAGTGGCTCGACCACCCCTGGGCCGGCAGCCCGGCGTCCTCGAAGAGGCGTCGCAGCAAGGGCGCCAGGCTGTTGCTGTGCAGGCCGCTGTCGCTCAGGTGACCCCAGCGGTCCAGCTTGCGCAACAGCGGCCCACGGACCAGCCCGGACACGCTGAGCCATTGCTGGTACGCCTGCACCGGGCACAACCGCTTGAGGGCCGGCACCCGGTACTGGGTACCCATGTGCTGACGATCGCCCTTGCTGTGGGGCAGGTACAGGGTCATCCCGGTCCCTGCCTCGACCTGGACGTGTTCGATGCGCAACCGCGCCAGCTCATCGGCGCGAAAACCGCGCCAGAAGCCGATCAACAGCAGCGCCAGATCACGTCGGGCTCGCATCAGCCCGGTCAGGTCGTGTCTGGCACTGGCCACTGCAGCCTGGCGCTCAAGGTGATCGACGCACGTCTGCAACTGGGTGATCAGTAGCGGCGCCGCCTGTTTTTCCTGGGTCGGGTGCAGGCTGCGTATGCCCTTGAGCACCTGACGCACCACCGGGGCCTTGGTCGGGTCGGCAAAACCCTGAGTGATGTGCCATTGGGCCAGTGCGGCAAGGCGTTGCTTGAGGGTATTGATCGAGTGCTGTTCGGCGTGATCGGCCAGGTAGCGGGCAATGCTGTCGGCGGTGGCAGGCAGAAAGCCGCCCCACTTGACCTCGAAGTGTTCGACCGCCGCACGGTAGCTGCGTCGGGTGTTTTCCCGGGTGCCCGCCTGGAGGTAGCGGTCGACGGCGCTCATGGGCGATCAGGCCTGCTGGAAGAAGAAGTGCGCAGTATACCCGGCTGACCTTTTCCTGCCGCCACCGCAATACATTTCGTACAGTGACACAAGCCTACGTATACTACGCCCGGGCATTGATGCCCGGACCGATCATGCATTGCGGGCTTTTTTCATGTTTAAACTTTTCGCCAAATACACCACCGTGGGCGTGCTGAACACCGGCCTGCACTGGCTGGTGTTTTCGATGCTGCACTTTGCCGGCGGCGTGGATCAGGCACGCAGCAACCTGGCCGCCTTTTGCGTGGCCGCCACTTTCTCCTTCTATGTCAATGCGCGCTACACCTTCAAGGCCAGCGCCACCGGGCTGCGCTATGTGCTGTTTATCGGCTTCATGGGCCTGTGCAGCTGGCTGGTGGGCTATGTCGGCGACGAGATGCAGTTGCACGCGCTGGTCACGTTGGTGGCTTTTTCCGCCATCAGCCTGATCGTGGGTTTCGGTTATTCTTCTTTCGTTGTCTTCAGGACCCGCAGAACATGAACATTTCCCTGATAGTGCCGCTGTTCAACGAGGCGCTGACCATCGAGCTGTTCTACAAGGCGGTGCGCTCGGAACCGAGCCTGGCCGAGCATCAAGTGGAGATCGTCTTCATCAACGATGGCAGCGTGGACGCCAGCGGCGCCATCCTGCGGCGTCTGGCCGAGCAGGACGAACACGTGGTGGTCGTCACCTTCTCGCGTAATTTCGGCAAGGAGCCCGCTTTGTTTGCGGGGCTGGACTACGCCACCGGCGACGCCATGATCCCCATGGATGTCGACCTTCAGGACCCGGTGGACGTCTTGCCGCGCTTGATTGCCGCCTGGCAGGAAGGCGCCGAAGTGGTGCTGGCCAAGCGCTTCGACCGCTCCGCCGACGGCTTGGCCAAGCGCGGCTTTGCCGCCATGTTCTACTACCTGCATAACCGCATTGCCTCCACCAAGATCGAAGCGAATGTGGGCGACTTTCGCCTGATGGACCGCAAGGTGGTCGAGGCCATCAAGACCTTGCCCGAGCACGTGCTGTTCATGAAGGGCGTGCTGTCCTGGGTCGGATTCAATACCGTCATCATCGGCTACGAGCGCGCCGCACGTTCGGCGGGCTCCAGCAAGTTCAACGCCTGGAAGCTGTGGAACCTGGCGCTGGAAGGCATCACCTCGTTCAGCACCGTGCCGTTGCGCCTGTGGAGTTACCTGGGCGGGATGGTGTCGCTGGGTTCGCTGGTCTACGCGGGAGTCACTGTGGTGGACAAGTGGCTGTACGGCAACAAGGTGCCGGGCTATCCATCACTGATGACCGCCATCCTGTTCCTGGGTGGCGTGCAGTTGATCGGCATTGGTGTGCTGGGAGAGTACATCGGCCGAATCTACATGGAGTCCAAGCAGCGGCCGCGCTATGTGGTCAAGGAAATCCTCAAGCATCGGCCGCCGCAGGTTTGAACGGCCACATCCCGTCGGTAGCGGCGCTGTCGACGGGGCATTGACTCAGCGCGACGGCAGCTTCCAGCCCTTGCGCACAAAATGGCAGGTGTAGCCGTTGGGTATCCGCTCCAGATAATCCTGGTGCTCGGGCTCCGCCTGCCAGAACGCTCCCGCCGGCTCCACCTCGGTGACCACTTCACCCGGCCACAAGTCGGAGGCATCGACATCGTCGATGGTCTTCTCGGCCACCTCCCGCTGTTCCTCACTCAAATAATAGATCGCTGACCGATAGCTCAGGCCGATGTCATTGCCCTGACGATTTTTCGTGCTCGGGTCGTGGATCTGGAAGAAGAACTCGAGGATCTGCCGATAGCTGATCTTCTGCGGGTCAAACACGATCTCGATGGCTTCGGCGTGGGTGCCGTGGTTGCGATAGGTGGCGTTGGCCACGTCGCCGCCGGTGTAGCCCACTCGCGACGAGATCACGCCGGGATAGCGCCGCAGCAGATCCTGCATGCCCCAGAAGCAGCCGCCAGCAAGGAGGGCGGTTTCGGTGTGGCTGGTCATTCGATACCTCATGCGTCAATGGGCGAGTCAATGGAGTGTATAGGGGCGATTCAGAGCAATTACAAGCGATCACATTCGATAACGCTCCATTATCACAGTATACAAACTTCTGATTATTGATTGGATTATTGCCATTCTGTACGTAATAGTACATGCTACGTAGCACAGTACGTTATTGATGGAGAGCCCATGGCTCGTGCAGGAATCAACAAGGCCGTAGTCAGCGCTGCGCGCCAGGCCGTCATTGCCCGTGGTGACAATCCCACCATCGATGCCGTTCGCATCGAGATGGGCAACACCGGCTCCAAGACCACCATTCATCGCTACCTCAAGGAGCTGGAGGCCCGCGCCGCCACGCAAGCGGTGGTTGCGCCGTCCCTCAGTGAAGAACTGACGCACCTGGTGAGCCATCTGGCGGACCGCCTGCGCGAGGAGGGAGCCACACAGGTGGCCGAGGCTCGCGCGGTGTTCGATGAGGCGCTGGCGGCGGCCGCCCAAGACCTCGAGCAGACTCGCCAGCGCCTGGCGCAATTGGAACAGGCCCATGGCATCCAGACCGCGGCGCTGCAAGCCGAAGCGGCCGAGCGCGTGGCCTGCAGCGCCGCCCTGCAGACTGAACAGACCCGTGGTGCGCGCCTGAACCAGGCCTGCGACGACCTGCAGACCCGCCTCAAAGACAAGGACGAGCACATCGCTTCGCTGGAGGAAAAACACCGGCACGCCCGCGATGCGCTGGAGCACTACCGACAATCGGTCAAGGAGCAACGAGAGCAGGAGTTGCGCCGGCATGAATCGCAATTGCAGCAGCTGCAAGGTGAAGTGCGGCAGCTGCAGCAGAGCCTGCAGGTTCGCCAGCAGGAGGCCACGGTGCTCAACCGCGATAACGAACGCCTGTTGGCGGAGAATCGTCAGGCCATCACCCAGGGCCAGGAAAGGCAGCAAGAGATCGCCGAGCAGACCCGGCAGCTGAGCGCCGCCGCGCAATCGCTGGCCAAGGTCGAAGGCGGGCGTGACGAGTTGTGGCGGCAACTGGGCGAGGTGCGCGCGCGCCTGGATGAGGCGTTGGCCCGTGAATACCAGCATCGCCGGTCCATCGATCAGCTTGAAACTGCCTTGGCCGAGTTGCACGCTCGCGAAGCCGCGCAGCGGCCCGCCGCTGAACCACTGATGGAGAAGGGTCCGGCAGAGGAGGGGTGACTGACGGCTGCGAAAAGTCCTACGACGCCTGTAACAAAAGTCTCACGACTCTCGGAAATTTCCGATTTCTAACTGTGAGTCCTGTTTTTAGAGTGAGCGCCATTGCAAGGCCGCCTGGCCTGGCCTCTTCCTACAGGACTCCTTGACCATGCTGATGCCCATCCAATCGCCATTCGAGGCCATGCTGCTCGACGACCATGCGTTCATTCTCGACGGCATTTCCATGACCCTGGCGGCCCACTCGGACATTCGTGTGGTCGGCCGCTTCACCACCACCCAGGCGTTGTTCGGGGCGCTGCGCGACCATGTTCCTGATGTGGTGCTGATGGACTACTGCCTGCAGCCTGGCGAGATTGATGGCTTGAATCTGGTGCGCGCCTTGCGCATTCGCCACCCAAGGGCGCGTGTGCTGGTGATCTCTGCACAGCACACGCCGGCCACGGTAGGTCTGGCATTGCGTTGCGGTGCGGCGGGTTTCATCGGCAAGGAGCTCGACCCGGTGGAGTTGCCGGATGCCCTGCGCAAGGTGGCCAGCGGCGAGATCTACGTCCATCCGTCGGTGGCTTCGCGCCTGGCCGAAGGGCATCTCGAACTGGCGGAGAGCGAACTGAGCTACCCGTCGAGCCCGTTTCTCAAGCCCGGGGTGACCGCCGCCACCCTGACGGTGCGCGAACACGAAGTGCTGCGCTGCTGCCTGGATGGCTTCTCGGTGACCGACATCGCGGCAAAGTTTTCCCGCAGCGTGAAGACCATCAGCGCCCAGAAGCAATCGGCGTTTCGCAAGCTGGGCGTGCGCAACAACAATGAGCTGTTCAAGATCCGTACCCACCTGGATGAATGGAAATGATCCGCCGCGCAGGGGGGCTGGCGCTGTTTGCCGCAGGCACCGAGGTGGCCGTGGCCAGCGAACCGGCGGCAGCCCCGACTTGGGCCATCGTATATGCCCACTACAAGATCGAGCTGATGCTGGTGTTGATCATTCTCAGCCTGGCGGTCTTGCTGGCCCGTCGCACGTGGCGCCTCAAGCAATTGGCGGAGCGTCGCGAGGCCGACAAGTCGCGATTTCTGGCGGTCATGAGTCACGAGATCCGCACGCCGATGAACGCCATCATGACCTCCATCGAGTTGCTCGGGCGCACAGAACTCGACGGGCGCCAGCGAGAGCTGATGGGCATCGCTCAAGGGGCGGGCAGCAGCCTCTTGCAGTTGCTCGACGGGGTGCTGGAAACCGAGCGTCTGGGTAACGCTGCGGTGCAGCTGCAATCGGAGGCGACGGATATCACCCGCCTGGTAATGGAAGCGGTGGACGTCCATCGCCTGGGCGCTCAGGCCAAGGGCCTGGACATCCGGGTCGAGGTGGCCAGCCCTGTGGATCAAGCCCTATGGGTCGACGGCACACGCCTGCGCCAGGTACTCGGCAACCTGCTCTCCAATGCCGTCAAGTTCACCGACACAGGCAGCATTCGCGTACACCTAGCCGTCGAGCCTGACGGTGAGGGCACTGTGAGCCTGGGCGTCAGCGTACGCGACAGCGGCATCGGGATTGCTCCGTTGCGTCAATCGGCATTATTCCAGCCTTTTGTCCAGGCCGATGCCTCAACCACCCGGCATTACGGAGGCACCGGGCTGGGCCTGGCCATCTGCAAACAGCTGATCACCTTGATGGGCGGCCGCATCACGCTGGAGAGCGTCGAGGGAGAGGGCACTCAGGTCTCATTGCACGTGTCGCAGGTCGGCACCCGGCCACTGTCGGCCGATGAGGGTGTGCGTCCTGAGCTGCTGCACGCCCGCCCAGGCGCCACGGTATTAGTGGTCGACGACATGCCGCTCAATCGCACGGTCGTCCGTCTGCAACTGGAAGAATTGGGCTATCGCTGTCTGGCAGTCGGCAGCGGCGAGCAGGCCTTGCAAGCTCGCGGCGCCGAGCCCTGGAGCGCCGTACTGATGGATTGCTACCTGCCGAACATGGACGGCTACGAAGTGGTCCGCCGTTGGCGCGACCGTGAGGGCGACGCGGGCCGGCGAGTACCGATCATTGCCATCTCCGCCGCGACCGACGAACAGCACCGGCGCCGCTGCATGGACAGTGGCTTTGACGCGGTGCTGAGCAAACCACTGGACCTGCGCGAGCTGAGCCAGTGCCTGGCGCGCCTCGGCCCCACTGCCGAAGGTCAGGCCGACCCCGCCGACCCCAGGCGAGAACTCTGGCAATTGTTCACGGCCAGCTGTGAGGAAGACTGTACCCAGCTGGCCGCGGCGATACTGGCCCAAGACCGTGTTCAGTCCATTCATCATGCCCATCGTCTGCATGGCTCGGCGCTGGTCATGCAGCAAACCGCGCTGGCCCGTGAGTCTGGTGCCTTCGAGCAGCAATTGCGTGACGGCCTGGCGTGGGAGGCGGCCACCCGGCACCTGGGCGAACTGCATGAGCGTATTGCGACACTGGCAAGATGATTGTATACAAAGTAATGGACAATAATCTGACCTAATGGATACATTGAGCAGACAACAACAACAGGGAATTGCTCAACCATGAAAACTCCCGCACCATCCCGGCAACGCAGCGAAGATGAAAATCTGGGCGTTACCTCCAATCTGGCTTACGGCCTGCAGCACGTTCTGACCATGTACGGGGGGCTGGTGGCCGTGCCCCTGATCATTGGTCAGACCGCCGGTCTGGACCCGACCGAGATCGGTTTGCTGGTCACCGCGTCACTGTTTGCCGGGGGGCTGGCGACACTGTTGCAGACTTTGGGCCTACCATTTTTCGGCTGTCAATTGCCGTTAGTGCAAGGCGTCTCCTTTGCCGGGGTAGCGACCATGGGGGCGATCGTCGGCAGCAGCGGTGGCGGCGCGGCAGGCATCCAGACGGTGTTGGGTGCCGTCATGGCGGCGGCCCTCATGGGGTTGCTGATCACTCCGATGTTCTCGCGCATCACGCGTTTTTTCCCACCCCTGGTCACCGGCATCGTCATCACCACCATCGGCCTGACGTTGATGCCCGTCGCCGCACGCTGGGCCATGGGCGGCAACAGCCAAGCCGCCGATTTTGGCAGCACGGCCAATATCGGCCTGGCAGCGTGCACTCTGGTTCTGGTGCTCATGCTGAGCAAGGTCGGCAGTTCGGCAGTGTCGCGGCTGTCCATTCTAATGGCGATGGTGCTGGGCACACTGTTGGCGTGGGCCTTGGGCATGGCGGACTTTTCCCGAGTGGGCGAGGGGATCTGGGTGGGCTTCCCCAGCGCCTTCCATTTCGGCATGCCGAGCTTTCAGGTGGCGGCGATACTGTCCATGTGCATTGTGGTCATGGTGACCCTGGTGGAAACATCGGCCGACATCCTGGCGGTGGGCGAAATCATCAACACCAAGGTGGATTCCCGGCGTCTGGGTGATGGCCTGCGGGCGGACATGCTGTCGAGTATGCTGGCGCCGGTTTTCGGCTCGTTCATCCAGAGCGCGTTCGCTCAGAACGTAGGGCTGGTGGCGGTGACCGGGGTCAAGAGTCGCTATGTGGTGGCCACCGGGGGCGGGTTCCTGATTCTGCTGGGGCTGATGCCGGTGATGGGCCGGGTGATCGCGGCCGTGCCGAGCGCCGTGCTGGGCGGTGCCGGCCTGGTGTTGTTCGGTACCGTGGCGGCCAGTGGCATTCGCACGCTGTCCAAAGTCAAGTATCAGAACAACATGAACCTGATCATCGTCGCCACTTCACTGGGCTTCGGCATGATTCCGATTGCCGCGCCCAACTTTTATGATCATTTCCCCAACTGGGTCGCGACCATCTTCCATTCGGGGATAAGCTCGTCGGCGATCATGGCCATTGTGCTCAATCTGGTGTTCAACCATTTCACCGCCGGAAACTCGGACCAGCAGTCGGTGATCGTGGCCGGCACCGAGCGCGGTTTGCAGTTTCGCGACATTGCTGCCCTGCGCGACGGTGACTACTTCCAGGACGGCAAACTGTACGACCAGCACGACGTGGAGATTCCGGTGCAGCCGGAGCGCACTGGAACACGCACCGCGGCGGTGAGGGCGCTGGAAGGCTCCTGATCAACGCACCCGAGCGTGGGCAGCCCGCGATGAGCCCATGCCCATCGCGGGCTTCCCACGTTCGCACTGACCTGGATTTCAACGCCGCTTGTTGACCGGCTGGTTGCCCGCCGTCATTCCCGCACTGCAATTGATGAACGAGGACTCGCTCAGCCATTGCGGGTCCGGGTAGTAGGAAAACAGCAACTGCCCGTTCTTCATCGAGTCGATCAACTTGTGCGCGATTTCCGGTCGCACGGCGGGGCACCCCAGGCTTCGGCCGATGCGGCCGTTGGAGCGGGCAAAGCCCTCGCTGACATAGGGGGCGCCGTGGATCACGATGTCGCGATCGAACGCATTGTCGTTGAACCCCGGCTCCAGCCCGTCCATGCGCAACGAATAACCGTTATGCCCCAGGTAGGTGGCCTTGGTCCGATACAGCCCCAGGCTGGTCGCCATGCTCTCGTTCTGGTTGGAAAACTGGCTGGCCATGTTTTCGCCGCTGCTGCGGCCGTGGGCGACCAATTCATGAAACAACAAAGTTTTACGCTGTAAATCGAACACCCAGAGCCTTTGTTCGGTCGAAGGCAATGAATAGTCGATAACCGCCAGACGTCGGGCCAGTGGCTGGAACGGTGTCTTGCGACATTCGGCGGCGCGCAATGCCAACGCGATCACATGCGGGTTGGCATCGGGCGCAGCGCGGGTGAGAGCGGCCTGCAGGGAATCAGCGTATGCTGAATCAGCCAGCGGGGCGCTCGCAACCAGCACGGCAAATAGGGTGTATTTCATGGGGCTGGGTCTCGAACGACTCTAAACTTCAATTATCCAGGGTACGGATTAAGGGGCTCTCCATGCGAACAGTGGCCATGCGAACATCGGCAGTCATCCCGATCCTGGGCGCTGCAATTCTAGTGCTGGCCATGGGCATCGAGCCCGGCTATGCCGAAACGTCGCCCGATGCGCCGCCAACCGTACCACAACCAGTGGACAATGGAGCGCCAACCGACCCAGTGGCGCAGGCCATTCAGAAGATTCTGGTTCCTCCCGCCTCCTTGAGCACCGATCCGGTGCCGGTGCCGGTTGCCCTGCACGGGCGCGCCGACATCAATCGGGCCTTGCTCGACTTCTATCTGCAGCGCGGTTTCGCCAGCGCCTGGAGCGATTCGGCAGACGTCGACCAGTTGATGACAGGCCTGGCCCGCACACCCGCCGAAGGCTTGAGCCCCGAGGATTTTCGCGTCGCCGAACTGACCCGTCTGCGCGCCCAGGACCAGTTGCCCACCGTGACCCCGGAGCAGCAGGCCCAGTTCGATCTGGCCGCCAGCCGCACGTACCTCGAAGCATTGCTGGCGCTGCGCCGGGGCAAAGTGGACCCGATTCGCCTGGACATGGCCTGGAACGGTGACACCAGCACCCTGGATCCTCGAGAAGATGTTCAAGGCATGCTGGCCGCGCTGCTCGATCACCACGTGGCGCAGGCCTTCGAGCAGGCGCCGCCCCATGATGCGCTCTACACCAACCTGCGCGAGGGCCTGGCGCGGCTGCGCGCGGTGCAGGAGCATGGCGGCTGGGCGCCGATCGGGACGGCCAACGAAATGTCCGTGGGCAGTGCCGAGCCGGCGGTCAAAGCGCTGCGCGCACGCTTGATCGCGGGCGGCTATCTGGACCCGCGCAAAGGCGCCAGCACGACCTTCGACACACCCCTTGCCGTCGCCGTGCGCAAATTTCAGAAAGAACAGTACTTGCCCGCCACCGGCCGGGTCACTTCGGCGACCCTGGTGGCGCTCAACGTGCCGGTGACCGATCGCATCGACCAGATCCGGGTCAACATGGAGCGTGCACGCTGGCTGTTGTACAAACATGACGGCACCTTCGTGGTGGTGGACATCGCCGGCTACAAGGTCGCCCTGTACCGCGACGGCAAGGCGGTCTGGCATTCGCGAGTACAGGTCGGCAAACCGGTACGCAACACGCCGATGTTCCAGTCGCAGATCACCTACGTCACCTTTAACCCGACCTGGACCGTACCCCCGACCATCCTGACCCAGGACGTCCTGCCGAAAATCCAGAAAAACCCCGGCTATCTGGCCGCCAACCATATCCGGGTGCTCGACCGCCAGGGGATGACCGTAGACCCCGCTACCGTGGACTGGAAAACCGCCCACGGACTGACCTTGCGCCAGGACGCCGGGCCGGAAAACTCCCTCGGCCAGGTGGTGATCCGCTTCCCCAACCCCTATGCGATCTACTTGCACGACACGCCGCACCGTGAGCTGTTCAACCGCGAAATGCGCGCCACCAGCTCTGGCTGCATTCGTGTCGAACACCCCCTGCAATTGGTGGAGTTGCTGTTCAACGACCCGGAACACTGGGATGCTGCTGCCATTCAGGCGCAACTGGCCACCGGCAAGACCACCAACATCCATTTGCCGGTGAAAGTCCCGGTGTTGCTGGCCTATTGGACAGTCGACCCCGGGGAACAGGGCCGCGTCGCCTTCAAACCCGATGTCTACGGCCAGGACCAGGTGCTGCTGCGCGCCCTCAACCGACCCATGGCGTCGCCGTTGGCTGGCTTGTAGTTTCAAAATTCAGAAAACCAGGAATGCTTGATGTCTGACCACCACGATCACCACGATCACAGCCATGCCCATGATGATCACGACCCCAGTGCCCACGCACCGGATCACAACCACAGCCACGCCGGGCATCAGCATGCGACGCCGCCAGCGGGCTTCGACAGCGCCTTCGCCATCGGCTCGGCGATCAATGCGGCTTTTGTCGTGGGCGAAGTGGTTTTCGGCCTGAGCGCCCATTCGGTCGCCTTGCTGGCCGATGCTGCGCACAACCTGGGCGACGTCCTTGGCCTGCTGCTGGCGTGGTGGGCAGTGTCCCTGGGCCGCCGCCAGCCCACCCGCAGCCGCACCTACGGGCTGGGCCGCAGCTCGATTCTGGCGTCGCTGACCAATGCGGTGGTGCTGCTGGTGGGCGTGGGCGGAATCACCGTAGAAGCCCTTCGGCGTCTGGTGGAAGGCGTACCGAGCGGCGAGGTGGGGGGCCAGACGGTGATGATCGTCGCTGCCATCGGCATCGCTATCAACGGGTTCACCGCCTGGCTGTTCGCCCGTGGGCGCAAGGGCGACCTCAACGTACGCGGCGCCTTCCTGCACATGGCTGCTGACGCCGCCGTTTCAGCCGGGGTGGTACTCTCAGGCCTGGTGATCTACCTGACCGGCTGGAGCTGGATCGACCCGCTGGTCAGCCTGGCCATCGCCGCGTTGATTGTGCTGTCGACCTGGGGCCTGCTGCGCGACAGCATCAACCTGGCGCTGGACAAGGTACCCGAACACATCGATGTGGACCAGGTGTCGGCCTATCTGGGCAGCCTGCCAGGGGTCAGCGAGGTGCACGATCTGCATATCTGGGCCTTGAGCACCACGCAGACCGCCTTGACCGCGCATCTGGTGGTGCCGGGTGGCAGCGCGGACGATGGGATGCTGCGGGAAGTCGCGCGCGTACTCAACAGCCGGTACGCGATTGACCACGCGACCTTGCAGGTGGAGCGGGGCGATCACGAAGAGCCCTGCTTGTTGGCGCCGGCCCATGTCATCTGATACTGACGGATAATAAAGCATCTAATATTACGATCAGTTACCCCCATTAAATGCGCTTTTATAAACACATATATCGATCATAATGCGGCCATCTTCAACGAGAGGCCTTATGCCATGCGGTACAACCTGTTCGAAAACCAGAAAGACCTGATTATCCTCGCTGCACGGGTACTGCTGATGATTCTGTTCATCACCGCAGGTTGGGGCAAGATCACCGGCTTCAGCGGCACCGTCGGCTATTTCGCCGCCATCGGCGCGCCAATGCCCAGTGTGGCAGCCGGCGTGGCCATCCTGATGGAGTTCTTCGTCGGCATCGCGCTGCTGGTGGGCTTTTACACCCGGCCGCTGGCGCTGTTGATGAGCCTGTTCGTGCTGGGCACCGCGATCATCGGTCACCACTTCTGGAACATGGTCGAGCCTGACAAGTCTGCCAACACCATTCAGTTCTTCAAGAACATGAGCATCATTGGCGGCCTGTGGTTGCTCAGCGTGACCGGTCCAGGACGGTTTTCCGTGGATCGCCGCTAAGAACGCTGCAGGGCCGTGCGCGCTCGGGAACCGGATGCACCGGCGTTCCCGCGCAGGTTCGGTCCCACGGGACGGGCCGGGACAATCGACAACGCCATCAGCGCCCCGATCACGCACAGGCACCCCGCAATGAAAAACGCCGGCAGATAGCTGGCGAAATGCGTTCGCGTCCATCCTGCCCCGTAGGCCGCAAAGGCCGCACCCAACTGATGCCCGGCAAACACCCAGCCGAATACCACATTGGCCTTGTCCGGGCCGAAGCGTTGGGCAGTGAGCTTGACCGTCGGTGGCACCGTGGCAATCCAGTCCAGGCCATAGAGCAAGGCAAACCCCGAGAGCCCCAGCACGGTGAAATGACTGAACGGCAGCAAGACCAGCGAGATGCCGCGCAAGCCGTAGTACCAGAACAGTAGCCAGCGATTGTCGAAACGGTCCGACAGCCAGCCTGACCCCACCGTGCCGAAGAAGTCGAAGATGCCCATCAACGCCAGCACGCCCGCCGCCGTGGTGGCAGCGATGTTGTAATCGCCACAGAGGCTGACGAAATGGGTCTGCACCAGGCCGTTGGTGCTGGCCCCGCAGATGAAGAAGGTCATGAACAACACCCAGAAGGTCCAGGTTTGGGCGGCTTCCTTGAGCACACGCAGAGGTGTGAAGAACAACTGCCTCAGGTCCCGCACCGGGCCAGGGGCCGACACCACTTCGTCGGCGCCATACAGCGGCAGTTGCACATCGGCTGGATGGTTGCGCATCAATGCCAGAACCACCACGGCCACCACGCCGATGGCGATACAGATGAAGGTCAGCGCCATGCGCCAGCCGTGGTGTTCGGTCAGGCTGGCCATCAGCGGCATGAACACCAATTGGCCGGTGGCCGAACTGGCTGAAAGCAGCCCCACCGCCAGGCCCCGGCGCCTGGAAAACCACCGGGTCGCGACAGTAGCGCCCAGCACCATCGCTGTCAGCCCGGTGCCAACACCCACCACTAGCCCCCATAACAGCACCAATTGCCAAAACTGCGTCATGAACAGCGACACACTCAGCCCGCTGGCCACCAGGGCCAGCGCCGCCAGCATCACCCGGCGTACCCCGAAGTAGTTCATGAACGCCGCCGCGAACGGCCCGATCAGTCCAT
This sequence comes from Pseudomonas sp. dw_358, assembly GCF_018449655.1. Lineage (GTDB taxonomy): Bacteria > Pseudomonadota > Gammaproteobacteria > Pseudomonadales > Pseudomonadaceae > Aquipseudomonas. The sequence goes on from NZ_JAAVUX010000020.1 coordinate 77,468, forward strand.
ACAGGGCAAAGCGGATCGCCAGTGCCGAGGATATCTGCTCGGTGTTCCAGCCGAACTCACGGCGCAGCGGTGCAATCAGCACACCCGGGGCGCCCATGGCACCGGCCATGACCAGCATGGTCAAGAAGGTCACCGCCAGGGCGACCCAGCTGTAATGGATCTGGCGACGGGACAGCGAAGCGGCGAGGGCGCTGGCAACCATGGGCAGGGGGTTCCCGTGAGCAAGTATTGATGACAACCGTAATGTAACAGGAGAATTCACCGGAGTGCAAAGCGGTGCGCCTCGGGGTGCAATTTCATGGAACTGACAGCGTGGATCCGTTTCAAAAAATAAATCATGAAACCGGTTTCAATTGCGTCTTTGCCATGGAGTCATCATGAAAACACCGTTGTCATGCGCCACCCTGACGCTCTGCCTGGCCGCGCTCATCGGGCCGGCGAGCGCCCAGACCATCGATCGTAGCCAGATACCCATCGGCTCTCTGGACGAGGTCGCGGCGTTTCAGGGGCCCGGGCCGTCCGGGATCGTCGAGACCCCCGACGGCCGCACCTTTGTCGGCTTTCCCCGGCACGCCATCGACCATCCAGGCATGACCCTGGGCGAGCTGGTCAATGGCAAGCTGGTGCCCTATCCCTCGGCCGACGTCAGCTTCCCGTCCAGCCTGGACGACGCCCATCGCCTGATCTCGGTGCACGGCATGACCCTGGACAGCCAGGGCCGGTTGTGGCTGATCGATGACGGCAAGCGGGCCGGGCATGAGGGCATCCAGCCCGGCGCAGCGAAGGTAGTGGGTATCGACCTGCACACCAATCAGATCGTGACCTCGGTGGTGCTCAAGGACGCATTGCGCCAGGACAGCCACATGAACGATCTGCGCATCGACCTGACCCACGGTGCCAAAGGCACCGCCTATGTGGCCGATTCGTCATTCGGCGAGTCGCCCGCGCTGGTCGTGGTCGACCTGGCCACCGGCAAACAGCGCCGGGTGCTGGCCAATGATCCGTCGGTGCAACCACAGAAGGACTTCGTCACCCAGCTGGACGGCGTGCCCATGCGCTATGAAGGCGCGAAAACCAGGTTCCCCCATGGCGGCGTCGACAGCCTCGCGCTGACCGCCGACGGCTCGCGCCTGTACTACTCGCCCTTGACCAGCCGCCACCTGTGGAGCCTGCCCACTGCCGCACTGGCCGACAGTTCGTTGTCCGACGCGCAGTTGGCCAGGCAGATTCGCGACGAAGGCGAGAAGGTCATGACCGACGGCATGGACATCGACCGCCAGGGCCGTTTGTACCTGACCGATGCCGAACACCACCAGATCCTTCGACGCTGGCCCGATGGCCATTTCGACGTGGTGTTGCGCGACCCCCGGCTGGTCTGGCCGGACGCGGTGTTCGTGACGGCGAACTCGGTGTACGTGAGCCTTGGCCAGTGGGACCGCTTCGGCAAGGGCTTCGACACCCGTGAACCGCCGTACCTGATCGTCCGTGCGCCGCTGGACGGCACGCCGCAGTACAGCGCCCAGCCCAATTGAACGCTCAAGGAGACCTTATGACTGTCCCGCACATCACCCTCAACGACGGTATGAAAATCCCCGCCATCGGCTTTGGCACGTACCAGTTGACCGGCCACCAAGGCGCCGACGACATCGTCCATGCCATCGAGGCCGGCTATCGCTGGTTGGACACGGCGGTCAATTATGAAAACGAAGGCGCCGTGGGCGAAGCCGTGCGTCGCAGCGGCGTGGCCCGTGAAAAGCTGCAAGTGGCCTCGAAACTGCCCGGTCGCCACCATGCTTTCGAAGAGGCCCTGAGCACTATCGAAGAGTCGCTTTATCGCAGTCAGCTGGGCTACTTCGATCTGTATATGATCCACTGGCCCAACCCCAGCAAAAACCTGTACATCGAAGCCTGGACGGCGCTAGTGGAAGCCCGCGAGCGCGGCTGGGTGAAATCCATCGGTGTGTGCAACTTCCTGCCCGAGCACCTGGAGGCAATCATCACCGCCAGTGGTGTGACCCCCAGTATCAATCAGATCGAACTGCACCCTTATTTTCCTCAGCATGAGCAGCTGGCGTTCAACGCCGGGCGCGGCATCGCCACCCAATCCTGGAGCCCGCTGGGCCGCGCCAACCACCTGCTCAAAGACCCGGCCTTGCAGGCCTTGGGCAAGCGGCTGGGCAAGAGTCTGGTGCAGGTCATTCTGCGCTGGCACCACCAACTGGGGGCCATCCCGCTGCCCAAGGCCAGCAAGCCTGAACGCCAGCGGGAAAATCTGGCGATTTTCGACTTCGAACTGTCGGACGCCGACATGGCGATCATCGCCCGGCTGGCCACGCCCGACGGCCGCACCTTCGACCAGGACCCTGCCCACTATGAAGAATTCTAAAACCCTGCTGACGCTGGCCTGCGGCGCCCTGATACCACCGGTGTGGGCGGCTGCCCCGCCGGATTCACCTCAGGTTCAGGTGGCGGCCAGCCTGCAGAGGGAGGCGTCCGGCGTGGTGGTGACCGATGACAATCGGATGTTTCTCACAATACCCCGGGTCGGCGTCAACCACGGCGACCCGTCGGTGGTGGAAATCGTCAATGGCCAACCGGTGGCCTTTCCCGATGCGGCGCACACCGTGCCATCCGACCAACCCCTGGCCGACTGGCTGGTGTCGCCGTTGGGCATGACCCTGGCCGGCAACACCCTCTGGGTGCTGGACGAAGGCAAGCGGGCAGGGGTCGACGGCATTCCCGAAGGTTCCGCCAAACTGGTTGGCATCGACATCCCGTCACGTCAGGTGATCAAGACCATCATCTTCCACAAGCCGTTCCTGCGCGACACCGAGCAGCTCAACGACCTGCGGATCGACCCCAGCCATGGCGCCCAAGGCACGGTGTACATCTCCAATAACGGCTTCAACAAGCCAGACAGTTCACTGATCGTGGTGGACATTGCCAGCGGCAAGATGCGCGAGCTGTTCCACAATCAACCGCAAGTGTCGGCAGCCCCGGGCTACATGACCTGGGTCGAGGGCCAGCCCCATGCCTATAGCGACGCCAAGCCCACCATGCCCCAGGGCGGCGTCAACGGCATCGAGTTGTCGCCGGATAATCAGACCCTGTACTGGACCATTCCGACCAACCCCGACGCCTACAGTCTGCCAACCCGCGTGTTGAGCGACTTCAGCCAGAGCGAAGCGCAGGTGCGCCAGGCTATCCATTACGAAGGCCAGACCGCTTCCAATGGCGGGATTACGGTGGACGGGCAGGGGCGCTTGTATTTCGGCGACGCGTCGCGCTACGCCATTGTCAGCAAGGACAAGACCGGGCAGTTTTCCCTGGTCGCCCAGGACGGCAGGCTGATCTGGCCAGATGGTCTGTATTACCGCAAGGGCTGGCTCTACGTGAGCATCGGCCAGTGGCAACGGGCACCGGGGCTGCACAATGGGCAGGACTTGCGCACGCCGCCCTATCAGGTGTTGAAGGTCAAGGTCGGGCCTTGAACCTGCGCGCGCTCGTTCCAACGGGGTCAGGAAATCAATGCATGCCCCGAGGAATGGTCTTCAACAGATCCTCCGGGGTGATGTGTCCGACCACCTGCTTGACCCCGCTCCCCGGCAACGGCAGGTCCAGAATGTGCCCCTTCATCTTGCCGATCACGTGCATCTCGCACGGTTTGCAGTCGAACTTCAGGGTCAGCACCTCGTCCCCGTGAATCAGCTGCATCGGCGCGACCTTGGTGCGCACGCCAGTGACACCCTTGGCCTGCTTGGGGCACAGATTGAAGGAGAAACGCAGGCAGTGCTTGGTGATCATCACCGGCACTTCACCGGTTTCCTCATGGGCCTCGTAGGCCGCGTCGATCAGTTTGACCCCATGGCGGTGGTAGAAATCCCGGGCCTTCTGATTGTAGACGTTGGCCAGGAACGAGAGGTGAGACTCTGGGTACACCGGCGGCGGCGAGGTCTCCGCCTTGCGCCCGCCACGGGGATGGGCTGACACGCGGGCGGCGGTCAAGGCTTCAATCACTTCGCGGCGCAGCGCCTTGAGCTGGGAGTTGGGGATGAAGAACGCCTGGGGTGCGTCCAGCTTGACCGCCGTGGCGTGGTAGTCGGTGGTGCCCAACTGGCCGAGCAGGTCACGCAGTTGGTCCAACGCCTGACCCGGCTTGTTGGCCACACCGAACGGGCCGTCCAGGGTCACGCTGGCACTCACGCCTTCTTCACTGGTGGCAGTCAGTTGCAGACGCTGCTCGTCCAGGCTGACGGCCCAGACCAGGCCGACCCGACGTTCGGCGGAGGTCCGTTGCAACGCTTGCTGCCAGTTGTGATCGAGGTTGCGATTGAGCGGTTGACCGGGCCGGACTTTCTGCAAGGCCGGCGGCATCTCGTTGGGCTCGACGCGGTAGCGATAGCGCGTTTGGCCATCCTCTTCGTACTCGCCCTGAGGCGAAACGATATTGGCGCGAAAACCCACCACCTCGCGCTTGACCAGCACATTGAGGCCGTCGCCATTGGACAGCGGCTCCTGGGTCACCACTTGCAGATGACGCTTGCCCACCGCTTCGAGTCTACCCACCGGCAGGCCGGTGAAGGTCGGCGTGTCGAAGGCACCGATGTCGATCTTGCGCTCGCTGACGAAGTAATCGGTGCTGCCGCGATGGAAGGTCTTGTCCGGGTCCGGCACGAAAAAGTGCGCCGTGCGCCCGCTGGAAGCACGGGCAAGGTCCGGGCGGTCTTCGAGCACGGCGTCGAGGCGCTGACGGTAATAGGCGGTGATGTTCTTCACATAGCCCATATCCTTGTAGCGCCCTTCGATCTTGAACGAGCGCACGCCGGCTTCGACCAGGGCGCGGATGTTGGCGCTCTGGTTGTTGTCTTTCATCGACAGCAGGTGCTTTTCATAGGCGACCACGCGGCCCTGATCATCCTTGAGGGTGTAGGGCAGGCGGCAAGCCTGGGAGCAATCGCCGCGGTTGGCGCTGCGGCCGGTGTGGGCATGGGAAATATTGCACTGCCCGGAAAACGCCACGCACAGGGCACCGTGAATGAAGAACTCGATCGTCGCGTCCGTGGCCGCGCTGATGGCACCGATCTCGCCCAGGTCCAGCTCTCGGGCCAGCACCAGTTGGGAGAAGCCGGCCTGATCCAGGAATTTCGCCCGCTCCAGGGTGCGGATGTCAGTCTGGGTGCTGGCGTGCAGTTCGATGGGCGGGATGTCCAGCTCCATGATCCCCAGGTCCTGGACGATCAAGGCATCGACACCCGCGTCGTACAGCTGATGGATCAGCTGCCTCGCCGGTTCCAGCTCATTGTCGTGGAGGATGGTGTTGATCGTGGTGAAGACCCGGGCATGGTAGCGGTGGGCGAACGCCACCAGGCTGGCGATATCGCTGACTTCGTTGCTGGCATTGTGCCGGGCGCCGAAGCTGGGGCCGCCGATGTAGATGGCATCGGCGCCGTGAAGGATGGCTTCGCGGGCGATTTCAACGTCGCGCGCGGGGCTGAGCAGTTCCAGGTGATGTTCAGGCAGAGACATGGCTATAGGTCGGCAAGGTCACGGACGAGCCGCACAGTGTAGCGGCTAAACGTCGCACCAGCACCTGCCCGTCAGCCTTTCGCCGCCATGGCGGTGACTTCCACGCGCATGCCGTCGACTGCCAACGTGGCCACGCCCACGGCAGCACGCACCGGCCAGGGTTTGGCAAAAAAGCGCTGGTAGACTTCGTTGAAGGCCAGTCGGTCGGCCATGTCGGTGAGGTAGATGGTCAGGTGCAAAACCCGGTCCAGACCACTCCCGGCTTTTTCCAGGGCGACTTTCAGGGCCTGCAGGGTGCATTCGCTCTGCGCAGTGATGTCGCCCAGTTCCAGGCTGCCATCGGCATGAGTCGGAATCTGGGTGGACACCAGGATACCGTTGAATTCGGCCACGTCGGAGGAGATCGAGTCGGAGTCCGGGTCGGGGGTATAAATGATGTCGGTGTGCGCCATAACGGCCTCTTGGCAAGGGTCAAGAGGCCGATTGTACAGCAAGGTCCGACTAGACCTTGAACCGCGCTACCAACTGATTGAGGTTGATCGCCAGGTTGGACATCTCGTTGCAGGCGCTGGCCGTCTCGCTGCCGGCAGCGGCGCTTTGCGAAGACAGCTCGCGGATGCTGGTGAGGTTGCGGTCGACTTCCCGGGCCACCTGGGCCTGCTCCTCGGAGGCCGTGGCGATGAGCATGTTGCGGTCGTTGATCTGGGTGATGGCTGCGGCGATCTGGCGCAACGACGCATCGGCGTTCTGGGCCACGGCGATGGAGGTGGCGGCCATGTCGGTGCTCAGGCTCATGGCGCTCACGGCCTGGCTGGAGTCGCCTTGAATGGCGCTGATCATCTGCTCGATTTCCTGGGTCGACTGCTGGGTCCGGTGGGCGAGGGCACGAACCTCGTCGGCCACCACCGCAAAACCGCGCCCCTGCTCGCCGGCACGGGCGGCCTCGATGGCCGCGTTCAAGGCCAGCAGGTTAGTCTGCTCGGCGATGGCGCGAATCACTTCGACGACCTTGCCGATATCCTGGGCACGGCTGGAGAGTGCCTTGACCTGGTTGCCGGTCATGGCGACGTTGCCCGCCAGGCCTTCGATGGATTTGAGGGTCTGGGCGACGTTGTCGATCCCGGTGCGGGTGTAATTCTGCGACTCACGGGACGCCTGGGCGGCGGCTTCGGCGTTGCGGGCCACCTCGTCCACAGCGGCGCTCATTTCGGTCACGGCGGTGGCTGCCTGGTTGACTTCATCGTTCTGGCGCACCAGGCCGCGGCTGGCTTCCTCGGTCACTGCGGTCATTTCTTCCGAGGCCGAGGCCAGTTGGGTCGAGGAGTCGGCAATGTGGGCGATGGTGTCGCGCAGGTTGGTCTGCATCTTCGCCAGAGCCGCCAGCAGGCGCCCGGCCTCATCGCGGCCACTGATCTCGATTTCCCGAGACAGGTCGCTGCTGGCAATGCGCTCGGCCACCGCCAGGGCGGCGCTGATGGGCGAGGTGATGCTGCGGGTCAGCAGGGTGGCAAGCAGCACGGTGAGCAGCACCGCGCAGACCACCAGGGTAATCACCAGGGTGGTGCCACTGGAGTAGACCGAGGCGGCATTGATGCCGGACTGTCTGGCACCGTCGTCGTTGAGGGTGGTCAGGTGGGCGATCTGGTCCATCAGGCTGTTGGTCAGCGGGCGGATACCGGTCTTGATCAAATCCTGCAAGGCGGCGGTATCACCGGCACGCATCAGCGGCTCGAAACGGTCCAGTTGCTTGCCGTAGGCGTCGGATGTGTCCTTGAGGGTCTGATAGAGCGCGCGGTCGCTGTCATTCGCCACCAGGGCTTCGTAGCCGCGCACAGCGTCGAAGTAGCCGGCGCGAAGGCCGCCGAACAGGTTGATACTCTCGGTGCGGGTCTGCGGGTCGATGGTAAAGCTGACCCGCATGCTTTCCAGGCGCAGGCGCAACAGGCCGGCGTTCATCTTCCCGGTCTGGCGCACGCTGGCCATCCAATTGGTTTCCACATCTTGCTCGGCCCCGCGCAGCTTGCCCATCTGCACATAGGCCACCGCACCCAGCGCAAAGACCAACAGCACAATCAGGGAAAAAAACACGGCCGCACGTGGGGCCAGGTTCATCGTACGGATATTCATGGGTTAACGCCTCGATCACACGCCAGGCTCGGAAATTGGCCATTAGTCAAAGTATCGGCCCTGGATGAGCGGGCTTCATTCAGGCTGACGAGCGGCGCCGATGGGCCAAGGGCGTGAACCGGCGTATGATCTGCCCTTTGCCTGCTGCCCGAGACCTTTGGATGTTCACCGTTCACGCCTTGCAGACCCCACCCGATGAAGCCCTGGAAAGCCAGGTCACCGAACTGGTGATCAATAACCTCACCGACATCAGCGCGGTCGCCATCGCACCGAGCAACCCCCTGTACCCGCTGTACCAGTACGGGGTCGGTCACGAGGTGCATCAATACCTGCAGACCATCGGTGGCAGTGGGGAAGTCACGGCCGAGCTGCTGGTGGCACTGGATGCCGACCAGCGTCTGCAAGGGTTTGCCCTGTACCTGCCGGTCAAGGGCGATGATCAGGCCTGTGCCTTGACCTATCTGGCGGTGGACGCCCGGCACCGACGCCAAGGCATCGCCCGGGCGCTCCTCGGTGAAATGACGCGCCGCTACCCCCATGCCGAGCTGGCCTGTGTCGTCTCCCGAGTCCCGTGGTTTCGCCGGCTGGGTTTTCAGGTACTCGGCGCGCGGGGCTCCCACGTGTGGATGAACACCCGCGACCAGGGCACCGACGGGCGGGTAGCGGTGCTGGACGTGGCGCCGATCTACCGCTCGCTGGAGGTGCGGCAGATCCACGCGTACCTGCTCAAGCAGCACGGCAAGCGGGCCATGGTCGATGCCGAGAAACACCGCGACCGGCATCTGGACCAGCTCGCCCGGCAGGCGCGGGCATTCGTCCAGGCGCAGGGCTGAGGCGATGTGCCTGGCGTCGATTTTCGGTCTGTTCATCGGTCTGATCCTCGGCCTGACCGGCGCCGGCGGCGGCATCCTTGCGGTGCCGGCGCTGGTACTGGGGCTGGGCTGGACGATGACCCAGGCCGCACCGGTGGCATTGATGGCCGTAGGCGCGTCGGCGGCGGTGGGCGCCATCGACGGCCTGCGTAAAGGCCTGGTACGCTACCGCGCGGCCTTGCTGATGGCGGTGCTGGGCGGCGCCGGCACACCGCTGGGCCTGTACGTTGCCCATCGCTTGCCGCAGACCCTGCTGATGTCGCTGTTCAGCCTGGTGTTGGTGCTGGTCGCCATCCGCATGCACCGGCAATCCCGCGGCGCCGTGGGCGCCGGCGCGGAACACGACTGGGAGCGCAAGAACTGCATGCTCGACCCCGGCACCGGACGGCTGCGCTGGACCCTGCGCTGCTCCCTGACCCTGGCCACGGTCGGCGCCTGCTGCGGGCTGTTGACCGGGCTGCTCGGGGTGGGTGGCGGCTTTCTGCTGGTGCCGGCCTTCAGGCAGCTGACCGACATCCGTCTGCATGGCATCGTCGCCACCTCGCTGATGGTCATCGCGCTGGTCTCGGCCATGGCCATTTTCGGCGCGCTGCGCGCCGGCATCGTCATCCCTGCAACCGGTGTCGCATTCATCGGCGCCAGTGTGCTGGGCATGGTGGCGGGGCGGCTGTGGGCCCCCCATGTGCCAGCGCGGGGGTTGCAGGAGGGGTTTGCCGGATTGTGCGTTGCGGTGGCGGGGTATCTGTTGTGGAAGGTGTGGGGCTGACCGCTCGTTTGTCCAGCAAAGCGCGGGGCCGGCAACGTGGCAAGGTTTTCATGAAACCAATGCCGGCCCCGTCCGTCCAGATAGGACCCGTTCGGCCCGAATAGCCCCCGCGCGCTATTTTTTTTGCCGACACGGATTCTAGATTCCTGCGCTGGCGACCTTTCACTGTAACGGCCCAGCCTTTTCCCTGCGGAGCACACGACATGAGCAGAACAGTGGCGGATTTTCTTGCCCAGGCCCTGGAGCAAGTGGGCGTCAAACGGATCTACGGCGTGGTGGGCGACTCCCTCAACGGCTTTACCGACTCTCTGCGCCAGCGTGACAACATGCGCTGGATACACATGCGCAACGAGGAGGCCGCAGCATTCGCGGCCGGCGCCGAAGCCCACCTGACCGGTGAGCTGGCGGTGTGTGCCGGCAGTTGCGGCCCGGGCAATCTGCATTTGATCAACGGCCTGTTCGATGCGCACCGCAGCCGAGTGCCGGTGCTGGCCATCGCCGCGCACATTCCCAGCAGCGAAATCGGCATCGATTATTTCCAGGCCACCCACCCGGAAAGCCTGTTCAAAGAGTGCAGCCACTACGTCGAGCTGGTGTCCCACGCCGAACAGCTGCCCCAGGTGCTCAAGCGCGCCATGCGCACCGCCATTGCCCGCAAAGGGGTGGCGGTGGTGGTGCTGCCGGGGGACGTCGCGCTGCAGCCGATCAAGGCCCAGGTGCCGACCTGGCTGCTCCCCACCGAGCCGGTGATTCGGCCCCAGGACGAGGACCTCGCGCAACTGGCCGAGCTGTTGAACGGTGCGCAGAAGATCACCCTGTTGTGCGGTGCGGGCTGTGCCGGGGCCCACGCCGAGGTGCTGGCCCTGGCGGAAAAGCTCAAGGCCCCTATTGTTCACGCCTTGCGCGGCAAGGAGCACGTGGAGTACGACAACCCCTATGACGTCGGCATGACAGGGCTGATCGGTTTCGCTTCCGGTTACGGCGCCATGAAGCACTGCGACACCCTGGTGATGCTGGGCACTGACTTTCCGTACCGCCAGTTCTACCCAGAGCAAGCCCGCATCGTGCAGATCGACCTGCGCGCCGAAGCGCTGGGCAACCGTTGCAGCCTGGACATCGGCCTGGTCGGGCATGTGCAACAGACCCTCCAGGCGCTGCTGCCACGACTTACTGAACACACTGATCGCAGCCACCTGGACAGTGCCCTGGCGGATTATCAGGCGACTCGCAAGAACCTCGATGCTTTGGCCGAAAGCGGCCCGCACAGCACGCGGATCCATCCGCAGTACGTCAGCCGAATGGTCAGCGAACTGGCAGCCGACGACGCCATCTTCACCTGCGATGTCGGTACGCCCACGGCCTGGGCCGCCCGCTACCTGAAGATGAACGGCCGTCGTCGACTGATCGGATCGTTCAACCACGGCTCCATGGCCAACGCCATGCTACAAGCCATCGGCGCCCAGGCGGCCTATCCAGGTCGGCAGGTGGTGTCGTTGTCGGGCGATGGCGGTTTCGCGATGATGATGGGGGATTTTCTGACGTTGGCCCAGGTTGGGCTGCCGGTGAAAATCGTGGTGCTCAATAACGGCACCCTGGGATTCGTCGAAATGGAAATGAAGGCCAACGGTTTTGTCGACACCGGCTGCGACCTCATCAACCCGAACTTTGCGGCCATGGCCCAGGCCATCGGCATAAAGGGCATTCGCGTCGAGAAGCCGCAGGATCTGGCCGGCGCCCTCAAAGAAGCCTTCAGCCACGATGGGCCGGTGCTGGTCGATGTCGTCAGTGAAAGACAGGAGCTGATCATGCCGCCGAAAACCACCTTCAATGAAGCTCAGGGGTTTGGCCTGTTCATGTTGCGAGCGGTACTGGATGGGCGGGCCAAGCAGCTGATCGACCTGACCAAGGTCAATTTCCTCGGTCGTTGAAGAGGCAACACAACGAGGCGTTGCTTGATAAGACCAGGTTCAAGCACGCCTTTGCGCCAGCCATGGGCTCATGGTCGATCAGCCGTTCTGGCAGCTGCTGTTGTTAGGCGAGAACTCGAGGTAGCTCAAGGTGTGTTCGGCACCTTTGCTGTCCTGGTAGGTCATGTGGGTTTTCACCGGGTTGCATTCGCCGACGCTGGAGGCATCATGGGTGATGCTGAGCACCTTGGCCACGTCCAGGTGCTCGTAAAGGCTGGTGGGCGCACTGTCCGGGATGCCGTTCTTGGTGTTGCCGGCGGCCGAAGCCATTGCACTGACGAGCATCAAAGCGGCAATCATCGCGTATTTCATGGAAGGTCTACCTCAAGGCGGGATGGGTAACAAGGCAAGACGATCATTCGCTTGCCTTGTGTAGTGATTATGACCTCTGGGGGAAGTTCGCGGAAATTCACCAACGGCATAGTGGCTATTGCTAGCAGCGATGATAGCCCTGTCTACCCTCTGCCGCTGGCCTTGCACCCCCGCCTGTTGCGCGTGCTGGAAGCGCGGCGGGTGGTGCCACTGGGCAGCCCGCTCGGTCCAGGCGCCGAGAATCTCGCCTGGGCGCCGCACGCGACTCCCTAGTGCGTATTCAGAAAATCAATCACACCGTCAGTGACGTCGAGCACCGTTTTGGTTTCGTTGAACAGCACCGCAGACTCACTGTTGACCACCAATTGATAACCCTTGGTGCGCGCGTACCCAGCGGTTGAGTCGAGCACAACCTGCTCGGCTCTTTTGTACAGATCCTGATCAAAGCGCCGACGTTGTTCCTCGAGGCTGTCCAGGCCGGCCATACGGCCCTGCAGGTCGAGGATGAGTTGATCGCCGTCGCTGGCTTTGGCGCAGCGCAGGGTCACCATGTAGTTCGCCGGCAGGCCCGCACTGGTCATGCGCGAGCTGCCAACCGCGGCGGCCTCGGTCGGGTGCATGTCACTGTCGCGGGTTTGCAGGGCCATGCAGCGGGCCATTGCGGTTTGCCTGAGTTCGCTGATCTGCTTGCGCAGCAGCTCGAGATTCTGTCTGTCCTGAGTGGCATTGGCCAGAGCGGCAGGGTAGGGGTTGTCCTTACGCACCCGGTCGCGCGCGGCACTGAGTACCTCGGACTTCTTTTCCACGGCCCAGAGTACCGCCGGCTTTGCGCCGAATTGTCCGTTGCAGGCCACCAGCAGCAGGCAGATCGGGAGTATTTTCAGGGTCTTCATGTCGTTCCTTCGAGGCGGGCGTACAAGCTGGTCATCCCGTACCCATCGGCTTCCCGGTAAAAACCTTTAGAACTGCCAGGCAATCCTGGTCAAAGGCGATGCCAGCTGTCGGACCGAACTTGCTCGCCAAGAAGCTACCGCGTTCTCCCCAGCGCATCCCACATCCCCAAGATCTGTGTCACCCCGGCATCAATTTGCTCGAAAGACACTCCATCCCGAGCCAACACCGAAATCCCCAGCAGAAAACTGTCGAACACCGTCGCCAGCGCCTGCGCCGCCACCGTGGTCGGCAGTTCACCATTGGCCTTCGCCCGTTCGACACAGGCCAGCATGCCGCCGCGGTTCACGGCGCGTGCTCGAGCGAGGGGCCCGGAGATGGCCTTGCTCTCATCCGTGCAGGCACTGAGCAGGCCCAGCGCCACCAGGCAACCTTTGGGATGGTCAGGCTCACACTGCATTTTCGCTGAGCGCCGCAGCGTGCGTTCAATGGCCTCTCTAGGGGCCAGCGTGGTATCGAACAGGCTATCCATCACCCGGCCATGGGTGTCGAGATAGCGTTCGATTACTTCATTGAACAACGCCTGCTTCGAGCCAAAGGCTGCGTAGAAGCTGGGTGCAGTGATACCGCCACCGATGCTGGCCTTGAGCTGGGTGAGCGATGCCGCATCGAACCCATGTTCCCAGAACACATGCAGGGCCTGAGTGATTGCCAGGTCACGATCAAAAGTACGCGGGCGTCCCATCTGGGCCATGTGAGCCTCCTCTCGGTTTAGATTGATACTAGTCGATACATAAGTCATTGACCAGCTCTGCACTCGGCTCTATATTTGTACCGAACAGTATATTAGTAGGGGTAGCGAATGGACAAGAATCAGCAACAGGGAGCCAGGCTTCCGCTGGGGGCCTTGCTGGCACTGGCAATGACGGGGTTTATCTGCATCGTCACCGAGACCTTGCCGGCCGGTTTGCTGCCCGAGATCGGCAGTGGTCTACACCTCTCGGCAGCGCTGGCGGGGCAGACGGTCACGGTGTATGCATTGGGCTCGCTGCTAGCGGCCATTCCGCTGGCCATTGCCACGCAAAGCTGGCGCCGCAGGACGGTGTTGCTGATGACGGTGTTCGGCTTCCTGGTCTTCAACTCCATCACGGCGCTGTCCTCTCAATATTGGCTGATCCTGGTGGCGCGGTTCTTCGCCGGGGTCTCGGCGGGGCTGGCCTGGAGCCTGATAGCCGGCTACGCGCGGCGTATGGTGACGCCACCATTGCAGGGGCGTGCCTTGGCGGTAGCGATGGTGGGCACGCCCATCGCGTTGTCGCTGGGGGTGCCGTTAGGCACATGGCTAGGTGGTTACATGGGATGGCGCCTGGTCTTTGGGTTGATGTCGGCGCTGACCTTGGCGTTGATCGCCTGGGTGCTGATCAAAGTACCGGACTACCCCGGCCAGAGCGCTTCGCAGCGCATGGCATTGCGGCAGGTGTTTGTCACACCCGGCGTGCGCTCGGTGCTGGCCGTGGTGTTTACCTGGATGCTGGCCCACAACATTCTCTACACCTACGTCGCGCCCTTCGTTGCCAGGGCGGGGCTGACCCGGCAGGTGGACAGGGTCTTGCTCGCCTTCGGTATCGCAGCGCTGGTCGGGATCTGGCTCACGGGGCGTCTCGTTGATCGGCACCTGCGCACAGCAGTATTGGTGAGCCTTGCCACATTTGCCGCGGTGGCCATTTTCTTCGGGGTGTTCGCCAGCTCCGCCGTGGCGATCTACGTGGGCGTGTTCATCTGGGGGCTGACCTTTGGCGGGGCGGCAACGCTGCTGCAGACGGCACTGGCAGACGCCGCCGGGAAGGGTGCGGACGTGGCGCTGTCGATGAACGTGGTGGTGTGGAACAGTGCGATTGCCGGCGGAGGCCTGCTGGGTGGGGTGCTGCTTGAGCATTGGGGGGTCAATGCTTTTCCGGGGGTATTGCTGGTGTTACTGGTGACCAGTCTGGCCATTGCGTTTCGGGCTCGGGCGCATGGGTTTGTGCAGGGGCAGCGGCATGGTGCGGCGGGAGTGGTGGAGCATTGAGCGCGGCACCGCGGTTTGTGCTGGCGGTGTAAACGCCGACGTTGCAAACTCAAGAAACTTTAAGAGGCCCACGAGTATTGAAAGTTAACTCAATTAAATAGTCATTTAGTTGAGTTAACCCTGCCGAGTAGGCTCATGAGTTCAGGGAGGAGGCTACTTTCTATACGCGAGCCCGGTTTTTTTACAAATCGGGGGTTTGGCTCAGAAAAGGTTAACTCATGAGGTGGACTCAGGCTATTCAATACCCCGATGGTTTCGGTGGCTCCACACGGATTGGGCACTGACTCACTGATAAGGACGGCCGTCTTTATGGGTGAAATGCCATTGACCGTCCACACCCACAATGGCTTGGATGTCGTCCGACGGATAGCTCACGTTGTCCGACGGGCTGCGGTCACCCACTTCAAGGATGACACAGTCGGCATCCGAGCGGTTTTCCAAGTGGTGCGCCAGGCCGCCGGAAGGAAAGCCCGCAATCATGCCTGGCGCCAGTTGCACTGCCGAATCCCCGCGTAACAAGGTCGGATGGCCCTCCAGGATGTAAATGAACTCATCCTGCCGCGAATGCGCATGGTGAAGCGCCGAGAGGCTACCCGGTGGCAGACGGACCAGATTCACACCAAGGTTCTTGAGATGGAACAGATCGCCGAGTGGGTGTTTTTTTCGGCCTTGCATGCGGGATGCAAAAGGTTCGGGGTAATTGCTGGGGCGGATTCGTTCGGGGGCGTTGGATGCGAGGATTGGGTTGGGTTCTGTGGGGTCGCTCATCGTTACGGTCCTTGGTGATGGGCTTGTGTTCGTGACTGGGTGATCCTAGCGGTTTTTGGGGTGCGGCTCTGTGATTCTGCTGAGGGGTGGCTGGTGTGTGGATTTGTATGGGTTCGTATAATGTATATTATGTTAAACGAGGTGCTATGTTGGAAATGTTCATGAGCCTTGTAAGCCACTGATTGGACAAACCCGCTTAAGACGTCCAACCTCTCGAAGGGCCATGTCCTTCGTGTTCATGACGAGCCCTTGAATGAGGTTGCAGCCGATGAAGCTGATTCAATCCCGATTTTCTTCAGGTCAGCGTGTACCGCTGCTCGTGCAAGCTGGTGACGAAGCTCCGTTGCCCATACTCGTTCCGTTCATCTACGTCCAACTCAAACTCAGGCGCCGCGCCTACAACACGGCTGCAGCACATCTACGCGCGATACAAGCGTTCTACGCCTATGCCGAAACTCGAGGCCTGGATGTCGATGAGGCAATCTTGGCGTGCCAGTTCGAGTCGATTCTGGCTTTGCTGGACGGTTACGCAATCTGGCTCCAAAGCGGACGTCAAGCCGACAACCTGATCGCCCGAATCGGCAAAGCTGAATCGGCACCTTTTCCGCAGATCGATCCGCGTACTCGTGACCAATACCTGCGGCTGTTGAAGCAATACCTGTCCTGGTGTGTCTCCCGGTACATTCCGCGTGTTCGTCAAAACTCAACCTCCCTAATTAGCATCGAGGTTGCATTTGCAGATGTTGCCGACGTCATTGAACGGCGCTTCGAGAGCCATATCATCAATCTTCGCCCCGACCGCACTCGCTACCGCAGCCTGACGGATACCCAGCTTCAGATCGTTCGTGCACTGATTCGCCCGGACGCCACGGAGAATCCGTTTCCGGAACGATTGCAGTTGCGCAATTGGTTGATGATTGAATTGCTGCTGGAGACTGGTATCCGCCGCGGAGAGCTTTTGAAGCTCTACACCACCGATATCAATCAGGGTTCACAGCATGCCTATGTCAGCGTCAACGATCGCGAACATGATCCAGGTGACCCGCGCGCTGAAGAGCCTGCGCTGAAAACGCACGGACGAACCGTAGGTATCTCCGCACAATTGTATGAGGTCTATGAGCGTTATATCCAAAGCGAACGCCGCCCTGTACGTTACGGCAAACCGATGAAATTGCCGTACCGCTATTTGTTCATCTCTGATCGGGGCCGTCCGCTGTCGATTCGCGCGTTGTCGAACGTTTTTGACCGGCTATTTCTGACCATTGAACTGGCTCATTCGGGATTGTTGCCTACACTCTGCGCGCATGACTTTCGCCACACTTTTGCCGACCGCTTTTTGGCTTACCTGGTCGAGCAGCGTGGGTACGACCTCGAGCGGGCTACGGACGAACTTCGACGAGTCTGCGGTTGGTCTGAGACTTCGGCGATGCCACGCCGTTATGCCAGTCGATATCTCGCCGAGTCGGCGAACCTCCACAACGCCCAGCGTGCCTCGGCAGCCTGGAGCCGGATTGACAGCTAAGGAGGTTCGCCATGACCAAATCAGCCGATCAAGAACACGCTTCACCCTCCTCCTCTTTTCCGGCCTACGTGTTCGAGGGCCCTGCTCTGGTTGCGATTCGAACTCGCACTAATGACCAGCCACGATACGTTGATACGCGGATGACAGTGTGGACGTGGTACGACGGTGGAGTAGCACTGAAAATTGACTGGGCCGCGCTTGACTTAACTCCAGAGTTTAATGAAATAGCCAAGGGCTTTATGGCATTTGCTTTGGAAAAATATGCTCCGCAGACAGCCTTCATGTTTGTAAGATCTCTCGTCTATTTATCAAGAACTGCGCTCGGCCGTCACTTCCCTTGGAATTATAATAATTTAATCACTGAATTAGATGATTTGAAGAAATTTAGGCAGCATCTAATTGGATTCCGCAGGCTTTATCGCTGGGCAGTTGACAGAGGGATTAAAGGTTTCGATTCAAGTATCTACCTTAAAATCAAGGACGTGAAATCAGATCGAGTTGACCCGTATGCACGAATTTTTCTCTCGCAGTCTGGCTTGGATTTAGATGAGGAAGTTCGGTTGCTCAAGCGCATTGAACGAGAAGTGTCACCTGATTCTTGGCAAGAAGCTCAGCTTAATATAATGCTTCACATGGGTTTCGAACTCGCACCACGCTCGATTCAATTCCATTCGCTTGACATCGCAGATTTTGAGTTTGTCGAAAGCGCAGATCATGAAAGGTATTACACCCTCTGGCTACCCATGGCCAAAAAAGTCGGTCAGCGCAGACCTGAACGACGGCCCCGTAAAATGACAACCCGGCTGGGGGAGAAAATCTCGCAGCATGTTTCGGAAATGCGATGCCGCTTTGGCGATGACTGCGAACCATTGTTTATAAGTCTTAACGGAACACGCATGTCGGTAACCGAAATCATTACGGGCCTCAAACGCGAACTGTGTGAAGCCGGGATAGACAAGGCAAACCAAGTAACGATGCTTCTGCGTCATCACCTAGGACAAGGATTGGCGGATCAAGGAACGCCCGCAGACATGATCGCCGAATTGCTCGGCCACAATAGCACGGTCGTGGCGCGTGCTTACGTAACGGCAACCCCCAACATTGCGCGGATCAAGGAGAAAGCGCTGGGTAAAAGCCCGGCTTATCAACGCATCATGCGCAGCTTATTAACTGGAGAAATCGTCCAGCGCCGCGATTCTGTTCCAGAAAGAGCCATACGCGGCGTCATTGATACGCAGTACATCGGGGACATCGGTGCCTGCGCCCTCCCGGTTCATACACACTGCCCCTACAACCCCGTATACGCCTGCTACACCTGCAAGAAATTTCACCCCTTTGCTGATGGCCGTCATGAGCAGGTGAAGGAGGCGCTCCAACGGGAGGCTCAACGTTTCATTGATATCGCAGAACAAGGCGGCGACCTCATTCACAACCGACCCCTCGTCCAACATCAGACAACCATTTTGGCGGTAAGCGCTACGATCGAACGCTGCCGGCAGCACACGGGGGATGTCGAAGATGACGCTGTCTAGAGCAAGGCAGAGCCTCGAAGATTTTATTGCGCAGGAACAAACGATTTTTCAGTCGCTACCAATTTCAACTCCGTGGCCGGTACCGGCGTGGAGTGTCGGAGATTGGCTGCCACAGCGGGATAATAAACACGCCCTCACCTTCGAAACTCACAGGCAAGCCCTCGAGAAGTCAGGCTATCCCGCCCCACCTAAAGGGCCTCTACCCTCCACATTCCAAGATTTTAGCAAGGCCTTGATTGTATATCTTCAACGTACCCGGAACCTGAAGCTATCAATGACGGTGGCATATAATATTGCCGCCCGACGGCTTTATAATCCGTTGTTTGAACGCGGTGTATCCGACCCCACAATGTTGACGCGAGGGGATTTCGACCGCGTTGCAGGCTTTCTGCGAGACAGTGGATACAAAAACTTCTATGACGCGATGTCCCATCTTCAAGTAATTGCAGATACGATTGATAAACTGCGGTTAACCGATATAGCCATCCACTTTCAGTACGATGCAAAGCCAGAAAAGCGTCGTCACGACTATGTTTCATTGCATGATCCTGACCGCACGGTAAAGCAACGTAAATCTGATGATCGGTTGCCATCTCGAGAGGCGATGGAGGCCTACGCCTTATGCTCGAACAACCCGTTTAACGAGGGCGAAGAAATCTTGTTGCGCGTCATCGATTTATTGATCGCGACTGGGCAAAGGGGTAATGAGGTATCAGTAATTCCCTTTGACTGCTGGGTCGAGAGGCCGATCAAAGGAGTGGCGGGTGAGGTGGTTATAGATGTCAATGGCAGGCCGCTGGTTGAATGCGGCATCAGGTACTTTGCGGAAAAGCAATTTCAGTCACGTGTTCATTGGTTCGCTGAACGCGACGTTCCAATAGCTAGGCGCGCAGTTGAACGGTTGAAAGAATTAACCACAGAGCAGCGAGAAGTCGCCGCGTGGCAAGAGTGTCACCCAGGGTGTATTTGGAGCTATCCTCCCCGAGCCGTGATCCCCGAAACCACTGTTTTGGAGTGGCTAGGTTTTAGCGAAGGGAAAAGTGCGAAGAGAAATCTGTATCTTTTCCTAACACGCAACGGTATTTATCCGGTCGATGATGAACCCAGTGAGAAGCGTGGGAAATTATTGAATCGTCGTTACGTAGCGGGTGATATTGAACGTTTAATCCTTCTAAAACTTCGTGGGCACGAAGCACTAGTGGAGATCGTCGACGGTAAGCGTCGTACTTTACTCAGAACCAGCGAAGTACTGGCCATCGCTTTTGACGGTCAATTTCGTTTTGGAGGTCGTGATGCGAATATACTCCGAGTGATTCCTCGGCGTGCAACCCTGGTGGATATTAATCGTGCGCTGGGTCATGACGTAAAATATCCGTCCATTTTTTCGCGCCGTTCGTTGACCGAGGCTGATGGAACCCCAATCCGGCTAACAAGTCACCAGCCTCGACATTGGCGGAACACGATTTATCACCTAGCGGGCATGAGCGATGTTCAGCAAGCATTGGCTTTAGGTCGTAAGCGTATTGACCAAAATGTTTACTATCAGCATACGACCATTGAGGAAGATTCCGCCGAACATCAGGAATACTTGGAGTTCAATAGTTATAGCGAGCGCATTGATTTCCTACATACAGGTATAAGAAAAAAAAGTATTCAGGGCGCTTTAACCGACAGCTACCATTCCCTACTGGAAAATAAAGGCGCGCCCACTGCAGAAGCGTTCCTCACCGTACACGCGACGGCGCTGCACGCCACACCGTTTGGCGGTTGCGTTCATGATTTCTCCCAAGCACCTTGCCCTAAACATCTTCAGTGCTGGAATGGTTGCTCGCACCTGCATCTGATGGGTACACCTTCGGAGCGGGCAAACCTTGAGCGCCAGGCGGAGAGTATGGTGAGGGTAATAACCATCATGCGCGACGCTGGAATTGGTGAGGCAGGTAGTGATGTTTGGTTGGCGGATCAGGAGGACAAGCTCAGAAACTTAAAATCCGTCCTCGCACGCGATACCAATGCAGGTGTGCATCGCGTGTTCCCAAACGGGACTCCAATGACGGTAGCAGACGCGGACAAACTACACAGCTCGGTTTCAGATGACTAGGGGCGACCATGACGCGACGACAGATATTGAGGGGCGGCACATTGGACGAGGCAATCGACACCCTCCTCGCCCAAATGGTTAGCCTAGGTTTGGAGCTCGCTCCAATTTCACGCCCCGAAGTGCAGCGTCGATTGGGTCTGACAAGCCGCGCGACTTTGGTAGGTGATCGTGGTCGGCGAATCGAGTCCGCTCGCGTCGCACAACTGAAGGAAAGCGGGAGAGATCCGGACGGTGCCCGCCGTCGGCGGACTTACGAAGAGCGCATAGCTCATTTGCAAGCGGAGAATGTCGCATTAGTTAGCCAACGTGACAGGCTCTACGAAGCCTTGTCCGAGATCGCGCACAGGTGCTTGTTGAAAGGCGTTGACGTAGAAGACGTGATGGACTGCTTTCGTAAGCGGTAGCCAGAGGTTTCCCTGCGCTTCCAGGTAGGGTCTGACCCATACATGGGCACCGCCCCAGAACATTAAAGATCGTCCTATCACCTGAGATCGCTACGGACCCGTTCAAAGATCTCTTCTAGGTTGATGTCTGGATCTTTCTCAAGATAGCAGGCGACAATCACGGAGACTGGATGCACGCCTATGGTGCTGGCAAGCGCGTCGACCTTCTCAACTGTTGCGCCTTTGATACCTCGTTCCAGCGAGCTTAAAAACGTACGGCTGCTGACCAGTGAAAAATCCTCTTGGGTCATCCCTCTTCTAATGCGCAAGGCTCGAAGCGCTGATCCAAAGGCTTTTTTGACTTCCATTTGCTCTACTCACAAATGAGAAGATAAAGCCTTTTTTGCACCCTATAGGGCTACGATCTATAGTGTTCATTTGGAGGAATTTTATGTTCAGAACCTACCAGCGGGATGCGGTGCTACTGACATCGAAGCTAGAGCCGGGCCTTCACCTGTGGCCACGTGTAGAGCAGATAATCCTGCAGCCATGGTTTTATGTCACTGCTCTGAGGCCTGGCGATCCCTGCTCGCGTCACATGCTAATGATTTCCGACGTGCAGGCGTTGGAGGACCTTAGCTTGGCCGGACCAGAGAGCGTGCAAATCGAATCTATTCTGTTGGCCACGCCGCCCGCTATGAATGGCGACAACAGATGGCTGATGGAGCCACTCCTAGAGATAGCGTACGTGCCGAAGTCGAAAAGCGGTGGCCGCCACTACCGATTCAGGGTTGAAGGAGAAACTGAATATGCCAGTTTTAACGACGTTGGATTAGAGGTTGAGCAAGGTTATGTCAGTAGAATTGTGTTCTCAGTAGGCTGATGCTGCCTTTCGGAACTCATTTTTCATGGTCACCGTAGGCTAACCGGCTCCCACTTACCTTTCAGATATCGGTTTCTGAATATCCTGATCGGAATCCAGGCTTGATCAATATTTGCAGATAAGGTGAGACGGTCGTAAGCGGATGGCGAAC
>NZ_JAAVUX010000021.1 GCF_018449655.1 Pseudomonas sp. dw_358
TAGGGCCAATGCGGGTGCGGAGACCTTTTGCTTCCTTTTGGGTCTTTCCAAAAGGGAGTCGCTGTAAAAGCGAAAGGGGCCTTCGGCCACCCTTGAGATGCCGGATAAGCTAGCCGCATTTCGTGGCGACACGAAGATCGTCAGACCGACCCACATTTCGATTCAAGAGCCTGATAGGTGTCGTGGCTAAACGCTGGGTTCGGCTACTGATTCGCTGTCTGCATCCCCGCATGACCATCCACCCCCAACTCATGATCAAAAAACCGCCCCGCCTGCGCCACCAGATCATGATGCACCTGCGCCCGATCCACCCCGACCGCATCGTTGCACATGCCCGGCATCGCCGCTTTCTGCTGATCAGTGCAAAGCGCCGTGAAGACAAAGTGCCCTCCCCCCGGGATCAAACGGAAATCCGGGTGCATCGGCAGCTTGCGCGCCAGCGCCCCGGCGTTCTTGTCCAAAGCCAGCAACTGATCCTGGTCGCCACTGTAGATCAAGGTCGGCACATGCACATCGCTCAACGTATGGCGCCCGAACGACAGCCCCAGCGGCGCCATCAACAACAACGCATGCACCCGTGGATCGGCCATGGCCTTGAGGTCTTCGCGGTCGGCCACCAGCTGGCCCTGGGTCTTGCAGGCGTCCATATCGTCAGGCCGCTCG
The DNA here is from genome assembly GCF_018449655.1 of Pseudomonas sp. dw_358. Lineage (GTDB taxonomy): Bacteria > Pseudomonadota > Gammaproteobacteria > Pseudomonadales > Pseudomonadaceae > Aquipseudomonas. The sequence goes on from NZ_JAAVUX010000021.1 coordinate 664, forward strand.
GCGCAGTAACGGCGCAGGCGTTGCAGGTCCGGCCGCGCGCCAGAGAGGATCAGCGCCGTCTCGCCGCCAGCGGAATAACCGATGACCCCGACTTGCTTGTCATCGACGAAGGGTGACAATTCGGGATCGGCCAACGCAGCCGTTATGGCCGCCGAAATCTGCATCGGCCGGCCGTACAGGTTGCTCAATGCACCGAGACGGCTCACATCCTTGTAGTTGTCACCAGGATGGAACACTGCCACCACCACAAAGCCCTTGCGCGTCAGGGACGTGACCAGGTCGTGCAGGGCCAGCGGCGTGCCGCCGTTGCCGTGGGAGAGCATCAACATGGGGAAGCGGCCAATGGCAATACGCGCGTCCGGGGTCGCCTCGATGGCGTAGCCCTCGACCGTGGTCACGTGTTCGCTTTCATTGGAGGGATAGAACGCCAAAGCCCGCATCGGACGGCCGTCAAGGGGGTCCTTGAAGGTCAGTTCGTGGTAACCCACGCTCCAGGCCGGATGCGGGTGTGGGGCGGCTTCGATCTGCATCGACAACAGGCTGAGCAGAGTGCTGATTAGCAGAAATGTACAAAGACGCATCATGGGATGCCCACCTTTGCCCGAGATCGAAATGACCTGGCCTTGGGGATACCGAGGTATCCACGCCGTTCCCAGTATAGTAGGGACCTAACGAAGGCCAGGAGGTTCTTTCAACAAGCACAAGGTGGGCCATGTCACAGGGCCGGATGCGCGGCCCTGTGAAACAGCAAGGTCAGGCGACGCTGAACAGCTGCTCACTGATGACCGTTTGAGCGTCCTGCAGGGCTTTGGCGCGGACTTCTTCGCCATACGCCAAGCCTTCGGCACGAACGAATTCCAGGTCGGTGACGCCGATGAAACCGAACAGCAGTTTGAGGTAAGCCTCGTGGCCGACATCCGACGGCTGACCGGTGTGGATGCCGCCGGCGGATTTGACGATGATCACTTTCTTGCCGCCGCACAGGCCTTCAGGGCCGGCTTCGGTGTAGCGGAAGGTCACGCCGGCGACGCAGATGCGGTCAATCCAGGCCTTCAGTTGGCTGGGGATGCCGAAGTTGTACATCGGCGCGCCGATGACCAGGGCGTCGGCGGCCAGGAACTGGGCCAACACGTCGGCGTTCTGCTTGGCTTCCTGCTGCTGGGCCGCATCACGCAGCGCTTCGGCGGCGCCGCCAGCGGCCAGGGTCAGGGCGCTGAACGGGCTCAGTGCATCGGCGGCGAGATCACGGTAGCTGACTTCGATGCCTGGCTCAGCCGCTTGCCAGGCCTTGACCACGGCGGCGCTCAGCGCGCGGGAAGCGGAATGGTCGCCGAGGATGCTGGAATCGAGGTGCAAAAGTTTCATGGTGAGCTCCTTGAGAAGTCGCGCAGATGGCGAACTGGAATGACGGTCATCCTACCGGCAGTAGGAATAAATGATTAGTAGCCCGCGCTGCAATTGATTGTCTCGCCACACAACCCAATGGCTCAGGACGGGTGCTAGACTCAGGGCCCTCCTCGCCCCCATGAGCCGGCCATGCAAGACCTCAACGACCTGTATTACTTCGCCAAAGTGGTGGAAGCGCAAGGATTTGCCGCTGCCGGCCGCCTGCTGGGGGTGCCCAAGTCACGCCTGTCCCGGCGGATTGCCGAGCTGGAGGAACGCCTCGGCGCCCGTTTGTTGCAGCGCACCACCCGCCGCCTGCAACTGACCAGCGTTGGCGAACGTTACCTGCAGCATTGCCAGGCCATGCTGCTGGAGGCGGAGATGGCCGACGAGGTGGTGGCCAGTCTGTCCACCGAACCCCGGGGCCGGTTGCGGGTGTCGTGCCCGGTGGGCATGGCCCATGAGTTTTTGCCGGCGATCATCAGCCGCTTTCTGAACGCTTACCCCTTGGTGCAGCTGGACCTGGTGCTGCTCAACCGCCGGGTCGACCTGATCGGCGAGGGCATCGACGTGGCCTTGCGCGTGCGCGAGCCGGGGGACGAAGACCCCAACCTGGTGACCCGGCGCCTGCGCGAAGCCCAGGCGATTCTGGTGGCGGCGCCGAGTTTCATTGACGGCAAGCACATCGAGGGACCTGACGACCTGTGCCTGCTGCCGGTGCTCGGTGCGCTGGAGGCCGACCGCCTGATGCACCTGCGCATGCTCGATGCCCAGGGCAACAGCCGTGAGCTGGCCCTGGAAGCCCGCCTGGGCATCGAGGATTTCGTGGTGCGCAAGGCGGCGGCGATGTCGGGGCTGGGTTTCACCATGCTGCCGATGATGCATTGCGAGGCGGAGCTGACCAGCGGCGAGCTGGTGCGCCTGCTGCCGCAATGGTCGCTGCCGGGGGGCTGGTTGCAAGCGGTCTATCCGCACCGGCGCGGGGTCTTGCCGGCGGTGCGGGCCTGGATTGATCATCTGGTGGAATCTTTCGACAACTATGGCGAGCGGTACATCTGATGACGGAACAGGAGGTTGCAGCGTTCTGCCTGGCTTTGCCCGGGGCGCGGGAGGACTATAAATGGGGTGGCGTGCGGGTGTTTTCGATCGCCGAGACGCGGATGTTCGCGGTGATCGGGCTGACGGCCGACAGCCTGGCGTTCAAGGTCGAGCAGGCGCTGTTTCTTGGTTACGTCGATCGGCCGAGAGTGCGCCCTGCGCCATACCTGGCGCGGGCGCACTGGATCAGCGTGGCGGCGCCGTACGGGCTGGGCGACGAGGAGTTGCGTGACCTGCTCAAGCGCTCGCACCAGCTGGTGGTGCGGCGATTGCCGAAGAAGCGGCAGGTGGGGTTGTTGCTCGATTGACGCGCCGCAGAAGCGCGCGGCGCGGGGCAGGTCAGCCTTTGACCTGACTCCAATCCACCCAGCCGAACTGCCAGGTGGCCAGGATGACCAGGCCGAACACGATGCGGTACCAGGCAAACACCGCATAGCTGTGGTTGGCAATGAACTTGAGCAGGCTGCGCACGGCGATCATGGCGAAGATGAAGGCGGTGACGAAACCGATGGCGATGATCGGCAGGTCGGCCATCTTGAACGCATCTTTGTATTTGTACCCCGAATAGACCGCCGCACCGACCATGGTGGGCATGGCCAGGAAGAACGAGAATTCGGTGGCAGCCTTGCGCGACAGGCCGAAGATCAAGCCGCCGATGATGGTCGAGCCGGAACGCGAGGTTCCCGGGATCATCGCCAGGCATTGCGCGCAGCCGATCTTCAAGGCGTCGTGCCAGCGCATGTCATCCACATGTTCGACGCGAATGGTGTGCTGGCGCTTCTCCGCCCACAGCATGACGAACCCGCCCAGCACCAGCGCGATGGCCACGGTGATGGGGTTGAACAGGTATTCGTGGATCTTGTCGGCAAAAATCACCCCCAGCACCACAGCCGGCAGGAAGGCGATCAGCAGGTTGACGGTGAAACGCTGGGCGTTGCGCTGGGTGGGCAGGCCGGTGACGATTTCGAGGATGCGCACGCGAAATTCCCAGACCACCGCCAGAATGGCGCCCAGCTGAATGATGATGTTGAAGGCCGCTGCTCGCTCACCGCCAAAATTGATCAGGTCAGCGACGATGATCTGGTGCCCGGTACTGGAGATCGGCAGGAACTCCGTCAACCCTTCGACGATACCCAGAATGATTGCCTGAAACGCGGTCCACAAATCCATTATTCCCCCATGAGGCCTGACGCGCAGGTCGGCCTCGGTCGATTTTCCAAGGTGAGGCAAGAGCTTGCGCCGCTCACAAGAAGATTCAGCGGTGAGTCGTCAAAAAAATGTGACGCTTTATGAAATTTTATTAATTTTTGCGCTGATCGGCGAAATCCTATCAGATTTTGACACTTTCTCGCCCCCTGAAGGCGCTATCAACGGCTCTGGCGCGGGCAATTGAAGCAAAAGGTGGTCAACGGCCGGTTTTTTTTCAACCAATCTGTGACTTGGTAGTCAATTCAGTGCATCACTACATATACGCTTCGCATGGCGCGCTGCCGGCGAGCTTTCCCTTGTACGGGCCCGAGAGAGACCACATCCATGAATGCCCCGCTCCGTGTCAACGACGCCGTGCTGATCGCCGGCCACGCTTTCGCACCTTTCCATTGTGTTGCCTGGGCTGCCCAAGAGGGCAACGGCGAGTTGAGCCTGACCGTGGTCGACCGCACCAGCGCGCGCATCGACCGTCAGCAGGTGCCGCGCAGCACCTATTCCGACCCACAGCGGCTCGAGCATTTCATCGAGCAGGTGCGTGCTTCCATTGGCCTTCAGGGTTACACCCTGAACCCGTGGCATATGCCGGCCTGATCAGGCGCCGACGATTGCCAGGTCGCCCATGGCCTGGTAACGGGCGTCCAGCGTCTGGGCCAATTGCCGCGCTCGGCCCAGGCGAATGGGGCCTTGCTCGATGTCGATCAGCACCGTGGGGCAGCCCAGCGGGCTGAAGGCGGCGATGTCCTTGAGCCGGCCATCCGTGAGCAGCCAGCACTGCGGGGCTTCATTCGGATGCTGACGGCGGCGCTTGGCCAACCAGCGCCGCGCTTCATCGACTGCCGCCGACAGTGGCGTGCCGCCGCCCGCCCCCAGCGCCTGCAACCAGTCGCGCAACGCGCCTGACGCCTTCAGGCCATGACACTGCCAGCTCGGCCGTGAGCCGCTGGCGGTCAACAGGGCCAGGCGTGCCCGCTGCCGGTAACTGCGGTCGAACAGCTCGGCCAATAGACCTTTGGCATCACTCAATGCCTGATGGCGGCGGGTCGAGGCCGAGGCGTCGACGATCACCAGCCACAGTTCATCCGGCGCGCTTTGCCGACGCTGCCAGTGCAGGTCGCTGCGTTGCCGCGGCCGGCCAGCCAGCAAGGTCGCCAACCAGTCGATCCGGCCCTGCGCCGCCGCGCGCGCGCGACCTTGCTGTCCCTGTGGCTGTGCCCCTTTGTGCGCTCTGGCATCCGTCTGCCGGGTGGCAGGCGGGCGGATGCTCAGGGCTTTTTTGGCCAGCTCGGCACTTCCCGGCGCGGGCCGGCGGCTGCGGCCTGAGATGGCATGTCGCCCCACTGGCCCTGGCCCTCGGCCGTGTCGCCAGCGGCCGACGGCGGCGTCGGCGCCTGGCCGCCGCTGGGAGGCGGCGACGCTTGTCGGCGGCGGTGACGCAAGGCGAAGTCAGCCACCGCCTCGATGTCTTCAGCCTCGATGCGACCCGCGCCCCGCCAGGCGGCATGGGCGCGGGCGGCGCGCAGCCAGACCAGATCAGCGCGCAGGCCATCGACACCGGCGGCAAAGCAGCGCTGGGTGATCTGCTCCAGGGCCTGGTCGTCCAACGCGATGCTCGCCAATTTCAGGCGTGCTGCCTGGCAGCGCTCGCGCAGTTGCTCCTGGGCAGTCTGCCATTGCACAGCAAAAGCCTCCGGATCTGTATCGAAATCCAGCCGACGGCGGATGATCTGGCTGCGCTCGGCAGGTGCCGGCTGATGGTCGAGGGCCACGTTCAAGCCAAAACGATCAAGGAGTTGCGGGCGCAACTCACCCTCCTCCGGGTTCATCGTGCCGATCAGTACGAAGCGCGCCGGATGGCTGTGGGACAGGCCGTCACGCTCGACCCGGTTGACCCCGCTGGCGGCGACGTCCAGCAACAGGTCCACCAGGTGGTCCGGGAGCAGGTTGACCTCATCCACGTACAGCACACCGCCGTCAGCCTTGGCCAGCACGCCGGGAGAAAACTGCGCGCGACCCTGGCCCAGCGCCGCGTCGAGGTCGAGGCTACCGGTGACCCGCTCCTCGCTGGCGCCCAGGGGCAAGGTGACGAACTGGCCACTGGGCAACAGGTCGGCCAGGCCGCGGGCCAGAGTGCTCTTGGCCATGCCGCGCGGGCCTTCGATCAGCACGCCACCGATCTTCGGGTCCACCGCCGTCAGGCACAGCGCCAGCTTGAGGGCATCGGCGCCGACCACGGCGGCCAGGGGAAAGTGCGCTTGGGTCATCTCAGCTCTCTTCTTCACAGTCCAGCAGCACGTCTTCCACGGCCTGGCGGTAATCGCCAGGGTCGCTCCAAAGCCCACGCTGCTGGGCTTCCAGCAGCCGCTCGGCAATGTCGCGCAGCGCGTGGGGATTGTGTTGCTGGATGAACGTGCGGGTATCGGCGTCCAGCAGGTAGGCCTCGGCAAGCAAGGCGTACTGGTGGTCGTCGATCAAATGGGTGGTGGCGTCAAAGGCGAACAGGTTGTCCACCGTGGCCGCCAGCTCGAACGCGCCTTTGTAGCCGTGGCGTTTGACGCCTTCGATCCACTTGGGGTTGGCCGCACGGGCGCGCACGACTCGGTTGAGCTCCTCTTTGAGGGTACGCACCCGGGGCACGTCCGGCTGGCTGTGGTCGCCATGGTAGCTGGCCGTGGCACTGCCGCTCAGGGTGTCGGCCGCCGCCAGCATGCCCCCTTGAAACTGGTAATAGTCATTGGAATCGAGCAGATCGTGCTCGCGGTTGTCCTGGTTCTGTACCACCGCCTGGACCTGGCCCAGACGCCGGGCAAAGTCGGCGCGCGCCGGAGTGCCCTCGTCTGCGGCGCCGTAGGCATAGCCGCCCCAGTTGAGGTAGACCTCGGCGAGGTCTTCCCGGGTCTGCCACAGGCGGCCGTCGATGGCGCCCTGGACACCGGCACCGTAAGCCCCGGGCTTGGCGCCGAAGATGCGCCAGCCCGCCTGGCGCGCGGCGTCTTCGGCGCTCAGGCCGCTGGCTTGCAGTTGCGCGCGCTCCTCGCGGACCCGGGCGGCCAGGGGGTTGAGGTCGTCAGGTTCCTCCAGCGCTGCCACGGCCTGCACGGCGGCATCGAACAGGCGCATCAGGTTGCCGAAGGCATCGCGAAAGAACCCGGAAATGCGCAAGGTGACGTCCACCCGTGGACGGTCCAGCAGGCTCAGGGGCAGGATTTCGAAGTCGTCGACCCGCTGGCTGCCGGTGGCCCAGACCGGCCGCACCCCCAGCAGTGCCATGGCCTGAGCGATGTCGTCGCCACCGGTGCGCATGGTTGCGGTGCCCCACACCGACAGGCCAAGCTGACGCAAGTGGTCGCCGTGATCTTGCAGATGGCGCTCCAGAATCAGGTTGGCCGAGGCAAAGCCGATGCGCCAGGCCGTGGTGGTGGGCAGGTTGCGCACGTCCACCGAGAAGAAATTGCGCCCGGTGGGCAGCACGTCCAGGCGACCGCGGCTGGGGGCGCCGCTGGGGCCGGCCGGGACGAAGCGGCCCGCCAACGCATCGAGCAGGCCGGCCATTTCGGCGGGGCCACAGGCGTCCAGGCGCGGCGCGACAGTGTCCCGCAGGCCGTCGAGCACAAGGTCAAGGTCCGGGCTCTGCAGGGCCGAGCGTGCTCGGCAATCGGGTTGATGCGGTTCCCGGGCAAGCTCGGTCCTGCAGAGTTCGGCGGCATAAAGTTCGAGGCGTTCGCGGGTGTCGCCGAGGGTCCGCCAGGGTTCGGCGGTGATGTCTGCCAGCGCTTCGGGTCTGGGCCCGGCATAGGGTTCGCCCAGCACGCAATCCAAGGGATCGAAACCCAATCCGAAGGCCTTGGCCAGCACCCGCAACAGGCTCTGCCCGGCGCCACGGCCATCGCCGCGAGGAATGCGCAGCAGCGCCAGCAAGGTGTCCAGGCGCAGGCGCCCGGTCGGCGATTGGCCGAACACGTGCAGGCCGTCGCGTATCTGCGACTCCTTGAGGTCGCACAGGTAAGTGTCCAGACGCGGCAGCCAGACATCTGCCTCGGCGTCGCGGTCCAGTTGCAGTTCCTGGTCGATGCGGGTCTCGCGCACCAGCTTGAGGATATCGCCTTGCAGTTCCCGCGCCCGGCGTGGGTCCAGCAGCTGCGCCTCATAATATTCGTCGGCCAACAACTCGAGGTCGCGCAGCGGCCCGTAGCTTTCGGCGCGGGTCAAGGGCGGCATCAGGTGGTCGATGATCACCGCCTGGGTACGACGCTTGGCCTGGGCGCCTTCGCCGGGGTCGTTGACGATAAACGGGTAGATGTTCGGCAGCGGCCCGAGCAGTGCGTCCGGCCAGCACTGCTCGCTCAGGCCGACGCCCTTGCCCGGCAGCCACTCAAGGTTGCCGTGCTTGCCGACGTGGATCAGCGCATCGGCGCCATAGACGTGGCGCAGCCAGAAATAGAACGCCAGGTAACCGTGAGGCGGCACCAGATCGGGGTCGTGGTAGACCGCGCTGGGGTCCACCTGATAGCCCCGCGCCGGCTGGATGCCGACGAAGGTCAGGCCAAAGCGCAGGCCGGCAACCATCATGCGCCCATTGCGCAACATCGGGTCGCCCGCCGGCTCGCCCCAGCGCGCCTTTACCGCGGCCTGATTGGCGGCCGGCAGACGGGCAAAGGCGTCGAGGTAATCATTCAGGGCCAGGCTCTGGTGGCAGGGACGCAGGTCCAGGGTTTCCAGGTCATTGCTGACCCCGCCGAGCAAGGCAGCGATCAAGGCGGTGCCGTCGGCGGGCAAGTCATCCACCGGGTAACCCGCCGTTTGCATGGCCTGAAGGATGTTCAGCGCGGCGGCCGGGGTGTCCAGGCCCACACCGTTGCCGATACGTCCGTCGCGCGTCGGGTAGTTGGCCACAATCAGCGCTACACGCTTGTCCGGGTTGCGCAACCGCGCCAGTTCGACCCAGCGCCGCGCCAGTTCGGCGACAAAGTCCATGCGCCCGACGTGGGGCCGATAGCAGACCACGTCCGACTGGCTGCGCTCGCTGCGCCAAGCCAGGTCCTTGAAGCTGATGGGCCGGCTGATGATGCGCCCGTCCAGTTCCGGCAGGGCAATGTGCATGGCCAGGTCGCGGGCGCCAAGACCCTGCTCGCTGGCTTCCCAGCCGGCCTGATTGTCCTGGGCGCAGATGGCCTGGATCACCGGGATGTCACGTCGGAACGGGCGCAGATGGGGGGTTTCCGGGCTCGACTGGGCAAAGCCGGTGGTGTTGAGGATCAGCGCGGTCTCGGTGCTGTCCATCCAGTCCTGCACCTGGCTCAGGCAACCCGGCTCCTTGAGGCTGGCCACGGCCACCGGCAAGGGGTTGAGCCCGGCAGCCTGCAAGCGCTGGCAGAATACATCGACAAATCCCGTGTTGGCCGCTTGCAGGTGCGAACGGTAGAAGAGCAAGGCCACCACCGGCTGGCCGGTCCGCCAGTCTTCACGCCACTGTTCGAGCCCGGCCGTTGTGTGGCGCGGGTGGTAAAGCACCGTGCGCGGCAAGGCCTGGGGTTCGGCCCAGGCATAATCGCGGCTCAGCCAAGTGCTGGCCAGGTAATTCAGCATCCCTTGCGCGTTGCCTTTGCCGCCCTGACGCAGGAAGGCCCAGAGTCGTTCGGCCTGCTCGGCGGGCACCGTGCTCAGGGCGCTGAGCTCCGGGTCCGGGCGGTCGTCGCCGGGCACCATGATCACCTGCACGCCGCGCTCGGCCAGCTGCACCAACTGCTCGACGCCGTAGCGCCAGTAGCCGATACCACCATGCAGTGACAAGAGGATGACCTTGGCGTGGCGCAGCACCTGATCGACGTAGAGGTCCACCGAGGCGTGGTTCTGCACCTGCATGGGGTTGGCCAGGCGCAGGCTGGGGAAGTTTTCCGGCAACTGCTGGGCGGTGTCGGCCAGCAGCGCCAGATGGGAGTCACCGCTACAGAGGATCACCAGTTCGGCCGGTGTCTGGCCGAGGTCGGCGATGCTGTCGTCGGGCACGAAGCCCCCCGGCTGGGTCCGTAGCAGGTGCATGGGTCAGGCCGTCAGCGCAGTGCGCAGGCTGCTTTCCAGCACGGCGGCGTCCAGCGCCTGGCCGATCAGCACCAGGTGCGTGCTGCGGGTCTCACCGGCCGCCCAGGCCCGGTCGAAGTGCTTGTCGAATCGGGTGCCGACACCCTGGATCAATAGACGCATCGGCTTGCCGGGGATCGCCGCAAAGCCTTTGACCCGCAGGATGCCGTGCTTGACCACCAGTTTATTCAAGGCTTGCAGCAGCAAGGCTTCCGGCGCTTCGGGCAGTTCGATGGAGATCGAGTCGAAAGCATCATGGTCGTGATCGGCGTGGTCGTCGCCCTCGTGATGATCGTGGTGGGTCCGGCGGCCGTCGATGTGCTCTTCCGACTCGGCGCCCAGGCCGATCAACACGTCCAGGGGCAGGCGCCCGTTGCTGGCTTCGATCACCTTGACCGCCGGCGGCAGCTCTTCGCTGACTTCGGCGCGCACGGCCGCCAGGGCCTGGGCGTCGATCAGATCGGCCTTGTTGAGGATCACCAGGTCGGCGCTGGCCAATTGGTCAGCGAACAGCTCGTGCAGCGGTGATTCGTGATCCAGATTGGGGTCCAGCTTGCGCTGGGCGTCGACTTGCTCAGGGAAGGCGGCGAAAGTGCCCGCGGCCACCGCCGGGCTGTCCACCACGGTGATCACCGCGTCCACGGTGCAGGCGCTGCGGATTTCCGGCCACTGGAAGGCTTGTACCAATGGCTTGGGCAACGCCAGGCCGCTGGTTTCGATGAGAATGTGGTCCAGGTCGCCGCGTCGGGCCACCAGCTCGCGCATGACCGGGAAGAATTCTTCCTGCACCGTGCAGCACAGGCAGCCGTTGGCCAGTTCGTAGACCCGTCCGTTGGCTTCTTCTTCGCTGCAGCCGATGCTGCACTGCTTGAGAATGTCGCCATCGATGCCCAACTCGCCGAACTCGTTGACGATCACCGCGATGCGCCGGCCCTGGGCGTTGTCGAGCATGTGCCGCAGCAGCGTGGTCTTGCCCGAGCCCAGAAAGCCAGTAACGATGGTGACGGGGAGTTTGGCCAGAGTTTTCATCGGTGCGGGGACCTCGGTGGGTGGGGGATGCAAGGCTACGCAGGGCGCGGGGACAGGTCAAATGGATATGCCGTTTGACGTCGGTCGGCCGGGCATGGTTTCCTGCGCGCTGCCGAGCCTCACCCGTCTGCGAGTGTCTGTCCCATGGAGCTTCTTCCCGCCCCCGACGCGGCCCTGATTCTGGGTGTGGGCTGCCGCCGCGGCTGTGACGATGCGCAACTGGCCGCCTTGCTCGACCGGGTGCTGCTGGCCCATGGGCTGCAGGGTCTGCCGGTGGTGGCCGTCGCCACAATCGCCAGCAAGGCTGACGAACCGGCGCTACAGGGGCTGGCTCGGCGCCTGGGTTGCCCGCTGCTGGTCTTCAGCCCCGCGCAACTGCTGCGCCATACCGAACAGTTGAGCCAGCGTTCCGAACGGGTCTTCCAGGCCACCGGCTGCTACGGCGTGGCCGAAGGCGCGGCCTTGGCCATGGCCGGCCAGATGGGCGTCGAGCGCCCTCGGCTGCGAGTCACGCGCCAGGCCAGCGACGCGGCAACGCTTGCCGTGGTGATGGCGCCGACATGAGACCCGCCTCTCCCCTCTTCCATTGTTCAGGTGTTGCATGACTGTCTACTTCATTGGTGCCGGCCCCGGCGATCCGGATTTGATCACCGTCAAGGGCCAGCGCCTGATCCACCGCTGCCCGGTGATCATCTATGCCGGCTCCCTGGTTCCGGCCGCAGTGTTAGAAGGCCACCGCGCCGAAGTGCTGCTCAACAGTGCCGAACTGCACTTGCAGCAGATCCTCGACGCCATGGCCCTGGCGCACGCCAAGGGGCAGGACGTGGCCCGGGTGCATTCCGGTGATCCGAGCCTGTACGGCGCCATCGGCGAACAGATCCGCGGCTTGCGCGCGTTGGGCATCGACTATGAAATTGTCCCCGGTGTCACGGCCACGGCGGCCTGCGCGGCGCTGTTGGGGGCTGAACTGACCCTGCCGGACATTTCCCAGACGGTGATTCTGACCCGCTATGCCGATAAATCACCGATGCCGGCCGGTGAGGCGCTGGCTGATCTGGCACGGCATGGCACGACCATGGCCATTCATCTGGGGGTGCAGCATCTGGAGCGGATTGTTGCCGAATTGACCCCACACTATGGGACCGACTGCCCGATCGCGGTGGTGCACCGGGCGACCTGGCCGGATCAGGACTGGGCGTTGGGTACGCTGGCGGATATCGAGGAGAAAGTGGCGGCCAAGGGGTTTCGGCGCACCGCGTTGATTCTGGTGGGTCGCGTGCTGGGCAGCGATCTGTTCGGCGAGTCAGCGTTGTATCGGGCGGGGCATGCCCATCTCTACAGGCCGTAAGCGCTTCACACATTTCCACGGCCTGCACGCCCGAGCTTGTTCGGGAGGGCTGCACCACAACGCCCAAAGGCGTTGCGCCGCGAGCTTCCCGAGCAAGCTCGGCCCTGCAGCATCGAGCGCGCTCGACTAATAGTACGCGTTCTCTTTCTGCGTGTGGTCGGTCACGTCACGAACGCCGGTCAGCTCGGGGATGCGTTCGAGCAGGGTGCGCTCGATGCCTTCCTTGAGGGTCACGTCGGCCTGACCGCAGCCCTGGCAGCCGCCACCGAATTGCAGCACGGCCACGCCATCTTCCACCACTTCGATCAGGGTCACCTGGCCACCATGACTGGCCAGCCCCGGGTTGATCTCGGTTTGCAGGTAGTAGTTGATGCGCTCGTTGATCGGGCTGTCGGCATTGACCATGGGCACTTTGGCGTTGGGTGCCTTGATGGTCAGCTGGCCGCCCATGCGATCCGTTGCGTAATCGACCACCGCATCGTCGAGGAAGGGTTCACTGAAAGCATCGATCCAGGCCGTGAAGCTGGCCAGGCCCAAGGCCGTGTCTTCAGCCTTTTCTTCACCCGGCTTGCAATAGGCGATGCAGGTTTCGGCGTACTGCGTACCCGGCTGGGTAATGAAAACGCGGATGCCGATGCCAGGCGTGTTCTGCTTGCTGAGCAGATCGGCCAGGTAATCATGGGCGGCGTCGGTAATCGTTATGGCGCTCATATAAGTTCCTCACAGACTTGCGACTAGTTTACGCCAAAGCGTGCGCCTGACAAAGTCCTAGTATTTTTGTCGGGAAATGGTCGCAGGTGCAGCCGCCTCCAGACGTTGATCGGCCCAGCCTTTCATTCGCCGGTACAGTCGGGTTTCGATCCACACATAGCTGCCCCAGGAAATGAGCGCGATCACCGGCACACAGACGGCAAACGTCACGTAGGGATTCAGGTGCCAGTGCTCGCTCAGCAGCCAGCCGACGTACAGCACCAGGACGTGGACCAGGTACACCGAATACGAACAGTCTCCCAGTGTCTTGAGGATCCTGCTGCCCTTGAAATACGGCTCCATGGCCACGCAGCCCAGCACGATGATCGCGCTGGGCACACCCCAGTTGAGCAGACGGTCGCTGGCATTGAGATGATAAAGGGTCAACACCGAGGCCACGATCAACGCCAGTGGCATCCAGAACCCGGTAGCGATCCAGCCACGGCGATACAGCATGCCGATCCCGACCCCCAGCAGGAATTCGTACATGATGTTGTTCTGATAGAAGCGGCTGACCACCCCATAGCGACCGAGCACTTCACCGATGGCAAAAAGTGCAGCCCCCAGCACCAGCGGACGGTGGCGCCGGGGCAGGCTGAATACCAAAGAAAACAACAGATAGAACAGCATTTCATAGTTCAGGGTCCAGCCCACATTCAGCGTCGGATACAATCCGTAGCCGCCCGGGTTTTCGGCCGGGATGAACAGCAGCGACAAAATGAAATGCGGCAGATCCACCGCCGAGTGCGGCATCCATTGCCCCAGGCACACCAGCATCAGGCCCATGAGCAGGGTATAGAGCCAATAAGCCGGCACGATGCGGATCACCCGGTTAAGCATGAAGCGCCCGCCCGGCATGTCCTTGTCCAGCGTCGACAAGTAGATCACCAAGCCGCTGATCACGAAAAAAATATCCACACCCACCGCTCCCCGGTCAGTGAAGAATTGGCCAATGGGCCCTGAGGGATGGAAATCGAAAAAAATCTGCATGAAGTGATGGCACACCACCATCCATGCGGCCAGCGCCCTGAGGGCTTGAAGCGAAATGAGCATTGAAGAATCGCCTTCCTTTTAATCCGTAGCTGGCGCCCCCGTTTCAGGGTGCCTTGAGAGGTACGACTACAAAAAGGCGAAAATGCTCTTGCAGATCGACGGTTGGTCGCCTGAGGGGTGGAAAAAGGAACATCCCCCGCCGCAGCCACTCTGTTGATCATTGCCCTCACCCAGAAGGATTGCCCCATGACCGATCAACTGCCCCAGCGGCGCCCTGCCCCAGGCAACCTGGGCGGTGCCGAACGTGGCGTGTCGCTGACCGCCGGCACCCTGCTCGCCCTCAATGGCGTGCGTCATGGCGGCTTGCTTGGGCTGGCGCAACTGGTGGCAGGCGCAGCGGCGGTCTGGCGTGGCTACACCGGCGTATGCCAGATCAAACAGGCCCTGGACAGGTCCCGGCAGGTGGCGCCCCGGCGCTATGCGCGCAAGGTCATTACCCGCAGCATCAGCATCGACAAGCCGCGCAGCGAAGTCTTCGAGTTTTGCCGCGAGCCGCTGAATATCGGAGCGCTGATCCCCTGGATCGAGGAAATCGAAGAAGTGGGCGACAACCTCTACCGATGGCGCGCCTCGGGGCCGGTGGATCGCGTGCTGCAATGTACCCTTACCCGCCAGATCAGCGCACCCGCCCAGCGCCTGCGCTGGAGCACAGTGTGGAACGGCCCGTGGGATCACGACGTGATCGTCGACTTCAGCGACACCCCGACCGGGACTCAGGTGCGGGTCATCGTCGCCTGCCGGTCAACCCGGGGCATCGCCCTGACCGGGTTGCTCGGCAAGTTCGCCGACAAGGCCTTACTGCACTTGTTGCGCAGCATCAAGGCGCAGCTGGAGTCGGGTGAGGTCAGCGCGCAGACCATGGGTGGCGAAGCGTCCAAGGATTTTCTCTTCGTGCACCCGGCGCGCAACCTGGACACTCAGTTGTGAATGCACCAGGCCACTGAACCCGGACGGATGCGCAGGTCTTCGACCGTATCGATCATGCCGCTGACCAGCGCTTGCTCGGGGTCGAGGATGCGCGGCGCGGCGATCAGGTATTTGGGAATGTCCAGCGCTTCGCCGGCCCCTTCGGTGCGCTCGGCGACAATCCGCGCATAGGCTTGCAGGTCATAGTCCAGGGTCATGGAGTATTCCGACATGCGCGAGTGGTCCACGGACCCGTGCAGGTTCCAGTGAAACGGGTGGAAGAGGAATTTGCTGTGGCGCCCGGCGGTGCGGCGTTGGCCGGCCAGGAACAGGATGTTGCCCATGGATTCCACGGTACCCAGGTTATGGGTGTGCAGCGGGATCGGCAGCGCCATCAGAAAGTTGTACATCGTAAAGCCGTAGCTGCACTCACCGCCCATGGTGGCGATGGTCAGGAGGATCTCCGAAGCGTCCTGGGCGAGCGCCTTGGAGCACGTGTCGATCAACTGCCCGCAGGTGGTGGAATTGATCGGACCGGTGAAATGAATGATATGAGTGGTCATCGCAATACCTGCTGTGGCAAAGGGCCGACTGAAGTGGAAGAGACACTGAAGTCTCATGCAATTCATCGGCCCATTACCCAGTGGCTTGAACCACTTCACGGATCAACGGCTAGCCGCACGACGGGCGGCGAGTCAACGCAAGCGGGCTGCAGGCTCAGCGCCGGTCGCCACCGCTATTCTGGCCGCCTTTCTGGCCGGTCTGCGGGTTGTTGGTGCGATCGGTATTGGCATTCCCGGTATTGGACTGGCCGCCTTTCTGGCCCGCCTCGGAATGGCGTTGCTGATGATCGGCGTTGGATTTTTGACTGCCGCCGCTTGCCTGACCTCCCTTCTGGCCGGCTTCGGACGCCTTTTGTTTATCGTTAGAAAAGTTACCGGGATTATTATTTCCAGAGTTAGCCATTTTCTAAATCTCCAATTGGGCAGTGTGCGAACCAGTGCTCGCATTACTGAGAGTATGTGTCCTCGGGAAAATTGCAAATTCATCAAGGCGTTGGACCAAAGGTGGTAAACATTGGCGCATTAAATATAATGCCGTCCAGCGCCGGGCGACTTCCCGCACGCCGTTTTTGACAGGTTTTATCGATGAGCAAGCCCCGCGTCGTCCTCAAGACCGCCGCCGAAGTAGCCCAGTCGCGGCATGCCGCCCAGCTGGCCGCCGAAGTGCTGGCGATGATCACCCCTCATGTCAAACCAGGGGTGTCGAGCAATGATCTGGACCGTCTGTGCCATGACTACATCGTCAATGTACAAGGCGCCATTCCCGGTAACATCGGCTACCACGGCTTCCCCAAGACCGTGTGCACCTCGGTCAACCAGGTGGTGTGCCACGGCATCCCCAACGACCAGCCATTGGCCGACGGCGACATCCTCAATATCGACATTGCCGTGGTCAAGGATGGCTGGTACGGCGACACCAGCCGCATGTACTTCGTCGGCGAGCCCAGCCCCGCGGCGCGGCGACTGGTGGCAACGACTTACGAAGCCATGTGCGCGGGCATCCGCGTGGTGCGCCCCGGCGCCACACTGGGCGACATCGGCCATGCCATCCAGAGCGTCGCCGAGCGCGACGGCTACAGTGTGGTGCGCGAGTACTGTGGGCACGGTATCGGCAAGGTCTACCACGACGAGCCGCAGATCCTGCACTACGGCCGCCCCGGCGAAGGCATCACGCTCAAGGCCGGGATGATCTTCACCATCGAACCCATGCTCAATGCCGGCAAGGCCGGGGTGAAGACCCTGGGCGATGGCTGGACGGTCGTCACCCGCGACAGCTCGCTGTCGGCCCAGTGGGAACACATGGTCGCGGTCACCGAAGATGGCTTTCAGGTGCTCAGTGCCTGGCCCGACAGCGTGACCGACTACCCGCCCGTCGCCTGACCCCAGGGGATGACCCGATCGGCCCGCGCGCGCCAGGCTTCGATGCTGCGGGCGTTGGGCTCATCGGTGCTGTCCACCCACGCCTCGGCCTCGGCTTGTGTACGCCCGTAGCGCATGTGCCGCGCCACCAACTGGCGGCGGCGGGTGGCGGCGTCGACATCGACGTACCAGCAGGCGTCGAACAGCGCGCGGGTTTGCTGCCACGGGCCTTCGCCCAACAGCAGATAGTTGCCTTCGCTGATGATCAGCGGCACCTGGGCACTGACCGGGATGGCGCTGGCGAGGGACTCCTCCAGTTCCCGATCAAAAAACGGTGCATACACCGTTTCTTCCGCCGGCTGATCGCGCAAGCGGCGCAACAACGCCTGATAGCCGAACACGTCGAAGGTGTCCGCCGCCCCCTTGCGCGACTGCCTTTGGAGCCGGCGCAGTTCGCGGTTGGCCAGATGAAATCCGTCCATCGGCACCACCACTGCCTGCTCGCCCAATGCCTCGGCCAGCAGCGCCGCCACCGTGGATTTTCCGGAGCCAGGCGTGCCAGCAATGCCCAGCAGGCGCCGGCCGCCACGGGCAATCAGCGCCTGGGCATGCTCCAGCAGCCCTTCGGGAAGTCTTGCCCCTGCGGGCATATCCGTGCTCATAGCCATCCTCTTCGATGAAAAACACCAGGACAACCCGGCACCAATCAAGGCAACCGGCGTCTGTATCAAGGGCGCCAGCCACAACAATCAAGCCAGGCGCGCCCGACATTACCCCTGCAGGACGATCTGGAGCAACTCATGGACTCAACCCACACCCTTACCCAAGAGGTCCAACGGCGGCCCGGACTGGTCATCTGGATCGCCGTGATCGCCGCCCTTGGCGGCCTGCTGTTCGGCTACGACACCGGTGTCATCGGCGTCGCCCTGCTCGGCCTGGGGCGCCAGTTTGCCCTCGACGACACCCTCAAGCAGCTGGTCACCGGCGGGATCATTTTCGGCGCCCTGTTCGGTTGCCTGGGCAGCGGCCCGATCTCCGACCGCTTCGGCCGGCGCCGGGCGATCATCATGGTCGGCCTGGTCTTTGCGGTCGGCTCCTTGATGTCCTCGCTGTCCCCCAGCGTACCGGTGCTGATCTTCTCGCGCTTTTTGCTGGGCCTCAGCGCCGGCAGTGCGACGCAGATCATTCCGGTGTACATCGCCGAAGTGGCGCCGCCCGCCCACCGGGGCAAACTGGTGGTACTGTTCCAGTTCATGGTGGTGTTCGGCATCACCGTGGCCTACTTCACCGGCTTCGGCCTGGGTGACCACTGGCGCATCATGTTCGCCCTCGGGGTGATCCCGGCAGTGATCCTGCTGCTGGGCATGTTCGTGCTGCCGGAAAGCCCGCGCTGGCTGGTGGTCAAAGGCCGTGAGAAGGATGCCTTCGACGTGCTGCGCCAGGTGCGCCAGACCGACGCGCTGGCCCAGGCCGAAATCGAAGAAATCAAGAGCATTTCCCTCAAGCAGCCCGAGGGCGAGTGGCGAGATCTGGCCAAACCCTGGATCCGCCCGGCGCTGATCGTCGGCGCGAGCATCTCGATGTTCTCGCAGATCACCGGCAACAACGCGCTGATCTACTACGCACCGACCATCCTCACCCAAGCCGGTTTTTCCGATCAGATGGCGGTGCTGGCCACCGGTTGCAGCACCTTGCTGATCGTGGTCATGACCATGGTCGGCAGCGTGCTGGTGGACCGCTACGGGCGTCGTCGCTATCTGCTGTGGATGATCCCCGGCTCCATCATCGCCCTGGCCTTGATGGGCTATCTGTTCATGGGTGGCGGCCCGACCACCGATGCCGGCCGCTGGCTGGTAGTGGCGTGCCTGGCGGCTTACCTGATGCTCAACTGCGGCGGTTTCGGCGTGTGCATCTGGCTGATCAACGCCGAGGTCTACCCGCTGTTCGTGCGCGGCAAGGGCGCCAGCGTGGGGGCCTTCAGCCACTGGTTCTTCGACCTGCTGGTGACCTTGACCACCCTGAGCCTGGTGACCTGGCTGGGGATTGCTTACACCCTGTGGCTGTACACCGGGATTTCGCTGGTGTCGCTGGTGTTCATCTACCTCTGCGTGCCGGAGACCCGCGGTCGCAGCCTGGAAGATATCGAGCTGGCGCTGCGCAATGATCAATTCTTTCCCTACAAGGAGAAGAAGGTGGCGGGGAAGGTTTCACTCAGCTGACCCGCGCAGGCGTTCGCGAAGCCCGCGACGGGGCACCGATCATTCTGACGGTGCCTTGACCTCGGCCTGGCGCTCCAACCCTGTGGGAGAGGCATCACGGACGAGTATTTATGGCACAGAGGGTTCTAAATGCCCCTTGTTTGCAACATGATGCTCGATCCGCCCTGCCGCTCCGAGCCCCTTGATGACCGCCGAAGCCTCCGCCCTGCCCGCCTTTACCCGCTATCAGAAGTTCGTCGTGGCGCTGCTGGCCACCCTGCAATTTGCCCTGATCATCGACTTCATGCTGATGGCGCCGCTGGGCGCGATGATCATGCCGGCGTTGCACATGTCGGCCCGCCAGTTCGGCCTGGTGGTCAGTGCCTACGCCTTCAGCGCCGGGATCTGCGGCCTGCTCACGGCAGGCTTTGCCGACCGCTTCGACCGCAAGAAGCTGCTGCTGTTTTTCTATTCGGGCTTCGTGGTCGGGACCTTGTGGTGCGGGCTGGCCGACAGCTTTGAAGGGTTGCTGCTGGCGCGAATCATCACCGGGGTGTTTGCCGGGGTGATCGGCTCGATTGTGCTCGCCATCGCTGCCGACCTCTTTGCTGCCCACCAGCGCGGGCGGGTGATGGGGGTGATCCAGACGGCCTTTGCCGCCAGCCAGGTGCTGGGCCTGCCGGTCGGGCTGTACCTGGCCAACCATGGTTCATGGCACATGCCCTTTCTGGTGCTGGCGGCCATCGGCGCGGCGGGTGGGTTGTTGATTGCGCTAATGATGCGCCCGGTGGCCGAACACCTGAAGATCCCCCAGGAACACAGCGCTTTTCGCCACCTGCTCACCACCCTGACCACCCGCCAGCACTGGGCCGCGTTCGCCGCCACGGCGCTGCTCACCACCGGCGGGTTCATGCTGATGCCCTTCAGCAGCGCCTTTACCGTGAACAATCTGGGTATCGCCCTGGCCAGCCTGCCCACGGTCTACCTCATGACCGGCCTGTGCACCATCGTCACCGGCCCGTTGATCGGCCGTGCCAGCGACGCCTACGGCAAGCTGCCGGTGTTTTTCCTCGGCAGCTTTCTGACAATTGTCATGGTGACGATCTACACGCACCTGTCCAACGTGTCCCTGCCGTGGGTGGTCGCGGTCAACGCCGTGTTGTTCGTGGGGATCTTTTCCCGGCTGATTCCCTTCCAGGCCCTGGTGGTGGGCGTGCCGGCGCCTGCCCGGCGCGGGGCATTCAATGCGGTGAGTTCGGCGATTCAGCAGTTGTCGGGCGGGGTAGCGTCACTGGTGGCCGGGCATATCGTGATGATCGGCGCAGATGGCAAATTGCAGCACTTTGACGTGGTGGGTTACATCCTGGTCGCCACCACGCTGGTAGCGGGCTATCTGGTGTGGCAGGTTCAGCGCGGCCTCATGGCCCGCGCCTGACGGTCAGCGCTGGTAGCCGTAGCGCCAGCAGCAATGGTCATGGTGGCCCGGCAGGATGATGCAACCGCTGAGGCTCGAGATCAGTACAGCGGAGACGATCAACAGCGAAAGACGACGAAGCATGAAGGTGGACCTCTCAGGTTATGTATCTGCACTGACTTGAACGCAGCGGCGCGAACAAATCCGTCGCGGGGTTCGAGATATTTATTTTCAGCCGTCTGCCTTCGACACAAACGAAAATATTTTGAAATACCGCGACGGATCCTCCCGCCCCGCTCCGTTCAACTCGTCAGCTACGGTCACTGTCGACCGCCGCCTGAGGAGTAGTCATGACACTTGCACGCCACCTGGCCAAACTTCGCTACGCGCTGATCGTTCCGTTCGCGCTCGCTTCGTTGGCGAGTCTCCCGTCCGTGGCCCAGGCCGACGGCTTCCACCAGCCACCGCCGCCGCCGATGCGCGCCGAGATGGTCCCCGGTGGGCGCCCCGGCTTTGCCTGGGACCCAGGCCACTGGCAATGGGAAGGCCGTGGCTATGGCTGGGTTCCCGGCCACTGGCAACCGATGCGTGAGGGCCGCTGGATGCCCGGCCACTGGGTAGCGCGCGGGCCGAACTGGTTCTGGAAAGAAGGTCACTGGGCACGTTGAACAATTGGCCGGGCGGCGGTCTATACAACGCTTGATACAAACCGCCCCTCGGCCGATCCTTGGCTGAAGTTCTGCCACCGTACCTGGAAACGCCATATTGAAAGACACTGATCCGGACATCGAGTTGTTGGCCCGTATCGGCACCCACGAGGCAGCAGCCGTCAGGGAAATGGTTTCACGCAAATTGCCAAGACTGCTCGCACTGGCCGGTCGCCTGCTGGGCGACGCCGATGAAGCCAAGGATGTGGCGCAGGAAAGCTTTTTAAAGATTTGGAAACACGCTGCCAGCTGGCGCGCCGGCCCGGCCAGGTTCGATACCTGGTTGCACCGGGTCGTGCTGAACCTGTGCTACGACCGCCTGCGCGGACGCAAGCCCCTGATAGCGCTGGAGGATGAAGAAGCGGGCGAACTGGTCGATACCCGACCTTCGCCGGTAGAACAATTGGAAGCGAGCGCCATGAGCGAGCGCATGGCGGCCGCCCTGGCGGCACTGCCGGACCGTCAACGCGAGGCGATCGTGCTGCAGTACTACCAGGAGTTATCGAACATCGAAGCGGCGGCGCTGATGGAGATCAGTGTCGATGCGCTGGAAAGCCTGCTGTCGCGGGCCCGGCGCAATCTACGCAATCTGCTGGCCGATGCACAGGGCCCAGCGATCCATGGGAGGGAACTGAGATGACGCCAGAACGATTCGCCCAACTGGCCGACGCCTATGGCGCCAATCTGCAACGCTGGCCCGATGCCGAGCGAGAGGCCGCCAGGCGCCTGCTGGACGCCGGCGACGGGCAATTGCTGGCGACCTGGCAGCGCGCCAGTTGGCTGGACGGCCAACTGGACAGTTATCAGCTGCCCGTTGCCGATCCAGCCCTGGCACGCACCATCATCGCCAGTGCGCCGGCACCGCGCGTATCGTTCTGGAGCAGCTACAGCGGCTGGCTGTCGCGGGCCGGCTTGCTCGGCGCGGGCCTGGCAGGTCTGGCCACCGGCATGTTGCTGGTGTCCCTGAGCATGCCCTTGACGCCCAGCGGCGACAACGAAGCGCTGCCCAGTGTGTTCGATCACAGCGATCTGGAAATGATCTACGGCACTGACCCCGAGGAGGCCGAACAATGATGCCATCGGCCACGCGCTACAAGACTCTGCTGGGTGTGTCGCTGCTGTTCAACGCCTTTCTGGCGTGCGCTGTCGCCGGCGGACTCTACGAGTGGCATAGCCACAACCGCGCCCTGGAGATGCCACGCCTCAAAGGCCTGCATGGCGCGTTGGTGCAACTGCCGGAGCCGCGCAGCCATGAGTTGCGGCATCTGTTGCGCGAGGCCCGCCGCGAGAATCAGCCGCTGATTCTCGCCGGGCGCCAGGCCCGGCAGGACGTGGTACGCCAACTGCAATCGCCCAATCTCGACCGCGAGGCGCTGGACAAGGACCTGGCCGATGCGCGGCAGGCCGACATCGCGCTACGGGCACGGGTAGACACCACGCTGGCGCAATTTGCCAGCACGCTGGAACCGCAAGACCGCCTGAAACTGGCCAGCGCCCTGCACCTGGGCAAGGTCCCGCTGCAAACGCAAGCACAAAACTGAACCAAGACCCTCAGAGAGGAAACTGCAGTGCCTGGAATATTCAAGACCACCGTTTTGGCGACCCTGCTGGTCGCTTCGTTGTCGGGTTGCGTCGTCGAGCCGGTGCACCATCGCCGGCCACCACCGCCGCCGCCGGTAGAAGTGGTGCCGGTCATGCCCGCGCCGAATTACCACTGGGTCGCCGGCCACTACCGCTGGGCGCCTGAGCGCGGCGAATGGCTGTGGGTGCCGGGGCATTGGCAAGGGCGCTAAGGCCCAGGCAACCCCGTGGTAGCGTGCCAAGCCCGCGATGAATTTCACCCCGATCCAGCAGGTGAGCCGATCGCGGGCTTCGCGCGTTACACCCGCGAAGGTTTTGGCAACACGGTGGGGTCAACAATCTTCAACCCAACAGTTCCCAATACACCACTTGCTCTGTGAACGTCTTTTGATCCGGGAATGGCCAATGGCGAACGATGTAGCGTTCGGCGCGCTCAAGATCCAGCGCCTGGCGCAGATAATCGAGTTCGTCGGTGGGTGGAGGGCCATTGAAGCCGGCCTCCAGAAACCCGGCTCAAGGGTCGTCTCCCACAGCGCCCCCCGAGTGCAGGTCAGGTACCCAACCACTACACCCGCACCACCTCGATCCACACCTGATTCTTCCCGGCTGGCGCTTCGCCGGTGCGGGTCAGGCTGCCGTCCTCCGGGTCGATGTCATAACTGGCGAACACCGCACTCTTCTCCCCTGTCACCAGCAACCAGCGACCGTTGGCCGAGAAGGCAATGTTGCGCGGCTGCTTTTCCTGCACCGGATAATTGCCCAGGAAGGTCAAGGCCCCGGTGTCCGGGTCAACACTCAACGCCGAGACCGAACTGCTGGTGCGTTCGCTGAAGTACAACAACGTACCATCGGGACTGATCTTCAGGTCAGCCGCCCAGATGCGTGGCGTCGGGTCGTCCTTGCCGTCGTTGTTGCGCGCGTCGCGCACCACGCCCTGGGCCAGGTCGAGGCTGGCGGGCACCCCCACCAGATGGTCGACCTGCGCCAGTGCGCCGGTGTCAGGGTCGATGGAAAAGGTGGTGACCGAACCGTCGGTCTCGCCCACCACATAGAGGAATCGGCCGTTGGGCGAAAATGCCAGGTGGCGAGGGCCGCTGTCCAGCGGCGCCGCAATCTTGCCACCGTCGATGGCACTCAATTCACCGCTGGCGTGCAGGCGCTGCTGCAACACATGGCCGGTGCCCAGCTCGCCGACAT
The DNA here is from genome assembly GCF_018449655.1 of Pseudomonas sp. dw_358. Classification (GTDB taxonomy): domain Bacteria; phylum Pseudomonadota; class Gammaproteobacteria; order Pseudomonadales; family Pseudomonadaceae; genus Aquipseudomonas. Next base: position 24,537 of record NZ_JAAVUX010000021.1, read on the forward strand.
AAACGAAGCGGTTGCTGTTGTCGGTACGCACCGAATGGGCATGCAGCCCGGTCTTGAGCACGCAGGCAGGTACGGCTTCGACGCTGTGGTCGGGGTTGATGCGCTGCACACTGACCAGATCATCGCCGTATGACGCCCCCAGTAAAAACTCGCCGGCGCGGTCGATGGACAGGTAGGCCATGCCCCCTGGCAGCGCTGTTTCACTGCGGTGGGTCAAGACACCGGTGCCCGGTTCGATGGAGAACCGCACCGAGCGCGGCGCTTGCCCGCGCAAGGCGACGTAGAGGGAACTGTGATCAGGGCTCACAGCCATGGGCGAGGACTGATCGCCCGCCGCCACGGTGGTCACCAGGGTCAGCTCGCCGGTCTGCTCATCCAGCCGATAGTGACTGATCAGGCCGTCCGCCGTGCTGGAGACGTAGACAGAGGTGGTGGCGTGGTTAGTGGTGGGCATTGCGAGGTCCCTTTCGTTGCGAGGCAGTCGAGAGGGACATCCTACGTCCGTCGACAAAAGACCGGCAACCCCGGGCTCGCTCAAGACCGGTGCCTGAGCAATTATTTCATCGCGCGGGCAGCGGGTGCTTCATCGCTGCCACCAGCTGGTCGACGTTGTAACGGAACATCGTGGCGTAGGTCGACGCGGGGCCGTCGGCCGGGCTCAGGGCCTCCACATACAGCTCGCCACCGGGCTGCGCACCGCTGGCCGCAGCGATCTGCTTGACCAGACGCGGGTCACCGGAGTTCTCGAAAAAGTAGGCACTGATGCGCTCCTGCTTGATCTGCCGGATCAGTGTCGCGACATCAGCCGCCGAGGGCTCGTTCTCGGTCGAGAAGCCCAGTGGCGAGATAAAGCTGACGCCGTAGGCATCGCCGAAATAACCAAAAGCGTCATGGGAGGTCAGCACCTTGCGCTGGGCCGCCGGCACCGCCTCCACATGGGCCCGGGCATAGGCGTCCAGCCCCTGCAGCTGCTCGATGTAGGCCTTGGCGTTGCGGTCGTAGTCGGCGGCGTTCTGCGGGTCGGCCTTGTCCAGTGCCGCGACGATGTTGCGCACGTAGATCACGCCGTTGGCGGCGCTGTTCCAGGCGTGAGGGTCGATGATGTGCTCGCCGTCCTCCTCCATGCCACGGGTCTTGATGCCCCGGGACAGCACCACCGGCGTGCCGGCGTAGCCCGACGCCTTGATCAGCCGGTCCATCCAGCCCTCCAGATGCAGGCCGCTGACGAAGGCGATGTCGGCGTTATGCAGGGCCTGGGCATCGGCCGGAGTCGGCTCGTAGACATGGGGGTCGCCGTTGGGGCCGATCAGCGAGGTGACCTGAACGTGGTCGCCGCCGACCACCTTGACCATGTCGGCAATGACCGTGAAGGACGCCACGGTTTGCAGCGGTTTCGCCTGGGCTGTCGCGCCGAACGACAAGGCGATTGCGGTGAGTGCAGACAAAAACAGCGGCTTTTTCATGCTGGACCTTCAGTTCGACAGGTGGGGTTGAGGAAGCAGGCGACGCAGAATGCCGGTGCGCCCGAACAGCACCGAAAAGGCATAAAAGGCACTGGCCGACAGCACAATGGCCGGGCCCGAGGCCACGCCCAGGTGATAAGACACGATCAGCCCGATGAAGCCCGAGAGCGTGGCGATCAAGGTCGAGATCAGCATCAGCGCACTCAACGACGTCGCCCAGAACCGCGCGGCGGTGGCCGGCAGCATCATCATGCCGACGGCCATCAGCGTACCGAGGGCCTGAAAGCCGGAGACCAGGTTGAGCACCACCAGCAGCAGGAACAGCACGTGGTACAACGAGCCACGCCCGCCCACCGCACGCAGAAAACCAGGGTCGAAGCACTCCATGACCAGCGGCCGATAGATCAGCGCCAGCAGTACCAGGGTGAAGGAAGCAATGCCTGCCACCAGCCGGATAGCGTCGGCGTCGATGGCCAGAATGGTGCCGAACAGTACGTGTAGCAGGTCGACGTTGGAGCCGTGCAGCGAGACGATCATCACCCCGGCTGCCAGGGACGTCAGGTAGAAACTGGCAAAGCTGGCATCCTCACGCAGCGCGGTGAGGCGGCTCACCAGCCCGGCCAGCAGCGCCACCGCCAGCCCTGCCACCAGGCCACCAAAGCCCATGGCCGGCAGGGACAAGCCGCCAAACAGAAAGCCCACTGCTGCTCCGGGCAAAACGGCATGGCTCATGGCATCGCCCACCAGGCTCATGCGCCGCAGCATCAGCAGCACACCCACCGGGCCAGAACCCAGCCCCAGGGCCAGACAAGCGACCAGCGCCCGGCGCATGAAGCCGAACTCGACGAAGGGCTCGATCAATGCGGTGTACAGAATCACAGGTCCACCTCGGCAGCCGGTGAGTCGCAGGCCAGTGAATCAGGGCTCCAGGACTCGGCCATGTTGCGCGCGCGGCGCAGGTTGTCCTTGGTCAGCACCGTGGCGGTCTCTCCCCAGGCGATGGTGCTGCGGGCCATCAACAGCGTCTGCGGGAAGTGTTGGCGGACTTGGTCGAGGTCGTGCAGCACGGCAATCACCGTGCGGCCCTGTTGGTGCCAGGTGTTTACCAGTCTGAGCAGGTCTTCGGTGGTGCGGGCGTCGATGGCAGTGAACGGCTCGTCCAGCACGATGACCTTGGCGTCCTGCATCAGCAGCCGGGCAAACAGCACGCGCTGCAACTGGCCGGAAGACAGCGAACCGATACTGCGCTCGGCAAAGCCGTCCAGCCCCACAGCGGCCAGGGCTTCAAGACTGCGCTCGGCCTGACGCCGGGTCACCCCGAACAACGCGCCGATCTGCCCCCAGGCGCCCATGGCCACCGTGTCGGCCACGCTCAAGGGAAAACTGCGATCGATCTCGGCCGCCTGCGGCAGATAGCCGATGGTGCGCGAACTGACCTGGCCCAGATCCACCCGGCCTTCGGCGGGCTTCATCACCCCCACCAACGCCTTGATCAGCGTCGACTTGCCCGCCCCGTTGGGCCCGACAATGGCCGTCAGGCTGCCAGCGGCAAAACGCCCACTGATGTGGTGCACCGCTGCGCGCCGTTCATAGGTGACGGTGAGGTTGGACAGCTCGATGGCAGCACTCATGGAATTGCCACCGCCCAGGCCACGGCAACCCACAACAGGGCCAGCGCGGCAACGGCCAGCAGCACGCGATGCAGAGCGGAACGGGCAAGCATTGAAGAAGCGATGGAGCGAGGAGTCATGGTCATGGCCTGAGGCAGTCGACAGCAGGCCCGCATGCTACCTTGAGTGTTATGTTATAACAACATTAATGAATGACAGAATCTTCAGGCGAAGAAAAAAATGCATCTGTTCGCCGTTCGCCTGCGCCGGTCAGGGAGCGGCAGCCCGCCGTATAAAAGCCGGCTGAAAGGCCCATCGCGCTTGCCTTGCCAGCCAATGGTCGAATCGTGACAATGGCCCCACCCATTCCTGAGCCCGCCCCTGATGCCCACCGACGACCCTCTCGATATTTCTCCCGCCGAGTGGCAGGCGCGCTGTGACCTGGCCGCGCTGTACCGCCTGCTTGCGCACTTTCGCATGACCGACCTGATCGACACGCACATCTCCCTGCGCCTTGAGGACGGTACGTTCCTGATCAATCGTTACGGAACTCTGTTCGAGCACATGAAGGCCAGTGATCTGGTGCGCATCGACAGCGACGGCAACGTGGTGGATCGCCACTTTCCGAATCACCGGGTCAACCAGGCCGGGTTTGTCATCCATTCGGCGATTCATGCCGCGCGGCCAGACCTGCATTGCGTGATTCACACCCACACCGCCGCCGGGATTGCCGTGTCGGCCCAGGCCAGGGGGTTGTTGCCCATCAGCCAACACGCGCTCAAGTTCTACAACCGCATCGGCTACCACCGCTATCAGGGGATTGCCTTGTGCCTGGATGAGCGCGAGCAACTGGTGGCCGATCTTGGCACCCACAGCGCAATGATTCTGTGCAACCACGGCCTGCTGGCCGCCGGTGGCAGCGCCGCCGAGGCGTTCCAGACGATCTTTTTGCTTGAGCGGGCCTGCCAGGCTCAGGTGCAGGCGCTGGCCGGCGGCGTCGAGCTGATTTTTCCGGAGGCCGAGACGTGCGAGTTCACTGCGCAGCAGTTCGAAGCCGATGACGAAATCGGCTTGATCCAGCTGGGTTGGGATGCGGCGTTGACGCTGATTGAAGCTCAGCGTCATGAGTGGGCTGCCTGAGGGTCAGATACCCAGCCAGTAAAGACAAACGCCTAGCGTCACCAGCGAGCACAAGGTCGACAGCAGGATGCTGCGCGAGACCACGCCCGCCTCGCGCTCGTAGTATTCGGCCAGCATGAACGGCCCGGTGCCGGTGGGCAGTGCACTGAGCAGCAAGGCCGACTGCGCCCAGAGGGTCGGCAGGTGCAGCACCTTGAACGCCAGCACGCCGGTCACCAGCGGCTGGCCCACCAGCTTGATCACCACCAACGGCCAGGCACCCGTCTTGCGGCCCTGCTGCTCCTGGGCCAGGAACAGCCCCAGGGAAATCAGCGCGCAAGGCGTGGTCGCCGCGGCCAGCATGTCGAGAAAGTGCAGCACGGGGGTGGCCAGGCCCAGGCCGGTCATGGCCCAGCCCGCGCCGATGATCGGCGACACCACCAGCGGGTTTTTCGCCAGCGCCCGCAGCACGGTCAATACCGCGCGGCCGAGGTGTTTCTCCTGTTGCAGGCCGACCTCGATGCACACCACGGCCACGGCAAACAGCACGCAGACCACGATCAGCGACGAGATCAGCGCCGGCTCCAGGCCCGACTGGCCGAACACGAGCAGGCACAGGGGAATGCCGATGTAGCCGGTATTGGCATAGGCGGCGCTCAGGCCATCAAGGCTCGCTTCCACCAGACTGTGGCGCTGGCTCAGGCGCCAGGCCAGGGTGGCGAAGAACACCAGCATGCAGCCGGCGCCGAAAGCGAGGACAAAGCCCGGTTGCCAGATCTGCGCCCAGGTGGCCGTGGCGGTGACTTTGAACAACAACGCCGGCAGGCACAGCCAGACCACCATGCGGTTGATTTCCGACGCGGCCTTCTCTCCGAGACGGTTGGTCTTGCGGCACAGGTAGCCGACGAGGATCAACGCGAAAATAGGCAGTACCACCGCCAGCACCGTATGCATGAACGTCCACTCGCTCGCCGAGATAAAAGCGTCGAGCTTAGGGGCGCAATGGCGCTATGTCCACGGTGCCAGCATGAAATTGCAGGCAACCGTGCACCCATTCAACTATTTGCCCTCGAGCAGGTCGACTGTAGTGAGCCGGCAGCTTTTTTCACTCAAAAAAGCCGGCGTTCCAGATCAAGGAGAGAGACATGTCCATTCGAAAATCCGCCGCCTGCCTGAGCCTGGTGGCCCTGTTGGGCACCACCACCCTGTCCGTCTTCGCCGACGACAGCAGCGTGACCGTCGACGCCCCGGGGGTCGGGCTGCATGACATCAAGAAAGGCGACAAGGTGCCGGACCAGTACAAGCGCAAGGAGCTGGCGGTCGGGGATTGGAAGAAGCACAAGTTGGCCATGCCTACCGAAGATCAGCAGTGGGTGAAGATTCAGGACAAATACCTGTTGGTCAACATCCCGAACGGGACGGTGAAGGATGTGGTGCCGGCTCGGGGCAAATAACCGGGCTCCGCGTAACGGTCACCGCGGGCAACCTCGATGGCCGTCAGACGGTTGAAACCAGTGCCTCAAGGCGCCGGGTTTGGCTGGCTCTTGTGAATCGCCTCGATCCCCTCCAGCACCGCATCCGACAGCACCACGTCGACGCTGCCCAAGTTGCTGTGCAACTGCGCCAACGTAGTGGCCCCGATGATGTTGCTGGTCACGAACGGACGGCTGGTGACATACGCCAGCGCCATCTGCGCCGGATCCAGGTCGTGTTCTTGCGCCAGCGCCACATAGGCCGCCGCCGCACGGTCCGACTCCGGGCTGTTATAACGCTGGAAGCGTTCGAACAGGGTCAGACGACCGTCTGCAGGGCGCGCGCCATTGAGGTATTTGCCCGCCAGCACGCCGAACGCCAGTGGCGAGTAGGCCAGCAAGCCGATCTGCTCGCGAATGGCGATTTCCGACAAGCCAATCTCGAACGTACGGTTGAGCAGGTTGTAGGGGTTCTGGATTGACACCGCACGGGGCAGCCCGAGGGTTTCGGCCAGGTGCAGGAAACGTGAAGTGCCCCACGGCGTTTCGTTGGACAGGCCGAAATGGCGGATCTTGCCCGCCTTGACCAGGTCAGCCAGCACGCCGAGGGTTTCTTCGATGTCGGTGGCCACGTCATCGGCGTGGTGCTGATAACCCAGCACGCCAAAGAAGTTGGTCTTGCGATCCGGCCAGTGGAGTTGGTAAAGGTCCAGGTAATCGGTGTTCAGGCGCTTGAGGCTGGCCTCAAGGGCAGCCGTGATGTTCTTGCGATCCAGACGCGGGTTGCCGTCGCGGATGTGGTCCATGCGCCCAGGGCCGGCGACCTTGCTGGCCAGCACCCAATCGGCTCGGTCGCTGTACTTCCTGAAGTACTCGCCGATGATCGTTTCGGTCTTGGTGTAGGTCTCGCCCCGTGGCGGCACCGGGTACATCTCGGCGGTGTCGAGGAAGTTCACCTGCGCTGCCTTGGCCGCCCGAATCTGCTCGAAAGCTTCGGCCTGGGTGTTCTGCTCCCCCCAGGTCATGGTGCCCAGGGCAATGGCGCTGACCTTGATGTCGGTCTTGCCCAGTGTTCGAAACTCCATTGCGTGCTCCATCAACAAGTTAATCGCGAACTGTAGGCAAAGGACGAGGCCGAGCGCCAATTCCTTTTCGATCTAAGATAGGTAGCTTGCTTAGAATATCGTGCTGTACTGCTCGATCTCCCAGGCGCTGATGGTGCGGTGATAGGTTTCCCATTCCTTGGTCTTGTAGCGGATGAACTCGTCGCGCAGGGCCTTGCCCAGGGTCTTCTCCACCAACGGGTCATCGGCGAAAGCCTTGATCGCTTCCGGCAGGTTCTGCGGCAGGAACTCGATACCGCGGTCCGCCCTCTCGGCTTCGCTCATGGCATAGAGGTTGTCTTCGTTGGGCTCGCGCGGGTCGATTTTCAGCCGCACGCCTTCAAGGCCCGCCGCCAGGGCCAGGGTCGCCGCCAGGTAGGGATTGACCGCACCGTCGGCGTTGCGCGACTCGCAGCGCCCGCCACCCGCCGGGACCCGGACCGAGTTGGTGCGGTTGTTGGAACCATAAGAGTTGAACACTGGCGCCCAGGAGAAATTACCCCCGGCGCCCTGGCGTACCAGGCGCTTGTAGCTGTTGACGGTCGGCGCAAAGGCCGCACACAGGGCCCGACCGTGCTTGAGGATGCCGCCGATGAAGTGATAGCCGGTTTCGGTCAGGCCCAGCCCGCGCGGGTCGTCCTTGGGGTCGCATTCAAAGGCATTGGCCCCGGTTTCCAGGTCGTAGAGCGACATGTTGAAATGCGCGCCGGTGCCGGTCTTGTCGGCAAACGGCTTGGGCATCATGGTCGCCACCAGGCCCTGCTCGCTGGCGTAGTGCTTGGCCATGAAGCGGAAGAACACGAAGCGGTCGCACATGGTCAGCGCGTCGGCGTAGTTGAAGTCGAACTCGTACTGGGAGTTGCCGTCCTCGTGGTCCAGCGAGTACAGGTCCCAGCCCAGCTTGTTGATGGTGCTGGAGACCTTGTCCAACCAGGCGAACTGGTTGACGAAGCCTTGCACGTCATAGCAGGGCTTGAGCAACTTGTTGTCGGCATCCGGCACGCCGAGGCTGCCATCGGCCTCGCGGCGCAGCAGGTAGATTTCGCACTCGATGCCCAGGTTCATGCCGTAGCCCATCTCGGCCGCCTGGGCCAGGACGTTTTTCAGGGCCACGCGGGTACTCAAGGGATAGGGCTGGCCCTTGAAGGCGTTGTCCGCCGGCATCCAGGCAATCTTCGGTTCCCATGGCAGCTGCACGATGGCGTCCAGGTCGGGCACCGAGGTGATCTCGTCTTCGTGAGGGTCCTGACCGAGGCCATCGAGGGCGTAGCCGGTGTAGCGCTCCGAGCCCTTGGCCATCTGCTTGAGGTGGCCGATGGGCACGACTTTGCCCTTGGGCACGCCGTGGATGTCCACGTAGGCGCCAATGCAGTATTCCACGCCTTTTTCGCGCAGGGATTTTTCCAGGTCAGCAACTTCTTGGGCGCTTTTCATGGCAGCTCGCTCGTGTAGATGATTAAAGGCAGACAAACGACAGCGTCAGGCAAATCCGACGACGGCGTGGGGCACATAAGGGGCTTCCAGTTGGCGGATCTCCTCGGCGTCGAGGCTGATCTCCAGCGCCGCCACGGCATCTTGCAAGTGCTCGACTCGGGTGGCGCCCATGACCGGCGAGGCCACCGGCTGCTTTTGCAGCAGCCAGGCCATGGCCACCTGCGCCTGGGGCGTGCCGCGCTGGGTGGCGACCCGGGTCACCGCCTCGATGACCCGACGGTCGGCGGCCTCGGTGGCGTCATACAAGGTGCGCGCGTAGGCGTCACTGCCGCTGCGCTCGCTGCCGGCGTCCACCGGCCGGGTCAGGCGCCCGCGGGCCAGTGGGCTCCAGGGGGTCACGCCAACCCCTTCCGCCAGGCACAGGCCGAGCATTTCGCGCTCTTCCTCGCGGTACAACAGGTTGAGGTGGTTCTGCATGGCAATGAAGCGGGTCCAGCCGTTGCGCTCGGCCACGTGCAGGGCCTTGCACAGCTGCCAGGCAAACATCGACGAAGCGCCCAGGTAACGAACCTTGCCCATCTTCACCAGGTCATGCAGCGCCTCCAGGGTTTCTTCCAGTGGCGTCTCGTAGTCCCAACGGTGGATCTGGTACAGATCGATGTAATCGGTGCCCAGGCGCGTCAGGCTCTGGTCGATCTCGTGCATGATCACCTTGCGCGACAGCCCGCCGCCATTGGGGCCGGGGCGCATGGGGTTGTAGACCTTGCTGGTGATGACCACTTCGTCGCGGCGGGCGAAGTCCTTCAGAGCGCGGCCCAGTACTTCTTCACTGGCGCCTTTGGCGTAGGCATTGGCGGTGTCGAAGAAGTTGATGCCCAGCTCCAGCGCCTGACGTATGAACGGCCGGCTCTGCTCCTCGTTCAACGACCAGCTGTAACCGCTGCGCTCGGGTGGCGCGTAGGTCATGCAGCCCAGGCACAGGCGGGACACTTGCAGGCCGGAACGGCCCAGACGCGTGTATTTCATGAGGTTTCCTCGCAGAAAAATCGGTCAGCCGAGCACGCGCTCGCGCAGGTAATTGGCCAGTTGCCAGACGGTGCGCTCCAGATGACTGAGGCGTCCGGGCCGGGCCAGTGTGGAGTGGGTGGCCCGCTGTTGAATCGCATTGACCTCCAGGTCTTCGGCGGCGATGGTCTTGCCCCGGGCTTGAATGCGCTCCACGGTCTGGGCAAAGGTCGGCAGCGCGGCCGCCTTGGGGTCCACCAATACCACCCGCTGCCAATGGGTATTTTCCGCGTCCAACGGCAACAGGCTGGTGACGCTGGCCCGGTCCGGGTCCAGGCCGATCAAGGTATTGGGGAAAATCTGCACCAGCTTGATCTGGCGCAAGTCATCGCCTTCCAGGCCATCGAACGGCACCAGACCCGGGGTAAGGATTTCACTGAGCTCGCCCTTGGCCCGCAGTGGTTGATGGCAGATGCTCCAGCCAGCACCGCCCGCTCCGATGTAGCTCAGGCGGCCCGGGAAACTGGTCTCCAGGCTTTTGCGGTGCACTGCCGGGTGGTGGTAGCACTCCATGAAAGTCTCGGCGGCGATCTTCCAGTTGAAGTCGCAGGGGTAGTCGGTGGTGAAGGCCATGGTCAGTTGCGCGACGTTGTGTTTGCGCAGCAGCGGCACCAGATCGGCCAGGCGCTCACCCATGGAACCCACCGTGGCGCTCAGGGTGATGAAAATCAGCCCCTCGACGATCTCGCTGCGGATCTGTGGCAGTTGCCATTGGCCAGGGTGGAAATCCTCGGCCTCTTCCATGCTGGGTGCGCCAAGCATCTGCCCGTCCAGGCCGTAGCTCCACTTGTGGAACGGGCAGGCAAAGCCTTTGGCGTTACCCGCGCCCTCGACAATCGGCAGCCAGCGGTGCAGGCAGACCCGCGACATGACCCGGATGCCCTCGGCGGTGCGCACCGCCAGCAGCGGTTCCTTGACGATATCGATGGAAAAATAGTCGCCCACGTTGGCCAGTTGCGCGACGTGGCCGATGCACAGCCAGTCGGCGCGGAACACCTTGTGCATTTCGATCTGGTAGAACGTGGCACTGTGGTAGGTCTCCGGCGGCAAGGTGCGGGACAGGCTGTCGGGCTTGCCGATGTCCTCGCGCAAGGCGTCGAGCAGGTGACTGACGCCGGCAACGGGCGCAGTGAGGTCTTTGAGCTGGATCAATTCGGTCATTTCGGCGGCTCCTGAAACCTGATCGTTAAGGGCTGGCGACGGCTGGGCTCTGCTCGGCGTCAGCCGGGGCTACGGCGGCTTTTGTTGAAGTGACGCTCGATACGCCGCTGCAACAGGCTCAACACACTGGTGGCCAGCAGGTACCAGACACAGGCGACCATCAGCAGCGGTATGGTCTCGTAGGTGCGCGAGTAGATGGTCTGGGCGGAATAGAGCAGATCGGACAAGGAAATCACGCTCACCAGCGATGTCATCTTGAGCATGCCGATGGTCTCGTTGCCGGTGGGCGGGATGATGAACGGCATGGCCTGGGGCAAGACGATGCGCGCGGTCACCTTGCGGTCGCGCATGCCCAGGGCCCGCGCCGCTTCCTGCTGACCGTCGTCCACCGAAGCGATACCGGCGCGAACGATCTCGGCCATGTACGCCGCCTCGTTCAGACCCAGGCCGAGAATGGCCGCTACGTAGGGGGTGATCAGGTCGTTGGTGGACGCCTGGAGCAGGGTCGGACCAAACGGGATGCTCAGGCTGATCTGCGGGAACAGGATCGCCAGGTTGTACCAGAAGATCAGCTGCACCAGCACCGGCGTGCCACGGAAGAACCAGATGAAGCTGGTGGCGGCGCCCTTGATCAACGGGTTGCGCGACAGGCGCATCACCGCCAGCACGATGCCCAGCACCACGCCCAGCACCATGGTGACCACGGTCAGCCACACGGTCATCCAGACGCCGCTGAGGATGGTGGAATCGAACAGATAGTGACCGACTGTGGCCCAACCAAAATTTTCGTTGGTGACCACCAGTCGCAGGAACAGCAGGCCCAGCACCACCAGCACCGCCGCCACGGCCCAGCGGCCGGGATGACGTTGCGGCACTACCACCAGATTGTCGTCGGGATAGCGCTCGTCCCAGCTCAAGGCACCCGCGGCGGGCATCGGCTCCGGCGCGCCACCCGTGGCGGGCGTAGGTGAACGTTCAGCGGATTGCAAAAGAGTCATGGCCAGTTCTCGGCGCTCGTGAAGCGCTCTTGCGGGAAAACATGAAACGACGATTTGAACATGCGCCGAGGGCCATGCCTGCACCCTCGATATCAGTCTTAATCAACCGATTAATTAACGCAAGAAATAAATCATCCGGGACGGACAGCTTCATTCAAATCACCTTGGACAGGAATTCGCGAGTGCGCGGATGCCGCGGCTGCTCGAACAACTGCGCGGGGCTGGTGCACTCGACAATCGCGCCCTGGTCCATGAACGCGACCTTGCTCGCCACCTCGCGAGCGAAGTGCATTTCGTGGGTAACGATCAGCATGGTCATGCCCTCGCTGGCGAGGTCGCGCATCACGTCCAGCACTTCGCCTACCAGTTCCGGGTCAAGGGCACTGGTGGGTTCGTCGAAGAGCATCAGCCGAGGTTTCATGGCCAGCGCCCGGGCAATCGCCACGCGCTGTTGCTGACCGCCGGAGAGCTGGCTGGGGTAGGCCTCCAGGCGATGGCCCAGGCCCACTCGCACCAGCAGTTCGCGGGCCCGCTCAAAGGCCATCTCGCGACTCTCGCCCTTGACCTGCATGGGCGCCTCGGCCACGTTCTGCAGCGCCGTCATGTGGCCGAACAGATTGAAGCGCTGAAAGACCATGCCGATGCGCGCCCGCCGCGCCGACACCTCGGCATCCTTGAGCTCGTGCAGGCGATTGCCGACTCGGCGATAACCGACCATCTCGCCATCGACGTACAAGGCGCCGCCGTCGATCTTTTCCAAGTGGTTGACGCAACGCAGAAACGTCGACTTGCCCGAGCCCGACGGCCCGATCAGGCAGGCCACTTCGCCCTGCTCCACCGTCATGTCGACGCCGCGCAGGACTTCCTGACCCTTGAAGCTTTTGAGCACCTGGCGCGCCGTGATGGCGGGCACATCCAAAGCGGGTGCGGTGAAATGTTCGTTCATGGCGCATGTCTCCCGTAGCGTGGATCGTCTGCCAGCACACAATGTAACTGGCGTCGAATTTGCAGATGTCCGGTCATGGTCGAATGTCTCGGCCCTGACGGGAAGCCTCGATGAGCTCTGATACTGCGTTACCCGAATCCCTTCGCTTGAACGGTTGCGTCGCGCTGGTGACCGGTGGTGCCAAAGGCATCGGCCGGGCCATTTCCTTGCAGTTGGCCCGTGACGGGGCCGATGTCGCGATTGTCGTGCGCAGCGACCGCACGGCCGCGCTGGCCACCGCAGCAGAAGTCCATGCACTGGGCCGAAAGGCTCAGGTGTTTCTCGTCGACCTCACCGATCACGCGGCGGTGCAGGATCTGGTGGCTCAGGTCGAACAGGCCCTGGGGCCGGTGGGCCTGCTGGTCAACAATGCGGGCCTGGGTGCCCCTGGCCCGCTGTTGAGCCTGAGCGAACAGGATTTCGATGCCGTAGTGGCTGGCAACCTGAAATCCTGCTTTCTGCTGAGCGTCTGCGTGGCCCGTGGCATGGCTGCACGCAATATGGGTGCCATTGTCAACATTGCCGGCGCCTCGGCCCATCGTTCCTACCCTGGCGCTGGCGCCTACGGACCGAGCAAGGCGGCGGTGGTCAGCCTGACGGTGCAGATGTCGCTGGAGTGGGCGGCGCTGGGCATCCGTGTCAACGGGGTCAGCCCGGGGCCCATCCGTGAAGCGGGCAGCGGCTGGGAGGCCCGGGAGCCGGCCCTCGCCGAAGAAGTCTCGCGCCTGCCCCTCAAGCGCGCCGGGCAGCCGGAAGAAGTGGCCAAGGCGGTGGCTTTTCTGGGCAGCAGCGATGCAGCGTATATCACCGGTCAGATGATGATTGTCGATGGAGGTGGGGTTAACACCTGGTACCTGGCCGGGTGACGGGTGCGGGAAGAAGGCTTGCCTGCAATGGCACCACCGCGCAATGGCGTCGGCCCGCGTCGTCAGCATCGCGGGCAAGCCCTGCTCCCACAAGGGCGACCCGCGGTGGCATGAAGACCCACATTCAACCCACCATATCCCGCGCACAGATGTACCCCCATGTCATGTTCGGCCCCAGGGTCGTGCCCGCCCCCACTGCCCGTGTGCCGATCGGGTTGGCCATGGCCACCCCGGCGCAATACAACCCGTGCATCACGCTGCCGTCGGGCCGTAGCACTCGCCCGCGCTCATCGGTGCGCGGCCCGCCCTTGGTGGCCAGAAACGTGCGGTTGAACGGCAATGCGATGAACGGCCCGTGCTCGATGGCCTGCAACCCGGCGTGGATGCGCCGGTCTGTTTCGGCCAAACCATGGGCCGCCCCGGCGCGGGCGAAATCTTCGTCCACGCCGCTGCGGCAAAAGCCGTTGAAGCGCTGCACCGTGGCCTGCAGGGCGGCCGCCGGCACGCCGATCTTCTGCGCCAGCTGTTCCACGTTGCGGGCACGCACCAGCCAGCGCCGATCGAAGCGATGGAACCAGCGCAGCAAGGGTGCCCGCGTCAGCAGACGGCTGTCGGCAATCACCCAGGCCGGCAAGTGCAGCGGCGCTCCGCTGGCATCACGCTCATCGAGCGCCTCGCCAAGGTTGAAAGTGAACTCGTTGACGAAACGCTGCCCATGGCGGTTGACGATGATCGCGTTGGGCTCGTAGTGGAAAAACACCGCCAGACAATGGGCCTGGCCTTCGTAGCGCCACGGCATGGCCGGGTTGATGTTGGCCTGGTCCATGTGGGCCAACTGCGCTCCGGCCGCCTGGGCCATGCGGTGGGCATCGCCCTCGTTGCTGCGGGGGCTGGCAATGAAATCCACCGGCCCCGGGAAGTGCTCGGCCAGACGCGCTGCATCCCATTCAAAACCGCCACTGGCCAACAGCACACCGCGCCGGGCGACGACCTTCAGATTGTCCTCGCCCTGCCGGGCCCAGAGCCCGCTCACCCGGCCCTGCTCATCGACAATCAGGTGGGTGGCGCGGGTGCGCCGCTCGAAGCGGCAGCCGTGGCGGCGACAACCGGCCAACAGGCCGGCGATCAGCGCTGCGCCCTTGCTGCGGGTGCCGGCCAGCCAGCGCCACAATAGCCGTGGCGCCAGACGCACAGCCACCGCCAAGGGATGGTGATAGACATCCAGGCCTATGATCTCGTGGTAGCTGTAGTACTGCGGCAACGGCGACGGTCGCAGCCAGCGCGCCAGGCCGCCGATACCCGCACGGCCCAACTGCCAGCGGCTCAGGGAACGCGGCCCGAGCATGCGCCCGCCAGCCTTGGCGCCGGGATGTTCGGGCAACGGGTCCGGTTCGTCGGTCAATTCGAAACGAACCGGTGAATGCTGTTCCAGCAGCTGGATCATCGGCCCGGCGGCTTCGCTGAAGCGGCGCCACAGGGCGTCTTCGCTGGCCTGCCAGCCGGCTGGTGCACTGGCCCGCAGATAGGCCAACGCTTCGGCACTGCTGTCACTGATACCGGCGGCCCGGGCGTGGTGGTTGGCCGGCGCCCAGGTCGCACCGCCGGACATGGCGCTGGTGCCGCCTAACCATTGCGTCTTTTCGATGACCAGCACCTTCAGCCCCCCCACGGCCGCCGTCAGCGCTGCACTCAGGGCAGCGGAGCCGGAACCGACCACCACCACGTCACAGTGCAACTCGCGGTCGGGGACCAGGGGTGCGGGCAAGGGGCTGGTAGGCGGGTTGTCCGCCAGCCAGGTGGGCATATCAGGGCTTGGGGTTCTGGATCGGGTCGGTGGCAGTCATGTTGATGCCGGGGTTGGGCAACTTCAGCGGCGCCAGGTCCCATTTGTCCATGATGCGGTCGTAGTTGCCGCTGGCCTGCACCGCCTTGAGCGCCGCCAGCATGGCATTGGCCATGGCCGGATCATCCTTCTTGACCACGATCCCCAGATAGAACTTGGGCATCAGGCTGGACGTGACCACGCGGATCGGCTTGGGCGCGGCTTTTTCCATGTCCTTGGCGGCAGCCGCGTCGTTGACCACAAAATCCACACGCCCGGAGTACAGCGCCAGCAGCACGGCGTCCGCCGAAGGGTACTGGGACAGCTGGATAGGCGGCTTGCCGGCATTCACGCAGTGCGGCGAGTACAGGTCGGTGATGGTTCCGGCGAAATCGGTGCCCGATTGCACGGCGCCGTGCAGGCCGCACATGGACAGCGGGTCCTCGGTCACCTTGGTGTTGCTCTTGAGGGTGTAGAAGGCATTGGTGGCGTAGGAGAAGTCCACGAAAGTGACCTGCTTCTCGCGCTCCACGGAGTCGGAGATGCACTCCATGGCCAGGTCATAGCGACCGCTCTGCACACCTGGAATCAGGCCATCGAAGGCGATGGACACGGGTTTGATCTTGACCCCGAGCTTCTGCCCCATGGCGTCCCACAGATCCGGCTCGTAGCCCACCATGGTCTTGTTGTCGGCAGCGAACGACTCGCACGGCGGATAGTGCGCGTCGGTCACCAGGTTGATCACGCCGGCCTTGCGCACCGCTTCGGGAAGCATGGCGTGCAGAGTCGGGTCCATGGTTTCGGTGGGGATCTTGATCTCACTGGCGGCATGGGCCGCACCGATCACGCAGCACAGCGACAGCACGGGCAAGCTCAGGCCAAGCACAACGGGTGTTGCTTTCATCAAGGTCTACCTCGGGATCGTTGCGCACGTCTGGTGCGCGCAGCCAAGCCAGTCAATGCACCCATGAAAACCGGTGTTGCAGATACACCGGAGCAACAAGCATGCCATCGTTTTTTAATCGTCCGGTTAATTTACAGCCCATTGATCGACTTGATTTTTAGCGCTAAAACCCCCGTATTCAGGGGATCGTATCCGCGCACCAAGCCAGCGCACAGCAGCCCTTCCGCACACCAAATTCGTGCAAGTTAATTAGGCGATTAATTACTCTTGCAAGCTGGAGACTGTCGGCATAGGCTGATTCGGCCTTCCATCGATTGCTGATCATCCACACCCAGCCGACCATCCATACCTATAGAGGGGCGCACCATGACCACCGATGAAATGATCGACCTGCTCGACACCGAGCGCGAAGCCATCTGGCGCACCATGCCCGACGAAGTGGCGGCCATCGGCCGTGGTGAAATTCCGCGGGGCACCGGCGCCCGCGGGCAGTACCTGAGCACGCTGATGTTTGCCGAGGGCGAAGCGCGCACCCTGGCTGATGAAATGTTCTGGGGCCTGATCGAAGTCTGCCGTCAGCCGGGGGCGGACCTGGCCACGCTGAAAATGGTGATTCGCCAGATCATCGGCTACAAGGCCGACTTCTTCGACTTCGTCGGCCTGCCCGCCGCTGCCGCCATGGTGCATCGCTACGTGGCGGTCGCCGACGCCACCACCACGGTAGAAGAACTTGAGCGCCTGACTGGCGCGGCGCTGTCGTGGGCCAACCGCCTGCACATGTGGGTCGACCATGTCTTTCCATGGGGCGTGGGCGATGGTTTCCGCAAACCCAAAAGCAAACCCACCGCCGCCTGAGCCTCCCCTCATTTCTACAGGAACCCTGTCATGCGCTTGAGTCTGAAAGTCGAAGGTCAATCCATCTGCCTGATCGAAATCTGGGAAGACAAGGTGCCAAACCTGGCGCAGATCTTCCGCGAGAAACTGCCCCTGCAAAGCTCCTTGCAGCACGGCAAGCTGTTGGGCGACCTGGTGTTTTTCACCCTGCCCATCGTCGCACCCTGGGAAAACCGCTACCTGACACAGGACGTGGGCAAGGAACGCATCGCCAAGACCGGCCACGCCGCCGGCGCCGTGTGCTTCTACAGCCCGCGCCAGCAGTTGTGCATTGTCTACGGGGATGACGTCTCAGCCGAACCGTTGCCGATTTCGTACATCGGCGAAGTGATCGAAGGGGCGTTGCAGTTGAAGGTCACCGGAATGGAGACCTGGTTCGAGCAAGGGGCGTTGGTCGAATTGGCGATTGTTGATTGATGACCGGGTTGCGCCCATCGCGGGCACGCCCGGCTCCCACGCGTTCAACCTTCAGAAATTGAGGGGCGGTTGACTCCTGTGGGAGCGGGGCATGCCCGCGATGGGCGCAACACGATCTCAGGCCGTCCGTACGCTCAAATGCTCAAGCACCAGCTCACGCATCACTACGATCGCATTCTTGAAGTTGAACTTGGGAAACATCATCGAGCGAAACAGCACCCCGTCCAGGTAGGTGGAAATGAACATCGCCATGTCTGCCGGGTCGACTTCGCGGAACACGCCCAGGGCGATGCCATCCTTGATGGCTTTGCGCAGCACTTGGGATTCCTTGTCGTAGAACTTGCGGATGGCCTTGTCGATGCGCGGGGTGCGGCCGTGGGAGCTGGCATAGTCCAGGCTCATCTTGGCCAGTTTCTGCAACAACGCAAACTGCAGGATGTGAATCTGCAACCAGAGGAAGATGATCGATTGTGGCTCGACCGCGTCGTGCTTGATCGAGTTGAACTGGCGAAAGGCGTCTTCGACCGTGGACTCCACCACCCCGAGAAACAGTTCTTCCTTGCTGCCGAAGTAGTAGTAGATCAAGGCCGAGTTCATCTGCGTGGCCTTGGCGATGTCCTTGATGGTGACCGTGGCGTAGTTATGTTCGGCAAACAGGTCCAGCGCGGCCGATTGCAGGGCCTTGGCCACTTCGGACTGCTGGCGCTTGTCGCGCACGGCGGCCATGTCGATTTCCTCGGCGGGGCTCTTGTCCTTCTTCGCCAGACTGCTCTTCGCTACCATGTTGAACCCTGTGTCCTGCGAGGCCCGGCCAATGCGGGGCAAATGAAAAATGCGGCCTGCCGCTGTTGTTGTAGCACTTTATGTACCAGATGCGACGGCTGCGCATTATCAGCTGCCGTCGGGGTTTCGTCCATGCGCACTCACCCTCACCGGAGCACGCCATGCCCACCGACTACCGCACCGCCGCCTTGGGTGACCTGCTCTTGCAGTCCGGCCAGACCCTGATCGACGCGCAATTGGCTTTTCACACCCAGGGCCAGTTGAATGCCGCAGGGGACAACGCGGTGCTGCTGCCGTCCTATTACACAGGCAACCATCGCTCCTACCAGGGCTGGATCGGCCCAGGCCGGGCGCTGGACCCGGAGCGGTTGTTCATCATCAGCGTCAACCTGTTTGGCAACGGCTACTCCAGTTCCCCCAGCAACTCCAGCCTCCAGCCGGGCGCCGACTTTCCCCGGGTAAGCCTGGAAGACAATATCCAGGCCCAGCGCCGCCTGCTTTGGGAGGTGCTGGGG
This sequence comes from Pseudomonas sp. dw_358, assembly GCF_018449655.1. Taxonomy (GTDB): domain Bacteria; phylum Pseudomonadota; class Gammaproteobacteria; order Pseudomonadales; family Pseudomonadaceae; genus Aquipseudomonas. Next base: position 43,148 of record NZ_JAAVUX010000021.1, read on the forward strand.
GTGCGCCGTCTGGCGCTGGTGGCGGGCTGGTCCATGGGCGCCATGCAGGCGTTCAATTGGGCGGCGCGCTTTCCCGATGACGTCGCCGCCCTGTTGGCGGTCTGCGGCACCGCCCGCTGCTGGCCGCTCAATCAGGTCTTCTTGCAAGGCGTGCGCGCCGCCTTGCAAGCCGACAGCGGCTATGCCGGCGGGCGCTATGAAACGCCGCCGGAACGGGGCTTGCGGGCCTTCGGTCGCAGCTACGCCGGATGGGCCTACTCGGCGCAGTTTTTTCGCGAACGGTTGTATCAGGGCATGGGCTTCGCCAGCCTGGAGGCGCTGCTGCAGGACTGGGAGGACGACCACCTGCAACACGACGCCAACGACCTGCTGACCGTGCTCGACAGTTGGCACCAGGCCGACTTGCCCAATACCGCACTGGCCGCCATCCGCGCCCGCTGCCTGCTGATGCCCGGCAGCACCGACGCCTACTTTACCCAGGCAGAAGCCCGGCTAGAGTACACGCACCTGCAAGACGCCCGCTTCGAGCCACTGGTTTCACCCTATGGTCACTGCGCCGGGGCGCCGGGGCGTTTTGCCGACGAAACCCGGCAAATCGACGCCGCCCTGGCCAGATTGCTGGGGTAGATCCGCCACTGCCTCATGTTCAGCCCCGTTCGGCCGACAGCCTGTCACGGTGTCTAACAATAAAGGGTCTGCACTATGGGCGGTTTGCGCAACTTTTCGATCGGCAAGCGATTGTGGCTGATCCTGCTGGTGGCCATGGCCATGCTGTTCAGCCTTGGCCTGGTCATGCTCAAGCAGATCCATGACGACCTCTACGCCGGCCGGGCCAAGCAGACCATGCACGTGGTGCAGGCCGCCAGCGGCGTGCTCGACTACTACCACAACCTGGAAACCGCCGGCACGTTGAGCCGTGAAGCCGCCCAGCAACAGGCCCTCAGCGTGATCCGCGGGCTGCGCTACGACCAGACTGCCTACTTCTGGATCAACGACCTGCGCCCCGTCATGATCATGCACCCCACCAACGCCAAGCTCGAAGGCCAGGACCTTTCCGGCATCCGCGACCCGGATGGGGTCGCGCTATTTTCCGACATGGCGGCCATCGCCAAGGCTCAAGGCGCCGGCGTCGTCAACTACCGCTGGCCGAAACCAGGGGCCAGCGCGCCGGTGGAAAAGACCTCCTACGTGCAACTGTTCGCGCCCTGGGGATGGGTGCTGGGTTCGGGGGTGTACATCGACGACATGCAGGCCGACTTCATGACCCAGATCTGGCACGCCTCCCTGGTGGGCCTGGTCATTGTGGTCATCATGGCCCTGCTGGTGCTGGTGATCACCCGCAGCATCCTGCGCCCCTTGCGCACCACCGTCGGCGCCATGGCCAACATCGCCAGCGGCGAAAGCGACCTGACCCGCACCCTGCCGGTGGAGGGCAAGGACGAAATCACCGAGCTGGCGCGGCACTTCAACACCTTCACCGCCAAGCTGCACCGGGTGATCAGCGAACTGCAATCCTGCGCCCACGCCCTGGGCCAGTCATCCACGGAGTTGGGTAACAACGCCGAACAGGCCCAGCAGCGCAGTGAGCAGCAGGCCCAGCAGATGGAACTGGTGGCCACGGCGGTCAATGAAGTCACCCATGGCGTGCAGGATGTGGCGCGCAATGCCGAGCACGCCGCCAGCGAAATGCGCGACGCCCAGGCCCAGGCCACTCAAGGCCAACAGAACATCGACAGCTCGCTGCGTCAGATAGGCGCGCTGTCGGGCACCATCGACCAGGCGGTGGAGGTGATCCGCACCCTGTCCGGGGAAAGCACCCAGATCGGTACCGTGCTCGAAGTGATCAGCTCCATCGCCGAGCAGACCAACCTGCTGGCGCTCAACGCCGCCATCGAAGCCGCCCGCGCCGGCGAGCAGGGCCGGGGCTTTGCCGTCGTCGCCGACGAGGTTCGCTTGCTGGCCCAGCGCACTCAGAAGTCCACGGCCGAAATCCACAACATGGTCCAGCGCCTGCAAAGTCATTCGGACTCGGCGGTTAAAGTCATCGGCGAAAGCAGCCGCGCCTCGCGCCTGACCATCGAACAGGCCAACCAGGCCGGCCAGAGCCTGACCTCCATCAGCCATGCCCTGACCAACCTCAACAGCCTCAATGCGTCCATTGCCAGCGCCACCTTGCAGCAGTCCCATGTGGTGGAAGACATCAACCAGAACGTGACCCAGGCGGCCGGTTTGTCCCATCACACCGCCCAGGCGGCCGAGCAATCGAGCGCGGCCAGTGTGGGGTTGAAGCAGTTGAGCGAGGAGCTCAACGGGTTGTTGCGCCAGTTCAAGCTGTAACGCCACTCCTGTAGGACCGAACTGGCTCGGGAACAAGGCACTGCGCGGAGCAGGAGCAACCGCGTGGCGGGGTTCGCGAGCAAGCTCGGGCCTACAGCGCAAGGTAAATAGACCTACAATAGCCTGATCGCCGACCAAGACCCTGCGCCCATGCCCGAGACTCCACTCCCCCCTGCCCTGCGCTTCATGCTCGCCGCCCGCCGCAGCGAGCTCGAAGGCCTGAACAACCTCGCCAGCACCTGCCAGCAGGTCACGGACATCAGCCGTCTGGTGCATGCGCTGCAGCGTGAACGGGGGTTTTCCAATTTGTTTCTGGGCAGTCACACGCCCGCCCATGAAGCCCAGCTCAAGCAGCTCAGCGACGAAGCCGCGGCCATCGAGGGCGCCGTGCTGGCGAGCATGCAGACCATGGATTTGCAGGAAGCCAGCGCCTCGGACCGGGCCCGTCTGTTCAACCGCATAGCCTTTGCATTGCACTGTTTCGAGGAGCTGCCCGGCCTGCGCTTGCGCATCCGTGAACAGCGGACCACACCCCAGGACGCCACCGCCGCCCTGACCCGCTTGATCGGCGCCCTGCTGGCGGTGGTCTTCGAGGCGGCCGACAGCGCCATCGACCCGAGCATCACCCGCGTGCTGGTGGCGCTGTTCAACTTCATGCAGGGCAAGGAGCTGGCGGGTCAGGAGCGGGCCACGGGGGTGACCGGTTTTGCCATCGGCTACTTCGATGCGCCCCTGCGCACGCGCCTGGAACACTTGGCGCAAAGCCAGGAACGCTGCTTCCAAAGCTTTCTCGAATTTGCCGACGATCAGGCCCGAAGCATCTGGCTGAGCGTCGAGCAAACGCCGGTGACCCAGCTTCGGGCCATGGCGTTGCGTACCCACGAGTCGGCCAAGGTCGACCCCGGCCTCTCGGAGGTGTGGTTTGACCTCGCGACCCAGCGCATCGATCGCATGCACGAGGTGGAAACCCGTCTGGCCAGACAACTGCTGGAACAGTGCCAGTCCAGCATCGCCCTGGCCCATGCCGACCTCGACAACCATCGCGCCCTGTCCCGTCGCCTGGCCGGGCTGGACCACGGCGAGCAGGTGCGCCTGTTCAGTGTCCAGACCAGCCCGCTGGACGACGCCACCGAGCCACTGGGGCCGCACGTCGCACGCTCCCTGCTGGACTTGCTGCAGGCCCAGACCCAGCGCCTGCAAAGCGCCAACCATGAACTGGACAGCGCCCGCCAGTCCTTGAACGAGCGCAAGGTAGTCGAACGCGCCAAATACCTGTTGATGGAGCAAATGGGCCTCAGTGAAAGCGAGGCCCACGGGCGTTTGCGTCAAGGGGCGATGGACCGTGGCGAGCGATTGATCGACGTGGCCCAGCGCCTGATCGACGCCAGGAACAAGCCGCGTCGCTAACCGCGCTTCAAACGGCCGCGTTCTTGATCACCGGCGCGGCGCCACGTGTGCCCCGGGCCTCATGCCCCTGGCGCAGGCGCAGCGCCGCAACCGCCGCGACCACCAGCAACACGGCCATGACCCGCAAACCATTGGTCGAGCTACCCGTGCTCTGCTCGATCAGGCCCATCACCGACGGCCCGACGAAACCGCCCAGCAGGCCGCAACTGTTGACGAAGCCCAGCCCACCGGCCAGTGCCGCGCCACGCAGGCGCGAAGCCGGGTACAGAAAGACAATGGACTGCACCACGAAAAACATCACCGCCGAGACACAGAAACCCATCAGGCTGAACACCGGCCCCGACACCGAGGCAACGATCAAACCCAGCGCCATAGTCAGCAAGCCGGCCACCAGCATGCGCCGGGCCCGGGTCGCGGTATTGGCGAAGCGCGGCAGAAACAGCGCCCCCAGCCCCGCCGCAATCCACGGCAACGAGGTCAGCAACCCAACCTGCAAGGTGCTCAGCTCGCCATACCGAGCAATGATGCTCGGCAGGAAGAAAATCACCGTATAGATAGTGATCTGGTGGCAGAAATAGACAAAGATCGCCAACAGAATCTGCGGTGTCAGGCACTGCTTGAACGAGTGGCCGCCGTGACCTGCGCCTTCCTCGGCCTCCTGGGTCAGGCGCCGCTCGATGTCCTGAGCCTCGGCCGGGGTCAACCAGCTGGCCTTGCCGGGACGGTCTGGCAGTTTCTTCCACACCACCAGAGCGAAGAACGCCGCCGGCAAGCCTTCGAGCAGGAACATCCACTGCCAGCCGTGCCATCCCAGGGCGCCGTCCAGCTTCATCAGCATCGCCCCCAGCGGCCCGCCAAGAATGTTGGCCACACACACGCCCAGCAGAAAATAGCCCGTGGCCCGTGCCCGCTGCTCACGGCCGAACCAGTAGGTCAGGTACAGCATCACCCCTGGAAACAGCCCGGCCTCGGCGATGCCCAGCAGCAGGCGCAACGCATAAAACGAGGTTTCGCCCTGGACGAAGGCCATGGCGGCAGAGATCAGCCCCCAAGTCACCATGATCCGGGCAATCCAGAAGCGCGCGCCGACCTTGTGCATGATCAGGTTGCTGGGGATCTCCGAGAGCGCATAGGTCAAAAAGAACAACCCGGCGCCCAGGCCGTAGGCGGCCGCCGAGATGCCCAGGTCCACGTCCAGGCTGTGCTTGGCCAGGGCGATATTGGTACGGTCGAGAAAGCTCAGCACATAGGCGGCAATCAACAACGGCATCAGTTTGACGAACATGAGCCGATCGAGTGCCGAGGGTGCGCGTGGTGTTGTAGTTGTCATGACGCAAACCTCCTTGAGGGGTTACAGGCTCGGTTGCACCTGCAGCCGGGCCGGACGGTGGGAGAACAGTTGCAGGCAGGCACCGCCCAGGGCGCAGCCGGCCATGACGAAGAAGCACACCGTGTAGCCACCCAGGCTGGTCCAGCCACCGCCGCCGGCGATCAGGCTGCCCATCAGCACCGGCGCTACACCGCCACCGATGAACATGGCGGTGGTGATGATCCCATTGGCCGTGGAGGTGGCCGATGGCTCGGCCGAGTCCGACGCCACCGCGTAGTAGATCGGCCACACCGCGTTGGCCACCAGGCCGAACAGCAGTTGCACGACGATGACGATGGTCATGCTGTTGGCAAAGTAGAACGCGCCGACACTGGCGGCCATCCACACCCCGCAAATCAGCAAGGTCACGCGCCGACCGATGATGTCCGACAGCGACGGCCAGATCAGCTGGCCGAGAATGCCGGTCAGGGTGAACACCACACTCATTCCCGCCGATTCGGCCAGGGACAGCCCGAGAATGTTGTACAGATAGGCCGGCAGCACGATGTTGACGCCCATGTACACCACCTGAGTGAGCAGGGTGTTGCCGGCGGTCAGGGCGATGTTGCGGTTGCGCAGCGTGGCCTTGAAGGATTTCCAGGCTTCACCTTTGACGTTGGACGACGGTGCGCTGTTCGGAGCGGTCATGCCCTTGGCGGCGATGTCGATGTACAGCTGGCGAATCCGCTCGGCGGTGGAATAACGCGCCCAGAAGATCATCAGCGGCAACGCGACGACGAAGGCGAAGAAGAACACGTAGCGCCAGTTGTCCTCGCCGAAGGTGGCGATCACGAAACTGGCCACCAGGCCGCTGAGCAGCGCGCCGATGGGGTAACCGGTGTGGTGCGCGCCCAGAGCAAAACCACGACGCTCCACCGGCCACCATTCGGCGGTGTTGCTGACGCCCACCGGCTCGCCCCAGCCGGCGCCGAGGTTGACCCCCACGCGCAAGGCGATGAAGGTGCCCAGGTGACCGCTCAAGGCATTGAACCCGGACAGCAAGGAAATCAGCGTGTAACCCAGCACCAGCGGCACCTGAAAGCGTGCTCGCTTCCAGCCGCCGCCGTAGCGGTCACTCCACACTGAACCGGGAATGTCCAGCACGGCCAGAGCCAGCATCACCACAGTGGCGACAGTGCCCCACTGATCGGCGGACAGGTCGAAGTGTTTGGAAATGGTTGGCCCCAGTCGCAGGACGATTTCCCGGTCATAGGCATTGAGAATCCAGATGGCCCAGCAGACCAGCAGAGAAACCCAGGAATAGCGGTGAATCTTGCCCAGCGATGCCTTGTTATTATTTTGCATGAGCGGCTCCAAAGCGCCCGCAGTGCAGGCGCTCGTTCAGGTTAAGTGTGGAGGGGCTTCCTTACCCGGCGAAACGGCGTTCGGCGATCCCGCGTATGCCCAGTCCGCTGACGGCGAACAACGCGCCGCGCTGCTGCCCGTCGGCAGGAAAACGCGGCAAGGGTGGCCGCGCCATGGACGTGACGTAGAGCACGTCCAGGTCCGGGCCACCGAAAGCCACGCTGGTGACTTTCTTCACCGGCATCTCGATGACTCGGTCGACACGGCCATCCGGGCTGTAGCGCACCAGTTGCCCGGCATACACCAGCGCCTGCCACAGGCAGCCCTCGGCATCCACGGTGCAGCCGTCGCCGGCACCACCGCCCGAGGTGTCGACTTTGGCGAAGGTGCGCCGGTTGGCCGCGGCGCCGCTGACGGTGTCGTAATCATAGGCCCAGATGTCGCCGGTCCAGGTGTCGGTGAAATACAGCGTGCGGCCATCCGGGCTCCAGCACGGGCCGTTGGAGCAAATGATGCCCTCGTCGAGCACGTGCAGGTTCAGGTCGGGGTCAAGGCGATACAGCTTGGCGCTGGCCGCCTCCTCCAGGGTGTCCATCGAGCCGAAGACAAAGCGTCCCTGGCGGTCAACCTTGCCATCGTTGAGGCGGTTGTCGGGATGGTTGGGCTCCGGGTCGTTGATCAGCGTCAGGTCGCCGCTGGCCAGGTCCAGATGGTGCACTCCGCCTTGAAGGGCAACGATGGCCTGCTCGCCCGACTCACACAAAGCCAGCGAGCCGATCTTCTGGCCGACGTCCCAGGCCCGCAACTCGCGACCATCGGCGGTGCAGCGCAGCACCCGACCGTCGAAGCTGTCGACCCAGTACAAGCGTTGTTGCTCGACATCCCACACCGGGCTTTCACCCAGGGTGGTCTTGAGGTCGGCGACAATGTCGATACGCATGGTGATCCCTCTTGTTTTTATCGGAATAGAGGTGTGATCGGCGGTGTTCAGAAACCGACCTGGTCGCCGCCCTTGAGGCCGAGGATTTCCCGCGCCTCATCCGGTGTGGCGACCCGACGCCCGAGGGCTTCGATCACTGTACGAATCCGCGTGACCTGCGCTGCGTTGGTCGCCGCCAGTTGGCCCGGACCGTCCCACAGCGAGTCTTCCAGCCCCACGCGCACGTTGCTGCCCATGGCCAGGCCCATGGTGCCCAGCGGGATCTGCCGGCTGCCGGCACCGAGGATCGACCAGACGTAGGCGTCGCCAAACAGGCGGTCGGCGGTGCGTCGCATGTGCGCCAGGTCTTCGGGGTGCGCACCGATGCCGCCACGCAAACCGAACACCGACTGAATGAACAACGGCGCCTTGAGCAGGCCGCGTTCCAGGAAGTGCGCGGCGGTGTACAGGTGGCCGATGTCGTAGCACTCGATCTCGAATCGGGTGCGGTTTTCGGCGCAGGAATTGAGGATGTAGGTGATGTCGCGGAAGGTGTTGCGGAAGATCCGGTCGTCGCTGTCTTCCAGGTACGGCCGCTCCCAGTCGTGCTTGAACTCGGTGAAGCGGTTGAGCATTTCATAGAGGCCGAAATTCATCGAGCCCATGTTCAGCGAGGCCAACTCGGGCTTGAGTTGCATCACCGGTTGCAGGCGCTCCTCCACGCCCATGGTCGGCGCGCCGCCGGTGGTCAGGTTGATCACCACGTCGCTGGCGGCCTTGATCTGCGGCAGAAAGCGCATGAACATTTCCGGATCCTGGGTCGGCTTGCCGTCCTCGGGGTCGCGGGCATGCAGGTGGACGATGGAGGCACCGGCCTGGGCGGCACCAATCGCGGCTTCGGCGATCTGGTCCGGGGTGATCGGCAAATAGGGCGACATGGAGGGCGTGTGAATCGCACCGGTCACGGCGCAGGTGATGATGATGGGTTTTGACTTGGACATGAGGCTCTCCATTTATATTTTTATGAGATGCACTGCGTGTAGTTGAAGCGAAATCGGTGGTTGAAGGGCTTACAGGTATTCGACGTTGCCATCCACGCTGATTGCCTGGCCGGTGACATTGCGCGCGGCCGGTGAACAAAGGAACAGGGCCATGGCGGCGACGTCTTCGGCAGTGACCATGCGCTTGAGGGAAATCTTCTTGAGGTATTCCTCGCGCATTTCCTCGAACGGCACGTTCAATTGCTCGGCCCGGGCACGAATCACGCCGTCCATGCGCGGACCTTCGACAATGCCGGGCAACAACGCATTGACCCGGATGTCGTCAGGGCCGAGCTCCGAGGCCAGGGATTTCATCAAGCCGACAATGGCCCACTTGGTGGCTGCATACGGGGTACGCCAGGCATAACCCAGGCGCCCGGCCACCGAGGCGATATGGATCAGGTGCGCGTGGGGCGATTCGCGCAACAGCGGCACAGCGTGATGGGCAAAGCGGTACTGGGCGGTGAGGTTGATGTCGATGGTGCGTTGCCAGTCCTCGTCACTCACCGTGTCGATGCCACCGGTGGGCCCGGCAATGCCGGCGTTGTTGACCAGTACATCGAGGCCGCCGAACTGCTCGCGCTGGACCTTGAAGACATGGGCAATCTGCCCGCCGTTGCCGACGTCGGCGCGGGTCGCCACGGTGCCGGGATAGCGCTCGGCAAAGGCCGCCACCGCCGACTCGTTGACGTCGCACACATGCACCCGTGCGCCCGCTTCGATATAGGCTGCCGCCAGCACTTCCCCGATACCGGCCGCGCCGCCGGAGATCAGAACCCTCAACCCTTGGTAGGGCACTAGCCGTTGCAGGACACTCATGCGCTTTTACCTCCAGAGACACTCGACCGCTTGGGGCCGTTCTTGACGAGCAGGCGGGCCAGGGAATCGGCCGCCTGCATGATGTCGTCGGTGACCGCCGCCCGCGCCGCGCCGCCATCGCGCGCCGTGAGGGCGTCGACGATGCGGTTGTGCGCCTGCATCGAGCGCGCAAGGTGCTCCCGATCCGGGGCCACGAGGGCGAAACAGGGGCCCATGTGCAGCCAGAAATTTTCCACGGCGGCGATGGTCAGGTCGGCCTTGGCCACGGCGTAGATCCGCCGATGGAAGGCGAAGTTGGTCCACAGGTAGCGGGACACGTCGACCTTGTCGGCGGCGTCCTGCATCTGCTGACAAATGCTGTTGATTTCCTTGAGGTCGAGGGCGGTGAGGTGCAGCACGGCCTTTTCGGCCAGCAGCCCTTCGAGGGCGACCCGAGCGTCGCGAATCTCGCGCAGCCGGTCGGGGGTCATCATGCGCACTCGCAGACGGGAGGTTTCGGTGACTTCGAAGGCGTTTTCGGCGCTGAGGCGGTGCAGGGCTTCGCGCACGGGCATGGGGCTGGAGCCCAGGGCTTCGGCGAGACCGCGGATGGTGAGTTTCTGCCCAGGCTGAAAACGCCCGCTCATCAGCGCTTCGCGCAGTTGGCGGTAGACCTGCTCTTGCATCGTGTCGCGAGAGACTTGGCGCAGGGTGGGCAGCAGGGTCGGTTGATCGGTCATGGGGCGAGCCTGTTCTTTTTGATCTTGTGGCGGCCAATATGTGATCACAAATCAATTATGTCAAATTAATTCAGAACCAAAAAATCAACTACGCTCTCCGGCCTGCACGCACACCGGGCTATTGCTGTAGCTGTTGCTCTGGCTGTTGCTCTGGCTGTTGCTCTGGCTTTTGATCTGCTTGTGATCTTGACTGTCCGCGCCCTCAGCAGGCCGACTGGAGCAGCGCGGGAGTGGGGGGAGCGAGGCAGGAAGCCGAGCTAGCGCTGTAGGCCATGGATGGCCGTACAGCGCGACCCCCACGGAGCGATGCGCAAGGAGGGAACCCGTAGCGCAGCGGAGGGCCAATGCGGGTGCGGAGGCCTTTTGCTTCCTTTTGGGCCTTTCCAAAAGGGAGTCGCTGTAAAAGCGAAAGGGGCCTTCGGCCACCCTGGAGATGCCGGATAAGCTAGCAGATTTCAATAGCAACTCTGAGATCGTCATAGGGACCTACTTGAAGATCGTCGTAACGACCCACATTTCGGTGAGCTAATCCGTTTTACGTGTTGGTGCAGACTCACCTTTTCGCCCTTACGGCGACTCACTTTTGGAAAGGCCCAAAAGTAAGCAAAAGGCCTCCGCGCCCGCATTGGCCCTACGCTTCGCTCCGGGTTCCCTCACTCCACAGCGCTCCGTGGGGTCGCGCCGTACGGCCATCCATGGCCTACGGCGCTAGCTCGGCTTCCTGCCTCGCTCCCCCACTCCCGCGCTGTTCCGTTCGGCCTGCTGAGGGCGCGGACAATCAAGATCACAAGCAGATCAAAAGCAGATCAAAAACCAGAGCCAGAGCCAGAGCCAGAGCAACGGCAACGGCAACGGCAACGGCAACGGCAACGGCCGGGGGGCGCCCTACTGTGGGCTGGGTTGTTACAGACGAAAAAAAACGCCTGGAGTGGGCGCTTTTTTTCGTTTCACTCAACAATGAACATTAAAGAACCTGCTGATCCACCATCATCGAGTGAATCACGAAGTCTTTTTGCTGCGGCGTCAAGCCATCCCAGACGTGAACCTTGGCGTAGTAGCCCAGGCCACCGGCGATATAAAGCGCCAGCGCCGCGATCACCATGATCGCGCTTTTGGAGAAGCCTTCTGCCTCATCGTCGACACGATCGGTTTGGGCCAGAACGTCGGATTCACGACGCATCGACGCGATACCCGCGGAAACACGCTTGAACGCTTGGGAAAGCAGCATCAAGACCAGACGCAGCAACATGGTGTAAAACCTCTCGGGGAAATGGTTGCAAGCAGGAAATCGGGAACTGAAAACGAAAAAAGCCCGTCATGGGGGACGGGCTTTTATTATTGGGTAGGTCAGCGCGCGTTGTACGACGACTGCCTTGGTGCTCATTCTACGCAACCTTTCGTTACAAGTTCAAACGAAAATGTAACCGTTAGTCCATTTTCACCTGCGCCTGGGTGCGGTGTTCTGTCACAGCTTGGCGATGGACACTTCCGTGGATTTAACAAAAGCGATCACTTCACTGCCGATCACCAATTCCAGCTCATGAACAGAGCGCGTAGTGATCACGGAAGTGACAATGCCGGCGGGGGTCTGCACGTCGATTTCGGAGACCACCGGACCTTCGATGATTTCCTTCACGGTGCCGCGGAACTGGTTGCGGACGTTAATTGCCTTGATGGTCATGGGCAGTGCTCCTGTGGAAGTGAGCCTAGAATGCGCCGACCGGAAGATATTTAAAAAGAATAAATAAGCAGATCGTTATAACTGTATAGCCTTTACATCCCTGCCCTATCTGGCCATTCAGATGAACGATAGCGCTTGCAGGGCCGCCCTTGCTCCGGAATCGACGCCACCCCCGGCAAAATCGGTGGCAGCGTCTCCCCGAGCAAACCCGGTCCTACCAGAAGCGGCAGGCCATCAATGCTGCCGCGAAGCCACCAGCGACCTGGCCAGCACGTTGGACAAGCCGATGCTGATCAACGCGGCATACACCACGTTGTTGATCGAACGGTCCAGGTTGAACACCTTCTCCCCACCGACAAGGTCGTAGTGCGGCTGGTGCGCGTCGATCAATGCCACCTTGTCCGAGCCCACCTCGTCCTTCAGGTAGTCGACGCTTGGCTGCACACTTTCGACATAGAACTCATAGCGCTTGAGCAGCGCCTGGTTGTTGTCGTCCATGCGCTGACGCTTGCCGGCACGGCGCAGCATCTGCTGCTTGCTGATGCTCAAGTGCAGCACTTTCAGGACCGGGATCTCGTTGCGCTTGAAAACCTCCAGCAAATGCATCGCCGCCGCCTTGGTGCGCGGGTAGCCATCGACGATGAACGGCTGGTCGACTTCGGTGGCGAACAGTTCGATGTGCGCCTCGATCAGTGCCTGAGTCCACCGATTGGGCACCAGCAGACCGTTGATGGTGCAGTACTCCAGCCATTCCAGCTGGCTGGTCGTGCGCCAGTTTTCACCCGCGCTGTCAGCCGGGCGGCGGTCCTTGAGAAAACCCTCGAGCGCCTCTCGGTGAACCCCGACCTTGGTGACCAGTTCTTCGGTGGCGTCTTCGCATTCGAGGATCGGCGTGGCGTCGCTGATCCCGTATTTGCTCTGCAGTGTCTTGGCGAAATCGGGGTATTCCTTGGCGTGCTCGAACGAGTGCCGAAGAATGTTGCCCATCGAAAGCCAGCGCTCCTGCGGGATGCTCAAGGCATCGCAGAGGGCCTGGGCGAGTTCACCTTTGCCGCAACTGGAGGGGCCGGTGAGGATGAAGGCTCCTTTGCCACGAATTTCCGCGCGGGGGATAACCAGGCGAGATTCAATATCGACGTTGCTTGGCGGCTTGCTGTGCATCCTGTTTTTCCCCTGTTCAAGTGGTGAGAGATTACCGGATTGACGCTTTGCAGGAAAGTTGAATAGGGCTGCGCCTAACTGGCGGGCACATAGTGCAAGGGCAATTGGGTGGTCGACTTGATCTGCTCCATGGCGAAACTGGAACTGATATCGGTGATGCCCGGTACCCGGATCAGCTGCTTGTAGACCGCGTCATAGCCCGCAATATCCGGAACCACCATGCGCAACATGTAATCGGTATCACCGGCCATACGGTAGCACTCCATCACTTGGGGCAAGGTGGCGATCGTGGCGTGGAAGTGTTCCAGCCAGTCGGCATTGTGCTGGTTGGTGCGGATGGCGGCGAATACCGTGACCGCCACGTTCAAGGCACGGGGGTCGAGCAAGGCGACCCGGCGGCGGATCAGGCCCGACTCTTCCAGCTTTTGTACCCGCCGCCAGCAGGCGGTGCTGCCCAGCCCGATGCGCTCGGCAATCTCGGCCACGGGGCGGGTACAGTCGTCCTGAAGAATCTGCAGAATGGCGCGGTCAAACTTGTCCATCACGGACCTCGCAATATTTTCTCGGTCAAACTGCCATTCTAGAGAATATTTTCCGTATTTTCGGGCAAACCTCCGATCATCAATCAATTTTTTTGCACGCAGACGACGGTAACCTGTTTATTCCTTTTCAGTCGAAATCCAGGCTCCCCATGACCCCTCAACAGCACCCAGCCCCGCTCTATCTTGACTACGCCGCCACCACCCCCGTGGACGATCAGGTCATCAAGGCCATGGTGGAGTGCCTCGGTCAGGCGGGCAATTTCGGCAATCCGGCCTCCAGTTCCCATGCCTACGGCAGTCGCGCGCGCCAGGCGGTGGAGCAGGCGCGGCGCCAGGTGGCCGAGCTGGTCGGGGCCGACGCCTGCGACATCATCTGGACGTCCGGCGCGACCGAATCCAACAATCTGGCAATCAAGGGCGTGCACCAGGCCGCCACCGGCCAACGCCGGCACATCATTACCAGCGCCATCGAACACAAGGCCGTGATCGACACGGTCAAGCAGCTGGAATCTCTGGGCGCGCAGGTGACGTGGCTGCAACCCGATGCCCAGGGCCTGATCCAACCCGCCGCCGTGGCCGCAGCCCTGCGCCCCGACACCCTGCTGGTGTCGCTGATGCTGATCAACAACGAACTGGGCACCTTGACCGACATCGCCCGTATCGGCGCCCTGGTGCGCGGGCATGGTGCGCTGCTGCATGTGGACGCTGCCCAGGCCAGCGGCAAGGTGGCCATCGACCTGCGCGGACTGGAGGTCGATCTCATGTCGTTTTCGGCCCACAAGACTTACGGTCCCAAGGGGATTGGCGCTCTGTATGTCGGCCCGCGTGCCCGCGGGGCACTGGACGCACAGATCCATGGCGGCGGCCACGAGCAAGGCATGCGCTCGGGCACCCTGGCTACCCACCAGATCGTTGGCATGGGCAGCGCCTTTGCGTTGGCTGGAGCAGTGCAGGCCGAGGAGCGAGAACGCATCCAGGCCCTGAGCCAAAGCTTTCGCAGCGCCTTGCTGGCCTTGCCGGGGGTGCGCCTGAATGGCTGTGGCGAACAACGCATCCCCCACACCATCAACCTGGCGATTGACCGCCCCGGCTTCAACGCCGCCAGCCTGAGCGGCGTGCTGGCGCTGTCGTCCACTTCGGCCTGCAACTCGGCCAGTGCCGCGCCCTCGCACGTGCTGCTGGCGCTGGGCCTGAGCCCGAGCCAGGCCTTGAGCAGCCTGCGCATCAGCCTGGGCCGTTATACCCGGACGGGGGATGTCGAGCGCGCCATCGAGCTTATCAGCAGCGCCCTGAGCGCACCGGCACCGCTTTGGTAAACCCGCTCACTGCCCGCAATAACGCGCGTTCGGGGCACTGTTGCAGGCCTCGAACGCAGGCCGAGGCCGTGGTTCAGGGGGGGTCTTGGGCGGTTCGCTGATGGGAATTCGTTTGACGGTGTAGGTGTGCTTGACGTTGTAACCCGACTGCAGAATCTTGATGGCCTTTTCGTTGACCTTCTGCGGGGTGTCGGCTTCGGGGTCAAGGCTGTAGAGCTTGGTATGCAACGTACTGGCTGCCCAGGTGGCACGGCCTTGCTCCGGCGCACAGGGGACTTGGGCAAAGGTCACCCGCCCTTCACGGTCGACGCACTTGAAGGCATCGGCCGCCGCCATGGCAAAAGGGGCCAGCGACAACGCCAGTGAAGCGATGAGTTTGATCATGAGAAACGTCCGTGTCAGTGGGCAATGCCATTATATCGACATCATTGCGGTACGCCCAGCGTTACCGACCACCGGCATGACAAGTTCGCCGGCAACAGGCATAGACCTCGGTCACATCATTGCAGACTTCAAGATCGCAGTCTTCAAGTAGTGGCTCATAGCTACAACTGCACCGCTCATTTAGCCGGACGAACGGAATTCAACCAACCCGTCCGGCACTTCCGCGCCTGCGACAGAGAATTAAAACGCCCTGTGCCTTTACCGTCGACCTGTCAAACAGCCCGTTAAAAGAACGGAACACCGCAACAACTGTGGCGTAATGCCATAACTGCGCGGAGGGTCAACCTGCTGTTTAGTACTGCCAAGGACGGGAGAAAACACCCTCCTCGCGAAAATAATACTATTTAAAACAAGGGGTTAATAATTATGACGTGACGTGATAGGCAATATGCCAATTCAGCGACCCAATAACTTTACAAACATTCAACTCGAAAGTATTCTCCATGATCTAGGTTGTTCCTGGCTGTTGGTTTCCTGTATGTCGTCTGGAAAGCACTGGATCTGCTCTTTCCGTACTGGACCCGAATAAGGATTTCGCCCATGCGACAGCATTTTCTTGACCCAAAGAAAAAAGATGTTGGGATAGATACCCTCCGAGGGCTTGCCCTGTTTCTGATGGTGGCAGGCCATGTGATCGGCGATTCAATGGACACCGGTATGCGCGTTGCCGACGATTCGACCCTGCGCTATCTGTACGAAACGCTGGTCTATGTGCGAATGCCCTTGTTCACGGCCATTTCCGGCTTTGTCTATGCGTTGCGGCCGTTGACCATGGACCGCCCGCTCAGCCCGTTTTTCCAGGGCAAGTTCCGTCGTATCGCCATACCGATGCTGGTGGTCTCCACCCTCTTCTTCATTTCCCAGGCGCTGATACCCAACACCAACAATCCGCCGCAATGGGCGGACATGTACCGAATCTACTTCTTCGGTTATGCGCATTTCTGGTTCCTGCAGTCGATCCTGTGCATCTTTGCTCTGATTGCGGTATTGGAAAAAGCCGGCTTGCTGCTGTCGCTCAAACAGTTTGGCGTGGTGGGGGCCCTCTCGTTGATCGCCGCCTATAACTATGATCAGTTCCCCGAACTGTTCAGCATGGACCGGGCGGTCCACCTGCTGCCTTTCTTCCTGCTGGGCCTGGGCGTCAACCGCTTTCGCGACCTGTTCGTCACGCCTTCGCTGAAGGCCATGATCGGCGCCGTGTTGGTGGCCATGGTGGTCCTTGACCAAGGCTATTTGCTGGGCCGCTTCAACTTCAGCGACCCGCAACTGCAGGTACTGGGTACCGCGATGGGCCTGACCGCCATCTACACCCTGATCACCCAGCGGCGCTACTTCGCGCCCTTGGCGTGGCTCGGCGGCAACTCGTTCGAGATCTACCTGTTCCATGTGTTCGGCACGGCGGGCGGTCGAATACTGCTCAACAAGCTGAACATCCACTCCACCGGCCTGACGTTTCTGGTCAGCATGACCTGCGGCCTGGTCTTGCCGGTGCTGCTGAAAAAGGCCGTGGGCCGCATGAGCCTGCTCAACCTGGCGCTGTTCGGCACCGAGGTCCCAAAGGCACGACCCCTTAAGGTCGTGACCACCTGAATCCACGGTTCAGGCAAGATCCCGTTCCAGCCAGGTCAAGGTCTGGCTGAACGGGATAGGCACCGAAAACAGATACCCCTGCACCCAGGTGCAACCGAGGCTGCGCAAGGCAGCCATTTCGGCTGCCGTTTCCACCCCTTCCACCACGCAGCCCAGCGCCATGTCCTGGCTCAGGGCGATGAGTGATTTGACGATCTTGTAACTGGCCGGCTTCTGATGAATATCGGTCACGAAACTGCGATCGATCTTCAACTTGGTCAAGGCCAGCGCGTGCAACTGGCTGAGGCTGGAATAGCCGGTACCGAAATCATCCAGCGAGATCCCGCAGCCCAGGCGTCGGAAGCTGCCGATCGCATTCTGTACCTGGACAATGTCCTGCATGATTGCGGTCTCGGTGATTTCCAGGTCCAGCCGTGCGGCATCGAAATCACTGCTGGCGATCACATCGACAATGGCCTGTACACTGCCCGGCGACGCACAATCGTGGGCCGACAGATTAAACGCCAGACGCACGTCGCCAGGCCAGGCTGCCGCGGCCTGCAGGGCTTTGCGCAACAGCGGCAGGGTCAAGTGGGTGATCAAACCGATGTGCTCGGCCACCGGAATGAAGCGCGCCGGGGACACCGCGCCCAACTCGGGGCTGGTCCACCGCGCCAGGGCTTCGAATGCCACGGTACGGCCGGTGACGCAATCGAGGATAGGCTGGAACAGCACATGAAATTCCTCATCCAGATCAGCCTTGCGCAGCGCCTGCTCGGTCATGGCATCGCGATGCAGTTGCTCGTGCTGCCGGGGAGAGAAAAGGCACATGCTGCCGGCGTTGTGACGTTTGCTCTGGTACAGCGCATAGTCGGCGAACTCATAGACCTCGGTCGCACTGCTGGCCATGTCCGGCCAAGTGGCGATACCCAGCGAGGCACCGATCAAAATCGGCACATCCACCAACTGAAAGGGCACTTGCAGGCGGGCGCAGATGGCCTGCCCGACCACATGCAGCGCGTCATCATCGCGCCCGTCGGTGAAGATCAGGGCAAACTCGTCGCCTCCCAGCCGCGCCACGTGGGTATGGGCATCGGCCAACTCGGCCAGGCGCTGGCCCACCTGAATCAGCAGGCGGTCACCCACGCTGTGGCCATACAGGTCGTTCACCGGCTTGAACCCGTCCAGGTCGAGGATGCCCACTGCCAACCGAAGCCCCTCACGCTGCGCCCGTTGCAGTGCCATGTCCAGGGAGCTGAAGAACTGCCGGCGATTGGGCAGCCCGGTCAGGCTGTCCTCGTTGGCCAGACGCAAATTCTCGTTGCTCAACTTGGCGGTGCGGGACTGCATGTTGACCAGGCTGGTGAAGTCTCGATAGTGGTTCTGCAGCACCACCAGCAAGGCGCCGGACACCAGCACGATGTTCACCGCCGTGGCGATGAACGTGGGATTTCGGGTGGAGGCAAAAAAGATCACGAAGGCCGTGTTGACCACCGCCGTAACGATCAATGCCGCCGGACGCAGATGCATCATGCAGAAAATGCAGACGATCACCGTGATCGCCATGAAAAACGCCACATGAGCCTGGGCGTAGCTGTCGCCATAGGGGTAGAGCGACAGCGACCACCCGGCAAAGGCCGCCGCGATAATGGGTGCGAGCCGATTGGTGCGGGTCAGGATATGAATGATCTGCGCGGTTTCCGGGGTCAGGCCGTACAGGCGCCGCCACATCAAGGCACGCCGCAGGCTGACCACGGTGAGCACGCAGGGCACGCCAATGGTCAGCCACCAGGGCGCCGTGCTCATGTGGGTGGCGGCCAGGGCCCAGGTGTTGACCAGCAGAATGATGTACATCAAGGGTAACTGCCGGGCCAGGGCCAGGTATTGCGCCTTGAGCAATTCAGGGTTGTCGATCGGGGGCGCCGTCAGCCGCCGCACTATTTGTGTAATGACTGCAATCATTGTGAGCATCTCGAACCGGCGGTGGGACCGCTGCATGAAATGTCATCGATGGCGGCGATCATCGACACCCCGTAACTTTTGCGATCACACCCTGTGTCGGCCCGTCCGCCTCTTTCTGAAGGGTGCAAAGCCAGTCTTGGAGCTTTGTGCCCAGCCCTGACAAAAAGCCATAGCAGATAGCCACCAAGCTAGGTACATTGGGCAAGCGACCGCGGTTTTTCCGGAAAGTTTCACCGCGGACTGTCCACTGATTAAAGTTTGCCCGCCGAGGGCCGATCCAGAGGTGCCTGCCATAGATAGCTGCGAGCCTCCATTCGCTCTCGACCACCACGCAACACTCAGGGTTTTCCAAGGATTACCAGCATGCAAGTGACCGTTAAAGAGCTGATGGCGAGCCCCCGCGCCTGGTTGAAGTTGTGGAACTGCCGGACCGATCGCTACCACGGCTGGTTTACGGTGGTGCGCTGCGCGGTGCTGTTGGGTTTTGCCGGGCTGATCCAGAGCCTGTTCTTTCAGTTGAATATGCCTTCGCTGCAAGACATGCAATCCACCCGAGCCCACACCCAGCTGGTGCGCAGCATGAACCCGCACCTGTTTACCCTGCAGGTGCGGGTCAACGAGCACCTCTACCCCGTGGACGGGGCCTGCGGCGGTTATCGCCATGACCAATCGAATTTCAGCGGTCATGAAGACGTAAGGGTCTGGCAGGCGGCTGGCAAGGTCTATCAGTTGACCACCCTGGCCGGCGAAATCTACCGCGCCAACAGCGAAGCGGCCCCCTGCACCCTGGAAAACGGCCTGGAGTGGGCCGAGCGCCGCGCAGAGTTGTCCGCGTGGCTGGCGTTTGCCGGTTTGCTGGTGGCGCTGTTCGCGGCCTGGCGCATCAGTGCGCTGTTCGAATACGACGAGAGCCGCGAAGCCGGCGCCGAGGCGTGAGGCAGCCATTCATCACAGGCAGGTGGCCAAGGCCGCCAGGCGCTTGCCGGTGACTTCGCTGCTCTGGGCCGGCGCATAAAAGGTGATGCTGGCCCCGGCCCCGGCCGCTTTCACATCGGCGAGATAAGCCGCTTCCCGGGTGTAAACGGTCAGCACACCGTCGGCGCCCTTGTTCAGGTAGGCATTGGCATCGATCCCGAACATCGCATCGTTCTGCCAGGAAAATTCCACGCATTCTGCCACGCGCAACGCTGGCTTCTCGCTGCTCAGCACCCGGGTCGGGCCACCCGCCCGGGTGCTGGTCATGTTGTGGCCGACGCAACCGCCCAATGAAAGACACAGCCCCAGAAGGCCCAGGGGAAATTTGTGCATGAACAGATTCCTTGGCGAAAGCGCGCACTCTAGCATCCCCGCTCAGCCACCGCTGGAGCGTCGACCGTCGCGATTGGCGCGCATTTCGATGCGCAATTCGGCGATCAGATTGGAAATGGCGCGCACTGTCGTCAAGGACGCGGTCTGAATCCCGGTGGCCAACAGGTACACATGCTCGGTCTGCGGGCCGGCCACCTTGACCGTCATCGAGCCATCGGGGGCAATGGTGCACTGGCACTGCAAGGGCAGGAATGCGGATTCGATGATCTGACGCAGTTCAAGATGGGAAATCATGGCGGCAGCGTTCTTGTGATTATTCGAAGTCATCCGCGAGTGTAGTCGAGGATCCATTTTTCCAGTGACCGACGGCAGTGGCGAGGGGTTCAATAAAAGCATGCAGATGAAGCTTTGCATCGACCCCTCGGCTGGCCCTTTTCGTCCATGGGGTTTTGCCCTATATTCGCGCCGCCACCGGCACGCCATATCCCCGCATCAACATCTGTTTCAGCAGCAAGAGGCCTCCGCGTTCATGTCCGAGCAGTACGAAGTTCCCAGCCCCCATGAACACCACGTGGAACACGCCCACGCCAGCGGTGATGGCTTTGCCAGCAAGATTGCGGTGATGACGGCGATCATGGCCACCCTCGGTGCGCTGCTCAGCTACCAGGCCGGTTCCACCGAAAGCGAGGCGGCGATGGACAAGAACAATGCGGCCATCGTCAAGACCGAGGCGTCCAACCAATGGAACTACTATCAGGCCAAGTCCAGCCGGCAGAACCTCGCCGACCTCGCCAGCCACATTCCAGGGATGGATGCCAGCCACTATCAGGGCGAAGCAGAGCGCTACAAGACCGACAAGGAAGCGGCACGCAAGAAAGCCGAGGAGCTGGAAGCCCAGGCCCATGAGTGGGACGAAAAATCCGAACAGATCCTGCATTCGCACCACCGCTGGGCGCAGGCGATGACGGCGATTCAGGTGGCCATTTCCCTGGCGGCCATGACCCTGCTCACCCGCAAGGAATGGCTGGAGAAACTGTCGCTGGGTGCGGCGGGTCTGAGTCTGGTACTGGGCCTGCTGGCCTACCTGAACATCTGACCACTACCTGAGGCGTCCATGGCTTTCTACCCCCGGTTCAAAGCCTTCACTGCACAGAGCCACCGCGCGCTGGGACTGGTCTGGAGCACCTCGCGCGGGTTGTTCATGGGGCTGGTGCTCGCCACCCTGCTGGCCGGTGTGCTGCCCGCTCTCGCGGCGTGGCTGGGCCAGCGCATCGTCGACGCGGTGCTGGCCGCCATGCAACTGCACAGTGCCCAAGGCAATGCGCCGCTCTGGCCGGTGCTGCGCTGGGTACTGGCGGAAGCGGCAGTGCTCGCCCTGCTGGCCGCGAGCCAGCGCGCGCTGTCGGTTCAGCAGGCGCTTCTGCGGGTGCAGCTGGGGCAGAAGGTCAACTTGTTGATCCTCGAAAAGGCCCAGCAGCTGTCCCTGCTGCAATTCGAGAATTCCGAATTCTATGACCGCCTGGTGCGCGTGCGCCGGGAGGCCTCGACCCGGCCGCTGGGGCTGGTGACCCGCTCGCTGGGGCTGGTGCAGAACCTCATCTCGCTGCTGAGTTTCGCCGTGCTGCTGGTGCATTTCTCGCCCTGGGCCCTGGTGATTCTGGTGGTGGGCGCCCTGCCGGTGTTCTTTGCCGAGGCGCACTTTTCCGGCGACGCCTTTCGCCTGTTCTCCCGCCGCGCGCCCGAGACCCGGCGCCAGACGTACATCGAAACGCTGCTGTCCCACGAGGCCAACATCAAGGAGGTCAAGCTGTTCGGCTTTGCCGAGCGGCTGCTGCAGCGCTACCGCGATACCTTCCAGCGCTTGTATGTGGAGGACCGCCGCCTGACCCTGCGCCGCGATAGCTGGGGGTTCGGCCTCGGCCTGCTGGGCACGGCCGCTTTCTACCTGGCCTATGCCTGGGTGGTGGTGGACACCATCGACGGGCGCACCACCCTCGGCCAGATGACCATGTACCTGGTGCTGTTCAAGCAAGGCCAGGCCGCCATCAGCGCCAGCCTCGCCGCCATCGGCGGGCTGTATGAAGACGGCCTGTACTTGTCCGATCTCTATGAATACCTGGCCCAGCCGGTGGGCGTCAGCCGCGGCGAGCTGACCGAGGGCCGCCACCCCGGCGATGGCCTGCGGTGTGAAGACCTCAGCTTCAGCTACCCCGGCGCCAGCCGCGCGACCCTGGCCGGCATCGACCTGCACCTGCGCCCTGGACAGAGCCTGGCGCTGGTGGGCGAAAACGGTTCGGGCAAGACCACCCTGATCAAGCTGCTCACCCGCCTCTACCCGCCGGACGGCGGGCGCATCCTGCTCGATGGCAGCGACCTGCAAGACTGGCAGGAAGACGCCCTGCGCCGGCGCATTGGCGTGATCTTCCAGGACTTTCTACGCTACCAGTTCACCGCCGGAGAAAACCTGGGCGTGGGTGACGTCGACGCCTTCGATGATCAGGCGCGCTGGCGCGAGGCCGCGCGCCAAGGCACTGCGGCCGAGTTCATCGAAGGTCTGGAGCACGGCTACGCCACCCAGTTGGGCCGCTGGTTCGCCGACGGCCAGGAGCTCTCCGGCGGCCAATGGCAAAAAATCGCGCTGTCTCGCGCCTACATGCGCCGTGAGGCCGATCTGTTGATTCTCGACGAACCCACTGCGGCGCTGGATGCCAACGCGGAAGCCGCGGTGTTCGAGCATTTCCGCGCCCACGCCAAGAGCCGCATGACGCTGCTGATTTCCCACCGCTTCTCCAGCGTGCGCAGTGCCGACCACATCATCGTGCTGGAGCACGGGCGCATTCTTGAACGGGGCGATCACGCCAGCCTGATGGCGGCGTCTGGGCGCTATGCCCAGTTGTTCGATTTGCAGGCACAGGGTTATCGCTAGTCGAAAAGCGGATGAAACCGGTTTCAGCGTCTAGTCTTTCAATGAACCCATTCATTGATGAGGATGAACTGAATGCCGTTGACCCTGCCCCGTTGGTTGACCCTGTCGGGCCTGGCCCTGCTGGCCAGCACCACCCAGGCCGCTCCCCTGCCCCTGATCACCACGCAAAAACTGCCTTGGCAGACCGCCGAGCAGTTGGCCGCCGAAGCCGTGCAGACCTGTGCTGCCCAGGGTTATTCGGTGACCGCCGCGGTGGTCGATCCTTCAGGCCATGAACAGGCGGTGATCAAGGGCGACACCGTGCCCTTGCAGTCGCTGTCGGTGGCCTACCGCAAGGCCTACACCGCCTTTTCCTACGGCCTGGCGTTCAACAAGAACACCACCAGCGAAATCATGGCCGCCAAGCTCGACGGGCCGGCCAACGGGGCCTTGAACACCATCCCCGAAGTGCTCTTCGTGCCCGGCGGCGTGACCTTGCGCCGGGCATCCGGGCAGGTGATCGGCGGTATTGGCGTGTCCGGTGCACCGGGAGGTGACAAGGACGAGGCTTGCGCCATGGCCGCCGTGAACAAGTACCGCGCCAGCTTCCAATAAAGACGCAAGCGGGGCCGTGCACATGGCTGAAAATTGCCTATCGTTGGGTAACCCGCTGAAGAAAAGGATTGACCCATGGACATCGAAAAGCTCTTCGCCGAGCTGCACAGCCTGCCCAGCATCCCCAAAGTGGCCCAGGACCTGATCCAGCAGTTCGACAACCCTTCCTCCAGCCTGGAAAGCGTGGCGCGCAACATCGAAAAAGACCCGGTGATCGCGGCCAAGATTCTGCGCCTGGCCAACTCCGCGCGCTTTCGCGGCTCGCGTGCGTCGCTGAGCATCGAGGACGCAGCGCTGCGCCTGGGCTTCAACACCCTGCGCACCCTGGTGCTGGCCTCGGCCGTGACCGGGGCGTTCAAGACCGACCCCTCGTTCGACCTCAAGGGCTTCTGGCTCAAGAGCTTTCAGGTCGCCGGCATTGCCCGCTCCCTGGCCCGGCAAACCGGGGTGGACGCGGAAATCGCTTTCACCTGCGGGGTGATGCACAACATCGGTGAACTGCTGATTCAGACCGGAGCGCCGCAGTTCGCCGAACAGATCAACGCCGCCAGCACCTCGCGCACGGCGGGTGGCCAGGCGGCCCATGAAACCCTGCAACTGGGCTTCGGCTACCCCGAAGTGGGCGCCGAACTGGCACGGCGGTGGAACCTGCCAGCCTTGATCCAGCACGCCATCGCCTTTCAGAACAACCCCATGCAGGCCCCGGACAATGCGCCATTGCCCCGGTTGCTGGCACAGTCGATTGCGGTGTCCGAGGCCTTGCATGCCCATGGCGGCGCCACGCCCGAGGCGCGCAAGGCGTTGAGCGGACCGCTGTTCGAGGGCGTGGATCTGGACAAATTGTTTGAAGCATTGCCAGCGGTGCTGGAGGCGGACAAGGCGTTTGCAGAGCAGTTGACCTGAAGCGTTCATCAACACGCCCCCTCGGCCGAGGGGGCGTGTTGATGAGATCTTGAGCCAGCCCGGCCTCAAACCGCCACGACCTTCCCCTGCAAAACCACCGCCTTTACCACCGGTTCCTTCAACAACAAGAAATAAGCCAGCGCCGAACACCCCGCCACCACCGCACTGATCACGAACGCCGTGGAAAATGAACCGCTCTGCTGCACGCTGAACCCGGTCAAGATCGGCGCAATCGACCCCGCCAGGTACCCACCGAAATTCTGGATCGAGCCAAACGAAGCCACCCGCTCCGAGGGCACGATGGTGTTGACGATCATCCATGCCGTGGCGCTGGAAATGTTGATGAAGAACATGGTCAGGCACAGCAACGCCACGCAAGCCACCACGTTGGTGGTGAACGCCACGATCAGGGTGAACAGCGCGCCGCCCACCAGCCCTAGAATCACCATCAGTTTGCGACTGGCCAGGGCTTTCATGCCGCGGGCTACCAGGTGGTCGCAGGCCTTGCCGGCAACGATGGTGCCGATGGCGCCGAACAAATAGGCCAGCGCCACCACCCAGGCAGTGCGGTACAGGTCCAGGCCGTGCTCACGCTCGAAGTAACCTGGCAGCCAGGTCAGGTTCAGCCAGATCATGTAGATCACGCCCATGAAACCGAGGAAGGCTCCCCAGGTGTTGCGCTCCTTGAACATGGCGGCCCAGCGCAGGCGGGGTACACGGGGTGCTGCGGGTTGTAGTGGCGCCACTGGCTCGGCGCGCCCGCTCTGGGCCATGTATTGCGCCTGGCTCTTGTAGAAAGCGAACCAGCAGGCGGCCAGGGTCAGGCCGATGATGCCCGTGAGGATGAACATCCCGCGCCAGCCCAGGTGCACCATGAACACCGTCAGTAACGGCGGCGCCAGGCACGGGCCGATACACGTCGACGACCAGACCCAGCCAGTGGCGGTGCCGCGCTCCTGGGTATCGAACCATTCCGAGAGGGCCTTGGCCGCAGACGGAAACACCGGCGCCTCGCCGATGCCCAGCAGAATCCGCAGCCCCACCAGATGGCTGTAGCCACTGAACAGGCCAAAGGCCGCCTGCGCCACCGACCACAGGATCAGCGAGCCGCCCAATGCCAGCTTGCTGCCGAGCTTGTCGATCAGTGCGCCCAACGGCAGCTGGGCGAAAGCGTAGGCAATGGAAAACGCCGAGAGCATGACGCCCATTTCCGTCGGGGTAATGCTCAAGTCCTTTTGAATCGAGGTGTTGGCGATGGACAGCGCGCTGCGGTCCAGGTAGTTGACCACGCCGATCATGAACAGAAAGACGATGGTCAGGGTCTTGTAGCTCTTTATTGTTTTCATACGCGCCTCTGCTGAGCGTTTCTCGCCCTGACCGTTGGGGCCAAGCGTGGCTGCACTCTAGTCAAGCGGCGGCGCGGTGCCCAATCACGACATTCAATCATTCGATAACCCCAGGTTATCGAGGCGTCTGGCGCGCCTGTCGCAGTGTGTCGGCGCCGCTCAACAGCTCTTCGATGAACGCCTGGGCCGACCAGCCCGGCACCTCGTTGCGCCGGGTGATGATGCCGTAATCCGCCAGCACCAACGGGAACGGCAGCGGCAGACGAGTCAGGCGGCCGGCCTGGATATCCGGCTCGACCATGGACTCGGCGAGCATGGCGACCATGGGCGCGGTCTGCAGCAATTGCAGGGTGGTCTGCATGGAAATGGTTTCCACGGTGTTGCCCGGAGTCTGCATCCCGGCCTCGGCGAACGCCCGCTCCAGCCGCGCACGCATGGGGGTGCCGGTGGGGTAGACGATCCACGGCCAGCTGCCGAGGTCGGCCAGCGGGATCTCCCGGGCGCCGGCCAGCGGGTGCTGGCTGCCGGTGACCAGGCACAGCGGTTCCGGCGCCAGGGCCTGGAAGTCGAACAACTGACGGTGGCGATCCAGGGTGAAACGGGCGACCACCAGATCCAGCTGCTTGTGTTCGAGCATGCTCAGCAGGTTGGCGCTGGTGCCTTCCAGTACCTCCAGCGTCAGCAGTGGCCAGCGCTGTTTGACCCCGACAATCGCCGCCGGCAACGCCACTGCCGTGGGCGCGAAGATCGTGCCGATCTTGAGCAGGCCATGGCCGCCTTGGCGCAGGTGATTGACCTGACCGACGAAGTGGCGCGTGTCATTCAGGGCAATCTGCGCATAGCGGGCCACGTGACTGCCCAGGTCGGTAGGCGACATGCTGCGCGGCAGGCGCTGGAACAGGGCAAAACCGAGCTGATTTTCCGCCTCGCGCAGCATCTTGCTCACGGCCGGCTGGCTGATGTTCATCTCCAGCGCCGTAGCGTGCATGTTCTGGGTGCGCGCCAGGGTATCGATAAGCACCAAATGGCGAAAGCGCAGCCAGTTGCACAGTTGATTGAAGCCGACGTTCGCCATCCGATAACCTCCGGTTATTGAAGCTTGAGAATATCTCATTGGCGATTATCGGCAAGTGGCACTAGCTTTAGGGGCGAACCCAAAACAAGAAACGGACAAGTGCCCATGAACCTTGCCAACAAACGTGTGCTGATCACCGCTGCCGCTCAAGGCATAGGCCGCGCTTCAGTGCTGGCGTTTCAGGAGGCCGGCGCGCAAGTCATCGCCACCGACCTGCACATCGAAGCCTTGCACGACATCCCCGGCATCCAGATCCTGCAACTGGACGTGACCCAGGCCGACGCCATCGACGTCGTGTGCCGCCAGGTCGGACCGCTGGACGCCCTGTTCAACTGCGCCGGCTACGTGCACAGCGGTGCCCTGCTCGAATGTGACGACAAGGCCTGGCAATTTTCTTTCGACCTCAACGTCACGGCCATGTACCGCATGATCCGCGCTTTCCTGCCCGGCATGCTGGAGGCGGGACACGGCAGCATCGTCAACATGGCCTCGGTGGCGTCCAGCGTTAAAGGCGTCGCCAACCGCCTGGCGTACTCGGCGAGCAAGGCGGCGGTGATCGGCCTTACCAAGTCCGTCGCCACCGACTATGTCGGCCAGGGCATTCGCTGCAACTGCATCTGCCCCGGCACCGTGGACTCACCGTCGTTGCGCCAGCGCATCGCCGAGCAGGCCCGAGACCAAGGCCGCAGCGAAGCGCAGGTCTATCAGGCCTTTGTCGACCGCCAGCCCATGGGCCGTATCGGCTCGCCCGATGAGATTGCCCAATTGGCGCTGTACCTGGCCAGCGATGCCAGTGCCTACACGACAGGCGGCGTGCACGTCATCGATGGCGGCATGAGCGTCTGAACCTCTGTCAATCCTGCAAGGAACTCTTATGAAACTGCTGCGCTTCGGCGACAAGGGCCAGGAAAAACCCGGCCTGCTGGATTCACAAGGCAACATTCGTGACCTCTCTGGGCAGGTTCCCGACATCGCCGGCAATGCCCTGGCCGATTTCAGCCTTCACGCCCTGAGCAAGATCGACCCCGAAAGCCTGCCGCTTGTGAGCGGCTCGCCCCGCATCGGCCCCTGTGTCGGTCAGGTCGGCAAGTTCATCTGCATTGGCCTGAACTACGCCGACCATGCCGCCGAATCCGGCATGGACGTGCCCAAGGAACCGGTCATTTTCAACAAGTGGACCAGCGCCATCTGCGGCCCCAATGATGACGTGGAAATTCCTCGCGGCTCGCTCAAGACCGATTGGGAAGTGGAGCTGGGCGTCGTGATCGGCAAGGCCGGTCGCTACATCGACGAAAGCAACGCCATGGACCATGTCGCCGGCTACTGCGTGATCAACGACGTGTCCGAGCGTGAATGGCAGCTGGAACGCGGCGGCACCTGGGACAAGGGCAAGGGTTTCGACACCTTCGGCCCCCTCGGCCCCTGGCTGGTGACCCGCGACGAGATCGCCGACCCGCACCAGCTGGACCTGTGGCTGGAAGTCGACGGCCACCGCTACCAGAACGGCAACACCCGCACGCTGGTGTTTCAGATCCCGGCGCTGATCGCCTACCTGAGCCGCTGCATGTCCCTGCAACCGGGCGATGTCATCTCCACCGGCACGCCGCCCGGCGTAGGCCTGGGCGTCAAGCCGAACCCGGTGTTCCTGCGTGCGGGACAGGAAATGCGCCTGGGGATTGCCGGCCTTGGCGAGCAACGCCAGCGCACGGTGCAGGCGGACTGAGCCGGCACCCCACGCCTTAACAACTATAAAAATGGAGCACACCATGCGAATTCTCATCACCGGCGGCACCGGCTTCATCGGCAAGCAACTGGCCCAGCGCCTGCTCGACCTGCACAGCCTGGCCCTGGAAGGTCAGGCCCCCCGCGCCATCGAGCGCATCGTGCTGTTCGATGCCTTTGCCGGTGAAGACGTGCCCCACGACGCCCGCATCGAACAGGTCATTGGCGACGTCGCCGACCCGAAAGTGGTGGCCCGGGTCACCGATGGCGTCGACTTGGTGTGGCACTTGGCGGCTGTGGTCAGTTCCGCGGCCGAAGCGGATTTCGAGCTCGGCATGCAGGTGAATCTGCACGGGCTGATGACGTTGCTGGAGACCCTTCGCAAGCAAGGCAACCGCCCCCGGTTTGTCTATGCCAGTGGCTTCGCGGTGTTTGGCGGCACGTTGCCGGAGGTGGTCAACGACGACACTGCACTGACGCCGCAGTCGTCCTACGGCATGCAGAAAGCCGTGGGCGAATTGTTGGTGGCGGACTATGCGCGCAAGGGTTTTGTCGATGGCCGGGTGCTGCGCCTGCCCACCGTGGCCGTGCGCCCGGGCAAGCCGAACAAGGCGGCGTCGACCTTCTTCAGTTCGATCATCCGCGAGCCGCTGGCAGGCTTGCCGGCGGTGTGCCCGGTGCGCCCGGACACTCAGGTCTACCTGACCTCGCCACGGCGGGTGGTGGAATCCATGTTGCGGGCCATGACCCTCGCCCCCGAGACCCTGGGCGAGCAGCGCATCATCCCGCTGCCGGGGGTGACCACCACCGTGGCCGACATGGTGGCCGCCTTGCAACGGGTGGCAGGGCCGGAGGTGGTGAAGCTGATCGAGTGGAAGCCCGACGCGACCATCCAGCGCATCGTCGAGAGCTGGCCCAGCCGAGTCGATGCGCCTCGAGCGCGAGCGCTGGGGTTCAGCGCCGATGCCGATTTCGATGCGATCGTGCGGGCGCATATCGAGGATACCGCGAGCTAGGCGCCTCGGTCCCAAGGATTCACAGCCACCCTGCCAACAACAATAAAAACAGCGAGGCCCAGCCCATGATCACCCCCCATCCGGACATCTCGGACATCGAACGCCAAACCATCAAGCGCGTCACCCAGCGCCTGATCCCCTTTCTCATCCTGTTGTTCGTGGTGGCTTTTCTCGACCGTAACAACGTCGGCTTCGCCGCATTGCGCATGAACGACGATATCGGCATCAGCCAGACCATCTACGGCCTGGGCGCGGGGATCTTCTTTCTCGGCTATTTCCTCTTCGAGGTCCCCAGCAACGTCCTGCTGCACCGCTTCGGCGCGCGGGTGTGGCTGGCGCGGATCATGGTCACCTGGGGCATCATCGCCGGGGCCATGGGCTTTCTGCAGACGGCCGGGCATTTCATCACTCTGCGGGTCTTGCTGGGCATTGCCGAGGCCGGGTTCTTTCCTGGCGTCATCTACTTGTTGTCCCTGTGGTTCCCGGCGCGCTACCGGGCGCGCATGATCGCCACCTTCTACCTCGGCGTGCCCATCGCCCAGGTCCTCGGTGCCCCGCTGTCGGTGGGCCTGATGCAGCTGGGCGACAGCCTCGGCGTGGTGGGCTGGCGGCTGATGTACTTCGCCGAGGCAGTACCGGCGATCATCCTCGGCGTGGTGTGCTTCTTCTACCTCACCGACCGACCAGCCGATGCCCACTGGCTGACTGACGCCCAGCGCAGCTGGCTGATTGACACCCTGGATCGGGAAGAAAAGGCCAAGCCGCTGGTGGTGGGCGTGCAACCGACCAAGGCGCAGATGGTGCGCAAGGCTTTGGCCAGCCGCCAGGTCTGGCTGCTGGCGTTGGTGTACTTCGGCATCACCTCCGGCTCCAACGCCATGAACTTCTTCATGCCGACCGTGCTGGCCTCGTTCCGCAAGTCCTTCGGCCTGGAAATCGGCCTGATGCAGAACGGCTTGATCACGGCCATTCCCTATGCGGTGGCAGCAGTGGCCATGATCGGGTGGAGCCGTCGCTCCGACCGCCTGCAGGAGCGCCATTGGCACGCCGGCGGTGCCGCCATGCTGGCGGCCGCGTCCATTGCCCTGGCGCTGCTGATCAACCAGCCCTGGATCATTGTGATCGGCTTCGTCCTGCTGGCCATGGGCGTGTACAGCGCCATCAATGTCTTTTGGGCGGTGCCAGGACAAGTGCTGACCGGGGTCGGCGCCGCTGCCGGCATCGGCTTGATCAACTCCATCGGCAACCTCAGCGGGTTCACCGGGCCGTACCTCACCGGGTACCTGTTCAACGTCACCGGCAGCTACACACCGGGCTTTCTGGTCATCGCCGCGCTGGTGGGGCTGGGTGGCCTGGGCATGGTGCTGATGCCGCGCGAGCCCGTGACCGTGGCCCCTGTGCCACCCAAGATTGACGCTTTAGGAGGCAAAGCATGAGTGCTCAACCCGTCGCCTTCATCGGCACCGGCATCATGGGCAAGCCCATGGTGCGCAACCTGCTCAAGGCCGGATTCGCCGTGCAGGTCTGGAACCGCTCCCCGGACAAGGCCAACGAGCTGACGCAAGCCGGTGCCACGCTGTGCGCCAGCCCCGCTGCCGCCACCGAGGGTGCCGGTGTGCTGGTGTGCATGCTCAGTGACGGACCGACGTGCGATGCCGTGCTGTTTGGCGACGCCGGCGCAGCCCGTGGCCTGGCCCGTGGCGCGCTGGTGATCGTGATGAGCTCGATCCCCGTGGAGACGGCCGCCGCGCAAGCCAGGCAGTGCCACGAACTGGGCCTGGAATACCTCGATGCGCCGGTCTCCGGCGGCGAGCGCGGCGCCCGCGAGGCTACCCTGGCAATCATGGTGGGCGGCGAGCCTGAAGCCTTTGCCCATGGCCAAACCGTATTGGCCGCCATGGGCCGACCCGTCCATGTCGGACCTGCCGGCACCGGCGAGCTGGCCAAGCTGGTCAACCAGTTGATCGTCGCCAGCACCATCGCCACCGTCGCTGAAGGCCTGCTGCTGGCCGAACGCGGCGGTGCCGACCCGGCCAAGGTCCATGAGGCGCTGCTGGGAGGTTTTGTCGACTCACCCATCTGGCGCCAGCACGGCCAACGCATGCTGGGCGGTGATTTCACCCCCGGCGGCATGGCCAAGTGGCAACTCAAGGACACCCATACCGCCCTCGCCCACGCCCGCTCCCTGGGCCTGGAACTGCCGGTGGGCAGCCTGGTGGACAGCCTGTTCGAGTCGATGGTCGAGGCCGGCGACGGTGAACTGGACCACGCCGGGCTGATTCGCCAGTTGCGCCGCCACAACCACCTTGCGCCCTTTGATCGCTAGCCTGCCGGAGCCTGTCATGACTCAAACGCCCCCCCGTCGCCTGCGCAGCCAGGAATGGTTCGACGACCCCAGCCACGCCGACATGACCGCGCTCTACGTCGAGCGCTACATGAACCAGGGCCTGACCCGTGCCGAGTTGCAGTCCGGGCGGCCGATCATCGGCATTGCCCAGACCGGCAGCGACCTGACCCCCTGCAACCGCCATCACATCGAACTGGCCAAGCGGGTCAAGGACGGCATTCGCGACGCCGGCGGCATTCCCATGGAGTTTCCCGTCCACCCCATCGCCGAACAGACCCGCCGGCCGACGGCGGCGCTGGACCGTAACCTCGCCTATCTGGGCCTGGTGGAAGTGCTGCACGGCTACCCCCTCGATGGCGTGGTGCTGACCACCGGCTGTGACAAGACCACCCCGGCGTGCCTGATGGCCGCTGCCACCACTGACCTGCCGTCCATCGTGCTGTCCGGCGGGCCGATGCTCGATGGCTGGCACAAGGGTCAGCGCATCGGCTCCGGCACGGTACTGTGGCATGCGCGCAACCTGCTCAGCGCCGGCGAAATCGACTACGAAGGCTTCATGACCCTGACCACTGCCGCCTCACCCTCGGTGGGCCACTGCAACACCATGGGCACGGCGTTGTCGATGAATGCGTTGGCCGAGGCGCTGGGCATGTCCCTGCCCGGCTGCGCCAGCATCCCCGCGCCTTACCGCGAGCGCGGGCAGATGGCCTACGCCACCGGCCTGCGCATCGTCGACCTGGTGCGCGACGACGTGCGGCCTTCGCAGATCATGACCCACGCCGCGTTCGAGAACGCCATTGCCGTGGCCTCGGCTTTGGGCGCGTCCACCAACTGCCCGCCGCACCTGATCGCCATCGCCCGCCACAGCGGCATCGACCTGTCCCTGGAAGACTGGCAACGGGTCGGCGAAGACGTGCCCTTGCTGGTCAACTGCATGCCGGCCGGCGAGTACCTGGGTGAAAGCTTCCACCGCGCCGGCGGCGTACCGGCGGTGATGCACGAGCTGGACAAGGTCGGCCGCCTGCACCGCGACTGCCAGTCGGTGAGCGGGCGCAGCATGGGCGAGATTGTCGCTGATGCTGTCACCGGTGACCGTGACGTGATCCGCAGCTATGAAGAGCCACTCAAGCACCGCGCCGGCTTCATCGTCCTCAGCGGCAACTTTTTCGACAGCGCGATCATGAAGATGTCAGTGGTGGGCGAGGCCTTTCGCAGCACCTACCTGAGCGACCCGCAACAGCCCAACTGCTGGGAAGCGCGGGCCATTGTCTTCGACGGCCCGGAAGACTATCAAGCGCGGATCAACGACCCGGCGCTGGACATCGACGACCGCTGCATTCTGGTGATCCGCGGCTGCGGCACCGTGGGCTACCCCGGCAGCGCCGAGGTGGTGAACATGGCGCCGCCCTCGGCGCTGATCAAGGCCGGTATCGACGCCTTGCCCTGCCTGGGGGATGGCCGGCAGAGCGGCACCTCGGCCAGCCCGTCGATTCTCAACATGTCCCCGGAATCAGCCGTTGGCGGCGGCCTGGCACTGCTGCGCACGGGCGACCGCCTGCGCATCGACCTCAACGCCCGCAGCGTCAACCTGTTGGTGGACGACGCCGAGCTCGACGTGCGCCGCCAGGAGCCCTTGCCCGCCCTCGCCCCTTCGCAGACCCCGTGGCAGGAGCTATACCGGCAACTGGTCGGGCAACTGTCCACGGGTGGCTGCCTGGAGCCGGCGACCCTGTACTGGCGGGTCATTCCGGAAAACGGCCCGCCTCGCCATTCCCACTGATTAAAAGGATCAACCTATGCAAACGCTGCAATTGACCCTCGACAACAGCCTGCCGGCCGATTGGCAACGGGCGACTCTGGTGGGCCGGGTCTGGCTGCCCGGCGCCCTCGCCGGGCCGGCCGTGGTGGTCATTCGCGACGGCGAGGTGCTGGACATCACCGCACACTTCGCCACCTTGAGCCTGGTGCTGGACAGCGAGGCGCCGGTCGAGGCCGTGCGCCAGGCGGACGGTGTTTCACTGGGCAGCCTGGCCAGCCTGCTGAGCAACAGCGGCGAGCAGCGCGACGTCGGCCAGCCCTTTCTGTTGGCGCCCGCCGACCTCCAGGTGATCAAGGCCGCCGGGGTGACCTTTGCCGCCAGCATGATCGAGCGAGTCATCGAAGAAAAAGCCGGTGGTGACGCGCAGCGCGCCGAACAGATCCGCACCTTGGTGCAGGAAGTCATCGGTGACAATCTCCGCGACCTGCGCCCTGGATCCCCCGAGGCCATGCGCCTCAAGCAGGTGTTGATCGAGCAGAACATGTGGTCGCAATACCTGGAAGTGGGCATCGGCCCGGACGCGGAGATCTTCACCAAGGCGCCGATCATGGCCGCCGTCGGCAGCGGCAGCGCCATCGGCGTGCACCCCGGCTCCAGCTGGAACAACCCGGAGCCGGAAGTGGTGCTGGCGGTGGACAGCCGCGGACGCATCCACGGCGCGACCCTGGGCAACGACGTCAACCTGCGCGACTTCGAAGGGCGCAGCGCACTGCTGCTGAGCAAGGCCAAGGACAACAACGCGTCGTGCGCCCTGGGGCCGTTCATTC
Organism: Pseudomonas sp. dw_358; assembly: GCF_018449655.1. Classification (GTDB taxonomy): domain Bacteria; phylum Pseudomonadota; class Gammaproteobacteria; order Pseudomonadales; family Pseudomonadaceae; genus Aquipseudomonas. Next base: position 77,561 of record NZ_JAAVUX010000021.1, read on the forward strand.
GCCTGTTCGACGAACACTTCAATCTCGATGATGTACGCCGCTGCGACGTCGCCCTTCGGGTCGAGGGCCAGGAAGGCTACGTGCTCAACGGCAAAAGCTCCATGAGCCAGATCAGCCGTGACCCGGCCGACCTCGCTGGCCAGACCTTGAACCGCAACCACCAGTACCCGGACGGGTTCGTGCTGTTTCTCGGTACCCTGTTCGCCCCTGTCGATGACCGCGATCAACCGGGCCAGGGGTTTACCCACAAGGAGGGGGACGTGGTGAGTATTTCCTCGCCGCTGCTGGGTGCGCTGCATAACCGGGTGACCGGCAGTGACCAGGCGCCGGTCTGGGCGTTCGGGGTCGGTGCGTTGATGCGGAATCTGGCACGACGGGGGGTTCTGGGCTAGCCGAGCGCGCTCGGTCCTACAGGGGTAGTCCAGAACCGAGCTTGCTCGGGAACGAGGCCCGGGTCCGCACCCCAAAAACCACAACCGGGACCAAGGTCAACACCGCCGTCCCGGCAATCACCAAAGTCACCACCGTCACCCCCAGATGATCCCCCACCCCCCCATACAACACCGGCGCCAAGGCCCCGGAGCCAATGGTGCCGGTATAGAAAATCGCAAACGCCCGCTCCAGTCGCGACGACTCCACCACATCCGCCACTGCCCCATAGAACACCGAGGACGTGCCGTTGAGCACCGCCCCCAGCAGCGGCAGGGCAATCAGCCCCACCGTCAGCGGCGCCAACAGCACCACGGCAATCAACCCCGCCGTCGCCAGTTCGGTGGTGAACACGGTACGGATCAACCCCAGCGATTCGGACAGCCAGCCACACAGGAACTTGCCCACTGCCCCGCCGATGAACACCAGCGTCAAGGCCACGCCGGTCTGCGCCATGGAGCCGCCGTTGGCCTTGATGATGAACGGCAGAAACGTCAGAAAGCCCATGCGCACGGCGCTGTCGAAAATGCCGGTGGCCAGCAGTGCGTAAAAGGCCACCGGGTTGTCACGGACGTCGTGACGAGGCTGTTCGGCGATCGGGCTGGCCTGAGGGTTACGCCCGGGAGCAGCGCGAAACAGCCGCCACATGACCAGTGCCGACAACACGCCGAGACCGGCATACACCGTCACGGCATGTGTGTAGGACGTATACGTCAACAACACGGTCGCACTCGCCGGCAACAGCGATTTGCCCAGGTCACCGGCGAAGTTGTAGATGCCCAGCGGCTTCTTTGCGTCGCGGCCATAGGCCCGCGAGACCATCGCCGAAGCAATGGGGTGCTGAGTACTGGCGCCAATCCCCGAGATCACCAGTGCCAGGCCCAGCAGCAGGACACTGTCGGTCAACCCGCCGAGCCACCAACCCAGGCCCGTCACCGCCGTGGCGCCCACCAGCAGATAGTGCGGGCGCGGCAGCTTCATGGCCACCGACGACGCCGGAATCTGTAACGCCGCCAGGGTCAGGCTGTAGGCACTGCGCAGCAGGCTGAGCGCGGTGTAGCTGAGCCCGAAATGCGCCTGCCAGAACGGCAGAAAGGCATACACCAGATCGCTCAAACCGTCGTGGGTCGCGTGGGCCAGGCAGGCCGCGACCAGCGTGCGACGGCGAGCGGTTGTGTGCGAAGCGTCTTGCATTGTCATGGCCAAACCCGCTGAATACCCATCAGGCGGCCATTCTAGAGTGGCCGCTGCAGGCCCCGTGAGTGAAACGAATTCATACCCCATGAGCCTTTTTGGAGCCGCGCCGATGGCCGCCCGCAAACTCCCGTCACTGGTGTCGCTCAAGGGTTTCGAAGCCTGTGCCCGGCACCTGAATTTTTCCCAGGCGGCCGCCGAACTGCACCTGACGCAGAGCGCCATCAGCCATCAGATCAAGCAGCTGGAGGAGGCCATCGGCAGCCCGCTGTTCGAGCGCAATGCCGGTGCCATGAGCCTGACCGATGCTGGCGTCGAACTGTTGCCCATGGCTCGACGCTTCTTTCGCGAGCTCACCGGCCTGCAAGACAAATGCGCGAAAGAAGGGGTGCGCCCGGTCACCCTGGAGATCTTCGTGCATGACTCCTTTGCCAATACCTGGCTGCTGCCGCGGCTCGGCGGCTTTACCGCGCAATGGCCTCACGTCGACATCAAGCTGGCCAACGAAGAGCTGGCCCGCTTCGACGCCAGCCACGGGCAGGTGGCGTTGAAGATCGGTCCCGAGTCTCATGCGTGGCCGGGGCTCTACAGTGAATTCGTGCTCGAAGAACAGATGTTCCCGGTGTGCAGCCCGAACTTGATTGCGGCCTTGGGACGCCCCGAGTGCGCGGCCGATGTGTTGAAATATCCGCTGATTTTCCGCGCCCGCAGTATGCTCAACGGCGGCTCCTCCCGCGCCCCTTCCTGGGAGGCCTGGCTGGCGCATCACGGCCTGCCCCTCGCCCCAGTCGACCGCGCGCTGACGGTGCCCCACAGCAGCATGGCGGTGCTGGCCGCTGTACGCGGCCTGGGCGTGGCCATGGCGCGCACCTCCCACCTCTCCGACGAGCTGGACAGCGGCAAGCTGGAAAAACTGTTGCCCGAAGACCTCGACACCCACAGCGGCTACCACTTTCTATGCGCTCCCGGCAAGGAGCAGACGCCGCCGGTGGACGCCTTTCTCCGCTGGCTCCACCACGAGATTCACAGACGCTGAGCACGGCCCTCGTCGCCGGGATTGCGCTCGTAATAGCGCTTGTATTCGCGGCTGAACTGCGAAGTGCTCTGGTAGCCGACCCGATGGGCCACCTGGGCCACGCCCAGACCTTCTCCGATCAGCATCTGCTGGGCCTTGAGCAGGCGCAGGCGCTTGAGGTATTGCACCGGCGACAGCAGGGTGCTGCGCTTGAAATGCTCATGAAAGGTTGACGCACTCATGTTCGCGCAGCGAGCCAGTTGCTCCACGCTCAAGGGTTCGGCATAGCGTTCGCGCAGGTAGCTGAGGGACGAGGCAATCCGGGCAAAGTGGCCTTGCTGCTCCACCAGCGCCTGGAGCACCCCGGCCTGCGGCCCACGCAGCGCCACATACAGCACTTCACGCACCCGCGCGCGGCCCATCACCTGGCACTCCAGCGGATCGTGCAGGCAGCGCAGCAAGCGCTCGACGCTGTCGCGCATGGCCTGGTCCAGTTCAGCCGAGGTCATGGATTCCGGCGTCTGCAACTGCGCGCCACGGGCCGGCTCCAGCCCCATCGCCTCCACCAGTTCGCCCAGCACCAGACGGTCGATGGCCACGGCCACGCCGTAGAGCGGCTCTTGAGGGGTGGCAAAGGTTTCGCACATGAAGGGCACCGACAAGGCCTGCACCAGGTAATGCCCGGCGCCGTACTCCAGCGTCCGGGGCCCCAGGCGGGCCAGCTTGCTGCCCTGGGCCAGAATCATCAGGCTCGGCTCGTAGATCTGCGGGCTGCTGGCGACGTAATGATCCCAGCTGAGCACCTGGACTTGCGGCAGCAGGGTGTCGACAAAACCGGGGCGCGTTGCCAGCGGCTGGATCAGCGCGCACAGGCTGGCGTTGGCATCATGGTGGAGCGTGAGCATGGGTGACCCGAGCGGAGGATTGGACATGGCTATCTTCGCAGATATCGGCCGCTGCGACAGGCCCCAGGTCACACAACCGGAGGATCGGGCATGACAGCCGGAGGAATGTTCATGGCCGCCAATCGCCCCCTGGCGGACAATGGCCCTTCGATTTTTTCTGCTTGCGAGGTCTGCATGTACACCGCCATTGGCTACGCCGCACAATCCGCCACCGCCCCACTGGCCCCGATGACCTTCGAGCGCCGCAGCCCGCGGCCCGACGACGTGGCCATCGAGATCCTTTACTGCGGCGTGTGCCACTCCGATATTCACCAGGCACGCAACGAATGGGGCATTGCCGTGTACCCGCTGATGCCGGGTCACGAGATCGTCGGCAAGGTCACCGCCGTAGGCAGCAACGTCACTCGCTACAAGGCCGGCGACGTCGTGGGTGTCGGCTGCATGGTGGATTCCTGCCGTCAGTGCTCGGCCTGTCAGGCGGACCTGGAACAGTACTGCCTGGCAGGCCCGACCATGACCTACGCCACCCCGGACCGGGTCGATGGCAGCAACACCATGGGCGGCTACTCCAACAGCATCGTGGTCAGCGAGCACTTCGTGGTGCGCATTCCCGCCGGTCTGGACCTGGCTTCGGCAGCGCCGATTCTCTGTGCCGGCATTACCACCTACTCGCCGCTCAAGCACTATGGCGTGAAAGCCGGTGACAAGGTCGGCGTACTCGGCATGGGCGGCCTGGGTCACATGGGCATCAAGTTCGCCAAGGCCATGGGCGCCGAAGTGACCCTCTTCACCCGCTCGGCCAGCAAGGCCGAAGAAGCCCGCCGCCAGGGTGCCGACCACGTGATCGTGTCCACCGACGCCGCGCAGATGGCCGCCGCTGCCGGGCGCTTCGATTTCCTGCTGGACACCATCCCGGTGCAGCACGACCTCAACCCCTACCTGGACACCCTGGCGTTCGATGGCGTGCATATCCTCGTCGGCCTGATCGAGCCGGTGGACCCGCCGGTGCACGCCGCCCACCTGGTCATGAAACGCCGCGTACTGGCCGGCTCCTTGATCGGCGGCATCGCAGAAACTCAGGAAGTCCTGGATTTCTGCGCCGAGCACGGGATCAGCTGCGACATCGAGATGCTGGATATCCAGAACATCAACGAAGCGTTCACACGGATGATTGCCGGTGATGTGAAGTATCGGTTCGTGATTGACATGAACAGCCTGAAGTAACGCTTGGCCGGGGGCCTTTCGCGGCCCCTGGCGTCTACAAGCCCAGCAGCACCGCCCCCACCGCCACCACCAGGCAAGCGGCCCAACGCCCGGCGCTCACCGCCTCCCCCAGAAACACCCGCCCGATCAACACCGCAAACACCACGCTGGTCTCGCGCAGCGCCGAGACCGCGCCCATGGCGCCGGTTTGCAAGGCCCAGATCACGATCCCGTAGGCGGCGATGGACACTAGGCCGCCGACCATCGAGGTGATCAGCGCTTTTGGCGCCGTGCGCACCGGCCGCCACAGTGCCCACCACCCTCGCCGCAGGATGAACAGCAACGGCATGCTCGCGTAGGACACGAACATCCACGCCGTATAGCCCTCGGCGTGACCGCCAGACACCCTGACCCCCGCCCCGTCGATCACGGTATACAACGCAATGGTCGCACCGGTGACCAACGCCGCCAGCGCCCCGCCACGGGACAGGTGCCGGCCCTGCACGGCCAGGGCGAGGATACCGGCACTGATCAGCAGCACACCGACCCCATGCAAGGGCCCCACCGCCTCACCGGCGAACAGCGCCGCGCCCAGAGTCACCAGCAGCGGTGAAGAACCCCGCGCAATCGGATAGGCCTGGGCCAGATCAGTGGTGCGATAGGCGCGCACCAGGCTGACGTTGTAGACGATGTGCACCAGCCCGGAGCTGATGATGTAGGGCCAGGCCGCCGCTGCAGGCAACGGCAAGACGAGGATGACCACCGTCGACACGGCGACGATGGCCAGGCTCATCCAGGCCATGGATAGAAATCGGTCGGTGTTGCCGTGCAGCAGGGCGTTCCAACTGGCATGAAGTACGGCGGCGAGCATCACCAGGGCGCTGGTGGTCCACATAGGTCCCTCTTTTTCAGTTTTATGGGGGGAAGGCAATTTACGTCATTTCGACCAGGCGGCGTCACCCACGGCGCGCGCCACTGTAAATTTTCTGAACTGTCACGCGCCCACCCCCTCTATTAACTGCGCGGCGTTCGTCCGGCGCTCGCGGCCTCTTGCCGCGATTGGCACCTCTTATCGCGAGTTTTTGACCTATGACCTCAACGAAGCCCGACGCCGGGACCTCGAACGCTCCCGAGTTCCAGAACCAGACCCAATCGCGTGTGCAGGAAGGCCAACCCTACCCCTTGGGCGCAACCTGGGATGGCTCGGGGGTGAATTTCGCGATCTTCTCGGCCCACGCCACCAAGGTCGAGCTGTGCCTGTTCGATGCCGAGGGCAAGGAAGAAATCGAACGCATCGAACTGCCGGAATTTTCCAACGAGATCTGGCACGGCTACCTGCCCGATGCGCGCCCCGGCACTCTGTATGGTTATCGGGTCCATGGCCCCTACGAGCCGCAGAACGGCCATCGCTTCAACCACAACAAGCTGTTGATCGACCCCTATGCCAAGCAGATCGTCGGCGAGCTGAAGTGGGATGACGCCTTGTTCGGCTACATCATCGGCCACGAGGACGCCGACCTGTCCTTCGACGAGCGCGACAGCGCGCCCTTCATGCCGCGCTGCCGGGTCATCGACCCTGCGTTCACCTGGGGTGCCACACCCAAGCCGAATGTGCCATGGGACAGCACCGTGTTCTATGAAACCCACGTGCGCGGTTTCACCAAGCAGCACCCCAGTGTGCCGGAAGCGGTGCGCGGTACCTTCGCCGCTTTTCACGAAAGCGACGTGGTCGAGTACATCAAATCCCTGGGCGTGACCTCGGTCGAGTTGATGCCGATCCATTACTTCCTTGATGACAATCACCTGCTGGAAAAGGGCCTGCGCAACTACTGGGGTTACAACACTCTGGCCTTCTTCGCCCCCCACGACCGCTACATGGCCGGGCCGTCCATCGGTGAATTCAAGGTCATGGTCTCGCGCCTGCACAAGGCCGGCCTGGAGGTCATCCTCGATGTGGTCTACAACCACACCGCCGAAGGCAACGAGATGGGCCCGACCCTCTCGCTCAAGGGCATCGACAACGCCAACTACTACCGCCTGATGCCCGACGATGCCCGTTACTACATCAACGACACCGGCACCGGCAACACCCTGAACATGAGCCACCCCTGCGTGCTGCAGATGGTCACCGACTCGCTGCGCTACTGGAGCACCGAGATGGGCGTGGACGGTTTCCGTTTCGACCTGGCCACCATCCTCGGCCGCGAGCCCCACGGCTTTGACGAAGGCGGCGGCTTTCTCGACGCCTGCCGCCAGGACCCGACCCTCAACCAGGTCAAGCTCATCGCCGAGCCGTGGGACTGCGGCCCGGGTGGCTACCAAGTGGGCAACTTCCCGCCGGGCTGGATGGAATGGAACGACAAGTTCCGCGACATCTCCCGGGCCTTCTGGAAAGGCGACGATGACTTTCTCGGCGACTTCGCCAAGATATTCCTGGCCTCGGGTGATCAGTTCAACCAGCGCGGGCGCAAACCGTCGTCTTCGGTCAACTTCATCACCGCCCACGACGGCTTCACCCTCAACGATCTGGTGTCGTACAACGACAAGCACAACGAAGCCAATGGCGAAGACAACCGCGACGGCCACTCGGACAACCGCTCGTGGAACTGCGGCGTCGAAGGCGAGACCGACGACCCGGAAATCATCGAGCTGCGCTACCGACAGATGCGCAATCTGCTGGCCACCCTGTTCCTTGCCCAAGGCACACCGATGCTGCTGGCCGGTGACGAATTCGCCCGCACCCAGGGCGGCAGCAACAACGCCTATTGCCAAGACAGCGAGATCGGCTGGGTCAACTGGGACATCAGCGACAAGAGCGCTGAGCTCCAGGAGTTCACCCGGTACCTGATCGCCTTGCGCAAACGCTACCCGCTGCTGCGGCGCGGGCGTTTTTTCACCGGCATGTACAACGAGCAGCTGGACATCAAGGACGTCAGCTGGATTCAGCCCAACGGCCAGGAAATGGGCCAGGAACAATGGGACGACGGCGGCAACCGCTGCATGGGCATCCTGCTGGACGGCCGCGCGCAGCCCAGCGGTATCCGCCGCGCCGGGGGCGAGAACTCGCTGCTGGTGATCGTCAACGCGCACTTCGATGTGGTGGATTTCGTCCTGCCGGAAGTGCCCCAGGGGCAGAACTGGAAGCTGCAACTGGACACCAATCAACCCGAGCTGGAGCCGGGCGACGCCTTCCAGTTCGGCGACAGCTATCAGGTCACCGGGCGCTCGGTGTTGTTGTTCGAGTTGGCCGTGATGAAAAAGAAAAAACGCGGTTGATCCGTTGTTCCCGAGCACGCTCGGTCCTGCACAGGTTGCGTAGGACCGAGCTTGCTGGGACTGTCAGATTTTTTGTGTGCGGGCCGATAATGGCCTGTCGTCAGGCAGGCCCTGATGTTCACCAGGTCGGCCTGATGAACCGATCCCCGTACAGAATCGCAAATTGATTCATCGCATTTTTCCAGTCATGGGCTGCAGAACCCCAGGTCGCCGTGATGTTTCGTAGCCCCAGCCAGATCAGTTTGGTGGCTGCGTCGTCGTTCGGGAAGTGGCCGCGGGTCTTGATGATCTTGCGTAACTGAGCATTGATGCTCTCGATCGCGTTGGTGGTATAGATCACCTTCCGGATGGCGGGCGGGAAAACAAAGAATGGAATCACTCGATCCCAAGCGCGTCTCCAGGCGGCCACGACCGTTGGGTACTGCTTGCCCCAGGGCCCGTTTTCAAATTCATCCAATGCCTGCTCCGCTGCTTGTGCGTTGATGGCCTGGTAAATCGGCTTCAGCGCCTTGGCTAGTGCTCGCCGCTTGTCCCAAGCCGCGTAGTCCAGGCTGTTGCGGATCAAATGTACAATGCATGTCTGCAGTGTTGTTTCTGGAAACACCGCGCTGAGGGCCTCTGGCATGCCCTTGAGGCCATCGGTCACAGCAATCAGCACGTCCTCGACGCCACGCGTCTTGAGGTCGTTGAACACCTTCATCCAAAACTTCGCACCCTCGGTATTTTCGATCCAAATGCCCAAGATATCGCGCGTTCCGTCGGGTAAAACGCCCAACGCCAGGTAAATGGCCTTGTTGCGCACCAGGCCTTCCTCGCGGATTTTGACCCGCAGGGCATCAAAGAAAATAACGGGGTACATCGGTTCCAACGGGCGCTGTTGCCACGCGCCAATTTCTTCCATGACCTCGTCGGTCACAGAGCTGATGAAATCGGGCGAGACGTCCGTACCGTACTGCTCAGAAAGAAACGCACGGATCTCTCTGACCGTCATGCCACGGGCATACATGGCAATGATCTTGTCGTCGAAACCGGTATACCGGCGCTCATGCTTGGGAATCAGAATCGGTGAGAAACTGCCGTCGCGGTCGCGCGGAATATCCAGGCGTATCGGGCCATCGCCAGTGAGCACCGTCTTGGCGCTCTTGCCGTTGCGCTGGTTGGTTTCATCCTCCGGACGCTGCGCGCCCGACGGATGACCCAAGTGGTAGCCAAGCTCGGCATTTAGGGCTCGCTCGATCAGCGCCTTCTTGAAGGCCGCAGAAGCCTCTTCGATGGCCTCAGCGGTCATCAGCGTTTCAGGGAGTTGATCCAGCAGTTCCTTTGGAAGCTTCGGCAGCTCCCGCACCGGTTGACGCTCAGATTTCTTTTTGGTTGGCATACATGCACCTCTTGCTCATGTTAGGCCCGAACACAAAATTTCTGACACCCCCCACCACCCACCGCTGGTGGTAATCAGATCCTGCGCCGTATATCTCCCACGACTGATAAAGAATAAAACTCAAACCATCTTCGCCAATCCTTTCTCTAACCTACTCATATTTTTTGGATCCCCCCCTTTATCTAGAAAGGCAAACCACGCGGGTATAACCTTCTTGAAAAGCTCCACACACTTAGGGTCCGCGCCCGATTTTTTTAATACAAACTGAGTATTTAGTGCGCCCGATATTTCGAACGGATTATCCAGAATCAATTCATTATCTTTTAAAAACCGCATCAAAACATCAAGCTTTATAAGCATGCGCTCCTGATATTCTGAGCTTTTATTCCTACTCATAAGCATAGGCACACTGCAAAGGGTAAACTCTATTTCTTCCATCTTATCAACCTCACCGAGCTCTAACTACTGCGGAAACATCAGAAACTTGCAAACGCTGTTTAGTTTTTGGGTCTCGAACAAATAACCCTCCTGCTTCACGAATGCGTTCTTCTTTGAGCAGCTGCCCAGTTTTATCTGCGGTAAGACTCGTTATTTCTTTTGCAAAACCAGTACCGTCTGTTTGCTTGATTACAAAATCTATTCGTCGTCCCTCACCCGTCAAAGGATCTTTAACAATTCTACCTCCAGAGTTCCTCAAATATCGCTCACTCAATACATTCTCTGGGCTATATCGCCTACTGAATATTGCCTTGGCATGTGCTTCCCGAGTAGTGCCATCCCCAGGGGTCTATCCAAGCAGTGGGGTTAGAGACATAACTATATAGATTATCTCCCCCGCTTAGCCCAATCGGATCCTGCGTCGTATAGCAACCTGTTCCCGGATCATAATACCGAAACGTATTGTAATGCAGCCTCGTCTCACCATCATGGTACTGCCCTTGGAACCGAAGGTTCTGCGCTACCTCGTCCACAGCCAGCGACTGCACCCCAAGACCGATACGTCGCCTGCCAAACGATCCTACCCTCAGCATCCGTCATCCCCAACGGCGTGCCAATCTGGTCATTATGGAAGTAGTAACGCTTCTGCCCCTGCCCCTCCGTATCGTCTAGCCGAGCCAGCGGCGCCTAGCTATTGGGCTCGTACAAATACAAGATCCGAGCCGCAGGCGTCTGCTCTTGAAGCATCCGCAACCCCTGCCACAGAAAAGCCTTTTCCTCGACCTGCGTGCTCCCCTTCTCCTGCGCCCTTTTCTTGATCCGCCGCCCCAGCGAGTCGTACTGATACCACCCCTCACTCACCAGATGCCCCAGCTCCCACGTCTGCGCATGAACCAGCCGGTTCTCTGCGTCGTATTCAAACTTCTGCTGATTGACCAGGTTCGTCCCCGACCATTTCGTCGCGAGGTTGCCCCACGGATCGTAATCAAACTGCATCCCGCTCAGCGTCTTAAGCCGATTGTCCCGCACCTGATCAAACTGGCTCGTGCCATGGTTCAAACGGTTGGCCGCCGCGTCGTACCGGAACTCTTCGCCTTCCAGGAAATTACCCGTCTCACGCCCGTGCAACTGCCCGTTTTTCTCGTACTCGTACTTGAATTCGCCTCTCAACGAGTCAAGGGTCTTGATCAGTTCTCCGGCCGAGTCGTAGCGATACTGGCGCTCCACCACAGACCGGGGATCCTTGAACAACACCTGCTTGACGTCATCCCGAGTCATCGACAGCTTTTCACCGGGGACCGTCGTCGCGTACTGCCATTGCTTGCGGCCCATGGCGTCATAGCCAAAGCAACTGGTGAGCTTGCCTTGAGTGCGATAGACCTCTCGATGCAAGTCATCGCGCTCGAAGTCGCTGATGACCTGACCGTCGATATTCAGTTGGTGCAGGTGGCCGCTGCCGTAGTACAAATGGTTGACCTGGCGGCCATCTGGCAATGTCAGTGTCGTCAGGTTATGCAGAGGGTCATATTCATATCCGAGATCTCCTTGTGCGGTGGCCTCTTTCACCAAGCGGCCCAGCAGGTCGTACTCGTACTTCAGGGCTTCAGCACTGACGCCGATGCGCTTGCCTACCTGAGTAGGTACACGCTCAATCTTCATCAGTCGATCCGCACTGTCGTACTCGTACTTCAACTGTGCGTCGCTGTTTTCCTTGGTAACCAATCGACCGATTTTGTCCCGCTCAAACTCGGTGTGGCGCTCAGGCCGCTCGCCCTGTTCGCCATACCCGATTTCATCCAGCCGGGTCAGGTGCCCGCCAAGGTTGTAGGTAAAGCGTCGGGTCAGGTTATCGACCCGGATTTCCTCGATCAGCCGGTCGGAGTCGTCGTAGGCAAACTTGTAGGGCACCACATTTTCATTGACCAACGCCGTCAAGCGCAGCGCCTTGTCGTATTCGTAGCCCAGCCGGTTACCTTGGGCATCACGCCGCCCCACTGGCATGCCGCGCTCGTTGCGGCGCAGTTGGACGGTCTGCCCCTGCCATCGGTGTGTGTGAGGACTTGGCCCACGGCATTGTAGGTAAAGGTTTCCTGCGTGCCGTCGGGCTGTTTGATGCGAAGCACTTCGCCGGCAGGCTTGCGCTCAAGCTCAGGCTCAGGCTCAGGCTCAGGCTCAGGGTAGCATTCCGCTTGAATCGATAATACGTTTCTCGATGCTTAGTTCAATATAGGATTCTCCGCGCTTTGCGTGAGGGGGAAGTATTGCACTCAGTTGTTTCTCCCATCACGCATCCACTGCCTCATATTTCAAAGGTGTTAGGAATCAAAGTTTTGAGGAGTCCTGAACGCCAGTATTACCCCCCACCAGCTCAGCAGGGGTTCAATTTGACAAACAAAACTTTCATTTATCAACAACTAATGAAAAAGCCAACCGTAATTGCTTGGCAAATTTTTTTGCTCCTGGGATTCGTATTAATTGTAGATATTTCTCAAGTCCGGCCGGATTATGGATAAGAAAATACAACTCAACTAAATATAAATTCAGGAAATTTTTGTAGTATGGAAGTACAGCGATCAACTGGTCAGGCCCTTCCTCTTGGTCCCTTCCCTCCTGCTCATCCTCACTGCCCGCGATCACATTTAATTTGGCCGACACGTAACCACATACAAAACTATAATCACTGCCAATTTCCGAAAGCTCGGCTATCGAGATATCAGAGAAATTTATCTCATTCACATCATGCGTCAACACTATATGTGGAACGGCATCATGATTTACTTTTAGCGACAGCTCTTTGCTAACAAACGCCACCAGCCGCTCATAAACCTCACTATCTATCCAATTGACAACCTCTTCTAGACTCACCATACATCTAATCCTTTAATAATTTTTGATAAGTTGTAACCTGTATGCCTAAACGGATCAACCAGCTCGTGCTCCCAAGGGGTTAGTGCATCTAAATTACCTGAGGAGTGTACTCCATCCCCCCCTAATCGCTGGGGTATATCTCGATGATGAAGCTCCATTTTTACATCCTTCACTTCTGGCAGCCTAGTTTTTCGATTAATTACTTCAACTGTCATTTGAGGAGCATTGCCTTTTGCCATAAGCTCCATGTTCGCAGATGAATATTGCTGAGTAGGGGCCTTAGGGATACTCCGATCAACTTGCCGCGCAGCGAGGGTAGGCCGTAATTCACCAGGCAATCAGCGCTATTCTCTGAAAACGGCATAACGCAATGTGCGGCAGAGCCTTTTCCGCTCGGTTTCCCGTGTTAAGCGCGCAACTCACCCAAACCCATCAGTCGTTTTCGAGCCATCCACAGGTTCGACAGGGCGAACAGCGTGGTCAGTTGGGCCGTGTTTTTCATCAGCCCCGAAAGCGTACTTTCACGTAACCAAACTGGCGCTTGATGACCCGAAACGGGTGCTCAACCTTGGCACGTGTCTGCGCTTTGCAGTACTCGATCTTGCGCTTGGCTTTGTACAAAAGACTGCGTTTGTTCAGCTTGGAATACGTGCTGCGCCGGGCGGCGACTTGCCAGATCACGTCACGATTTTCGTGCTCTTCCCGCTTCTCGACACCGGTGTAACCTGCGTCCGCATAGACCGCGTTTTCGTCCCCGTGGAGCAGTTCGGCGACTTGGGTGACATCGGCCACATTGGCCGCAGTGCCATGGACGTGATGAACCAGTCCAGACTCAACGTCAGCGCCGATGTGGGCCTTCATACCGAAGAAATACTGGTTACCCTTCTTGGTCTGATGCATCTCGGGATCGCGTTCGCCGTCTTTGTTTTTGGTCGAGCTTGGGGCATGAATAATGGTCGCGTCGACGATGGTGCCCTGGCGCAGTGACAGGCCTTTTTCCTGCAAATAACCGTTGATGACCGCGAGGATGGCAGGCGCCAATTGATGCTTCTCCAGCAAGTGCCGGAAGTTCATGATCGTGGTGTCTTCAGGGATCGGCGCGCTCAGTGTCAGATGCGCGAACTGACGCATGGGCGTGATTTCGTAGAGCGCTTCTTCCATGGCCGGATCGCTGAGGGAGAACCAGTTCTGCAGCAGGTGAATGCGCAGCATGGTTTCCAGTGGGTAAGGTTTTCGACCGCCACCAGCCTTGGGGTAGAACGGCTCGATCAGGCCGAGCAGACCTGCCCAGGGCACGACCTGATCCATCTCGGCAAGGAAGCGTTCGCGGCGGGTTTGCTTGCGCTTGCCGGCGCTCTCGAAGTCGGAAAAGCTCATCTGGCTCATGGGAGGCTCGGATCAGGTGGTCAGGCGATTTTCGCATACCCGGGACTTGTTCGGAGAATCCCTAGCTGAGCGCCACCCATATTGAGTTAGGTGGGGTTCATGTAGCGCTTACGACCCACTGGCACCAGTCGTGAGATGCAACCCACCATTGACAATAATTTTACTCACTTCTAACGCTTCAAAAAATCTTCACCAGCAGCACGATCGTTCAATATCAGAGCACTGTTATTTTCAAGCTCTTCAGATCTATCGTCATCAGTAATCGCAACAAAAAGAGTAGGGGATTTTAGATCCGAACCCACTTTAAAAACCCCATCATTTTTTAATCGAAGAAGAGCTGACTGCATGGATCCATGAAGACACCGTTCAAAATCTCCGAAATCATCCCGATCAATCGAGCTTCTTAGTTCTTCACAAACTGACTGAAGAAGCTCGGCTCCCCACCCTTCATAGGCCCACTCCGACACCGCCCATTTAAAATAAGCAATAGTCTCATCAGTCAGATCCTCTTCTGCTTGCTGCGCAAGGCTTCGATCGAGGGCCTGAACCGTGTTACCTGCTAACACTACTGTCATAGCACCGCTATCAGTATAGAGTGCAAAGGCGTAAAATCTTTCATCAAAGTATTGTTTTTGCATAGCCAAAAAACCATCTTTCGCAGCAGCAACTATTTTATTTTCAAAACTAGACCAATCCATAAAAACCTCCAGAATTAATGACCGCCAAATACTTCAGCGCCAATTTTTTGCAACTCACCTTTCATACTCTCTACCGCATCACTAAACGGCAGATCCTTGCTCATTATCAATTTATCAGCAGCCTCTAACTTACTAGCTACAGCTTGCGCATTAGATATACTATGCCCCCTATTCTCTGCCCACATCATAGCGGCAGGATCATAAGCAGGATCAATTTTGTACTTATCCAACACCGCACGACTTTTATCAAGGGCTTTCTGCATTAACGGCAGCTTTGTAAACTTTCCTTTGAATACAATGTGATGCGCATGCGGTCTGGTCATCGTAGCGGGAGCTACCGTCCCCGTTTTGCGAGAGAAATATGCACCCCAGTCTTTTTCGGCGCATAAACCCCAAGGATCTATCCAACCGATAGGGCTTTTAGCATACTCGTAAAGATTGAAGCTCCCAAGAATACCTTTTGGATCTTGTGCAATAAAGCGACCCGTAGATGGATCATAATACCTAAACGTATTGTAATGCAGCCTCGTCTCACCATCATGGTACTGCCCTTGGAACCGTAGGTTCTGCGCTACTTCGCCCACAGCCAGCGACTGCACCTCCCCCCAAGACCGATACGTCGCCTGCCAAACGATCCTACCCTCAGCATCCGTCATCTCCAACGGCGTGCCAATCTGGTCATTATGGAAGTAGTAACGCTTCTGCCCCTGCCCCTCCGTATCGTCTAGCCGAGCCAGCGGCGCGTAGCTATTGGGCTCGTACAAATACAAGATCCGAGCCGCAGGCGTCTGCTCCTGAAGCATCCGCAACCCCTGCCACAAGAAAGCCTTTCCTCGATCAGGTTGCCCTTGTTGTCGTATTGGCCTTTCTAGGTGCTGCCGTCCGGAAAGTTGACTTGTTTGACCTGCGTCGTGAAGTGCTGGTAGCGAATCGTTCGGCCAAAGGTTCGATCTCTCCGAGTCCGTGAATATCCACGGGACCCAAAATTTTTAAAAAGCACTCATATCAATTACCTAAAAAACTAAGCACTTGGCGCGCATAAATTTTAGCCTTTGGAATCCTAGATAATTTAATATAATCCTGAAGCGCGGACAAACCTTCTGTCGCAAGCATGTACTCAATTATATTTGTCAGCAAAAAACCTCGCGTATAATTCCCCACAGACACCTCAACATCTCGATCGTCCTCACTGGGCTCTTGACCGGCAGGATACTCTTGCTGTACGGCCACATCATTTAAAGCATAATATTTATTGATTGAATATTTTTTTATATTTCCCGAATCAACATTTATAATGTTCAATACTTGCTCAACTGAAAGCCCAGACCTCTCAAGCTTAGCTGTATCTAGCTTAATAAATATATCCTCATAGCCCGAATCAACTTTAATACTCAAAACACCTACTAAGTCTAATAGAAGCGTTTTGTACGGTTGAGAACAAACTATCTCTTCAACTGAGCTAAATTTTTGGCTTACCACACATCTACTCCTCTAATAACTCTCACCAAGTCAGACCCCACATGTCTGAAAGAATCCACTGCCTCATGCTCCCAAGGCGTTAGCGATAGAAGATTGGAGGAAGCATGAACGCCAGCGCCACCTATCCGTTGAGGAATAGCATCATGGTGAAGTTCCAACGAAACATCCTTAATCGATTTAATATCTGTGATACGCGACACCACCTCTACTTTCATCTTGGGTGCCTTCCCGTCACTCATCCGCGCCATGTTTGCAGGCGAATATGTTTGACTTGGCACCTTGGCTTCAGCTTTCCAATAGTTTTTACGAGCAGTACTCCAGCATTCCCACCCCCAAGGATCAATCCAAGCCGTAGGATTTGGAACATATCGATATAAATTATTACCGCCCTCAAGGCCAATTGGATCTTGAGTGGTAAACCTGCCGGTGAGTGAATCGTAATATCGGAAAGTATTGTAGTACAGCTCCGTCTCGATATCAAAGTACTGCCCTTGGAACCGTAGGTTCTGCTCAACCTCGCCTACAGCCAGCGACTGCACCTCCCCCCAAGACCGATACGTCGCCTGCCACACGATCCGACCCTCAGCATCCGTCATCTCCAACGGCGTGCCGATCTGGTCGTTATGAAAGTAGTAACGCTTCTGTTCCTGCCCCTCCGTATCGTCTATCCGTGCCAACGGCACATAACTATTGGGTTCGTACAAATACAAGACCTGGGCGGTGGGCGTCTGCTCCTGCAGCATCCGCAACCCCTGCCACAAAAACACTTTCTCCTTTTGCTCTGCACTCCCCTGCTCCTGCGCTTTCTTCTTGGTCCTCCTTCCCAGCGAGTCGTACTGATACCACCCCTCACTCACCAGGTGCCCCTGCCCCCACGTCTGCGCATGGACCAGCCGATTTTCGGCGTCGTATTCAAATCGCTGCTGATTGACCAGGTGGTTCCCTGACGATTTCGTGATCAGATTGCCCCACGGGTCGTAGTCAAACTCTACGCCACTGAGCTTCTTCAGGCGGTTTTCCCGCACCTGATCAAACTGGCTGGTGCCATGATTCAACCGGTTGGCTGCTGCGTCGTAGCGAAACTCTTCACTGTCGAGGAAATTGCCTGTGTCACGACTATGGAGTTGCCCATTCTTCTCGTACGCGTACGTGAACTCACCTCGCAGTAAATCCATCGTCTTGATCAGCTCACCTGCCGGGTCGTAGCTGTAGCGTCTCTTAACCACCGCGCGTGGGTCGATGTACAGGTATTCCCTGACCTCATCAGGAATCATCGAAAACTTCTCGCTGGGCACCGTCGTCGCGTAATGCCACTGCTTGCGCCCCATGGCGTCATAACCAAAACAGCTAGTGAGATTGCCCTGAGTCCGATACACCTCGCGGTGCAAATCATCGCGCTCGAAGTCGCTGATGACCTGGCCGTCGATATTCAGTTGGTGCAAGTGGCCGCTGCCGTAATACAGATGATTGACCTTGCGACCATCCGGCAGCGTCAATGTCGTCAGGTTATGCAGAGGGTCATATTCGTATCCGAGACAGCCCTGTGTGGTGGCCTCTTTTACCAGGCGGCCGAGAATGTCGTACTCGTAGTTCAACGTTTCTTCGGATACCCCAATCCGCTTGCCAATCCACGTCGGCGTGCGATGGATCTTGAGCAGGCGATCTGCGATGTCGTATTCGTAATCCTGCCGAGCATCACTGTTCTCTTTGGCAACCAGCCGGCCCACTGCATCTCGCTCGAACTCGGTAAACCGCTCAGGCGTTTCGCCCTGCT
>NZ_JAAVUX010000022.1 GCF_018449655.1 Pseudomonas sp. dw_358
CGGGGATTACATCAACGCCCTACTTCAAATACCACCCCCAAGCCCCCTCCCCCACATACTCGGTCACCTGTTTGACCTCCAGGTAATTGTCCAACCCCCAGCGCCCCAACTCCCGGCCGATCCCGCTCTGCTTCATCCCCCCCCAAGGCGCCTCGACAAAGGTCGGCTGCGAGCAGTTGACCCAGACGATCCCGGCGCGCAGTTCGTTGGAGACCCGCGTGGCGCGCTGCGGGTCCTGGCTCATGACAGCGGCGGCGAGGCCGAAGCGGCTGGCGTTGGCCATTTGCACGGCCTGGGCCTCGGTCTTGAAGCGTTTGACGCAGAGGAATGGGCCGAAGACTTCTTCGCGCCAGATCGTGCTGTCGGCGTCGGGTTCGTCGAAGATCGTCGGTTCGATGAAGAAGCCCCGGTCAAGGTGGGCCGGGCGCTGGCCGCCGGTGAGCAGGCGCGCGCCGCTGGCCTTGCCCTGGGCGACGAAGTCCAGCACCTTGGCCAGTTGCCCTGCGCTGACCAGCGGTCCCAGCAGCACACCCGGCTCCAGGCCAGGGCCAATGGTGATGGCGCGGGTGGCCTGCACCAGGCGCTCCATGAGCCGTGGCGCGATACCTTCCTGCACCAGTAGCCGGGAAGTCGCGCTGCACACCTGGCCCTGGTTCCAGAAAATCCCGAACAGAATCCACTCCACAGCGGCTTCGACGTCGGCATCGTCGAAGACGATGAAGGCCGACTTGCCGCCCAGTTCCAGGCTGATGTTCTTGATGTCAGCGGCGGCAGCCGACATGATTTTCGAGCCGGTGGGCACGCTGCCGGTGAAGGCCAGTTTGTCCACGCCGGGGTGTTCGGCCAGGGGTGCACCGGCCTCACCACCACGGCCGGTGATGACGTTGAGCACGCCGGCGGGCAGCCCTACACGGTCGGCGGCGCCCGCCAGTTCCAGCGCGGTCAGCGGCGTCAGCTCCGAGGGTTTGAGCACGAGGGTGGCGCCTGCCGCGAGCGCGGGCGCGACTTTCCACGCGGCCATCAACAGCGGGTAGTTCCAGGGAATGATCTGCCCGGCGACGCCGATAGGCTCCAGCCGCGTGTGGCAGCGAAAGCGTTCATCGGGCAAGGCCAGGGGCTGGTCCTGACGTTCATCCAGCTCCCGTGCCAGCCCGGCGTAATAGCGAAAGCAAGCCACGGCGTCGCCGATGTCCCATTGGGCCTCGGGCAGGGGTTTGCCGTTGTCGCGCACTTCAAGCTCGGCCAGGGCTTCCTGGCCGTGCTCAAGCTCTGCCGCCAACGCGTCCAGCCATTGCCCGCGCTCGGCCCCGGTGGTCTGCGACCAGCCCGAGGTGAACGCGCGCCGGGCCGCGCGCACGGCGTGGTCGACGTCTTCTTCGGTGCCGGCCGCCACGCGCTGCAGCGACTGTTCAGTGGCCGGGTCGATGACGTCCATGTAGCCGCCCAGGTCCGGGCTGACCCATTCTCCATTGATGTACAACTGGTCACGCATGCCAGACTCCTAGGCGCCGGTGCGGCGGTTCTGCAAATAACGGGAGGTGAACAGCAGCGCCATGGAGGCGCAGATGATCACGGTCGAGAGGGCGTTGATCTCCGGGGTGACCCCACGGCGGATCGACGAAAAGATGTAGATCGGCAGCGTGGTCTCTGGCCCGGCGACGAAGAAGGCAATGATGAAATCATCGAAGCTGAAGGTGAAGGCCAGCAGAAACCCCGCCATGATCGCCGGGGTGATCTGCGGCAGGGTCACCCGCACGAAGGTGTCGAACGGCGGTGCGTACAGATCTGCCGAAGCCTCCTGCAAGGCCGTGTCCAAGGCATCGACCCGGCTGCGCACGATGATCATCACCAGCGCCATGGTGAACAGCGAATGGGCAGCGATCACCGTGGTAAAGCCCATCTCCAGCTTGGGCAGTTGCGGCACCCAGTGAGCCAGCCACGGGTTGATCAGGTCGAACAGGCTGATGAAGGCAATCAAGGTGGAAATGCCGATGACGATCCCGGGAATGATGATCGCGCAGTAGGTGAAGGCCTCGAACACCGTGCGCACCTTGGGCCCGCAGCGTTGCAGACCGAACACCGCGAGGGTGCCGAACAGCGTGGCGATGATCGCCGAGGTGAACGCGATCAGAGCGCTGTGCCCCAGGGCCTCCATGATGAATGGGTTGCCGAAGGCGCGGCCAAACCATTGCACCGAACAACACTGGAACGCCAGCCCGCTGCGCCCGGCGTTGAAGGCAAAGACCATGATCAGCGCGATGGGCGCATAGAGGAACAGGTACACCGAGGCGGAATAATTGCGCAGCCACATGTCACAACCCTCCATCAGCAGGTCGGCCGCCGTAGCGCGCCACCAGCTTGAGGTACAGGCCGATGATCACCAGCATCATCGCCACCAGGGTCATCGCCAACGCGCTGCCGAACGGCCAGTTGCGCGATTGCAGAAACAGGTCCACCAGCGCGTTGCCGACGAAGAACACCTTGCCGCCTCCCAGTACCGCCGGGATCAGGAACTCGCCCATCAACAGGATGAACACCAGCATGACCCCGGTGATGATCCCCGGCGCCGACAACGGCAAGGTGATCCGGCGCAGGGTCTCGAAACCGCTGGCACCCAGGTCGGCAGACGCCTCCAGCAGGCGCTTGTCGAGTTTTTCCAGGCTGACGTAGATGGGGAAGACCATCAGCGGCAGGTAGCCATAGACGATGCCGATCAGCACCGCCCAGGGTGTGTTGATCAGCCGCACCCCTTCCAGGCCGACACTGGCCAGCAGCGCCGGGATGCCCTTGCCGCTGAGGATGAAGATCCAGGCGTAGGTGCGAATCAGGAAGCTGGTCCAGAACGGCACGATGACCAAAGTCAGCAACAAGGCGCGGTTGCGCCCGGCGCGTACCGCCAGAAAGTAGGCCAGGGGGTAGGCCGCCAACAGACACACCACAGTCCCCAGCGGCGCCAGGGTCAGGGTGTTGCAGAAGGCCGCCGCCCGCGAGCCCAGGTTCAGGTAGTTGTCCAGAGTGAAGCCCCCTGCGTACCCGCCCACCGGGCTGCGCACGCCGAAACTGAATACCAGGATGATCACCATTGGCATCAGCAACAACAGCAGAAACCACAGGGTTGACGGCAACAGCATCAACCAGGTGATTCGCCGCGCGAGGCTGCGCCGACGGTTCGGGTCAGCCGTATGAGCCGCGGCGGCCGGCAGGGTTCGGAGCGAGGCAGCAGCGCTCATGGGCGACTCCTTGGTACGCATAGGGACGGGATCAGGCCGACTTGAAGCGCGCCATCAGCTCGGCGCGAGCCGGGCTGGTGAGCGTGGCGGCGGCGCCGAATTCCAGGGGGCTGAGGGCTTCGGCCGCCGGGTACATGATCGGGTCGTCGAGCATGGCGGTGGGCAGCAACGCATCGACACGCTTGTCGCCGCTGGGATAGCCGTGGCTCAGCACTTCCATTTTGTTGTGCTGGGGGTCGAGCAGGTAGTTGATGAAGGCATAGGCGGCGTCCTTGTGCTCGGAGCTGGTGGGGATGGCGAAGAAATCGCTCCAGATCTCGCCGCCTTCCTTGCCCAGCTGGTAGTGCATGGCCGGGTTGTCACGGTGCAGTTGCGAGGCGTCGCCGGTCCAGGACATGGCCAGGGTCGCGTCGCCGCTGCGCATGGACGGCTGGATGTCCGAGTTGATGGCGAACAAGTGCGGCTTGACCTCGATCAACAGTTTTTCGGCGTCGGCCAGCTCTTTCGGGTCCAGGGAGTTGAAGTCGTAGCCGAAGGACTTGAGGGCGTTGCCGATCGCAGTCAACTGGTAGTCGTGGACGATCACCTGACCGCTGGCTTCGCCTTGGGTCAGGGCCCAGAACTCCTTCCAGGTGGTGGGGCGCGCCTTGAGCTTGCTGGTATCGTAGACCCAGCCGGTGGTGCCCCAATTTTTCGGCACGGCGTAGACCTTGCCGTCGACCGTGCCCTGGGCGATGAACTTGGCCTGGTAATCGGTGGCGTCGAAGTGCGGGATGCGCGACAGGTCCAGCGGCTCGATCAAGCCCAGCTTCACGTAGGTGCTGATGGCGTAGTTGGTGGGCACCAGCACGTCCCAGCCGCTACCGCCAGCCTGCAACTTCGCGAGCATTTCCTCGTTGGAGCCGAACACGCTCATGGACACCTTGGCACCGGTGGTCTTGGCGAAGTTGTCGAGGTTTTCCGGGCTGTGATAGTTGGGCCAGGTGGCCAGGGACAGGCGATCACCGATCTTGCCTTGCTCGGCCGCCTCGGCCGACGAGGTCAGCAGGCCCGGCATGTGGCTGGCGATCACGGCGGCGGCCACTCCCAGCCCGGTCCGACCGAGAAAATCACGGCGGCTGAGGGAGCCGTTCTGCCAGCTGCGCAGGGTCTTGATAAACGATTTCTGATCCATTGCCGTTCCCCGTTTCAGTGATTGATAGAAAGACTTCAGTGGGCCATCGCCAGGCCATTGGCGTGGTCCCAGCCGACGCAGACGGCGGCGCCATGTTCAAAACTGTTGGCCTCGTTTTCCCGAGGCCTTGCGACGCGCACGCTGACGATGCCGAAAGCGTCGGTGCGCACGCGGTATTCGGTACTGTTGCCCAGGTAGATGCGGTCTTCGACGACGCCGTTCAGCACCACATCCTGAGCCAGTCCAGAAGCCGGTGCGGCGATGTTGATCAGCTCAGGGCGCACGGCAATGCAGCCCGGGGCCTGGGCACTCAACGCCAGGCCGTTGGGCGTCAACGGGCTGCTCAGCTCCAGGCCCTGAGCCGTGCGCAACACCGCCGTGTTGCCGTGCAGGCGCTGCACCGTGCCATCGAACAGGTTCGACTCGCCGATGAAGTCGGCGACGTAGCGGCTGGCCGGGGCTTCGTAGAGTTGTTCGGGGCTGGCGGTCTGGACGATGGCGCCGTTGTGCATGACGCTGATGCTGTCGCTCATGGACAAGGCTTCTTCCTGATCGTGGGTGACCAGCACGAACGTGATGCCCACTTCCCGTTGCAGGCGCAGCAGTTCGGACTGCATTTCCTTGCGCAATTTGCGGTCCAGGGCCGCCAGCGGTTCGTCCAGCAACAACACCGTGGGTTTGTTCACCAGCGCCCGGGCCAGGGCCACGCGCTGTTGCTGGCCGCCGGACAACTCGCTGGGCTTGCGCGCGCCAAAACCGCTCAGCCGGACCATTTCCAGGGCCTCGTCGGCCAGCCGTTGCTGGGTCTTGCGGTCAGGGCGCGGGGTGCGATAACGCAGGCCGTAGGCGATGTTGTCGGCGATGCTCAAGTGCGGAAACAGCGCGTAGTGCTGGAACACCATGTTGACCGGCCGCTGGTAGGCCGGGATGCCGGCGACGTTCTGTCCGGCCAGGCGGATCTCGCCGGAGGTGGGCTGCTCGAAGCCGGCGATCATGCGCAGCGTGGTGGTCTTGCCGCAGCCGGAGCCGCCGAGAAAGGAGTGAAACGAGCCGCGCTTGACGCTGAAATCGAGATTGGCCACGGCCTGCACGTCGCCGTAGAGCTTTCTCACGTTGCAGAATTCGATATCGCTGGCTTGAGTCTCGTGCATGTTGGAACCCCGATTGGCGTGGCTGTCGTTCAACGAGGGCCACGCTATCAACCGGGGTTTTGCGGTGTATATATCCCCCGAGGGGTAGAGTCGTTTTCAGATCACGCAGGCGCGCTGATTTCGCTGCCGGCCAGTTCGCGAATGAAAAGCCCCAGCAGCTCCGACTGGCTGCCGATGCCGAGCTTGGCGTAAAGGTTCTTGCGGTGGATCTTCACGGTGCCGACGCTGATGCTCAGTTGCTCGGCCACCGACGCCCCGGAATGCCCGCGCAGCAGCAGTTGCACGATCTCGCGCTCACGGGCGGTGAGGCGCTGGGCACCGAACTGCTCGAAGGCTTCACGGATCTTGAAATCCAGCTCATGGGCCGGCCGGGGCTGCTCGGCGCGCTGCAATTGCCAGGCCTCGTGGATGATCTGCGCCACCGCGCCCTGGGCGCAGTCGAGCCACTGCAACTCGTCGCGACTGAACGCACAGTTGGCGCTGGCGCGCATGAGCGACAGCACCGCCGTGGTGCCCTCCTCCAGGTCGACGAAGAATGCCACTTCTTCGGCCAGCCCCGTTTGCTGGTAGTAGGTCAGGTAGTACTCGCCCAGGTAGAAGTGGTCGGGGGCGAACTGGCGCAGGCGCCACAAGCCCGGGGCCTGCTGGCGGGTGCAGGCGAGGTAGAACGGATCGAGCAGGTAGGGGCCGCACTGGTAGTCGTCGACATAGATGCGGCGGTTGTCGGCCGAAAAGGTGTCGAAAAGCGCCAGCGGCCGATGGCGGCCCTCATAGACGAACAGAACGAAATGATCGATCGGGCAGACCTGGCGCAACCAGCTGCACAGGCCGGACAGCCGCTGGCGGCCTGCGCTCAGGGTATAGACCTGGGCAAGTCCGGTGGTCCAGTTCTTGAGTTCCTTGGGGGTCATGATGAAGGCACGAGCCGAAATGCGAGGGTGCATCATAGGCGCCATTGGCGGGCGCGCCAACGGGGGCTGTGCCTGTCACGACATGCCCCGGCGCGCCCCTCAATGCCCGTGCACCGTCCACGCCACCAGCCGCGCCACCACCGGCCGCACGCCCAGCACACAGAAAAACGCCGACGGCATGGCCACCCGATACGCACTCATCACCCGTGCAAAGTAATGCCCGCCCAGCCCCGACTCGGCGGCGGTGATCACCAGGCACATGAGAAACGCCATGATGGTCGCCATGTACAAAGCGAACACGTAAGGCGTTACCGACTTGGGAAAGCGCAGGCGCGCGGGCTTTGCAAGCGTACTGTTGTCCATGAAACCGTCCTGATGCGCTTGAAGATGACTGACTGGCAGGCAAATTAACAAGCGCCGGGAGACGGCAGTAGCACCGCTGTGCTTGAATCATTGTTAAGTAAACGTGACGAATGCAAGGATCGGTGCCGATGGACCTGCTGGGCTTGATCAAGACGTTCATCCGTGTGGTGGAAAATGGCAGTATCGCCGCCGCCGCCCGCGCTCAGGGCATGAGCCCGGCGGCGATCAGTCAGAGCCTCACGCGGCTGGAAACCCACCTTGGCGTGCGGCTGCTGTCCCGCACCACCCGCAGCATGGTGCTGACTGAAAGCGGCACGCGTTATTTCGACAAAGTGCGGCTCATTCCCCATGAAGTCGACCTTGCCGCACAGGCGGCGGCGATCGCCAGCGCGCCGCAGGGCCCCTTGTGTATCGCCACCACCACTGCATTCGGCCGCCACGTGCTGGCGCCCTTGCTGCCGTCCTTCAAGGCCACCTATCCCGGCATCGACATCGAACTGATCAGCAGCGACCGGCGCGTCGATCACCGTCTGGAGGGTGTGGATGTCAGTATCCGCATCGAAGCACAGCTGAGCGACCAACTGATCGCCAGGCCCATCGGTGCCTTCCCGTTCGTGGTCTGCGCATCGCCTGCCTACCTTGAACGCGCAGGCACTCCCGAGACGCCCGAGGCCCTCGAACAGCATGATTGTCTGGTGTTTCGCTACCCCACCGATGGCCGATTTCTGCCATGGTTCTTCGTCCGCGATGGCCAGCGTTTCGAGGCCAGGCTCAGACCGGGTTTCGTCTGCGATGACATTGACACCATTGCGCAATTGGCCGTCGCCGCAGGCGGCATCGCGCGGTTGGCCAGCTACGTCGCCCAGCCATGGCTGGACGCGGGTCTGCTGCGGCCCCTGTTCACGCCCCAGGAACAGACAGTGGCCTGCGCGGCGCCCGAACCGCTGAACATCTTCGCATGTGTCACCGAACGCTCGGCACTGAATGCCAAAGTGCGGGCATTCATCGATTACCTTGAACAGGCGATTATCGACAGGCAGGTCTAGCCGACCGCTTCAAGACGCGCAAACCGCAGACAATTGCGCCCGGCATGCTTGGCCGCATAAAGAGCACTGTCCGCCGAGGCAATCAGGGCATCGGCGCTGGTGTGAGGAATGATGGCAGCCGCCAACCCGAGGCTGATGGTCACGCACGCGCCCTCGCCCAGCACCGGGTGCGGTATCGCCAGCGCCACCACCGCCGCACGCAAGGACTCGGCCAGCGCTTGTGCCTGAGCGACGTCGGCATCGACCATCAACACCAGCACCTCCTCCCCGCCGTAGCGAAACGCCACGCCACCACCGTCTACGGCGGTGTGGTGAATGACGCGACTGAGGATACGCAGGCAGGTATCGCCCTCAGGATGGCCGTAATTGTCGTTGTAGGCTTTGAAGTGGTCGATATCCAGCAGGATCAGCGCGACGCTGGCGGGTTGGGTCACTGCCTGAGCCCAGACCGAACTTAATACCTCACCGAGATAACGGCGGTTGAACAATTGGGTCAAGGGATCGGTGCGGGCAATGGCGGTCAATTGCACTTCCAGTAATCGCGCCCGTAGCGCATGCAGGTAACTACGTCGCGTGCCCCGTTCGAGGAAATACGACGCCTGCATCAACAGCAGGACCGTGGCAACAAAGAACAAGGCGTTGGACTGCCAGACGACAAAATCGGCCATGTCGGAAAGATAGGTGGTCACCAGCAGGATCACCAACATGCTGCTCAAGGCACCGGCCGCAAAACGTGTCGGCAGTTGCTGGATAAAGGCGCAGTAGACCATGAGCAATAACATGCCCAACTGATAAGGCACTTTGTATGGGCTGTTGCTGTAAATCATCACGATCAAAGGCAACAGCGAGGAGATCGCGGCGCCGGTCATCGCCACCGCTTCCAGACGCCAGCGGGCCATCAGGCGCTGGCTCCACAGAATCAGCACGATGAACATGGGCGTGATCAGCAACAGCCGCGCCAGGGCCACCCAGACGAACATGTCCCGCATCAATAACCAGTCACTGATCATGAACAGGTTGTAGATCAGTGCCCCACCGATCCCCACCGCCGTCAGAAAGTGCCGCCGAGGCTCGAGTGTATCGGCCTGATATCGCTGCTCCAGCCGATCGGCGAAACGCAGCCCCCTGGCCTTGGAGACGAGGGCGCCCTCGACCTCATCCAGCAGGGCGGGGTCGTCAGCGATGGAGCGATCAAATACAGGAGCCAGCATGCGCCACCACAAAATACAGGAGAGTCGAACCTGAGCAGCAAAGCAGTGTCCTAGTTCGGCTCATTCGGAACGGGTTCACAGTCTTCAATGCTCTGTCTAGCAGTATCGGCAGCGCGCCGAGGATAATGAATCCACTGGTCGGCCGGAGGATCGCGGCGAAAAGTGTCAAAAAAATGTTGTGCGAAGATGAAATTCCACTCAAGTAACGGGGTGGGTAAGTTTAATGTCACGGCTTAACGCTATGATCTGTTTTTCAGACTCATTTTATAAGGACATCCCCTTTGGCAACCCTCTGCTCAGGCGGTCTCGATACCGGTTTTGCTTCCCTCGACTACTTGCAAATCGGCATTCTGGGCGTTATCCAGGGTGTTTCCGAACTGCTTCCCATTTCCTCGACAGCGCACATGCGCATCATTCCGGCATTGCTGGGGTGGCAGGATCCAGGGTCGGCCTTTTCAGCGGCTATGCAAATGGCGGCGCTGGCGGCTGTGGTCAGTTACTTCTGGCGTGATATCCAACAGGTGGTGGGCGGCACCGTCACTGCCGTGCGGGAAAAGGACTACAGCAACCCGTGGTTCAAACTGGCGGTGGCAATCATCCTGGCGACCATCCCTATCTGCATTGCCGGGCTGGCCCTGGCGCCCCTCCTCAATGCTTGCAACTCGCCGCTGCGCGGGCTGATGGTGATCGGTGGGGTGTACCTGGTGATGGCGGTGCTGCTGGCGGTGTCTGAACTGACCTGTCGCCATCAAAGGACCATGGAGCAGATGCGCCTGCGTGATGCACTGATAGTCGGCATTGCTCAGGTGGGTGCCTTGATCCCGGGTGTGTCCCGTTCGGGTTCGACCTTGACTGCGGCCCTGTTCCTCAACTTCAAGCGCGAAGAAGCGGCGCGGTTCTCCTTCCTGCTGGGCTTGCCGGCAATCGCCTTGGCCGGGTTGAAGGAGTTCTGGGTGCTGGCCCATGCCAACATTGGCGCCGAGGGCTGGCAGCACCTGGCGTTCGGCCTGGTGATCGCGAGCATCTCGGCATTCTTCGCGATCTGGGGCTTGATGAAATTCCTGGAGCGTTTCTCCACCTGGCCGTTCATTGTGTACCGGGCGGTGTTGGGTGTGTTCCTGATTGTCGCCGTGACCAAAGGCTGGTTGCCAGCCTGATTCTCCTGCACCGGGCGACGGGCCTCATCGAGGCACCGTTGTCCGGTGTTTCCTCAGCGCATCGCGTGGACACCCCTCCCGCGATCGGCGTTTTCGCTGATGGCACTCAATAGCTCGTTGCTGGTTTCACAGACCGGTAGTGGCGTGTATTGCAGGTCGATCAACCGCCGACCATCAATCACCGGTCGCTCGCAGGGCCGGGCCCCGAAGGCCAGCGCCAGCGATTCGTGGGCCGCCTCGAAAAACACCACGGTCTGGGCATCAAGGGCGTCGATGGTCAAGAGGTAAGGGGTGGTCGCTTGTGGGCACAACTGATGACGCAGTTCATTGAGCACCCTCAGTTGGCCATAGCCGAGTGCCCCGCGATCCAACGATTTGCTGTACCAGCGATCCATAACCTGTGCTCATGACGGCTTGATTACAGGTATCGACCGTTGCCCGGTTTTTTTGGTTCAACCGGGGCTCGCGGTGCCGACCAGCTGCATGCTCGATGCACTGAACACGTCGAGGGCGGTCTGGTCGGCCATGACCTGCTCGATGGATGCCATCAGTTGGGGGATAGCCCAGGGTTTGCGCAGGCAGAACAGCCGTGGCGGCAACGGCGTGTGGTCCAGTGTGTACCCGGTGGTGAGGATCATCGGCACGGTCGGCCACTTCTGCCCCACGAGGGTCGCCAGTTCGATGCCGTTCAACTGGCCGGGCAGAAGGTAATCGGTGACGAGCAGGGCGCAGGGTGTCGAGTAAGTGAGCAGGTGCACGAGGGCATCGTCGGCGGTGGTGTACAGCGCACACTCGGCGCCGGCTTCTTCGACGATGTCACGCAGCAGCCCGCCCAGTACCGGGTCGTCTTCGACGACCACGACGTGGCCGGTCAGGGGGTTGAATGCCTGTGTCCCGTAGGTCATCGCTGACGCTCCATCATCCTGGTTTTTCGTGAAGGGAACGGCCTTCAGGGTAAGGCGCAGTCTTCCAGTAATAACAGGTCAGGTCCAGCAGTTGTAGCCGGCCGGCCTGGCGCAGGAACCCGACGCCGGATTGTTATCCATACGGGACATCCACCGCCGATGGCCTTTTAGCTTCAGTCATCTTGTATCCTCCTGGCTGCACGACTCAACGATAGCCCACGGATGACCGGCCACCCTCGTGACAACAAAGTCAGACTGCTGCGGCCGAACGAACACCTCGACCCATGACAGGTCGTACGCTGTACCAACCAAGGAGAACCCATGAGCGACAACCAAGCCCACGCCAGGCGCGATACCGTGCTGGCCGCCATCGCTTTTCTGATCGTGATGATCGGCACCACCCTCCCCACGCCGTTGTACGCCCTGTACGAGCAGCAGCTGGGCTTCGGTCCGACCTGGCTGACGCTGATCTTTTCCACCTACGCGGCGGGGGTCATTGCAGCGCTGTTGGTGGCCGGCGGCTGGTCGGATCAATTGGGCCGGCGGCCGATGATGTTTGCCGCCATAGCCATGTCGGCAATCAGCGCAGTGGTGTTTCTCAGCTGGCAGAGCATCCCCGGTCTGCTGGTGGGCAGGCTGTTTTCCGGGTTCTCGGCGGGGATCATGACCGGCACCGGCACAGTCGCCGTGATCGAATTGGCGCCCAAGGCGTGGCGCGGGCTGGCCACGTTGATAGCCACCGGTGCCAACATGCTCGGGTTGGGCTTGGGACCGTTGCTGGCGGGGATCACTTCACAGTACCTGCCGTGGCCGTTGCACCTGTCTTACAGCGGTCATCTGGTCATGCTCGGGCTGGCCACGCTGTTTGTCGCCATGATCCGCGAAAGCGCCCAACGCCCCGCGAAGCCTCGTCTCCAGGTACAACGACCCTCGATTCCCGCGCAGGTGCGCCCCCTGTTCATTCCGGCCTGCATCGCCGGGCTGGCGGGGTTTGGTGTCGCCGGGCTGTTTACTTCGATGGTGCCATCGATCATGGGCCAGCTCATGGCGCAGAAAGGCGGCGCGGTGATCGGCGCGGTCATCTGCATGTTCTTTATCGCGTCAACCACCGGCCAGGCGCTGATGAAGTGGCTGCCAGAGCATCGGCACATGACCTTCGGTTGCAGTGCACTGATCCTCGGCATGCTGGCGTTTGGTTACAGCATTGCCAGCCATCAGGTGCTATGGCTGCTGCTGGGCGCGATCATCTCCGGAGCCGGCCAGGGCATCGCCTTTCGTGCCGGGATGGCGGCGGTGACGGCGGCCACGCCGGCTGACCAGAAGGCCGCCGTGACCTCTGCCCTGTTCATCGTGCTGTATGGGTCAATGGCCACGCCGGTGATAGCCGTAGGCGTGAGCGTGCCGAGTTTCGGCCTCAGCCATGTGGGCGAGCTGTTCGCTGGCCTGGTGGCCTTGGTCGCGCTCGTCGCGTTGGTGAGCATGGCGGTGGTGCAGGGACGACGCTCGTCCGAGCCCGCGTAGACCCGTCTCGCGCCAACCGAACGGACTGCAGGACCGAGCTTGCACGATCCTGTAGTTTTCCCACGCCGATCACTTGCACCGCGCCAACCCTTCAAGTGTAAATCGCGCCTGGGTCAGCACCACTTCCCTGACCAGTTCCATCTCCGCGTTGCCAATGGTCGACCACTTCAACGCCATCAGCAGCTTGGGCCGCTGGGCCCGAAACGCCAGCCCCTGGGCGAACAGCGACAACGAATGGATCACCGTGCGCTCATCCTTGACGTCGAAACCGGTCAACCGCGCGATCAACCGGTGGATCACCTCGACCATCCGCGAGCGGAAGCGCTCCTCGAACAGCATCGACGCACTGGGCGGCGACAGGCCTTCCTGGTGACGGTCCATGAACGCACGCCAGGCGCTGGTCTCGGTGCAGTCCTGCAACATCGAGATCACCGCCCCCAGCAAGCCCAGCACGCTCTCGATCAATTGCTCATCGTCGGCCAGTGGATCATCCAGCGTGCGCTGCGCGGCGTCGACAGTACCGCCCATCTGCCGCCAGAGCAGGCTGATCATCTGCTCGACACATTGCAGGTACACCCCTTCCTTGCCTTCAAAGTAATACTGCAGCGCCGGGGCGTTGACCCCGGCGGCGGCGGCGATTTCACGGGTGGAGGCGCCTTCGTAGCCGCGCTGGCCAAACACCGCCACCGCCGCCTCGATGATGCGCGCGCGGGTCTGTTCACCGCGCTGATAGCCACCCTCGGCGGCCGGTTTGTGTCGTGCCATGTGTCACTCCTGTCCGGACGACCGCCAAAATATACCCATTGACAAATTTTAGCGAAAACCTGATTTTATTCCGACTGGTATAAATTCGGAGTTTCACCGATGTCCGCTGCAAGCGAGCCCACTGCACCCGCCACCGAACCCAATGCGCCGGCCCAAAAAGGCAAGGCCCGGCGCATCCTCTTGACCCTTGCAGTGCTGGCCCTGATCGGCGCAGTGGTTTGGGGCGCCTGGTACTGGCTGGAAGGCCGTTTTATCCAGAGCACTGATGATGCCTACCTGCAAGCGGACAGCATCAGCGCCGCGCCGAAGATCAGCGGTTATGTTGCCCAGGTGCTGGTGGCAGACAACCAGACGGTTCACCGCGGCGACCCGCTGGTGACACTCGACGCGCGCAAATACCAGGCCGCCTCGGACCAGGCCTCGGCCACCATCGCTGCGCGCCAGGCCGACCTGGCCAAGGCCCGGGCCGATCTGGTGCAGCAGGACTCCACCATCGCCGAAGCCGTCGCCCAACTGCAGGGCGCCGACGCCGACGCTCGCCATGCCCAGTCCGAAGTGGCGCGCTATGCGCCACTGGCCCGCTCGGGTGCAGAGCCAGAAGAACGCCTGGCGCAGTTGAACAACGAACTGGCTCAGGCCCGCAGCACGGTGGCTGCCCGGCAAGCCTCGCTGCGTTCCAGCCAGACCCGCTACGGCACCCTGCAGGCCCAACTCAAGCAAGCCCAGGCACAACTGGGCGTGGCCCAGGCCAGCGCCGCCGAAAGCCAACTGGACGTCGACGATGCAGTCATTCGCAGCCCCCTGGACGGGCGCATCGCCGACCGTGGCGTACGAGTCGGTCAGTACGTGCAACCCGGCACTCGTCTGCTGACCATCGTCCCGGTCAGCGCTGTCTACCTCACCGCCAACTACAAGGAAACCCAGATCGGCGACATGCGCGCGGGCCAGACCGTGACCGTGCATGTCGATGCCCTGCCAGGGCGCGACCTGCGCGGCTACGTCGACAGCCTCGCCCCCGGCACCGGTGCGCAGTTCGCCCTGTTGCCGCCGTCCAACGCCACCGGTAACTTCACCAAGATCGTCCAGCGGGTGCCGGTGCGCATCGCTTTAGATGTGCCCGACGACCTGCGCCAGGTGCTGGTGCCCGGCCTGTCCGCCACCGTCGACGTGGACACCCGCACCGGCCAGGCGGACGCCCATCATGGCTGATGCGCCCGTGCAACGTGCCGCC
This sequence comes from Pseudomonas sp. dw_358, assembly GCF_018449655.1. Taxonomy (GTDB): domain Bacteria; phylum Pseudomonadota; class Gammaproteobacteria; order Pseudomonadales; family Pseudomonadaceae; genus Aquipseudomonas. The sequence continues at coordinate 14,666 of NZ_JAAVUX010000022.1, forward strand.
AACGCCTCGCTCACCGACTGGATCGCCGTGGCCGCCGGCTCCCTCGGTGCCTTGCTGGCGACCCTGGACATTTCCATTACCAACTCGGCGCTGCCGCAGATTCAAGGCCAGATCGGCGCCACCGGCACCGAAGGCACCTGGATCGCCACCGGCTACCTGATGTCGGAAATCGTCATGATCCCGTTGGCGGCCTGGCTGACCCGAGTGTTTGGCCTGCGCCGCTTTCTGATCGGAACGGCCTTGATGTTCACCTTTTTCTCGATGTTCTGCGGCCTCTCGTCGAGCCTCGGGGCGATGATCGCCGGGCGCATCGGCCAGGGTTTTGCCGGTGGCGCGATGATCCCCACCGCGCAGACCATTGTGCGCACCCGGCTGCCGGCCCATCAACTGTCCATCGGCACCACGCTGTTTGGCATGACCGCCATCCTCGGGCCGCTGCTGGGGCCGGTGATCGGCGGCTGGCTGACCGAAAACATCGACTGGCGCTGGTGTTTCTTCCTCAACCTGCCCATCAGCGTGGCGTTGATCGTGCTGCTGATCACCGGTCTGCCATCGGAAAAAATGAACCTGGAACGCTTCATCAAGGCCGACTGGCTGGGCATTTTCGGTCTGGCGGCAGGGCTGAGTTCGTTGACGGTGGTGCTGGAAGAAGGCCAGCGCGAACACTGGTTCGACTCCACGCTGATCTGCTCGCTGAGCGCGCTGATGGTGGTCGGTTTCTTCGCCATCGCTGTGGGTCAAGTCCGCGCGGCCACGCCAATTCTGCAATTGCGGCTGGTGACCAACAGCGCCTTCGGCAGTGTCCTGTTGATCGGCACGGCAGTGGGTGCCGGGCTGTATGGCACCGCCTATCTGGTCCCGCAGTTTCTTGGCCTGCTCTCCGGCTACAACGCCGAGCAGTCCGGGGGCATCATGCTGTTATCGGGCATTCCGGCCTTCGTGGTGCTGCCCTTGCTGCCCCGTATCCTGGCCCGCTACGACCTCAAGTGGCTGGTGGCCGCCGGCCTGCTGCTGTACTGGGGCAGCTGTTACCTGGACACTGACCTGACGGCGCAAAGCGTCGGCCACGATTTCTACGCCTCGCAGTTGATGCGCGGCTTCGGCCAGATCCTTGTGATGCTGCCCTTGAGCCAACTGTCCATGCGCTCGGTGGCCACCCGCGACGCCGGGGATGCGGCCGGGCTGTACAACATGTCCCGTAACCTGGGGGGCACGCTGGGGCTGGCCTTGCTGGGGGTGCTGATGGACCGGCGCAGCCACTTCCATGACGACGTCCTGCGCGAAGGCATCAGCGCCAACAGCCAGCTGGCCCAGGACCACATCGCCAGCAGCACCGCCAGCTACCTGGCCCAGACGGGTGACCCGTCCACCGCCTCGCTGCAAGCGTTCGCGAACCTGGCCAGCGACATTGCTCAGCAGGCCTCGGTCATGGCCTATAACGATGCCTTCCACCTGCTCGGCCTGGCCATGCTGGCGTGTCTGCCGCTGATCTTTCTCCTGAAAACCCGCACCGTGCCCACAGGCTCCAGAACATGAATACCCACTCAGCCCTGCTCCTGCTGGCCGCCGGCCTGCTGTCAGCCTGCACCGTCGGCCCCGATTACCACGGCGCGCCCGACGTTGCCCCCAAGACCCTGGCCGTCGGTCATCTGCCCCAGGCGCTGGCCAATGCCCAGCACGTGCCGACTTCGGCACCCTGGTGGCAGGCGCTCAACGACCCCTTGCTCGACGATCTGGTGCGCCAGGCTTTCGCCAACAGCCCCGACCTGGCCACCGCTCTGGCGCGGGTGCGACAGTCCCGCGCCAGCCTGAGCGGCAGCCAGGCCGACGCCCTGCCCAAGGCCAGCCTGGACGCCGCCATGCTGAAATTGCGCTCCCCAGACACCTCGGCGCTGGGCGGAGGCGACGGCCGCGGCCCGTTGAACCTGTACCTGGCCGGCTTCGATGCCAGCTGGGAAGTCGACCTGTTCGGCGGCACCCGGCGCGCCATCGAAGCCGCCCGAGACGAAGCCGAGTCGTCCCAGGCCAGCCTCGCCGATGCCCAGGTGCAACTGGCGGCCGAGCTGGTGCAGACCTACACCGACCTGCGCGACCAGCAGGCGCGCCTGGCGCTGGTCGATGCCAGCGTGACCCTCGAAGAACAAGCTCTGGACCTGACCCGCCAACGCCGCGCCCGGGGCGTCGCCTCGCAACTGCAGCTTGAACAGGTCCTGACCCAGGCCGAAAACACCCGCGCCCAACGCTTGCCGCTGCAAGCCTCGATGGTCGAATCCATCGATCAGCTCGGCCTGCTCTGCGGTCTGGAGCCCGGCGAGTTGAACGCCCGCCTCAATCCCGTCCAGGGGCTGCCCACGCTCCCCGAGCACACGCCGCTGGCCGACCCGGCCGTGCTGATCAAGGCCCGCCCGGACATCCGCGCCGCCGAACGTAAACTGGCCTCAAGCAACGCCCAGATCGGCGAAAAGTCCGCCGACTGGTTTCCCAAGCTGAGCCTGATGGGTGACCTGTCGTTCACCGCTGCCGACCCGGGTCACCTGGCCCGCGAAGACAACGGCACCTGGCTGATCCTGCCTCGGCTGAGCTGGAACGTGCTGGATTTCGGCCGGGTCGCTGCCGGCGTCAAAGGAGCCGAATCTGCCCATGATGTGGCGCTGGCCCAGTACAAAGGCACGGTGCTCAGTGCCCTGCGCGACGCCGACGTGGCCCTCGCCCGTTACGGCCATGACCGCCAGAACGCCGTGCTGCTGCGCAACGTCGAAGCCTCTGCGGTGCGCGCCGCCGACCTGACCCGCCAGCGTTACCGCGCCGGTACCGCCAGCACCCTGGACTGGCTGGACGCGGAGCGCACGCGGTACCAGGCTCAGGAGAGCCGGATTTCCGGGGATGCGACGTTGCTGAAGGATTATGCGTCGTTGCACAAGGCGTTGGGGTTGGGGTGGCAAAGTTAGACCCGTAGCCGATCCCCGTCGCCAGCGTGGTTGCCCATTCGGATTCCTCGTCTGGGCGCTGGTCGCTTCGCTGGGTGCCAAGAGCGGTCGATTCAAATTGGAGAAAGGCTGGCTGCGCAAATCGTTCTTTTCCTGCCCCATGTGATCAGATGACCCCCATCAATCCGACAACGCGGTCAGGGGCCCAAACCGCCCCACCACCGCCTCGATAAATCGCCGCACCTTCGCCGTCTTCTGCCGATGCGCACTGTACAGCAAATGCATCGGCCGGCTCGGCGCCTGGAAGTCGGCCAGCAAGCGCACCAACTGCCCACTGCCCAGGGCCGGCTCCAGAAAATCTGCCGGCCCCAGCACGATGCCGAAGCCGTCGATGGCCGCCGTCAGCAAGGCCTTGCTTTCGTTGACCTGCAGGCGGCTGGCAACCCGCACGGTGTGGGTCTCGCCATTTCGGCTGAACTGCCATTCGCGGTCGGCCGGACGCGACCAGAACACGTACCCCAGGCATTCGTGGCCCTGCAGATCCGACGGAATCAGCGGGGTGCCGTGCCGGGCCAGATAATCGGGCGCGGCCGCCACCAGGAGGCGGTAGGGTGCCAACGGTCGGGCCGTCAGACTGGCGTTGTGCAGCGGCCCGATACGAAAGGCCGCTTCAAAGCCCTCCTCCACCAGATCTACCGCGCGATCGGTCAGGTGCAGATCGATCTCCACCTCCGGGTACTGGCGCAAGAAGCCGGTGATAAAGGGCATCAGGCTGTAGGACCCGAATGTCACCGGGGCGGAGATTTTAAGGGTCCCACGAGGCATGTCGCTCATGACCTGGGCCAGGGAATCTGCGGCCACGGCCTCGTCGACGATGTGCTTGCAGCGTTCGTAATACGCCGCGCCCAGTTCAGTGAGGCTTTGTCGGCGGGTGGTACGGTTGAGCAGGCGAGCGCCGAGGTGCCGTTCCAGTGCGGCTACGTGCTTGGCCACCATCTGCGCAGACAGGCCCAGGCGGGGCGCTGCGCCGGCATAGGAACCCGCCTGCACGGCCGCGACGAAAGCGCTCATGCTGGTCAAACGATCCATTCACTATTCCTGGTATTGAGAGCAAGTACAGAACGAGGATTTATCTCTTCGTCGTCGCCAATCATCATAAGCCCTCCAACACATCGAGGAGAACGACATGCGTATCGGAATCATCGGAGCGGGTTTTATCGGACGCGCCGTGGCGCAACTGCTCATCGCCGCTGGCCATGAGGCCATGCTCAGCAATTCCCGCGGGCCGAAGACCCTGACCAGTGTGGCCAGTGGCATCCCCGGCAGCCAGGTGGGCACGGTGGAACAGGCGGCAGCTTTTGGCGATATGGTGTTGCTGGCCATCCCGTTCGAATATTACCCGCACGTTCCTGCTCAGTGGCTGGCCGGCAAGATCGTGCTGGATGCCAACAACTATTACCCCGACCGCGACGGCCAAGTGCCGGTGCTGGACCGGTTCGAGACCACCACCAGCCGCCTGATTGCCGAGCACTTCAAGGATGCCCGCGTGGTCAAGGTGTTCAATGCCATTCTCGCCAACGACCTGTTGACCGATGGGCGCCCCAGCCACACGCCAGAGCGCCGTGCCCTGCCGATTGCAGCGGACGATGCCGAAGCCAAGGTGGCGGTCACGCAGTTGCTGGATGACGTCGGTTTCGACACCGTGGACACGGGCGGACTGGATGACAGCTGGCGTTTCGAGCGAGCCAAGCCGGCCTATTGCGTCCCGCTGGACAAGGACGGCCTGCGCACCGCCTTGGCGGCCGCCGAGCGCGAGGTGGAATTGCCCATGGGCTCGTGGCGGCGCTGAACCGGCCACCCGCGCACTGGACACGCCGTTCGTTCGCCATTAGCCTGTGCCGCTGGTTTTTTCGGCAGTCAGGTTTTTCCATATGGACATGAAACTCCCCGCGCTCGGCGTGCTCCTGTGCGCATTCTCGTTCCAGGCCTCGGCGGCCATGCGTTGCAATTCGACGCTGGTCAGCGAAGGCGATTCTACCTTCGAAGTCCAGCGCAAATGCGGCGCTCCGGCCAACCGCGAAGTGATACCGGCCGCGCCGGTGACGGGCAACAAACCCAACCAATCGGTCACGGTGGAGAACTGGGAATACGGCCCCTGGTCGGGCGCCTATTACCTGCTCAAATTTTTCGACGGCAAGCTGGTCAGCATCGACATGTCACGCTGAAGCCGGCACGGCGGCGCGCCGCAGCTCGCTGATCACGATCCCGCCCAGGATCAACAGCGCGCCGAAGAACTGCACCGCCGTGAAGCGATCTCCCGCCAGGAAGTAGCCGAAAAGGCCACTGAAAACCGGCTCGCAGATCAGCACCAGCGCCACGGTGCGCGGCGCCAGCACCGCTTGGGCGCCGGTCTGGATGTAATAGGCCAGAGCTGTCCCCAGCAGCGCGATGGCCACCACCGCGCTCAACGTGGAGTACGAGTCCGGCAGGGCAAAATCCCCCGTCGCCTGGCTCCAGATCAGCGACAGCACGCCCACCGTGCTCAGCTGAATGAACGCCGAGGTCTGCGCCGATGCTGCGGTCCGGATACGCGAAAGCATCACCACGTGGCTGGCAAAGCCCACCGCGCAGCCGAGGATCAACAGGTCGCCCACGTGCAGGCTGAACCCTTCCAGACTCAGCAACCCGAGGCCCGTCAAGGCGATCAGGGTCCCGATGGCCTGCCGCAGGCTGGGGCGGCCCTGGCCGATCAGAAACAGAATGAGCGGGGTGAACACACTGGTCAGACCGGTGATGAAACCGGCGTTGGACGGGGTCGTCAGCCCTACCCCGCTGGTCTGCAGGGTGAAGGCCAGAAACAGGACCGCGCCGATGCTGATGCCGCCTGCCCAGTCGCGACGGGACAAACGCGGCAGGGCGCGAATCACGAAGGGCAACAGGGACGCGGCGGCCAGAAGGAAGGTGCAGGCATTGAGCGCGGAGGCACTGAGGGTGGCAAGGCTGTCGTGCTTGGCGACAAAGCTCCAGCCCCAGATCGCGGTGACCAGGACCAGCGCGGCCAGCCAGAGGGGTTGACGAGACATGGATCGAGTAGACATGGGTACCATCTGTGCAGGGTGCCAACCCTAATGGTGCCCGACAGAAATTTCAAGACATCTGTCGGGCACCGAGGCTTACAGCTTGAAGCGCCCGACGAGCACGTTGAACGAGCTGGCCAGCCGTGACAGGTCCTGGCTTGACGAGCTGGTCTGGTTGGCCGCCGTTGCGGTCTGGGTCGACAGGTCCTGGATGTTGACCAGGTTGCGGTCCACTTCGCGCGCCACGTGGGCCTGCTCTTCAGCGGCGCTGGCGATCACCAGGTTGCGCTCATCGATACTGCCGACGGCGACGGTGATGCGGTCCAGCGCAGCGTCGGCGGCCTGTGCCAGCTGCTGGGTGTTGTCAGCCAGTTTCTGGCTGTTGCCCATGGCGGCCACGGCCTGGTGGGTGGTGTTCTGCACCGCGCCGATCATGCTCTCGATTTCACCGGTGGAGGTCTGGGTGCGATGGGCCAGGGCGCGCACTTCATCGGCCACCACAGCAAAGCCACGGCCCTGCTCGCCGGCCCGAGCCGCTTCGATGGCAGCGTTCAGCGCCAGCAGGTTGGTCTGCTCGGCGATGCCACGAATCACGTCCACTACTTTGCCGATGTCGCGCACCTGACCGGCGAGGGTCTGCACGGTCTCGGACGAGGTGGTGATTTCCCGCGACATGCTGGCGATGGCACCGACGGCTTCACGTACCTGGCCGCGGCCGGTCAGGGCTTGTTCGCTAGTGGTGCGCGAGGCTTCGGAAGCCGACACGGCGTTGCGCGCCACTTCTTCCACGGCCGAGGTCATCTCGGTAACGGCGGTGGCGGCCTGCTGGATTTCATCGTTCTGGCGGGTCAGGCCGCGGGAGCTTTCCTCGGTCACGGCGTTGAGTTCTTCAGCGGCCGAAGCCAATTGGCCGGAGGCGTTGGCAATTTCCAGGATGGTCGACTTGAGGTTGATCTGCATGTCGTTGAGCGCGGTCAGCAGCTGGCCGGTTTCGTCGGTGCTGGTGCTGACAATAGCGGTCTGCAGATCGCCCTTGGCAATGCGCTGGGCGCCGGCCACGGCGACGCTGATCGGCCGGGTGATTGCCCGGGTGATCAACAGGCCAAGGCCGATGGCGGCGATAAAGGCGATGAGCATGCCGCTGTAGAGCATCCAGGTCGCCGACTGGGTGCTGCGGTGAGCGGCTTCGGCCGCTGCGTCTGCGGCACGCTTGTTGGCATCGATGATCTTGTCCTGGGACGCCATCACGCGACGGTAGGATTCGATCACGTCGCTGCCCAGCACCTTGTGAGCCGTATCGAAATCATGGGCCATGACTGCCGTCACCACGCGGTCCATGCCGGCCTGGTACATCGGCAGGTCCGTGGCCATCTGGTCGGCGGCGGCGCGCTCTTCGGCGCCCATTGGCGTGGCGCGGTAGGTGGCGAAGGCTTTTTCACCCGCCGCGCGGTTGGCCTTCATGGAATCCAGGGTGGCAGTGATGTCTGACGGCGACGCGTTGTTCTGCGCCAGGGCGATCAGTTTATAAGCGTCACGGTGCTGGGCGACGTTCTTGGCCTTGGTTTCGTAGGCGTTGGTGACCGACGCCAGGTTGATGGAAAACACCGAATCCAGGCGGCCCGACAATTCGTTCATCGTCAGGCAGCCGAGCACGCCAATCACCAAGGTGATACACGCGCAGACAATAAAAGACGCGAGCAGCTTGCTCGACAGTTTTGCATTTGCAAACAAGGCCATGAGCGGATGCTCCCCAAAAAGGTGTGCTTCAGCTATCGGCCGGCCTTGAGAAAGATTCAGGGTAAACATGAAGAAATTTACAGGTTTACCCGCGATCACGAACCCGCAAACCCGACAGTCACCGGTGCGTGACCAGAGAGTCACGCCCGTAGCGTGCAATGAGACGAGGCCGCAGGGTGTCGTAGCTCCAGAAAAACAGGTAGGTGTACGGCAGGAAAAACAACAATACCCCCAAGTCCAGCAACAAGGCCTCGATCAGGCTGAGGCTCAGCCACCAGGCAATCAAGGGCACGCCGACCATGATCAGCCCCCCTTCGAACGCCAGCGCATGCAACAGGCGCAAGGCTGTGCCCTGTCGCCAGCCATATCGGGATTTCAGGCGATCAAAGCCCATGTTGAACAGTACGTTCCAGCCCAACGCCAGCACACAATTGGCCGCCGTGACGGCGCCCATGTCCCAGAACGCCTTCCCGGTGATCCAGGCAAACAGGGGCGTGCACAGGAGAATCGCCAGCCCTTCGAAGCAGGCGGCCTGGAATACACGTTCGACGGTGCTTTTGCTCATGATCCTCACTGCCCTGTAAGGGAGACTCGTGTTGCGATTATCCACATTCAATCCGATACTAATAATCAATTAGTATCGAAATAGACGATAATTGATGATTTCCAACGACATGCTGCAAGCTTTTGTCATGGCCGCGAGCAAGGGCTCGTTTTCGGCGGCCGCCCAGGCGCTGGGCAAAAGTCAGTCGACAGTCAGCGCGGCGGTGGCCAACCTGGAGATCGACCTGGGGCTGCAATTGTTCGATCGCAGCACCCGCAAGCCTGGCCTGACGCCGGCCGGAAGGGTCATGCTTCAAAGGGCCGAGGACATGCTGGCGGCCAACAGCCGCTTGTTGCTCGCGGCGGCGGAGCTGGGAGGGGGTCAGGAAGCGCGGCTGACGGTCGCCTTGTCCGACACCTATCAGTCCGACCGCTTCGAGGCTGCCTTGAGCGGCTTTGCCCAACGTTATCCGCAACTGGAACTCGAATGCCTGATCGCCGAGCACCTGGACCAACTCACCTTGCTTGAGCAAGGGCGCGCGCAGCTGGCCTTTGTCGAGCAGCAGGGCAGCTACCCGGCAGACCTGAGCTGCGCCACGGTCAAGGAGCGCACAGAATTTGCCCTGTTCGTCCACCGCGACCACACCCTGGCGAGTTGGGACGGGGTAGACCGCCAGCGGCTGCGCGAGCACCGAGAGTTGCGCCTGAGCACCATCGCCGACGCTCACCGGGCACCGAGCCAAGGCCAGGTGTGGTCGGCGTCCAGTTACCTGTTATTGGTGGAAATGGCCCAGCGCGGCGTTGGTTGGGCCTCGCTGCCGCGCTGGCTGGTGGCGCGCTTTGCCGATGGCTCGCTGGTGGAATTGCCGGCCCGGGGCTTTCCCCGGGCAGTGGCCGTCGATGCCCTGTGGTCGCGGCTGCATCCTCCGGGGCCGGCCGGGGCCTGGCTGCTGGCGCAAATGCTCGATTGAGTCGCTGCGGTTTACGTAACCTTTACCTACCCTAGACCTGCCTTTACACGCATCCGTGGTTTTATACGTCCATGGCGAACCCAAACATGACGCCAGAGGAGACACCATGTTTTCGAAGATGACCCAAGCCTTGATCCTGTCCGGTTGCCTGCTTGCCGCTGGAGCGGCATCGGCTGATCAGCGTGATGTGATAGTGCCCGTCATCGCCGGGGCGGCCGTCGGCGCCGTGTTGGCCACCGCCCTGAGCGACGGCCACCCCCACCACTACCACCCGCAGTATCAGGGCTACTACCAACCGCGCTATCAGCCGGTGTATCAGCAGGTAGCCTACGTACCGGTTGGACCGCGCCCCGAGTACCGCCACTGGGCCCCACCACCACCCCGCGGCTATTACGACCGGGGCTACGAACACGGGTATGACCGTGGTCCGGGTGGTCGCTGGTAACTGAAACGCGGTGGCCTGCCAGTCCATGGACTGACAGGCCACCGCCTCCCCACCTCAAACCCGCACCATCAAATCCCCCCGCTCCTGCGCCACCTCGTGCAACACGTCACGCACCCAATCGATGAACACCCTGACCCGAGGCGACAACTGCCGATGGGGCGGGTACACCGCCGATACCGGCCAGGCCGGCACTGGAAAATCGGGCAACACTTCAACCAGCCGCCCCACTTGCAACTGGCGTTGTACGTTGTAGCGCGGTGCCTGGATCAGGCCGAAGCCGCCCTCGCAGGCGCTGACATAAGCATCGGCACTGTTGATTGTCAGCACCCCCGGCAACATGACCTCGCGCACCTGCCCGTCCATTTCGAATTCGCAGGCAAAAGGTTGCCCGCTGCTCGACGCGAAATGCACCGCACGATGCCCGGCCAAGTCCTGAAGGGTCTGTGGGATACCGTGCTCGGCCAGATAACCGGGGCTTGCGCAGGTCACCTGCGCCAGGCGCACCAACGGTCGCGCCACCAGGCCCAGGTCGTGGATGATGCCGGCGCGAATGGCGCAGTCGACACCCTCGCGCTGCAAATGCACCTGTCGATCATGCAAACCGATGTCCAGCTGCAACTCGGGATAGCGCCGATAGAAGTCGGGCAGGCGCGGCATGATCCAGACGCAGCCGAACGCCGCCGGCATGTCCACCCGCAGGGTGCCTCGGGGCTGGCCGCGCTGGACCGACAGCGAGTTTTCCAGGTCATCGAGCTCGGCCAACAGATGCCGACAGCGCTGGTAATAGGCTTCGCCGTCCAGCGTCGCGCGGACTTGGCGCGTGGTGCGCACCAGCAACTGCACCCCCAAGTGCGCCTCCAGTTGCTGGATGGCCAGGGAAACGCTGGCCCGAGGCAGGTTGAGGTCGTCGGCGGCCTTGCCGAAGCCGCCCAGTTCGATGATGCGGCTGAACACCAGCATCGCCTGTAAACGGTCCATGGTCCCACCCATTGTTTAGATTTGACGAATAGTTAAAACAATATCAGCGGGTTTATCCAGAAAAGGATCAAGCAGACACTGATCAGGTCTTTTCACAGCAAGGAGAACGCCTCGTGATCACACGTCAACTCGGCCAGCAGGGTCCACAGGTCAGCGCCATCGGTCTGGGCTGCATGGGCATGTCCGACTTCTACACCACCAACATCGACGAGCAGGAATCCATCGCCACCCTGCATCGCGCCCTGGAACTGGGTGTGACCCTGTTCGACACGGCCGACATGTATGGCCCGCACACCAATGAGCAACTGTTGGGCCGTGCGCTGCAAGGCAAACGCGAAGGCGTCTACGTGGCCAGCAAGTTCGGCATCGTGCGCGGCGAGGACCCGAACGCCCGGGGCGTCAACGGCCGACCGGAGTACGTGCGCCAGTCCATCGACCAGAGCCTCAAGCGGTTGAATACCGACTACCTGGACCTTTATTACCAGCACCGTGTCGACCCCAAGGTGCCCATCGAGGAAACCATCGGCGCCATGGCCGAGCTGGTCAAGGCCGGCAAGGTGCGTCACATCGGCATCTCCGAAGCCAGCGCCGCCACCATCGAGCGGGCCCACAAGGTCCACCCGCTGGCGGCAGTGCAGAGCGAATATTCGCTGTGGTCGCGGGACCCCGAGCACAACGGGGTGCTGGAGGCCTGCCGTCGGCTGGGCATCGCCTTTGTCGCCTACAGCCCGCTGGGCCGCGGCTTCCTGAGCGGCGAACTGCGCAGTGTCGAGGATTTCGCAGCGGATGACTTCCGCCGGTTCAACCCGCGTTTTCAGGGTGACAACTTTGCTCGCAATCTCGCGCTGGTGGAGCAAGTCAAAAAACTCGCCGCTGCCAAGGGCATCAGCGCCTCGCAACTGGCGCTCGCCTGGGTACTGGCCCAGGGTGAGAAGATCATTCCAATTCCCGGGACCAAGCAGCGCAAGTACCTGGAGAGCAACGTGGCGGCTGCTTCGGTGGCGTTGAGCACAGCTGAATTGCGCCAGCTGGACGAGATTTTCCCGGTGCAAGGCGCCGTGGCCGGAGAGCGCTATGGTGCCGAGGCGATGAAGACACTCGACGGCTGAGCCTCCTCTGCTGCAGGCGCCTGCGATCGCCGCCACACCCAGGATCCGCGTGGCAGTGATCGCCATCTTTTACCGGGTAAAATTTTGCATCATACTGTCCCGGATCACCGTTACATCACCTGAACAAGGGATGCCTGGGTACGGCTACAGGCTGGCGACGCCCCCTCGGTCCATCTCGACGTCGAGTGTCGATCGCCCCTTGATTTCGAAAGGCTGCCGGGCAGGCACCCGTGTAGGCGTTTTCATCGCCGCACGACAGAAATACCCCCCACTCAGCTCATTATCAGCTCCGCACAGCCCGGCTGTTTTGCCCACCGCAAAACTTGCCCCTTGTTCCAGGGTCCAAATCAAGTCTTCCTCCAAGGCCTGCCCATGCTCGTCGACACCCTCATCTTCCTCACCACCCTGACCCTCATGGAAGGCTTCGCCTGGTGGGCGCATAAGTATGTGATGCATGGGTGGGGCTGGGGTTGGCATCGCTCCCATCACGAGCCGCACGCAGGCTGGTTCGAAAAGAACGATCTGTATGCGCTGGTGTTCGCCGGGGTGGCGATCCTGTTGATCTGGCTCGGCACGAACGGGATGCACCCGCTGGAATGGGTCGGCGCGGGCATGACCGGCTACGGTCTTCTGTATTTTCTGGTGCATGACGGCCTGGTGCACAAGCGCTGGCCCTTGCGCCACGTGCCGCGCCGCGGCTACCTCAAGCGGCTCTACCAGGCCCACCGCATGCACCATGCCGTGGATGGCAAGGAGCGGTGCGTGTCCTTCGGCTTTCTTTACGCGCCGTCCGCCGAGCAACTCAAGCGCGAGTTGCGCGACCTACACGGCGGGCCACTACGCCGCACTAACGAGGGCGTTGCCACAACTGCTCAGGACGCGGCGGCCAGGTCGCACCCCGAGCGCTCAAAGCCGTGAGACCGCCTTGCAGCACCAGCCGCAGCTTGTCCAGCGACGAGGTGGACACCCGTGTATCCCAGGCCTTGGCCCCCAGCCGGTCGACGCGCACGCCGATCTGCCGGTAGACATTGCGCGCCGTACCCACCGCCCATGCCGAACGCAGCGGCAGTTGGGCCAACCCGGCATTGGCACTCTGATAATACGGTTCGGCCAGCGCCACCAGCCGTCGCGCCAACACTGCAAGCACCTCGCGGTTGGCCACTGCGGTCAATTGCTCCGGGGCGATGTACAGCTCGTGCAGCCACTCCCGAGGCAAATAGCAGCGCCCCATGTCGGCATCTTCGACAATATCGCGGGCTATATTGGTTAACTGGAAGGCAATGCCCAGATCGCAGGCGCGGTCCAGTGTCGCCTCGTCCTTCACGCCCATGACCCGGGCCATCATCAAACCCACTACGCCCGCCACGTGGTAGCAGTAACGCAGGGTGTCATCCAGGGTCTGATAGATATGCCCCTGCACATCCATGGCAAAACCTGCCAAGTGATCCAGGGCGTCGCGCTGAGGTATCCCGTGGCGCAAGGCAACTTCCTGAAACGCCGCGAACGCCGGATCGCTCATGGCTTGACCGGCATAGGCGGCACGGGTCCTGTCGTACAGCTGGACGAGACGCAGTTGATGCTCCTCACTGTCCAGTGCCACGGCCGCGAAACCCAACTGCTGGCCGTCGATGACATCATCGCAATGCCGGCACCAGGCGTACAGCATCAAGGCGCTGCGCCGGGTGACAGGGTCGAACAAGCGTGCGGCGGCGGCGAAACTCTTCGAGCCGACCGCGATGGTCTTTTTGGCGTGATCGAACAGGCCCTGATCGGCCGAGGTGGATGAACTCATGGCTGACTGTCCTTGAGCATGAGGCCGGCGGTGGCCTTGGCGGAACCGATGACACCGGGCACTCCGGCTCCCGGATGGGTGCCCGCGCCCACCAGATACAGGTTGGGCACGCGGGCGTCACGGTTGTGCGGGCGAAACCAGGCACTTTGGGTGAGGATCGGCTCCAGTGAAAACGCCGAGCCGAGGTGAGCATTGAGCTGCTCGCGAAAATCCAGCGGGGTGAACACCCGGCTCGTCACCAAATGCTCGCGCAGGCCCGGCATGTAGCGCTGCTCCAAATAGTCGAACAGGCGCTCGCGGTAACGCGGCCCCTCCTCTTCCCAGTCCACCTCGGCGTTGCCCAGATGAGGCACGGGCGACAGCACGTAATGACTGGAACAGCCGACGGGCGCCAGGCTCGGGTCTGTGACACAGGGCGCGTGCAGGTAAAGGGAAAAATCGGTGGCCAGGCCCGGCCCTTTGAAAATCTCGTCGATCAGCCCGCGGTAGCGCGCGCCGAAACATACGGTGTGGTGCTGCAACTGCGGCTGCGGCCGGTCGAGGCCGAAATGCAGGACGAACAGCGAGTTGCTGAAGCGCTGTTTGCGCAACCGTGCGCCTTCCTGTTGGCCACGGGGATGCTCCCCCAGCAACTGCGCATAGGTGTGCACCACATCGGCATTGGAGGCCAACTGATCGCAGGCGAACTCGCGGCCATCCCGCACGCGCACGCTGCTGACCCGCCCCGACTGCAGCGCAATGTGCGCCACCTCGGCGTTCAACTCCAGGCGGCCGCCGAGGTCCTCGAACAGCCGGACCAGCCCGCGCACCAACGCCCCGGTCCCACCCTTGGGAAACCACACCCCCCAACGCCGCTCCAGCGCGTGAATCAAGGTGTAGATGGACGAGGTCGCAAAAGGGTTGCCCCCCACCAGCAATGAGTGAAAGGAAAACGCCTGGCGCAGTTTCTCGTTCTGGATGAAGCGCGAGACCATGCCATAGACGCTTTTCCACGCCTGCAACCGCGCCAGTTGCGGCCCGGCCTGGAGCATGTCGCGGATGGACAGGAACGGTACCGCGCCGAGCTTCAGGTAGCCCTCCTCGAACACCGCCCTGGAGTAGGCCAGAAAGCGTTGATAACCGGCGACATCGGCCGGGTTGAGGGCATGAATCTGCCGGTCCAGTACCGCCTGGTCGTTGACGTAGTCGAAGGTGCTGCCATCCTCCCAGCACAAGCGGTAGAACGGCGCCACCGGCAGCAGCTCGACGTAGTCGGACATGGGCTTGCCCGCCACCGCGAACAGCTCCTCGATGGCCGACGGGTCGGTGATCACGGTGGGGCCGGCATCGAAGGTGAAGCCCTGATCCTCATAGACATAGGCGCGGCCACCGGGCTTGTCGCGTTTTTCCAGCAGAGTGGTCTGCACTCCCTGGGCTTGCAGGCGGATGGCCAGGGCCAAACCGCCGAAACCGGCGCCAACGACCACAGCGGTACGACTCAAGCTCATGCCGGTCTCTCGAAATGATGGGGAGAAAAACGCAAGGCAGCCGCCACGGCCGCGCCCACAGGAACCGGCGGTTTGCCGGAGACGATGCGCAGCTTGTCCAACAGACCCAGGTGCTCGGCGTAGAAACGCTCGATCAGGCCTTCGGGCAAGCGATAGAAGCGTTGCATGACCTGCCAGCGGTCGGCCGGTTGCCCCGCCAGAAACAGCATGCGGTTGAGCAGCCGATAGAACCGCTGATGCCGCCATTGCCCCAGCGAGCGACGACGCAGGGCTTCGAACAGGCGATCGGCGTCGATCTGCGCAAACTGTCCCAGCCAGCGCGCCAGGCGCACGGCATGGGGCAGCGAGTAACCCGTGGTGCAATGGAACAACCCGGCCCGCAGCCCGGAACGCGGCAGCCCCTCGGCCTCGGCCCAAAACCCGTCAATGTCCCCCGCCAGGGTAATGGGCAGCATGCCTTGTTCCTCGCGCAGCACCTCGGCGATCTCCCAGCCCTGGGCCTGGGCGTAGCGGGCAATGTTGCCGCGCAGGCGTTCGATGGCCAGCGGTTGCTCGTCGATGTAATGGGTGTCTTCGATCAGTACTTGGTGCTCGCTGAAGGGCAGCAGGTAGACAAACCGGTAGCCGTCGGCCTGTTCGACCCGGGCGTCCATGAGGATCGGGCCGCTCAGGCCGTGGGGCTGGCGCAGGCGCAGCATCTGCCCGACGAACGCCTGGCGGCCCAATACCAGCTGTGAGCTGGGCACCGCGCCGCGCCCATCGATGACCGCCCGGGCGTGCAGCACATCGCCGTTGTCCAGCAGCACCTCGCGCGGTGTCAGGCTGGCAATACGGGTCGCCATCATCAGCGTCTTGCCGAGGACCGGGCTCAACACCTCGCTGAACCGCTCGGAAGTGATGCTGGCATAGCCGCTGGGCAGGCGCCGGCTGAAGGTCGGAAAGTGCACTCGGTAGTGGTCCCAGCGCTTGACCACCAGTGGCTCCAGCCAGGCCTGTTCGGCCGCATCGAGGTCATGCTGGTGAAAGGACCAGGTGTGGTTGCCGCCCAAAGTCGCCTGCTCCTCGACCAGCAACACCTTCAACTGCGGCTGGCAACGCCTGAGCTCCCAGGCAATCAGACCGTTGGCCAGGCCGCCGCCGGCGAGAATCACATCGTAATCGCCGCTCATGCCAAGTGCTCCCGGCGGCTGACGGAGCGACATGCGGCCACCGCTTCCACCAGATCAGCGGCGCGCTGCACGCCGCCGGCCGCGGCCAGCGCCGCCGCCAGGCGCTGCAGGGGCTGACGCGGCAGCTCGTGCAAGGCACGCAAGCGGCTGGCCAGCAGGGTCGCGTTGGCCCGACGCCCGACCCGCAAGCCGACAGCGTGGTGGGCCACCCGCGCCGCCACCCCAGGCTGGTCGAACGCGATGGGCATCACCAGCATCGGAGTGGTGTGGGCAATGGCGTCCATCACCGTGTTCAACCCGCCGTGGGTGATCAGCGCATCGGCACGGGCCAGCACGCTTTGCTGCGGGGCAAAATCGGTCACCCAGGTGGCGCCCTCCCTTATCAGGTGACGGGCTTGACCCTGATCAAGACCGCCGCAATGGGCGATCAACAACTGCGCATCCACCTCGCGGCAGGCCCGGGCGATCTGCCGAAACATCGCCAAGCGTCCGCCTTGCAGGGTGCCCAGGCTGGCAAACACCAGCGGGCGCCGGGATTCCACCGGCCAGCCCAGCGGCGCGGCGGCGGCGGAGCTGCGCAACGGCCCCACCTCATGCCAGTGCGGCGGCGGCTCGCGCCGGGGGAAATCGAAACCGGGGAAGGTCTGGCTGATCTGGGCCCAGGGTGACAGGCAATCATGCAGACCGTCGCGCAGCGGCACCTGCAACGTGCGGCAGGCGCGATGCAGCACCTCGCGCAGCGGGCGCATCAGCCAGTCATAGACTTGAGTGCTGCTGGCGTAGAGCTGCTGGTCGAACTCCCGCGTGCCAAAGGCAAACGGCATCACCGCCAGCGGCAAACCCGCTTCGCGATTGACCGGCAACGCACAGGCCAGCGATACGAAGGGCAAACCCGACGCCTCGGCCACCAGGCCACCGGCGGCCTCCATCTGATCGCACAGCAGCAGGTCGACGCCGTGACACTCAAGGGCTGCGGGCAGCTCGGCACACAGCATGGCGCTGGTGCGGCTGAGGTCGGCGATCACCCGACGTACACCCAGCACCCCACCCGGACGGGCCGCACGTTGCAAGACCTGCGTCAGGCTGCCGGGTGGATGGCTGTCGGCACCCAACGTGCAAAAGTTGATGCGTGGATCATAGAGCCAGCGCGCCGCATCGGCCTGATGAAAAAAGGTCACCCGATGACCCCGCTCGATCAACAGCCCGGCCAGCGCCTGCAAGGCCTGGTAATGGCTAAAGAACGGCGGTGCTACCACGGCGAAATGACTCATCCGGTGGCCCGCTCGTTGGGCGGCAGCAGACGCGCGCCGCGCAGAGCGGCCAAATTGGCCGAGCCGGTGCAGAAACAGGTGATCGCCAGTTGGCGGATCACGATGTCGAAATGCTCGATCACCGCCTGAGTCGACAGGGTGGCGCTGTGCAGCACCCCCGCTGCCTGACCGGCGATGTCGGCGCCCAGCCGGATCGCCCGGGCCACGTCGACACCGTCGCGCAGACCGCCTGACGCAATCAAGGGCACCTGCGGCAAGGCCGCGCGAACGGCGGTGATGCACTGGGCTGTGGGGATACCCCAGTCGGCGAAAGCCATGGCCACGGCGCGATCCTCGGGTCGCTCGGCGCGCTCGGCTTCCACCGCCGCCCAACTGGTGCCCCCGGCCCCGGCCACGTCGATCACGTGCACCCCCGCCTCCACCAGTGCCACGGCCACGCTGGCGCAAAGCCCCGCACCGACCTCCTTGGCAACCACCGGCACGCCAAGCTTGGCCACCATGTCGGCGATGGCCTCGAGCACGCCACGCCAATCCCGATCGCCTTCGGGCTGGAGGGCTTCCTGCAGCGGGTTCAGGTGCACGATCAGGGCATCGGCCTGCAGCATGTCCACCGCACGCCGGGCGCTGTCCAGCCCCTGTTTGCCGAGCAACTGCGCGGCCCCCAGATTGGCCAGCAAAGGCACGTCGGGTGCCAGCCGGCGCAGTTCGCGGGTCAGGCCCTGGGCGCTGTCGCCCTGCAGGGCCACCCGCTGCGACCCTACCGCCATGGCAATGCCCAGCGCCTGCGCCGCCTCGGCCAGGTGCCGGTTGATGGCCTCGGCACGCTGGGCCCCGCCAGTCATCGAACTGATCAGCAGCGGCGCGCGCAGCCGGCGCCCCAGCAGCGAGGTGCTCAGGTCGATGTCGCTCAGACGCAACTGTGGCAAGGCACAGTGTTCGAACTGTACCGCAGAGAGACCCGTGCGCGTGTTGCGCAGGGCACGCGCGGGGTCCAGCACGATGTCCAGGTGATCATCCTTGCGGCGGGTCAGGTCGAGCTCGGTCATGGCCGCTCCGAAGGCAGGCGTCGAAGACAGGGAGTCTTTTTGCAATTGCGCGGTCTCTTGTACACGGACCAATAATTTGCATAACTAATGTACAAGAAAACGACTTGCATAAGGCAACCCCGAACGTCAGGCGTTCCCTTGGGGTTGGAGATAAAACACGGATTCGCCACGGGGACGCTCATGACCACACAACTGACCAAGCTGGACCTGACGCAAGCGCGCGAGGACATCGAAGCCCGTCTGGTCCAGCTGCTGCCGGCCATTGGCAACGAACGCGATCTGGTGGCCCAGGCCATGCGCGACTGCACCCTGGCGCCGGGTAAACGCATGCGCCCGCTATTGCTGCTGCTGGCCGCGCGGGATCTGGGCTGCCAGGACAAGGCGGCGCTGGACATGGCCTGCGCCATCGAGATGGTCCATGCGGCCTCGCTGGTGCTGGACGACATGCCGTGCATGGACGACGCGCAACTGCGGCGCGGCCAGCCCACTACCCACAAGCGCTACGGTGAAGACGTGGCCATTCTCGCCGCGATTGCCCTGCTCAGCCGTGCCTTCGGCGTAGTCGCGGCCGCCGCAGGCATCAGCCCGCTGGTGCGCACCCAACTGGTCGCCACCCTGGCCAATGCCGTGGGCATGCAAGGGCTGGTGCGCGGCCAGTTTGAAGACTTGCGCGAAGGCACCCGCCCTCGCTCGGCCGAAGAGATCAGCCTGACCAACGATCTCAAGACCGGCGTGCTGTTCAGCGCCACGCTGGAAATGGCCTGCCTGCTGGCAGGCGCCGATGAGCCCACGCGCACCGCCCTGCAAGGCTTCGCCCTGGAACTGGGCCAGGCCTTTCAGCTGTACGATGACCTACAGGACAACTGCGCCGACAGCGCCAAGGACCAGGGCAAGGATGCGGGCAAGTCAACCCTTGTCGCATTGCTGGGCGAAGCCTGTGTGCGTCGCCGTCTGACGGCGCATTTGCAGCAGGCGCAGGGGTTTCTGGGGCAGGTGTTCGCCGAGGAACAGCCGATCAGCGGGTATGTGCGGGGGGTTTTTCGGCGGGTGATGGGGTGAGATGGGTGGGGCTTCGAAGGTTTCATCACGGCCCACCGCCTAAGGCCGCAACCCCTCCAAAGCCGCCGCCAACTGGCCTGCATCGCTGAATTTCTGCTGCTTCACCACCTGCCCATCCTTCAACTCCAGCCACTGTACCGTTTCGCGGTCACCGTCATAACGCGGGGCGACGCGACCGGTCTGGTCCAGCAGAATGCGGTAGTTGGCCGAGCGCATGGCCGGGACGGCAAACGCCTTGGCGATGGCGGGCATTTTCTCGATGTCGGCGACATAGACCGTATGGCGGGCTTCCAGGTAACCGGCCGGGCGGTTTTCCAATGCCGCGTTCACCAGTTTGGCCGTGGACATGCTGCGCGCTACCAGCAACACGCGCGCCTGGTCGTCCAGGGTATAGGCCTTGTCGAACTGGTCCAGCAGGGTCCAGGGAGCGACGGGCGTTTCGGCGGCGCCGGCGGCGCAGGACAGCAGACTCAGCAGCAGGAAGGTGCAGCGCTTCATGGGATGGGCCCGGCAAAAAAAGATGCCAAACCATAGCGGTTTGACCGCTGGAGCACCAGCCTCGCTCAATTGCGCGTGGGCAGCTTGACCACTGACGCCGAAGGTCGGTCGGCCTCCTGGCAAATGCGGTTACGGCCATTCTGCTTGGCCAGGTAAAGCGCCCCATCGGCCGCTTCCAGCAGGCCCAGGGCAGTGGTGGCCTCACTGCGCTGTATCGCGTGCACACCGCCACTGAGGGTAACCCGGCCCAACAGACTGGCCCGGTGCGGCAGGGCCGCCTCGCTCACCGCGAAGCGCACCTGCTCGGCCACGGCCAGGGCGCCGGCAATGTCCGTGTCGGGCAACAGCACCACGAACTCTTCGCCGCCGTAGCGTGCCACCACGTCAGCGGGACGGCGCACGTTGGCCTTGATCAGCTCGGCCACCTGACGCAGGCAATCGTCACCGGCCACGTGGCCGTAGGTGTCGTTGTATTGCTTGAACAGGTCGATGTCGAACAGCGCCACCGCCAGCGAGGTGCGGTTGCGCATCGCCCTGGCGAACTCCACCTGCAGCGCCGCATCGAATCGGCGGCGGTTGGCAAGGCCCGTCAGGCTGTCGGACTGGGCCAGGGACTCGAGAATCTGATAGGCATCGGCCAGTTTCTCCTTGGCCCGCTCGGCGCGGCCGAACTGGCGATACAGCAGTGACCCGAGCAGGCACAGGGCGACGATCACCCCGCTCACCAGCAAGGTGTCGCGGTAGGCATCCATCCGCCAGTCGCCGAGGATCGACTCGCGAGACAATCCTGCCGCCACCACCAGCGGAAAATGCTCGGAGTCCGTATACCCATACAGGCGTTGCACACCGTCCACCACCGAGGTCACCATCGCCGTGCCTTGATGGGACATCGGCAGGTACTTGCTGAAAATCTCGCCCTTGATGAGCGTCGAGGTCTGGCTCGAGGTGCCCGCCGGGCGGCGGACCAGGATCGTGCCATCACGCATCGCCAGAAAGATCACGCCCTTGTCATCCAGTGACAGACGATTGAAGAAGCTCTCGAAATAACTCACCGGAATGGTCGCCAGTACCACGCCGGCGAAACTGCCGTCCGGGTTCTCCAGGCGTCGGCTGACAGGAATGATGGCATCGCCCGTGGTGCGGCTCATCACCACCGGGCTGATGTGCACCTGGGTCCCTGGATGATCACGATGGTAGATGAAGTAGTTGCGGTCGCCGTTGTTGGGGTGGTCGCCGCGCTCACCGAACGAGGTGGCCATCCAGTTGCCCTGGGCGTCGTATACGAACAAGCCCTGCAGGCCTTCCTGCGCCAGCACATGGCGGCGCATCAACCGGCTCAGCCGAGCCTGCTGGGCCGGGGCCAGGCCGTCTTCGGCCACCCGCTCGGAGAGTTCGATCAGCACATTATCGGCCTGATGCATCGCGTCTTCGGCCTGGCGATCGATGGAGCTGGCCAGATTGCTCACCGCCACCTCGGCGTTGCGCAGGGCAATGTTGCGCGCCTGCCAGTCCTGCCAGAACGTCGCCGCTACCAGCACCACCGACACCAGCACGATAAAACCCAGTAGCCCCCTGAGGGAGCTGGTGGTGGGCGCGGGACGCATGAACGGTCGAGACGTCGGCATGATAGAAATCTGTCAATAAAGTGGCTCTTGCTTGCTCAATGAAATAACCATGCCAACGGTCGAGACCGATTCGCTGGCGCGGCGATCAACGGTGCATCAAGTTCTCGTCTACATGCCCGATAGCATGGGATCCACTCGCTATCTTCACGGTGTCACCATGTTCAATTCTCGCTCCAAACAAGAACTGGCCGCCTTGCGCGCCGAGGTGCATCAATTGCGCCAGGCCACGCAGGGCGTACGTGAAGAGCTGCTCCTGCTGACTCTCGACAGTCAGCAGCGCATCGAATCGTGCAACAGCAAATTCCTCCAGGCCATGGGCTACAGCGAGTCGGCGCTGATCGGACGATCGGTCGATGACCTGGTGCCGCCTTACGTCAAACAATTGAGCTGCTACCGCAACCTGCAAGCCTCGATCAAGAATGGCGGCCATGTCAGCGACCTATACCGGCTGATTGGCGTCGATGGCAACGAAGTCTGGCTGCGAGGCATGTGGAACACCTTCAAGGACCTCGATGGCCGCATCAGCAGCACCGAATTCACCTGCATGGATGTCACCTCCGCCGTGGTGGCGGCCAAGGAGAACTCGGGCTTGATCGGCGCCCTGCTGCGCTCCACCGCCGTGATCGAATTCAACCTCAAGGGTGAAGTCATCACCGCCAACGACCGCTTCCTGCAAGCCATGGGCTACTCGCTGAATCAGATCGTCGGCAAGCACCACAGCCTGTTCTGCACCCCGGAAGAAGCCAGCTCGCCGGCCTACCGCGATTTCTGGGCCACCCTCAACCGCGGTGAGTTCGTTGCCAATCGTTTCAAGCGCCTGGACAGCCGCGGCAATGTGGTGTGGCTGGAGGCGTCCTACAACCCGGTGCACAACACCCGTGACCAACTCTACAAAGTGGTCAAGTTCGCCACCTTGGTCACCGACCAGGTCAACCGCGAAGAAGAAGTCAGCGAAGCGGCCAACATCGCGTTCAGCATCTCCCAGCGCACCGACCTCAGCGCCCAGCGCGGCGCTGGCGTGGTCAGCGACACCGTGCAGACCATGCGCCGCATTGCCTTGGAAATGGAATCCGCTTCCCAAGGCATCGAAGCCCTGGGCAAACAGTCACTGTTGATCAGCTCCATCGTCCAGACCATCGGCGGCATCGCCCAGCAGACCAACCTGCTGGCGCTGAACGCCGCCATCGAAGCGGCCCGGGCCGGTGAACAGGGCCGTGGCTTTGCCGTGGTCGCCGACGAAGTGCGGCAGTTGGCCGGGCGCACCAGCGCGGCCACCGAAGAAATCATGGGCGTGGTGCAACAGAACCAGAAACTGGCCGACGAAGCCGTCAAGGGCATGGCCAACAGCCGCGGCCAGGCTGAGCAAGGCCTGGAGTTGGCCAACCAGGCCGGCGAAGTGATCGTGGAAATCCAGGACGGCGCCAAACAGGTGGTCAGCGCTGTCGGGCAGTTCGCCAGTCACCTGGGCTGATGCCAGCGGAACCGGTGGTGCCCAGTTGCAGCAGCAGCGCCGCCAGTTCCTGGAACGGGTAACGATGCTCGTCGTTACCCGGGCACGCCCCACGGTGCAGGAACGGCTCGGCGCCCTGACGGGTGGTCTGGCTGGCCTGACAACGACTGCAGGTCAACTGCCCACGGGCCAGGGACCAGCGCAAGCTCCAGTACGCCACGCGGTCGCAGGGGTTGACGCTATCGCTCAAGGCTGACGCGATTTCATCCATCACGCCATTCATCGACCCGCTCTTCAACCTGGTACCGGGCATCTCCCACCTCCCACTTTTTTATCGTAGGCCTAGCATGGCAGGCGCCGATGGGCGTTGCAGCGCGCAAAGCGGAACCAGACGGACAAGGGCGTGACCGATTCGGCCCTCGCCGGTTCAGCCGAACTGTTGACGATATTGCGTAGGGCTCAGACCCAGGCGTTCGCCGAACAGAAAACGCATGTGCCGTACACTTCCAAAACCACTGCGCCAGGCCACGGTCTTGAGCGGCAGGTCACTGCTTTCCAAGAGCTTGCGGGCGCGGTCGATGCGCGCATTCTGCAAGAACTCCATGGGCGTCATCCCTGCCTCGCGGGCAAATACCCGGCTGAAATGCCGCGTGCTCATGGCCGCCAGCCCCGCCAGCCGCTCAACGCTCAACGCCTCTTCCAGGTGGTCGAGCATGAACGTCTGCACCCGCGCCATGGCCGTGTCCTGAGCCGCCATGGAAGCCACCAGCGGGCTGAACTGGGCCTGCCCGCCCTGCCGGGTCATGATCACCAGCAACACCTTGGCCACGTCCAGCGCGACACTGCGGCCATGGTCCTCGGCGACGATGGACAAGGCCAGGTCGATACCTGCCGTCACCCCGCCGGAGCTGATCAGTTTGCGGTCGTGCACATAGATCTGGTCGGTGCCGACCGACGCCTTGGGAAAGGCCTGGGTCAGGCGCTCGGTATAGTGCCAGTGCGTGGTCACCTGATGGCCGTCCAGCAAACCGGCATGGCCGAGAATGAACGCCCCGGTGCAGATCGAGCCATAACGGCGGCTCTGCTCGGCGGCGGCATTGAGCCACGGCAGCAGTTCGCTGTGCAGTCCTGTATAGGCTCCCGGCCCTCCGGGCACCAACACCAGGTCATTGTGGGTCGGTGCCTCGTCGAGCAGGTAATCGCTGTGCACCGTGATGCCGTTGGAGGCCCGCACGCGCTGTTCGACGGCGCTGACGGTGATGATGCGGTAATGCTGGCCGGCAGCCAGGTAGCGGTTGGCGATGGAAAACACTTCCACAGGTCCGGCCATGTCCAGCAGGAGGAAGTCGGGATACAGGACAACGGCGACGGTCTTCATCGAGACTTCCGATCGGGACGTAGCCGGGGATTATAGGCACAAATCTGCCTAGCCCACCGGATTCAACGCCTCGCGCAAAAACTCCACCAACGCCTGTACCGGCCGTGAGCTTTGCCGGTGTTGCGGGTAAACCGCCGACAGGGTCAGGGGCTCGGTGGCGTATTCATCCAGCACGCTGACCAGGCGGCCGTCTTTCAACGCCGTCCCGACGATGAACACCGGCAAGTAGGCAATCCCCAGACCGGCGATGGCCGCGTCGCGCAGCAAGTCGCCGTTGTTGGCGCGGATTCGGCCGCTGACGGCCAGGGTCACGGGCTTGCCTTGCCCTTTGGCCGGGTCGCGAAAGCGCCAGTTGACCTGGCGGCTGTGGCCGTAGGGCAGGCAATCGTGCTGTTGCAGGTCTTGCGGGTGCAACGGGCGGCCGCGGCTGGCCAGGTAGGCCGGGCTGCAGCAATAGACCCGAGGGATGGCCGCCAGGCGACGGGCGATCAGGGTCGAGTCTTCGAGGATGCCGATGCGCAGCACCAGGTCGTAGCCTTCGCTGATCAGGTCGACGGAGCGGTCGCTGAGGTCGACTTCGACGGTGACGTCGGGATAGCGCTGGAGAAAGGCTGGCAGCAGGCTGCCCAGATGGACCACGGCAAAGGACAGCGGCGCACTCAAACGGATGGTGCCGCGCGGCTGGCTGTTCTGACCACTGATGCCCTGCTCCACCTGCACCACCTCAGCCAGCAGACGCACCGCCGATTCATAGTAGTCCTGGCCCAGCGGGGTGACGTCGAGGCGCCGGGTAGAGCGATTGAGCAGGCGCACGCCGAGGCGTTCTTCGAGAAGCATCAGGCGGCGACTGACGTATTGCTTGGACAGTCCCAACTGCTCGGCGGCGGCGGTGAAACTGCCGGACTCCATGACCTGGGCAAACAGGCGCATGTCTTCAAACGCATTCATTGTCACTTCCCGGTGGACAAAAGATCCTTATAGCACCTTGTGAAGCAGGCGCCCCTGCAGGACCGAGCTTGCTCGGTCCTGCAGGGAATCGCGTCGTGGCACAATCAGCCTTTGCTTACGGCCGCATAGCTGTTCATCAGGTTGCGGTAGTTCGGCAGGCGGTTGGACAAGAGGTTGCCCAGGCCTTCGATGTCGTTGCGCCAGTCAACCTGCAGTTCACAGGCCACGGCAAACCAGTTCATCAGGTGCGCACCGGCAGCACTCATGCGCGCCCAGGCGGCTTGCTGCACGGTCTTGTCGAAGGTGCCGGAGGCATCGGTCACCACGAACACGTCAAAGCCTTCGGCCAGCGCCGACAGGGTCGGGAACGCCACACAGACGTCGGTGACCACACCGGCAATGATCAGCTGCTTGCGCCCGGTGGCCTTCACCGCCTCGACGAAATCGCTGTTGTCCCAGGCGTTGATCTGGCCAGGCCGCGGGATGTACGGCGCGTCCGGGAACATCTGCTTGAGCTCGGGCACCATCGGGCCGTTGGGGCCGTGTTCGAAGCTCGTGGTGAGGATGGTCGGCAGGTTGAAGAACTTCGCGCAATCGGCCAGGGCCAGCACGTTGTTCTTGAACTCGTTGGGGGTGAAGTCCTGCACCAGCGAGATCAGGCCGGCCTGGTGATCGACCAGCAGGACAACGGCTTCATCTTTGTTCAGACGCTTGTAGGGAGTGCTCATGGAATCTTCCTCGTGGGTTATGTGGATCAAAAGGCAAAGCAGGAACAGCCGAACGCGCCCCAGAAACCCTGGAAGTCGCTGACCGGTGCGCTGGAATGGCGGGCCCGCTCATGGCTGTGCTGGTGCACGCCGCACGGGCCGCTGCACTGGTGGGCCTGGTTGAGCAGCGCAGAACCGGGACGCCAGTGACCTGGCACACGGGCCACCGGTGACCAGTCGGGCAATACCGCCAGGCTCGGCGGGCACAGCGACGAGAAATCGTCGGCGGCGTACACCACCTTGCCGCCGACCACAGTGAGCACCGACTCGATGGATTTGATCGCGTCCTGGGAGACGCTGAAGAAGTCCGCCGACAGCGCCGCCAGGTCAGCCAGCTGGCCCACCTGGATCTGGCCTTTCTTGCCCTGCTCGGAGGAGAACCAGGCGCTGCCACGGGTATACAGCTCCAACGCCGTGGCGCGGGGCAGGCCCTCGGGGTACAGCGCCAGGCCGCCCACGGTGCGACCGCTGACCATCCAGTACAGCGAGGTCCAGGGGTTGTAGCTCGATACCCGCGTGGCGTCGGTGCCCGCACCTACCGGCACGCCCTCGGCGAGCATGCGCTGGATCGGCGGGGTAGCCTCGGCGGCCTTGGCGCCATAGCGCTCGACGAAGTATTCACCCTGGAAGGCCATGCGGTCCTGAATGGCAATGCCACCGCCCAACGCCCGCACCCGCTCAATGTTTTTCGGGGTGATGGTTTCGCAGTGATCGAAGAACCACGGCAAGCCGTTGAACGGGATCTCCCGGTCGACCTTCTCGAACACATCGAGCATGCGGCTGATGGATTCGTCGTAAGTGGCGTGAAGGCGGAACGGCCAGCGGTGCTCGACCAGGTGACGCACCACCGGGGTCAGCTCGGCTTCCATGGACTGAGGCAGGTCTGGGCGGGGTTCGAGGAAGTCCTCGAAATCCGCCGCCGAGAACACCAGCATTTCCCCGGCCCCGTTATGGCGCAGAAAGTCATCGCCCTGGTGCAGGGTGACGCTGGAGGTCCAGTTCTTGAAGTCGGCCAGCTCTTCCTGGGGCTTCTGGGTGAACAGGTTGTAGGCAATGCGTACCGTCAGTTGCTGGTCTTTGGCCAGTTGCTCGATGACCTGGTAGTCGTCGGGGTAGTTCTGGAAACCGCCGCCGGCGTCGATCACGCTGGTCAGGCCGAGGCGATTGAGTTCGCGCATGAACTGGCGGGTCGAGTTGACCTGGTATTCCAGCGGCAGCTTCGGCCCTTTGGCCAGGGTCGCATAGAGAATCATCGCGTTGGGACGTGCCACCAGCATACCGGTGGGGTCGCCGTTGCTGTCGCGCACGATTTCGCCGCCCGGCGGGTTGGGCGTGTCGCGGGTGTAACCGACCACCCGCAGCGCCGCGCGGTTGAGCAAGGCGCGGTCATACAGGTGCAGGACGAACACCGGGGTATCCGGCGCAGCCTGGTTGAGCTCTTCAATGGTCGGCATGCGCTTTTCGGCGAACTGGAATTCGTTCCAGCCCCCCACCACGCGCACCCATTGCGGGGTTGGGGTGCGGTCGGCCTGCTCCTTGAGCATGCGCAAGGCATCGGCCAGGGACGGCACGCCCTCCCAGCGCAGCTCCAGGTTGTAGTTCAAGCCGCCGCGAATCAGGTGCAGGTGCGAGTCGTTGAGGCCAGGGATGGTGGTGCGCCCCTTCAGGTCGATGATTTGCGTGGCCGGCCCGCGCAGGGTCATGGCCTGGGCATCGGTGCCCACCACGACGAAACGCCCTTCGCGGATGGCCACGGCGCTGGCCTCGGGGTTGGCTTTGTCGACGGTGTGGAAGCGGCCATTGAATAGAATCAGATCAGCGTTCATTTCAAGTCCTTGGGAGCAGTTGAAATCGAAGGGGAAACTTGCAGCACCGCAGCGGCGGCACGCGGTTGCAACCACGGCGCGAACAGCCGGGTGGCCAGCGGCATCAGCAGGTACACCACCAGCAAGACGATGGTCAGGGTGACCACGACGGTGCTGGGCATGTACCCCCCCAGCCACGGCACGGCCTTGAACAAGGGGCCATAAAAAATCGGCAACAGCGAGGTCAGCGGCAGAATCACGCACAGGGTGACAAAGGCCTGTTTCCAGCGCGGCGGCTGCGCGTCGGCGGCCGGGGTGAACCAGAATTCGTTCAGCGGGTGCATCTGGGTCTGGTCGCCGTCGGCCAGCATCGGTGTGGCTTCGGCCACCAGTTCATGGCGCTCGACCGAATCCATCCAGTGCTGCAGCAACTCCACCGAGCCAAAACGCAGCACGCTGGTGAAGGTCTGCAGGCCCGCCTCACGACCACCGATAACATCCACTCCCAGATGCCCGGGAAAGCCCTGCGCCATATTGACCGTGCGCTTGAGCCAGGCCTCGTAACGCGACTCGGCACCGGCCTTGATGCGGTGTTTGATCACCAGCGTGACCACTTCCTCGGCGAGGCGTTGCGGCATGGGGTGGAGCTCCTGAGTCAATGTGGGGGGATGATGAAGGGTGTGGTCGGGACGGGCTTGCATGGGTGTGCTGTCGTTTGGCGATGGTGTGCTGTGCATCGCCCCTGTGGGCGCTGCGGCTAACCCACCGCAACCGACATGAACCGATCGATATGCCCGCGCAACCATTTCTCCCCCGGGTCGTTGTCATGGACCCCGCTCCAGACCATCGACAGCTCCGCCGGGTTGATCTCGAACGGTGGCTCTTCGGCGCGCAGGGCGCCGTCCTCGACCAGAGCGCAGGCGGCGTAATCCGGAACGGTGGCGATCAGCTCGGTGCCCTTGAGCAAGGCCCGCAACCCGTTGAACTGCGGCACACCCAGCACCACGCGGCGGCTGCGGCCGACCTTGGCCAGGTCCAGGTCGATATTGCCGGACAGGTCCCCGGAGAACGACACCATGGCGTGGGGCCGCTCGCAGTACTCATCCAGCGTCAAGGGCCGCGGCCGGTCGTCGCCGCGCAGCACCTTGCAGCCGATGTCGCGCAGCTTGCGGCGCTTGGCGTTGGCCGGCAGCTCGGTGGTGTAGCTGACCGCCACGGAGATTTCCCCCGAGGCCAGCATCGCCGGGGTCAGCAGGTAGTTGGCCCGGCGCACCACAATGACAATGCCCGGTGCTTCCTGCCTGAGGGTGTTGAGCAGCGGCGGGAACAGCCCGAATTCGGCATCATCGGACAGGCCGATGCGAAACACCCCGCAGCTGCTCGCCGGGTCGAAATCCTTGGCCCGGCTGACCGCACCGGAAATGGTGTCCAGGGCCGGTTGCAGCTCCTGTAAAATGGCCAGGGCCCGCGCCGTGGGGTCCATCCCGCGACCGTTGCGGATCAGCAGCGGGTCATCGAACAGGTCGCGCAAACGGCTCAGGGCGGCGCTTACCGCCGGCTGGCCCATGAAGTGCTTTTCCGCCACCCGGGTGAGGTTGCGCTCGAACATCAAGGCTTCGAAGATCACCAGCAGGTTCATGTCGACGTGACGCAGGTCATTGCGGTTCATGAACGCTTACCCCCAGGGATGCTATCCCTGCGGTCAATGCCGGCCACCGAGCGCCGCCAGTTGAACGGCGTGCTGCCGGTGGCTCGGGTGAACACCCGAGTGAAATGCGACTGATCGGCAAACCCGCAGTCCAGGCTGACCTGAGCGATGGAGGCCTGGGTGCTTGCCAGCAACTCGCGGGCCCGTTCAATGCGCGCCTGCAACCACCAGTCGCGAGGCGACAGGCCGGTGGTTTTCTTGAAGGCGCGGGAAAAGTGGCTGCGCGAGAGCGCGCATTCGGAGGCGACCTGGGCGATGGGCATGCCCACCGCCATGTGCTCGACCATGGTCTGCTTGGCCAGGCGCTCCTGCCACGGCGACAGCGCCACTTTCTGCTGCGTGCGGGCGACATCGGGTTGCCCCAGCAGATGCGAACACAGCGCCTGGCAACGCTGGAACACGCCTTGGGGCTCGGCGGTGCCGCCCTCGGCCAACGCTTGCAGCAGTGACTGGATCAGTCGATAGGACACGGCATCCAGCGGGACGGGGCTGCCCGCGATCTGCACCGGTGCGTTCATGGCTCTAGCTCCTTGCAAAGATCTGATGAGCCATACTCGCCGATCCCCGCCGGAACGTCCTTGGCGCCCGTGTTAATTGTTCTTAAAGGCCACCGGCAGGCTGAACACGAACAGGGTTTCGCCGCCGCGCCCTCGCAGGGCATGCAGGGTGCCACCCTGGGCGATCATGATCGACCGGCAGATCGCCAACCCCATGCCCATGCCGTTGGGCTTGGTGGTGAAAAAGGCATCGAAGACCCGGCCCAGGTGCGCGTCCTGAATGCCGCCGCCGGTGTCTTCCACGGTGACCACCACCTGATTGCCAGCCTCCACCGACGAGGCCAGGGTCAGGTGCCGATGGCCTTCGTCGAGGGTGGCCATGGCATCCAGTGCGTTGATCACCAGGTTGTAGATCACCTGCTGCATCAGCACCCCGTCGGCGAACACCCGACTGCCAGCGGTGTTGAGCCGGGCAGTGACCGCCACGTGGCGATGGTCCACTTCGGTGGTCGTGAGCAGCAGCACCTGACGGATCACGTCATCGATGATCAGACGGCTGCGATTGGGCGTGCGCTGCTTGGCCAGCGCTTGCAGGGCGACCACGATGTCGGCGGCCCGGCGGCCGTCACCGACGATGTCGCGCAGCCCTTCCAGGGCCTCGCCCACCTGGGGTTCGGCGCGGTTGAGCCAGCGCACGCTGGCGCTGGCGTTGGCGACGATGGAGACCAGCGGCTGGTTGATTTCATGGGCGATGGAGGCCGCCAGCTCGCCCATCAGAGTGCTCTGGTTGACCTGGGCCAGTTCCGCCCGGGCACTGCGCAATTGCACTTCGGTCTCGCGGCGACGCTGGTTCTCTTCCAGCAGCTCGCCATAGAGCCGCGAGGTTTCGAGGGAGATCGCCGCCTGGGCCGCCAGCAGCTCGATCACGCCAATCCGGGCTTCACTGAACAGGCCCCGGGCCAACGGGTTTTCCAGATAGATCAGCCCGGTGACTTCGCCTTGCTTGAGCAATGGCAGGCACAGCATGGAACCGCTTCCGGGCACCCGGAACAGGCTGTCGCGGGCGTCGGGTACCTGCTCGGCGTCGTTCAGGGCAACCCATTGGCCGCTGCGCAGCACGCGGTAGATCACCGCCACGGGCAACTGCGCTTCGTCCAGGCTGACCCGGGACAGATCCATCTCGATCCCTGACGCGTGGGTCTGGCCACGCGCTACCACCAGCGGTTCGCCCTTGTGCAGCAACACCAGGGCGCCGCGCTGGGCGCCGGCGTGCACCAGGGTGTTGCTGATCAGGGTCTTGATCAGGCGCTCGAACACCACTTCGCGGGACAGCGCCTGGGAAGCCTTGGTCACCGAAATCAGGTCCAGGTGTTGTTGGCCATGGCGCAACTCCACCGAGGAGCGCGCATCGCCGGGCTGGTCATGCAGGCCCTGGTGTGCCGCCTCCATCTGCCGAACCTTGGCCAGCGCGCCCCAACGCAGGTAGGCGTCCCGTGCCTGACGCCGATGACTGCGCGCGGCGGTGATCAAGCCCTGGGCCTGGCTGCAGCGCCCTGCCAGTTCATGGGCCAGGGCCTGCATGGGCGCCGACTCCAGGCTGGCGGCGTGCCCGATGGCAGCCTCGAACAGCCCCAGGGCCCGCAGCGGTTGTCCCTCGATGCGGGCCATCTCGGCCTCCACCAGCAGTTGCTTGTCGAGAAACAGTGATGGGTTCAGATCGGCCCAGCGCCGCAGGCTGCCGAGGTCGGGCGCCATGGCACGCAGGGTGCTGTCCGGATCACTGCCAGGCACGTGCAGGGCCGCCAGGTTCAGGGCGCGGTACAGCACCAGATCCAGCTGGTGAATATGCGCCGGCAGGCTCCAGGCCAGGGCCTGGGCGCGCCCGAGGCTGGCTAGCGAATGCCGGTGTTCGCCCTCCAGCCAGGCGACAATGGCGTCGAACAGCCACCAGCACAGTTGTGCAGGAGCCATGCCCGAGGCGGTCACGACTTGCTGTTGCAAGGCCCATGACCGCACCGAGACCGAAGTTTCGCCGCGCAGGTGGCGGATGTACATCAACTGCGTCTGCAACAGCATCTGCGCATCGCCGGTGCCTGGCAGGCCCGCCAGCAACAGGGCCTGCTCGATACTCGCCTGAACCTTGTCCAGCCCCAACCCCTGAGCCAGAAGAAGACAGACCCACTGGTGACTGGCATAACAGCTGGTGGCCGTTGCGCCTTCCTTGCGACCCGCCGCCACGGCACGTTCCAGACACTCGATGGAGAAACTCAAAGGCCGCATCCACACACTCACCTGCCCCAGCGCCAGCAGCATCGACGCTTCATGGGCGGGCACCGGCAAGCGCGCCACCAGCCGGGCGGCCAGGTCGGCAAAGCGCAGGCCCTGTTGGTAGTCGCCCCACTGGTGGGCCACAGCCACGCCCAGCCAGGCCAACCCGCGCGGGGTCACCGGGGAAACGCCATGGAGCAGTGCCATCTCGGTCATTCGGCATACCAGCGGCAAGGCCAGCCCGGTGCGGCTGAAGGCAGCCGGCACGATCAGGCTGGCCAGCAACTCCTGAGCCGCGTCGATCAGCGTGTTGGCGCTCATCGGCAGGTCGATCAAGGTCGCCACCGATCGCTCGGCCAACAGCGCGCGCACCCGTCCGTAGGCCGTTTCGGCCTGACCGGCACGGCCGTTGAAGTCGATGTCGAACAAGGTCAGACCGGCCAGACCGGCCTGCACCGCGCCCGCGTAGTCGCCGGCCAGCGTACTGGCATGCACCTTGAGCACGTGCAGGGCGGCACGCTGCTCCAGGCGAGTGGCACGTTCCAGCAAACGGTTGATGTGGGTGTCGGCCTCGACGTATTCGCCGCCATGCACCAGGCACTGGATATACAACTGTTCCACGGCGTGGCTTTGCAATGAATGGTCGAGCCAGCGCTGCTCGTTGCCCAGGCTGCGGGCCAGGCGCAGGTACTCCAGGGCAAACGGCAGCGCGGCGGTGTCCCGGGCACGCTGGGCCGCTTGCAACAGGATGTCGATAAAAGCGGTGCGGTCGGCTTCGAGCACTTCATCCCGGGCCGCCTGCTGGATGTGCAACGCA
The DNA here is from genome assembly GCF_018449655.1 of Pseudomonas sp. dw_358. Lineage (GTDB taxonomy): Bacteria > Pseudomonadota > Gammaproteobacteria > Pseudomonadales > Pseudomonadaceae > Aquipseudomonas. Next base: position 48,038 of record NZ_JAAVUX010000022.1, read on the forward strand.
ATGCGAAAGAGCATGCCGCGCCGGTCGTCCGCACGCAGGGTCTGCGTGGCCAGGCCGACGGGGCGCGCCGGTGCCGGGCGGCTCATCTCGGTGATCAGCAGTCGTGCGATGCGGGTGTGCTGCACGCTGCGCTTGTCGTCGGGCACCAGCCGCCAGGCGGTTTCCCGTACCCGGTCGTGGCTGAAGCGCCAGCCTTCGGCGTCGATCAGCAGCAAGCCGGCGCTGACGGCCGGTTGCAGGTCGCTGCGCACCGCGTCGACGCTGTAGTCGGCCAGCCGTGCCACGCTGCGGGCATCCGCGCGGTTGCCCAGCATCGCCATCAGGCCCAGCAGGCGCCGGGTCGAACCGGGCAGACGGCTGAGCCGGCAGAGCATCAATTCGAGAACGTTCTGCGCCACCGGGTATTGGCTTACGCGCTCGGCATCCCAGCGCCAGCCGGGCACACCGGGTGGGGCCTCCAGGAGGCCGTCTTCGATCAAGTTGCACACCAGTTGCTGGACAAAGAACGGGTTGCCGGCGGTCTTCTCCATCAGTAACTCGGCCAGCGGCGCAAGGAGCGCCGATTGCCAGCGCAGCTGCCCGGCCAGCATGGACTGCACCGCCGGCGTGTCCAGCGGCTGCAACTTGAGGCGGTGCACCGCCAGCCCGGCGGCAGGGTATTCGCGCATCCGCTGCAAGAGCTGGGCGAAGGCCGCAGCGTGATCGCCCGAGGCATCACGGTAAGCCCCCACCAACACCATATGGCGGACACGTCGCGCCGGCAGCCCGGCAAAAAAGGCCAGGCTGTCACGGTCCAGCCATTGCAGGTCGTCGAAGAACAACAGCAACGGTTTCTGGGCCCGGGCAAACACCCTCAGGCAATCGCTCAGCAGGTCTTGCAAATCACGCTCCTCACCGACGCTGCGCTCGCCCTCGGCGGACAACGGCCCCAACACCCATTCGATTTCCGGCAGCAACGCCAGCATCCAGTGGGCCCGAGGCCCCAGAGCTCGCTGCAAGCGTTGCCGCCAGCGCTGCAAGGCGGCCGGACGCTCGCCCAACACTTGCAGAACCAGCCCGCGCAAGGCCCCGCACACCGCGGCGTAGGGCGTGTTCTGGCGTACCGGGTCGAAACGGCAGGCGGCAAAACGCAAGGCACTGGTGGCCAGATCTTGATGCAACTGGCGCAATAAGGCGGTCTTGCCGGTGCCATAGGGTCCGCTGACCAACACCGTGCTGCACTGGCCCTCTTCGCGCAGCTGATGGATCAGGCCGTGCAGGCGCAGCAGCTCACCCTCGCGCCCGGCCAGGCTTTGCGCCCAGGCCACCGGTGGCGGCTCCATGGCCTGCACTTCACCGTTCTCGCGCCACTGCACCAGGGCCCGGCGCAACACCTGAGTCAGCGTCGCGGCATCGGGATAGCGCTGGGTCGGGTCCTTGGCCAGCAAGCGCAGAATCACCGCGCTGACGGCGGGTGGAACATCGGCACGGGCGCGCTCCGGTGCCTGCGGCGGCTGGGCCAGATGCTGGTGCAGCCATTGCACGGCATCACTGGCAGTGAAGGGCAGGCGGCCGGTGAGCAGTTCGTAGAAGGTCACGCCCAGGCTGTACAGGTCACTGCGCTCGTCCGCCGCGCCGCCAACCCGGCCGGCCTGTTCCGGCGACATGTAGGCGAGGCTGCCGCTGATCACCGCCGTGTCCGGGACGGGATGCCCCCGCCGGCTGCTCAAAGCAAAACCGCTGAGTCGCACCACGCCATCCTCGCCTTCGAGAAAATGGCAAGGCTTGAGGTCGCGGTGCAGCACACCCTGATGGTGCAGGCAGGCCAACGCCTGAGCGGCACCCACCGCCAGTTGCAGGAACAGGGTGATGGACAGCTCGCTGCCCTGAGTGTCATCCAGGCTGCGACCGCCCGGCTCGTCGAGCACCAACAGCGGCCCTTCGGCGGTGTACAGCAATGCGGTCGGCACCACGGCCCAGGACGGGTCGAGCACATCGCGCAGATGAAACTCATGCTCCAGGCGCCGGAACACCTGCTCCGAACCGCTACCGGCCGGGCGCAGGATCAACCAGGGTCGCACGGCATTGGGCGAACGCACGCGGTAATACGCGACCTCGCCGTCGACCCGCAACAATTGCCATTGCAACTGCTCCAGCCACTGATCGTTGAAACCGCCGATCTCGCGTCCATGCCCGCCTGGGCGGGTGTGCACCTGGTGCGTCATGGGCACCCCCCGGCCAGGGCCCGCTCGATGGCTGCCAGCAGGATGTCTTCGTTGAAGGGTTTGTGCAGAAAATCCAGCGCCCCCGCGGCATAGGCCTCATCGATGCAGGCCGGGTCCTGATGAGCCGACATGCAGATCACCGCTACCGTTTTGCCGCCGCGTTTCAGGCAGTGTTGCACCTGCAAGCCCTGCAAGCCCTCCATGCGCAAGTCCAGCAGCACACAGGCGGCTTCATTGACTTCTCGCGAGCCCAGGAAGGCTTCGCCCGAGGCAAAGCTGACGGTCCGGTAACCCACTGACTTGAGCAGGTTGGTCAGGCTCTTGCGCACCGACGCGTCATCGTCGACCACGCACACCAGATCCACTGCGGGGGCCACAGCAAGGGCTTGAGTACCATCGACCGCGCGCGGGCGAGAGGTGGAGGAACTCAAGTGAAGCTGGGCTCATCAAGGGCGGCGACGATGTCGATTCGCTCGCACAGGCGCACCAGCTCCACCAGGTTGCGCGCCTGCATCTTGGCCATGATGTGCTTTTTATGCACCTTGGCGGTGACCTCCTGGGTGCCGAGCTCGCTGGCAATCTGCTTGTTGAGGCGGCCTTGCAGCAACAGCAGCAAGACCTGCTGCTCCCGGGGCGTCAACGACCGGTAGCGCGCGCGTAGCTGCTGCTTGATGGCCAGCTCGACGTGGCGGCTGCGGGCGCTGGCGAAGGCGGCGGACACCGCGTCCAGCAACTGGTTCTCGTCGAATGGCTTGGTCAGGAACTCCAGGGCGCCGGCCTTGATGGCCTTGACGGACATCGGGATGGTCCCGTAGCCGGTCATGAAGATGATCGGACACTCCAGGCCCCGTTCGGTCATGACCTGTTGCAGGTCGAAACCGCTGGCGTCGGCGAGGTTGACGTCCAACAGCAGGCAGGCCACCGGCGCGGTCAGAGGGCAAGCGAAGAAATCTTCGGCACAGGCAAAGCTCATGCTCGGGATCCCGGCTGAACGCAGCAAGCGGCCCAGCGCCACCCGCACGCTGGGTTCGTCATCGACGATATAGACCAGCCCGGCCTCGTCGGCTTTTACAGCCACTCCCGGCTTGACCTCGCTCACGTGCGGCGGCGCCCACCAGGCCGCCACGGCCGGCGCCACCGGCGGTTCGAGAATCAGCCGGTAACCACGACCCGGCACAGTACGGATCGCTTCGCGCTCATCGCCCAGCAGTTTGCGCAAGGTCGAGACATGCACCTGCAGGTTGTTTTCTTCCACCACCAGATCCGGCCAGACCCGCGCCAGCAGTTGATCCTTGGACACCAGCTGGCCTTGGGCGGCAATCAATTCGGCCAGCACATCGAAGGCACGACTGCCCAGCTTGACCACACCCTGTTGGTCGAGAACTTCGCGCCGCTCGAGCGAAACACTGAGTTTGCCGATTCGAATCATGGGGTTCTCGTGGGTACGCTGCAGACATCCGGGAAAGACATCCGGGACCGTTGACGGAGGCTGGGAAACCTCAGGGTAGTGATCCACGGGCCCGGACGCAATTACCCCCGAGGATAGTGCCGTCGTTAAGGTAAAGGGAGTGGGTTACTGTCAACCAGCGGGAGACAGTGAGACCTGTTTGAGCCGATTTATGAACTTATCCTTCCGCCGTAATCTAGCCCCAACACGACCGAACAGGCATTCAACCCCGGCCGTGAACCTACTGGAGAAGATTATGCTGACCCTCAGAAAAGCATCGCAACGTGGCCTGGCTGATCATGGCTGGCTGAAATCGCGCCACACGTTTTCCTTCGGCCATTACCGTGACCCGCTGGAACAGGGCTTTTCCGACCTGCTGGTGATCAACGACGACCGCGTCGCCGCCGCCAAGGGCTTCGGCCAGCACCCACACCGGGACATGGAGATCTTTTCCTACGTGCTCGAAGGCGCGCTGGAACACAAGGACACCCTGGGCACCGGTTCCGTGATCCACCCGGGCGATGTGCAACTGATGAGCGCTGGCACCGGCGTGGCCCACAGCGAGTACAACGCTTCGTCCACGCAGCCGGTGCACTTTCTGCAGATCTGGATCGTGCCGGAAGTGGCTGGCGCCAAACCGCGTTACCAGCAGGAGCACTTCACCCGTGAGCAGAAACAGGGCCGTCTGCAATTGATCATCTCGCCCGACGGCGCCGACGGCTCGCTGACGGTGCGCCAGAATGCGCGGGTCTACGCCGGGCTGTTCGACGGCGACCAGAGCGCCACGCTGGAACTGGCGGTCGATCGGTATGCCTATGTGCACGTGGCCACTGGCTCCGTCGAACTCAATGGGCAACGGCTGGAAGCAGGCGATGGTGTCCGGGTTCGCGAAGAACACGCGCTGACCCTGAGCCGCGGGATCGACGCCGAGGTGCTGGTGTTTGATCTGCGGGCGCAGGAATTGCCGCGGATGCCTTGAGGTTGTTCAGGGGGTTGTCGGTACATGGCTGGAGATCTCGTCAAGCCTCACCACCGGCCGCACGGCCGGCCCGTGGCAGGTCTTGACGAGATACCATGACAGCACCCCCTACCCCGCCAACCCCCGCTCCAACCCCCGCAGCGCCCTCGCCACCCCTTCGATCGGCGCCTCCAGCTCCAGCGCCGCCCACTCGTCGGAACAGGCCCCTTCCAATATTTCCAGCGCCTGCAGCAACCGCTGTGCACGGATGATCCGTGCAGCGCCCTTGATGCGGTGGGCCAAGGCGGCGATGGCCGGGTAGTCGGCACTGCCGCGCAGGTTTTCCAGCTGCGCCAGGTCGTTGCGGTTGCTATCGAGCAAGTCGCCAAGCAAGCGCTGCACCGCCTCGGGGCTGGCGCCCGTAAGCTCACGCAGGCCGGCCAGGTCGACCACATCACCGTCTACCACCGCCTCGGGGATGGGCGGTTCGGCGGTATCGGGCGGGGCAAACACGCCGAGGTGCTCGGCCAGTTCGGCCAGACTCAGGGGCTTGAACAGGCAGTCGTCCATGCCCGCCGCCTGGCAGCGCTGACGCTCCTCGACCTGCGCATTGGCAGTGCAGCCCAGTAGCAGGCACGGCGTCTGGGCCTGTCGGCGTTCGTGCTCGCGAATGGCCTGGGCCAGTTCGTAACCGTTCAGGCCGGGCATGTTGCAGTCGCTGATGACCGCATCGAAACCGCCCTGCAGCCAGACCCGCAGGCCCTGTTCGCCATCGCACGCGAGGCTCACCTGATGACCCAGATACGCCAACTGGTGGTCCAGCAACAGGCGATTGGGCGCATAGTCGTCCACCACTAGAATTCGCAGCCGTCGTGACGCTTGGGGTGCCGCGCCAATCAGTTCGGCGGTCTGCGCCTGCGCGTCCTGCCCGCCCGGGACCACGGGCAGGCTCAGCGACACCGTGGCACAGGTGCCCACCCCCAATTCGCTGGCCAGCACCAGCCCCCCGCCCATGGTTTCGCACAAGGTGCGGCTGATGCTCAGGCCCAGCCCGGAGCTGGCCCGGGTCGACTGGCGCTGGTTGCTGGCCTGACTGAAAGGCCGCCCCAGATCCGCCAGCTCGTCAGGGGGAATGCCGATGCCGGTGTCACGCACCTGCAGACAAATGTGAACCCGATCGCTCACACACTGCAGTTGCAGATCCACTCGCACCCAACCTTGGTCGGTGAACTTGATGGCGTTGCCGAGCAGGTTGCTCAGGATCTGCCTGAAGCGCAGAGGGTCGACCATCACCGTCGGCTCGGGCTCGACCGGCTCCTGCCATTGCAGGGTCAACGCCTTGTGCCGCGCCTGGCCGTCGAACAGCCCGATCAGTGATTTCACCAGCGCACCGATCTGCACCGGCTGCGGGCTCAGGGGCAACTGCCCGGCCTCGATGCGAGTAATGTCGAGAATGTCGCCGATCAGCTCCAGCAGGCCACGGGCAGCATTGGATGCAACGTCCAGCGCCAACTTGTCGAGCACCCCGGACTCGGCCTTTTTCGAAGCCAGCTCCAGCATGCCCAACACCGCATTCATGGGGGTACGGATCTCGTGACTCATGCTGGCCAGAAACTCGGTCTTGGCGCGGTTGGCTGCTTCGGCCTCTTCCTTGGCGGCCTGAAAGGCCTCGCACAGGTGCTGGCGATCGCTGACATCGATCCAGCCAGCGATCATCCCGTCGATACTGCCGTCGCTCCGTCGGTACGGCAGCACCCAATGGTGCAAGGTCATCACATCGCCACTGGCCAGGGTCAACTGCCGGTCGCCGATCAGCGCCTGGCCGCGCGCCATGACCTCCAGGTATTGCTCCTGCACCTCGACCGCATCGCCAGGCAGCATGACGGCCGTCTCGGCCAGGCGCTGACCTATCACCTGCTCGCGCCTGACCCCCAGCGCTTGCAGGTAACTGTGGTTGCAGTTGAGCAGGCGCCCATCGCGGTCACGCACATAGATGGGGTGCGGGGTGCCGTCGATCATCACACGCATGAACTCCAGCTGATCGGTCAGCGCCTGCTCGGCCTGGACCCGTTGCCTCACCAGGGCGCGCAGCGAGGCGATCCAGCGCAGCGCCAGCAGCCAAAGCGCCACACTGAGCCCCCCTACGGGCAGAATCCAGGCGCGATAGCGTTGCCAGAAGCCGTCGGCGACGATCACTTCACTGTGCCAGCGGGCAATCAACTCATCCATTTCCTGGGGCGCAATGCTCAGCAGCGCCTTGTTAAGAATACTGTGCAGCTCGGGAGCATCGCGGCCGGTGGCAAACGCAAAGTTGGCTGGCTCGTAAGGCAGCACGGCGCTAACCCGCAGGCGATCGAGGTAGCGCTGGGAGATCATGTAGCGTGCGCCGATCAAGGTGATCACCGCTGCCTTGGCCTTGCCGGTGTCCACCAGGGCCAGTGCTTCGGACGAGTTCTGCGCCTCGATCAAGACCATGCCGGGGTACTGGCGGTGCAGGCGATCGAGCAGATAACTGCCAGCCACGAACGCCACCGGTTGGTGGGCCAGCAACTCGAATCGGTCCAGTGCCGCATCCTGCTCGCGGGTCACCAGCACCAGGCTGCTGGTCAGGTAGGAACGGGTAAAACGCACCTGCGCAGCCCGCGTCTTGCTGGGCGGCAAGGCAGCAAGCACGTCGGCTTCGCCGCGCTCTACCTGATCAGCCATGCGCCGCACCGACGTGGCATTGACCACGTCGAAGATCAGCCCGGTGCGCTGGGTGATCAGCTCCAGCACGTCGGCGGCGATGCCACGAAACCGACCTTGACCATCGCGGTAACTGACGGGCAGAAACTGCTCGTCGATCACCACGCTGACCCGCGGGTGAGCTTCGGCCCAACGCTGCTCGGCATCGTCGAGTTGCACCCGGTGACCGGCGGCTACCCGTACCCCGGCCACGCTCCAGCGCCGCAGAATGTCCTCGTGCATGCGCCGCGGTACCACATCCAGTGCCGCATTGATCAACGCCAGCAGGCGACTCTCTCCGGGGGCCAGGGCGAAACCGAAATGGTTGGGTTCCATCTTCGAGAAGCGCGCCAGCTGCAACCCGTCCAGGCCACCTTTGGCCACCTGATAGTGCGCCGCCATGGCATTGCCCAGAAAACGGTCGGCCTGACCGAACGCCACGGCGCCCAAGGCACTGAGGGTGGAGTTGAACGCCAGCACCCGCGTACCGGGGTACAGGCGCTGGACCTCCTCGTCGGGCAGATAGTCGCGCAGCACCGCCAGCGAGCCCGGCACCTCGGGCTCGGCCGGGGCGGAGCGGTCACGCCGGGTGGCCAGTACCGCGCGGTCCTCGACATAGGCCTGAGACAGCACCAGGTTGCGGGTGGCCACCTCGAAACCGTTGGCGCTGCCCACCAGATCGATCTGGCCCTTGCCCAGGGCGCCCAAGGCTTCTTCGCGGGTTTCGTAGCGGGTGACCTGCACTCGCAGATTGAGCAACTCGCCCAGCAACCCGGCATAGTCGGCGGTGATGCCTTCATACTCGCTGCCGGTGCCGGTCAGGTCGAACGGCGGGTAGTCCGGCTGGCTGACGCCCAGGCGCAACACACGTCGAGCCCAGAGCCAGCGGCGATCGTCGTCGGTCAGGTCGATCGCCGTCAACATGGCCGAATCAGCGCGCGAGCGCCCATAGAGTTGGGGATGATCACTGGCGCTCAAGGCCAGCATGTCGCTGCAAAACAGCACGGTCGCCATCAGGGTCTGGCGCAACCACCTCGAGGCCCTCATCAGATGAGCGAGTGACGTCTGGCAACGTCCGCCAGGTCAACTACCGAGCGCACCCTGAGTTTTTCGATCAGGCGCGTCTTGTAGGTGCTCACGGTCTTGTTGCTGACCAGGATCGCGCGGCTGATCTCCATATTGGTCATGCCCTTGGCCAGCCCGCGCAGAATGGCCAGCTCGCGATCGCTCAAGCTGGCGATGCACTCCTGTTCGGAATACACATGCTCGCTGCAATGCACCGAACTCAAGACCACATCCGGAAAAAAGGTGAACCCGGACATCAACGCCAGCGCCGCCCGGCCCAGCGCCGGCAGATCATCGCTCTTGCAGATATACCCCATGGCGCCCATTTTCATGCTGCGCAGGGAATAGTAATCCGGCGTCTGGGTGGTCAGGATCAGGATGCGGATACGCAAGCCGAGGCTGCGCACCCGGTTTGCCACCTGCAGACCGTCCAGGCCTGGCAGGGCTATATCGAGTACCAGCAAGTCGGGTTCCAGATCGCGGGCCATGTGCAGGGCCTCGATGCCATTGTCGGCCTCGCCGATCACGTCGAAAAAATGATGCTCGAGCGTCAGCCTGACACTGGCGCGAATGAACGGATGATCATCAACGATCATGGCGGTGGGCATGTAAACCTCCTTGGACATGGATGGCGCAGCGGGCCGTGATCAGCCGTCGAGCTCGACGTGCTCGCGTTTTTCGCCCTGGATCAAGTCGAACCGGTACACCCGCCCCGGCTTTTTCTCGAAGCGGCGCTGGCTGCCGGGCAGCAGGTGATGTTTGGTGGCGTCAGCGCATTCCAGGCCGTCGGGGGTGCAGTTGATGACGTGATCCAGCACCACGGTGGCGTTGCCGTCGTTGGGTACACCGAAGTCCCTGGCCTGGTCGTCGACCCGCGCGCTGAACCGGGTCTGCGCGGGGCGCACGAACAACAGCGAGCCGTAGCCGGCGAGGATGTTGACGCCGGCTTTCATCTGTTCCTGATAGGCCTGGGCCTGGGCGGCGTCGATGTCGAAGCCCTCGTTGGCTTCAGGCAGCACCGGAATGAATCGCAGGCGGAAGTAGCGCTCATGGTCACGCTCGCCACGAAACAGCAGACGCACCGACTGCATGCCATTGGCTGGCACGATCAACCGCGCGGGGCTGGCCACCAGCGGCCGCTCGGCAGCCGGCACGCCTTCCAGGCTGATTTCTTCGGGCTGGCCTTGGGCGTTGTAGACGATTTCGGCAACGCTGACCCGCACAAACGCGGTGGTGTCACCGCCATTGCGCACCCGCTTGAGCAGGCTGCTGCGGGTGCCCGGCAGATAGTCGTAGAGCCCACCGATGTTCAGTTGCACCGCGCCCTGGGCAGCGCTGCAGAACAGCCCCAGGCACACCAGCAGCAAGATCGAACCTTTCATGCAAATACCTCATGGCGGCGGCCGCAAGGGCCGCCCGTTGATGGCGTCAGAGGGTGAGGTGTCCGGCAAGAATTATTCGCCGATCATTCGCCAAGTGATGTAGGAAGCTTCCGATTTGCTTGCAGGACGCTTCCGATACTGCAAACAGCCGGTCACAGCTCGGCATCGAAGACGATCCACACCATGCCGGTGTAAGTCGCGCCGGGGCGCTTGAGCATCTGGGTGATGTCATCGCGCCCGGCGATCTCGTAGCGCAGGCTGCCGCCTCGGTCCAGGGATTTGCCGGCGCTGTCGAATTGCAAGGCATTGGCCCGTCCGACGCCCAACGCCACGTTTTGCACGGAGGTGCCGGCGTGGGTATGGGCCGGCGGCAAGGTGAGGCCAATGGTCAAGGGCACCTGGTGACTGCTGCGCCGGTCCTGTATGCCGCAGGTGTTGCCCATGTTGTGCTGGCACTCGATGTAGGCCTTGAACGGTCCCGACGACCAGAGCCGGAAGGGTTGCACCCGGTACAGCCTCGGCGGGATCAGCCCACCGTGTTCGTAGGCGGCCCAGCCTCCGGGCGGCTCGAGTACCGCCCTGTCGGAGTCGGGCGCAAAATCGATGACGAAGGCGTGGATCACTTCCAGTTCAATGTCGAAGGTCACCCGGGCACCGCGGGTCACCACCGCCTGATTGCCGAAGTCAATGTAGCCGCCATTGCCGACGTCGATGTCGACGCTGCCGCGCCAGATGCCGTGTTTCATGCGATGCGGCGATGGGGTGTCGAGCCGGACAATGGCGCTCATTTCGTCACTTTGGGTGTCACCTTCCATACCGACCGCCAGGCCGCCGGAGGTATAACAGGCGCCTGCTCCCGGGAATATCCAGCCTGTCGTCACAAAATCAGCGCCTGGGTGGAGGCCGATGGCTGTACAGCCTCCGTCGAGAAAGGGGCTCCAGGCCGGATGGTGATCCATTCGCCCAAATACCCGCTGCCCGACCGTGGGTATGGAAAACATCAATTTTTCACGATCACCGGTCTGCTGATGGGTGATGATGACTTCGACAGGCGGGGATACCGCCACATAGAACTGATCTCGTGGATTCGGCGCGCGGGCAATAGTGTGCTTGGTGTATTCCACCGGCAGCGGTACGCCAAATGCCTTCCAGACCTGCTTGCAGAAGAAGGAATACTCGACGCACATGCCATAGGGTGGATTGACGTCCATGAAGTCAGTCTGATCGGGCCGATAGCGGGCCTGAATCGACACGGTCTCCGCGTGTGCCGCCGGTAAAACGGGCAACAGGGTCGTCAGCAGGGCCATGACCGCCAACAGCTTGCGAAACAGCGTTTTCATGCGCCCTCCTCCAACGGTGGCTGCAGCACGACGGCCAGCCCTTTTGATGTGCAACTGCGGTCACCGACCAGCAGCGTGTCCTGTTCGCGCTGCACGCCCTCGCCGGTCAGGCTTAGGTAGCACAGGCGCTTGCCTCCATGGCGCACTTCCAGCACTGGCGACTGTTCACTCATCTCGACGCTGAAGAAGCCGTCGGGCTCGCTGACACCGCGTCCGGCATGATTGATCACCAGCGCGCCTTTGAGCGGATCGCCCTTGGCGTCGATCAGTCGGCCGAGCACGGTGACGGTGCGCATCACCCGCACTGTGCGGTGCTCGACGCCGCCACGGTTGAGGTGATAGGTGAGCAGCGGCGGCTGGATCACCGCGCTGGGGTCATGGCTGTCGGCAAAGTCCAGCTGCACGCTGGAGGCCTTCCAGGCGCTGGCCGGGATCAGGTTGCGCCCGGCATGCAGTTCGCTTGCCATGCCCTGGCTGTCATCGGCGCGCAGGCGCAGGCCTTCGATGTCCGATTCGACATCGACGATCAAGCCGCCCTCGCGGCCATAGTATTGGCCGCTGACGGCGACCTGGTCGCCGCCCAGGGCCAGGCTGCTGTCCAGGTTCAGGCCACCCGAGACGCTGCCGTCCCAGGAGGAACGCTGGGCGAACAGATCGCCCTGGGCCAGCGGATGCTCGAATTGGCCGTTGCCACTCAGGCCTGCGCCATAACGATCGACGCTCAGGGTCCCGGCGACGTTGCGCAGCGGTCCCAGTTCGACTTCCTGCTGATAACCCAGCGAGGCGTTGCGGTCCACCTGGCCGTCGCGGGATGTGCGGGTGCCCAGACTGGCCGACAGGCGCTTGCCTGGCTGGCCAAGGTTCAGGCTGAGCGACAGGTTGATACCGCGATTGCGCTTGTGCCCGGTGCTGTCACTGCCGGGACGGTCGAACAGCGCCAGGCGCCAGTCGGCGTCCGAGCCCAACAGCTGGCTGCGGCTGGACCAACCCAGGTCGACGGCCAGCCCGGGGGTGTAACCAGTGCTGTGGGATATCCGTACCAGCGCGCTGCTTTTGTGGGTCACGCGGTGGTGCACCGCCAGCGAGGTCTGCTGGGTGTCCTGGCCGCTGCGCGAGCGGTAACGCTGGCGGCCGTCAGCGTCGAGTTCATTCCAGTAGCGCGAGGCATCGCGGTCGATGTCGTACTGCCAGGCACGAGACTGGCTCAGCACCACGTCACCCGGGCCCAGGCGACTGCTGTAACCGAGCAGGGCCTGCAGGTCATAGCCCTCGCCCCGGCGCTCGGTGTGGTAAAGGTTACCGTAGAGCTTGAGGCGGTCGAGGGCTTCCCAGTCCAGGGAGGTGCCGTATTGCATCTGCTCGTCCGCTCGCTGGGCCGACAGCCCCAGCACGGCCCGTGGGTGCAACAGGTAGTTGCCCAGCACCCCGGCACTCAGCGCGCCGCTGCGATCGCGGTCCCAGTTGCTGAGCAGCTCGCTCTGACGGCCGATGTACAGATTGTAGCGCCAAGGCTCATCGGTACTGCTCCAGTTGACCGGCTTGTAGACCATTTCCTGGGTACTGCTGCTGATGTGGCCGTCTTCCAGCACACGCACTTCCACCGCATAGATGCCGCCGGGCAGCACGCGGGTGTCGAGGGTTTGCAGGCCTGGCTGAACCGGCTGGCTATTGATCAGCGTGCCGTCGCGGTAAAGCTCCACCACGCCGGGGCGGCTGGGGGTCACATACAAGGGGGTGCTGCTGGTGGAGGCGGTATCGATCAGCAGGCTGTCGGTGCTGCCGAACATCATCCCCAGGGTCGTGTCGGGCGTGTCGCCCAGCAGCCGGGGTGTGCGCACCAGGCCGGTAGAGGCCGGGGCAAAATAGCCCAGGCGCCAGAAATGGCTCTGGTGCAGGCGCTCGCCGTACAGCTGACTGACCCGGTGGCGAGTCTGGTCAAAGCTGTCGGTGCTGCGGTCAGCCTGCGCTTCGGCCAACGTGGTCCAGTGGCCGACGCTGCCCTGGGCCTGCAAGGCGTAGCGGCCGGCCTGCTGGCGGCGATCACCGGACAGGTTGAGTTGATTGCGTACGATCAGGCCGCGGCTGCCATGCTCCGGCTGGACGTGGTAGCGCGCCGCTTCACCATGGCGCTCCACCCCTTGGGTAAGGATCGAGACCTGGGAGTTTTCCAGGCTGTAGTGCAGTGCCACCAGACCGTTGGCGCAGCTGCGCGAGCAACTGCCCAGGGGGCGGGCGTCGCTCAGGTAGTCGGCCCAGTACTGGCGCACGGCAGGCGTCTCCTGACTGTCGGAGACGTCGGTGAATTCGAGAAATTGCAGGTGTTCATCACGGGTCAAGATCACCATGGCTTCGCCCATGAAACGACCGTCCAGATCCAGGCGCACGGCCAGTGGCACCTCAAAGAAGTGCTCGCTGAATTCCTGGGGCAGACCGGCGGCCTGCTGCAGGATGCCCGCAGACTCGGCTGCAGTAGCCGCATTTACGCTGGTCGCCAGGAGCAGGCAGCCTGTGGCCAGGCGAATTGCGTGGGGTAAATCATGGGTGGGCGGCATCGATCACGTTCACCATCGCTGTGTTTTTCAGGCAAGACCACGCCGCAGCGGTGGCGCAAGGCCGCCGCTGGGCATGGCACAGAGGGGGTTACCGAGCGTGAATTACGGTACGGTTGGGGTGACGGTTTCGAACATCATGCTGACCGTGCCCTGGTAGTTGCCGGGCAGGTATTTCTGGTTAGCGGTGTTGGCTGCCTGGGCGAGGATCATGAAGTCGACCACCGACTCGCTGGCCGCCTCTGGCGCCGGCACGATGACGCTGGCGGCGGTGGTCAGCTTGGCGCCGTTGATCTGCACGTCCAGGCCGATGTTGCCGGCACCGGCGGTCATCGCAGGTGGGTGCAGCAGGTAGGCGGAGATGGCGCCGGTGGTGCTCTTGACCCGCAGTTGCTTGCGGATCGGCTGCAGGGTTTCCTGGATGGAGTTCCAGGCCATGTCCTGGGGTTCGCTCATCCAGTTACCACCGATCGGGTCGACATAGAAGTTTTCGGTCGGTATCGTGGCGGTCACTGTGACCTGCTTTTCGATCGGATCGACGGCCATGGCCGGCGCAGCGATGATCATGGCAAGGGGCAGTGCGAGCAGTACGTTTTTCATGGGTGGAGATTCCTTGTCACCAGTTTGGAATGGAGCGTTACACGCTTCGGTTCAGCCGCGGTACCCGAAGTGGGGTGCGGTTGGCGAGAGGAATTATTCAGGGTCCGGCCGACAAAGGATGTAGGACGCTTCCCAAAGTTGCTGCGAAATTTCCTACAAATTTACATTCGAAAATCCGACAAAACTCCCCGCAAACCCCGATGTCCATTGGGTATGACCCCTCTCGGACCGCCTCCATGACCGATTCGCTCGACCACGCCGGATTGCCGGCGGACCTGCACTACGTCGACGACACCCAGCCCGGTCTCAGCCGTCGCACCCTGCGCGGCCACTTTGCCTATTTCGACTCGGACGGCGAGCGCATCCGCGATGCGCAAGCGATCAAACGCATCAATGCCTTGGTGATTCCGCCGGCTTATCGCGACGTGTGGATCTGCGCCGACCCTAAAGGCCACCTGCAAGCCACCGGCATCGACGCCCGCGGGCGCAAGCAATACCGCTACCATCCGCGCTGGCGAGAAGTACGCGACGAGGACAAGTACAGCCGCCTGTTGTCGTTCGGCCAGGCCTTGCCACGTCTGCGCAAGCAGGTGGAGGCCGACCTGGCCCGGCCCGGCCTGCCAAGGGAGAAGGTCATGGCCACCGTGATCTCGCTGCTGGACAGCACCCTGATCCGGGTGGGCAACAGCCAATACGCCCGCGACAACAAGTCCTACGGACTGACCACCCTGCGCAACCGCCACGTGGAGGTTCACGGCAGCGCCATTGCCTTTCACTTTCGCGGCAAGAGCGGCGTGGAACACCAGGTGTCAATCAAGGACAAGCGCCTGGCGCGGATCGTCAAGCGCTGCATGGACCTGCCAGGACAGAACCTGTTCCAGTACCTGGACGATCAAGGCGCGCGGCACAGCGTCAACTCCCATGATGTCAACGCCTACCTGCAACAGCTGACCGGCGCCGACTTCACCGCCAAGGACTACCGCACTTGGGCCGGCAGCGCACTGGCCCTGTCGATGCTGCGCGAGCTGCACTGGGAGCCGGAACCGGATGCGAAAAAGCACATCGTCGAGATGGTCAAGCACGTGGCCCGGCAACTGGGCAACACCCCCGCGGTGTGCCGCAAGTGCTACATTCACCCCAAGGTGCTGGAGCACTTCGTCATCGGCGAACTGGCGCGGCTGCCCAAGGCAAGGGTGCGTAAGGGGTTGCGGATGGAAGAGGTGGCGTTGGCGAGTTTTCTGGAGAATCTGGTGGTGTGAAGCGAGCGCACCCTTCATCACCACCCGTGAAAAAACCACCGTCAATAAACCGATGTCATAAAGACATCACACAAGCGCCCTATAACGGCAAGTCACCCCCGTCTTGCTGTCGGTGCTCCTCCGTGAAAATTCTCAAGTTCCTGCGCGATCCGCGCCGCTCATGCCTGCGCCAGATACGTATTCCCGCACGCCTGCTGCTGTGTTTCGCCATCGCCGCCCTGCTGCTGGGTGGCTTGGGTGGCTTTTGCCTGTGGCAGATGCAGATCATCCGCCAACAGGGCAGCACCATCGAAACCGGCGCCCTGCCAAGCATGGCCGCCGCCGACGGGATTGCCATCGACCTGGGCAAGTTGCGCGGCGAGGCCCTGAGGCTGATTACCGATGCCGATGATCCCGGCGCAGTGGTGACCAGCACGATCACCATCGGACAACTCAAAGATGAAGTCGACGCCAGCTTCAAGGCTTATCTGGCCCGAGTCATCGACAGCACCGAGCACGATTCCATCAGCGCCCTGCAAGCGGCCAGCGAAACCTTCATGGGCGGCCTGCATGACGAGGTCGGGCTGATTGAACAGCACCAAATGGCCGCCGCCAAGGCCTTGTCCGACAACACCCTGTCGATGCAGGGCGACCTGATGGACATGCAGGTGCAGTTGCTGCGTGAACTCAACAAGCAAAGCGCTGCCAATGCCGTCAACCGCGCCGGCGCGCGCTACCAGCAGGCACGGGTGATCGCCCTGAGCGTAATCGGCGCTGCATTGTTGCTGATCGTGCTGCTGGCCTGGCGCCTGAGCGTCAGCATCATCCGCCCGCTGCGCGAAGCCTTGCAGATCGCCGGGACCATCGCCGATGGCGACCTGAGCCAGGCCGTGATTGCCAACGGGCGCGACGAAACCACCGACCTGCTGAACATGCTCGGGCGCATGCGCAGCAACCTGCACGGTACCGTGGGGCAGATCAACGCCGCCGCCGACCAATTGAGTGCATCGGTGCAGCAGATGGGTTCGATCGCCGAAAGCAGTGCCCAGACCTTGCAGTGCCAGAACGAAGAAATCGAACAGGCGGCGCTGGCGGTGACCCAGATGACCCAGGCGGCGGGCGACGTGGCGGTCAATGCCAACGACACCTCGGCGCAGTCCCAGGCGTCCAGTGATGCCGCGAGCATCGGCCAGGGCAAGCTGGGGGCGACCATCGTCTCGATTCGCGCCCTGGCCGACAACGTGCTGGACTGCTCTCGGCAGGCCGAGGGGCTGGCGAGCAGCACCTTGAGCATCAGCAAGATCCTCGACGTGATCCGCGCCATCGCCAACCAGACCAACCTGCTGGCGCTCAACGCGGCCATCGAGGCAGCTCGCGCCGGCGAGGCCGGCCGCGGCTTTGCCGTGGTGGCCGACGAGGTCCGCTCACTGGCGCAGCGCACCAGTGCCTCTACCGCCGAGATCGAGACCTTGATCGGTGATGTGCAACGCCGCGCCGAGGGTACTGCCGACGCGCTGCGCGCCACCGCCGAGCAGTCCGGCCAGACGCTGGACCAGGCCGCCGGCACCCAGCAGGCGCTGGTCACCATCATCAGCGCCACCGCCGGCATCAACGACCGCAATCTGCTGATCGCCAGCGCCGCCGAACAACAGGCCCAGGTGGCCCATGAAGTGGACCATAACCTGGGCAGCATTCGCCAACTGTCGGTGCAGACGGCGGCGACCGCGCAGCAGACCCGTGTGGCGAGCGGTCAGCTGGCGCAGTTGGCCCAGGATTTGAATCTGACCGTACGCCGTTTTGTGTTGTGAGAGGGGGGCTTGGCGAGATCTCTGCGACAGCCCCCTTAAAACACTACCTCCCCAGTGGCCGCCACCCGCGCAAACGGCCCTCCCAGGGTCAGGTTATGATGGGCAATAATCTCCCTGGCCCCCAGCACTGGCGTGTCCGAACAACTGTGTGCATCGCTCACCAGCACTGGCCGCCACCCCAGCGCCGCCGCTGCGCGGCAGTTGGTGTCGACGCAGTACTGCGTCTTCAGCCCGGCAATCACTAGCTGTCCCACCTCGGCCGCCGCCAACTGGTTGGCAAAATCAGTCCCGAGAAAGGCACTGGGCGCGGTCTTGTCGAAGACCCGATCGTGGGCCGGGTTGATCTCCAACTCCGCCGCCAATTGCCAGAACGGGCTGCCTTGGGCGATCGGTGAACCCTCGGGGCCGGTGTGGCGCACTGCGAAGATCGGCGCATCGGCGGCCCGGGCCTTGGCGATCAGGCGGTTGAGGTTGTCCAGCAAGCGCTGTTTTTCGAAGAGCGGCTCTGGCCCGTGGAACAGGCCGACCTGGAAGTCGAGAATCAGCAACGCGGCACGTGGGTTCATCTTTCTTTCTCCTTGAAAAGCCGATGATGGCGCAGAAACCAAAAGGCCCCGTCCATCACTGGCGGGGCCTTGGGCAATACGTTATCGCGTGTTCACGTATCAGCCACACACCCCGCCCGAGGCGGTGGTGGTGACGGTGGTGAGGTGGCGCGATGACAGGTTCATGGACCGACGATGCAATGGGCCATACACACGTGTCAATCAGTGCCACATGAAACTGTTATTGGCGCGCCGATACATGGATGCTTTCCCAATCGATGTCCACCGGCCGGTTTTCCCGGGCCGAGCGGTACAGCGCTTCCATCAACAGGTGATCTTGCAAACCCTCTTCGCCCGGCGTGCGCGGCGCCTTGCCGTTGAGGATGCAATCGGCGAAATGGTCAATCTCCAAGGCGAACTGATTCTTGACCCCCAGGCGAATCTCGTCCACCGCTTCGCTGCTGCCTCGGCGATGAGACACCCGCAGCCGCTGACCGCGATAGGCGAAGGCGTTTTCCAGATCGAGGGTGCCTTTCTCCAGGTGGATGCGCAGGTCTTTGGATTCGTGGGCGCCATAACTGGTCACGCAGTTGGCCACCACTCCGCTGGCAAAGCGCAGCACGAAACTGACCGTTTCCTCTACTTCGGCAAAGCGCGGATCGCCCTCGGAGTTGATGATTTGCGCGTAGACCTGCACGGGGTCTTCACCGAGCATGGCGCGCACGCCGTTAAGGCAATAGAGCCCGATGTCCGGCAGCGACCCCCCGCCGGCCAGCGCCGCGTCCAGGCGCCACTGACCGGTGGGGCCTTGCACCTGGGTGTTGCTGGCCTCGATGACGCGTGGACGGCCCCACTCACCCGATTGCACCTGACGCGCGGTCTCCCGGTTGAACAGCTCGAACTGGCAGCGGTAGGCGACCATCAATTTGACCTTCGCTGTCGCGCAATCCTTGATCATCTGCCGGGCCTGCTCGGCGGTGTTGGCCATGGGTTTTTCCGAGAGCACATGCTTGCCGGCCCGGGCCGCCGCTTGCAATTGCTCAGCGTGCAGGCCGTTAGGAGTGACCAGGTACACCGCCTGCACGGCAGGGTTGTCCGCCAGCCGGTCCATTTCGTGGTAACCGTACACCGCATCGGCCGCAATGCCGTATTGCGCCGCCACCACGCGGGCCTTTTCCGGGCTGCCGGAGACCAGTGCCACCGGGCGAGCCAGGTGGCATTCATTAAAGGCCGGGAGAATTTCCCCCAACGCCAGCCGGCCGAGGCCGACGATGGCAAAGCCAACGCGCTCGGAAGGCGGCAGGGCCGCCGGCGGTGGCGCATCGGGGCGGTCGGCCGCGCCTTTCCAGTTGCCGAACTGCACACGGCCTTGCTCGACCTTGCCACGGTCAAGCTCGGTGGCCGCACGGGTCGGGCCCGAGGCCGGTAGCGCCGGGTGGCTCGCGGAGCCGGGGCCGTTGGGGGTCAAGGGATAATCGGTCATGGTCTTCTCCTCGTTCGAGTGAAATCAGATGAGAGCGGTGGCACGGCGCGGCAGGGCGCACAGCGCGTTGAGGGCGATGAAGGCGGCGATGATCAAGAGGGTAGCGCTACCAAATCGGCCATCAAGCCACGTGCCTATCAAGGCGCCCAGCAACAGCGCCAGCCAGCGCAGCAAGCCGCTGCCCGCAGCCTTGAACTCGCCGCTGGCCAGCTTGCGCCCGGCCTTGACCAGCACCCCGGTGACGAAGCTCACGCCCGGCTCGTCGGCACGGGCCTGGTTCAGGCTGCCGATGGCGGCAGCAATCACCATCACGGTGGCCAGGCTATAGGTGGACTGATCGAGTGCCGCGAGCGGCGCGGCAAGGGCCAGCAACAACCCGCTCATGGCCAGCACCAGGGTCCCGCGCCACTCCCCGGCGCGCTGCCCCATCCATGCGGCTACGGTGGTCGCCACCAGGAAGGTGCCGATCACCGCCAGCAGCGAGCCGACCATCGGCCACTGCCTGTCGAGCAGAAAGTGGCCCACCTTGGAGGTGTCGCCCGTCATGTACACGGCGAGCAGCTCCTTGCTGTGCAGAATCATCAACGCGTCAGTGGCACCGGCGATGAGCACCAGAGGGATGACCCCAAGAATGATCGGCGAAGGCCTTGGATCGGGCATTGGCAACTGACTCGCAGGTTTGGGTAGTTAACAGGTCGACCCGGTGCGTGCGGCAATCGTTCAGCCAAATGCGCCCGCAACCGTACCGTCGGTCGGCCTGCCAACTGTGCGATCCGTCACAATTTCACGTGGAAAATTGCCAACATGAAATTTCGCTCAGGCACCGCCGAAAGGCTTGTTATACAGTAACATTGTCTTATCTCAACAATGACTTACGGCGGGTTCTTCATGTACAGACGACGCCTTCTCACCTATCTGCTGGCTGGCCTTACCCTGCCCGTTTCGCTCCGTGCCATGGCCCAGCAACAAGTGCTGGCGGCCCGTGGTGCGCGCGACGGTGAAAAGCTGCGCGTGGTGTTGGAGCTCAGCGGGCCGGTGCAGTACCAGTCCTTTGAACTGGGCTCGCCGCCCCGTCTGATTCTCGACCTGCACGGCACCCGGCTGATGACTGCCCTGCGCGACCCATCGCTGCTGGCTGCGCCCATCAAAGCCATCCGCAGCAGCCCCCGTGGTGCCGGCGATACCCGCGTGGTGCTGGAGTTCGACGAACCGGTGCAAAGCAAGACCTTCCTGCTGCCCCCCGGGGACGGCAAGGGTCACCGCCTGGTTCTCGACCTGCAGACCCAGGCCAGCCACGCCATCGTTCAGGCCGCTCCGGCGGCAGCGGTAGCACCGGCGGTGGTGGAGAAAGTGGAGCGTGTTGCCAGCAACAAGCCGCAGCGCGACATCATTGTTGTGGTCGACGCCGGTCATGGCGGCAAGGACCCGGGCGCCATCGGCGGCGGCGGGCAGCAGGAGAAGCACGTGGCCTTGGCCATCGCCCGCATGCTGGCCCAGCGCATCGACCGCCAGAAAGGCTTCAAGGCCCGTCTGGTGCGCAATGACGACGTGTTCGTACCCTTGCGCAAGCGCGTCGACGTGGCCCACAAGTACAACGCCGACATGTTCGTCTCGGTGCATGCCGATGCCGCGCCGAACCTGACCGCCAGTGGTGCGTCGGTGTTCGCGCTGTCCGAGCACGGTGCCACCTCGGCCATGGCCCGTTACATGGCCGACACCGAAAACAGCGCCGACATGCTCGGCAGCCGTCAGTTGCTGACCCTCAAAGACAAGGACCCGATGCTGGCAGACGTGATCCTCGACATGTCGATGAACTCCACCATCAGTGCCAGCCTGGACCTGGGCAATATCGTCCTGGGCCACGTGGGCAAGGTCGCCGGGGTGCACGGCATGCGCGTGGAGCAGGCCGGGTTTGCAGTGTTGAAATCCCCGGACATTCCGTCGATTCTGGTGGAGACCGGGTTCATCTCCAACTCCAGTGACTGCCGCCGACTGATCGACAGCCGTCACCAGCAGAACCTGGCCGACGCGATCTTTACCGGCGTCACCCAATACTTCGGCCGCAACCCGCCGGAAGGCACCTACCTGGCCGAGGTCAAGGGCAACTCGATGGCATGATGCGTCCCGCCGCCCGGACCTGAGGTTCGGGCGGTGCCGGGTCTGTTTGCGATGTGATCAAGGAAACGCCCCCCATGACGCAAAAGACGCCCACCCTCTATCTGGTTCGCCACGGCGAAACCGACTACAACGCACAGAACCGCCTGCAAGGGCGCCGCGACATCCCGCTGAACGCCACAGGCCGACGCCAGGCTGCCGAGTCCGGGTTGTGCCTGCACACCTTTCTCGCCCGCCCCGACAGCCTCGATTTCATCGCCAGCCCGTTGGGCCGCGCCTGCGAAACCATGGAAATCATCCGCATCCGGCTGGGCCTGGCGGCAGCGGACTACCGCACCGACCAGCGCCTGATGGAGATCGCCTTCGGCGAGTGGGAAGGCATGACCTGGGACGACATCGCCCAGGCACAGCCGACACGTTATGAGGCAAGGGCCACCGACCCGGTCCATTTCATCCCCACGGGCGGCGAGAACTACCCCATGGTGTTCGAGCGCCTCGGCGCCCTGCTGTCGAGCCTGGAATGTGACACCCTGCTGGTGGCACACGCCGGCATCCTGCGCAGCGCGCTCGCGTTGCTGGCCGGGGTGGAGCGGGAGTGGGTGCCGCTCATCGAGATTCCTCAGGACCAGGTGCTGGTGTTGAGGGACGGCGGTTTTACCTGGCTGCGGGCAAGTTCGGCGCTGGATGGCCGGGGGGTGGATTGGGGGTAGGTCTGGCCGCTGGACGCCTGTCATGCCATCTCATCAGAGCTGCACTGCAATCACCCTCACCGCAACAATTTCAATTCCCGCCGAATCCCCATCACCTCGTCCTCGGTCGCCTCATAACCATCGGCCGACCCCGCATAGGACAACGAATACGCCGTGCTCTGCTGTGCCGCCGCCACCAGGGTCTGGGTCAGGACATGGCCGCCGTCGAGCTGGATCTCGCAGGTGGTCTCAACCGCCGGCAGGTCTCCCAGCAGGCTGTCGTGAATGGGCGTGCAGCGGCTTTGATAACCGCCGTGGCTGAAGTTGAACTGCACGGCCCTGCGCATTTCCAGGAGCACCGCCTGCAGGTTGACCTGATGCCCCGGCTGCAGGGTGGTGCGGGTCAGCTCCACCACCATCAGCGGGTTGCCGCCAGCATCATTTTTCACCGCACGTTCGCGGCGGGCATCGCCGCCGCCGGGTTTGCTCATGGACGGTTGCGGCTGGATCTGCCAGCCACCGGGCCAGGCGATCATTGCATCATCGGCGTGAACCGCGCTGACCGCGCCCAGCAGCGCAAGGCCGTATAGACAGTTGAGACGAGACAAGAAGAGCAGCCTGGTGAAAGTCGGTTGCACAGTCTCGCAGAGGCAAGGCAAGGGTTACAATCGCCACCTGGCCAGGAGTGAATGCGTTGACCCGACATCGAACCTTCAGCGGCGGTACCCACAGCAAGAACATGCTGTACCTCAAATCCACCCCAGCCGACCCGGCCACCGACCGGCACGAGCCCCAACGCGTGGGCTTCGTGCTGCTGGCGCATTTTTCCCTGGCGGCATTCACCGGCGCCCTGGACACCCTGGTCACCGGCAACCTGCTGAGCCCGGGCCTGTTCGCCGTCACCACCTTCAGCCTGCAGGGCAGCGAAGTGCTCAGCGACCTGGGCCTGCTGATCAAGCCCGACGCCGTACTGAGTGCCACCGCCCTCGCCGGCCTGGACCTGCTGATGGTCTGCGGCGGCTTTCGGACCCCGCTCAAGGCCGACCCGTTGCTCAACCGCTGGTTGGTGGACGCCGCACGCCAGGGCATCGATCTGGGCGGCTTGTGGAACGGCGCCTTCCACCTGGCCCGGGCCGACCAGCTGCGCGGCTACCGCTGCGCCATCCACCCGGAAAACCGCACCGCGCTCACGGAAATCAGTCCCGAGAGCATCGTGACCCCGGCCAGCCATGTCATCGACCGCAACCGCTACACCGCCGCCAGCCCCAACGGTGCCTTCGCACTGATGCTGGAAATGCTGCGCAACCGCCATGGTGCGACGCTGGCCGAAGGCATCGAGCAGATCCTGGCGTTCGAAGGGCTGCGCTTTCGCCGGGTCGGCAGCAGCACCCCGGCCAAACTCAGTGCACCGCTGCGCAACATCATCGATTTGATGGAAAACAACCTGGAGGAGCCGCTGAGCCTCGATCAACTGGCAGCCTTCGTCGGCCTCTCGCGGCGCCAGGTCGACCGCCTGTTCCAGCGCCAGCTGGCGACCTCGCCGCACCGCCACTACATGGAACTGCGCATCACTGAAAGCCGGCGCCTGTTGCAGCATTCGAGCCTGTCGATCATGGAGGTGGCGGTGGCCTGCGGCTTTGTCTCGGTGTCACATTTCAGCAAGTGCTACAGCGCCTATTTCAACTACCCGCCCTCCAAAGAGACGCGCCTGGGCGAGTAGTCGCGGAACTGACAGGCGGTGCGCGGAGTCGATTCAGCTGGACCTGTCGAAGAGCGCTCCCCATGCAACTTGCCATCCCCAGCGCCACTTGGCTCGACACCGTACCCCTGCCCTGGCTCAGCACCCTGGTGGTGGCCATCATCGCCGTCGGCATCACCTTGCTGATCCGCTGGGTCGGCCTGGTCATTCTGCGGCGCCTGACCAAGTCATTGGTCTTCACCCGCCAACTGGTGCTGCGCTCCGAACAACCGACCCTATGGCTGATGCCCTTGCTGGCCCTGCAAGCGGTGTGGACCTCGGCCCCCGACGACCTGCGCTTGATCGAGACAGTGCGCCACGTCAACGGCATGCTGGTGGTGGCCGTGGTGACCTGGCTGGGGATTCAGTGCGTGCTGGCCCTGGGCGACGCCATGGCCATTCGTCATCCGCTGGACATCGAAGACAACCTGCACGCCCGGCGCATCCAGACGCAGGTCAAGGTGCTGGTGCGTTGCCTCAACGTGCTGGTGCTGATCTTCGGCACCGGCCTGGTGCTGATGAGTTTTCCGGCCGTGCGCCAGATCGGCGCCAGCCTCCTGGCCTCGGCGGGGCTGGCCGGGCTGGCGGCGGGCTTTGCCGCCAAACCGGTACTGGGCAACCTGATCGCCGGGTTGCAGATCGCTATTTCCCAGCCTATTCGGCTGGACGACGTGGTGATCGTCGAGGGCGAATGGGGCCGCATCGAGGAGATCAGTGGCACCTACGTGGTGGTGAAGATCTGGGACGAGCGGCGCATGGTGGTGCCGTTGCAGTACTTCATTGAAAAACCGTTCCAGAACTGGACGCGCAGTACGTCCAGCCTGATCGGTTCGGTATTTTTATGGGTGGATTTCTCCGTGCCTCTCGAAGCGTTGCGTGAAGAAGCGCAACGCGTGTGCCAGGACATTCCACAGTTGTGGGACGGTCGGGTCTGCGTCCTGCAGGTTTCCGACACCAGTGAAAAATCCATGCAGCTGCGGATTCTGCTCAGCTCCGCCGACTCATCCCGCAGTTGGGATGCGCGTTGTCACATGCGTGAGCGAATGATCGGCTTCATCAACCAGAACTACCCCGAATGCCTGCCGCAGGTGCGCGCCGAAGTCTCGACCAAGACGCCCCATCCGGAGGCTGTCAGCAGCGAAAACGCAGAGGTGGCGCGCCAACCGCCGGTGTGAGGTTTGTGGGGGGATTGCCATCGCGTCTCATCAAGTCTCTCCTCTGGCGGCCTCGACCCATTTTGATACACTCCGATCCCCTCACCTGCCCACAGTGATGACCGCATGATCGAAGTGACCGAGGTTTCCATTGCCGCCCTGCGCGCCGCCCTCGAGGCCGGCCGCACCACCGCGGTAGAGCTGGTACAGGCCTACTTCGCGCGTATCGACCAATACGACGCCCCCGACACGCCGACGGCGCTCAATGCCCTGGTGGTGCGCAACCCGCACGCCTTGAGCGAGGCCCGGGCCTCGGATGATCGCCGTGCGCATGGCCAGACGCTCGGCCCGCTGGACGGCATCCCCTACACCGCCAAGGACAGCTACCTCGTCAAGGGCCTGACCGCGGCTTCCGGCAGCCCGGCCTTCGCCCATCTGGTAGCCCAGCGTGATGCCTTCACCATCGAGCGGCTGCGCGGCGCCGGGGCGATCTGCCTGGGCAAGACCAACATGCCGCCCATGGCTAACGGCGGCATGCAGCGCGGCGTCTACGGCCGCGCCGAAAGCCCGTACAACGCCGACTACCTCACCGCGCCATTTGCCTCCGGCTCCTCCAATGGTGCCGGCACCGCCACGGCAGCCAGTTTTGCCGCCTTCGGCGTGGCCGAGGAAACCTGGTCCAGCGGCCGTGGCCCGGCGGCCAACAACGGTCTGTGTGCCTACACGCCCTCGCGCGGGGTGATCTCGGTGCGCGGCAACTGGCCGCTAACGCCGACCATGGACGTGGTAGTGCCGTACGCGCGGACCATGGCCGACCTGCTGGAAGTCCTCGACGTGGTGGTCGCCGACGATCCCGACACCCGCGGTGACCTGTGGCGCCTGCAGCCCTGGGTGCCGATCCCGGCGGTGTCCGAGGTACGCCCGGCGTCCTACCCGGCCCTGGCCGTGGGCCGCGAGGCGCTGCAGGGCAAGCGACTGGGGGTGCCGCGCATGTACATCAACGCCGATAACGCCGCCGGCACCAGCGACAAGCCGGGCATCGGCGGCCCGACCGGCCAGAAGATTCATACCCGCCCCAGCGTCATGGATCTCTGGCAAGCCGCCCGCGATGCCCTCGAAGCCGCCGGGGCCGAGGTCGTGGAGGTTGACTTCCCACTGGTCTCCAACTGCGAAGGCGACCGCCACGGCGCTCCTACCGTGTTCAACCGTGGGCTGATTTCACCCGAGTTTCTCCACGACGAGCTGTGGGATCTGTCTGCCTGGGCCTTCGACGATTTCCTGCGGGCCAACAATGACCCGACCCTCAACCGCCTGGTGGATGTCGACGGCGCGAAGATCTTCCCCCACGACCCCGGCACCCTGCCCAATCGTGAAGACGACCTCGCCGCCGGCATGGACGAATACGTGCGCATGGCCGCGCGCGGCATCACCCCCTGGGACCAGATCGCCACCCTGCCCGACGGCCTGCGCGCGCTGGAACACACGCGCCGCCTGGACCTCGAAGACTGGATGCAGCGACAAGGACTGGACGCGGTGATCTTCCCCACCGTGGCCGACGTCGGCCCGGCCAATGCCGACGTTGACCCAGACTCGGCGGACATCGCCTGGAGCAACGGCGTCTGGGTGGCCAACGGCAACCTCGCCATCCGCCACCTCGGCGTGCCCACCGTGACCGTGCCGATGGGCGTCATGGCCGACATCGGCATGCCCGCCGGCCTGACCTTTGCCGGAAGGGCCTACGACGACTCGTCGCTGCTGACCTTGGCCGCAGCGTTCGAGGCCACGGGTTCGCGGCGAAAGGTACCGCCGCGTACACCGGCGTTGTAAGCAGCCGGCCCCGCTCCCACGGGCTGACGCAGACCCGCCGGGGGCCGGCCTTGGGCGCGAGGCAGGCGCCGCGGTCTATCAGAACGATTGACGCACGGTCAACGCTTGGCGATGCTGGGCTGGCAACCGTCATTCAAGGAGTGCCCGATGCGAGTGCCCGACTTCGATACGCTGTTTCAGGCGGCCATCCGGCTTATCCCGCTCGCCGAGGTAATGACGGCGCTGGCGCCGGCCATCGAGCCGGACGTCATCGGCGCGACCGTTACCGCCGGCGGCCAAACCTTTGTCATCAGCCACGTGCAGCACGCTACAGAGCGGTTGATCCACACGATGCTCAGCCAGCCCGGTGCTGGCGCCGACAAGCGCTTTGACCTTTTTCGCGAAGCCGCCGTGCAGGTGCGCCAGGCCCGCAGCTACACGCTGATGTACGAGTACCAGAAAGCCGAGCTGGCTCGGCTGGCCGAACAGCCTGCCTTGCTCAGCCAGGCCTGGGCAAACCTCAACAACGCCGTGGTGGTCAACGGCGAGTCACCGCAGACCCGGGAATGGCGAGTGTTGCTGGACTTCCCCATCGCCGACATCGAGGACGTGGTGCTGACCCATTCGGATCACGCCCACGAACTGCGCAAGTTCTCCCCCGCCCGCGGGTTGATCTCCGAAGATGAACGCTTTGCGATTTCCGAACGGGTCCGTGCGGGCCTGCGCGAGCGCAACGCGCAGCAGGACAGATGCGACTAAGGTAAGTGCAAGCGTCAGCGATTCGAGGATCTCCATGCTGGACACCGCGCCACACGACCACCCTCAAGACGACCCCTCCAACAGCCAGGGTATTGGCCGCACGGCCGGCGTGTTTCGCCTGACCGTGTGCTTCATCGCGCTGGTGATCGTCACCTTCGTGGCCGTGGAAGGCTGGCGGGCCTGGCGTGACTATCAGGACGCCTTCGCCCAAGCCTATGATTCGGTGATGAACCTGTCCCAGGCCACCGCCCAGAATGCCGAGGACGCCGTGCGTCAGGTGGACGTGATGACCGGCGCCCTCGCCGAACGGGTCGAAGGCGACGGGCTGGCCAAACTCGACGTGCCGAGGATCCATACCCTGATGGTCGAGCAGGCCAAGCTGATGCCGCAGCTGCACGGCCTCTTCATCTATGACGCCCAGGGCCGCTGGGTGGTGACCGACAAATCGGCCACCCCGGCCGGCGTCAACAACGCCGACCGGGACTACTTCATCTACCATCGCACGCACCTGGACCGCCATGTGCGCATCGGCAAGGTGATCACCAGCCGTTCCACCGGGGACCTGATCATTCCCGTGTCCCGGCGCCTCAATAACCCCGACGGCTCGTTTGCCGGCGTGCTGCTGGGCACCATCAAGGTGAGCTACTTCGTCGACTATTACGGCGATTTCAAGATCGATGGCAAGGGCGCGCTTGTGCTCACCTTGCGCACCGGGGAAATCCTCGCGCGACGCCCCTTCACCCCCGGCATCACCGACCAGAGCATCGCCCAAGGCGAGATTTTTCAGCGCTATCTGCCCACCTCCGGCTCCGGCGTGGCCGAGGTCCAGGCCGTGGTCGACGGCACCTATCGCATCTATGGCTACCGGGCGCTGACCAGCTACCCGCTGATCGTCGAGGCGGGCATCTCCAGGGACTCGGTGGTAGGGCCCTGGCGCCACGGGGTGACCAAGACGGCGGTGGTGCTGCTGGTGCTGATTGCCGGACTGGTGGGGTTCGGTTTCATCCTTTTGCATCAGCTGCGTCGGCGGATGCGGGTGGAGAACGAGCTACGGCGCGCCCATGAGGTCATGCAGGAAATGGCACTGACCGACAGCCTCACGGGCCTCGGAAACCGCCGCAAACTGGACATGCTGCTGCCTCAGGAGATCAACCGGGCCCGGCGCCAGGGCTACGCCATTGCCCTGATCATGCTGGACGTCGACTACTTCAAGCGGTTCAACGACCGCTACGGTCACTCGGTGGGCGACGACTGCCTGCGGCGCGTGGCCGGCGCCATCGCCCAGACCCTGAAAAGGCCGGCCGACCTGGCCATCCGCTACGGCGGCGAGGAGTTCACGGTGCTGCTGCCCGACACCACCAGCACCGGCGCCAGTCTCATGGCCTCAGAGATTCTGGCCGCCATCAGTGCGCTGGGCATCGAACACAGTGACCACCCCTTGGGCGTGGTCACCGCCAGCGCCGGCATTGCCGCCAGCCTGCCGAAATCCGACGAAATCACCCCCGCCGGCATGATCAAGGCCGCCGACGCTTTCCTCTATATGGCCAAGAACAACGGCCGCAACCGCTGGTACTCGCCGATGGGCAACAGCGCGCTGGAAGCGCTGATGGAGTCGCGTCCCCCAGCGTGATATCAGCTCCCTGCCACTTGAAAGCTCACCCGGTCAGGATAAAACGCCACGTGCTCCTCGATCTGCGCCACCGCCGGGTAGGGCGTTTCATAGCTCCATACCGCGTTCTCGTCGGCCTCGCCATGGGCGATCAGGCTGAAATAGCTGGCATCACCCTTGTACGGGCAATGGGTGCTGCGTTCGGTACGCCGGTAGTGGGCCGCGACGATGTCGGCGCGGGGAATGTAGTACACCGGCGGGTAGCTGGACTCCTGAAGCACCAGGGCGGCATTGGAGTGTGCGACCACCTCGCCCTTGAAGGTCACGGTCAAGGGCTTGCCCAGTTTTTCGACGGTGATGGGGTGCGCGGCACTTGGTAGTTTCATGGTGGTGGGTCTCTTGAAGTAGGCAGGTGACAAGAGCCTAGACCACGCGGCTCATCGCCGACCTTTGCAGTGACAGGCAGCACCTCGACTTGCAGGTCATTCAACGGGCACTGATTACCCCAGCGTCGCCCATGGCGGCGCGCCGTTCGCCGTGGGCCTGGGCTTCGAGGTATCCTCTGCGGAGCGCGGGTTCACAGTGGGTTGACAAGGGGGGTCGGTTTGAGAAAACCTCACGTCAAACGCCCGTCGATGGCCGCCAAAACCCGCAGAAACCCGTCCCCCGGCAACCGCTTGACCGCCTCCCGGATCGTCACCAGAAAGGCCGGCGTCGCCGTCTGCGTGGCCTTCACCAACCAGCCCGCCGCCTCCTCCCCCCGCCCCCGGCGGATCAACATCGCCGCATAGCTGCACTGGCCACGAAAATCCCCGGCCAGGGCCGAACGCTGAAACCAGGCGAAGGCCATGTCCAGGTCCTGCTCCACCTCCCAGCCTTCCTCATGAAAGCGCCCCACCAGGTTCATCGCCTTGGCGTGCCCCTGGTCCGCCGCCCGTTGATACCAGACCAGCGCCTGGGCCATGTCTCGTGCAACGCCACGGCCCTGGCCAAGCAGGTTGGCGAAGTTGTACTGGCCCCAATCCAGCCCGCCCACGGCCGACCTGTGGTAACACGCTGCAGCGCCCGCGAGATCGGCCGTACAGCCCCACCCCTGTTCCAGACAGCGCCCGGTCATGTTGATCGCAGCCAGGTGCCCGGCGGCGGCGGCAATACGAAACCAGCGCAAGGCCAATGCCCCATCCTTCGTAATGCCATGCCCATCCAGCAACAGTTGACCCAGACGCGCCTGGGCCTCCACGTTGCCCGCACCCGCCTGATCCAGCAGCAGCCGGGCCAGGGAAGTGGGGTTCCGTACGCCCAGGCGGAGCACCGGGTCGGCGATCATCAGAAGCGATACTCGCCAGTAACCGTGGCGCCGCGACCGTCGCCGGGAATGCCGTAGCCGCGATCGTTGTATTCACTCCAGTAACGCTTGTCGAACAGGTTGGTGATGTTCAGGCGTACGTCGATGTCCTTGTTGATCGCATGGGTGAAGGCCACGTCGTGCACCACATAATCCGGTACGGTGGTCTTGCCCGCCGCCGTGGTGACCGAATCGGCGCCGGTGCCGGTGCCTTGGTAGATGTCCACGGTGTCGACGTAGCGCACGCCATAGCTGAAGGTGTTATGGCCGGGCAACTTCCAGGTGTTCCACAGGCTGGCCGTGTGCTTGGGCGTGTTGGCGATGCCGATGCCGTCCTCGGAACCGCTGTTGGCGGCCTTGAGGGTCTTGCTGTCCTGGTACGCATAACCGGCGTAGATCGACCAGTAGTCGTTGATGTTGCCGGCCAGGCCCAGTTCCAGGCCGCGCACCCGCTGCTCGCCGCCGACGTTGAGGGTCGCGCCGGTGTCGTCGTCGGTGTAGGTCAGGCTGCGCTTGGTTTCATACAGCGCGGCGGTCAGGCTCAGGTTCTCGTTGAACACGTCCCACTTGGTACCCAGCTCATAAGTCTTGCCGCGCTGGTTGTTGGCGCTGCTGTCGCTGCCGGTCTGGCTGATCGCGTCCAGGCTTGCCGGTTGGCGGGCGTTGGCGTAACTCAGGTAAATGCTGCCCGCCTCCACCGGCTTGTAGACCAGCGCGGTGTGCACGCTGGTGATCTTTTCGTCGTCCGAGGAGTTGCCGCCATCGACCCACGCGGCCGTCTCGCTGGCCCGGGAGTCGTTACGGGTGATGCGCGAGTCGTAGTGATCCTGGCGCGCTGCCAGGTGCAACTGCCAGTGATCGTTGAACTTCAGGGTGTCGAGGGCATAGAAGGCCTTGTCAATCTGCTCGGCGTCAATCTCCTGGGAGGTGTAGGTGTTGGCGCCATAGGGGTACTGCGACCAGTTGTTGCTGTCGCTGGTCAAGGTCAACATCTGCGCCGCGTCAGTGGCGGTCAGCTTGCCGATGTCGGAGTCGAGGGTTTGCTTGCTGTATTCGATCCCGGTGACCAGGGTGTGGCCGATGCCGAAGGTGTCGAAGCGAAACGTCAGGTTGCTCTGGTCGCTCCAGGTGGCGTTGGTCTGGTCGCGCTGCGGGGTGCTGATGGTGCGGCGGTACACACCGATATTGCCGTGCACACCGGGGGCTGGACTGTTCACACCGTAATAGGTGCCGCCCGGGGTGGTGACGAAATAATCGTGATCAAGGTGGAAGTAGGTCAGCTGGTTATCAAAGCTGACGTTGTCGTTGAAGTCGTGGGCGAACTTCAGGTTCAGGCGATGGGACTCGTTATTTTCCTTGTCCAGGTTGCGGTAACCCCAGTAGCTGCTGTAGCTGGCCAGCCGGTGCGGCGCGCTCCCGTTGGTGCCGTCCACCGTGGGGATGCCATAGTCGACGTTGCCGTTGTCGTGCAGGTACTCGTAGGCGATGGTCAAGCGTGTGTCGGTGCCCAGGCCCAACGCCAGGGAAGGTGCAAAACCATTGCGCTCGCGCTCGATCCAGTCGCGGCCGTTGACGCCGCCCTTGAAGCCGACCACGTTGAGGCGAAAAGCTGCGCCCTCGCCCAGGCCGTCAAGGGTGTGGTTGATGTCCAGCGTGCCACGTTTGTAGTCGGCGGTGCCGACGCCCAGGTCCAGGGTGTCGAAGTTCTTCAGCTCCGGGGTCTTGGTGACCATGTTGATCGCCCCGCCGATGGCACCCACCCCCCAGCCGGAACTGCTGGAACCCTTGAGCACTTCCACCTGTTCGGTGTTGAACAGCTCGGAATGGGTGTATTTGGCCGGGTCGCGCACGCCGTCGCGGTAAATGTTGCCGTCGGCGCTGAAGCCGCGAATGTTGATGCTGTCCCCGACCCCGCCGCCGCCCTCGCCCGAGTTGAAGGTGATACCGGGCACATTGCGCAGTACGTCCTTGAGGTCCTGGGCGTTCTGTTCTTCGAGGACACGCTTGGGCACTACGCTGATGCTCTGCGGAGTGTCCCGCAGCGGCTCGGTGAACTTGCTGCCGGACAGGCGCTCGGTCTGGTACGGCGTGCCGCCGGCGTCCGGCGTGGCGTCGATCAGGGTCGGGCTCAATTGCAGCGTGGTGGGTGCGGGTGGGCTGGCGTCGGCGCCATGGGCCAGGCTGCTGAGGCTGGCGATGGCCATGCCCAGGGACAGATCCAGGCGAGGGTTGAAGGGGGGGCGGCTCATGGATTCATGCACTCGGCGTCGGAAAACAGTTAAAGTAAACAACAACGATTCGCTTTCGCGGGCATTCTGCGACAGTGCTTCTCAAGTTCTTGTTAAGAAGATGTCATGCCCGACACATTGCCCCTGACGGCCCCGCCATGCGCCTGCTGATCATCGAGGACGACCTCGACATTCTCACCAACATGACCCGCTACCTGACCCGGCGGGGCTACATCGTCGACTGTGCGGAAAACGGCGCCCACGGCCTCGAAATGGCCTGCAGCGGCGATTTCGACTTGATCGTGCTCGACCTCATGCTGCCGCGGCTCGACGGCGCCACCCTGTGTCGTCGCCTGCGCGAGCACAGCGGGCGGCGTACGCCGGTGATCATGGTCACCGCCCGCGATACCCTGGGCGATCGCCTGGAAGGCTTCGAGGCCGGTGCCGATGACTACCTGATCAAACCCTTCGCCCTGGCGGAACTGGCCGCGCGGGTCAATGCCATCCTGGTACGCGCCACGGCGCCGATCACTGATGTGCTGCAAGTTGCCGACCTGCGCCTGGACACCGGCACCCTGGCCGTCAGCCGCGCCGGCCAACCGCTGAAACTACCGCCCTCGCCCCTGCGCCTGCTCAAGGCCCTGATGCAGGCCAGCCCTGCGGTGGTCGGCCGGCGCAAGCTGGAAGAACTGCTCTGGAGCGATTCACCGCCCGACAGCGACAGCCTGCGCACCCACATTCACCAGCTGCGCCAGGTGGTCGACAAACCCTTTGCCCAGCCCCTGCTGCGCACCGTGCACGGCATCGGCTACCGGCTCAGCGCCGATGGCTGAACCGCGCCGCTTCAGCCTCGGTCGGCGGCTGATCCTCAGTTATGGGTTGGTCAGCCTGCTGACCGGCGTGCTGGTGTTGGCGGTGTCGAACTTCAGCCTCGATCACCTTGAGGTGCGCTTGCAGGAGATCGACATGGGCATCGCCATCGAACGGGTGCGCACGGAAGTGGCCGGCGGCGGCCCTGGACGGCCGGGACGTTTTTTCGTCGGCACACCGGGGGCAGCGGTGTTCCCCGAGGACCTGCGGGCACTGACCCCAGGCTTCTACAAAATGATGCGCGGCGCACGCCTGTGGCACGTGCGGGTGATGGACGACGGCCCCCAGCGCTTTCTCTTGATGCGCGACTACACCGACTACGAGCACGGCCAGAGCACGCAACTGCTGCTGGGAATCATCAGCGTCGGCGGGCTGGTGCTACTGGCCGCCGCCCTGGGCTTGATCAGCGTGCGCCGGCTGGTACGCCCCATCGAGCGGCTGGCCACGCGCATGACCGAACGCGCCGAGCTACCGCCCAGCAGCCGCCTGGCAGGGGACTTTCCGGCCAACGAAATCGGCACCGTGGCCCAGGCCTTCGACGACACCTACAACCACCTGGAGCAGGCACTGCAACGCGAGCGCCTTTTCACCGCCGACGTCGGCCACGAACTGCGCACGCCGATGATGGCTGCGCTAAGCACCTGCGAAGTGCTGCGCGACGAAGAGGCCTTGAGCGCCGAGGCCAGCGCTCGCCTGGCCCGTCTGGAAGCCTCGATCCAGGACATGCGCCAGCGCCTGGACACCTACCTGATGCTGGCACGCGACGACGACTGCCTGGGTTTCGCCCACGCCACCCTCGCCGCCACCGCCGAGGAACAGGTCGCCCACTGGCAGCCTGCCTTCCAGCGCCAGCGCCTGAACCTGAACCTGCAACACCTTGAAGCGCCGCCTGATCCGGGGCGCTACCCCGTCCCCCTGCTGCGCACCGTCCTCGGCAACCTGCTGCGCAACGCTCTGCAATATGCCGGGCGCGACAGCCGCGTATGGGTACGCACCGGCGCCCACTGGCTGGAAGTCGAAGACAACGGCCCCGGCGTGCCGGCGGACCAGCAGCAAGCCATCTTCCAGCCCTTCATCCGCGGCGATCAACCGGGCGAAGCCAACCTCGGGCTGGGGCTGTCACTGGTGCGACGCATCTGCGTGCACCAGGGCTGGACGGTGCGGGTCAACTCGCCGGAAGGTGGGCCGACACGGTTTCGGGTGGAATGTGGGGTGCCAATAAATTCCCAAGACCGTTGACCGCTCCTCGTTGAACTCCTGGCCCGGCGCCCCACTCACACGGCAAACAACACTCCAATACCGACAAGGAGCAGCCAATGGCGACCCAGGCGCAAACCGACAGCGGCGCGGGTGATCGTGTCTATGAGACGGACCTGCCGGCGCGACTGGATCGGCTGCCCTGGGGGCGCTTTCATACGCTGCTGGTCATTGCGCTGGGCATCACCTGGTTGCTGGACGGGCTGGAAGTCACCCTGGCCGGGTCGGTGTCCGGCGCGTTGAAAAGCAGTCCCGCCTTGCACTTGAGCAACGCCGAGATCGGGCTGGCGGGCGGTGCCTATATCGCCGGTGCGGTGCTGGGCGCCTTGTTCTTTGGTTGGCTGACCGACCGGCTGGGGCGGCGCAAGCTGTTCTTCATCACCCTCTTTGTCTACGTCGGGGCGACGGCGCTGACGGCGTTTTCCTGGAGTCTGTGGAGCTTTCTGCTGTTTCGCTTTCTGACCGGCGCGGGCATCGGCGGCGAATACACCGCCATCAACTCCACCATCCAGGAATTCACCCCCGCGCGCTTTCGTGGCTGGGTCGATTTGACCATCAACGGCACCTTCTGGATCGGCGCCGCGCTGGGCGCAGGCGGCTCCATCGTGCTGCTGGACCCCAGCATTGTCGGCGGTGATCTGGGCTGGCGTCTGTGCTTCGGTATCGGCGCGGCGCTGGGGTTGGTGATCATGGTCCTGCGCCTGTGGGTCCCGGAGAGTCCGCGCTGGCTGATGATTCATGACCAGCCCGAAGAAGCCCAGCGCATCGTCGAGCACATCGAACAGCAGTTCCGCGAACATGAGCCCGACCACACGTTGCCCGCCGTCACCGAAAAACCCTTGCGCCTGCACGCCCGCGA
The DNA here is from genome assembly GCF_018449655.1 of Pseudomonas sp. dw_358. Classification (GTDB taxonomy): domain Bacteria; phylum Pseudomonadota; class Gammaproteobacteria; order Pseudomonadales; family Pseudomonadaceae; genus Aquipseudomonas. The sequence goes on from NZ_JAAVUX010000022.1 coordinate 83,810, forward strand.
CCACACCTCGCTGGGTGAGGTATTCAAGACCTTGTTCGTGCTGCACCGCCAGCGCGCGCTGGTGGGCCTGACCCTGCTGACCGCCCAGGCGTTTTTCTACAACGCGATCTTCTTTACCTACGCCCTGGTGCTGACCGACTTCTATAACGTGCCGTCCGAGCACATCGGTTGGTACGTGCTGCCCTTTGCTCTGGGCAACTTCTGCGGGCCCCTGTTGCTGGGGCGGTTGTTCGACGTGGTCGGGCGCCGGGTAATGATCAGCAGCACCTATGCCCTCTCCGGCGTATTGCTGTCGATCAGTGGCTATCTGTTTCAACAACAATTGCTGGATGCCACCCAGCAGACCATTGCCTGGATGGTGATTTTCTTCTTCGCCTCGGCTGCGGCCAGCTCGGCCTACCTGACCGTGGCCGAGACGTTTCCGCTGGAAATCCGCGCGCTGGCCATCGCGGTGTTCTACGCCTTCGGCACCGGGTTGGGCGGGATCATCGGGCCGAGCCTGTTTGGCGCTCTGATCGAAAGCCATGACCGCAATAACGTGTTCATCGGCTACCTGATCGGTGCGGCGCTGATGATCGCGGCGGCCGTGGTGCAGGCGATCTGGGGCGTGGCGGCCGAGGGCAAATCACTGGAGACGGTGGCGCGGCCGTTGTCGCAGGCTCAGGACGGCTGAGTCCCCTGCAGGACCGAGCTTGCACGGGAAAAGGCCATTGCGATCTGTGTGCCTGCCGAGCGGTGGGGTTACCGAGCAAGCTCGGCCCTACAGATGTTCATTATGTATGGATCCGCACATCGCACAACGGTCCGATAATCGCCCTGATTTCGTTACGACCCCTCTCCCTTGCGGGCCGACTTGCGGCACCCTATAGCCCAGTTCGGCCATGCTCGGTGTCGACTAATCTAATAACAAGTGCTGAAGAGCCATTGGCCCGCGCCTTGAATCTTCTTTCACTCCAGGAAAAACCAGGAGCTCGCTTTGATCAACAAAACGTTTGAGTCCGTCGCTGCCGCGGTGGAAGGGATCGCCGACGGTTCGGTCATCATGGTGGGTGGCTTCGGCACCGCCGGCATGCCTTCGGAACTGGTGGACGGTGTTATCGCCACGGGCGCTCGCGACCTGACCATCATCAGCAACAACGCCGGCAACGGCGACCTGGGCCTGGCCGCGCTGCTCAAGGCCGGCAGCGTGCGCAAGGTCATCTGCTCGTTCCCGCGCCAATCGGACTCCTACGTGTTCGACGAACTGTACCGCGCCGGCAAGGTCGAGCTGGAAGTCGTGCCCCAAGGCAACCTGGCCGAGCGTATCCGCGCCGCCGGTTCGGGCATCGGCGCGTTCTACTCGCCCACCGGCTTCGGCACCCTGCTGGCCGCCGGCAAGGAAACCCGGGTCATCGACGGGCGCAATTATGTGCTGGAAATGCCGCTGCACGCCGACGTGGCGCTGATCAAGGCCTACAAGGGCGACCGCTGGGGCAACCTGACCTACCGCAAGGCAGCGCGCAACTTCGGCCCGATCATGGCCATGGCCGCCAAGACTGCCATCGCGCAGGTCAACGAGATCGTCGAACTGGGAGAGCTGGATCCCGAACACATCATCACGCCGGGCATCTTCGTCCAGCGCGTGGTTGCGGTGCGCAGCTATCCCGTTTCTTCGTCCGCCCAAGCTGTCTGAGGCCTGCCATGACTCCTATCACCAAAAAACTCTCGCGCAATGAAATGGCCCAGCGCGTGGCCGAAGACATCCTCGAAGGCGCCTACGTCAACCTGGGCATCGGCGTGCCGACCCTGGTGGCCAACTACCTGGGCGACAAGGAAGTGTTCCTGCACAGCGAAAACGGCGTACTGGGCATGGGCCCGAGCCCTGCGTCCGGCGAAGAAGATGACGACCTGATCAACGCCGGCAAGCAGCACGTGACGCTGCTCACCGGCGGTGCGTTCTTCCATCACGCCGACTCGTTCTCGATGATGCGCGGCGGCCACATCGACATCGCCGTGCTCGGCGCCTTTCAGGTATCGGTCAAGGGCGACCTGGCCAACTGGCACACCGGCGCCGAAGGCTCGATCCCGGCAGTAGGCGGCGCTATGGACCTGGCGACCGGCGCACGCCAGGTATTCGTGATGATGGACCACCTGACCAAGACCGGCGAAAGCAAGCTGGTGCCCGAGTGCACCTACCCGCTGACCGGGATCGCCTGCGTCAGCCGGATCTACACCGACCTGGCGATTCTGGACGTGACCGCCGATGGCTTGAAAGTGCGCGAGATCGTCGCGGACATCAGCTTTGAAGACTTGCAGGAATTGAGTGGCGTGCCGTTGATTCGCTAAGCCACACCGCTCCCCTGCAGGATTGAGCTTGTTCGGGAAAAGGCCTGCGCCTGCTTTCCCGGCAAGCTCGATCCTGCAGCAGGCCTGTTGAATCTCACGGCGGTGCCACCTGCGCCAACAAACCCGCCACATCCACCCCCAGTAACCGCCCGCCGCGTTTCAACAGGCAGCCATCGGCAATCACAGTGTCCACGTTCCCTGCCGTCGCCGTTTGCACCACCGTGGCCACCGGGTCGAGCAACGGCATCATGTCCAGCCCACGACCATCAATCAGCGTCAAATCCGCGCGCTTGCCCACGGTGATCGAGCCAATCCGCTCGCCCAGACCCATGGCATTGGCCCCGCCCTGCGTGGCCCAGAACAACACATCCCGCGCCATCAGCGCCTGTTCGTCGCCAGTCTCGGCGCAGGCCAGGTTCAGGCTCGTCTGCATCACCTTGAACAGGTCGGCACTGCCGCTGAGGACCAAGGTATCGATGCCCACACTCATGGGCACGTTGGCCCGGTGCAAGGCCGCCACCGGCGCCAGCCCGTAGCCAACACGCATTTCGCTCAACGGCGTGATGCACACGCTGGCGCCACTGTGGGCAATGCGCTGCAGGTCATCGGCGTCGGCGTGGGTGCAATGCACCAATTGCACCGAGGCGTCGAGCAGCTGTTGATGCGCCAATTGTTCGATGGCCTTTTTCTTCTGCATGGCCGCCGTTACCGCAATGTGGGTGGATATCGGCAGCCCATGGTCGCGGGCAAAGGCGAACTCCGGCTGCCAGATGGCGGGCGCGGTACGTTCGGGCCCGCGAATGGCCAGGCCGAGGTCGAAAGCCCCACCGTCCAGGTGTTGCTGCACGCGCAGAATATCGGCGAAATCCATGGGGGCGCCGGCGGCCAGATCCTGCGGATAGCCATACCACAGCCGACCGCGCAGGCCGCTGCTGCGCATCGCCTGCAGTTCGGCATCGGCCCAGGCGGGCCCGCGCAGGTTGTGCGCCCAGTTGTTGATCGTGGTAATGCCAGCGTTGACCGCTTGCGCCAGGCCCATGCGCACCCCCAGCGCCGAACGGGCGGGCGTGAACTGCGGGCTGATCGCCAGCTGCCATTTGAAGAAGGGTGGGCCCTGCGGCGCCGGCGACCGGTTACGCAAAGCACTGTTCCAGAGGTGCCAGTGGGCGTCGACCAATCCCGGGATCAGGATCATCCCGGCGGCATCGAGCACCTGCGCATCGGCGGCGGGCAGGTTCGCGCCCACCGCTTCGATACGCCCATCACGAATCAGCACATCGGCCCTCGCCAGGTCGCCCAGGCGAGGGTCCATGGTGATCACGCAGGCATGGCGGATCAGCAGATGCACCGGCCCATCGGAGAAGGTTGGAGGGGCTGCCACGGTCGGTAACGACCAGGCGGCACCCGCCATCGCACTCAATTTGATCAGGGTTCTTCGGTCAAGACCCGGCACCGGCACCTCCTTCTGGTCATGTCATGTCGCGTTCATCAGCGGCTTGCCCGTCGACGTCGGCACGGTTTCGTTGGCGCCCAGGTCTGCCGGCAATTTCACCTTGTAGATCCGGTACGGACCCTTCACGGTGCTGGTGCCTCCTGGCCCGCGATTGTTGGACTGGCGCGCGCTTTGCGGCACCGGGATGTAAAGCTCGCGCTGAGCGGTCACGACCATGGCGTCGGGGTTGTACAGGCGCTCGTCCTCGACGATGACCTGCACGCTGCCGTCGGGCCGCAGCACCGACACCCGTGGCTTCTCGTACTCACCCATGTAGATGTTGCCGGCGCTGTCGATGGCGGTGCCGGTCAGGGCCGGAGTGTCGTAGACGAACTCGACCTTGTCGCCCACCGCCTTGTCGCTCAGCTGGGTGTCACGCAGGGCCTGGGTCGGTACCCGCCACAGCGGCCCGGCCAACGGCTGGAAGTACAGCCATTCACCGTCCGGGCTGATTTCGATCGGGTCCGAATGCACCAGGTGCAGGCTGCCGTCAGACATCAGGAACGGCTGGCCGTCTTCGCCGATCACCTTGCGACCAGGGTCCATCTGCGTGGCCGGGTGCCCCGCCAGACGGCGGATCGACAGGCCGGTCTTGAGATTGACCACGATGATCGCGCCCAACCCGGAATCGGTCAGGTAGGCATGCTCGCTGTCCAAACGCAGGTCGTTGAGGTTGGCCCCCGCCGGCAGCACTTCGGGTGCCAGGGTGATCGAGCGCAGCAGGTGGCCGGTACGGGTATCGAATTGGAGAATCTTCTGCCCCGGGTTGATGCCGTGGGGACCCGCGTCATCCCCTTGGTCGATGGCCCACAAGGTGTCATCGTCGAAAATATGGATGGTGTTGATTTTCACCATGGCTTCGGCCACCGGCTTGCCGGGTGCCCAGGCGTTCCAGCTGTTGCCGGGAAACGGCTTGAGGCTGCCGTCGTGCATCACCTCGACAATCGACGGGCTGTTTTCATACCCCGGCCAGCGCGGCAGGCCAAGGAAGACCCGACCTGCCTGGGTGATGCCGACCGCGTTGCATAACCAGGGGGACTGCGCGACCTCGATCAAAGTCGCGCCGCTCTTGATCATGGCGTTGGCGGCCTGGACCAGATGACTGGAACCCAGCGCTGCGGCGCCGCAGGCCAAGGCCGTGGTGGTGCAGAAATGACGTCTGTTAAGCATTGCTATCCCTCTTGTAATTGGAATCGTCGGCGCGGCCCTGCGCCATGCACAGAGTCGGACTCGACGGGACATTGGAAAATTTCACCGAACCACGGGATGCGACTCGGCGATTTGACGCAAAACCTTCAAAGGCTCAATGCGAAGGGGCGGGCTCCAGAGCGCCGGGCGGCGCTTTCACAGGCTCTTCATCGGGACGACGCAACTCGCCGACGACAAACATGTAACTGACAAACGCCCCGGCCGCGTTGAGCGCGACGTAGATCAGGGCGCCATTGAACGAGCCCATGGATTGCACCATGTAGCCGATCACCACCGGCGTGACGATGCCGGCGAGGCTGCCGAAGCTATTGAAGATCGCCCCGTTCATGCCGGCGCCACGCTTGGGCGAGACGTCAGAAATGATCGCCCAGCCGAGTGCGCCCATCCCCTTGCCGAAAAACGCCAGCGCCATGAACACCACGACCCAGACGTCGCTGGTGGCGTAGTTGCACAGAATCATGCACATCGACATGGCCATGCCGATGAAGATCGGCAGCTTGCGCGCCTTGGTCAGGGACACGCCCTTGCGCAGCATCCAGTCGGAAACCATCCCGCCGCCGATGCCGCCGATGAAGCCGAAAATCGCCGGCACCGCCGCCAGCAGGCCGGCATTGAGGATCGACAGGTGGCGCTGCTGCACCAGGTACACCGGAAACCAGGTGAGAAAGAAAAACGTCAGGGTGGTGATGCAGAACTGGGCAATGTAGATCCCCAGGAACATGCGTTGACTCAGCAAATGTCTGGCGGTGGCCCAGCTCTCGCCCAAACTCTGCTTCTTGCCGGCCGACGGCGGTTGCTCCTGCAGGTTGGCACCACCGGCACGCATTTCTTCGAGCTCGGTCGAGGTCAGGGCAGGATCGTTCACCGGCACTTTGATGCGCAGGAAAAATACGATGCCGATGCCGATGCCCGCCGCACCCATGACATAGAAAATCCATGGCCAGCCCCAACGCGTGGAGATCCACGCCAGCAACGGCGTGAACACCACGGCGGCGAAATACTGCGAGGCGTTGAAGATCGCCGTGGCAGTGCCGCGCTCGGCGGTGGGAAACCACATCGAGACGATCTTGCTGTTGGCCGGAAAGCACGGCGCCTCGGCCACGCCTACCATGAAGCGCAGGGCGAACACGGCAAAGAAGGCCAGGCCCACCGGCATCATCACCACAGTGCCGATGGCGGCGGTAAACACCGACCAGATGACGATGGCAATGCCCAGCACCTTGACGCTGCCAAAGCGGTCAATGGCCAGGCCACCCGGCAATTGCAGGAGCATGTAAGCCCAGGCGAACGCCGAAAACAGCCAGCCCATTTCCGACTGACTCAAACCCACGTCCTTGGAAAGGCTGGCACCGGCCACCGACAACGTGGCCCGATCACCCTGGTTGATGATCATCATGATGAACAACAGAGCGATCACCTCGTAGCGGCGGTGTTCGCGGATAAAGCGTCGAAGAGAATCTATTTTTTTCATTGTATTCTCGCTACCGGTTTACGGTGCTTCGCTATCGAGCGTTAGAAGACGGCTATCACGCAACCGTCTCCTTGATGATCGCGTCTTTACGCTGCCTGACTTCCGGTCGCAGCGCCGTTCCCAGGCCAGGCAGCGTGGGGGCGGCGGCAAAGCCGGCGGTGATGCTCGGCAGGTGGGTGACCAGTTCGCCGTACCAGGTTGACAGCGAGGCGCGGACCACTTCCTGCAGGACTGCAGTGGGCGCATGCAGGCCCAGTTGGAGGCCGGCGAACAGCGCCACCGGGCCGGTACAGTCGTGAGGCGCCAATGGCTTGTTGTAGACCTGGGCCAGGGCGGCAATCTTGCGCGCTTCGGTGAAGCCGCCGCACCAGACCAGGTCCAGCATCAGGTAATCGAGGCTGCCTGCATTGAGCAGGTCACGGTAGGCAGTACTGCCACCCAGGGTTTCACTGGCGCAGATCGGCACTCGGGTGCGATTGCGCAGGTCAGCCAGGGCCTGGGCGTCGTCCATCTTGCACAGCGGGTCTTCGACCCAATACGGGTCGAATTCTTCGAGGGCCTGACAAATGCGCAGCGCTGCGGTGCTGTCCCACAGGCTGTGCAGTTCGCACATGATTTCGATGCGGTCACCCACGGCCTCGCGGATCTGGCGGAAGGCTTCGACACCCTGGTTCACCTCCGCCAGGCTGATGGTATTGGCCCCGGCCTGACGGGCAAAACGGTCGAACGGCCAGATCTTCATGGCCGTGTAGCCCTCTTCCACCAGACTGATGGCCAGGGCGCCAGCGTCGCGGGCAAAGGCCAGTTGGTCGTCGTAAGGGCCCTGGGCGCGGTCGTTGGCGGTGATTTCGCGGCGAGCGCCCTGCTGGGTATTGAACTCATAGCCGGCGCAGGTGTTGTACACCCGGATCCGGTCACGGCAGGCGCCGCCCAAGGCTTCATGGATCGGGATGCCGTGGCGCTGGCCCTTGAGGTCCCACAGGGCGATGTCGATGGCACTGGCGGCACGGATTTCAGCGCTGGCGCTGTGGTAGCCCACGTAGGGGGTGGTCAGTTCCAGGGAGATCGCTTCGATCTGCCGCGAGTCACGACCGATCAAGCCGGGGGCAATCAGTTCGTGCACCGCCGCCTCGACTGTGGCCGCGCCGCGGAAGGTTTCACCAAGGCCGATCAGGCCTTCATCGGTCTCGATTTCCAGCCAGATCAACTTCGGGCGCTCGGGCAAACGGAGCGTGCGCACGCAGGTAATTTTGGACATTGTTATTATTCCGCAGAGGTTACGGGTTAATGGTAGCGTTACCATCTTGATGACAAAGCTATCGCAGAGTTCGGCGTTTTGACAATGAATTTTGTGAAGGTGTGTTGAGCCAGCGGTTCGTTTTTGCGCGCAGCCAGCGCAAGCGGGCCCCTGCCCCCTGCCCCGATCTGGCAGGTGGGCCTGCAGCCCTGCGTTTGTTGGCTGCGCCGCTGGCAAGGTCTACCAGGCCCGCTTGGTGCTCGGGTTGCTCTGCGCAGTACTGTCGCGGTCCACCAGCGTAAAACCGATATCCTTCACGCCCGCGCCCACCACCTGGCCTTGCAAACGCTCCAACAGCATCCGCGCCGCCGTGTCGCCCATCTGGCTGCCATCGATGCGCACGGTCGACAGCGCAGGGAAGGTCTGGCTGGCAAAGTTCATGTCGCCAAAGCCCAGCACGGCGACCTCCTCGGGCACGCGAATCCCGCGCGCGGCCGCTTCGGTCAGTACGCCATGGGCGATGGTGTCGGAGGTGCAGACGATCATCAGCGGCCCCCCTTGGGTCGCAGGCACCGACTCAAGCAACGCACTGAGCCCGGTTCGGCCATGGGCCAACGTGGGCACGCCCTGGTAGACATGCTGAAGGACATGGGGGATACCTTGCGCCGCGAGGGTCTGGATAAAGCTTTCGGCCCGGCGCAGACCACGCGGGTCGTTCACCGCCAGCAAGGCAAATTGCCGATAGCCCAGGCCCAGCAAGTGCGTGGCGCAGTCATGCCCGACCTGTTCGTGGGAGAAGCCCACCAGCATATCGATGGGTTCCGGGCTGAGGTCCCAGGTTTCCACCACCGGCACCGCGCCGCTGCGCAGGCGGTTGCGGCTGGCGGCGGTGTGCAGGGTGCCGGTGAGGATGATGCCATCGGGACGCCGACTGAGGATCACGTCCAGCAGTTGCTGTTCCTGCTGGCTCTGGTAGCCGGAGATGCCCAGCAACACCTGGTAGCCGGCCTGACTGAGGCGCTGGTTGATGGCCTCGAATGTGTCGGAAAACAACGGGTTGGTGACCATCGGCAAGACCACCGCCACCAGCCGGCTGCGGCTGCTGGCCAGGGCCCCGGCCAGGCGGTTGTGCACGTAGCCGGTCTGGTCGATGGCCCGCTGCACCTTGAGGCCAGTCTCGACGCGCACAATGGATGGCTCGTTGAGATAGCGCGACACCGTCATTGGCGCCACACCCGCCAGACGGGCGACATCGCCCAAGGTCACGCTGCGGCCGGGTCGGGGGAGTTGTTCGGTTTTTTTGCCCGTCATGGTCTGCCAGTTCATGCCTTTCGAAGGAGCGGATCGTACCAGCGACGATGAACTGATGCGAATCTGCCACAGGGAGGCAGGACACGCGCCCCCTACTCCCGGTATATTCCCCGCGATATTTGCCATGGACGAGTCGTCTTGGACAGCGAAAAACACAAGAAGGGCTTGAGCGACGTTGCCGACCTGGCCGGGGTCAGCCTCAGCACCGTCGATCGAGTCATCAATGAACGGGGCAGTGTGTCGGATGTGAAGCGGCGCAAGGTTCTCAGCGCCGCACGGGCGCTGGGGCTCAAGCGCTTGCTGCCGTCCCCGGTACACGGCCTGCTGCGCTTTGACGTGCTGCTGGTGGAGAGCCACACCGACCACTACCAGCGCATGACCTATGCCTTTCAACGGCTGGCGCGGCTGTTCAAATCGCGCCTGGTGCTGCAATTGCAGACCTGGCACGATCGCCAGCCCGAAGCGCTGTTGGACTTCATCAACCGCCCGCGCACCCCGCGCCAGGGCCTGATCGTGGTCGCTCACGACACTCCGCAGATCCGTCAGGCACTGCAAGCCCAGATCGCTCAGGGCGTGCCAGTGGTGCTCCTGACCAGCAGCCTGTCGGGACTCGAAGGGGCGACCTTCATCGGCGTCGACAACTACATGGCCGGGCGCTGCGCCGCACGCTTGCTTTGCCAATGGCTGAGCACTGAAAGTGGCCGAGTGCTGTTGCTGACCAACTCCCTGCTGTATCACGCCCACCAGCAGCGGGTCGCCGGTTTCATGGAAGTGCTGCGCGAGCGCGCGCCGCAACTCAAAGTCAGTGCGCCGGTGGAGTGCTTCGACGACGACACCCACACGGCCATTGCCGTGCACAACGCCTTGGCCGGCGGCAAGCCGGTGGATGCTATCTACAACAGCGGCAGCGGCTCCCTGGGCATCCGCCAGGCGCTGCTGGCTCAGGCCATCCGCCCGGTGTGGATCAGCCATGAAGCCAGTGCGCAGCATGCCGAGCTGCTGCGCGAGGGCCTGCTTTCGCTGGTCCTTGACCAGGACCCCGAGGGGCAGGCACAGGCGGCGATCCAGCATTTGCTGTATCGCAACGGCGACATCGACCAACCGCCCCAGTTGCTGCCGCAATTACGCATCATCATCGACGAGAATCTGCCGCAGGCTGAACCGTTACACGAGGCATGAGCCGGGTCTTTTTCCCATAGATTCGGGCCTGTCAATACCCGGTCCTGGTTATAACGGCAAGCTGTCAAAGGCGGCTGGTCAAAAAACGTTCATATGACTCAAGGGCTTGATCCACAAGGGCTGGAGCGTTTTATCCACAGACATACTCAAGGATTTCGTGGACAACCTTGCCGGGGTAACAGATTGCGATTTTGGCTGCAAGGGGTGAGTTAAGGGGAAGCGAAGAGTTGGCTTTTGCTTGGCTTTTGATCGTGATGGTCCGTGCCCTCAGCAGGCCGACTGGAGCAGCGCGGGAGTGGGGGGCGAGGCAGGAAGCCGTGCTGGCGCTGTAGGCCCTGGATGGCCGTACAGCGCGACCCCCACGGAGCGATGCGCAAGGCGAGAACCCGTAGCGGAGCGTAGGCCAATGCGGGTGAGTCATACCCTTCAGCCACCATGGAGATGCCGGATAAGCCAGCAGATTTCAGTAGCAACTCTGAGATCGTCATGGCGACCCGAATTCAAGTGAGCTAATCCGTTTTACGCAGAGGTGCAGACTCACCTTTTCGCCCTTACGGCGACTCCCTTTTGGAAAGGCCCAAAAGGAAGCAAAAGGCCTCCGCACCCGCATTGGCCCTACGCTTCGCTATGGG
>NZ_JAAVUX010000023.1 GCF_018449655.1 Pseudomonas sp. dw_358
TAGGGCCAATGCGGGTGCGGAGACCTTTTGCTTCCTTTTGGGTCTTTCCAAAAGGGAGTCGCCGTAAGGGCGAAAAGGTGAGACTGCACCTCTGCGTAAAATGGATATGCCCATCGAAATGTGGGTCGGTCTGACGATCTTCGTGTTGCTACGAAATGCAGCTAGCTTATCCGGCATCTCCAGGGTGGCTGAAGGCCCCTTTCGCTTTTACAGCGACTCCCTTTTGGAAAGGCCGGAGTGCCGGCCCAGCCAAAAGGAAGCAAAAGGCCTCCGCGCCCGCATTGGCATGCTGAGGGCGCGGACAATCACGATCAAAAGCCAGATTGCGAGGTTGGCTGGTACACCGGCATAGCCGAATCCGCTTCGTGACACGGGCTCAGCAGCACGAGGATAAGAGCGGGACGATGGCCACGCGAGACACGCAACTGGAACCCGATCGGGATAGTGTATCCAGCCTTATGAGAGGGTGTCAGAGCCTCTCATCAAGACCCACGTCACACCCCCAAACCTCCACCACCGGCAATGCCGCATCCGGCGCTCCCAACCAATCACTCATCGGCCGACACCCCGCCGCCTGGCACAGCTGATAATCCCCTGCCTCGGGCGTACGCCCGAGGCGCAGTAATGGCAGGATCAGCTGCGGCCGATAATGCCAGAAGCCCCGATCAAGCCGCGCCCCGGCCGGCATTTCCATTCCGGCCCCACTGCCTTGCACCCGGGCTTCGGCCAGATACAGCTCGCGCCCGCGAACCTGGTAATCCTCCTCCCAGCGGACTTTCTCCACACTGTGCTCCCACGCCAGCGAAAACGCTCCGACGGGCAGCTGTGCCCAGATCACCCCGGCCAGCCCCAGGCAGACGCCGATCATGGGAGCCGCCGAGCCCGCCACAGAGAGTGCGCAACCACCAAGGCGGCCAGCGCGAAGCCCAGGCTGTCGCTCCAGGGCAGCGCGACCACCAGGCACACCCCGGCGACCAGGCCGGTCAAGCGTTCCCACAACCCCAAGGGCTGCGTCAGAAAACCGGTGAACACCGCGCCCCACAGGCCGATTGCCAAGGCCGCCTTGGCCAGCACATAGAGCACCGCCAGCACGCCACCGCCTTGCAGCATCAGTGCCGGCTCATACACCGCCATGAACGGCACGACGAACCCGGCGATAGCAATGCGCACCGCCCACAGGCTGATAGTCAGCCCCTTTTCCCGGGCAATCGGCGCGGCCGCGAAACAGGCCAGGGCGACCGGCGGGGTCAGGTCGGCGAGGATGCCGAAATAGAACACGAACAGGTGCGATACCAGCAGCGGCACCCCCAGTTCCAGCAGCGCGGGTGCGGCGATGGAACTGGTGATGATGTAGTTGGGGATGGTCGGAATGCCCATCCCCAGCACCAGGCAGGTGAGCATGGTCAGCAACAACGAGAGGAACAGACTCTTTTCGCCGATACCGAGAATGAAACCGGCAAACGAGGACGCCACACCTGTCAGCGATACCACCCCGATGATCACCCCCACCAGCGCACAAGCGATGCCCACCGGCACGGCATGCCGGGCCCCTTCCACCAGTGCTTGCAGGCACAGGCGCAAGGTCGCCCGCGAGCCGCGGTGCCAGGCGCACAGGCCGACCAGTGCGGCGATTACCGCAAACACCACCGCGATACCCATGGCGAAAAAGCCGCTGCACAACAGGCCTAGAGCAACCCAGAAGGCGCAACGCAGTTTGCCGTTCGAGACCCGCAGCGCGAGGGCCGAACCGAGAATGACGATAGCGGTCAGCGCCAGCCCTACCGTGCCGGAGAACAACGGCGTGTGCCCGGAAAACAACAGGTAGATGAGGATCCCCAACGGGATCAGCAAGTACCAGCGCTGGCGCAGCGCCGCCCAGGGGTCGGGGCATTGCTCCCTGGGCAGGCCGCTCAATCCCGCGCGCCGAGCCTCCAGATGAACCATCCAGAACACCGAAGCAAAATACAGCAGGGCCGGCAACAGCGCCGCCTTGGCCACTTCAGTGAAGGGTACGTCAAGGGTCTCGGCCATGATGAACGCCACCGCCCCCATCACCGGCGGCATCAGCTGGCTGCCCATGCTCGCCGTGGCCTCGACCCCGCCGGCAAATCCGGCGCCGTAGCCGAACCGCTTCATCAACGGGATGGTGAACTGGCCGGTGGTCACCACGTTGGCCACGCCAGAGCCGGTGATGGTGCCCATCAAGGCCGAGGACACCACCGACACTTTGGCCGGGCCGCCGACCCGGTGTCCGAACAGGCCCATGGCAAAATCGGTAAACAGCTTGATCATCCCTGCCTGCTCGAGAAAGGCGCCGAACAAGATGAACAGGAAGATGTAGGTGGCCGACACGTAGGTCGGCGTGCCATAGAACCCTTCGGTACCGAACGCCAGCTGGTTGATCAGTTGATCCAGTTCATAGCCCCGATGGGCCAGGCTCCCCGGCAGATGCTGGCCCAGCAGCGCATAGGCGATGAACAAGCCACAGATCAACGGCAAGGCCAGGCCCATCTGCCGTCGGGCCGCTTCGAAAACCAGCGCCGTGAGCAAGATACCGACCCACAGGTCGGCGCTGCTGAGGTCTCCGGAGCGCTGGATCAGGTCGGCCTCGAAGACCCACTGGTAGGCGGCGGTGGCCAGCGCCGCCAACGCCAGCACCCAGCCGGCCAAACGCGCCGGCAGACACTGACCGCTCGCGGGCAGGGCCAGGTAGACCATCACCAGCAGAAAACCGACGTGCACCGCCCGCAACACCTGGCTGGACAAGGGATGAAAGGCCGCCGTGACAACCTGGAAGCTCGCGAAGGCGAGGGCGACCAAGAACAGCGTACGCGTCCAGGTCGTCGCCGGCAGCGCTTGCTTGGGCTTGACTTCAACCATGCTCAGAGCGCCCCGACTTCTTCATAGTAACGTTTGGCACCCGGGTGCAACTCGATCGGCAGATGTCGGGCGGCCGTCTTGATATCGATGGTCTTGACCGCCGAGTGTGCATTGCCCAGCCGGGGCAGGTTCTCATACATCAGACGGGTCATCTGGTAGGCGATGTCATCGCTCACCCCGGTGTGGCTGACCAGCAGGTTGCTGATCGCCACCGTGGGCACGTCTTCGTTCTGGCCGTCATACGTGCCGGCCGGGATCGGCAAAGCCTGATAGGCCGGGTCGCCGATGGCGGCCACCACCTCGGCGGCCACCGGCACGAAGCGGACCGGCACACTGGCGGCCAGGTCACGGATGGCGGCCATGCCCAGCCCGGACGACTGCAAGGTCGCGTCCAGCTGGCGATTCTTGATCAATTCCACCGACTCGGCGTAGGGCAGAAACTGCACCTGGGCCATGTCCGCGTAGGTCAGGCCGGCCGCCTTGAGGATGGCGCGGGCGTTGAGTTCGGTGCCTGACTTGGGTGCACCCACCGAGATGCGCTTGCCCTTGAGGTCTTCCAGGCGGGTGATGCCCGAGGCCTGGCTGGCGACGATCTGGATGTAGTTGGGGTAGACATTCGCGATGGCCCGCAGCCTGTCCAGCGGCTGCTTGAATCCCGCCTCGGCCACCCCGCGGCTGGCGTCGCCCACCGAATCGCTGAGGGCCAGCGCCAGCTCGCCACGGCCGTTCTGCAGCAGGTTGAGGTTTTCCACCGACGCCTTGCTGGCCTGCACGGTGACCTTGGCCCCCTCGATCTGCTGCCCGTAGATCTGCGACAGGCCAACGCCGATGGGGTAATACACGCCGCTGGTGCCACCGGTCAGGATGTTGATGAACGTCGGCGCGGCCAGGGCGGGCAGGCTCAAGCTGGACATGGCCAGCGCGGCCAGCAGATGCAGGCGAACGGGGTATTTCATGAGGGGTGCTCTCCATTGGAATTATTATGGGAAAGGCATCCGAACGGATGAACTTCCCTAGGCGGTGGAGAGCTATAACAGGAACGCGGACGAAGCCAAAGCATGGAAACATCAGCTAAAAATCAGCCAAAACAGTCACTTGTAGGAAATTTCCTGCTTCCCTGAACAGGAGGCCGAACAAAAGCCCGGCGAAATAGGAATGACCCCATGAAGCGAGGCCGAAATACTCGCAATCAGGCTGGCTGGCGCGAAATATTCCGAATCAATATGCCGTGGCTGCGAGCCTAGAGGTTGCGCGCGATGACCAGGCGCTGGATGTCACTGGTGCCTTCGTAGATCTGGCAAATGCGCACGTCACGGTAGATGCGCTCCAGGGGGAAGTCATTCAGGTAGCCGTAGCCACCCAGGGTCTGCAAGGCATCGGAACAGACTCGCTCGGCCATTTCCGAAGCGAACAGCTTGGCCATGGAGGCTTCGGTGAGGGCCGCCCGACCGCTGTCGCGCAGGGTCGCGGCATGCAGCACCATTTGCCGGGCCACGGCGATCTGCGTGGCCATGTCGGCCAGGCGAAAGGCCACCGCCTGATGCTCCACCAGCGCCTTGCCGAAGCTTTGCCGCTCGCGGGCATAGTCGCGGGCCACCTCGAACGCGGCCCGGGCCATGCCCACGGCCTGGGCGGCAATGCCGATACGTCCGCCTTCGAGGTTGGCCAAGGCGATCCTGTACCCCTGCCCTTCTTCGCCCAGCCGGTACTCGGCGGGAATACGCACTTCGTCGAAGACGATCTGGCAGGTGTCCGAGGCATGCAGGCCGAGCTTGTGCTCGACCCGGGTGACCTGATAGCCCGGCGTGTCGGTGGGCACCAGAAAGGCGCTGATACCCCGCTTGCCCGCTTCGACGTCGGTGACGGCGAATACGATCACCACGCCGGCCTGTTTGCCCGAGGTGATGAACTGCTTGCTGCCGTTGATCACGTAATGGTCGCCGTCGCGGCGGGCACGGGTTTTAAGGTGGCTGGCATCGGAGCCGGCCTGGGCTTCGGTGAGCGCGAAGGCGCCGAGCATTGCCCCGCTGGCCAGAGGTTCGAGGAAACGGGCCTTTTGCGCTTCGGTGCCGAAGTCGAGGATGGGCACGCAGCCCACCGAGTTGTGCACGCTCATGATGGTGGAACAGGCACCATCGCCGGCGGCGATTTCTTCCAGAGCCATGGCATACGCCACGTAGCCAGTGTCGCTGCCACCCCACTGTTCCGGCACGAGCATGCCGAAAAAGCCCAGCTCGGCCATTTCGACCATGGCCTGGTGGGGAAAGCTGTGATCGCGATCCCACTGCGCGGCGAACGGGCGCAGACGCTCTTGAGCAAATTCACGCGCGGCATCGCTGATCTGTTGTTGTTCGGCATTGGGCAGCATGTTGAAAACCCCCGCTATCAGTCAGTACAGGCATTCGATGGCAACGGCGGTGGCTTCGCCGCCGCCGATGCAGATGGCGGCCATGCCGCGCTTGAGTTGGCGCTGGCGCAAGGCCCACAGCAAGGTCACCAGAATCCGCGCCCCGGAAGCGCCGATGGGATGCCCCAGGGCGCAGGCGCCGCCATGGACGTTGAGCTTTTCGGCGGGCAGATCGAGCTGCTGCATCGCGGCCATGGCGACCACGGCAAAGGCTTCGTTGATCTCGAAAAGGTCGACGTCCTTCAGCGCCCAGCCGACCCGCTCGACCAACCTGTTCAAGGCCCCGACGGGCGCCGTGGGGAACAGCCCGGGGGCGTCGGCAAACACACTGTGCCCATGGATCAGCGCCAGCGGCATCAGGCCACGGCGCCGGGCTTCGCTGCGGCGCATCAACAACAGTGCCGCCGCACCGTCGGAAATCGAGCTGGAATTGGCCGCGGTCACGCTGCCGCCCTCGCGAAAGGCCGGCTTGAGGGAAGGGATCTTGTCGGGCCGGGCGTTGGGCGGTTGTTCGTCGCTGTCGATCTGTCGCGCCTCCTTGCCGACGCGCACGTCCACCGCCACCAGTTCGCGGGCAAACGCGCCATGGGCCATGGCCTCGCGGGCCCGCTGCAAGGAAGTCAGTGCATAGTGGTCCTGCGCCTGGCGGGAAAAGCCCATGCGCTGAGCGCAATCCTCGGCGTAGGTGCCCATCAGCCGCCCAGGCTCGTAGGCATCTTCCAGACCGTCGAGGAACAAGTGGTCCAGCAACCGGCCATGGCCCATGCGATAGCCACCGCGGGCGCGATCCAGCAGATAGGGTGCGTTGGACATGCTTTCCATGCCGCCGGCCACCAGCACGCTGGCAGAATCGGCGAGCAAGGCGTCATGGCCCAGCAACACGGCCTGCATGCCAGAGCCGCACATCTTGTTCAGGGTGGTACAGGGTGTCGCGGCGCTCAGGCCTGCGCCCAGCGCTGCCTGGCGCGCCGGTGCCTGGCCCAGCCCCGCCGACAACACGTTGCCGAAGAGGACTTGATCCACGGCATTCAAGGGCACGCCTGCGCGCTCGACCGCTGCACGAATGGCAACGGCCCCCAGTTGCGGGGCGGTCAGCGAGCTTAAATCGCCCTGCAAGCTGCCCATGGGCGTGCGCACGGCGCTGACGATGACAATCGGGTCCTGATTCATTCTCGTCTCTCTTGTTTTTTGACGAATATTGTTTTAACGGGCCGCCATGCGCAAACCACCGTCCAGACGGATGACCTCACCATTGAGCATCGTGTTCTCGAGGATGTGCCGCACCAGCGCCGCATACTCGTCGGGCCGCCCCAGTCGCGGCGGGAACGGCACGCCGGCGGCGAGCGAGGCGCGCACCTCCTCGCTCATGCCGGCCATCATGGGCGTTTCGAAAATGCCAGGCGCAATGGTCATCACGCGGATGCCATGGCGCGCCAGTTCGCGGGCGGCGGGCAAGGTCATGGCGGCAATGCCCCCCTTGGAGGCGGCATAGGCGGCCTGGCCGATCTGCCCGTCGAAGGCAGCGACCGATGCGGTGTTGATGATGACCCCGCGCTCTCCCGCCGAGTTGACCGCCTGCTCGGCCATGGCGCTGGCGGCCAGGCGCAGCAGGTTGAAGCTGCCGATCAGGTTGACCTCGATGATCCGGGCAAAGCGGCCCAGGTCATGGGGACCTTGCTGACCGAGGATCTTTTCGCCGGTGACGATGCCCGCGCAACTCACCAGCCCATGCAGGCCGCCAAACGCCTGGACTGCGCCCTGCACCGCCGCCTGCGCCGCCGCACCGTTGCAGATGTCGGCCACGTGATAGGCGGCATTGTGTCCCAGCTGCGCCGCGCGCTCGGCCAGGGCTTCGGGGTTGATATCCACCAACATGACCCGGGCGCCTGCCGCCACCAGCATCTGCGCGGTGGCGGCGCCCAGGCCCGAAGCGGCGCCGCTGACCAGAAAGACGTGATCGGCAATGTCCATGTGAGCCCTCCTGATGACAAGCCTGGATGCTCACGCCAACGGTCACATTGCGCTAGGCCCTGAACGCTTAACCGCCCTGCACGTTTTGGACACTTTGGGTGACCAATGCCCGGTATTGACCCGGCGTGGCGCCGGTCCAATGGCGAAACGCCTTGTAGAACGCTCGGCGGTCGGCATAGCCCAGGCGCTGCGCCATGTCGTCCAGGCCGATGCCGGGGTCGGCCAGCCAACCCAAGGCCAATTCTTTGCGCACGCTGTCCTTGACCCCTTGCCAGGCCTGCCCCTCTTCGGCCAGGCGCCGGCGCAGGGTCGAGCCCGAGATGCACAACTGCTCGGCCAGCGCCTCGATCTCCGGCCACTGCGCGGCGGGAAGGCCGAGCAGTTGCTGGCGGATACGCTGGCCCAGGCTGTCAGGGTCGCGATAACGCACCAGCAAGTTGCCCGGCGCGGCGGCGAGAAAACCCGGCACCTGCGCCATGACCCGGCGCACGGGCCATTGCAGGCATTCGGCAGCCAGTACCAGGCGGGACTGCGGGCGGTCGAAACGCAGGTTGTCGCTGAACAGCACACGGTAGTCATCGGTGTAATCGGGCGCCGGGCAACGT
The DNA here is from genome assembly GCF_018449655.1 of Pseudomonas sp. dw_358. Lineage (GTDB taxonomy): Bacteria > Pseudomonadota > Gammaproteobacteria > Pseudomonadales > Pseudomonadaceae > Aquipseudomonas. The sequence goes on from NZ_JAAVUX010000023.1 coordinate 7,864, forward strand.
AGCTCCACCGCCACCACCGGCAGACGGCGATCCACCAGCCAGGCCGTCAGGCCTTGTACCAGCAGCCAGTAGGTGAAATAGGTAAAGGCCCGGCGGGGTGCCAGGTGCGTGTCGTTGAAGGTGATCTGGGCCAGCCCCTGCTGCACCTGCAACTGCGCCTGGGTGTTGTCCAGCATCAGGTTCAAAAACTGCAGCAGCAGCTCCAGCGCCTGCGCCAGGGTCGGCTGGCTGATGGCGGCGCGACACATGAACGCCAGGCTGCCGCTGCGCAGCGGACGGCGATCCATGCCGAAGAACTCGTCATCGGTGGCACGGGCCAGTTGTCGCCAGAACCGCGCGTAGGCCCGAGCGGAAACTCGCGCGCCGGGCATTCGCAGACGTTCGAGGTCGATCCCGGCCGAGGCCAGCAATCGGGTTTTTTCATCGTCCGTACCCAGGCTCTGCGACAAGCCTTCGAGAACCATTTGCGTGGATATGGAATCTTTTTGCGCCATGGGGTGCCTTAATGAAGAACAATGCAAGGGCCCACCCAAGTCTGGATGCGGGTCTACGCTAGTGCCAGTCTTCCAGTCAGCCATCGCAGGAATGTTAATCATGCTTGAGCAGAGTGTTGGTGAAATCTATATCGAGGCGTCGATCAATCAGGTCTACGACTATGCCACTCAACCGGAACACTGGTCAGATTGGCATCCGACATCGCTGCGCGCCGATGCCGGGGACGGTGGCACACCGCCCAGCGATACGCAGTTCGAGGAAGTGGTCGACCTGATGGGCGATGAACTGACTCTGACACACCGAGTCGTGCTGGACGAGCGCCCCGTGGCCTTCGAAACCCAGTTTACCTCGCTCAAAGGTGAAGGGCGGGTGCGTTACGACCTGCACCATCAAGGCTCGGGCACGCTGTTCAAGCGCACCCTGACCTTTGCGCTGACCGAGCCCCAGCCCAAGCTCTCAGGGCGGTTGCCGGGCATCTCCGAGCAGGCCATGGCCAACCTCAAACGCCGCGTCGAGGCCCTGCCCGGCGCCTGACTTGCTTCCAACAAGGACAACCGATGCTTCGCCATCCCCTTCGGCCGCTGGGCCTGACCCTGGCCTGGCTGCTCGGCAGTTGCGCCTGGGCCGCCGATGCGCCCCCTGCCGCCACGCCGGTTTACGGTCCGCAGCTGCAGGGTTTCGAGTATCCCTACACACTGCAGCACTTCACGTTCGACTCCCAGGGCAACAGCCTGCAGATGGGCTATATGGACGTGGCCGCCCAAGGCAAGGCAAACGGCCATACCGTGGTGCTGCTGCACGGCAAGAACTTCTGCGCGGCCACGTGGGAGGCCACCATCAAGACCCTCAGCGAATCCGGTTATCGGGTCATCGCGCCGGATCAGATCGGCTTCTGCACCTCCAGCAAGCCCGAACACTACCAGTACAGCTTCCAGCAGCTGGCCAGCAATACTCATGACTTGCTGGACAAGCTGGGCGTCGACCAGGCCATTCTGCTGGGCCATTCCACCGGCGGCATGCTCGCCACTCGGTATGCGCTGATGTACCCCGGCGATGTCGAGCGTCTGGCGCTGGTCAACCCCATCGGCCTGGAGGACTGGAAAGCCATGGGCGTGCCATGGCGCAGCGTTGATCAATGGTTTGCCAGGGAGGTCAAACTCGATGCCCCCAGCGTCAGGCGCTACGAGCAGCAGACCTACTATGGCGGCCGCTGGAAGCCGGAGTACGACCGCTGGGTGAACATGCTTGTCGGGCTCAATCAGGGGCCGGGGCACAACGTGGTGGCGTGGAACTCGGCGTTGATCTACGACATGATCTTCACCCAGCCGGTGGTCCACGAGTTCAAGAACCTGCAGATGCCGACCCTGTTGCTGATCGGCGACGCCGACACTACGGCCATTGGCAGCGACATCGCCCCGCCGGAGGTCAAGGCCAGGGTCGGCCACTACAGCGTACTGGGCAAACAGGTCAGCCAGATGATTCCTCATAGCACCCTCGTGGAGTTTGCCGGCCTGGGCCACGCCCCGCAGATTGAAGAACCCGACCGTTTTCACCAGGCGTTACTGGCCTGGCTGAGCAAACCCCAGAACTGAACGGAAGTGCGCCATGCCTTTAGCCATAGCTGTAATTGACGACTGGCAAGCGGTTGCCCGCGACGTGGTGGACTGGAGCCCGCTGACGGCCGTCGGCGAGGTGACATTTGTGCACCACTATCCTGCCGACACCGTGACCTTGAGTCAGCGCCTGGCCTCCTACCAGGTGCTGTGCGTGATGCGCGAGCGCACGCTGTTCGACGCCGCGCTGCTGCGCCGCCTGCCCAACCTCAAGCTGATCGTCACCGGCGGCATGCGCAACGCCGCCATCGACCTGAAGACCGCTGCCGAGCTGGGCATTCAGGTCTGCGGCGGCGACAGTTACAAACATGCCGCCCCCGAGCTGACCTGGGCGCTGATCATGGCCCTGAGCCGCAATCTGCTGGTGGAGGCCCATTCCCTGCGCAACGGCGGCTGGCAGGTGGGCCTGGGCCGCGACCTGCACGGCAGGACCCTGGGGGTGTTGGGGCTGGGCAGTATCGGCGAGCGCGTCGCCCGGTTCGGCCAGGCATTCGGCATGCGCGTCATTGCCTGGAGTGAAAACCTCACCGAGGCTCGCGCAGCCGATGTCGGCGTAGCCCGTGTCGAGAAACAGGCGTTGTTCGAGCAGGCCGACGTGCTCAGTGTGCATGTGGTGTTGAGCGAGCGCAGTCGCGGTCTGGTGGACGCCCAGGCGCTGGCGTGGATGAAGCCCGATGCGCTGCTGGTCAATACTTCAAGGGGGCCGATCGTCGATGAAGCAGCCCTGATCGATGCCTTGCGCGAACAGCGCCTGGGCGGCGCGGCACTGGATGTGTTTGCGGTGGAGCCGTTGCCGGCAGGGCATCCCTTTCGCGAGCTGCCCAATGTGCTGGCGACGCCCCATGTGGGGTATGTGAGCGAGGCCAATTATCGGACGTTTTATACGCAGATGATCGAGGATGTGCTGGCCTGGCAGGCCGGGTCGCCGATTCGGGTGATGGCCTGACCGCTCGAGCTGCGCGATTGCCCGAAACGCCGGGTTGGCCGTCAGCGCATCTTGGCAACGCCCACGCCACCCACTTCAACTCAGTCGCCGACAGGATCTTCCATGCCCAAACTGATCACCGCCTGCCTGATGGCCCTGCTATTGGCGTCCTGTGCCCTGTTTCCGCAACGCGACCCACTGCGCATCACCGTGGTCGGTATCGACCCGTTGCCGTCCCAGGACCTGGAAGTGCGGTTCTCGGTGAAGCTGCGGGTGCAGAACCCCAACGACAGTGCCATCGACTACGACGGCCTGGCGCTGGACCTGGAGGTCAACGGGCAACCGCTGGCCTCGGGGGTGAGCAATCAGCATGGGCGGCTGGAGCGTTTTTCCGAGCAGGTGCTGGATGTGCCGCTCAGCGTTTCGGCGTTCTCGGCGCTGCGCCAGGCGCTGGGGCTGAGCCAGAATCAAAGCCTGGACAACCTGCCCTATACGCTGCACGGAAAACTGGCGGGCGGCTTGTTCGGGACGGTGCGCTTCAGTGACAGCGGGCAGTTGCGCTTGCCGCGCAACTAGCCGGGGGCGAAGCATCGATCAGCGCGCCGCCGCCATCAACCGATTGACCTCGCCCCGCACCATGTTCGCGTACTCGGGCGGCGACATGCCGTCCAGTTCGTTGCGCACCCACTCCGACCACTTGCCCTTGCGCTTGGCTTTCTCGCTGATCAGGCGCGTGGCGTCGGCCTTGGCCTTGCCCAGGTTGGCTTGCCAAAGCTCGTACAAACGGGACTTTTCGTCTTCGAGCGACGCGCGCTCGGCCAGGCTGCGATTGGCCAGATTGAAGCTCATGGAAATACCTGCGGGTGTCACGGAAAAATGTGTGAAACATCTTACACCGTAACAAGACGTTTCTTGCGCCGGACGGTGCAACTTTCGCCGCGTAAAAAGCTCCATTGATCACTGCCATTAACATCCAGGAGTACGCACATGGCTCGCAAGACCGCCGCCCAGGCGCATGGGGAACAAATCAAGGATCAGGCCTTCAGCGAGCTGCAAGCGTTGATCGAACAGTCGGAAAAACTCTTGAACGATGCCGCCTCGCTGGTCGGCGAGGAAGGCGAAGGCCTGCGCGAACAGCTTGACGCCAAACTCAAGCAGGCCCGCGACGGCCTGACTACCCTGGGCAACCGTGCTCAACCAGTGGTCGAGGCCACGCAGACCTACATCGGTGGCCACCCCTGGCAGACCGTGGCCATTTCCGCCGGCTTCGGTTTGGTGGTCGGCCTGCTGCTGGGCCGCCGCGACTGAGCGGCGCTTCAGCCCTGCGCCAGCTCGCGCAAGCGCGTGAGTTCGGCGCCGGGCAGCACAATACCGCTGACCTGTGCCTGCGCGCGGTTGCGGTAGCGCCGGTCGCCTGACAGGCGGGTTACGCCTACCCCTTTCATCTCGTCGACCAATTCGCGGCAGCGCTCTGCAAAACTGTGCCCGGCACCTTTGTCCGGGTCGATGACAATCAGCAGTTGCCCTGTCCATGGCGTCCGAGCCCCCGGGTGTTGCGACCAGTCGAACTCGAACGAAAAGTGGCCACCCGTCAACGCCGCCGACAGCAGTTCGACCATCATCGACAGCGCCGAGCCTTTATGCCCGCCAAAAGGCAGCAGTGCACCCCCGTCGAGAATCGCCTGGGGGTCGAGGGTCGGCTGGCCATCGCGGTCCACGCCGGTGCCTGCCGGCACGTTGTGGCCTTCGCGGGCGGCAATCTGCACGTCGCCGTGGGCCATGGCGCTGGTGGCCATGTCGAACACCACCGGATCGGTCCCGGCGCATGGGGCGGCAAAGGCGATCGGATTGGTGCCGAACAGCGGTTTGCTGGCGCCCTGGGGCACCACACAGGTCATGCTGTTGACCACGCTCAAGGCCACCAGCCCTACACTGGCGAACGGTTCGACGTCAGGCCACAAGGCCGCAAAATGGTGGGAGTTGCGAATAGCCAGAATCGCGATCCCGGTCTCGCGGGCCTTGCCGATCAGCAGCTCGCGCGCCGCCGCCAAGGCCGGCTGAGCAAACCCGCCCCCGGCATCGACACGTACAAAGCCTGCGGCGACGTCCTCCACCTGCGGCACCGCCTGGCCATTGACCCAGCCGCTGGCCAGGGTCGACAGATAGCCGGGTATGCGAAACACCCCATGACTGTGAGCCCCGTCCTGTTCGGCAGTCGCGCAGTTGTGGGCCAAGGCGGCGGCCACCTCCTCGGCGACACCATGGCGCAGAAAGATCCGCTGCAACAGGTCCACCAACTCGGCAAAGGTCACGGTCTCAGGTGAATCCAGGGGCAAGGCGCTCATGAGCGGGCTCCGCAATCAAAAGGCCTTGTTAACAGCTGCCCCACGGCGACGTCAACCCGACGCAAGCACTATGTAACGCCGATCCCGCTGGGCGCCGCGCAACAGTCCCCGCCCCGCCCTGTCACTTCGCTCAGGGCACGCAGCTGCGAGGATTTTCCATGCTCACGCGTCATTACCTGCCCCCGGCCTTGCAGGCCGACTTTGCCCGCGATGTGCGCATCGCCTCCCTTGATCAAGCCTGCCGCACGGCCCTCGATGCGCTGGCACTCTCCGGGAAGCTGCCGCCGCAGGTACGGGCCCACCACCTGATGCGCACCGATCTCCTTCCCCTGCCTGGTTCACTGGCGGGTACCTGGGTGCTGGAGGTCGGCGTCGATCAGGCCGAGCCCGGTTACTTTCTCCACAGCAGCTGGTACGGCCTGGAATCGTTCGACGACCGCGCGAGCTTGAGTGCCACCTTGCAAGAGCGGCTGGACGGTGGCGAGATCAGGCTGCTAGCCATCAGGGCAGACGAGTCCATGTTCGAGACGCGCATGCAATACATCGCCCAGGCTCATCTCGAACGCCTGGAACGGTTCCAGGAGCAATGGGCAGCACTGCCCGTCATTGCCCGGCACAGCGACACCGAGTCGGCAGAAGCCGCCATCAGCCAATTCTGGAACGAGCCGGCCAGCCATGCTGCCTCGCGCCGTCAACAACTGGCCGGGGTTCTGGCCGACGCCTACCAGTACAGCGTGCTGGAGGCCGAGCACGAACAATTGCTGCAGCCACAGGAAGCGCGCTGGCTCAAACAGGCGGTCAGCCGCCAGGGTGTGCACAAGCTGTCGCTCTACAGCGATCCGCAATCACCGATCAAACTGGCGGGAGTCTGGCTGCTGCACGACGCCAGCGACAGCCACGGCCTGTGGTTTCTCTACCTGACGAACCTGGGCCTGCATCTGTTTGCCAGCCAGTCGGCGCTGCACGACTGGCTGATAGCTGAAGCCTGGAGCGGGCGCCTGAGCGCGTATCTGTCCTTCAATGATCAGGCCGCCCTGCGTACCCTGCGCCGACCGGCGCTGCGCCTGGACGCGCCGAGCCACGACCTGTTCGTGGATCGGGCCGACTCGCTGATCGGCTTGCAGAAACGCAATCTGGCCTTCACCCTGGGGCTGCCTCCTGGTGCCCCGCGTGATCTGGTGGCGGCCTGCGATGTGCTGCCGTTGATCAGTCCGAGCCTGCAACGCTTGCCCACTACCCCCGACGCAGGCCTGACACCCTTGAGCACCGAGCAGAGCCTGCCCAGCCTGGCGTTCGCCCTGCGCTACCGTCTGTATGAGCTGGAAACCCGTCGCATCAACCTCGACACCTGCGCGCGGGCGCGCCTCAACATGGCGGTGGCGGCCCTTGACCCGCGGCTGGGCGATGCCGAGTTGATCCGGGTGACCCTGGCCGATGGCAGTTACACAGACCTGATGGGGCTGTTTCTGGATCGGCTGGGCGAACCAGGCGTTCCAAAACGGATCATGGCCAAACAGCCGGGCGGGCTGCTGAATCCTTGGCCCGGACGCCTGATCGAAACCCTCCTGGACACCTCCCAGGCGCGCCTGGAAGTCCTTTACCGGGCCTTGCTGCTGAGCACGCGACAGGCCCAACTGACGGCTCTGCTGGATGTGCGTCAACAGACAGCAGCCCTGGAACTCAAGTTGACCTCTGATTTGACGGCGGTGAAAACCGTGGACACCGCACGGGAGCTGGACCTGCAAAGCGCCGAGCAGCAACGCCAGCTCACCGCCGTTGCCCAAAGCTGGGCGCGCTGCCGAGCATTGCACATGCCCTTGCCTGCGCTCGACAATGCCCTGGCGCTGGCTGCGCAAGACCAGGACCTTGCGAACCGCCTCGAGCAACTGTGCCAGAATCTGCCGGCCGTGGCGCTGGCCAAGGTTTTGCCGCCATGGCTGCTGGCGGCCAGCAACGCAGCGCGCCGTGAATATGCCATCGCCCTCGATCAACTGCACCGCACCGAAGAGCAGGTGCCGGATTATCGGTCCGGCATCCCCTCCCTGCACGATTACGCGCGCTCAAGGCTCATGCCACAACTGGCACGGCGGCAACCGGCGCCGGCATTGGACCCGGACAAGGTTCGCATCGAGATGGCCACCCACATCCCGGCCGCGCCCTGGGTGTTCGGCCACACCGGGTTTATCCCGGCCAGCGTCGCCGCCGCGACCCTGACCGAGACCAATACCTTGACGGCCTACGCCATCAGCCATTTTTCTCGCAGCCAGACGGCCGTCCTTCGCGCGCACCAGAGCGACGGCAGCCCGATACCGGACTGGATGACGCCGCGCGAACTGCATCGGCTGGTGGACGGCCTCGACATTGGCGGCGGCTACCGCCAGCTGCTGCACCAGCAGCTGTCCAGCACCGCGCCGCTGTACAACCATCGCCGCCAGCATTTTGCGGCGCGCTCCGAGGCCCAGCTGCGCGTGGCGGCGATTCAGGCGCGGCTCTCGGGGGACATTAGCGCCCAGGGGTTTGCCTGGGTGGATGCCGTGCTGAGCATGCCCGACGGCGCGGCACGCAAAGCCGTCGGCGGTCATACCGTCCACCTGCGACCCATGGCGCTGCTGCCGGCCCCGGACGTGATGGCCGACCGGGTGACGGACCTGTACCTGATCGGGCCGCTGGCAGGTCCCGTGGTGCTTTATGCGGCAGTGGGCGCGCGCTTTGTCTTCAAGGAGTTCGCCAGCGATGAAACGTTGTTGGCGGCGGCCCGTGCGGAGGGGCCGCTGCAAACCCTGATCGTGCAGCAGGTGGCGCCGTCGCGGCGCAGCCTTTATGCCCATGGCGGCCTGCGCCAGGCCCATCGGTTCGCCGACAGCGTCGACCCCCTCGACTTTGATCTGCCGGCAACACCTGTGCAACTGGCCACTCAAGCGTGGAACGGCAATGCCTGGCACCTGCTGTTTACCGACCGGGTCGCGCTGATCCAGGCACTGGCAGTCAGCCAGTCGGTCAGCAGCGGCGAGGCGCATTGGGCGTCGTTCACCTTTCTGATGGGGCTGGGCATCGAGCAGATGTCGTTTCTGGCCGAGGGTCGGCTGGCCCAGTTGCTCGGGCTGTGGGGCGGCATCGTAGAACTGGACGCGGCCGTCGAGGCGGCTGATCGACACCAATGGGGGGCCAGCCTGGGCCAGTTGGCGTTGGCACTGCTGGCGTTGGGGCCACTGGCCGCCGACGGGGTCCAAGCGATCCGGACGCCGGCAGCGCAGGTGTCCAGCGACCCGCTACTGGCCACCGAGCTCAGGCGCTTCGAAACGTCCACGGCCCTTGGCAGCTTGAAGCACGATCCGGCAAGCGGTCTGTACCAGGCCGCCGATGGCAGCCGCTATGCCCAGACTGACGGCCGCGTCTACCCCGTGTGGCAGGCCGAGGGCCTGACCCGCATCGGGACCGAACACCATTGCGGCCCCCGCCTGCATGCGGACGCCCAACGGCAATGGCAGCTTGAGCGGCTGTGGGATTTTCGGTTCGGCGGTTTTCAGAGTCGGTGCGTGCGTCAGCAGTCGTCCAGTTCGGGCATCAGTCAACTACTCACCGTGCGCGCGATCGGCATGCCCGCCATTCGCGCCTTTTCCATGGACAAGGCTCGGCGTATCGGCCAAGCCCACGCTTACGCCAAACGGCGGCTGGAAGTGGCACTGGACAATCTGCACGCAGACCGCCCCGGTGACCCCTTGCCGGCACAGAGCAGTCGGGTGTTGGCCGACTTTTTCGGTGTGGCAACACCCTCCCCGCATCTGATCGGCCAAGTGCTACAGTGCACCGCTGCGCTCTATACCGAACTGCTGGACAGCAGCCTGTCGCCGTGGAGCTCCCCGCGTTTTGCCTACGGCATCAACCTGCCCACCGCTGGCGAACGCCTCATCGCCATGGTGGCCAAGGACGATGCGGCCAGACGGATCTTCTTTTCCGAACTGTTTTTCGATCTGCCGACGCGCATACGCTACCAGCACGGACGACTGCTGGCACCCTTCGAACTGCCAGCCCACATGCGCGCCGCTACGCTCATCCACGAGCTTTCCCACCTGGTACACGACGCCGAGGACATTGCCTACGTGGAGCCGGGTGCGCCGTACCGTGACCTTATCGACCCGACCGACCCGGTAGACCCCAGCTTCAAGGCTGATGTAAGCGACCTGCAGGACAATCGCCTGTCAGTCACGACCCCGTGGGCGCGGCTGTTTCAGCGCCTGGTGGGGGGCCGTTGGCAACCTCTCGAAGATCTGGACCCGGATGCCAGCGCACGGGTGCTCAAGGAAACCGGCTGCCAGAACATGGACGATGCCCGCAACGCATTCTACGCCGACGAGGACAAACGCATCGCCGTGATACTGGCCAACGCCGACTCGATTGCCCTGCTGGTCATGCTGCTGGGCCGTGATCCGTTCACGCTGCCGATACCCTGAACCTCAAGAACGGACTTTGCGACGCATGTAGCCGTTGATGACCACGACCACGATGGCAACCGCGATGGCGATGTACTTGAACGTCTCTTCGGTGAGATGGCCGCTTTTCTCGAGCCCGGTCAGGCCGAACATGATGGCCAGCACCACCACCGACAGGAGGAGGGAGTATTTGAGGCGTTGCTTTTGATTCATGGAGGTGTTCCTGATGACCTTGTGTCCGCTGTGTATCCTGAGTCTTACCAAGCACTTACGCGACAGGCGGAATAAGCGCGCCAGTGTGGGGTCTCATATTACAGTGCCAGCCGCGCTCACGGGGCCGGCACTTTCCAACATGAGGATTTACTGATGCTTCGTCGAATCACATTGCTGATTCCCCTTATTCTGACCCTCAGCCTGAGTGGCTGCTGGTTGTTCTTTCCGCCGGGTGGAGGTGGTGGTGGCCACGGCGGCGGCGGCGGCGGCGGCGGTGATGGCGGTGGCTATCACGGTGGCGGTGGTGGCGGTGGTGGCGGAGGCGGAGGCGGCCCAGGCTTTCGCGGCTGACACCCGACTGCTGTAACAACGACCTGCCCCGTTTGCGGGGCAGGTCCACCTCACCTTCAGCCATGCCTCGCAGCCCTACCGCCCTTGATTGACCAGCATTCAAGGCTTGCCGCCGTAAACCGGCAGAATCTCCTACTCCCACCTTCCGCTATTCCTACAGCCTGCATCACCAATACCGGCCCGTCCACGCCCGTGCAGCGCCTAGCGGCGACTCGCCCTGCCCCCGAGAATGAACTGGCCGATCTGGCACGCGCACTTCTCATAGACAGAGCACAAGGGATCGAACATGGACGTCAAGGACTTGAATCAGATAGACATCAGCCAACTGCCCGCCTCGCTGCAGACATTGATCGAATGCATCGGCCTGGAAAACGCCTACTGCATGACCCGCCGCTACGGCGGCCGCCCCAAGTATATTCCCAAACACGTAAGGCGTACGTCGCTGTCCCAGTGGCTGCCGATCGAGGCCTTGGCCGAACTGATCCGGCGCTACGCCGGCACCGCCCTGGAAATCCCCAAGGCCGATCACTTCGAGCGTCAATTGCGCAACCTGCAGATTCACCGTGCCACCGAACAGGGCTGTTCACGCAGTGTGCTGGCAGACCGTTATGGGCTGAGCCTGCGCCAGATCGGCAATATCCGGCGCCAGGCGGGGGCCGTCTGAGTCCCGGATGCCATCTCGCGCAGGCTCCCCACTAGAAATCACGTTTGTAAAAGATATCCAGCGAGCTGGCCACACCGCTAGCGGCTTCGACATACAGCTTCTTGCTCAGCAGATAGCGCAAGGCGACCGTGTTGGCCGGCTCGAACACTCCGACGCCATAACGCAGGATCAGCTTGTCGGTCAGGTTGCCGCTGGCCACCACGCTGGTGGTGGTACCGCTGCCTTGAGTGTCGAGCTGGAAGTCCTTGATGCCCAGGTCACTGGCCAGCTTGCCGGCCGTCGATGAACTCCCCGCCAACCCCAGCGCCAGGGCCGCCTGCGCCAGCATGTTGTTGTCTTCTCCCGTGGTGCTCAGCGGCCGTCCCAGGACCAGGTATGAAAGCGCTTCTTCCTGCCCCATCGCCGGTTCGGAAAAGACCGTACTGGTGGGCTGCTCGGCGCTGCCGCTCAGGCGAATGCCGGCGATGATGTCGTCGGTCTGGCGGATGGCTTCGATGTCCAGATAGGGCTGATCCACAGGCCCGGAAAACAACAACCGGGCGCGGCGAATGGTCAGACGCTGGCCATAGGCACGATAGCGCCCGTCGTTCAGGGTCAATTCGCCACGGGTGTCCAGATTGTCGCCGATGTGCACATGCCCGGCGAGGTTGGCGGTCAGGCCGAAACCACTGAAGGTCAGCTTGTCGGTGCCGACGATCACGTCGATGTCCATGGCCACCGCCAGCGGCGGGGCGGAGGGCGCCTGTTGACCGATGATGACCGTGTCGTCCGACACCTTGACCGTCGATGGCGGCAATTGCCGAATGGTGATGCTGCCCTTGGGCACGGCCACCTTGCCGGAGACGGCAAGGTGATCGTTGGCCAACTCGATCTTGAGGTCCGGCGCGGCTTCCAGCGAGGCATAGGGTTCCACAGTGACCGGCAATTGCGCGCCCTTGATCCAGAGTTGCGCTGCCAGCCCCCGGGCCCAGTCCAGGTGACCGGCGAGGGTGCCCTGCCCGGCATCCCCGCTCTTCCAGGCACCGTCCAGTTGCAGGTTTTCGCCATTGATCGTGGCCATCACCTTGAGGTCCTGCAAGGGGGTGGGCAACTGGCCGCCGGAGACCTCGCCCTTGCTCAGGGTGATGCTGCCGTTGATGCGCGGGGTGAGCAACAGGCCGGCGATGCGTCCGCTGCCGTCAAGCTGGCCGGCGAGCTTGTCGATTTGCGGCACAAAGGGGCGCGCTACTGAAATGTCCAGACCCGCCAGGGTAAACTCGCCGGACACCGGTTTGTCCGGGGCCAAGGGGTCGATCTGGGTACTGACCCGCAGGGTACCGAGCTTGCCGCCGGCGAAATTCAGCTCGGTGTCGACCCGCCGCGGGTTGAGCTGGCTGTTCAACGTCAGGGCCTGGTACGGAAACACCAGCCACTGGCCTTGATCACGAATGCGCAAGGTGCCGCCACTGGCGTCCACTGTGACCCGACCGCGGGGGCCGCTGGCCGGCAGGTCAAGCTGCAGGTCGGCATTGAGATCACCCTGCCAGGCCAGATCACGAGGCAGCCAGGGGCGCAGGCTGTTCAGCGGGAAACCCTTGAGGTGATAACGCAGACTGGGGTCGGGCGCCAGGCGCTGGTCTTCGCCGCACAGGCTGGCGGGCCCGGAGCGCCAGCAGTGGGCGCCGAAATTGACGGTGCCGTTCGCCAGCCGCTCGAGCCGGGCCGGGCCCTGCAAGCGCCAGTCCTGACCCCCGGCCTGGATGTCGCCGCTCACCAGCCGGCCGCGCCAGTTGCCCTGAGCCAGACCTCCATCGACAGCCAGCGCCAGGGTCAGCAACGGCCCCTTGAGGCCCAGTTGCACAGCCTGTTGTCTCAGGTCTCCGGAACCTTTCGCCGTCAGGGTGCCGAGGTCACTGTCGCCGCTGTGCAGGCCGCTGGCAAGCAAGTCCAGACTGCCACGCTGGCGTGCATCCAGCCCGGCGGTCAGGGCAATGCTCTGGATGCGATTGCCGGCCAGCGCCAGCTGCTGCCCCTGCAACTGGAGCTGTCCCTGAGGCACTTGCAGGCTGCCACTGGCGTCGAGTCGGCCCTTGAGCTGCCCTTGCAGGCCTGGCCATAGCTGGCCCAGACGCGGCAGGTCAAGGTCCAGTTTTGCTGCCACCCGCTGGTCAAGGCTCGCCATGCCTTGCACACGGTTATCGCCCAGGCGCACTTGCAGGTTGTTCAACAGCCAGCGCTGGTCGACGCCCTTGGCCTGGACCTGGAACACGGCGGGCTGACCGCGCAGGCGCCCCTTGATGTCGGCGTCGGCATCCAGGTTCAGCTTGCCGTCGACCCACTGGCCGCTGCTGCGCAAAGTCCCGCCCAGATCGCCCGGCAATGGGGCGAGCCAGTAGGCCGGATCAATGTCGCTCAATTGCAGCGCCGTGTCCCAGGCCAGACCGTCGGCGAACTTCAGGTTCAGGTGCCCGCTGGCCTGGCCCTTGCCAGCAGTGACTTGCAGCTGTGGCAGAAATACCTGCTGGAGATTGCCGCTGAAGGGGGTGAGGACGCTGAAGGCCCCCGCCGGGCCGTCGAGATCGCCCTGGACGTTGCCCAGGTAGTTGCCGTCCCGATAGCTGATCTCGCCATCCAGCCGGCGCAGCTTCACCGGCACGGGCGCGGCTTGCGGGTACAGACGCTCCCAGGGGAAGTCTCGCCAGCCGACCCTGCTCTCGATGACCAGGCCATCGTGCCAGTCCACATGGCCGCTGATGCCCAAGTGCTGGGTATCGGAGGCCGTCAGGTCCAGTGCCTCGATCTGTGCCTGATGTGCATCGGCACGGCCGCGCAGGGCCAGGCCGATGCTGCCCTGTTCGGCCGGCAACTGTGCCTGACCGTCGATACGGTAACCGGCTTGCAGGTCGCCAGCGGCGTTCAACACCAGGTGCTGCAACGTCAGAGTATCGGGCAATTGACCACTGGCCTTGAACGCGTCGGAAGTGATTCTCAACCGGGCCGGCAGATCGGGATCGAGGGCTTTGACCTGACCTTGCAGTTGCCCCGTCAGATAGCCGGTGCTTTGCCCGGTCAAGTGCAGCACGTCCTGCAATGGCCCCTGAGCGGTCAGCGCCAGCTGCCAGGGCCTGCCACTGACCTCCGGCAACTGCAACTGCACATCGGCGTTGAGGGGCCACTGACCGGTAGGTTGCAGCTGGCCCGTGAGGTCCAGGACAAGATCGCCGTGTTGCAGGTGCGCGGTTTCGATCTGCATGCCGTTGTCGCGCCAACGGGCGACCAGCTTGACGCCCCGTACCAGCTCATTGCCATCCAGGCGCAGCACGCCCAGCTGCACATCCCCCAACTCGATGGCCAGAGGCAGCTTCAGTTCGGGCAGCAGCACTGGACCGCCGGCGGGTGCCTTGGCGCCGGGCGCAAAGCTCATGTCGACGCTTTCGGCTTGCAGCCAATCAATGCACAGCGCCGCACGCAGCAAGCACTCCGGTTGCCAGTCCAGCGACGGCCCGCCCACCACGATATGATCGCCACCCTGTTGCCAGGTCAGGCGGGCTGCACTCCAGCGCCCCACCAGCTGCCCCTGGAACTGCTCGACCTGCAAACCGGGCACCCGCGCCAGCACCCAGCGGCTGCCACTTTCGCTGCTCAGCAAGGCGTACACCCCGAGCATGGCCAGAAGCATCAGCACCAGCAACCCGGCGATGCCGATGCCTGCCCATTTCAGCGCTCTTGTCACCCACTGCCTCACAATTCAGGCCCCATGGAAAAATGCAGGCGCACCCCGCCAGTATCGTCCATCGGGTGCGCCAGATCGATGCGGATCGGCCCCACGGGTGAAACCCAGCGAATGCCGATACCGATCCCGGTCTTCAGGCTGGGCAGTTGCAAGGTGTTGAAGGCGTTGCCTTGATCGATGAAGGTCGCGATGCGCCACTTTTCGGCGATGGAATATTGATACTCGACACTGCCTGCCACCAGGTAGCGGCCGCCGATGCGGTCGCCGTCGGAGTTTTCCGGGGACAGTTCCTGATAACCGTAGCCGCGCACACTCTGGTCGCCGCCGGCAAAGAAGCGCAAGGACGGTGGAATGGTCTTGTAGCCATTGGTGATACTGCCGCCAAATTGCAGACGGCCGAGCAGGCGGTGATTCTGCCCCAGGGTGGTCAGGCCCTTGAGCAACACGTTGCCATGCACCAGGTTGTTGTCCGAGCCGATGCCTTCCTTGGCCGCTTCGGCGTCGAATTGCAACCGGTAGCCATTGTGCGGGTCGACCTTGTTGTCGCTTTTCAGGTAACCATAACTGATGCCCGGCATGAGCAAGGTGCTCTGGCCGGTGTCATTGCCCAAACGATATTCTTCATGCTGCAACTTGAGGGAAATCACTCGTTCCCAGCCACTGGGCAGCTTGCTGTGCCATTCGGGCCCCACTGTCAGCAGTTTGCTCAGGCTGTCGGTGTCGGCGATTTCCTCATATTGATAGCCACCGGCCCAACGCAGCTTGTCGGTGAGCGGCGGGTCCAGGGGTGTGTCGTACCACAGGCCGATGTTCTGCCGGGGCGCCGAGAGCTCCGCCTCGGCGCCGTAACTGTCACCGGCCGAATTGACCCAGTGGCGCGTCCAGTTCGACTTCAAGCGTGGCCCCACGTCGGTGGAGTAGCCGACGCCCAGGCCCATGGTGCGCGGCTTGCGCAGGGTCAGGCGGACCTGCACCGGGATGATCTTCTGCGCGGTCGCCGACGTCGGCGAAGCGTCCACCAGTACGCCCTCGAAGTAGCCACTGGACTGCAAGGCCTGATTGAGCTCGTTGACCAGATTGGAATCGTAGGGGGTGCCGCCCTTGAAGGGCACCAGCCGCTGCAACAGGCTCTCGTCGAACGGCGTGTCACCTTCGAAATGCACGGTACCCAGGGTGTAGCGCGGGCCGCTTTCGTATACCAGTTCGATGTCGGCCACATTGGCTTCGGGGTCCACCGCCAGGCGCTGGGCGGTGAAGTGGCCGCTGAAGAAGCCATAGCGCGACGCCTGATTGAGGATCAGCCGCTTGGCATCGTCGTAGAGGCCGTGGTTCAACGGTTGGCCCGGCTGCAGCGCCTTGACGTCCGGCAGGCGGAAGCCCTTGAGTGCCGAGAGCGCCCCCTCCACGCGCAAGGTCACATGGCGCAGGCGCACAGGTTCGCCGGGCCGGACTGTCAACAGCAATGTGGGATTGCTGCCCGCCCGCACGCTGCTGTCGATCTGTGCATGGTAGAAACCGAGGGCCTGGGCGGCCTTGCTCGCCTGTTCGCGGGCCGCGCGCTGGGAGCGGCGCAAGGCCCGCTCGTCACGCTCGGCGACACTGCCGATATAGCCTTCGATATTGGCCTGCAACGCGGCATCCGCAGGCTGCACCCGGACCTCGAGAACGCCCTGGGCCTGGGCACCGAGGCTGACACACAGCAGCATCATGCCGCCGCGCGTGGAAAATTTTGGCAGATAGAACGTCATAGGCGCGAATGCTATCACGGCCCCCCGGCAAAATATGTTTCCCGACACATAACATCCGCTGCCGTCAGGCCTCGGCCACCATGCGCTCCACCAGTTGCGGGCTGGGGTGCATGAACACGTGCTCAAGCACCGGCCCTACAGCGATTTCGCCCAGCTGCTGATAGCCGTTCTGCTGATAGAAATCCAGGTAGTGCGGGTTGCCTGTGTCCAGCACCACGCCATCGGAATGCTCGTCTACGGCGCACCAGTCGTGGACGGCGGCCAGCAGTTGCCCGGCAAAGTGCGCGCCCTCGAAATCGCTGTGCAGCCCCAGCATCGGCAGGACATGCACGGCGTCGGTGGGCACGCAGGCCATTACCGCATCATGGTATTCCAGATAACGCCGGGTGCAATCCAGCCCGGTGTCGATGACCATGCGCATGCGCCATGCCCAGCTTTCAGTGACCCCGAGACGACGCTGGGGCGGCGCGATCAGGGCCACTCCGACCAGACGGTCATCGAGCAACAGCCCCAAGGCCGGCAGGTCCTGCAGGAAATGCTGTTTCACGCGCTGGCGCACGGTGGCCAGCACGCGTTGTTCATAACCGCTGCGCTCGGCCTCGAACACCCAGGCAAAGGTTGCGTCGTGCCGGTAGGTCTGAAACAACAAGGCCCGGATCTCGCGGGAATAGCCACGGTCCAGTGAGCGGATCTCGGCAACGGCTTGGCCTGACATGGGGCAACTCCTTGAGCAAACGGTCGAGCGAAACGCTCTGTGCCCAATAATGGAGGCCACAGGCAGCCGGCAGTTCCACTGGCGATGCGCGGTGCGCTCCGTTAGCATCGCGGTTTTGTTCAGGATTGCCGGCCCATGAAGATCGTCTCATTCAACATCAATGGTCTGCGTGCCCGCCCCCACCAACTGGCCGCGCTGATCGACAAGCACCAGCCGGACGTCATCGGCCTGCAGGAAACCAAGGTGTCGGACGAGCAGTTTCCCTACGCCGAAATCGAAGCGCTGGGCTACCACGTGCACTTTCATGGGCAGAAGGGCCATTACGGCGTGGCTTTGCTGTCGCGCCAGGCGCCACTGAGCCTGCACAAGGGCTTTGCCAGTGACGACGAAG
Source organism: Pseudomonas sp. dw_358 (assembly GCF_018449655.1). Taxonomy (GTDB): domain Bacteria; phylum Pseudomonadota; class Gammaproteobacteria; order Pseudomonadales; family Pseudomonadaceae; genus Aquipseudomonas. The sequence continues at coordinate 25,466 of NZ_JAAVUX010000023.1, forward strand.
CGGCTCAGCGGCGCTTCATCTACGGTACCTTCGCCGACGCCGGCGGCGCCGCCGTGACCATCATGAACGGCTACTTCCCCCAGGGCGAAAGCCGCGACCACCCCACCAAATTCCCGGCCAAGCAGCGCTTCTACAGCGACTTGCAAGCCTTGCTGGAACGCGAATACCGCAACGACCAGCCCTTGATCGTCATGGGCGACATCAACATTTCCCCGCAAGACAGCGACATCGGCATCGGCCCCGACAATGCCAAGCGCTGGCTGAAAACCGGCAAGTGCAGCTTCCTCCCGGAAGAGCGCGAGTGGCTGGCACGCTTGAAGGACTGGGGTCTGGTAGACAGCTTTCGCCACTTGCACCCCGAGGTGGTCGACCAGTTCAGCTGGTTCGACTACCGCAGCCGCGGTTTCGAGGACACGCCCAAGCGCGGCCTGCGCATCGATGTGATCATGGCCTCGACCGGGTTGCTGCCACGGGTCAAGGCGGCCGGCGTGGACTATGCGCTGCGCGGCATGGAAAAACCCTCTGACCATGCACCGATCTGGCTCGAGCTGTCATCCAACTGACATCCATCCGTCTTAATCTGCGGGGCACTTCGCCAAGGTGCCCAGCATGCGAGCCGGCCTTCTCCTTCTTTTACTGATCCCGGTGTTCGCCCTGGCGCAACCGGCAGTGCTGCGCATCCAGGGCTCCAACACCATCGGCGCGGAGCTCGGCCCGGCCCTGGTGCGCGGCCTCCTGCAAGCCCAGGGCGCCCGACAGATCAGCACGGTTCCCGGCGAGCACCCCAACGAGGTGCAGATCAATGCAGTGGATGCCTCTGGCCAACCCTTGAGCGTCACTATCGGTGCCCACGGTTCCAGCACCGGGTTTGCCGCGTTGAAGAGCGGCAACGCCGATCTGGTCGCCTCCTCCAGGCCCATCAACGATCAGGAACGGGCCGACCTGCAAGCCTCGGGCGACCTGAAAAGCAGCGAGGCCGAACAGGTCATCGCCATCGACGGCGTCGCCGTGATCGTCCACCCGGACAACCCGATCCGTGAACTCGGCACCGAGCAACTGGCGCAGCTGTTCTCCGGCGAACGGACTCAGTGGGACAGCCTGGGCGGCAAAGGCCCCGTGCACCTGTATGCCCGCGACAACCAGTCCGGCACCTGGGAAACCTTTCGCGAGCTGGTGCTGGCGCCGCAGGGCAAAAGCTTGTCGGCCGATGCCTGGCGCCTGGAATCCAGCGAGCAACTCTCCGATGAAGTCAGCCATGACCCGCAGGCCATCGGCTTCATCGGCCTGCCGTACGTGCGCCACGCCCGCGCGCTGGCCATCACCGACGGCGCCGCGCAGCCCATGCTGCCCACCCGCAGCCTGATCGCCACCGAGGACTACCCGCTGTCGCGGCGGCTGTACTTCTACCTGCCGCCGGGTCAGCCCAATGGCTGGGCCCAGGCATTAGTGCGTTTTACTCAGAGCGACCCAGGCCAGGCCATCGTCGCCCAGTGCGGTTTCGTTGCGCAGACAGTTCAGGCGATCCAGGTCCTTGCGACCGACCGTATGCCGGCAACCTATGCCGACCTGACTCGCCAGGCCCAGCGACTGTCGGTGAACTTCCGCTTCGCCAAAGGCAGCGCCAGCCTCGACAACAAGGCCCGCGCCGACGTGCAACGAGTGATCGATTACCTGAACCGCACCAACAAGCTCGTCCACCAGGTCACCCTGGTGGGCTTCGGCGACGAAAAAACCGACCCCGACCGCGCCCGCCTGCTCTCGCGCCTGCGCGCCATGGCCGTGCGCCGCGAGCTGGTGAAACAGGGGGTGGTGCTGCGCGAAATTGTCGGCATGGGCAGTGAAATGCCGGTGGCGGGGAATGCGATGGATGAGGGGCGGATCAAGAATCGGCGGGTGGAGGTCTGGGTGCATTGATCAAGCTACACGCCACGACCCCACACAACCCGCGCGCGCCTACGCGGGGTATTTGCCCAGTTCGAATTTGCCTATCGCTGCCCGATGCACCTCATCCGGCCCATCCGCCAACCGCAGCGTACGCTGCATCGCGTACATATAAGCCAACGGAAAATCATCACTGACCCCAGCCCCGCCATGCATCTGGATCGCCCGGTCGATCACGCGCAAGGCCACGTTGGGCGCGGCCACTTTGATCTGGGCGATCTCGCTGCGGGCGACTTTGTTGCCGACGGTGTCCATCATGTAGGCCGCTTTGAGTGTCAGCAGGCGGGCCATGTCGATCTCCATCCGTGAATCGGCGATCTTGTCGATGTTGCCGCCCAATTGCGCCAAAGGCCGGCCGAACGCCTTGCGATCCAGGGAGCGCCGGCACAGCAATTCCAAGGCCCGTTCGGCCATGCCGATCGAGCGCATGCAGTGGTGAATCCGCCCCGGCCCCAGGCGACCCTGGGCGATCTCGAAGCCGCGCCCCTCCCCCAACAGCACATGGTCATAGGGCACTCGCACGTTTTCGAACAGCACCTCGGCATGACCGTGGGGCGCATCGTCGTAGCCGAACACCGGCAGCGGCCGGACGATTTTCACCCCCAGGGTGTCGGTGGGTACCAGAATCATCGAGTGCTGCTGATGACGGGGCCCGTCGGGGTGGCTCAGGCCCATGAAGATCATGATCTTGCAGCGCGGGTCGCAGGCGCCGGATGTCCACCACTTGCGCCCGTTGATGACCCATTCATCGCCATCACGCACGGCGGTAGCCGCCATGTTGGTGGCGTCCGAAGAGGCCACGTCCGGTTCGGTCATGGCAAAAGCCGAGCGGATCTCGCCGCGCATCAGCGGCGCCAGCCATCGCTGCTGCTGGGCCTCGCTGGCATAGCGCACCAGCACCTCCATGTTGCCCGTGTCCGGTGCCGAGCAATTGAAAGGCTCCGGGCCCAACAAGGATCGGCCCATGATCTCGGCCAGCGGCGCATATTCCAGATTGGTCAAGCCGGCACCCAACGCCGAGTCCGGCAGAAACAGGTTCCACAGCCCGGCCTTGCGGGCCTGTTGCTTGAGCTGCTCCATGATTGCCGTGGGTTGCCAGCGATCACCCTCCGCGACCTGGCGGGCGAACACCGGTTCAGCCGGATAGACATGGGCGTCCATGAACGCGGTGACACGTTCGCAGAGTTCCTGGACCTTGGGTGAATAGGCAAAATCCATGGGCAGCAACCTTTTTTCAGAGGGCAGTCCTGGCCCTCGGGCAGGCCATTTCGGACAACAATGGGACCGATGCTAGACCGACGCAGGCCAATTTATCTAACCTATTCTCAGCGTGGATAAACATTCATAACTCATATAGCACCCGCGCCCTGCGAGCACTGCCATGAACCTGAGCAAGGTCGACCTCAATCTCTTCATCGTTTTCGATGCGATCTACACCGAAGCCAATCTGACCCGCGCCGGGCAAATCGTCGGTATCACCCAACCGGCAGTGTCGAACGCCTTGTCCCGCTTGCGGGAAACCTTCAACGACCCGCTGTTCGTGCGCACTGCGCAAGGCATGGTGCCCACGCCCATGGCCCAAAACATCATCGGCCCGGTGCGCAGTGCGCTGGCGCTGTTGCGGGTGTCGGTGCAGGAAAGCCGGACCTTCAATCCCTTGCAGGCGGTCAAGACCTTTCGCATCAGCATGACCGATCTGACCGAGGCGGTGATCCTGCCGTTGCTGTTCCAGCGTCTGCGGCGGCTGGCGCCAAAGGTGGTGATCGAGAGCTTTCTGTGCAAGCGCCGCGAGACCACCAAGGAACTGGCGGCCGGACGCCTGGATTTCGCTGTGGATGCGCCGCTCAATACCGACCCGCAAGTGCGTCATGTCAAGCTCATGGAGGACCGCTACGTCTGCGCCATGCGCCACGGCCATCCTCAGTTCAAGGAGGTGTTGAGCCTGGACGACTATCTGGCCATGACCCACATCCACATTTCCAGCCGCCGCAATGGCCTCGGCCATGTGGACCTGGCGCTGGGCAAGGCCGGTCTGCAACGACGCATCGCCCTGCGCTCCCAGCATTACTTGATGGCCAGTCAAGTGTTGCAGCAGACCGACATGGTGATGACCGTGCCCGAGCGTTTTGCTCGACGCAACGAGCTGGTGTACGTGAACCTGCCAGTGCATGACGTGCCTGCCGTGGAGACTCACCTGTACTGGCACGAAAGCACCGACCAGGACCCGGCCAACCGCTGGATGCGTGAGCAGATGATCGAATTGTGTCAGTGGGTGAGCGCCCAGGAAACGCGCCAGGCCGCTGGCTGAGCGGCCTGGCGAAGGCTTTATTGCAGGGCGGCGAACGGCTCGATGAAAGGCGCCACCAGACGCTCGCGCCACAGCGGCGTGACGGTGTGGCCGCTTTGCTCCTGGAGCATCTGCGACTGGCGTCCCTGCTTGCGTTGCTTGATGGTTTTGAGATGCGCACGGGCAAACTCGGCAAACGGCGCAGCCGCCTTTTCGTAATGAAAATGCGCGTACCAGATGGGTTGCCCCGTGGACTGATCGATGATCACGTACTCCTGCAGATGGTCACTGACGCGGCCACGGGCATTGCGCAGGCCGATTCGATCCCCCAAGCGCTCGATGCGCGCCTCGCCTTGTTCCAGCAGGTAGGCCATCCGGCTTCCGGTAGGGAGGCTGCGTTTGGTCTGGACAATCCGAATTCGGATGCCGTCCTGGCGCAGGGATGTGGCCTGCCCCTCCAGCTGACGCAGCAGCCCTGCCGCCTGATCGCCCGCCAACCGGTGCAACTGTTGTGCGTAGCCGCTCAGTACGTCAGCCTGACTGGAGAGCATGTGTTCCAGATCTCGGGGCTCATAGACCGTGGCCTTTCGGGCCAGCGCCTGGACGTGCTGCGTCAGCGCCGGCGCCTCGTCCAGTGCCCGCCGCGCGCCGTCGAGCAAGCTTGCCAATTGCGCCCTCTGGAACAGGAGGGGCGCCGGTTTGGCCCGGTTGCTGCGCCAGGTGCCTTGAGGTTGCCGCGAAAAGGTTTCGATCACCTGACCGGAAATGGGCTCATGGATATTGATCACTTCATCCCCCTGCCCGGTGCGATGCGCCGAACCGATCAGCAGGTGTTCGTCTTCGGTTTCAAACATCCGCTTGGCGCCTTGGTTCTTGACCTCTCGGGCGGCCGCCTTGGCAGCGGTCATGCGCGAAAGGCTCGTCTCCAGTGTCCGCAGGTCTTCACTGACCTCCAGAATCAGGGCGTCGACCAGACGGCGCATCTCCTGCCAATAGGTCGGATTGAACACGCCGCTGTCATTCAACAGCAGGAACTCGTTGGCCTCCAGACGGCGCAACTGCCTGAGCACATTATCCAGCAGCGCATGGCGCTCGTTGGACGACACATTCACCTTGCCTGCCTTGAGCTCGCGGTAGGCAAACGCGGCGCGAACCATGTCCGAACGCAACCCATGATAGCGATCAAGGGCAAACCGGGCTGCCGGCGTGCCACGATGTGCGTCGATAGCGGCCAGGCCCAGGATCGACAGATGGGCCGCCCGGTGATCGAGCGCGGTGGCGGATTCTTTCAGAAGGGCCTCCAGCTTGGGCAAGTGCGGCTGGGCTGCGCGCCGAGGGCGCAGGGCATTGACCCAGGCTTCCAGCGCCAGGCGATTGGCCAGCCCCGCCGAGGAAGCCCGGTGAAGCTGGAGAACGCAGTCGATGATGGCGGCATGCTGATGATCGGGTGAGGCATTCGGGCTGTCACTGGCTTTCATCTTCTTGATCGCCTCCTGGATAGCGTGCAACAGGTGCGCGCCCTTCAAACGCTCATGGCGGATCACACTCTCCATCGTCAGGCCAAGATCGGTGCTGAACTGCCGGGTGGGCGGCCTGTCGCCCAAGGCCGCAAGCGCTTTTTCGACAGCGCTTTTATAGAACCCGAGGACCTCATCACTGGCCGCCATCAATGCCGCTTCACCGGCCGCTGAATCAGGGGCGTGCAGGTACTGCGCCCGGACAGTGTCGAAACGCTCGACCACGGCATCCTGCAATAACAAATGTCGATTCAGCTCATCGCGCAAGCGTTGCGCCCGCGCCGCTTCGGTTTCAGCCCCCAGCAAACGCCGACGCAGAAAACCCGACGTCCCTGCCCAACCCTCCTGGGCCAGCCGTCCCAGCCAGGCACCACCGCCAGCACCGGCGGGGACGAGCTGACCCGTCAGCGCCCCATACGTGGTCCACTGGCTGAAATCATCCAGCACCACCGGCTGCCGATAGCCGCGCCGGGAGGTCGCGGCCAGCCGCCAGATGGCCAGGCTGTCGTCCCACTGGACGCGACAGACCCGTCCGTCCTGATGGATGAAATCGCCCTCCGGGTGTTGATACACACCCCGGTAACGCCCACTGCTGCCCGGTTGCAGGCCACTCAAGGACACCTCGGCCTCGTAGCCCTGCAGCCGGGAGATTGGCGGCTGGCTGGCATGCCTGATCGTGGCCGATACGCGATGACGCTGACGCAAGCGAGTGCGCGCACGCAACCTCGGTGCCAGACCGGCCGATGGCGCGGGCAGCACATCCATGCCCGCGTCGACGATGGACAGCAATACCGACTCTATATGATCCAGCGCTTCCCCCGGACGCCCCTCCAGAAAAGCCTCGACGGCGGCATTGGCGCTGACCCAGCCGTCGTAGACACTCACTGCCACACCCAGGAAGGGCAGCATGCCGATGGCCATTTTGATGTGATTGAACACGTCGCCGTGGCTGATCGCGCGATGTTCCAGATACAGATCCGCCTGGGACCGCGAGCCGGAACGATGGCTCTCCACCAGGCGGCCCAAATAGACATTGGCCTGGTGCATGGCCAGGGAAGTGGTAACGGGCCACACCGACCCCGGCTTGATGAAATCCTCGAAATTGCGCCGGTGGGCTTCACGCAGGTAGCCGGCATGGGCAGCGGGATCACCGACGACCGGCCGACTGGCGAAGTAATCCAATGGCTTGCTCTCGCGGGTCATGTGCGCGATGCCCAGGCAGGCGGCCTTCATGTTCGGATATTCGACGAACGGGCGGGGGCCGACGAAATCGGGCAGATAGAGCACGGTCAAGCCCGACACGCGCTCCTCCAGAAGCATGACCCCACTGAGGCCGACCTGCGGGCTGGGCAAACCCGCCCAGTGGCCAGAGCCCAGCATTGGCGAAGACATGACCAGGTCCCAACCGGGTGCTTTCCAGTGCGTGGACTGTTCGGCATGCAGCGCGCAGTGCACCATCTGCCAGCCGGTTTCACTCAACTGCCCGGCCAGCATGGCACTGCTGGCTTGCCATTGCAGACGATGCCGCCACGGCGCGGCGATGGTTTCGCGGCGGCGCAGGGCGGCCTCGGTGGTCTCGCCCGGCATACCGAGAAAGGCGGCGGACAAGGCGTCCTCGTAAAGCTTGGCCAGGTCCAGCTCGCGAACGACCCGTTCCAGCCAGCCCTTGTCGATGCCCTTGCGCAGGGCTGTCGCCGTGGCGTGATCGCTCGCCTCGATCGTTACGCGCAGAAATTGCAGCCGCAACGCCATCGGCACGTCGATGGCCTGCACCGCCAACTCATCGAGCGACAGGCGCACGCGCTCGGCGCTGGGCTGGGGAATCTGACGCACTGGGGTGCCGGGGGAACCCGAGCCGGTCACGGGTTGCTTGACCCAAGCCACATGCTCGGGCAGGTCCAGAGTGACGCGCCAAGTGCCAATGGCGCCGAAATCGGTGACCACCCGCTGCCGCAGCTGGCGCCGGACCAGCTCATCGCGCGCCGGCAAGTCCTGTCGCATCAAGGCATCGCTGCAACGCTGGGCCTCAAGGTAGGCCTGGAGCGAAGCTTGCAGCGCCATTTGATCGCTGACGGGTAACCCGCCCCACCACGGCGGCAGTGACTCGGCCACCAGCTGGGTTCGCCATTCCTCCAATCCAATTCCCAACGCCTGGCTGCGAGCCGGCTGCAGGCCGATGGCCAGGTCCTCCAAGGCTTCGCTACGCAGACGTTCCATGGCGCTCGAACTGTCTGGCGTGTCGTCATAAAGGCATTCGCCACGGCCGATGGCCGATGCGTGCTGCTGAATGTCCTGCCATTGGGCGCGCACGCTGTTGGCCATGTAGCTGGCGGCCAGTGGCAGCCATTGCGGCTCGGGGCCATCGCCAGAGCGCTCACCGCACAACGCCCGGGCCAATACCCCCAGCGTCGGATAACCTTGCACACCGCCCCCCGCGCCTGGCCAGATGAGCAAAGCGCTGCCGCCCGTCTGAACCAGCACCAGCACCCCAGGCACGTAATGCAACCGTGCCTCGTGTTCGAAAGCCACTTGATAGACCGTATCGTCGCTCTGCAACGCGCCGCTCACCAACGCTTCGAGGCGGCTTACTTCGGCCTGAGCGAGGAACCCCAGTACCTGTTGCATCCGTGCCTCCGCCAGCACGCCTTGGCCGCGCGCCTGAACCAGACGGTCGAAAACCGGGTGACCCACGCCCACGATCTGCCACAACGTCGGCTCAGCGAGCAATTGACTGGCTGCGGCGCGGGCTTGCAGATCCGCGTTGCGCAACGCGCGATGCCAGGCCAGTAACGGTTCAAGTGCAGCCGGGCTGGTTTCAATCAATGCATGTATCGCCGTTTGCTGGCGGGCCAATGCTGACTGCCGCCAGTGCGGCTCCAGGTCCATGGAAAGGCTGCCGAACAGCAGGTGGTAGGCAGGGTTGTTGGCAGAGCCGGGGGAATCAGTGGTCATGGCGTCACGTCCGTACAGAGGGGACGCTATTGCAGCGACAACCAGCCGAGCGACGGCGTTATCTATTTATGATGTCATGGGCATTGACGTTAACGTCAAGGGTCCCTAGCGTGCACATTCGTTCTTCTTTCGTTTCGAGCATGCCCATGAGTACGACCTACAGCATTTCCGACATGGCCCGCGAGCTGGACATCACCACCCGCACCATCCGCTTCTACGAAGAACAGGGCATGCTGGCCCCCGAGCGGCGCGGCCAGGAACGCGTCTACAGTGCCCGCGACAAGGTCACCCTCAAGCTGATCCTGCGGGGCAAGCGCATCGGTTTTTCGCTGGCCGAGTGCCGGGAATTGATCGAACTCTACGATCCGGCGGCCGGCAACCAGCGCCAGCTCACCAGCCTGCTCGACAAGATCAAGGCACGTCGCAAACAGCTGGACCAGCAATTGCTGGACATCCAGCACATGCAGTTGGAGCTGGACATGGCCGAGGAGCGCTGCATCCAGGCACTGAATCAGGCTGAGGTCACTGTCCCGAAGTGACCGACCGGTCGTCGGCGGTAACGCTTGATAGCCCGGATGTGTTACCGCGCTGATTTGTCGCAGGGTAGAATCGGGTAACACGGAAACAGATGCGCGCACTGCGACAGGATGTCGCAGCAGGGTGAATTCTCAAACCCTTGATTTAAAAGGATTTAAAAAAGTTGGCACGCACACTGCTATAGCTTTGGTACAACAAAAATAAAAAAGCAGAAAAAACACCTAATAAAAATAAGACGAAACGGCTCTGACATAACAAGAACAAACGCGGCAGAGGCGAAGCTAACAGATTTTTTTGGAGAAGATGTGCTTTCCCGGGGTTCGCCCCCGCAACCGGACAGAGAACAACAAAACTACCCCGAGGTAGCGTCCGAATCGGTTGGATCGACAGATGAAGGCAAGTCAGCGCTCAAAAAAATACGTTTGCTCTTGACCCCCGAATGGGGGTCGCACCCCACAGCGACAAAGGGTCACGGTCGACAAAAACAACAACAGACCGCCCCTCAATAATAATAAAAGAGCACACGCAGTCATTTTCGAAGGGGAGCCCAGGCTCCCCTTCGTGCTGTCCGTCCTTCCGAAAAAACCTTTTCCCCCCTCGCACCACACCGGCGTCGAAACCCTTCGAGCCTGTTAATCTGCATGAAAGCGCCCTTGAAAAACAAAAAGCGAGATTCGTTCATGCAGAACACCCTCAGCCCCATCGATAAACGCATCTTGGCCCTGCTACAGCACAACGCCGACCTCTCCGCCGCCGACGTCGCCGAGCGGGTGGAGTTGTCGCAATCGCCGTGCTGGCGGCGCATTCATCGGTTGCAGGAGGATGGCTTGATCGAACGCAAGGTGGCACTGCTCAACCCGCAGAAGCTGGGCCTGGGCATGACCGTGTTCGTCAACGTCAAACTGTCGGGGCATGGCCGACGCAACCTCGCGGAGTTCGAAGAGGCTATCACCGGGTATTCGGAAGTGCTGGAGTGTTACACCATGGCGGGAGGCATGGATTACATGCTCAAGGTCGTGGCCCAGGACATTGCCGGCTACGAGCGCTTTCTGCGCGAGCATCTATTGCAGAAGCCCCATGTACTTGAAGCCCATTCCAACATCGCCATGAGCGTGGTCAAGCGCACGACGGAATTGCCACTGGGCTGAGCTTCGACGTAACGAAAGCAGAAACCATTTGACATGCAAATGATAACGATTATTATTGAGGCAACTGATCGCGAGATCGGTTGGGTAATCCGCAAGACCTTGGTCGGACTTCGGATTATCTCCTCATCAGGCTAATCACGGTTTTTGACCCGGTTTTTACCGGGTCTTTTTTTTGTCTTCAGGCTAATGAAGAGGTGTGCGCTTTGCAGGCGCGCATGATAGCAAGGAAATAACGCGCAGCGAAAGCGCCGATTGGCGACTGCCAGCACGCCTGTGGCCGTTTGCTGGAAGAAACCGGCGCAAGGTTGGGTGTAGAGTAGCGTCTACAAGCACTTCACAAGGTACCCAGATCATGACCGTAACCCGGCCCATGCTCGCCATTTCCGCAGACTTCGACAGCGGAAACATCCAGGTCATCGATGCGAGCGATCCTCGTCTGGTGCGCCTGGCGATCCGCCCGGACACCTACAGCGACCACTTCCAATGGTTCCACTTCAAGGTAGCCAACCTCGTACCCGGCGAGCCTTATGGTTTCTCTCTGGACAACGCCGGCCAGTCGTCCTACCACGAGGCCTGGCACAACTACGATGCTGTTGCCTCCTACGATCAAAAGAGCTGGTTCCGCGTGCCCAGCCGGTACGATGGCTCGGCGCTGCGATTTGACCTGACACCTCGCCATGAACAGGTCTGGTTCGCCTATTTCGAACCTTACAGCCGTGAGCGTCACGACTGGCTAGTGGATCAGGCCTTGAATCAGGCCGGCATGCAGCTGATCGCGGTCGGCAAGAGCGCCGAGGGTCGTGAAATCCCCCTTTTGCGCCGGGGCAACGGTGACCCCGCGCACCGCAAGATCTGGCTGATTGCCCAGCAGCACCCCGGCGAGCACATGGCCGAGTGGTTCATGGAAGGCATCATCGAGCGCCTGCAGCGCAGCGACGACAAGGAACTCAATGCCTTGCTGGCCGTGGCCGACCTGTACCTGATCCCGAACATGAACCCGGATGGCGCCTTCCATGGGCATCTGCGCACCAACGCCCGGGGCAAGGACCTCAACCGCGCCTGGCAGGACTCAAGCGCCGAATACACCCCCGAGGTGTTCTTCGCCCAGCAACAAATGGATAAACATGGCGTCGACCTGTTCATCGACGCCCATGGCGACGAGGCCATCCCCTACGTCTTCACCGCCGCCTGCGAAGGCAACCCGGGTTACACCACGCGCATTGCCGACCTCGAGCTGACCTTCCGCCAAGTCCTGCAAGCCCAGACAGCGGACTTCCAGACGGTACACGGCTATACCCTCGATGAACCCGGGACCGCCAACATGACCCTGGCCTGCAACTCGGTAGGCCAGCGCTTCGATTGCCTGGCGCTGACCCTGGAGATGCCCTTCAAGGACCACGACGACGCGCCCAACGCCGAAACCGGCTGGAACGGTCAGCGTTCGGCGCAGCTGGGCAAGGATGTGCTCAGCGCAGTGGCCAAGGTCGTGCAGTTGTTGCGTTGACTCGCACGCTCCGACAGAGGTCATGTGATAAATTGCCCCCTCGCCCACGGAACCCAGAGACTTGCCGTGACCGTTCTACCCCCGAAGAAATCCTGGTTCAAACGCAGCCCCAAGCCCCCCGCCTCCACCCCGGCCGGGGAGCGCATCGAGCAGTTCTTCCGCCAGAGCGCGCAGCAGCAGGGTTACACCCTCAGCGCCGGTCAATGGCAGGTGGTGCAGAGCCTGGCTGAACGCGCTGGTCCGCTGAGTGCTGCGCCGCCCGCACCGCCGGCGCGCAGCTTGTACCTCTACGGTTCGGTGGGACGCGGCAAGAGCTGGCTGCTGGACGGTTTTTTCAAGGCCGCCGAGCTGAGCGAAAAGCGCCGTGTCCATTTCCATGATTTTTTCGTCCAACTGCACCAGGGCATGTTCCGCCACCAAGGCCGTGACGACCCCCTCGCCCTGACCCTGGACGAACTGCTCAGCGACTGTCGGCTGCTGTGTTTCGACGAGTTCCACGTGCACGACATCGGCGACGCCATGCTGATCACCCGCCTGTTCAAGGCGCTGTTCAAGCGCCGCATCCTGCTGATCGTGACGTCCAACTATCCACCCGAAGGCCTGCTGCCCAACCCGCTGTACCACGAGCGCTTCCTGCCAGTGATCCGCCTGATCCACTCGGACATGCAAGTCCTGGAGGTGGGCGGCGACACCGACTACCGCAGCCTGCCGCAGTCGCGCGCCGGCCAGCAGTTCACCCGCGGCCGCTACGTCTGGCCCGGTCTTGACAGCCAGCGCCAGGCCCTGCACCTGCCCGCCGCCGAGCTGGCGCATTTTCCCTTGCCAGTGGGCACCCGGCTGCTGCGCGCACGCCTGAGCGAGGAACGACGGATCCGCTTCGACTTTGCCGACGTGTGCGAAGAGCCCACTGCCGTGATGGACTACCTGGCACTGTGCAAACGCTTCGATGAATGGATCATCGACCACCTGCCCCTGCTGGATGACTGCTCCATCGCCGTGCAACAGCGCTTCATCAACCTGGTCGACGTGCTGTACGACCAGGACAAGCTCGTTACCGTGATCAGCCAATGGCCGCTGACCCAGGCCCTCGCCGCCAACGCCATCGACCTTATGCGCACCCGCAGCCGCCTGGGCCAGTTGATCGAGGTCAGCGAAACACCGACAGCACCTGGGCAATTTCGGTAAGAATCACCGGGTCATCGATGGTCGACGGCGCCACCACGTCCTCCCCCGCCGCGATCTTGCGCAGCACCGCGCGCAGGATCTTGCCAGAGCGGGTCTTGGGCAGACGCTTGACGATACGCACCTCGCGCAGACAGGCCAGCGCACCGATCTGTTCGCGCACCCACGCCACCACTTCGGCCTGCAAGGGCCCGGGGTCCGCGCCATCCTTGAGCACCACCAGCGCCAGCGGCACCTGGCCCTTGAGGGCGTCCGGTACACCGATCACTGCGCATTCCGCGACACTGGGGTGGTGAGACACCCCGTCTTCCATCTCGCCGGTGGACAGCCGATGCCCCGCCACATTGATCACATCGTCGGTGCGACCCATGATGTGAACAAATCCCTCGGCGTCCACGTAACCGCCATCACCGGTGTGAAAATAGCCGGGGAACGCTTTCAGATAGGCGTCCAGATAGCGCGGATGATCACGCCACAAGGTCTGGCTGCAGCCTGGTGGCAGCGGCAGGCGCAGGACAATGGCGCCGGGCTCGCCGTCGACCCGCTCCGCGCCCTGCTCGTCCAGTACCCGCACCACGTAACCCGCTACCGGCTGGTTGCTGGAACCGGCCTTGCTGCGGCTGCCGGCCAGACCCATGCAGGGCGCAGTGACCGGCCAGCCGGTTTCGGTCTGCCACCAGTGGTCGTGCACGGGTTTGCCGGTCTTTTCTTGCAGCCAGGCATGGGTCGCGCCGTCGAGTTTTTCCCCCGCCAGGAACAGCTGGCGCAAGGTGCTCAGGTCACGGCCCTTGAGCCCGTCGGCCTGCGGATCTTGCCGGCGGATGGCACGCATGGCCGTGGGCGCGCAAAACAGCGAGTTGACGCCATATTGCTCGATGATACGCCAATACACGCCAGCGTCCGGGGTGCGGATCGGCTTGCCTTCGTACAGCACCGTGGTGCAACCGGCCAACAAGGGGCCGTAGACGATCAGCGAATGCCCGACCACCCAGCCGACGTCTGAAATGCCCCACCAGACATCCCCCGGCCGCATCCCGAACACCGCCGTCATGGCGTACAGCAGGCCGACCGCGTGGCCACCGTTGTCGCGTACAATGCCCTTGGGCCGCCCCGTGGTGCCGGAGGTGTACATGATGTACAGCGGGTCGCCACTGGACAGCTCCACGGGCGGCACCGGACGCGCCTCGGCCAGCGCCTGGGCCCAGTCCAGGTCGCGACCCGACTGCATCTCGGCGCGGGCCTGGGGCCGCTGCAACACCAGTACCTGGGCCGGCGGGTGGCGGGCCAGGGCCAGGGCCCTGTCCACCAGCGGCTTGTACTCGATGACCCGGTCGAACTCCAGGCCACAGGAGGCAGTCAGCAGCAGACGCGGTTGTGCGTCGTCGATGCGCACCGCCAGTTCGTTGGGGGCAAAACCGCCGAACACAACCGAATGCACGGCACCGATGCGGGCACAGGCAAGCATCGCCATCGCCGCTTCCGGGACCATGGGCATGTAAATGATCACCCCGTCACCCTGCTTGACCCCGGCCTCGCGGAGCACCTCGGCAAGCCGCGCGACCTCGTCGCGCAACTGCACATAAGTGAACTGGCGCTGCACGCCCGTCATCGGCGAGTCGTAGATCAGTGCCGGCTGCGCCCCCCGGCCCAGCTCGATGTGGCGGTCCAGCGCCAGATAGCAGGTATTGAGCCGTCCGTCGGTGAACCACTGCTGAGTGCCATCGGGTTTGTCCAGCAAGGTTTGAAGCGGGGCCTGGAACCAGGCGACCGCCAGGGTTTGCTCGGCCCAGAAGCCCTCGGGGTCCTCGACGGAGCGTGCGTAATGGTCGATGTAGCGCGGGAGATGAGCGGGGCTCGAGTCATTCATGCCTGGACCCTGGGTTGTTGTTATTGAAGGTCAGGCACTGAGTATGGCCGGCAGCTGCAAAGCTGCCATTTGACCTTGGTCGCAGCCAAGCACCGCAGCAACGGCTATGATGGCCGTCGTGATTGATTTCGAGACGATTTGCGACGATGGATACCTTGGCACGCCTCAAGTCCGGCCAATTGGCCGGCACCACCCGACTCACACTCAGCTGCGGCCTGACTCAGTTCCCCGAGGAGATTTTCGAGCTGGCCGACACGCTGCAGATCCTCGATCTGAGCGGCAACCACCTGAGCAGCCTGCCTGCCGACCTGGGGCGGCTCAAGCATCTGCAGATCCTCTTTTGCTCGAACAACGACTTCGCCGAAGTGCCGGCCTGCGTCGGCCAATGCCCGCAGTTGAGCATGATCGGCTTCAAGGCCAATCGTATCGCCCACCTGCCGGCGGCGGCGCTGCAACCGGTGCTGCGCTGGCTGATCCTGACCGACAACTGCCTGGAGCAACTGCCTGAGGAATTGGGCGACTGCACGCGCATGCAGAAACTGATGCTGTCGGGCAACCGCCTGACCCAGCTGCCAGCCAGTCTCGCCCGCCTGGAAAACCTCGAGCTGCTGCGCCTGTCAGCCAATCGCCTGACCCATCTGCCGGATTGGCTGTTTACCCTGCCACGGTTGGCCTGGCTGGCGTACGCCGGCAATCCGTTGCCCGACGTCTTCTGCACACCCCACGAGCCGGGCGCGGTGCCGGACATCGACTGGACCGACCTGCAATTGCACAAACGCCTGGGCGAAGGTGCTTCCGGGGTGATCCAGCAGGCGTTGTGGCGCAGCCGCCAGTTGGAAGTGGCAGTCAAACTGTACAAGGGCAGCATGACCAGCGACGGCTCGCCGCTCAACGAAATGGCAGCCTGCATTGCGGCAGGCTCGCACCCCAATCTGATCAAGGTGGAAGGCCGGGTCAGCGGGCACCCGCAGGGCAGCCCCGGGCTGGTAATGAACCTGATCGACCCGTCTTACCTCAACCTGGCCGGGCCGCCGAGCTTCGCCTCATGCAGCCGCGATGTCTACGCCGATGACCTGAGCTTCACACCCGGCGTGCTCCAGCGCATGGCCCAAGGCATCGCCTCGGTGGCCGCGCAGCTGCACGACCATGGCATCAACCACGGCGACCTCTACGCCCATAACATCCTCTGGCACGAAGCAGGCGACTGTCTGTTCGGCGACTTCGGCGCCGCCTGCTTCTACCCTGCCGACGACAGCCTGGCCGCCCGTGGCATCGAACGCATCGAGGTGCGGGCCTTTGGTCTGTTGCTGGGCGAGTGGCTGGAACGTTGCCCCGAGCCGCTGGACGAGCTGGCAGCGTTGCAGCAGGCGTGCGTGCAGCCGGATGTGCTGGCGCGGCCTGGGTTTGATGAGGTGGTGGCCAGCTTGGTCGGCTGATTCCCTGTCGCGGGTTTCGCGCAGGTCTACGCGGTACGGGGGGTCCCGACGTACCGCGCCGCCTCCCCCACCGCCGTGTAATGGCGCAGCTGCACCAGCGCCTTTCCCTGTTCATCGAATAGATGACAACGCGCCCCGGTCACACCGATTGCCACCGTCTGCCCCGCCTGAACCGTCGATAACCCGTCGCCCTTGACCATCACCTCGACCCCATCGGCCGTCTGGGCGTGGGTGAAGGTCTCGCCGCCCAGGTGCTCCACCAACAGCGCCTGGGCGCTGAACTGCGCATCACCCACGCCGCGCTCGGACAAGTGCTCGGGGCGCAGGCCCAGGCTCAGCAGCGCCCCCACGCTGACGCCGCTGCCGTCCACCGGTACCCACAACCGCGCGCCGCCCGGCAGACTGACCTGCACCCCTTCACCGCTGGTGGCCAGCACTGTCACCTGGATGAAACCCATCTGCGGCGAGCCGATGAAACCTGCCACAAAGCGATTGCACGGATGGTGATACAGCTCCAGCGGCGCCCCGACTTGCTCGATGCCGCCCTTGTTCAGCACGACGATCTTGTCCGCCAGGGTCATGGCCTCGACCTGATCATGAGTGACATAGACCATGGTCGCCTGCAACGCGGCATGCAGCTTGGCGATCTCGATGCGCATCTGTACCCGCAAGGAGGCGTCCAGGTTGGACAGCGGCTCGTCGAACAGAAACACCTCGGGCGCGTGGACGATCGCCCGGCCAATGGCCACGCGCTGGCGTTGCCCGCCGGACAGCGCCTTGGGCTTGCGTTGCAGCAGCGGCTCCAGCTGCAGAATACGCGCGGCATCGAGGACTTTGGCCTCGATCTCGGCCTTGGGGGTTTTCTGCATTTTCAGGCCGAAGGCGATGTTGTCGTAGACCGTCATGTGCGGATACAGCGCATAGGACTGGAAGACCATGGCCACGCCCCGGTCGGCCGGTTCGAGCAAGGTCACGTCCCGCGCGCCGATGCGGATGTTGCCCTGGGTGATGCTTTCCAGCCCGGCGATGCAGCGCAGCAAGGTCGACTTGCCGCACCCCGAAGGCCCGACGAACACCACGAACTCGCGGCTTTCGATACTCAGGTGGATGTCATGCAGCACCTTGATTTCACCGTAGGCTTTCTCGACGCCACGCAAACTGAGCTCGGTCACAGTCAGGTTTTCCTGTTGTTATGAGAGGGGGGACGACGAGAACAATCATCGCGCCTTGACAGCAAGGTTTTACGCTCTACGATCATTTGTAATTCAGATATTACAAATGTCAAGGAGCGGGAAAAATGCGGGCTGCGTACATCCACGGTATTCGCGACATCCGCATCGGCACCAAGCCGATTCCAACCCCGGTGGGGGATGAAGTTCTCCTGCGGGTCAGTGCCGTGGGCGTGTGTGGCAGCGACCTGCATTATTTCAAGGAAGGCGCCATCGGCCATGCCCGGATCACCCAGCCGTTCATCGCCGGCCACGAGTTCGCCGGCCGCGTGGTGGAGGATCAACCCGCCCTCGGGCTCAAGGCCGGGCAACTGGTAGCGGTGGACCCGGCCCGGCCCTGCGGCCAGTGCGAATGGTGCGGGCGTGGCCATGTCAACCTCTGCCCCCATGTAGTGTTCCTCGGCTCGCCGCCGCACACCCACGGCGCCATGACCGAATACATCGTGGTCGCCCCCAGCCAGATCTACCCGGTGCCCGAACATTTCACGGCGGTGCAGGCGGTGATGCTCGAACCCCTCGGGGTGGCGATCCATGCCATGGACCTGGCGGGTTCAAAGAAAACCTTCGAGACCGTCGCCATCATCGGTTGCGGCCCCATCGGCCTGTGCCTGCTGCAACTGGCCCGGCAGCTGTGCAAGAAGGCTATCTACGCCATCGACCCGATTGCCTACCGCGCCGCCAAGGCCTTGCAGCTGGGTGCCGACCAGAGCGCCGCCAGCCATGAGGCCATCGCCGAGTGGACCGACGGGCGCGGGGTCGATCTGGTGCTGGAAGCCACCAACTCGCCGGAAGGCTTTTCGATCGCTGCACAGAGCGCACGCATCGGCGGCCGGGTGGTGCTGGTGGGCATTCCCGACGGCGACCAGTACACCCCGCTCAGCGCCTCGCTGCTGCGGCGAAAGGGCCTGGACATTCGCATGTCCCGGCGAATGGGCCATGTCTACGACCGCGCCATCGAACTGGTCGCCCGGGGCGTCGTCGACGTCGAGGGCCTGGTCACCCACCGCTTCGATCTGAGCGACACTGACTCGGCCTTCAGCTTCCCATCGGACTTTCTCGACGGTGCCCTGAAGACCATCATCCTGCCCAGCCAGCAATAGCCATACCCCAGCAGCCGACACCCTCGATCACAACAATAAAAGAGGTCATGCAATGAGCAGATTTGTCCGCAACGCCCTGGCTTTGTCGGTGGCACTCGCCGCTGGCACGGCCCACGCCTGGACCCTCGAAGAGGCCGCCGCGCCGTACAAGGGCACCGAGATCAAGGCGATTTTTCTCGACCGTCCGGGGTACGCCGCCGCGATCAAGATGCTGCCCGAGTTCGAAAGGAAAACCGGGATCAAGGTCAGCTATGAGACCGTGCCCTACGAAAACAGCCGCGAGCGCGAGGTGCTCAGTTTCACCTCCGGCGAGCAACTGGACGTGGTCCTGACCGACGTGGTGTGGATCGGCGAGTTCGCCGGAAACGGCTGGCTGGAACCCATCACCACGTTCACCAACGACCCCAAGCTGGCGGACCCGGCCCTGAACCTCAAGGGTTTCTTCCCGATCCTGCTGGAATCCTTCGGCAGCTGGGACAAGCAGACCTACGGGCTGCCATTCGATAACTATTCGGGGCTGCTGTTCTACAACAAATGCATGCTCAAGGATGCCGGTTTCGACAAGCCGCCGGCCACCTGGGACGACCTGCTCAAGGTCTACGCACCCAAACTCACCGACAAGAGCAAGGACCGCTACGCCTACGCCCTGCAATCGCGGCGTGGCGAAACCCAGTCAGCGGACAGCTTCATGCGTTTCCTCTGGCCGTTCGGCGGTTCGCTGCTCGATGCGCAGTTCAAGTCCAACCTCAATTCCGCCGATTCGCAGAAAGGCCTGCAATTTCGCCAGGACCTGATGCAGTACATGCCGCCAGGCATCGTCGACTACGACCACAACGAGTCGGTCAACGCGCTGGCCCAGGGCAAGGTGGCGATGATCACCGAATGGTCGGCGTTCTACGGCACCCTCGCCGACCCGGCCAAATCGAAAATCACCGACTGCCTGGCGGTGGCCACCGAACCCAAGGGCAGTGCCGGACTGAAACCGGCGCTGGGCGGGTTCTCGCTGGGGGTCAATTCCAAGTCCGACGACAAACAGAAGGCCGCCGCCTGGTTGTTCATTCAATGGGTCACCTCCGAGGCCGAAGCCAAGCCCTACCTGGACGCCGGTGGCGTCAGCGGGCGCATGGCGGTGTACCAGGACCCGGACGTACAGAAGCGCTTCCCGTTCGTGCAACCCATGGTCACCTCGTGGGAAGGCGGCGTGCCTGACTACCGCCCGCGTTTCCCGCAATGGCCGGAAATTTCCGAAGTCATCGGCGAGAACGGCACGGCGATCATGCTCGGCAAGGTCAGTGTGGCTGATGGGGCCAAGACCATCGGCAGCAAGGTCGAGGAAATTCTGAAGAAGGCCGGGTACTACGACGGCAAGGCGAAATTGTTGAAATAGCCGCAGCGTATTGACCTCTGCAGGACCGAGCTTGCTCGGCCCTGCAGAAGCCGCGCTCAGTCGTGACATTGACCTGGAGCCCCCCATGCCCAAACCCCAAAAACCCTTGTTCCCGACCCTGTGGAACAACACCCGCGCCGCCCGCGCCTTCCTCGCTCCGGCCACCGTTGCCCTGGCGTTGATCGGGATCTTTCCCACGGTGTTCGCGCTGGTCAATTCGTTTCGCCAGTACAACCTGGCGCGGCCCAGGGACCCGACACCCTTCGTCGGCTTCGACAACTACCTCAACGTCCTCCACGATGCCTCGTTCTGGGCAGCACTGGGGCGCACCGGGCTGTTTCTGATCACCGTGGTGCCGATCCAGTTGGCCTTGGGTCTGTTCATCGCCTTGCTCCTGCACAAGCCGGGGCTGTCCGGTTTCAAACTGCTGGCGCGCATGAGTCTGGTGATCCCGCTGGCCACCGCCCCGGCCGTGGCGGGATTGATCGGCCGACTGGTCTTCAACCGTGATTTCGGCGTGGCCAATGCCCTGCTGGCCATGGCGGGCGCCGGGCCGGTGGAATGGCTGGGAGACACCACCAACGCCTTTATCGCCGTGGCCCTGATGGACATCTGGCAATGGACACCCTTCTGCGCCCTGGTGTTGCTGGCCGGCCTGACCATGGTCCCCACCGAGGTCGAGGAGGCCGCCCGCCTGCAAACCCGCAACCGTTGGCAGATCGTGCGCTACGTGCAGCTGCCGTTCCTGCTGCCCAGCGCCACAGTGATCCTGATCCTGCGCACCGCCGACGTCCTCAAGATGTTCGACACCGTCTTCACCATGACCCGCGGCGGCCCCGGCGCGGCCACCGAGCTGGTCAGCGTGTACATCCAGCGCGTGGGCTTTCGTGTGTTCGACCAGGGGTTGGCGTCGGCCCAGGCCATCTTGCTGCTGATCCTGACCATCGTGCTGGCGCGGCTGTACATCAAGTTCGTCTACCGGGAGATCTGACATGAACACATTGAGCACCGCCGCGCCCGCGTTGGTCCGCCCCAGGGCGCGAGTCAACGCCTGGCATCTGGTGGGGCTGCTGGCGATCTTCCTGTTCGCGGTATTTCCGTTCTACTGGATGGTCGCCACCAGCCTCAAGACCCAGGCCGAGGCCTTGGCCTCGCCACCCATCTGGCTGTTCACCCCGCACCTGGACAACTACGTGCAGGTGCTGTTTCAGCGCGACGTGCTGCACAGCCTCGGCAACTCGCTGATCGTTGCGGTGAGCACCACGGTGCTGGCCGTGGGCCTGGGTACACCAGCCGCCTATGCCCTGGCGCGCTTCGAGTTTCGCGGCAAGGAAGACCTGTGGTTCTGGTTCATCACCAACCGCATGCTCAGCCCGATTGTGGTGGCACTGCCGATCTTCCTGATGGCCCGCACCCTCGGCCTGATCGACACGCAACTGGTGCTGATCCTGGTGTACCTGACGTTCAACCTGCCTATCGTGGTGTGGATCTGCACCGACCAGTTTCGCGGGGTGCCCAAGGATCTGGACGAAGCCGCCCGCCTCTCCGGCGCGTCGCGTTTCACCATTTTCTGGCGCATCGCCCTGCCGCTGGCCATGCCGGGAGTGGCCGTCTCGGCGATCTTCTCGTTCATTTTTTCCTGGAACGAGCTGCTCTACGCCCTGGTGCTGACCCGCAACAACGCCCGCACCGCGCCGGTCAGCGCCACCAGCTTCATGAGCGGCTACGACCTGCCCTGGGGCGAGATCATGGCGACCGGGACCCTGATCGTGTTTCCCGTGATCATTTTTGCATTGATGGTTTCCAAGCATCTGGTACAAGGGCTGACCATGGGCGCCGTGAAGTAACCGCCCACCAACGATCGAGGGACGCTGTGCAGACTGTTACCGACGCTGAACCGGTGAACGCCGACGAACAATTGAACATTCGCATTGCCTGGCATTACTACGTGAGCAACCTCACCCAGCAGCAGATCGCCGACCTGTTCGGTATCACTCGGGTGCGGGTCAACAAGGCCTTGGCAACGTGCCGCGAGACCGGGCTGGTGCAGATTCGCATCAACTCGCGGCTGGCCTCGTGCATCGAGTTGGAACAGCGTCTGCAACAGCGCTTCGGTTTGCAAAAGGTCACCGTGGTGCCGTCACCCGAGGACGCCTCGCAGATCTTTCGCGTGCTGGGCGTCGGCGTAGCGCCGACCTTGCAGGCGCATTTGCGCGATGGCTGCACCGTCGCCGTAGGTTGGGGCCGGACCCTGCGTCAGGCCGTGCGTGAGCTCGAAGGCAAGGCGCTCAGCGACATGACCGTGGTGTCATTGCTGGGCGGCCTGCACTACGGTTCGGCGAACAACACCGTAGAGCTGGCCTCAAGCCTGGCCGGGCTGTTCGGCGGCGAATATTACTACCTCGCCGCCCCGGTGTTCGCCCCCTCGGAGCAGTACCGCGACATGATCCTCGCCGAGCCCTCGGTGCAAGCCGTGCTGGCCAAGGCCCGCCAGGCCGACGTGGCGCTGTTGACCGTGGGCGACCTGAGCGAACGTTCGTTGATGCTGGAACTGGGCCTGGTCAAACCCGAGGACGCGGCCTCGCTGCAGGCGGCCGGTGCCGTGGGGGATCTGCTAGGGCGCTGGCTCGACCGTGACGGGCATGAAGTCGATCACCCGTTCAATCGCCGGGCAATCTCCCTCGGGCTGGACGATCTGAGCCGCGTGGCCAAGGTGATTCTGGTTTCGGGCGGCCCGTACAAAGCCGAGATCATCAAGGCCGTGCTGCTGCGCCAGGTGGTGCATGAGTTGGTGATCGACGAGGGGGCCGCTGGGCAGTTGCTGGAGTGAGATCTCAAGCCATCCCCAACCGCGCCAATCGCGGAAACAAATCCCGCAACCGCGGATAGACATCCGCATAAATCCCCAACAGTTCTTGATGAAACCCCCGCAACGCCGGGTTGGGCTCGAAGGTCTCGCCCCCTTGAGTCATGGCCTCGGCCGCCTCGGCGAAACCCCCATACCACCCCGCCCCGACGGCTGCCGCAATGGCCGCCCCCAGGCTCGAGGCCTCCTGCGCCGAGGCCCGCACCACCGGCCGGTCGGTGATGTCGGCCATGATCTGGCACCACAAGCGGCTGCTCGCCCCGCCACCAATAGCCACGAAAGCTTGCACCGGCTGCCCGGTGGCAGCCACCACGGCGTTGGTGGCCACGGCCTGTTCCAGCGCGATGCCTTCCAGCAAGGCACGGTAGATCTCGGCGCGGCCATGGTCGGGTGACAGGCCCAGCAGGCAGCCACGAGCGTCCTGATCCCAATAGGGGTTCATTACCCCGTTCCAGTACGGCAACAGGATCAAGCCGGCACTGCCCGGCGCCACTGCTGCCGCTGCCCGCTCCAGCACCAGCAGTTCATCCGGCTGACTGGCCACATCGATATGAAAGAACTGGCGCAACAGGCTGTTGATCAACAACGTGCCGGAACGCAAGGAAGTCTCCAGCACATAGCCGTCGCCCCCCACGGCGCACATCGTGCGAAAGGCCTGGGCAGTGTCCGGGGTGCGCGAGAACACCCCCGAGACGATCGCCGTGCCCAGGTTCAGGTAGGCCATGCCGGGGCGCACCACCCCGATGCCCAGGCCACCGGCCTGACCGTCACCGCCGCCGGCGACCACCGCCACCCCCACCGGCAACCCGGTCAACACGCTTGCCTGCGGGGTGAGCCGCCCCAGCAGCGTCCCCGGCGCCCGGGCCAGCGCGAAGCAGTCCGCCGACAAGGGCGTGGGCAAGGCCTGCAGCACCGGCTCGGCCCAGACGTGGCGGTGAATATCGAACGCGCCAAAGGGGTCGGCACTGGCCCAACTGGTGGCGAACACCCCGGTGAGCTGGCGCACCAGCCACGCATGGGGATCGTAGACGTGACGGATGCGCCTGAACAGGGCCGCTTCGTGGCGCGCCATCCAGGCCAGGCTGTAGATCGCCGGTGACCAGTCGTGGGGCTTGCCGGTCATGCGGTGCAAACGCTCGAGGCCCAGCACGGCGGACAAGGTATCGACCTCGGGCTTGCGCCGCTCGTCCAGCCAGAGCATGGCCGGGCGCAGCAGTTGATCGTCGGCATCGGTGACCGCCACGGTCTCGCGCTGGTTGACCACCGCCACGGCGGCCACCGTTTGCGTATCAATCAGCAGCGACAGCGCCTTGAGCGCGGTCTGCGCAGCCCGCCACCAATCGTGCGGGTCCTGCTCGTAGGCGTTGCTGTGCGGCCGGCCCATGGCCAGCGGCGCGCGCGCCTGGGCAACCAAGGTGCCCTGCGCATTCCAGGCGATGACCTTGCACGTGGTGGTGCTCAGGTCGATGCCGATGACCAGTGTCTGCATGCTAGTCGACTCTTGTTAGGGGTGTTGAAGGCTCGCGTCGGCGTTGAAAGACTAGCCGAGGATCAGCCGGGTATTCGTCCGTTTGCCCACTCATTTCGAGTCGGTGGCGTGCTAGCCTGTGGCAGTCGATTCCCGTCCAGATCATCGCGAGCCCAATGAGCAAAAAAGTCCCCGTAACCGTCAGCGACATCGCCCGCCGCGTGAACATGACCTCGCAGACCGTGTCCCGGGCCCTGAACAAACCTGACCTGGTGAAACCGGCAACCCTGGCGAAAATCCTCAAGGTGGCCGAGGAGCTCGACTACGTGCCCAACGCCTTCGCCCGCAGCCTCAAGCGCAGCGAAAGCCTGATCATCGGCCTGATCACCGCGTCGGTGGACAACCCGTTCTACAGCGAGATGATCAAAGCCATTTCCCGGGAAGCGAAAAAGCACGGCTACACCATCATGCTCATCGACACCGACGGTTCCGAGGAACTGGAGAGCAAGGCGGTGGACACCCTGCTCGGCTACCGGGTCGCGGGCATCGTGCTGTCGCCGGTGTCCGACGAACCCCATTACCGTCCCGCCTACCTCAACCGCCTGAGCAATGGCGACATGCCGGTGGTGCAGCTGGACCGCGCGCTGCCCGATAGCCCGTTCAGCCATGTGGTGCTGGACAACTACGAAAGCGGCCTGAAGGGCGCCCGGTATCTGCTCGCGCAAAAGCCCGATATGCGGCGCTTGCTGGTGCTGACCGGTCCGGCGCACTCGCGGATTTCCGAGGAGCGCCTGCGTGGGGTCAAGGCGGCGCTGGCCGAGGCCGGCAAGCCAGTGGAGCTGGCCGTGTTTGCCGGCGATTACACGCTGGAGCCTTCGTACCTGAGCACCTTGGCGTACCTGCGCGAACAAGCCCGCCCCGACGCGATTTTTGGCTTCAACCAATTGATCACTCTGGGCGCCCTGAAAGCCCTGCGCGACCAGGGCATCGCCCATGAGCAGGTGGCGATCTGCGGCATTGATCGCCTGCCCTTTGCCGACATCTTCGGCATTCCGATTGCCTGTATCGCCCACGACGCCTCCCGGGCCGGCAGCCAGGCGGTGCAATTGCTGCTGGCGCGGATTCAGGATGCCGGGCTGCCGCGCAGTCAGGTGGTGATTGGCGGCGAGTTGGAAAACGGGGTTCGGATTTGATACTGCGTTGCCTGCGATGAGGCCCTCAGAGTCAATCCCTCACCGACTGGTATACCCCCCATCGATTGGCAACGCCACGCCACTGATCATCGATGCCGCATCGCTCAACAAGAACAGAATCGGCCCCGCCACTTCATCGGTCTCGGCAAAGCGCCCCAGCGGAATCCCCGCCAGCGCCGGGTCGCGCTTGGCCGGCTTGCTCCACACCTGTACGGCCATGGGCGTCAGGGTCACCGTGGGGTTGACACTGTTGACCCGGATCCCGTGCTTGCCCCATTCCCCGCATTGGACCCGGGTCATGGCGTCCATCGCCGCCTTGGACGCGCAGTAGGCCAAGTGATCATCCAGTGCCACCAGCGACGCCTGGCTGGACACGTTGACGATGCTGCCCGCCACACCTGCCGTGATCATCCCCCGCGCCACCGCAGCCGCCACCAAGGCCGCCGCACGCACGTTGACCGCCATCACCTGGTCGAAGCCCTCGGCCGTCACCGCATCGGCCGCCTCCAGCAGCGCGATGCCGGCACAATTGACCAGGCCATGCAGCGGCGGCAACAGCGCCAACTGTGCCGTCAGTGCGGCGCTGTCGGCCATGTCCACCCGCACAATATGACAGCCCTGCCCCGCCAGTTTTTCCAAGGCCTGGGCATCACGGCCCATGGCATAGACCTGCGCGCCAGCCCCCATCAGGTGATAGGCGACGGCCCAGCCAATGCCGCTGCTGGCACCGGTGACCAGGATGCGCTGGCCGGTGAAATCGAAGCTCGCGGTACTCATGACGAGGCCTCCTGCAGGCGGTGCATGATGGGTTTGAGGGCCGGATACAACGCCACATAGTCGGCAAACAGACGCGAATAGAGCCGCACATTGTCAGCCTCGGGCTCGGCCCGCCGTTGCAACTCGACCCAGCCGCGATGCACCTGCGCCTCATCCACCAGCCCGGCGGCATGGGCCGCCAGCAACGCCGCGCCGAGGGCGGCTTCCACCTCCTGGACGATGGTGTAGACCGGGTAGCCGGTGACGTCGGCGATGATCTGCATCCACAGGTCGGAGTGGCTGGCGCCGCCCACCACGATCAGGCGCGGGTCCAGGTGCTGCGCGCCCTGCCTGCCCGCCTCGATGTTGTGGCGCAGGGCAAAGGTCACCCCTTCCAGCACCGCACGGTAGAGATGGACGCGGCTGTGATACAGGCTCAAGCCGACAAAACTGCCGCTGGCGCTGGCGTCCCACACCGGGCTGCGCTCACCCATCAGGTAGGGCAGAAACAGCAAGCCGTCGCTGCCGGCCGGCACCTTGAGCGCCGCCCGTTCGAGAATCCCGTGGCTGTCTTCACCACTGTCCCGGCCTTGCTGTTCCTCGGCCTGGCAGAACTGCTCGCGAAACCAGCTGACCGAGGCCCCGGCGGTGATCGCGCCGCCGAAGATGTACAGATCGCGCGCGCCGTTGAATACATGGGGGAAACTCACCAGCCCATGGCGTGCGTCCACCTGCTGGTTCAAGTAGCCCCAGCACATGCTGGTGCCGATCATCGCCACATGGTTACCGGCCTCGGTCACCCCGGCGGCAAAGGTGGCCATGGCCGCATCGACGCCCCCCGCCAGTACCGGCGTTCCCGGCTCGAGGCCCAGGCGTGCCGCCCAATCTTCCAGCAGGCCACCGACCACTTCGCCCGAATGCAGCAAGCGTTCGGGCATCATCGCCGGCGCAATACCCAAGGCCTCGAGCATCGGCACCGACCAGCACCGCGCGGCCTGGTCGTAGACACCACCGATGTTGCCGGCCGAGCTGTGGTCCACCGCCACCGCGCCTGTCAGGCAGTAATTGATGTAGCTGTTGGGCGGCAGCAGATAGCAGGTGTCGGCCCAGACTTCGGGCTGGTGCTGCTTGAGCCAGAGCATCTTGGTGAAGCCGTAATAGCTGTCGACACCGTTACCGGTGATGGCCTGCAACTGCTCCAGGTCAACGTGCTCGCGCACCCACTCGACCTGTTCGCTGGCGCGCCGATCCATCCAGATCAGGCAGGGATACAGCGGCTTGATCTGCGCATCCACGGCAATCCCGGAACCGCCATACAGGCTGCTGACACACAGCGCCTTGATCTGCCCGCGGGGCACCTGCGCCTTGTCCACGCAGCCGGCAATGCACAGCCTCACTGCGTCCAGCCAGACCTGCGGCCACTGCTCGGCCCAGCGCGGCTTCGGCGTGTCGACCTTGTAGCTGTGGCTGTGCTGCGCGAGGATGCAGCCCTGGGCATCCACCAACAGGGCCTTGGTACTCTGGGTGCCAATGTCGACACCGATGACATAATCCATGGGGCGGTTCTCTTGTTCTTGTTATGAGCCAGCTACTTTGGCGATTGCGGTTTCAGCAGCACCTTGATCGACCGGGTCGAATTGGCCAGCTCAAAGGCCTCGGCATAGTCATCCAGGCCAAAATCATGGGTGACGATGCCCTTTGAGGTCACCAGCCCGCGCTCGAACAGGTCGATGGCCACCGGGTAGCAGTAAGGCCCCAGGTGCGCACCACGCACGTCCAGTTCCTTGCGGTCACCGATGATCGACCAGTCGGCGCTGGTCTCGGCGCCGAACACGCTGAACTCGACGAAGCGGCCAAGCTTGCGGATCAGTTCCAGGCCCTGGGTGACGCCGATCGGCACGCCGGTGGTTTCAATATAGACGTCGCAGCCATAGCCGTCGGTCAGGCCCTGGATGATCGCCTTGGCGTCGTCGCGGCCGGGGTTGATGGTCACGTCGGCGCCGTACTGTTTCGCCAGTTCCAGGCGCTCGTCGACCATGTCGATGACCACCAGTTTCTTCGGTGTCTTGAGCGCCGCCACCTGGACCATGCACAGACCCAGCGTACCGGCACCGGCGATTACCAGCACGTCGTCCAGCTGCACGTCGCCACGGTTGACCGTGTGAATGGAGCAGGCCATGGGTTCGATCAGCGCCGAATCTTCCAGCGACACCGACTCCGGGATCTTGTGCACGATAGCCGTCTTCGGAATGCGCATGTACTGGGCCATGCCGCCCTCGGCCACGTCCTTCTGGAAGCCGAAAATGTTGTGCACCTCGCACATCCAGTACTTGCCGGACTTGCAGAAGCGGCACTTCTCGCACGGCACGATCTGCTCGGCGATCACCTTGTCGCCGACCTTGACCCCGAAGTGTTCCTCGGCGCCCTCGCCCACCTGTTCCACGTAGCCGAAAAATTCATGGCCCGGAATCACCGGCGCCTTGACCCACGGGCTCTCGCCGCCCCAGAACATCGCCGCGCCCGAGTGGCATTTGCAGTCACTGGCGCAGATGCCGCAGGCTTTGATGCTGATCACCAGTTCCAGGGGCCGCGCCTGGGGCTTGCCGATACGCTCCAGGCGGTAGTCCTTGGGTGCGTGGCAGACGATGGCTTGCATGGTGTTGTCGGTGTTGTTGTCCATGTCGATTCACCTTTTTCAGGACGAAGGAAGCCACAGCGGCCCGCAGGACCGCTGCTGTTGGATGAGGTATTACTTGTGCCGCTGTTTGCTGATGAAAATCGCCAGCAGGATGATCCCGCCCTTGATCACGCTTTGCACATAGGGCGAGACCCCGAGCATGTTCAGGCCGTTGTTGAGCACGCCCAGCAGCATCGCGCCCACCAGGGTGCCGACGATCACGCCACGCCCGCCGGCTATCGACGCGCCGCCCAGGACCACGGCGGCAATGGCGTCCAGCTCGAAGCCGACCCCGGCGTTGGGTTGGCCGCTCATCAGCCGTGACGACAGCACCAGCCCCGCCACCGCTGCCGTCAGGCCACTGATGCAATACACCAGCAACTTGAAGCGCGGCGCCCGAACCCCGGACAGCCGTACCGCTTCTTCGTTGCCGCCGATGGCGTAGATGTAGCGGCCGATGCGGGTCTGCTGCAGGAGCACCCAGGCCAGAAAGTAGGTCGCCAGCATGATCAGGATCGGCACCTGGATGCCGAACAAGGTGCCGCGCCCGAACCAGGCAAACCAGTCCGGCATGCCCGAGATGGGATAGCCGTCGGTGTACATCAGGCCCAGGCCTCGGGCGATGCCCATGGTGGCGAGGGTGACGATGATCGGCGGCATCTTCAGGTAGGCGACAAAGATGCCGTTGCCGATACCAAAGCCAACGCCGATCAACAAGCCGATGAGAATAGCGATGGGCGCCGGTACGCCGGCCACCATCAAGCCGGTGGTCAAGGTGCCGGACAAGGCCATGACTGGCCCCACCGACAAATCAATGCCGCCCGTGAGGATCACGCAGGTCATGCCCACGGCAATGATTGCGTTGATCGACACCTGCCGGGCGATGTTTTCCAGGTTGGCACCGGTGAGAAACTTGTCGCTGGCGAAGATCATGAACAGCGTGACCACCACCAGCCCGACGAAGGGATAGAAGGCCGGCGAGCGAATCAGTCGGGCGAAGTCGAGCTTGAGGGCTTTGCCGTGCTGGCTTTTGATGGGCGCACTCTTGATGGGCCCGCTTTTAATGGACATGGACACTGTGGCTCCCCCCTGTGGCGTGACGCATCACCTCTTGCGGGTTGATGCTGGACGCTTCCAGAACGTTGACGATGGCACCTTTGTTGAAAACAGCGACGCGGTCGCACATACCGATGATTTCCGGCAGCTCCGAGGAAATCATGATGATCGCGAAACCCTGCTCGGTGAGCTTGCGCATCAGGCTGTAGATCTCGGCCTTGGCGCCGACATCGATGCCGCGGGTGGGCTCGTCGAAAATCAGGATGTCGCAGTGGTGGTTGATCCAGCGCGCGATCACCACTTTCTGCTGGTTGCCGCCACTGAGGTTGAGCACCCGGCTTTCACAGGTCGGCGCCTTGATCGAGAGTTGCTTCATCAACGCCGTGGTGGTCAGATCCTCCTTGCGTCGATCAAGCAGGTGGCCGTGGTTTTCATACTTGCCCAGATTGTTCAGGGAGATATTCTCGCGGATGCTGAAGTCGACGATCAGCCCTTCGCTCTTGCGGCTCTCGGGGAGCAGCCCGATGCCGTGGGCCAGCGCCTGGGCCGGGTCGGCCAGGTGCACGGGCAGGCCGTGGAGCAAGACGTCTTTGCTGACCACCGACAAGGCCCCCATGACGCCCAAGGCCAACTCCGTGCGCCCGGAACCCACAAGCCCGGCAAAGCCGAGAATCTCGCCACGGTGCAGTTTGAAATGGTTGTGCGGGCCGTTCTTCAGCAATTGAATGTCGCGCACTTCCAGCACCACTTCACCCAACGGCGTCGAGGTCTTGGCCGGGAAATTGGCGTCCAGGCGCCGGCCTACCATCATCTCCACCAAGGTGTCGATGTCACTGTCGGCCACGGTCAGGGCGCCGACGTTGCTGCCGTCGCGCAGCACGCTGATGCGGTCACAGACCTGGAAAATTTCTTCCAGGTGGTGGGAGATGAAGATCACCGCCACGCCCTGGCTTTTCAACTCGCGCATGATGCCGAACAGCAGCTCGGCTTCGGAGGGGGTCAGGGTTGCGGTAGGTTCGTCAAGAATCAGCAGGCGCGCATTGAGGGCCAGGGCCTTGGCGATTTCGACGAACTGCTGCTCGGCCACGCTCAGGTGCTGCACCGAACAGTCCAGATTGATCTGCACGCCGAGGCGGGCGAACAGGGCAATGGCCTCCTCGCGCATGTGCTGCTTGCGCAGCAGCCCCAGGCTGTTGACCCGCTCGTGGCCGAGGAAAATATTCTCCACGGCGGTGAGGTACGGGATCAGGCTGAACTCTTGAAAGACGATGCCGATGCCGGCGGCGATCGCTTCGTTGTAGGTCGCGAAGTGCTGCTCCGCGCCGTCCATGAGAATGCTGCCCTGATCCTGATGCTCGACGCCGGCGAGGATCTTCATCAGGGTCGATTTGCCGGCACCGTTTTCCCCGAGCAAGGCATGGATTTCGCCACGCTCGACCCGAAGGTTGATGGACTTGAGCGCCTGCACGCCGGGGTAACTCTTACAGATATTGTCCAATTGCAGAAGGCTGCTCATGGGCACCTCGCCAGACCGAACGTCGTGGGACCGAACGGCGCCCCCCTCTCGAGGCGCCGTCACCGTAGTTGAGCTGTCGCAGGCTTACCAGCTGAAGGTCTTGGCCTTGGCCTGATCCACCAGCAGGATATCCACCGGAATGGCCTTGGGCACTTGGGCACCCCACTTCTTGGCCAGCGCCACGCCCAGGGCCAGGCGCACCTGGTCGCGTGGGTACTGCGCCGAGGTGGCGATGAACTTGCTGCCCGGTTTCTGGATTTCCTTGATGGCTTCCGGGGCACCGTCAACGCTGGTCAGTTTGACGTCCATGCCGCTCGCCTCGATGGCCGCAAGGGCGCCGAGGGAGCCGTTGTCGTTGACGCTGAACAGGCCTTTGAGAGTGGGTTGGGCCTGGAGCATGTTTTCCGTGACGCTAAGGGCCTGGTCACGTTCCTGCTTGCCATTCTGGGTGCTGACGATCTTGATGTCCGGGTACTTGGCAAGGGCGTCCTTGCAACCGCGCACCCGTTCAAGAATCGGCACCACGGCGATGCCGTCGAGAATGCCGACGTCACCCTTGCCGCCAATGTTCTTGGCCAGGTAGTCGCAGGCCTGCACCCCGGCGTCATAGTTCTTCGAGCCGACGAAGGAGTCCAGCGGCCCATCGGCCTGGGCGTCCACGGCGACCACCACCACCCCTTTGTCGTGGGCCTGCTTGACGGCGGACTGCACGCCGACCGAATCGGTGGGGTTGATGATCAGGATGTCGATGCCTTTTTGCAGCATGTCCTCGATGTCGCTGAGCTGCTTGGACACGTCGTGCCGCGCATCGGTGACCAACAGTTCGGCGCCGATGGTCTTGGTGGCGTCCTGCAGGGCGTCCTTCATGGTGACAAAGTAGGGGTTGTTGATTTCCTGGAACGACACACCGATTTTGTAGGGGCCGGATTTAGCGGCATCGGCGGCCTGGGCGCTGCTGGCGCAGGCGACGGCAAAAGCGAGGGAGCAAGCGGCGGCACAGAGGCCTCGGCTGAAGCGGATTGTCATGGCGAATATCCCGTTGTTTTTATTTTTAAGCGGAAATGTCATCGTTAACATTCTGGAAATTAGCAGAGAAATGCGGGGTAAGCAAGGGATTCGTGGGGGACTGGAAGGGGTGGTCGACAGGAGGTGCGGATGGGGTGGCAGGTGCTGGTCTGGGCACCTCTGCAAGACCCGCACATTGGACATCGCCCCCCTCACCCACCACACTCCTCTTATCCCCATAACAAATAACCGGGACCGGACACCACCATGAAAAAACTCATCAACGACGCCCTGACCGTCGTCGACGACATGCTCGAAGGCGTAGCCCTCGCCAACCGTGACCTGATCTTGCTGCAAGGTGAAAATATCGTCGCGCGGCGCGACTTCGCTGCCTTGGGCGCGGCTGGCAAGGTCGTGCTGATTTCCGGTGGCGGTGCCGGCCACGAGCCGGCCCACGCCGGTTACGTCGGCCAGGGCCTGCTGACGGCGGCGGTGGTCGGCGCCGTGTTCACGTCGCCCAGTGTGGATGCGGTGCTCAGCGCCATCATGACCCTGACCGGCCCCGCAGGGGTGCTGCTGATCGTCAAGAACTACACCGGCGACCGGCTTAATTTTGGCCTGGCCGCCGAGTTGGCCCGCAGTGCCGGTGTCGCCGTGGAAATGATCGTGGTGGGCGATGACGTGGCCCTCGACGACAACGGCACCGTGGGCCGTCGCGGCATTGCCGGTACGGTGCTGGTGCACAAGGTCGCGGGGGCGGCCGCCGAAGCCGGGCTGCCATTGGCCGAGGTCAAGGCTGCCGCCGAACGAGCGGCCACCGGCCTGTTCAGCATGGGCCTGGGACTGAGCGCGTGCACCGTGCCAGCGGCGGGTACGCCAGGGTTCACCTTGGGCGACAACGAGGTCGAATACGGCCTGGGCATCCACGGTGAAAACGGCGTGCGCCGAGGGCCGGTGGAGCCTGCCGACAACATGGTTCATGTGCTGCTGGAGCGGATCTTCAGCCAGGGTCAACTGCTGCCCGGCGAGCGTGTCGTGGCCATGATCAACAACCTCGGGGGCACGGCGGTGCAGGAGCTGGACATCGTCGCCCGCCATGTCCTGGCCGGCTGCGTGACCCATGGGCTCAAAGTCGAAGCGGTGCTGGTAGGCACGTTTCTCACCGCGCTGGAGATGGCCGGCTGCTCGGTGACCCTGCTGCGGGTAGACGATGCGACCCTGGCCCGGCTGCGGGCACCCACCTGCGCAACGGCCTGGCACCCCTTGCAATCCCCGGCCACCGACCTGAGTCGGCAACCCTGCGCCGCCCTGCCCGTCAGTGCCGGACCGAGCGGCGCCAGCTGGCGCAAGGCCGCCACCTTCAAGGCGGCGCTGGTGGCGGTCTGCGCCATCCTCAAGGAACACGAAAGCCACCTCACCGAACTGGACTCGGTCGTGGGCGACGGCGACCTTGGCACCAGTCTGGCGCGGGGCGCAGTGGCCATCGAACGGGCGCTGGACACGTTGGACTGTGATCACCCGGCGTTGGCCCTGCAGCAGATTTCTGCTGTGCTGCGTCGCTCGCTGGGGGGGACCTCCGGGCCGTTGTATGCGATTTTCACCTTCAGCGCCGGCGCTTCACTGGCCGGGGCCGAAGTCACCCAACTGGCGTCCTGGAGCCGAGCCTTTCAGGCGGGCTGCGAAGGGGTGATGAAGCTGGGGGGCGCCAAGGCCGGCGAGCGCACCATGCTCGATGCCTTGCTGCCGGCGGCCCACGCCCTGCGCAACCGCGAGAAAGGCGCCGGTGCCGGCGAATGCGCGCTGCTGGCCGCCAGCGCCGCTTTGCAGGGCGCCGCGCAAACCAAGCAGATGTTGCCGCGCAAGGGCCGTTCGTCCTATCTGGGCGAACGGGCGCTGGGGCACGTGGACCCTGGAGCATTTGCTGTGGGGCTGTGGATGATGACCGTGGCCAACGCGCTGAATCGGTTCTGATGGGCGGCGGGCAGAAACGACATCGCCGGTGTTGCCCTGAGGCAAACACCGGCGATGAAAGAAGATGGCAGGGGCGGCTGGATTCGAACCAACGCATGGCAGGATCAAAACCTGCTGCCTTACCGCTTGGCGACGCCCCTGGAGCGACTGCTGCGAATGCGTTGTGAAGCGCTTTGCAACAATGAGCGGGAATTTACCAGCTTTCCTCGCGGGCGGGAAGCGCCAAGGCAAAAAAAACTTCCTAAAACAGCCACTTACTTTCCAGCACCGTTCACGCGTGGGCGGCTTGCTCGTTCGACGAGGTCACTACGCTGCCGGCACAGGCCAGAACGATACCGGCAATGGCCACCCATTGCGCCATGCCCAGACGCTCGCCCAGCACACCCAGGCCGATCAGCGCCGCCACCGCCGGCTGGGCGCTGCTCAACAAGCCGAACACCTTGGGCGGCGCATTGCGCAAGGCGACCATGTCCAGGCTATTGGGCACCACGCTGGACAACAGCGCGATGCACAGGCCTGCCAGCAAAACGCTCGGCTGCAACAGCAAGGCCCCGCTCTGTGCCAGCCCCATGGGCAAGGCAATGATCCCGGCCACCAGCATGCCCCAGGTCACCGCGCTGCTGGCCGCATCCTTCACGCGGTTGCCGAACACGATGTACAACGCCCAGCAACTGGCGGCGCCGAAGCCGAAGAGAATGCCCACCCGGTCCAGTACGGCGCCACCGGCCTCGCTGGGCAGCAGCAGCGACAGCGAGCCGATGGCCAGCGCCAGCCAGAGAATGTCGAAGCCCCTGCGCGAGGCGAGCATCGACACGGCCAGCGGGCCGGAGATCTCGATGGCCGACGCGACCCCCAGCGGCAAGCGCTGAAACGCTTGATACAGGCACAGGTTCATTCCGGCCAGCATCACGCCGTAGATCAGCACGTTGCGCCACTGCAATGCGTCCAGCCGTACTCGCCACGGCCGCACGACGGCCAGCAGCACTAACGCCGCCAGACCGATGCGCAAGCTGGCCACGCCACTGGTACCGACCATCGGGAACAAGGTCTTGGCAAGCGCCGCGCCGGCATTGGCAGAGAACTGAGCCGCGAGGACGGCGCTGCAGGCCGCCCACGGCGAAAGGGTCGTGGTTTTGGTCGTATTCATGGCGGCCGAGCATACCGGCCCGACGGTGACTCTCGCTAGTGGGCGAGACGCGATTCAGAGGGCGTACCCTCCTCGAATTTGCTCCAGATTCGCCGCAGGTGCCGCGCCGAACCAAACCCGGCGCGCTGAGCCACAGCCTCCATGTCCAGGCCCGATTGCTCGAGCAGCTCCCGGGCCAGGGTGACCCGTAGCCGATGCAGATAATCCAGCGGGGCAGCTCCGACATGCTCATGAAACAGACGGCCCAGATGGCGGCTGCTGGTGCAGGCAATATCGGCCATGCGCTCCACGCTCCAATCGTCGCTCGGGTCGGCCACGATGGCGTCCTGCACGCGGTGCACGCCGGGGTGCAGGTGATTGCGGCCGCTGATCCAGGGCGACAGTTGCGGGTCGCAGCCGCTGCGGCGCCTGTACACCACCATCTCCCGCGCCACGGTGCAGGCCAGCCTCGGCCCGGCCAGCTCGGCGAGCAGGTGCAAGGTCAGATCGATGCCGGCCGTGATCCCGGCGCTGGTGCTGATGCGGCCATCGGTGACATACAGACGGTTTTCCACGACCCGCGCCTTGGGCGCCAGCGATTGCAGCGTCGCGCACAGGGCGTGATGAGTGGTGCATTGCCGCCCGTCCAGCAAACCCGCGCGCGCGGCGCTCAAGGCACCGGCGCAGACGCACAACACTTGCTCGCGGCTGGGCGCAACCACCCGGCGCAACCAGTCCACCAGCGTCGCACTGGCGGTGTCGAGGCCGTGTTGCTCGGCGGCTGTGACCTGCGAGGTGGATCCCACCAGCACCACCAACGTGCCTGCGGCCACCTGCTCGGGCAAGGGTGCCAGGCCGTTCAGCGGCAGGCCGATGGAGCTCTGAATGTCAGCGACCGGGCCGGCATACTGCAAGTCGAAACCGATCCCCCCCTCGCCCCCCACTTGATTCGCCAGGCGCAAGGCTTCGGCCGGCCCGGCCAGGTCCAGCATCAGCACGTGGGGCAACAAGACGAACAACACAGGGACACGCATGAACTCAGCTCTCCAAGGCTTGGGCGACGGTAAGGATGCGGGCGAAACGCCCTTCGAGCACCAGTTCGGTACGCTCGCGAATCTGCGCAGGGCCGTAGGTGCGGCCGCTGCGGGCGTGGGTCATGGCAAAGGTCAGGGTCGCTTCGCTGACGAAGTCCACTGCAAAGCCGCTGTCCGAGGCGTGGCGGGTGGTGGTCTCGCAACACTGCTCGGTGCGGATACCGCTGACGATCAGCCGCCGGATCCCGCGCCCGGTCAGCCACGGCGCCAGCGGCGTACCGGCCAAGGCACTGTGATAGCGCTTGTGAAAGGTCACGGTGGGCTTGATGGCCAAGTCCTCAAGGGCCCGCACCTGCCCCGACGCCAGGGAGAAATGACCACTGTCCTCGACATGAAATACCTGCACTACCGGGATCCTCAAGGCCACGCAGCCGTCGATCAATGCCTGCTGCTGGACGAGATAGGCCGCCAGGTCATTTTCGGACCAGTACGGAGAATGGCGAAAGGACTCTTGTACGTCGATCACGAGCAACGCGGTAGAAATTGACATGCTATTTCCGTGGCCTTGAGCAAACTGAATGAGGAAGCCATCGTAGGCGCCATGCAAGGCTGGAAACAGGCCAGAGCCGGACCGATACAGGACAGAAACGGACTTTTACGGAGGTGGCTGAACTGACGCTGTCGCGACCCAGGAGAGGTGATGGCCCTTGGCAAGCTGGCAGGGTGCAGACGCAGTGTACAAATAGTAACCAATCGTCGCTCAACCAGTCCCGCCGTGGCCTGCAGACAGCTGTGCGCAGGTTATCCACAAGCGGATGCACAGCAGATGTGGGCAAAAAATCGTTTTTGGCCAAAGGGTTATACCGATCGATCTTGACCGCCCTCGGCAGCGCCTTGATACCCGGCACCCGATCGGTTGTCCAACACACTGCGCAGTTCGCCGTCATGAAGCCGTTGACCTGAACAAAAAACAACCACCCTGTTCCCACCCAGGCCTGCCAAGGCTTGCAGCCAGATGTACGCAGCTTATCCACAGGCGGATACACAGTGATTGTGGGCAAAAATCCGTTTGCAGACAGCCGCTTGCAGCACCTGAAGGCCGATCGGCCTCACAATGCCCACTGCGCTGCCAGGGTCGCTGCATCCCCCGCAAAGTGATTGCAGTCCAGCCGCTTTTTGGCATCCCCCAGGATCCCCGCCACGGCACGACAGCCCGGCGGCCCGACGTCGCCATCGGTGTATTGCCAGAGCCAGAAGCTCTCCCAACTGCGTTGCACCGTCGGATGCGAACCGTATTGGGCCAGCCACAGGCGGTGTTGAGCGAAGAACGCATTGCTGGTCGAGCCGAGGTAACCCTTCAAGGTGCTGCCGCTGTAAATGACCGGACGACGCCCCAGTCGGTTGAAGATCTCTTCACAGAAGCGCTGGGCGATGTCCAGGGTCATCTGGTTGCCTGGCGTGGCTTCGAAATCCAGGGCAACCAAGGTGTGGGCATCCGGCTCGGCATAGCGCAGGAAGTTGTCCACCTGGGTGATGGGGTCAGCGGCCGTTCCCCAGTGATAGGCGCCCCACAGCAAGCCGGCATCGAGGGCCTGCTGGCGGCGTTCGGCGTACTGATCATCCTGCCCGTGCTGACCGGTGGTGGCTTTGTGAATGACGCCGACCAGGCCCGCCGCCTTGGCCTGGGCAAAGCTGCCGACGCCGTCGTTATGGTTCATGTCGATGACCAATGGCACGTCCGCGAGGCGGGCCTGGGGGCCTGAAGGCACAGCGGGTGTCGAGCCGTTCAGCGCACCGCACCCGCCAGCCCAGACAAAGCTGTTGCCAGCCAGACGGTACCAGTGGGCATTGCCCTGCACGTTGTCGCCCACGACCACGCCGAGCACCTGAACCGTGACGCCCGCCTCCAGTTTTCGCAGAACCGGCGCCGTGGTGGCCGGGGTGTTCTGCCTCACGTTGACTCGCACTGTGGTCTGCACGGTGCCCGACAGTGCCAATTCGACCGTATCGCTCATGCCCCACCCCCGCGCCATGGCGCCTCAACCCACCGCATCGTCCTGCACACCTGCCGCCACTGCGGGCGTCTTGCCTTGTTGGCCACCGAGCGCCTGAAGGGCCTGGGCGATCTGATCGCCTTTGTCTTTGGACCCCTGGCTGCTGCCCCAATAGAAGCTCACGATGTTGGACGACAGTCCGGTGAGAAATCCCACCACCGTGCCGACCAGGCCAAACCCGGCCGTCGCCAGACCGGCGTTCGCGGCGGTGATCCCGTTCCAGACCACATAGGTGGAGACGCCAATCACCAACAGCACGGACAACAGACTCAAGGTGACCAGGCGCATGCCATTGGTAAACACCTTGGCCGCCATGCCGCTGTCACGTTGGAAGGCACCGGCGCGGGTGCGGTCTTGCAGCTCCAGCTCGGCAAAACGCATGCCGGCGCTGGCTTCGTACTTTTGCAGATCGGCTTCGGCGGCGCGCAACTTGAGCAGAAAGTCAGGTGCCTGCGCCTGGGTTTCGACCGTCTTTATCAACTGTTCGGGGGACAGCACCGGAGCGGGAGCCGCAGCAGGCAGCCGGGGTGCCAGCGATGTCGAGGCCACGGCGGCAGCGATGACATTGAAGGGAGAAGGCAAGCCGAGTGCCATCAGCAACGTGGGCGCTGCGGCGCGCAGAAGGTTGACCACCACCGAAGATAACGCCATGTGAGACTCCCCGAGCCAAGAGCACCCCTGCACAGGAATCCACGAAGTCATCGTCCTGACAGCCGAAAAACTGTATGGAAAGTAGATACGGTTCCTCAACCGGTCAAGGCACGCCGATCAGCCATTTCGCACTATCCAGGCAATCAGCCGAGCATAACGAGACCTGACCACTTCGCGCGCAACTGCTGGCGATCGAACGTCTGGCCAGCCTTGACGAACAACCACTGTGAGCCTGGAGAACACCCAACGCGCCTGGCGCGTCAGCAGCCAGGCCAGGTCGAGCTCATGAGCCCTGCGGTCCTGAAAGATCGCGGGCATACTCGATCAACGGGTGCTCCCCCACCAACTGGTCCAACCGCTGACACCCCAGCAGAATCATCGCCCGCTTGAGCTCGTCGCCGAGGATCTGCAAAGCCTTCTGCGCCCCCGCCTCCCCGCCCACCGCCACGCCGAACAAGGTCGGCCGGCCCACCAGCACGCCGTCGGCGCCCAAGGCCATCGCCCTGACGATGTCGGAACCACGGCGCACACCGCTGTCCAGCAGGATCTGCACCTTGCCCTTGGCCACGGCGCTGATGGCTGGCAGCGCGGCGATGGCCGAGGGGCTGCCGTCCAGTTGACGGCCGCCGTGGTTGGTCACGACGATACCGTCCACCCCCAGGGCAACGGCCCGCTCGGCATCGCCGGGGTGCAGCACGCCCTTGAGAATCAACTGGCCGGTCCAGCGATCGCGCAGGCGCGCCAGGCTCTCCCAGTTCAAACCGGTGTCCATCTGGTTGCCGATGAAATGCTGGGCGCCGGCGGCGTTGCGCGCCTCCTTGGGCAGGTACGGGTCCAGGTTACCCAGGCTCGGCATGCCGTGAGGCCAGAGGGTGCCGGCCATCCAGCGCGGGTGGCCGAGCACGTCGATTTTGTTGGCCAGGGTGAGCTTTTGCGGACGCTGAAAGTTGCGCCGATCCCATTCGCGGTTGCCCAGCACGGTGGCGTCGCTGGTCAGCAGCAAGGTGGACACCTGCAAGCGCTCGGCACGTTTGAGCAGGTCTTCCTGCACGGCTGGATCCTTGAGGCAATAGAGCTGGAACCACAGGTTCAGGCCCGGCACCTGCTCCACCAACTGCTCCATGGAAGCGCAGGACACCGTGCTCAGGCAAAGCGGAATACCCTTGGCCGTGGCCGCCCGGGCCAGCAACACATCCGCATCGCGACGCAACATGCCGTTGTACCCAGTGGGCGCGATAACAATGGGCAAGGCCGCCGGGCGGTGGCTCAACGACGTGCTCAGATCAGGGTCCTGCACGCCCTGCAAAGTACGCGGGCACAGCCCCAGACGGTCGAAGTCACGGCGGTTGGCGGTGAGGGTGATTTCTTCTTCGGCGCCACCGGCCAGGTATTCCCAGACAAAGTGCGGCAGATAACGCTGCGCCAGGCTAGCGAGTTCCGGGATGCTCTGCACGCGCGAGAGATCACGACCGGTGTGGTAGCGACGCATAAAGGGTGAATCCTCAAGATTGGCTGACCTGTATAGACAGGCCAAGCAATATGCAGACCAGTCGGCGCAAAGGCCCTGCCGACGAGATAAGCCACGATGACGAGCCTCGGCGAGTGTTCCTCAAAGGGGCAACTTTCCTGCAACCTGCCCCGTTCTAGCTCACATCCTCGCCGCCGAAGTAAGTGTTATGCCACCTAATCCCTTGCGGGCTGCGGGTCTGCCCGAATAGGCACGCTCCATGCTTACCTGTATAGACAGCTCAACCTGATTTTCCGCCGTGGCGCCTCCCGCAGTGTTGAAAGAGATGCCACTCAAAAGCAACCGCCTTCTTAAACCATGAGCGAGACCGGACATGAATCAGCTGTTGAAGAATGGGGTGAAGTGCCTTGTCGGCATCTGCGCATTGAGCGCCGCGGTGGCCGCGTCCGCTGCTGAAATGAAAGCGGAACCTGGCACCCTGAAAGTCGGTATCGAACCTTGGCTGGGCTACGGCCAGCTGCACGTGGCCGCCGCCCAAGGCATCTATGCCAGGCACGGGCTGGAGAAGGTCGACCTGGTCAACTTCAACGAAGACAAGGACATCAACGCCGGCCTGGCCAGCGGCCAGTTGGACGCCGCGACGATCGCCACCCACACCGCCATGGGCATGGTTGCCGCCGGCCTGCCGGTGAAAATCGTCCTGCTGCTGGACCAGAGCATGACCGCTGACGCCGTCATCGCCGGCCCCGACATCAAGTCCATCAAGGACCTCAAAGGCAAAGAAGTGGCCTTCGAAGAAGGCGCCACCAGCGACATCCTGCTGCACGCCGCCCTGGCCAAGAACGGCATGCAATGGAGCGACATCAAGCCGGTGCCAATGCCCGCCGCCAACGCCGGCACCGCTCTGATCGCCGGCCGCGTGCCGGTGGCCGTGACCTACGAGCCGTACCTGAGCACCGCGCGCCAGCAGAACCCCAAGGTCAACATGCTGTTCAGCGGCAAGGACCTGCCGGGCATCGTCAGCGACGTGCTGGTGGTGCGCGACGACGTGCTGAAAAACAAGCCGGGGCAGATTCAGGCCCTGGTGGACTCCTGGGGTGACGCGGTGACCCACTACCGCGCCAACACCACCGCCGACCGCGCCGTGATCGCCAAGGCCGTAGGCTCCAGCCCGGAAGACCTGGCCAGCGCCTTCGACGGCGTGCAGTTCTACAGCCTGGCGGAAAACCAGCAGCAGCTCAACGGCGCCTTCGCCCAGACGACCTTCCCCATGGTGCTCAAGGCCGCCATGGAAGCCGGCCTGGTGCAGAAGCCGGTGACCGCTGCGGGGATGATCGACAAGCAGTTCGTCAAGCCGTAATAGAGGGGCGCGGCTTTGGCCGCGCCCTGTCGTCCTCCACGCCACAAGGGCGAGACGTCAATG
This sequence comes from Pseudomonas sp. dw_358, assembly GCF_018449655.1. Lineage (GTDB taxonomy): Bacteria > Pseudomonadota > Gammaproteobacteria > Pseudomonadales > Pseudomonadaceae > Aquipseudomonas. Next base: position 67,817 of record NZ_JAAVUX010000023.1, read on the forward strand.
AGCTACGCCACACTGAATGAAAAGCCCGTCGGCCAAGACGCGGTCGCCGCACCGAACCCGGCCCCCGCGGCCCGTCGTCGCAAGCGCGGCAACCTTTTCGTGATCGGCCGCCAGCCCGGACGCCGCGGCTACCTGACCATCGCCATCGCCGTGTTTGTCATCCTCGGCTTGGCCTGGTGGGCCGCCAGTGCCTCCGGGATGGTGCCGGTGATCTTCTTGCCCTCACCGCAAAGCGTCATCACCCGGATGGTGCACCTGGCCCAGGACGGCACCCTGTGGGGCGACCTGAAGGTCAGCCTCTACCGCATCAGCGTGGCCTTTGTGGTGTCCTCGTTGATGTCGATCCTGTTCGGCGTGCTGGCCGGCAGCTTCGGTTTCTGGAAGGCCTCGCTGGAACCCTTGGTGGATTTCGTGCGCTACATGCCGGTGGTGGCCTTCGTGCCCCTGACCATCCTGTGGAGCGGCACCGGAGACTTCCAGAAATTCCTGATCATCTGGCTGGGGACCTTCTTCCAGCAGGTGCTGATGGTGATGGACTCGGTCAAGCGCGTGCCCGGCGATTTCGTCGGCCTGGGCCGTACCCTGGGCATGAGCAACAGCAAGATCCTCTGGAAGATCGTCCTGCCCAGCGCCCTGCCGGGGATATGGGATGCGCTGCGGGTCAGCCTCGGCTGGGCCTGGACCTGGCTGGTGCTGGCGGAACTGGTGGCTGCCACCTCGGGCCTGGGTTATCGCATTGTGGTCTCCCAGCGTTTTTTCCAGACCGACACCATCATCGGCTACATCCTCTTTCTCGGGCTGCTGGGGCTGATCTCCGACCAGATCATGCGCGCCGGCGAGAAGCTCCTGTTCCGCTACAACCGGAGGCGCTCATGAGTACCCTGGCCATCCACAACTTGCACAAAAGCTTCAGCATCAACCGCGAGAGCAAGAAGGTCCTCGATGGCATCAGCCTGACGTTGGCCGATAACGAATTCGTCTCCATCGTCGGCACCTCGGGTTGCGGCAAGAGCACCCTGCTCTCCATCGCGGCAGGGCTTGAGGATTTCGAAGGCGGCGACGTGCTGGTGGACGGCGTGCCGATCCAGGGCCCCGGTACCGACCGGGGCGTGGTGTTCCAGGCCTACACGTTGCTGCCATGGCTGACCGCCCTGGGCAACGTCGAATTCGCCCTGAAAGCCGCCGGGCACAGCGCCAAAGACTGCCGGGACATCGCCCGCGAGCACCTGCAACTGGTCAATCTGAGTCAGTTCGAAGGCGCTTACCCCAACGAACTGTCCGGCGGCATGAAGCAGCGCGTGGCCATTGCCCGCGCCCTCTCTTACCGGCCCAAGATCCTGTTGATGGACGAGCCTTTCGGCGCCCTCGATGCCATGACCCGCCGGCAGATGCAGGAGTTGCTCACCGAGGTCTGGGAGGCCCACCGCCTGACCGTGATGTTCGTCACCCACGACGTCGAGGAAGCGGTGTACCTGTCCGACCGCATCGTGGTCATGGGTGCCGGCTACATCAAGGACACCGTCGCCGTGCCCCTGGACCGCCCGCGTCTGGAAGGCGCCTGCGAAGGCCCGCCGTTCAGTGAAATCCAGCGCCATGTCCTGGGCCTCATCCGCCAGGGCTCAGCCGCTCACGCCTGATCGAATTCTATTTTCGGAGTTTTGCGATGAAGCAAGCCACGTTCCACGACCTGAGCACCGCCACCAGCCTGCCTCCGGCCCTGTTCAACCGTACCGAGACCGACCTGTCGTTCTTCGTCGACAAGGTCAAGCCGATCATCGAGGCGGTGCGTATCGAAGGCGACGCCGCCCTTGAACGTTTCGCGCGCCAGTTCGATGGGGTCAAGGCCGAGCGGATGTCCATCCGTGCCGAGGACGCTGAGTTCGACGCCGCCCTGGAACGCATGGACCCCAAGGTCGTGGAAGCCATCCGCTTTGCCGCCCACAACATCCGCGCATTCCACGAAGCGCAGAAGCCCGAGGAAATGTGGCTCAAGGAAATGCAGCCCGGCGCCTTTGCCGGTGACCGCCATGTGCCCATCGACTCGGTGGCCTGCTACGTGCCACGGGGCAAGGGCTCGTTCCCCAGCGTCCTGCTGATGACCGCCATCCCCGCCATCGTCGCTGGCGTGCCGCGGCCGGTGGTGATCACTCCGCCCGGCCCGGACGGCAAGGTGGACGATGCGACCCTGGTGGCGGCCCGTCTGGTAGGCATCAAGGACCTCTACAAATGCGGCGGCGCCCAGGGCGTGGCAGCTGTGGCCTACGGCACCGAGACCGTGCCCAAGTGCCTGAAGATCGTCGGCCCCGGCAGCCCGTGGGTGGTGGCCGCCAAGCGCCAGCTGTCCAACCTGATCGACCCCGGCACCCCCGCCGGCCCGAGCGAATGCGTGATCCTCGCCGACGAGACCGCCAACCCGACCCTGGCGGCCATGGACCTGATCATCGAATCCGAACACGGCCCGGACTCCTCCGCCTACCTGGTGACCCACAGCCGCGCCGTGGCCGAAGGCGTGATTGCCGCACTGCCAGGACTGTGGGCCAAACTGGACCCCAAACGCGCCGAGTTTTCCCAGACCGTGCTCTGCGGCGACCATGGCGGTGTGGTGCTGACCAAGAACTTCGCCACCGCCATCGAATGGGTCAACGAATACGCCCCCGAACACCTGGAGATCCTCGCCGAAGAACCCCTGGCGGTGATGCCGAAAATCCGCAACGCCGGCGAGATCCTGCTGGGCAACTACACCCCGGTTACCCTCGGCAACTTCGTCCTCGGCCCCAACGCCGTGCTGCCCACCAATGGCGCGGCCAAGACTGCCGGCCCGCTCTCGGTGTTTGACTACATGAAACGTATCTCGGTGGGCTACGTGACCCGTGCCGGCTATGACGCCCTCGCCGAACAGGCCCATGGCTTCGCCTTGTACGAAGGCTTCAGCGGCCACGCGCTGGCAGTGTCGCCGCTGCGCAAGGCCATTCTCGCAGAAGGCAAGTGAGCATGACTGCGCAACCCCTCGCGGCCCTGGCCCGGATGCAGGCAAAGCAAGGTGACTGGGCGGGCGCTCGGCTGACGCTGCTGCAGCTGGTCGGCGAAGTGATCGGCGTGACCGCGACCGACCTGCACATCAACCGCGATCAATACAGCCTCAACTCCCTCAACGGCGTGGCCAGCCTGGCGGACGGTCGTCGGCTGTTCTTCAAGTACCACAACGAAGAGGGCGAGGATAAAACCATCGAGGAGTACTACAACGCCGAGTTGCTGCGCGAGGCAGGCTATCGCGTCGACGTGCCGCTGTATGCCTGCGGCGAGCCGGGGCGGCAAATCCTGCTCTATGCCCTGCGCGAGGACTTGCGCCTGGCCGATGTCTGCCGGCAGATCGAGGAAAGCGCCGACTGGGCGCACATGGCGACGCTGATCCAGGCCCAGCAAGCCTACGACACCGAGGCGCTGGAAGGCGCCCTGCGCACCCTCAAGCCGGGGACCGCGGCCGAGGTGGTGAAGGAGCCGGTGCATCAGCTGTTCTACCACCGTTTGATCAGCGAGGGCCAACCGGCCGGGCTGGGCGGGCGCGTGGCCAGTTACTACGTCGGCAAGACGTTCGCGTTTCCTGCCAGCGAGGTGCCGTGGGAACAGCTCAAAGACCTCAAGTGGGTGGTCAATGGCGTGGAGTACGCGCGCACCCTGGGCGAGCTGTTCGAAGAAAGTGCCGCCGTGCTGGCCCCGGCAAAACTGGCCGACCATGGCGTGGTCACCGCCCACGGCGATGCCCACAATGCCAACGTGTGGTACGAGACCGACGGCGATACGCCGCAGCTGGTCAGCTTCGATCCGGCCTTTGCGGGCCGGCAGATTCCGGCCTTGTTGGCCGAGATCAAGGCCACCTTCCATAATATTTTTGCCCACCCGCTGTGGCTGTACGAACCGGCCCGGATCGCCCCCCAGTACAGCGTCGATACCCGGCTGGAGAACGGCCGTCTGTGCGTCGATTTCGACTGGCAGCTGTCACCACTGCGCGAAGCCTTTTTGCAGAGCAAAACCGAACACTACTGGCAGCCGCTGATCCAGAATCTGCACAGCCGTGGCTGGCTGCCCGAGGATTGGCAGCGCATCGTGCGCCTGGCGTTGTTCTGCTGCCCGGCGCTGGTCCTCGACTTGCGCGCCGGCGGCATCAGCGGCCATACCCCCCACAGCTCGGCCCTGGGCCTTGCCATTGCGGTCAGCGCCGGCAGCGAACCCGCCCATGGCGAAGACGCGTTCAGTCGGCTGTTCGCGGCTATCCAGCCGGTCTAACCCTCAGGAACCGACATGAAAGCACTGCGTTTTCACGGCAAGCAGGACATCCGTTTCGAAGACATTCCCGTCCCCGGCGCTATCCCTGCGGGCCACGTGCGCCTGCAGGTGCTGGCCGCCGGCGTGTGCGGCTCGGACATTCACAACTTGAAGACGGGGCAGTGGATTTCGCAGCTGCCGGTCACCCCGGGCCACGAATTCTGCGCGCGCATTACCGAGCTGGGCAGCGGCGTCGAAGGCTTTGCCGTGGGTGACCGCGTAGTAGTGGATTCCCGGGCCCATTGTGGCCAGTGCGATTTCTGCCTGGCCGGGGCCGGCAACCTGTGCCGACACATGGGCTTTGTCGGCGAAGTCTGCGACGGCGGCTTTGCCGAACAGAGTGTGCAACCGGTACACCGCCTGCTACCGATACCCGACGGTGTCAGCAATGAAATTGCCGCCCTGGCCGAGCCGCTGGGGGTGGCGCTGCGGGTCCTGAACCGGTTGGCGCCCGCCCCTGGCGCGGCAGTGCTGGTGGCCGGCGGCGGCCCCATCGGCGGTCTGGCGGCGATCCTGCTGCGCGAACTGGACGACCGGCCGGTGTACCTGATCGAACGCAACGAAGGCCGCGCGCAGTTGCTCAAGGACGTCTGCGGGGTGATTCCGGTGCCCTGTGACAGCGCCGCGATCCACGCCGCCATGGGCGGTACCGAGCCGGCCTACTGCATCGAGGCCACCGGCAATGCCATGGTCATGGAGCAGCTGATTGCAGCCGTGGCTTCGGGCGGGCGCATCGCATTGGTGGGGTTGTCTTCGGGGCTGTGTGCGCTGAGTACCAACGCCATTGTCGAGCGGGAAATCGAACTGGTCGGCTGCAGCGTATTTCGCGAAGAACAGCGCCAGGCCATGGGCCTGCTGGAACGCTTGAGCCCGCTGCTGCGTCAGGTGATCGACGGCCCGGTGGGGCTGGAGCAGATTCTTCAGGTGTACGAAGCTGCCGGCAGCGGCGCCAACGTAAAGCTCAAGACCATCATCCAACCTTGAACAGGCGCAACGCGTTATGACTCCTTCATTTTCCGTGGCGGGCAAGCGAGTATTGATCACCGGCGCCTCCAAGGGCATCGGCCGCTCGCTGGCCCTGGCCTTTGCCGCCGGCGGTGCTCAAGTGCTGGCCGCCGCCCGTGACCTCGACAAGCTGCAAACGCTCAAGGCCGAGATCGCGGCCCTGGGCGGCCTGTGCAGCGTCTTTGTGCTGGACGTGGCCGACCGTGCTTCGCGGGAAGCCGCATTCGCTCAGATCGATGCCCTCGACGTGTTGATCAACAACGCCGGCGTGGAAAAGGTCACCCCGTCGCTGGGCCTGGACGAAGCCACCTGGGACGCCATCGTCGACGTCAACCTCAAGGGCGCGTTCTTCTGCGCCCAGGCCGCCGCCCAACGCATGAGCGCAGGCGCCAGCATCATCAATATGTGTTCGTTGACCAGTGAGGTAGGTGTGCCCGGCGCCCTGCCCTACGGCGCCTCCAAGACCGGGCTGGTGGGCATGACCCGTGGTCTGGCAGCCGAGTGGGCACCCCTGGGCATTCGGGTCAACGGCCTTGGGCCGGGATACTTCGAGACGGACCTGACCCGGCCGTTCTACGAGAACCCAGGCTGGCAGGAAGCGATGCTGGCAAAGGTGCCGATGGGCCGGCTCGGTCATCTGGATGACCTGGCCGGCGCGGCGTTGTTTCTGGCGTCCCAGGCTTCGGGTTACATCACCGGCCAGGTGCTCTATGTCGACGGCGGCTATCTGGCCGGGATGTAATCAGGCGACTCAGTCGTTGGGCGTCGCCGGAATCCAGCGGTCGTCCAGCCGTGGCGCGCGCACCTTGATGCGACGCTTGGCCTTGCGGAACGTGCCGAGAAAGGCAAAAGGCTCGTGCACCACTTCCGGGTCCTTGATGAACAGCATCAGCACTGCGCTCAAGGCGTACAGGCCGGTGAACGCCCACACCACCCCTTCCAGTCCAAAGCGCGTGCTGAAGATCGCCACCACCGCCGGTCCCACCCAGGTCGACGCACCTGCGCCCAGGCTGAGCACGGACAACGCTGCGGCCTTGTTCTGCGGCGCCAGGGCCGGGGCCAGTGCCGACAGCGGCACGAAGCACGCCAGGGTCAGCCCGTAGAACGCGCCGAACACCGAGGCCAGCAGGAAGTTGTGGGGGAACATCTGCGGCATGAAGAAGAACAGCGGCGTACTCACCGTGCTGCCGATCGCGCCCAGCCAGAGGATGGTGTTGCGAAAACCGATCCGCGTGCTGATGACGCTGGAGGTCATGTTGCCGATGATATTGAACACAAAGACGATGGTCAGCAGGCGCAGCCACTCTTCGAGGGTAAAGCCCACGGTGTGCATGAAGAACCCGGGCAGCACGACCAGAAAGCCGAACATCGACGAGGTGTTGATGATGCGTACCACACCCACCAGGCTGACCTTGGGCCGGCTCCACATGATGGTGATGTTCTTGGCCATGGACACCAGCGGCTTTTCGCCCTCGGGCGCCAGGCGGCGCATGCCATGCGCTTCACGCAGACCCACCAGGCCGATTACCCCGCCGAATACCACCAGCGCAAACGACAGCCAGAACGTGTGCAACGCACCGATGACCGGGATGGCGAAGCTGGCCACCAGCGACCCCAGGGTCGGCAGGCCGGCCGCATAGGCCACCCAGAACCAGCCCACCGCCAGGCCCATCTTGCGCGACGGCGTGGCGGCAGCGATCCATACCAGAAAGCCGTAGGCGAACAGCGGGTAGCCGAAGCCGCGCAAACCGTAGGTCAGCAGGATCATTGAGTAGCTCAGGGTTTTCAGGCCGTAAACCAGAAACAGCACCTCAAAGACACTCCAGATGAGCAGCCCGAGGAACATGACCCGCTTGGGACCCCAGAGATTGGACAATGCCCCGGCCAGCCAGGACGAGATGCCGACGGTCACGCCGTAGAGGGTGAACACCGTGGCGATCTGGCCTTGAGCCATGCCTCGGCTACTGAGGTAGGGAGAGAGGTAACCGAGCTCGACGCCGTCCCCGATCATGAAGATCAACAAACCAACGAAGCCCCAGAACAACGCGGGGGGTATACCGAATTTATCGCACAGGCGTACGAAGGGGGATTGCGGAGTGGATTGATCGCTCAATGGTCCGGTCCTTTTTGCAGCACGGCGCTTGGGCGCGCCGAATGAATGGCCTCGATGAGGTTGTGTAGTGGGCAGGCTTCGAACGTCACAGCACGCCGTTGGCAGCCGCGCTTCCCGGGCGGGAATGGCGACAGGCAGCGACGCTGAAATCACGGTTTTTCTTGGATTTTCGCGTCTGTTGCCTTTCTTTTATGGCATGTGAACGGTTTCAGTACAACCTTGGCGGTGGCAGGGGCCTGCGACAATGTGCCCGGTGGTAATGGCGCTAGGCCATGTGGAATGGGGGCTGACGGCGCCTGCAAATAATTTGAAAAAATAGCGCGGACAAACCTGTAAGACCGAGCTTGCTCGGGAACAAACACCCCCACCCTTGGACGGATATGCATCCGTGACCCATTCCCGAGCAAGCTCGGTCTTACAGGTTATTCCTTGGTGTCATTCACCCCGCCAACACCCGACAAGCCCCCGGGGCAAAACCTACGCCCACCGCCTGCCCCACCGCCACCCCAACCGACTCGCGCGGCGTGCTCAGCGCCACCAGCGTCACCCCGCCACACGCCACCGTCGTTTCCACGGTCGCGCCGAGGTCGCGGACGAAGGTCACTTGCCCGGCCAGCCCCGCCTCGCCCGGCGCCGCCAGCAGCACATCCTCGGGCCGTACCAGCAGGCGCAGTGCCTCTCCCGCCGCACGCGTTTCGCTGCCGGGCACGGCCAGCACCGCACCCGCCGGCAAACGCACATGCCCATCCCCCAGCGCCGTCGCCGAGAACAGATTCCCGGAACCCATGAAATCCGCGACAAACTCATTGGCCGGGTGGCGATAGATCTCCATGGGTGTGCCCACCTGCTGCACCCGGTGTTGGCCCAGCACCACGACGATATCCGCCATGGTCAGGGCTTCGCGCTGGTCGTGGGTGACCAGGATGGTCGTGATGTTCAAGCGTTGCTGCAATTGGCGGATTTCCACCTGCATGGATTCACGCAGCTTGGCATCCAGGGCCGAGAGCGGTTCGTCCAGCAGCAGCAACTTGGGGTGGGCGGCAATGGCTCGCGCGATCGCCACGCGCTGGCGCTGACCGCCGGACAACTGTGCCACCGGCCGGTCGAGCATTTCGCTCAGCTGGATCAGTTGCAGCAACTCGACCACCCGGGCCTTTTGCGCGGCCTTGTCGACGCCGCGCAGCTTGAGCGGGTAGGCGATGTTCTGGCCCACGGTCATGTGCGGGAACAGCGCCAGCGACTGGAACACCATGCCGAAGTTGCGCGCGTGGGCCGGGGTGTGGCCGATGTTCTGGCCGTCCAGGCGGATCTCGCCGCCACTGAGGGTTTCCAGGCCGGCGATCATGCGCAGCAGGGTGGTCTTGCCGCAGCCCGAGGGGCCGAGGAAGCACACCAGCTTGCCCTCGGGCAGGTGCAGGTTGACGTCCACTACCGCCCGCGCGGCGCCGTAGGATTTTTCCACGTTTTCCAGCATCAGACCGCTCATTATTCCCCTGCCTCGCCAATCAAAATGGAGCTGTTCAAAATGACACCCCGCCTTCGCCTACCAGCTTTTCCAGCGCCCAGATCAGGGCAAAATCGATCAGCACGATCAGCACGGCAAAGGAAAACACCGTCGGGTCCAGTGACGACACGGTGCGGCTGTACATCCAGATCGGTACGGTCATCACATCGATGGTGTACAGAAAGTAGGTCACAGTGAATTCGTTGAACGAGACGATGAACGCCAACAGCATCCCCGCCAGAATCCCCGACTTCATCAACGGCACCACCACGTGCAACACCGCTTGGGTACGGGTGGCGCCGAGCATCTGCGCGGCTTCTTCCACTTCGCTGCCGATGGAGGTCATGGCCGCCGTGCAGTTCTTGATGGCGAATGGCAGCGCGAGGATCACATGGGCGATCACCAGCCGGGTGATGGGCATTTCGAACGGCAGGCTGTTGAACACCAGCAGCAGCGCCAAGCCCAGCACGACCATGGGAAACACCAACGGCAGGGACATCAGCTGCACTGCCACGGCCTTGCCGGCGAACTCGCAACGGGTCAGCGCATAGGCTGCCGGCACCGCGATGAGAATCGCCAGCACCATGGTCAGCAACGCCACCCACAGGCTGGTCATCAACGCCTGGCCCAGGCTCAGCACGTCGCTGGAATCCGGCGAAACGAAGGTGTGCCAGGCCGCGCGGTACCATTGCAGGCTGTAGCTGGCCGGCGGAAAGTCGAGGTTCGAGGCGCCGCTGAAGGACATGACGATCATGGTCAGGATCGGCAGCACCGCCAGCAGCAAAATGATCACCGTCAGCACGTTGGCCACGCGGCCGCTGTCACCCGGCAACAACAGGCGACGGCTCATGACGTGACGCCTGGCGTACGGCGGTTGAACAACAGCGGCACGCTCATGACCAGCAAGGTGGTGAGGATAAGCACCACGCCGGCGGCCGAAGCGGCGGGCCAGTTCATCAGGGGCGCAATCTGGTCATGCACCATGACCGCCAGCATCGGCACTCGCCGACCGCCCAGCAACAACGGCACCACGAAGCTGCTGGCGTTGTAGGCGAACACCAGGGTCGCGGCATTGACGATGCCCGGCAGGCTCATGGGGAGCACCACCTGGAAGAACACGTGCGTGCGCGATGCACCCAAGGTGGCGGCGGCCTCCTGATAACTGCGCGACACCCCGCGCATGGCGCTGGCGATGGGCAGCACCGCCAGCGGGAAGGCGGTCTGCACCAGACCGGTGAGCACACCGCTCTGGTTGTACAACAGCATGATCGGGCGCTTGATCAGCCCCAGCGCCATCAACGCCTGATTGAGCATGCCGGCCGGACCAAGGATCACCAGCCAGCCATACGTCTGTAGCAGCAAGTTGACCAGCAAGGGCAGCAATACCGCCGCCAGTACGATGCGGCGCAGCATGGGCGAAGTCAGGCGCGACATGCACCAGGCCACGGGAATCGCCAGCAGTACCGCCAGCGCGGCGCTGATCAAGGCCAGGCGCAGGGTCAGCAGCAAGGATTTGAGGTAATAGGGTTCGAGCAGTTGCTGGTAACTGTGCAGGCTGAAGCCGCTCCATTCAGCCCCCTGGGTGCCGACGCTCATGCGCAGGACCAGGAGGCTGGCAGCGACCAGCACCGCGAGAAACAGCATCGATGGCGACAGAAACAGCCACGCGCGCAGGGTTTGTCGAGGCGAAGTCATGAAGGCCGCTCACATAAAATCAGGACGAGAATATCTCGGTGTAGCGCTTGATCCACTGGTCATGCACGGTGGCCAGGTAAGCGTTGTCGTGGATGATCGCCTTGTCGTGGATCTGCTCGGGCGTAAGGATGAACGGGCTCTTGCGGGCTTCGGCGGAAATGATTGCCTTGGCGTTGACCGGGCCGTTGTAGATTTCCTCGGCCATCTTGCCCTGCACCGCCGGGTCCAGCGAATGGTCGATGAAGGCATACGCCAGGTCCGTATCGCCGGGGCGTGTCTTGGGCATCACGGTCTGCATCAGGTCGGTGTAGAAGCCTTCCTTCATGCCGAACGTGGCCCCTAGGCCGTAGCTCGGGTCGCGCAACTGTTTGGGGAAGAACGCCGGCGCATAGAGGCCGCCCAGGTCCAGGGAGCCGGTGCGAAACAACTCGGCGATCTGGTTGGGGTTTTCGCCCAGGGTCACCACGCGGTCCTTTAGCTCGGCGAGTTTCTTGAAGCCGGGCTCGACGTTACGCTCGTCACCGCCGGCCAGTTTCGCGGCGATGATGATCAGGTCCATGGCCTCGGTCCAGTTCGGCGGCGGCAGAAACAGGTTGCTGGCGTAGTCCTTGTCCCACAGGGCGGCGTAGCTGGTGGGCGGCTCTTTCACGGTGCGGGTGCTGTAGACCAGGCTGTTGCACCAAAGCAGGTAGCCGATGCCATGGCCGTTGGCGCCGGTGCGGTATTTCTCCGGGACGTCGGCCAGGTTGGGGATACGGTTGAGGTCAGGCTTTTCCAGCAGGCCGGCATTGGCCAGGCCTTCGGCACCGACCCCGGCCAGGGTGATGACGTCGTACTGCGGACGATCACCGGCGGCCTTGAGGCGCGCGACCATTTCCGAGGTGCTGCCGGTGCGGTCGGCAATCACCTTGGCCCCGGTCTTGGCTTCGAAAGTCGCGGCGATGTTGCGCAGGGCGGCCAGGCCGGTGTCATCCGACCAGGTCAGCAAGCGCAGGGTCTTGCCCTGAAAACGCCCGTCGTCGGCCCGGGCACTGATGAAAGGCATGCCCAAGGCCGCCGAAGCAACCGTGGCCACCCCCACGGTCTTGATGAATTGCCGCCTGCTGAAATCGTGATCGCCCATGCTCGCTTGCCCCTGACTGTGTTGATCGAATGAGGGGCATCCTGAGGGGCGGTGAAAACGTCAACAATCGAAAGTTTGTCATCAAAGCCATGTGCCAGGCGCATGCCTTATCCGGGGGCAAGCGTGCGCCCTCAGCGAGCGCGCAGCACGTGCTTGATCTCCTGAAACGCTGCCAGCCCCCACGGGCCCAGCTCGCGTCCCAGGCTGCTCTGCTTGTAGCCGCCCCAGGCCGCCTGGGGGAAAATCACCTGCGGCGCATTGATCCACACCAGCCCGGCCTGCAAGGCATTGGCGACCCGTTCGGTGGCGACTTCGTCCGTGCCCACCACGCTGGCCACCAGGCCGAAGCGCGAGTCGTTGGCGCGCCCGATGGCCTCCTCCTCGTTGGCAAATGCGCGCACGCAGAGCACCGGGCCGAAGATCTCTTCCTGCCACAGCGCACTGTCCAGGGGCACGTCGGTGAACACGGTGGGCTGAAGAAAGAAGCCCCGCTCCAGACCCTCGGGCCGCACCCCGCCCAAGCGCAGGCACGCGCCGTCGGCGAGGCCTCGGGCAATGTGCGCGATAACCCGCTGGTATTGCGCCGCGTTGACCAGTGCGCCCATCTCCACGCCGTCGGCGAACGGTTCGTCGACCTTGAGCGCGGCGGCCTTGACCAAGAGCTTTTCCAGAAAGGCGTCGTACACGTTGTCGGCCACCAGCACGCGACTGGTGGCCGAGCACATCTGCCCGGCATTGAAAAAACCACCGCCGGCAGCCAGCTCCACGGCCAAGTCCAGGTCGGCATCGGCGAGCACGATCAGCGACGACTTGCCGCCCAGCTCCAGGCTCACACCCTTGACCGTTTCCGCCGCGCGCTGCATGACCTGCACCCCTACCGCGTTGCTGCCGGTGAAAGATATTTTGGCAATCCGCGGATCACTGGCCAACGGCGCGCCCACGTCCACGCCAGAGCCGCAGACCAGATTGAACACCCCGGCAGGCAGGCCGGCTTCAGCGATGATCCGCGCCAGCGCCAGCTCGGCCAAGGGGGTCACTTCCGACGGTTTGAGCACCACGCTGCAACCGGCCGCCAGCGCTGGCGCGAGCTTCCAGGCGGTGGTGACCATGGGAAAATTCCACGGCACAATCAGCCCGACCACACCGCAGGCTTCGCGGCGCACATGGGCGCTGAAGGCATCGCTGGGTAGCGTTACGGGCTGGTCACCTGGCAGGTCGGCGGCCAACTGAGCGTAGTAATTGAACGTGGCGATGACGTCGTCGACGTCGATCTGCGCTTCCCACAGCGGCTTGCCGTTGTTGCTGGCCTGTAACCGGGCGAGTTCATCGCGCTGGGCTTCGACACCCGCGGCGATGCGCCCGAGCGCCTCGGCGCGTTCGCTGGCCGGAAGGCGCGACCATGGGCCAAAGGCCGCCGTGGCGGCGGTCACGGCCTGCTCGACCGCCGCGCTGGCGCCGCCGGCGACCACCGCCAGGGGTTGTTCAGTGGCGGGGTTGATCACCTCGATCAGTTGCTCGCCGCGCTGCCATTGGCCGTTTATGTAAAGGCCGTTCAATACTGTTTCGCTCATGCTTGCCACTCGCTCATCCATTGGTTCTGGTCGATTTCAATCAGGGTCGGGCCGTAGCGGCCGCCGCAGGCCTTCAGGGCCTGGCGCAATTGTTCGGGGTTGGCGATGGCCTCGGCGGCGCAGCCCAGCCCTGTGGCCACGGCGACGAAATCCGGGGTGTGCAGGTCGACCCCGATGGGCTCGATGGCGCGATTGACCATGTAGCGCTTGATCTCCTCGTAGCCCTGGTTATTCCACAGCAGCACCACTACCGGCACCTGCGCCTGCACGGCGCTGGCCAGTTCAGAAAGCGTGAACTGCAAGCCGCCGTCGCCGATCAGGCACACCACCGGCCCCGGTTCATCCCCTCGCCCGAGCCAGGCGCCGATGGCGGCCGGCAAGGCGTAGCCCAGCGTCCCGTAGCCGGTAGAGGCGTTGAACCACCGCCGCGGCCGGTCCATGTCCAGCGTCAGATTGCCGGTGTAGACCGGCTGGGTCGAATCGCCCACCAGCAGGGCATCGGGCAGCTCGCTCAGAATGGTGTTCAAGAACAGCGTCTGAGCCTGAGCGGCAGTGTCCCAACTGCGGGCGATGGCCAGACGCAAGGCTGCGCAACGGGCCTGTCCCCATGGCTGCCCAGGCGTCACGGCGAGCCCGCTGACGGCCGTAAGCAGCGCCTCGGCCGCCACTTCAGCGTCGGCCACCAAAGCCAGTTGCGGTGGGTAATTGCGCACGCACTGGTCTGGATCGATATCGATGCGCAGCAAGTCGCCGGGGATCTCGAAGCCGCCCGCAAAGGTGATGTCGTAGTCGGTTTCCGCCAGCTCCGTGCCGATGGCCAGCACCACATCGGCTTCGGCCACCAGCGCACGGGTCGGCACCAGTGACTGGGTCGAGCCGATCAGCAGCGGGTGGGCGGCGGGCAGCAGCCCCTTGGCGTTGATGGTCAGGGCCACTGGGGCTTGCAGGTACTCGGCAAGGGCGATCAGCGCGGGCCCGGCCGCGAGGGCGCCGCCCCCGGCGAGGATCAGCGGGCGGCGAGCGCCGGCCAGGCGCTCTGCCATCAGCGCCACGGTCCGGGGCGCGGCGCCAGCACGGGCCACGTGCACCGGCGGGCAAGCCAGCAAGTGGTCGGCGGGCTGCACCAGCACGTCCAGCGGGATCTCGATGTGTACCGGTCGAGGGCGCCCGGCCTCGAACACGGCAAAGGCCCGGGCCAGCACCGCGGGCAAATCGTCGGCGGCCATCAGCGTGTGGGAAAACGCCGAGACCCCTTCCATCATCGCGCGCTGGTTCGGCAGTTCGTGCAGCTTGCCGCGCCCGCCGCCCAGTTGCTGGCGCGACTGCACGCTGGAAATCACCAGCATCGGGATCGAGTCGGCATAGGCCTGGCCCATGGCCGTGGCGATATTGGTCATGCCGGGGCCAGTGATGATGAAGCACACCCCCGGCTTCTGCCGGGCGCGGGCATAACCGTCGGCCATGAAGCCGGCGCCCTGCTCGTGGCGCGGGGTAATGTGGGTGATGCTGGAACCGGCCACGCCGCGATAGAGCTCCACGGTGTGCACGCCGGGAATGCCGAACACGTGCTCGACGCCGTAGCCTTCCAGCAGTTTGACCAGTACTTCGCCGCAGGTTGCCATGTCTTGTCTCTCGAATCCCAAGGATGGCGGCATTGGACCGGGGGCCTGTGGCGGTGACAATGCAAAAATAGTCATACTAGGCATGTTCTTCGCACATGCCTCTTTACCCATGCCTGCGCGCCCTCTGCCAACGAGCCGAATGCCAAGATGAAACGTCCCGTGCCCCTGCCCGCCCTGCACACTTTCCTGATCACCGCCCAGTGTCAGAACTTCACCCGGGCGGCGGAGCTGCTATGCATCACCCAGGGCGCGGTCAGCCGGCAGATCGCGGGGCTTGAGGAACACCTGGGCTACCCGTTGTTTCAGCGCCTGCCACGGGGACTGAGCCTGACCGATCAGGGCCGCGATCTCTATCCGCGCATCGAGCAGGTGTTCGGCCTGATCGACGAGGCCGTCGAGCAAGTAGGCGCCAAACGCAAGGCCCTGCAACTGAAGGCGCCGACCTGCATGATGCGCTGGCTGTTGCCGCGCCTGATGCAATGGCAGAAGGAGCGTCCGGACGTGCCGGTGGAATTGACCACCACCACCCAGCACCGGGTGGACTTTCGCCGCGAGGCTTACGACGCGGCCGTGATCTACGGCCCGCCCCCGGAGCCCGAAGCCCGGCCTATGCACCTGTTCGACGAACAGCTGACCCCGGTGTGCTCACCGCAGATGCTGGAAACCTCGGCGCCGCTGAGCTCGCTGCACGACCTGGAGCAGCACATGCTCCTGCACCCGACCTGCGACGAAACCGACTGGCAGACCTGGCTCAACGCTGCCGGCGCCAAGCTGACCGATGTGCGCAAGGGCCAGCATTTCGAAACCCTCGACCTGGCCATGTCCATGGCGGCCCAGGGCACCGGCGTAGCCATTGGCGACTGGGCGCTGATCGGCGATGACCTCGCCCACGGCCGCTTGATCACGCCCTTCGAGTTGAAGGTGCGCACCGGCTCGGGCTATTACGCGGTCTTGCCGCCGCGCCAGGCGTCGGCCCCCGGCCTGCAGGACCTGCTGGGCTGGTTGCAGGCACAGGCGCAGCATCCGCGTCTCTGATCAGCCGAGTTGCTCGATCCAGGCCTCGACCGTGTCGCCACTGCTCAGCTTGGGGTTCACCAGGCCATCGACCATGAAGGTCGGCGACACGTGTATGCCATTCTGCCGTGCGTATTTGGCGTGCCACTTGACGTCCTGCCCCAGCGCCGGGTTGGCGAAGGCTCCGGCCAGGGCCAGGCCGCTGTAGTCTTCAAGGCGGCGAATGATATCGTTGGGGGTGGCGTCCATGTTCGGGCCGCCGGCATGGCGCTCGAACTCGAATTCCTCACGGTGCGCGGCCACAGCGGCCATGACCGCCTTGGCTGCTTGCTTGCCGCCGTCCAGGGTGGAGGCCGCAAGGATACAGCGCACGATCACCCCGGAGAACAGGTGCCAGGGTTGCGATTGCAGGCGGATCTTGATGGTGATGCGCGACTCGCCGGCCTGGGCCAGCAGCGCGTCGAGCTTGTTGAAGGCCTTGACTGAAAACGGGCAAGTGGGTTCGAGGAAAACTTCGAAGATGCGCGGGCCGTGGCCCCAGGACAGCGGATCTGCCGGGTTCATGCAGGTGTGCCTCTCGGTGGTCTGAGAGGCGCAGTGTAGCCGCTGCAGTTCAGGCGACCCGTGAAATGTTGTGGGCCACGCCGCGCAGGTCGCTGATGGACACCGCCAGGCCACTCAAGTGATTTTCGATGAAATCGATGTCGGCACTGTTGTTGCCGATCCGGGAATGGCGCAGGTAATGAGCATGACCGCGCAACATCCGCGACAGCGCGTCCAGGTGGGCGGCGGTGTCTTCCAGGTCGTGCTGAATATTGTCCAGGCGCTCGATTTGCATGGTGTGTGCTCCGAAATCTGTATTGATTGTGGGGCTTCCCATGCCCAGGACGTCTCAATGCAACAAGACCTGCAGTCCGTTCATCGCCTGCTGGTCTTTATATCGGCAAGAGTGTGCGGCGCTTCACATTTATTGAGTAACAGGTTTAGTACATATTGACACACTTGCTCAGGGAAAGGCTCCCCCATGCGCCAGGCGGCGCTCGACCCTGCAGGGGTCATCATCCATAACCCGTGCAGGAGCGCGCAACCCTCCGGCTCTGCTGTTGCTGTTGCTGTTGCTGTTGCTGTTGCTGTTGCTTTA
>NZ_JAAVUX010000024.1 GCF_018449655.1 Pseudomonas sp. dw_358
TTATAGGTTCTTTGCTTCACACACTGGAAAGTCAGAACAGAACAACAGGAACCGATTCATGGACGTTCTACGACTCTACGTGTGGAGCAGGAAGCCTCCAGCTACCAAGAGTCGCTATCGAAGCGGGCAAAGGTCGCGAGAAAACCAGACTCATCAATCTCGAAATGAACGACATAGATCCATCAATGTGTTGTGCAGCAGCCCTGCAGTTCGTCGCAAGCATAGTGATTCATGAACAAGACCTTCATCAATTGCGAGTCACTTGCTCCAATGCGCTCACAGAAACGAAGCCTTACAGCAAATCCGTTATCGTCATCAAAACGCCAGAGAAGCTTTTTGAAAGAGTTCGATTAGCTCATGCGAATATTATATTCGAGAGCCAAAACCGAATCAGATGCTTTAATTCGCTAACAGCAAAGTTATTGTGTAAATAAGTGATTAATTTAGGCTAATCACTTGCAAAAAAAATAAAAATGTTAAGATGTTAAAAACTACATTAAATAACCATCATGAATCTATATGAAGAAATAACAAAACAAGGCTACAAAATTGAGGAAATGCGCTCTCATTCTAATAAGAACCGTGTGTACATCATCAATGAGAACAACGAACGAATTGGCTATTACAGCAAAATGGAAGGAACTAAAACAAAGATTATTTTGAAAAAGGATCCTTTATTTGAAGACTATTGCGCCGACACTGGATTACTTGAAAGCCTTCGTTTTCCAAGAAATACAAGCGGCAGTGCATACAAAGCGATAAACAATCTATGCAAGAAATTTGTTGATTGGAAAAAAACAGAAGAGGTGAATAAGGCTTTTGATGAAGCTCTAAAAGAATTAACAAGCAACGCAAAATATGTTTAAAATAAATGTGATTTTCTTTTGCTTATCACTTGTATTTTAAAAATAAATGGTATTATGTATATATGAGAAGCAATTAAACAACTCAAACAATAATAAGGGGCAACAACCATGAAAATAAAAATCGAACATTCAACTCAAGAAGACAAAGCAGTAGTCAAAGTTTATTGCCCTTACGACGATCAATTTATCAAAGGCGCTGGTAATTCAAGTGGAAAATTCAGCCATTCAGAAAACTGCTGGATATTTCCTGCTAGATCAGAAGCGAAAGCAAGAGCTTTATTAATCGATATATTTGGCACTGACGACACAGCAACAAGCCCTAAAGTTGACGTTCGTGTGACATTCCCACGCATGTATTACGCTAACAAAAATGCTATCAGATTAGCTGGTAGAATGGTTGCTAGAGCTACAAGCAGAGACAGCAAAGCGGTTCTTGGTGATGACGTTGAATTGGTAAATGGTTGGGTAGGTGGTGATGGAAGCGCGAAAAACTGGGAAACCAGAACAAGCGAAGGTTCTGTATACGAGATATTCGACTTTGAAGCGTCCAAGCTTGAAGAGTTACGCGCTTTGAGTTTCATTGAAGTAGAAGTGATTGGCGGCGAACCAGTGGCGCAAGAAATCACATTGAAAGAAATAGCTAATGAGACTCCAACAGTAAGCTCTACAGATTCAATCACTGTCTTGAAATTCTCAACGTTGACAGCGACATTGAACAGCGAAACTAAAACAGTGGATTTCACAGGTGCTGAATTATTATTAAGCAAAAGGGATTGGGAATCGGCATACGAAATATTCAACAAGTACACTCTTTCACAAGCAGCTTAACCCGTAAAAATTAAAACAGCCCAATAAGGGCTTTTTTTGCTTCCAAAAATAAATTATAAATAAATGTGATTTTCTTTTGCTTATCACTTTTATTTAAAAAATAAATGGCATTATGTATTTATGGAAAGCAATTAAACAACTCAAATAATAAAAATCGGAGAAATAGAATGAATACACCAACAAGAATTTATTTAAAGACCTTTCGACTTTAAAATATACTTATAATACACAAATTGAAGACTGGTCCATCTGGAATGATGAAGCAGGCGAATACGAAAACGAAACTTGGAATGAACAAAATTACGCAGGCGGATATGTTGAATTTATACACGGGTCAAGAAGAGACAATATTTACTTCACTATCAGATTTCAATGGATAGCGCACCGCGATGAAGAGACAGGTGAAATATTCGTCGCACCTGAAAATGGTACTTTAATGCACACAACATTTGAATACGACAGAGAGAAATTAGAAATATATAATGAAGAATTCAAATTAGACATAAGCGATTGCCTCGAAAACGTAGTTCTCTTTCTTAATACTACTCAGGTATCATCAATCCAAGAATTATTAAGCTTATCGTATTGGGAAGATGAAATAAAATCAGAATTGAAAGGACATGCTTGATCGTCCAAAATCTTGCATACAATAAAGATTTACCTAAATAGCCCATCAGGGCTTTTTTTGTGTCTTTTTAACGTCAAAAGACTCCTTAAGCTTTGCCCACCAACCTGACTTAGTTTTTTCCAATTTGGCTTTCAAGCTATCAACTTCATGGACCTTATTCGTGTATGCCTTTTTGCAGCTTCCAAGCTCGACTTTTAAATCCGCTACGATTTGAGTCAGCTCAGTGGTTGCAGCCTCAAGACCAGCCTTGTCTTTTTCTACCAGACTTTTCGCTTCGGCAAAGACATCTCGTTCCTTACCAAGATTCGCAGCAAGAGATTCAGCCTCACGAAGCTTATTAAAAAGAAATTTGGTTTCGCGCTTATTCTTCTCTACAAGCCCTTCTTTTTCCTTGTCAGCCTGCCGAACGTATTCCTCATGGAATTGGACGCTTACCGGGTCAGAGAGGACTTTGCAAAACAATTGGTTTGAAGCGATATCAGTGATTTTCTGATAGCCCCGCTCAATACTCCCTTCAATGTCATTTTTATCAATATATGTCTCAATATTGATGCTTCTGGCAATCTTGATTTCGATGATGGGGATTCCGTGGTCACGAAAATCGACAATCTTTTGCATACTGCATGGATTCGAATAGCAGACCTCAATTGCCAGCTTACCGCCCCACTTCTTGTAGTAAGGATTGTCGGATGTGAACTCGCCATACAGATCAGGGACGTAGCCTTTTCCATTACCGAATCGCAGTCGGGTTTCCTCAGCGACAAGGCGCGTGAACGTGAAGGGCACGACCTCATCACCGATCCTGAATTTGATCGTTTGAAGCTGTGAGAGGATGGCAATCAGGTAGGCGTGGGGAAGTGTCTCGCCGTCACTATCACCAGAGCGTGAAACCGGTTCGGCGCTTTTGTAGCGAAAATATCCGTTCTTCACAGCAAACATTTCCCGGCGCTTCTCTATGCGAGGGTGGGTACTGAAAAAGGTCAGAGCGCTGAACTCAGTGGGGTTTTCGCGCTTCATCTTGAGAATTTGCCAGATGAAGTACAGCTTGTACCTACCATCCTCCCTGTTGATGAAGCCGTTTACCCCTTTCGCACACGCCCAAATCTTCATGCCACTTCCTATTTAAAACCAAACCAACCTAAATATCTTTTGAAAGCTTTTTTTCTTCTCAATTCAATATGCGCGTCGAGCATACCGAGAATTTGAGCTAACAACTCTGGATCTTCACAACCGAATCGCTCTTCTACGAAACCTATATCGTAGTAAAAGAACAATTCATCAACCGAGTAATCCCCCTGAGCATGCTTACGAAGATATGATTTAATATCACTTCGTAATCCACAGACTTCGTAGTAAGACTTCTTGCCAGTCCAAAATTTAAGAAACTCTGTAAGCGACATAGGGCTGGTACGCTGATCTTCAGGAAGATAATCCTGAATAGCTGTACCAAGCTCAAGCAAAAATTTGATAAGGCTGTTATATTGTCTCATTTAGCCTCACGGAATGGGAAACGCAGTGACAATATAAGCAGGCATAAAGTTATATTCGCCGTATTGAATAACAACCCTCACCTTGCTCATGCTGACTAATTTGTCTGGAGCTGAACGCAGAACACCGCTGCCAATTGTTTTGTTTAGATCCATTACCAAAACAAGGCGCTGTTCTTTCAGTAAAAATTTTGCTTTTGACAACATTATAATCTTTAGTCTATTAGCTTTTAAGACCTGACTAACTGCCCATTCAGCGGATTCTATACTAGAAAATGAGGTCATTGCTTGAGCAGAGCGAAATCGCTTTAATCGCTTCTGTAGTGCCGGAAGATCCTTGTTTAAATGTTTACTTATCGTATGACCACCGGGGCTATCATTAGGGGCATGCATCCTTCTTTCGCTCGTCAGTACCGTCATCCTACCGGCACGTATTGATGAAACCCGAAATGCATTGTAAAGAGATGCAGTGGTCAAAGGGACCACAAACTCTGTAGCTAACCCTATTACCTGTCCAGTGCTGCGAGACGCCCCCAGCGCCTCTGCAGCACTAGCACCTGCTTTGAATGCGTAGGAGTTAGTCTCCTGACCAGTCACGATTTGGTTTGAAGCAGCCGCCAACTGGTCAGATGCGTGGACGCCCATAGCTACGCAACCGACTTTAGAAATCATCGTAGGCTCAGGCAAGGCACACAGCACGCCAGAGCCAGCCAGTTCGATAATTCCTCCTACCAGCCTCAAGCTACCAAATATACGATTTGACATGATCTCTGCAGGCGTAAGAGATTCATGCGTTAGCACCGCCGCCATTTGGGCAGTATTGAGGATAACGCGAAAGCTTCCATCATCAGACATAATGCGCTTCCTTACGCAAATGGCTTGTTAGCAGTCCTGTCCCAGCCACCAGATACGATTCCAGCGCTCCCACCATCGGCACGTCGCTGTTGAGAGTATTCGAATTTGATTCGACCGTAATTCAATGTCACTACTTCAACAGGAAAGCCAGATTGTTCTGCGCCCTGCCCGCTTACCAATGCAATCAATACCTCTTCAAGCACAATATCCAAATATTTGAATTTTTCAGCACCTGCACGATGGATTCGTATGGTCACGTTTTTGATATGTGATCCCCTGCAGCAAAGCTCGAATATCTTAGGTGTAGCTCTATCCACATATTTGCTGATCTGGAAATCACCAAGGGTGACGCCTCCAGCGCTAGCTCCACCACTGGAGCTTGCAGTTTGACTGATGGATTGCGCGGCGTCGTAATGATAGGACAGAAGCTCGATCCAGCCTTTGTGACCGTCGTCCAGCGACTCGCCCTCAACACCATCAACCTTCATGAACGCATCAAAAGACATAGAAGCTCCCTGCTTTTCAGTAAAATAAAAGAGAAAACAGTAACTGAAATTGCCCTCAAATTACCAGCCCAGCGTGTCCTTGGTCTGCTTGCAAGTCGCTAAGCGACCTCGAACCTGACCAGTGAGCATACGAGTCTGCATCGACTGGTAGGCTTGGGTAGTGCCGTACTGCTGCTTCACAGCTTCGAGCTTGTTCTTCGCCTCAGTCATCTGTGTCACGCAGTCATTGATATCCTGCTTGGACAAGGTTCTCGTACCGGCATCATTGGGCGTGCCCTGTGGACGAATCTCATACATCTTCTGGACTTCTGTGAGGCTTGCCAGCGCAGCGGCTTCATCCTCATTGCTTGCAGCCAGTACAGACCCGCACATCACCAATCCAACCATTCCTGCTACACACTGCTTGATCACTGGAACCGCCCTTGGTAATCGATGAGACTTTCTATCCTACCGGCAGTAGCCAGCTAAGTGCTACTAAAGCCTACCTCACGTAATGCAAGCCTTAAGCTACCATCAACGAACGCTGCGCCTGAAGGCACTCAACCCAACCCCGTTCAGCTTAAATACAAGGAATGTGTAATGAGCAAGGTTTACCCCATAGAAGCTTGCCAAGCCAACCACATCAGATAACAGGCGCCTGTCCACCGCAGCAAGTCGAACGCCGGTGCCCAACTCATTACCAGCGTGCCTAGACCTGCGCTAACCAAGACAGTCATCAGCATATCGGCGAGGGTTATTCCAAGTGCTGCCGCGAGGCCGGCTCGCCAGCCGTGAGCGACTGCGTGGCCGGTAACGATTGCCATGTTAGGGCCTGGCACAATAAGCAGCAGCAAAGAAGCAACAATGAATAGATGGAGATGAGCAGCGTCTGGCATAGCGCAATACTTCCTTGGATGAGGAGTAATGCTAACCGCCAATGGTCAGGCAGAAGCAGGTACAGCGGGGGAGTGTTTAGCCGCAACAGTCGGTTGGAGAGTGAATCGGTCCTGAATTCGTAAGCACCCTATTTTTGCTCCCTGGCCGGTAGCGATTCTGAGGGGAGCTGTGGGGACGTGATGTCTATCACACTAGCTGCCCCGGACGCTCTATATCAGATCCACACATCGTTTTTTGCCGTGCGTTCTCCACCCTCGTGTCCTGTATTCAAGACTCCACGGGGTTCGATCAGCAGTAGCTTTGCTTCGCCTTCAGCTGCTGTCCTGTGTTCGACGCCGCGAGGTACTACGTAAAGTTCACCGGGGCCCACGTACAGGCTGCCATGGCGAAAGTCGATGCGCAGGTTCCCTTCGATGACCAGAAAAGCCTCATCGGTTTCCAAGTGTGAATGCCAGATAAACTCCCCCTCGATGCGTACCACTTTGAATTGGTACTCGTTCATTTCTGCGACTACCCGTGGGCTCCACCGCTGATCGATGAGTGAAGCCTTCTGGGCGAGATTGATCGATTGCCGACTCGTTGGCGATTGGGCTTGAGGCATGAGGCATACTCCATAGGTAGGGGAGCCGCCACACTAACCAACAGGCGGTGGTATCAGCTTGTACGATCCTGCAACCTGACGTTCGCCTCGTATTCGCTCGAGCCAGCGCAGGGGGGAGACGCCGTAACAGCCCGTGAAGTGTCGAGTCATATGGCTTTGGTCGTGAAAGCCGGCGGCCAGCGCCGCGTCGACCAGGGTGAATCGAGCAAGGATCAGCACGCGGAAGAAGTCCAGGCGGCGCAAGGTCACGAAACGGTAAGGGCTGGTGCCGAACAAGGCGCGGAAGTCTCGCGACAGGCTCCAGCGTTCGCGGCCGCTAGCCTGCTCAAGCATTTCAAGCGTGATGCCGACCTGAAGGTTGGCCATGATGAATTCTCGGGCACGCAGGGCCGCCGGGTAGTCCACCTGCTTGCGCCCGCGAGGTTTGCCGGCGACGGCGCGCAGCGCCATGGCGAGGTCGAACAAGGCATCCTGCTCCTCCAACGCGTCGAGCGGATGCTCCATCGCCTGCACGAACGGCTGGGCTGCCCGGTATAAGCGTGGATCGTTGGACACTCCACCCGCCACATAGGGCAATGGTTCGCCACTCAATACTCGCTGAATGAGGGCAGGGTCCACATACGCCATCCGGTAACGGAAACCCGCCTGGGTGCCTGCCATGCCATCGTGCAGCTCGTCCGGATGCAACACCAGGGTATGCCCCGGTATCCCGTGACGCAGTGTGCCTCGGTAATGGAAGCTCTGCACGCCAGCCAAGGTGCGGCCAATGGAGTAGGTATCATGGCGGTGCGGATCGTAGCCATGCCCGCCGAACCATGCCTCGATTCGTTCTATTCGCCCCGGTTCGGCGCTGCGCAGTATCCAGTCCTTGGAGGGTGGAGGTTGTTGACGATCCATGAATAGCCTTCCGATGGTCCGGGGGCGCCCATCGCGTCCGGCGCACTGAGGCAGCACTATAGCTAGCGGGGCCCTCTTCTTCGAGTGGCATAGGGGCCGCTTCCATTTTTGATCGCAATGGACCGCCTCTGTCGGAATAGAATATGAAATTGCTCAGATTCTATTAGCCACGCAATAAATATTTAAAATAATATTTTTATAAGAGTTTTTTGACCATTTTATTAAGTCATTCTGCCGATATTTGCAATTATGTTTCTCGCCCATAAAGTATAGTTTTGCGCTCATAAGGCAGGGATTCAGACCGTGCCAGCCGCCTCAAGGAGAGAACCAGGAATGATGCTCAAAGACCCTTCCCGTAAATACCGTCACTTCACCACCGTGGAACTGTCCGATCGGCAATGGCCTTCAACGGTCCAGCGCGTCGCGCCGACGTGGTGCAGTGTGGACAGGCGAGATGGTAATCAGGCGTTAATCCAACCAATGAATGCAGAGCGACCCTCAGGGTATCTGGGACGTGCCCTATCTGCCGATAGATCCCGCTGTCCTCGGGCGGAGCTACGAAGCGGTAATCCGGGTGAACAGCCAGTCGGGCAAGGGTGGCGTGGCTTATTTGCTCGAGCAACACGGCATTGCCCTGCCACGTAGGCTTCAAATGGAGTTCAGTGGCCTGGTCCAGAAAATCGCTGACGAGACCGGCGTGGAAATCACCAGCGAAATGATATTCAGCAGCTTCAACGAGCACTATCTCAAGGCGGCAGCGCCTTTTGTTTTGAACCAAACAAGACGAGGCAGCGAAGGCTGCGACAACTTTTCTGGAAGCGCGTCTGCAAGTGGGAGACACCAACATTAAGCTCAACGGCGAGGGAAATGGGCCGTTGGCTGCGCTGGCCGATAGCCTGACTCAACATGGCGTGGCATTCGATATTGCCGACTACCATGAGCACTCGATTCGTCACGGAGCCCAAGCAGAGGCAATGGCCTATGTCGAGATTCGTGTTGGCGATCACATGCTGTTTGGTGCCGCGCGTGACCACAGCATCCTGGACGCGTCGCTAAAAGGTGTGACCGGCGCGCTCAATCGTGCCACCCAGTTGGGACTGCTGCCGATCATCGACCTGGCTGAGGTTCCTGGTTAGTTTTGGAGAGAGCAGCCATGTATGCATTGAAAGAAGACTATGGCCATGGCGAAGTGGTAGGGAGCCATTGCCACTCCGAAGGACAACTGGTCCACGCGACCTGTGGGGTGATGCAGGTCCGCACCGAACTGGGTGACTGGGTAATTCCCACGGGTCATGCGCTTTGGGTACCGGCCTATGTCGCACATGAGATACACATGAACGGTAGCGTCAACATGCGTACCTTATTAGCTCCACCGGGCTCGCAATTGGCTTTGCCTGACCGATGCCAAGTCATTGAGATAGGGACATTGCTGCGTGAGTTGATCGTGGCGGTTACTCAGACCACTCATGAACAGGATGCCGAGCGGGAACATCTTTTGGTTGCCTTAATCAATATCGAGCTGGGAGCAGCTCGGCAGGTCGATGCACTGATTCCCTTACCAGCCGATTCGCGTTTGCGTGCTTTCTGCGAGCAACAGATCGAAGCACCGGGTGTGGAACTGACTCTTGAAAAATGTGGGTTGCAGTTGCACATGAGCCCAAGAACCTTTGCGCGGCTCTTCCAGCGTGAGATAGGAATGTCCTTCACCGAGTGGCGAACACGCGCGCGAATGATTCTGAGCCAGCAATGTCTGGCCCGAGGTGCGGCAATTTGGGAGGTGGCGCTAGAGCATGGATACCAAAGTCCTAGCGCCTTCGCAGCGACGTTCAAACGCACCCTCGGTTATACACCCCGATATTATCAACTCAATGCGACGGCACCGGATTCAGCGCGTCCTATGGGTGCTTAGCCATTGTTTTTTTGCAACCTGTCCTTCTTGAAGGTCAGGTTGTCCGACGCGCGCGCGAATCGTGGATGTCTCGCGCGTTAGCCTGTTCAGCACCATCCCTCAGCTGAATTTCCCCCGATGCGTGCACCTTCGTTGTTTCTCCGAATACCGGCCGGGTTTGCCATGGCGTTGCTCTATGGCTGCCAAGGTTTGTTACCGCCGTCCGATAGCCTACCCAGCGTGATAGGAGATCCCTTCGGTACCCTGCCCGGTGGGGTGAGTACTGCGCCTGTGCCTACTCACTGGTGGGTGCTTTACCGTGACCCGGTGCTGGACCGGCTGGTAGATCATGCGCTGCATAATAATCAGGACTTAGCCAAGGCCGATGCTCATGTGCAGGCGTTGATTGCCGGTATTAGCGAGCAGCGCGCTGACCTTCGGCCACAAACGCAAGTGGAGCTGTCTGCGCTGTATGGCAAGACTGACGATGATCAGACCCTTGGCAAGGCGACTGACCGCCATACACCCTCTCAGTTGGAGTGGGGGCCAAGTCTTGGACTGGACTATCAACTGGATATAGGGGGGCAAGTGCATGCCGCGATTGCTCAGGCCGAGGCCAGCGCCTCGGCAGTCGAGGCCGCGCGTGACCAAGCGCGTCTAAATGTTGCCGTCCAAACTACCCGAGCTTATATAGATCTTTGTAGCTACGGCGCGCGACTCGATGTCAGTCGCCAGTCGCTAAGGCTTCTGAACGAAAGTCTTGCTCTAAGTGAGCGCCAGCGCGAGGGCGGAGTGGTTACCGAGCTGGATGTTTCGCGCCTTCGCAGTCTGGCATTCCAAACTCAGTCCGAGCTGCCTTGGTTGGAGGCCAGGCAACACATGGCGCGTTACGAATTGGCTTTGCTCATTGGTGAGGGGCCGGACGCTTCGGCTGGGAATATTCAGTGCCGGACTATCCCTCAATTAGCTGCGGATTTGCCCAGCGGCGACGCTTGGCAATTGCTGCATCGACGACCGGATATCCGTCAGGCCGAGCGTGAACTCCAAGCGTCGGAATGGGCAGTCAAGGTCGTGCATGCCGACCTGTACCCGAAAGTAATTCTGGGTGTTTCATTATCCTCTTCCAGCAACACCCTAGGTCATTTGGGCGAAAGTCACGCCGTGATGTTTGGCCTAGGTCCATTAATCAGTTGGCAGTTTCCCAACATGTCTGCCAACCGTGCGCGGATTTCCAAGGCCCAAGCCGATAGTCGTGGCGAGCTGGCCGCTTGGCGCGGCTCGGTTTTGGCGGCCATGAAGGACACGCGCCAAGCCCTCGCTGCGTTGGGCGGAGAGCGGCAACGCCGCCAAAACTTAGATGAGGCCCTAAAGGAAAGCACCAAGGCCTATGAGCTCGCCGAAAAAAACTACCAGGCTGGCGCCCTCGACGGGTTACAGCGTTTGGATGCCGAGCGTGACCTCATCACCGTCCAAGCCCGTCAGATCGAGGCGCGTCAACGCCAGGCCTACAGTGAAACCGCTGTGTTCAGGGCCCTCGGCGGTGGTTGGGAAACCCAGACTGCGGATACCGCGACAAGGAAATCACCATGAACATCGCTGTAGACGAACCATCCCGAGTGGAAGAGTTGCTGGCACTGAAGAACAAGGCCCGGCAACGCTGGGGCATGCTGGCTGCGGCGAGCGCTGCGGTGATCGGGCTGCTTGCCTACGGCAGCTATTGGTACGTGACCGGGCGCTTCATGGAAAGCACCGACGATGCCTATGTACGAGCCGATTGGGTTGGCGTTAGCGCGCGGATTCCAGGCTATGTCGCACAGGTTCTCGTGAGCGACGACGAAGCTGTCAAGGCGGGGCAGGTGCTGATCCGCTTACAAGACCGCGACTATTTGGCTCGCCGCGACCAGTCCCGAGCCGAGCGTGACAAGGCCGAAGCGGCCGTAGCGACCCATCGTGCCAGATTAATAGTGGCAACCAGCCAAGTTGAGCGGCAGCGTATCTCGATCATTGGCGCTAGAGCTGGCCTTGCGGCCGCTCAAGCTGAGCGGAGTCGCAGTAACCTAGATCTGCAACGATACCAAGGGTTAGCCGACGATCACGCGGCCACAACCCAGCGCCTGGAAACTGCCCAGGCCAGCTCACTGCAAGCGGGTGCTAAGGTACAGGCCGCACGTGCTTCACTAGCTGAACAGCAAAGCTTGCTGCAGATATCCAATGCTCAGGTGCAGGTAACAACTGCCCAGCTAGCCGGAGCCAGTGCGGAGCTGAGGGCTGCCGAAGCACGATTGACACTCGCCGACCAAGACCAAGGCGACACGCTGGTCCGCGCTCCGATTGATGGCGTGATCGGCCAGCGCAGGGTTCGCGCCGGCCAATATCTCGTGCCTGGGCAACCACTAATGGCGGTGGTGCCATTGAGGCAGATTTACGTGGTGGCTAATTTTAAGGAAACCCAACTAGGCCGGATGCGACCGGGTCAGCCAGTGGAAGTAGCGTTAGATAGCGATAGCAGCCAACGATTGCAGGGTACGGTGGCGAGCTTCTCGCCAGGGTCCGGGTCGGTGTTTGCTTTGCTGCCATCGGACAATGCCACCGGTAATTTCACCAAGATTGTGCAACGTTTCCCCGTGCGCATCTTGTTGAACCTTCGCGACTCGAACGTACGGATTTTGCCGGGTATGTCAGTCGTCGCTACGGTAGATACGCGAGTCTGCGAGGATCACCATGAACGCTGAAAAAGTCTCTGCACGAGCTTGGGTCGCCGTGCTAGGTGGTTTGTTTGGCTGCTTCATGGCTGGCATGAACGTGCATGTTACAAGTGCCGCTTTACCTGAGATAGAAGGGTCGCTGGGCGCCACCTTCGAAGAGGGCTCCTGGATCTCTACCGCTTATTTGGTAGCGGAAATCATCATGATTCCACTGACGGCCTGGCTTGTGGATATATTCTCCTTGCGTAAAGTGATGAGCGTTGGTTCGTTAATCTTCTTGATTGCCTCGGTGGCATGCTCATGGTCGCCGAACCTGGAAACCCTCATTACCATCCGAGTAATCCAGGGGGCCGCCGGCGCGGTCCTGATTCCCCTCTCATTTCAGCTGATTATTACTGAACTTCCACCCAGCCGTATGGCCATGGGGATGGCCTTATTTAGCCTGGCCAACAGCGTTGCCCAAGCGGTCGGTCCTTCAATTGGCGGTTGGCTCACAGATTCATGGTCCTGGCGATGGATCTTCTATGTGCAGTTGATCCCCGGAGTAGCACTGCTGGCAGCCATCGCTTGGTCGATCAAGCCCCAGCCCATGAACCTGGCCTTATTGCGCCGCGGTGACTGGCCAGGAATTACTGGGATGGTGGTAGGGCTTGGTGGCTTGCAGATAGTGCTTGAGGAGGGCGGCCGAAAAGATTGGTTCAGTTCTCCCTTCATTGTTTGGACGGCTTGGGCCGCCGGAATCGGCTTGCTGGTCTTCACTCTCTCGCAATTGTATGGCGCACGAGCATTCATCAACCTGCGACTACTGGGTCGCTACAACTTTGGTGTGGCGAGTGTGGCAATGTTCATTTTTGGGGGGGGGACCTTTGGGTTAGTGTTTTTGGTACCCAATTACCTGTCACAACTCCAGCATTATAGCGCCCGGCAGATCGGGGTGAGCCTAGTTGCTTACGGGCTAGTGCAACTGGTATTGGCGCCGTTCATGCCGCGTCTGATGAAGTGGAGCAGTCCCAAGATAATGGTCGCCAGCGGCTTTCTCATCATGGCTGCTGGATGCTGGCTAGGTAGCGGGTTGGATGCCGATAGCGCGGCTAACGTAATCATCCCCTCCACAGTAGTTCGCGGCATTGGCCAGCCTTTTGTCATGGTAGCCCTTTCGGTGCTTGCGGTGGCTGGGCTGGACAAGCGGGAGGCAGGGTCGGCATCGGCGGTATTTTCAATGCTGCGGAATCTGGGTGGCGCGGTGGGTACGGCGTTACTCGCGCAAATCGTGGCCAGTCGCGAGCGTTTTCACTCAGCCCGCATCATCGAACCTCTATCGCCATTCGATCCCTCTCTGCAAGAGCGATTGGGAGGGACCTTGCAGACCTGGTTACCCGCCAAACAAGAGCAGCTGGAATTATTGGCCCGTACGGTTCGTCGCGAGGCGTTCCTGATGGCATACAGCGATGCATTTTATCTTGCATGCATAGCGTTGATCGGTTGCGCGCTCGCCGCATTGTTGATGCGTCGGCAGATGGCGGATAAGGCGTAGAACCTAAACGATTGAATGGAATCAATAGCGATGAGTGGTGCAGCAGGGTATCCCAGTGCTGGCGCACGTCGTGGTGATGGAACGCCTCGAAGGCTTGGGCGGCGGATCCGGGCTGTCAGGCCGCACTGGCCATTACGCGGTCTGATCCAGGACATCGGCTGTCGTGACCACCTGCGCATAGTCCATCGCCAGATTACTCAGCGACAACGCGTGTACCTCCTCGGCGCCCCACAACCGGCCGGACAGGTCCTTCTGGTCAAAGGTATAACAGGCGTCCGCGACCACCCTCACCTCGAACCCACGGCAGCCCGCCGCGCGCGCCGTGGCTTCCACCGAGTTGTTGGTGATGACCCCGACCACCACCAACTGCCGGATCGCGCGCGCATGGAGCCAGCACTCCAGGCCGCTGGCAGCAAAGGCATCCGGGACATTTTTTTCCACCACATGCTCGTCAGGGTTCGGCTGCAATGCCGGCTGGAACTCACAGCCCGGCTGTCCTGGCCAGAACACCGACTCCGGCGAGCGCGAGATGTGCCGGACATGCACCACGGGGCGCCCGGTTTGTCGCCAGCCGGCGAGCAGGCTCTGGATATGTACTTCGGCATCCACATTGTTGCGGCGTCCCAGCTTCGGGTGGTTGATCCCTTCTTGCATATCGATGATCAACAAGGCGGCATTGGCATGCAGGCTGTCCATGGTGGGTCCGTTGTAGCCACGAGAGGGAAAGAGGCTACCCCGAAGCACAGCCTGCTGCCACCCTGCGATTTTCAGCAGCATTTGCCGAGCACCCCAGCCATCTCGGCATCCCGCGCCCTGCCCGTCTCCCTAGAATGAAGGCCATGCCCGTTGACCCTCAAGGCTGGACCCATGCTCAAAGATCTCCTGCGCGACCCTGCTCTGCTGGCCCACAAGGCGTACGCCAATGGCCAGTGGATCGACGCCGATGACCGTCAGACCCTGGCCGTCGTCAACCCTGCCACCGGCGAAGAGATCGGAAGGGTGCCGGCGCTGGGCGCCAGCGAAACTCGCCGTGCGGTAGCGGCCGCCCAGGACTGCTGGCATGCCTGGCGCGAGGTGCCGGCCGCCGACCGGGCGAAACTGCTGGAACGCTGGCACGGGCTGATGCTGGAGCATCAGGAAGACCTGGCGCAGATCATGACCGCCGAACAAGGCAAGCCCCTGGCCGAGTCCCGGGGCGAAATCGCCTACGGTGCCAGCTTCGTCAAATGGTTTGCCGAAGAAGGCCGCCGCAGCTACGGCGACACCATCCCTTCGCCGACAGCTGACCGGCGGATCCTGGTACTCAAGCAAGCCATTGGCGTGGTCGCGGCCATCACCCCATGGAACTTCCCCAACGCCATGATCACCCGCAAATGCGCACCGGCCCTCGCGGCCGGTTGCCCGGTGGTGGTCAAGCCCTCGGAGCTGACACCACTGTCGGCCTTGGCGCTGGCGGTGCTGGCCGAGCGCGCAGGTATCCCCGCCGGGGTGTTCAACGTGCTGACCGGATTGCCGGCCGGGATTGGCGGCGAGCTGACTGCCAACCCGCTGGTGCGCAAGCTGTCGTTCACCGGCTCGACCAAGATCGGCCAATTGCTCATGAGTCAGTGCGCGGCCACGGTCAAGCGCGTCAGCCTGGAGCTGGGCGGCAATGCGCCGTTCATCGTGTTCGACGATGCCGATCTTGAGCTGGCCATCACAGGCATTCTCCAGAGCAAATTTCGCAACGCCGGGCAGACCTGCGTCTGCGCCAACCGCATTCTGGTCCAGGACGGCATCTACGACCGCTTCAGCGCCCGCTTGGGTGAAGAAGTGGCCAAGCTCAAGGTCGGTAACGGTGTCGATGCCGGCGTGACCCTCGGCCCGCTGATCAATGCGGCCGCCGTGGCCAAGGTCGGCCGCCACATCCGCGACGCGCTGGACAAGGGCGCGCGTCTGCTGACCGGCGGCGTGCCCAGCGGCGACAGCCTGTTCGTACAGCCGACGGTGATCGACGGCGCCACCCCGGACATGCTCATGGCCAGCGAAGAAACCTTCGGCCCGGTGGCGCCACTGTTTCGCTTTACCGACGAAGCCCAGGCGCTGGAGATGGCCAACGCCACGCCCTATGGCCTGGGCGCCTATTACTTCACCCAGGACATGCGTCGCGCCTGGCGCGTCGGCGAGCGGCTGGAGTTCGGCATGGTCGGCCTCAACACCGGGGTGATCTCCATGGAGGTCGCGCCCTTTGGCGGCATGAAGCAATCAGGCACCGGCCGCGAAGGCTCCAAGTACGGCCTGGACGAATTTCTCGAGATCAAGGCCTGGCACATCGGCGGGCTGGCTTGAACCCCTTTTGGAGACGGACATGAACCAATCGACGCGCAACACTGATCGCCTGCTGGCCTTCCGTGAACAACATGTACCCCGTGGCATTGCCACTGCCCACCCGGTGGTGGCGGCGCGCGCCCTGGGCACCGAGCTGTGGGACGTGGATGGCAAGCGCTACCTGGATTTCGTCGGCGGCATCGGCGTGCTCAACACTGGCCACAGCCACCCGAAAGTGGTCGCCGCCGTGCAACGGCAGATGGGTGAAATTGCCCACGCCAGCTTCCAGGTGGCCGCTTATGAAAGCTACCTGGACGTCGCCGCTCGCCTTAACCGCCTGATTGGCGGCGACCAGCATTACAAAAGCCTGCTGCTGACTTCCGGCGCGGAAGCGGTGGAAAACGCCATCAAGATCGCCCGCGCCCACACCAACCGGCCGGCGGTGATTGCCTTTCGTGGTGGCTTTCATGGCCGCACCCTGCTGGGCGTGACCCTCACCGGCATGAGCCAGCCGTACAAACAGAACTTCGGCCCCTTCCCCGCCGACATCTTTCACAGCCCCTATCCCAACGCCTATCGAGGGGTCAGCAGTGACGACGCCCTGGCGGCGCTGCACGAACTGCTAGCCACCCAAGTGGCGGCGGATCGCGTCGCGGCCATTCTGATCGAGCCGGTGCAAGGCGACGGCGGCTTCCTGCCCGCACCGGTCGAGTTCCTCCAGGCCGTGCGCGCCCTGTGCACCCAGCACGGCATCGTCATGATCCTTGATGAAATCCAGGCCGGCTTTGGCCGCACCGGCAAGATGTTCGGTTTCCAGCACGCCGGCATCCAGCCCGACCTGGTCACCGTGGCCAAGAGCCTGGCCGGCGGCATGCCGCTGTCGGCGGTGACCGGCCGCGCCCACATCATGGACGCACCGACCCCGGGCGGGCTGGGGGGCACCTACGGGGGCAATGCGGTGGCGTGCGCAGCGGCGCTGGCGGTGATGGACCTGTTCGAGGAAGACGACCTGCTGGCCAAAGGCGAAGCCCTCGCCGTGCAATTGCGTGAAGGCCTGCAAGGCCTGGCCGCACGCTATTCGCGCATCGGCGAGGTGCGTGGGCTGGGCTTCATGCTGGCCATGGAGATGGTCAGCAGCACCGGCGCGGCGGATGCCGACCTGACCCAGCGAGTCATCGACCATGCCCGTGAAGCCGGACTGCTGGTGATCAAATGCGGCGTGTACCGCAACGTGGTGCGCTTCCTCGCGCCTCTGACCACTTCCCGCCAACAGATCGACGAAGCCTTGACCATGCTCGACATCGCCTTGGCCAAGGCCGGCGCCTGAGCAGGATAAGGGCACCGCTGTCCACGGCGCCCTGAAAAGACGCAGTGGACGTGGGGGCATACCGCCTGTTCACCCGCCAGCAAGCGCAATGACGGCACTGGCTCGGGAGTTGCAGAGACAAGCTATTCGCAAGCATCTCGAGGGTTTATCGATGGACGCCACCGCCAAACTGGATCGGATCGACATCAACATTCTGGTGCAATTGCAAAAAGACGGGCGCATGACCAACGTCAGCCTTGCCGAAGCCGTTGGCCTGTCCCCCAGCCCCTGCCTGCAACGGGTCAAGCGCCTGGAAGCGGCGGGCTACATCAGCGGCTACGAGGCCCACGTGGACCTGGCCAAGTTTGCCAACTCCGTGACGGTGTTCACCGAGGTCACGCTGTCGGACCACAAGCGCGCCGACTTCGTGAAGTTCGAGAACTACATCCGCGGCATCGACGAGGTGCTCGAATGCCACTTGATCAGCGGCGGCTATGACTACCTGGTGCGCTTTCTGGCCAGCAGCATCCAGCACTATCAGGAGTTGATGGAAAGCATTCTGGACCGCAACATCGGCATCGAAAAATATTTCAGCTACATCGTGATCAAATCGCCGGTGATGAAAAACACCGTGCCGTTGCGCAGCCTGCTCAAGGCTGTCTGACCCTCAAGGAAAGCCGTTCATGACCCTGCTCTACAAGGCCGACACCTCGCGAGGCTTGGCCTGGCAGGCGTTGTTTGCGCAACACGCCCCGGACATCGAAGTGCGCCTGTGGCCCGACGTCGGTGACCCGGCCGACATTCGCTACCTGTTCGCCTGGCAACCGCCAGAGCAACTGCAGGACTATCTGCCCAGCCTCGAAGTGGTGTTTGCCACTTCGGCCGGCATCGACCAATTCGACCTCGCCGCCTTGCCGCCACAGATCCCGGTGGTGCGCATGCTCGACCCCGGCATCCCCCGAGCCATCGTCGAATACACCACGTTTGCCGTACTCGCACTGCACCGGGATATGCCGTTGTTCCTGCATCAACAACAGCGTCGCTTGTGGCAGACCACCCCATCCAGGCCGGCCACCGAGCGCCGGGTGGGCGTAATGGGGTTGGGCAACCTGGGCCGCGCCGTGCTGGAGCATTTGCAACCGTACGACTTTACGCTGCGTGGCTGGGCGCGCTCGGCGCAAACCATCCCCGGCGTCGAATGCTTTGCCGGTGCCGAGCAGTTGCACGAGTTCCTCGGCGGCTGCGACATCCTGATCTGCCTGCTGCCTCTCACCGCCGACACCCGGCATATCCTCGCTGGCGAAGCCTTCGCGGCCTTGCCCGAGGGCGCCGCCTTGATCAACCTGGGCCGTGGTGGCCACGTCAACGAAACCGACCTGCTGTCCGCCCTGGACAGCGGCCACCTGCGCCACGCCGTGCTGGATGTACTGGAACAGGAACCGCCACCGCCAGCGCATCCGTTCTGGCAACACCCGAAGGTCTGGCTGACCCCTCATTGCGGCGCGGTGACGTTGCCGCAGACTGCCTTCACCGTGTTGTTGGAGAATATCCGGCGGTTCCAGCGCGGCGAGGCCATGGTTGGCCTGGTGGATCGAATCCGGGGCTACTGAAGAGCGGCGCTGAAAAAGCATATCCGGCTTTTTTCTCCGGCAATTCAGCATCATTGGCGCAGGCCGCTGTGATCAGATAACAGCTGGATCAGATAGCAGCTACCTGAGCTTCAGTGGACTGACGAGACTCTCGAGCGCCGATGAAAATCAATCAGTATCGAGCCCTGGGCTTTTCCTGCTACGGCACCTTGATGGACCGCCAGCGTGGGGTGCTCTATGAAGACGTGCCGGGCGCCATGCAGTACCTGAGCAAGTTCTACCGACTGGTGGTACTGCTGCCCGCCGATGCCGACAGCAGCGAGGCCCTGACCGCGCAGTTGCCGGTGGCGTTCGACGCCCAGGTCACCTACCACCACGAAGACCGCCGCGCGGCCCTGCGCGACACGCTGGAGGCCGTCGGCCTGCGCCGCGAGGAACTGTTGCCAGTGCGCAGCACCGACATGGATGACCCCTGGGGAGAGCTGGTGGATTTTCCGATTTGCACCTTGCGCCGCGATCAGTCACGGCCCAGGCAACGGCCGGAGCCTCCGAGCAAGGGGGGACGGTGCGAGTATGCGAGCCTGGCGGACCTGGTGTTGGCGCATCAGGATGCATTGCGGGCGGTATGAAACGTTGCGCGGCAATGCCACAGGTTGACCTTGACTGCGCATCACCGCGAAGGACCGTCGAACCGAGTGGCCTGCATCGCTGGCAAGCCCTGCTCCCACGGGGTGCAGGGCCAGCCGAGGCTCTTGCAGGCAACCCTGGAATCGCCCACAAGCCGCAAACGCGTTTACCCCAAGGCCTGCGTCACCACCCCGAACTGCTTGACTCCAACCGTTCCTGCCGGCGCTCGCCCGCGGGCCATCTGCACCGGTTCACCCACATTGACCAGCCCCAACGCAGACAGCCACGGGCTCAAGCCACTGTCCAGGGTCACGTCCAGCCGCACAAAACGTCCGGCGCAGTACCCCAGCAGGCTTTCGATCAAGTCATGGGCGTGGGCAGGGTCCCGGGCAATCACCGGTCCGATCATCATCCCGCGGCCGAAGGAACGCAAAATAGCCAATCCAGTCAGCTCGCCCTCGGCTTCAGTGACATGCACCCGCTCGCTGATCGCCAGTAACTCGGCCAGCACCGCGTCACGCTTGAAGCCACTGGCCGTTTCGGCCAGCGCCACGGCGGCATCGATTTCATCATCGCGCAGCCCACGAACGTACGGGTGAGCCGGCGCCTCATAGTCGCCAGCGAGCACCGCATGATGCTGCACCAACTGCCCGCACGCCACGAACCCCAACTTCTCGTACAGCGGCGCGCCCTCCGCGGTGGCGGTCAAGGTTGCAACGGCGTCGCCACTCAAGGCCAGCGCCGCATTCATCAGCTGACGCCCCAGCCCACGCCCTTGATACTCATCGGCGATGATGACCAGGCCGATGGTGCTCCAACCTCCCTGCACGCAGCAGAACGCGGTGCCGATCACCCGCCCGCCCTCCTCGAAAACCACCCCGTGGGAAAGCCGCAGCATCATCTGCCAGTCCTCCAGCCGGTGCGGCCAGGAAAGCTTTTGCGAGAGCGCATAAGCCTCGGGCAGATCGGCTTCGGTCATGGGTCGCAGCAGCAGCGATTCGGCGGCAATCGGGGTAGCCATTGGGTCGTCTCCGAGAGGATTTGACGCCTACTCTGGCATTCTCGGGCAGGGATCGCCAGCACCGTAGCCAGCCACTTGAGCCGATCAATCCGGCGGCAAACCGGCGTTTTGCACCCTTTCAGCAGATAGCACCGAGGCCACCGCCAAAAGCGAATTTTGTGCCTTGCACAGAGCCCGGACTCAGCAGCACATGCCGCAAAAATATTTCTAGCATGGTGCCTGATATTTTTTCCGGGAGCCTTCCATGACTTCGTTCGACCCCCAGAGCGTGCCGGTGCGTTGCGCGCACTTCATCGGCGGCCAGTACCGCGACGGCGCCCCACGCCTGGACATCACCCGCCCCTCCGACGGCCAGGTCTACGCCGGCCTGCCGGTGGCCGACGCCGACCTGGTGGACGAGATCGTCGAGAACGCCTGGAACGCCTTCAAGACCAGTGACTGGCGCAGCCGCCCACCCCGCGAACGCGCGCGGGTCATGCGCCGCTGGGCCGACCTGATCGAGGCCGACACAGCCATTCTCGCGCCCCTGGAAGCGGTGGGCTCGACCCGCCCCATTGGCGAATGCCTGAGCTTTGACGTGCCCTTCGCTGCCGAGGGCGTGCGCTTTTTCGCCGAGTTCGCCGACAAGGTCGGTGGTGAAGTGGCGAGCACCGCCAGCGATCACCTGGGCATGCAGATCAGCGAACCCTACGGCGTGATCGCCGCCATCGCGCCGTGGAATTTCCCGCTGAACATGGCCTGCTGGAAGATCGCCCCGGCCCTGGCAGCCGGCAATGCGGTGGTGCTCAAACCGTCGGAAATGACCCCGTTTTCCTGCCTGCGCATGGCTGAACTGGCGGTGCAGGCCGGCCTGCCGCCAGGCATCTTCAACGTTGTGCAAGGGGACGGACGCACCACCGGCGACGCCCTGTGCCGCCATCCGAAGGTGGCCAAGGTGACCTTTACCGGCTCCACCGCGACCGGCGCCTCGATCATGTCCGCCTGCGCCCTTACCGGCCCCAAACCGGTGACCCTGGAACTGGGCGGAAAAAGCCCGCAACTGGTGTTCGCCGACGCCCCGGACCTGATCCGCACCGCCCGCAGCATCGCCCGCGCCATCACCGGCAACGCCGGCCAGGTCTGCGTCAGCGGTTCGCGGTTGATCGTCCAGCGCGCGGCCTATGAGCCGCTGGTGGCCGAGATCCAGCGCGCCTTCGCACTGTTGCAGCCAGGTCGCACCTGGGACAGCCACACCAGCCTCGCTCCGATCATCAGCGCCACCCAATTGCAGCGCATCGGCGGCATCGTCGAGCGCGCCCAGGCGGCTGGCGCCGAGGTGCTCTGCGGTGGCGGCACCGACCCTCGGCTGGAGGGCGGCTGCTTCTATCAGCCGACCCTGCTGGGCAACGTCGATGCCCGCAACCCCGCCGTGCTGGAAGAGATCTTCGGCCCGGTGCTGACCGTGCAGGTGTTCGACGACGAGGAAGAAGGCCTGGCCCTGGCCGACCACCCGGTCTACGGCCTGGCCGCCGGTGTGCACACCGCCGACCTGGGCCGTGCCCTGCGTGCCGTGCGCCGGCTGGAAGCCGGCACCGTGTGGGTCAACCGTTACGGGCGCAGCGCCGACTGGATCATCCCCACCGGCGGCTACAAGCGCTCCGGCATCGGCAAGGACCTGGGCCGCGCGGCCTATGAAGCCAATCTGCGCTTCAAGAGCGTGCTGATCGACATCGGCCAGCACTGAACATCATTCGAGGAGTTGAACCATGGCACTGCGCATAGGCGTGGACATCGGCGGGTCGTTCACCGACTTCGCCGTGCTGGACGATGAACGAGGCACGCTGCGCACCCTCAAGGTGTTCTCGCGCCCGGACAGCCCCGGCAGTGAAGTACTACAAGGCATGCAAGGGCTGGCCGAGCGCTACGGCATCGACCCCCGCGAGGTGGTGCACTTCACCCACGGCACCACCGTGGGGGTCAATGCGGTGGTACAGATGAAGGGCGTGCGCCTGGGCCTGATCACCACCCGTCATTTTGAAGACGTGCTGGACATCGCCCGCCTGAAAATGCCCGACATGTACCACCTGATGTCGCGCCGCGCGCCGGCCCTGGTGCCCAGGGACCGGGTGTTCGGCGTTGACGGTCGTCTCGATGCCGAGGGCCAGGAACTGACCGCCATCGACGCCTCCAGCGTGCTCGACGCGGTCGCGGGCCTGCGCGCCAGCGGCTGCGAGGGGGTGGTGATTTCCCTGCTGCACAGCTACCGCAACCCGGCCCACGAGCATCAGGTCAAGGCGCTGATCGAGCACGCCATGCCGGGCTTCTTCGTCTCCTGTTCGGCGGATGTGTGGCCGATCATCCGCGAGTACGAACGCACCCTCACCGCCGTCATCAGCGGCTACGTGCAGCCCAAGGTGGCCCATTACCTGGGCTCCCTGCAAGAGGCGCTGCGCGAAGCCGGGGTGCCGGCCGAGCTCAAGGTGACCAAGTCCAATGGCGGCATCATGAGTGCCGAAGCGGGCAAGTCCGAGTGCGTGCAGATGATCCTCTCCGGCACCGCCTCGGGGGTGATCGGTGCGGCTTACATCGCGCAGCTGTGCAACCTGCGCAACTGCATGAGCCTGGACATCGGCGGCACCACCGCCGACGTCGCCCTGATCGTCGATGGCCAGCCGCAATACGCCACCGGCGAGTACATCGGTGAATACCAGATCCACATCCCTTCGGTGTCGGTGTCCTCCATCGGTGACGGCGGCGGCTCGATCGCCTGGGTGGATGATTTCGGTGTGCTCAAGGTCGGGCCGATGAGCGCCGGCTCCACTCCTGGGCCGGTATGCTATGGCCGCGGTGGCACCCAGCCGACCATCACTGATGCCTTCGCCGCCCTCGGCGTGCTGGGTCAGGCCGAATTGGGCTACAACGCGGTCACCGTGGACGTGGCCGCTGCCTGCGCGGCCATCGAACCCTTGGCCAAGGCCTTGGGCAGCGACGTACTGCGCACTGCCGAAGCCATCATCCATGTCTCGGTTTCCGGCATGTACAGCGGCGTCAGCCGCATCGTCTCGCGTTTTGGCATCGACCCGCGCACCTTTGCCCTGCTGCCCTTCGGCGGTGCCGGCCCCATGCTGGCCTGCCACCTGGCCCGGGCCTTGAACATGCATGAAGTGGTGGTGCCGACCACACCCGGCGTGCTCAGCGCCCTGGGTGGCTTGATCGCCGACACCCGCAATGACTTCGTCAAGACCACCTACTATGACCTTGGCCCGGCCAACCTCAGCCGCCTGGGCGCCGACCTCGAACAGCTGGAAAGCCAGGCGCGCAGCTGGATCATCAACGAGACCGGCGACGCCGACAGCGCCCGGGTGCAGGTGTCCGCCGAAATGCGCTACAAGGGCCAGTCGTTCGAGATCGACACCCCGGTGGACCCCGCGGCCCTGCGGCGCGGCGACCTGGTGGCCTTTGCCGCCGCCTTCCATCAGGAACACACGCGCCTCTACGGCCACAGCGACCCCGCCGCCGCCGTGCAAGTGGTGTCCCTGCGCCTGGTGATCAGTGCCGACACCCCCAAGCCGCGCCTGCAAACCATCGCCGTGGGCGAAGGTGAACCGGCAATCACCCGGCACATCCGCGTCTGGCTCGACGCCGCCTGGCACGACGCACCGCTGTACCGCCGTCAGGACCTGCTGGCCGGCCATCGCTTCCAAGGCCCGGCGGTGATTGCCCAGGACGACACCACCACCTGCGTGCTCCCCGGCTTCAGCGGCCGCGTGGACGAATACGGCACCCTTATCCTCAGCCACTTGCCCCAGGAGGCCTGAGCCATGGCCATCGACAAGACCACCTTGCAGATCTTCGCCAATTATTGCAGCGCCGCCGCCGAAAGCATGGCCTACACCCTGGTGCGCACTGCCCATTCGACCTTCGTCAAGGAGACTGAAGATTTCTCCTGCGCCATCCTCACCCCGGACGGCCAGACCTTCGCCTCGCCCAAGACCCTGGGTGCGACCTGGTACACGGGGCTGGACTACAAAGGCGTGCTGGAGCTGATCGACGACTATCAGCCCGGCGACATCTGCATGACCAACGATCCCTACAGCGGTTACGTGGCCACTCACTCGCCGGACATCGTCATGTGGATGCCGCTGTTCGAGGACGGCCGGCTGATCTGTTTCGTCGCCGGGCACATCCACAACACCGACATGGGCGGCGCCGTACCGGCCTCGCTGTCGCGCACCCTGACCGAGATCCATCAGGAAGGCATCCGCTTCCCGCCGTGCAAGCTGGTCAGCCAGGGCACGCTCGACGAAAGCCTGCTGCACCTGATGGCCATCAACGTCCGTGCCCCCGAGCAGAACCGTGGCGACATCCAGGCGCAGATCGGCATGCTGATGACCGGCGAGCGGCGGGTGCGAGAGATGATCGCGCATTTCGGTTTGGCCACCTTCGAATCGGGCATGCATGCCCTGCTCGACTACGCTGAGCAACAGGCACGCACGCTGGTCCGGGCCATGCCCGACGGCGAGTATTTCTTTGCCGAATACGCCGATGAAGACAGCGTCAACGGCAAGCCCCTGAGGGTGGCGCTGAACCTGTGCATCCAGGGTGATTCGCTGGTGCTCGACTACACCGGCAGCGACCCGCAACTGGCGTCGTCCTTGAACATTCCCACCGGCGGCCACGAGCGCCATGCGCTGATGCTGGTGGGGCTCAATTACGTGCTGTACACCCTGTCCCCCGACATTCTGCTCAACGCCGGGGTGTACCGCATGGTGCGCTGCATCCTGCCGCCGGGCAGCGTGGTCAATGCCCAGGCACCGGCCGCCGTGGGCATGCGCAGCCTGACCTGCAAGCTGACCCACATGCTCACCTTCGGCGCCTTTTCCCAGGCCCTGCCCGACCGTCTGCCAGCCTGCTCGGCCGGCGGCCTGGCGATCATGAACGTCAAGACCCTGGGCCGTGACGGCCGCCAGATCATGGCCTCCATCGGCCCGGTGGGCGGTGGCGCCGGCGGCATGGCCGACAGCGACGGCACTGATGCATCGGGGGCCAACAATGCCTTCCTGCGCAACACCCCGGTAGAAATCAACGAAGCCGAAGTGCCGATCCTGATCCGCCGCTACTGCCTGGCGCCGGGTTCGGGCGGCGCCGGTAAATACCGCGGTGGCCTGGGGCTGGTGATGGAGTTCCAAGTGTTCTCGCCGGGCTCCCTGGTGACCGCGCGCAACCGTGACCGCAGCCGCTTCGCCTCTTGGGGCGTGCTGGGCGGCAACG
Organism: Pseudomonas sp. dw_358; assembly: GCF_018449655.1. Lineage (GTDB taxonomy): Bacteria > Pseudomonadota > Gammaproteobacteria > Pseudomonadales > Pseudomonadaceae > Aquipseudomonas. Next base: position 25,772 of record NZ_JAAVUX010000024.1, read on the forward strand.
CCGGGGCCAATGCGCTGTTCACCCGCAACCCGGACACGGACAAGGCCGAAGTGCTGGGCAACACCGATCTGGTGAACTGCGCACCCGGGGATGTGATTCGTCTGGTGGGGGCAGGTGCCGGGGGCTACGGCGACCCGTTCGAGCGTGCCCCGGAGCGGGTGCTGCGCGACGTGCGCTGCGGCTATGTTTCACTGCCCCAGGCCCGGGAAGATTACGGCGTGGCCATCGTCGACGGGCAAGTGGATGTGCCCGCCACCGCGACCCTGCGCGAGGTGCCCCGTGCGTTGGCGTCCGGGCACTTCAACTATGGGCCTTACCGCACCGCCTTTGAGTTGGTCTGGACGCGGGAGCGCTACGCTGCGTTGACCGAATGCCTGGCCAGCGTGCCGGTGAACTGGCGGTTTTTTCTCAAGCATCGGATGTTCGAGGCGCTGCAGGCAAGGTTACTGGAGGCGCCGGCAGAAAATGCCGGGCGGACGTTGATCAAGGGATTGTTTGCCCGCGAGTGTGCGGCGTTTCCGGAGTTGGTGGGAGGGTAGATTTTTCGCAGTAAAGGCGCATGGCGGGGTTCCGCATTCTGGCCGTCATGCGCATGGCGGCCACATCGAACCCACAAAAAGGACCCTGTCCTCCCCCACCGCAAACAATGCCGCCGCCCCCCCTCAAAACAGCGCTTTATGTTTCCCAACCCGCCCTTTAAACGCCATCTGCCAAGGCACCGGTGGTGTAATCATCTCAAGCCCTTGAGTGCCTGCATCACCTCTTTGACAGTGACTATGGAACAGGAAACCGCTATGACCATCGTGCGTCCCAAATACATCACCTTCGACTGCTACGGCACGCTGACCAATTTTCAGATGGGCCCGATCGCCCGCAAGATGTTTGCCGATCGTGTGCCGGCCGAGTTGATGGATCAGTTCGTCAAGGACTTCAACGGCTACCGCTTCGACGAAGTGCTGGGTGCCTGGCAGCCTTATGACCAGGTCATCAAGTCGGCGCTGGAACGCACCTGCAAGCGCTGGGGCATTGCCTACAACGATGCCGAAGGCCAGGTCTATTACGACGCTGTGCCGACCTGGGGGCCCCATGCCGACGTGACCGCCGGCCTGGCCAAGATCGCCGACAAGATCCCGCTGGTGATCTACTCCAACGCCTCCGACAGCCAGATCATGTCCAACGTCGACAAGCTGGGCGTGCCGTTCCACAAAGTCTTCACCGCCGAACAGGGTCAGGCCTACAAACCGCGCCTGGCGGCTTTCGAATACATGCTCGACAACCTCGGCTGCGGCCCGGAAGACGTGCTGCATGTGTCCTCCAGCTTTCGCTACGACCTGATCCCGGCCGACTACATGAACATCACCCACAAGGTGTTCGTCAACCGCGGTCACGAGCCGAGCACGCCGCATTACAAGAACACCGAAATCAAAGACATCGGCGGCCTCGCCGCAGTGGTCGGTCTCTAAGTCCCGCAGCCCTTCGAGGAACACGCCATGGCATCCGAATCCTTCTGGCTGGACACCGCTCCGCCCTTTACCGGCGCCGCGCAAGGCCCGGTCCAGGGGTTGGTGGATGTGGTGGTGGTCGGCGCCGGGTTCACCGGGTTGTCGGCGGCCTTGAGCCTGGCCCAACGCAACGCCGAGGTGGTGGTGCTCGAAGCCGGCCGGATTGTCGGCGAAGCGTCCGGGCGCAACGGTGGGCACTGCAACACCGGGGTGGCCCACGACTACGCCGGGCTGGTGAAGACCCAGGGTCGCGAGGCGGCGCGGGGTTTCTATCAGGCCTACGCCCAGGCGGTGCAGACCGTGCAGACCGTGATCAGCGAGCAGGCCATCGATTGCGATTTTCGCCAGACCGGCAAGCTGAAGCTGGCCGCCAAGGCCATGCACTATGAAGGCCTGGCGCGCTCCTGCGAACTGATTGCCCGGGACGTGGACCCCGACGTGCGCCTGATCGACGCCAAGGACATCGGCGGCGAAATCGGCGCCGAGGGTTTTTTCGGCGGCATGCTCTCGCAACAGGGCGCCCAGATGCACATGGGCAAGTTTGGCGTGGGCCTGGGCCAAGCGGCGGTGCGCGCCGGCGCCCAGGTCTACGAGCAGGCGGCAGTGACCGCCATCACTCGCCTGCCCAGCGGCAACTACCTGATCACCTGCGCCCGTGGCGTGATCGAAGCGCGGCAGGTGCTGCTGGCCTCGGGCGGTTCGATGAAAGGGCCGTTTCCGTGGTTCCGTCGACGCATCGCGCCGGTGGGTAGCTTCATCATTGCCACCGAGCCGCTGGAGACCCACGTGCTCGATGCGCTGTTGCCAAACCGCCGCACCTACGTGACCAGTCGCATCGTCGGCAACTACTTCCGCACCACGGTGGACAATCGCCTGGTGTTCGGCGGCCGGGCGCGTTTTGCCATGTCCAACCCGCGCTCGGACGCCAAGAGCGGCGAGGTGCTGCGCGCGTCCCTGCACAGTATGTTCCCGACCTTGCGCGGCGCGAAGATCGATTACTGCTGGGGCGGCATCGTCGACATGACCGCCGACCGCCTGCCCCGTGCGGGGGAGCAGGACGGGGTGTTCTACGCCATGGGCTACAGCGGCCATGGCGTACAGATGGCCGTGCACATGGGTCGCGTCATGGCCGATGTGATGGCCGGCAAGGCAGAGGCCAATCCCTGGCGCGCGCTGGATTGGCCGGCGATTCCCGGGCACTTCGGCAAGCCTTGGTTCTTGCCCGTGGTGGGCGCCTGGTACAAGTGGCAGGACCGCCGGGCCTGAGTTGCAACACCAGGCCCGGCAAAAAAAATAACCCTTCGGCAAGCGGTTCAACCTACTTCGAGAGTGTGGAAATGAGCGATAGCAAAGACAGTTCATTGATCGGTGCCGAACAGAGTGCAGGGGTCTTCGAGGCGCTCAACCGGGGTATGTCCCGCCGTGATGCGATGCGCCTTTTGGGCGGCGCCGGCCTGATGGCCTCGGGTGTCGGCAGCCTGCTGGGCAGCGCAGGCTCGGTGTTCGCCGCCGATGCGCCCGCGGCCGCAACGCCCAAGCGCGGTGGCAAGATCCGGGTGGCGTCCACCTCCACCTCCACCGCCGACACCCTCGACCCGGCCCGTGGCGCCCATTCCACCGACTACGCTCGCCACAATATTTTCTACAACGGCCTCACTGCGTTCGACACCAAGCTGATCCCGCAGATGGCCCTGGCGCTGTCCTTCGACACTAACGACGCCCAGGTGTGGACGGTAAAACTGCGCAAGGACGTGACCTTCCACGACGGCAAGCCGTTCACCTCCGCCGACGTGGTCTATTCGCTGCTGCGCCACAAGGACCCGATCACCGGCTCCAAGGTCAAGCCGCTGGCCGACCAGTTCGCCGAGGTCAAGGCCACCGCGCCGAACGAAGTGCAGATCAGCCTGACCTCACCCAACACCGAGTTGCCGGCGGTACTGGCGATCTCGCATTTCCTGATCATTCCCGACGGCACCAAGGCGTTCGACACCGCCAACGGCACCGGCCCGTTCAAGTGCGCCGAGTTCAAACCCGGCGTGCGCACTCTGGCCGTGCGCAATGACCACTACTTCAAGCCCGGCAAGCCGTACCTGGACGAGATCGAGCTGATCGGCATCGGCGACGAGCCGTCGCGGGTCAACGCACTGCTGGCCGGCGACGTGCAGCTGATCAACTCGGTCAACCCGCGCTCGGCCAAGCAGGTCGAGGCCAGCAGCGTGGCGAAAATCCAGTCGACCAACACCGGCACCTACACCAACCTGATCATGCGGTTGCCCCAGGCGCCATTCAACGACCCCAATGTGGTCGAGGCCATGAAGCTGCTGTTCGACCGCGAACAGATCCTCAAGTCGGTGTTTCTCGGCTACGGCGTGATCGGCAACGACCAACCGATCATGCCCGGTAGCCCCTACTACTTCGAGGGCCTGCCGCAACGAGCCTACGACCCGGAAAAGGCCAAGTTCCTGCTGGCCAAGGCCGGACTTGCCGGAGCCCGCCTGCCCATCGTCACCTCCTCGTCGCCCGACGGCGCCAACGAGATGGCCGTGGTGGTGCAACAGGCTGCCAAGCTGGCCGGCCTGAATCTGAACGTCAACCGGGTCTCGGCGGACGGCTACTGGGACACCCACTGGATGAAAGACCCGCTGGGTTTTGGCAGCGTCAACGCCCGGCCTACGGCCAACATCCTGCTGTCGCAGTTCTTCAAGTCGGATGCGGCGTGGAACGAATCGGGCTGGAAGAACGATCAGTTCGACCAGCTGCTGGTGCAATCGCGAGCCGAGCGGGACGAGGCCAAGCGCAAGCAGATGTACGCCGACATGCAGACCTTGATCCACGACCACAGCGGCATCAGCCTGCCGATGTTCGTCAGCACCATTGATGGGTACTCGAGCAAGTTGATGGGCTATGAGTCGATCCCTATTGGCGGCTTCATGGGGTATTCGTTTGCCGAATATGTGTGGCTCGACGCTTGAGGACGCCATCGCGGGCAACCGCTACGGCCGCCGTAGCGGTTGCCCGCGATGAGGCCGCCTGCCTGACCACACATCAACTAGAGGACCACGCATGAACGCCAGGACTCTATCCTTTATCGCCCAGCGCATCGGCGGCATCGCGCTGACGCTGCTGATCGTGTCGCTGATGGTGTTTTTCGTCACCGCCCTGCTCCCTGGTGACGCCGCGCAGCAATCGCTCGGCCAGTTCGCCACCCCCGAGCAACTGACCGCCCTGCGTGAGCAGATGGGCCTGAATCGCCCAGCCCTGGTGCGCTACCTGAGCTGGCTGAGCGGCTTGCTCCATGGCGACATGGGCCTGTCCCTGTCCAGCCAGACCCCCATCACCCAACTGATCAGTGGCCGGCTGGCCAGCTCCATGACGCTGGGCGCGGTCACCGCAGCCATCTCCGTTCCCCTGGCCTTGATCATCGGCATCGTCTCGGCCATGTACCGGGGCAGCGCCCTGGACCGGGGCCTCAATGTAGTGACCATGACGACTGTGGCGATCCCCGAGTTTCTCATCGCCACCCTGGCCGTGCTGATCTTTGCGGTCAAACTCAAATGGGTGCCGGCGCTGATCTTCGCCCATGACGTCTCCACGCCCTGGCAGTTCATCCGCGCCTACACCTTGCCGGTGGCCACCCTGTGCTGCGTGATCACCGCGCAGATGGCGCGCATGACCCGCGCCGCGCTGGTGGACCAGCTGGGCAAGCCCTACATCGAAATGGCCCGCCTCAAGGGCGTGCGCCCGGTGCGGCTAGTGCTGACCCACGCACTGCCCAACACCGTCGGCCCCATCGCCAACGCCATCGCCGTCAGCGTCTCCTACCTGGTAGGCGGCGCGGTGATCGTCGAAACCATCTTCAACTACCCCGGCCTGGCCCAGTTGATGGTGGACGGCGTGGCCAACCGCGACATGCCGCTGATCCAGGCGTGCTCGATGCTGTTCTGCACCGCCTACCTGATCCTGCTGATCATCGCCGACGTCTGCGGCGTTCTGTCCAATCCGAAACTGAGAACCCAATGAGCAAATTACTGGCTACTCAGCAACGTCCCGAACCGCCTGCGACGCTGCACCCCAGTGCCGTGCAGGCACCTGAAGCGAGCCTCGAAGCAGTGCCGCCGCCGGCCCTGAAAAAGCGCCCGCGACGCATGTGGAGCGCACTGATCGGCGGTACTCTGGTGCTGTTCTGGTTGTTCATCGCGATATTCGGCAGCTGGATTTCGCCCTACGACCCCAGCGCCATGATTTCCCCGGACATCTTCGCCCCACCCAGCGCCAAATTCTGGCTGGGTACCGACTACCTGGGCCGCGACATGCTCAGCCGCATCCTCGACGGCGCGCGCTACTCGGTGGGCCTGGCGCTGGCCTCGACGGTGTTCTCCTGCCTGTTCGGCATCGCCCTGGCCTTGCTGGCGGTGTTGTCCAACCGCTGGATCGAGGAAGCCCTGAGCCGGGTGATCGACGCGCTGATCTCCATGCCCAGCAAGATGCTGGCGCTGGTGATGGTCTCGGTGTTCGGCTCTTCGGTACCGCTGCTGATCACCATGGCAGTCATCGCCTACACCCCCGGCTGCTACCGTATCGCCCGCAGCCTGGCGCTGAACATCGCGCAGATGGAATACGTGCAAGTGGCGCGCAGCCGTGGCGAAGGTCGCTGGTACATCGCCACGGTGGAGATGCTGCCGAACATGGTCGGGCCGTTGCTGACCGACTTCGGCATGCGTTTCGTGTTTTGCGTGCTGCTGCTCAGTGGCATGAGCTTCCTGGGCCTGGGCGTGCAATTGCCCGCCGCCGACCTCGGTTCGCTGGTACGCGAGAACATCTCGGCCTTGAGCCAGGGCTCGCTGGCGATCATCGTCCCGGCCGTGGCCATCGGCACCCTGACCATCGGTGTGAACGTGCTGATCGACAGCTTTTCCGCCCGTAGACGCGCAGGTTTCTGAATGAACGCACTGGTTGAAGTCAAAGGCCTGCGGGTGGTCGCCAAGGCGGCCGACGGCGGCGAAAACGAAATCGTCAAGGGCGTGGATTTCAGCCTCGGCCAAGGCGAAGTCCTGGCGCTGATCGGTGAGTCCGGCTCGGGCAAGACCACCATTGCCCTTTCCTTGCTGGGCTATGCCCGGGAAGGCTGTCGCCTGAGCGGTGGTTCAGTGCGTGTGGGGCAGACGCAGGTGCTGGGCCTGAGCGCCCAGCAGTTGCACCGCTTTCGCGGGCGCCATGTTGCCTACATCGCCCAAAGCGCGGCGGCGGCGTTCAACCCGTCCAAGCGCCTGATGGACCAAGTGATCGAGCCGGCCCTGATACATGGCCTGCTCAGTCGCCGCGAAGCGCAGCAACGTGCCGTGGAACTGTTCGTCGCCCTGGCCCTGCCCGACCCCGAGCGCATCGGTCGGCGTTACCCCCATCAGGTCTCCGGCGGGCAATTGCAGCGGGTGATGGCGGCCATGGCGCTGATCACCGACCCGCAGCTGGTGATCCTCGACGAGCCCACCACGGCCCTCGACGTCACCACCCAGATCGAAGTACTGCGCACCTTCAAGCAGGTGATGAAGGAACGCGGCATCAGCGCCGTGTATGTCTCCCACGACCTGGCAGTGGTGGCGCAGATGGCCGACCACATCCTCGTGCTCAAGGCCGGCGCCGTGCGCGAGCACCGCAGTACCGAGGCGCTGCTGATCGCTCCCAGCGACAGCTACACCCGCCAGCTGCTGCAGGCGGCACGCCCCGACATGCCGGACCTGACCCCCTTCGTCACCCCGCCTCGGCCGGCCCTCTTGCAGGTGCGCAACCTGGTGGCCGGCTACGGCGCGCCGGACCACCTGGGCCTGCCGTCAATCCGGGTGCTGGACGACATCAACATCAACCTCTACACCGGGCAGTCCATCGGCATCATCGGCGAATCCGGCTCGGGCAAATCGACCCTGGCCCGGGCCATCGCCGGCCTGCTGTCGCCAGCACGGGGCAAGCTGGTGTTCGACGGCGCGACCTTGCCGGGGGCCATGGCCGACCGCACGCCGGAACAGTTTCGGCGCATCCAGCTGGTGCACCAAAACGCCGACACGGCGCTGAACCCGGCCCACAGCGTGGCGCAGATACTCTGCCGGCCATTGAAGATCTACCACGGCATGAACCGCGCGCAGCAGCAGCAACGGCTCGCGCAACTGCTGGACCTGGTGCAATTGCCCCAGGCCTTGGCCCAGCGTTACCCCAGCGAGCTCTCGGGTGGGCAGAAGCAACGGGTCAACCTCGCCCGCGCGCTGGCCGCCGACCCGGCCGTGGTGCTCTGCGACGAGGTGACCTCGGCCCTGGACACCGTGGTCGGGGCCGCCATCATTGAGTTGCTCAAGCAATTGCGTCGGGAACTGGGACTGTCATACCTGTTCATCAGCCACGATATTTCCACAGTCAAGGCGCTGTGCGATGAAGTGGTGGTGCTGTACGCCGGGCATCAGGTGGAGACCGGCAACCGTCAGACCCTCAGCCAGCAGCCGCTGCACCCCTACACCGACCTGCTGACCCGCTCCGTACCGCAGCTGCGCCGTCATTGGCTGGAAGAACAACCGCCCGCGGGCTCGGCCCTTGCGCCCATCGCCAACCTCGACCGCCACCCGGAGCTGTGCACTTTCCTGAGCCGCTGCCCGGTGCGCATCGCCGGGGTCTGCGATGCCACGGCGCCGTCGCTCAAGCGCCTGGCCCAGGGCAATGAAATCCTCTGCCACCACCGCGCCGAAGACCTGATCCGCCTGCAATCCATCCCCCACGCCATGCCTTGTGGAGAAGCCGTATGACCCCCCGTTTCCAGCGCCTGGACGAGACTGAGCGTGCGCCTGTGCGCCTCAAGGTCGATGGCCAGGCCATTGATGCACTCGACGGTGACACCTTGATGGTTGCCTTGCTGACAAACACCCGCAGCCTGCGCCAGTCGGAGTTCGACGACAGCAGCCGGGCCGGTTTCTGCCTGATGGGCGCCTGCCAGGATTGCTGGGTATGGACCGCCGACGGCGAACGCCTGCGCGCCTGTGGTACGCCGGTCAGCGAAGGCCTGAATGTGCTGACCCGTCCTCCGGAGGCGCCATGGAACCTGTGACGCGAGACTCGAACACACCGCGCATTGTCATTGTCGGCGCCGGCCCTGCGGGCACCCGCTGCGCCGAGGTGCTGGTGGCTCAGGGGCACAGGCCTATCCTGCTGGATGAAAACAGCCGTGACGGCGGGCAGATCTACCGGCGCCAACCGGTAGGTTTCAGGCGCTCTTACGCCACGCTGTACGGCACCGAAGCGGCCAAGGCCCAGGCCTTGCATCAGACCTTCGACCGCTTGCGCGGGCAGCTGGACTACCGCCCGGACACCCTGGTCTGGGGCATGGATCAGCACGTCTTGTTCACCCAGCGCCACGGCGAGCAGCGCGAAGTGCCGTTCGATCGCCTGATCCTGTGCACCGGCGCGACCGACCGGCTGTTGCCGGTCGAGGGCTGGCAGTGGGCCGGGACCTACTCCTTGGGCGGCGCGCAAATCGCCCTCAAGGCCCAGTCGGTGGCCATCGGCCGGCGCGTGGTGTTCATGGGCACCGGCCCGCTGCTTTATCTGGTGGCCGCGCAGTATGTCAAAGCCGGGGCGCAGGTGGCGGCGGTGCTCGACACCTCGACCCTGAGCCAGCGCTTCGCCGCGCTGCCGAAAATGCTCGCCCGGCCGGGTGTGCTGTTCAACGGGCTGGGGCTGATGAACGCACTGCGTCGAGCGAAGGTCGCGGTGCACACCGGTGTACGCCCGCTGGAAATCCATGGCAACGCGACTGACGGTGTACAGGGCGTGTCCTTTTCCGACAGCAGTGGCCAGACCCGGCGGCTGGAATGCGACGCCGTGGCCCTGGGGTATCACCTGCGTCCGGAAACCCAGCTGGCGGACCTGGCCCGCTGCGCCTTCGAATTCGAATCCGCCAGCGGCCAGTTCGTGCTGCAACTGGACGCCGATGGCCGTACCTCCAGCCGGGGCGTCTATGCCGCTGGAGACAGCGCCCGTACCCGTGGCGCCGATGCCGCCGAAGCGGCCGGGCGACTGGTGGCGGCGACGGTGCTGCATGATGTGGGACAACCCCTGAGCGGCGATTTTGCCGAGCAGCAGCGCACGGCCCTGGCCACCCTTGAACGCTTTCGCCTGGGTCTGGCCCAGGCCTTTCCCTGGCCGGCCGAACACGCCGCCCAGCTGGACGACAGCACCATCATCTGTCGCTGCGAAGCCATCACCGCCGGCGAGTTGCGCGAGGTGGTGCGGGTCAAAAGCGCCTGCGAAGCCAATCGCGCCAAAGCCTTCAGCCGCGTGGGCATGGGCCGCTGCCAGGGACGTTATTGCGCCCAGGCCGGCGCCCAGATCATCGCCAGCGAGGCCGGCATCGCCGTGCAGGAGGTCGGCCGCCTGCGCGGCCAGGCGCCGGTACGCCCGCTGACCATTGCCTTGCGCGCCCTTCCCGACGAGGCACTGTCATGAGCCCGGACATTATCATCATCGGCGGCGGCATCATGGGCACCGCCAGTGCGTTCTTTCTCAACCAGCGCGGCCAGCGAGTGCTGCTGCTCGAGCGCGGCCTGGTGGGCCAGCACGCCAGCGGCACCAACTTCGGCAACGTACGCCGCCAGGGCCGCTACCTGCCGCAACTGGCCTTGGCCAACCGCTCGCGGGCCTTGTGGGGTCGCTTGCCGGAACTGATCGGCGATGACCTGGAATTTTTGCCCACCGGGCACATCCGTGTGTGCTATCGCCCCGAGGAGCTGCAAGGATTACAGGACTATGCCAACGCGCCCGAGGCGCGCGAGCTGGGTTTGCGCATCTATCAAGGCACGGGCATGCGCCGGCGTTATCCGTGGCTGGGGCCCGAGGTGCTGGCGGCCTCTCACGCGCCATTCGATGGCCACGCCAATCCCCGCCTGGCCGCACCGGCCTTTGCCCGCGCCGCCCGGCGCAACGGCGTGGACCTGCGCGAGAACGTGGAAATCACCCGCATCGACAAGGTCGGCAGCGGGTTCGAAGTGCACAGCACCGCCGGCGAAGTGTTCACCGCTCCCCAGGTATTGGTCACCGCCGGGGCCTGGGGCGGCAAGCTCTCCAGCCAGTTCGGCGAGCCGGTGCCGATGCTCACCCGTGGCCCGCAGATGGCCGTGACCGAGCCGTTGCCCTACGTGTTCAAGGAAGTGGTGGGGGTGTCGTCGAAAGTCAACGACGAGGTGATCTATTTCCGCCAGATTCCCCGGGGCAACGTGATCTTCGGTGGCTGCTACCGCACCCTGCCGGACTTGGACAGCCTGCGCTCGGCCGCCGCGCCCCAGGCACTGCCCTTGCAGATGGAGCGCCTGCGCCGCCTGGCCCCGGCGCTGGCGCGGGCCCATGTGATCCGCACCTGGAGCGGTGTGGAAGGTTATGTGGAAGATGACCGCCCGATCATGGGCCGCAGCAGTCAAGTGGAGGGCTTGTTCTATGCGTTCGGCTTCAGCGGACACGGCTTTCAGCTGGGGCCGGGGGTGGGGGATGTGATGGCCGAACTGATCGCCACGGGGGCGACCGGCACGCCTATCGAGCCGTTTGATATCGGACGGTTTCAGACGGTATCGGTCGGGCGAGCCAGCGAAGCGGCAGGCCAATGAACCCATCCTTGCAGGACCGAGCTGGCTCGGGAACCCGACACCGCGCTGCGACAGGCAGTTAGCGGTACCCGAGCGAGCTCGGCCCTACAGGGTCTGCGGATCGCTCTACTTCCCGGCGGTATAGTCCGCCGAATACTTCTGCATCAGCTTCAGGGTCACGGCATTGGTCCAGCCAAAGCCATCCTGCAGCTCGTACTCACCGCCGCCACCGCCCTGCCCCTTGCCGGACAGGTCATATTTTTCCACCAGCTTGGACTGCTGGTTGTACAAGGTTTCGACCTGAGTCAAGAAGCGCGTGCCGATCTGCGCCGCCAGGCCGTTCTCGCCGTAACGGCTCAAGCCCTGTACCGCGACCCATTGCAGCGGTGCCCAACCGTTGGGTTGGTCCCATTGCTGGCCGTTTTCCACCTGGGTGGTGGCCAGGCCGCCCGGTTCCAGCAGGCCGGTGCGCACCGCCTGGGCCGTGGCCGTGGCATGAGCGGCGGAGGCTTCCCCGGTGTACAGCGGGAACAACGCCGCTGCAGTCAACGCCGGACGCTGCTGGTTCAGGCGCCAGTCGTAATCGACGTAGTGACCGTCGGCGGCATCCCACAGGTGGGTTTCGATCGCCAGTTGGCGCTGATCCGCGCGCTGCCCGTAACTCTGGCTGCATTGCGCATGGCCGGTGGTCTGGCAGGCCTTGGCGATGGTTTTTTCCAGGTGGAACATCAGGCTGTTGAGGTCCACTGGCGCGATGGCCGTGGTGCGGATGCTGGCCAGATTGTGCGGGTCGCCCATCCAGCGCGAACTGAAGTCCCAGCCGCTTTCGCCACCAGCGCGCAGGTCACGCCAGACTTCCTCTTTGGGCCGGTTCGGCGCCTGCTTGGCGGTGTTGACGTCCTGCAGCCAGGACTCTTCGCGCGGCGTGGCGCTGGCGTCCCAATAGCGGTTCAAGACACTGCCGTCAGGCAAGCGCACCACGTGCTTGACCGCGTCGCCGGGCTTGAGGGTGTTGACCCCGTCCATCCAGTACGCGTACTCCTTCTGCAACTCGGGCAGGTAGCGGCCGTAGGCCTGGTCGCCCTCGATGCGCGCTTCCAGGTCCACCATGTAGGCGAAGAACGGCGGCTGCGAGCGGCTCAGGTAATAGGTGCGGTTGCCGTTGGGGATGTGCCCGTAGGTGTCGATCATGTAGGCGAAGTTGTCGACCATTTGCCGCACCTGGACCTTGTCGCCGCTCTGCTCCAGGCCCAGCATGGTGAAGTACGAGTCCCAGTAGTACATTTCCCGGAAACGCCCGCCCGGCACCACATAGGGATTGGGCAAGGGCAGCATGCTGCTGTATTGCGGCACTGAGGGATAACTGCGGCTGAGTACCGGCCAGAGTTTGTCGATGTGTTCCTTGATCGGCGCACCCGCTTGCGGTGCAGGAGTTTCGGCTTCGCCGGAGCCGATGAAATTGGCGGCGACGAAGGCCTTCAGGTCAAAGCCGGGGCGGTCGCGCTGGGTGATGTAATCGGCGCGGATCATGGCCGGATCACGCTTGGGCAAGGCGTCGACGAAGTGCTTCTGGTCGGTGAAAACCTGGCCGCTCTGCACGGCTTCGAACAGCTCCGGGTAAGCCTCGGCAGGCGCCAGGGCCTGGCGTCCGGCGACGCCGCTGGTCCCCCACATGGCTTTGGGTTGGCTGGAACACGCGGCTACCAACAGGGCAGCGCAGGTCAGGCTGGTCAAGTGCAAAGCGCGCATAGGGCGGCCTCCTGGTCGGTTCAATGGCAACCTCCAAGTGACTGCCCTGCGCGCGCACCGGTTCAGTTGCACTGCCCCGTCGTGCCCAGGTTTCATGAAACGTCACGAACCTGAAGATAATCGTTCAGGCGGTCACTCCGGCCTGCGCCCGCGCCCGCTCCTCCTCGGCGCTGAGCACCGCCCCCGAGCCCACCGCGTCGGCCAGATCGGTAAGACTGCGGCCACGGGTTTCCACCGACAGCAGCGTGCCGATCAAGGTCAAGGTCGCCAGCACCATGGTGTACAGCCCCAGTACCCAGAACGCGCCACCGGTGATGCCCACGAGGAAGATCCCCAACACCGGCGCCAGCCCGCCGGAGAGCATCGCCCCGACTTCCCGGGACAAAGCCACCCCCGAGTAGCGATAGCGGTTGCCGTAGAGTTCGGAGAAGTGCGCGCATTGCGAGCCCAGCATGCTGTTGGCGCCGATGGCGAAGCCGCCAAAGATCGCCAGCGACACCAGCCACGGGTTACCGTTGTCGATCATCCACCAGGCCGGCAGCGCCCAGAGCAAGGTGAAGATGGCGCCAGCGCGGTACACCACCAGCCGCCCGACCCGATCTGACAAGGCGCCGAACAGCGGTGTGGTCAGCACACTGGCGACGCTGGCGAGCAACACCGCATTGGTGCCGATGGTGCCAAAATTGGCCCCACTGGCCGCGCCCTGCTTTACAGCAAAGCCGGTCAGAAAGGCGATCGCCACGTTGGTGTAGAGGGTTGAGCAGCCCTGCTCGGCCAGGCGCATCAAGCAGGTCGCCAACAGTGGCCGACGGGCATTGCGCAGCACCGCGCGCATGGGCCTCTGGATGACGTGCCTGGATTCGGCCAACTGCTTGAAGACCGGGCTTTCCTTGAGGTTCAGGCGCATCCACAAGGCCATGACGATCAGCACGATGCTGCCCAGAAACGGCAGTCGCCAGCCCCAGGCGAGAATCTCCTCCTGAGTCAGCAGCGCCTGCATGACGCGAAACGTCACGGTGGCCAGGGCCAGCCCGGTGAAGATGCCAACAAAGGGCAGTGCCGCGTAGAAACCCCGGCGCTTGGGTGGCGCCAGCTCGGCCATCAAGGTCGCCGCCCCGGTTTGTTCGGCGCCGGCGCCGAAACCTTGCAGCAGCCGCAGCAGCACCAGCAACACCGCGCCGACGCCGCCGGTGGGCAGCAACCCGATCAGGGTCGTGGCCAGGCCCATCAGGCCGACGGTCAGCAGGAGCACCAGCTTGCGCCCCTTGCGATCTCCCAGCGAGCCGAAGAACAGTCCGCCAAAGGGCCGCGCGAGAAAGCCCGCGCCGTAGGTGGCGAAGCTGGCCAGCAACGCCCCGGTGGTGCCAAGAGTGGGGAAGAACAGCTTGCCGAAGACCAGCGCCGAGGCCAGTCCATAGAGGGCGAAATCGTAGTATTCCAAGGCGCTGCCGACCGCGCCGGTGAAAATGGCACGGCGCAACTGCTTCGGATCCGGCGCCAATGCGGCCGTCTCTCCGGTGTTCGGATTCATGAGGAGCCTCGCTATTATTTTTATAGGGCGGTGTGGCGGAAAAGCCTTCTCACGCTAGAACGGGAGGACGATAAGCGCCAATGAAGAATTGGCAGGGTTTGATAACCAGGGGTTATCAGGGATTGGCGCGCGAGTCATCGCGGTTTGCGCGCGCTCCTACCGCGGTCCGGTGGGAGTCGCAGGAGCCTGCGAGATCTTCGCCCACGTCAGCCGAAACCATCACCGCGCATCTGTTGTTTCATGACAGGCCCTGATGGAGGTCCCTGTCAGGCCGTTGAAAACAAAGTGAATTATTTTTTTCCGAGGTTATCTGTAACCTCAATCAGGATTTCGAGACCGTTGCAAATGAACAGCCTGCTCTACACCATTGACTACATCCTCCACGGCGAAGCCCGCAGCTTCGTGATCCGCGCCGACAAGATGGACACTGCCCAGGCCTGGCACTGGGCGAGTTGCGATGCGGGGTTTGGGCATATCCCACGCAGCCCGCGGGACCAGACACGCCGCACGACCCGGCCGGTGGCCGAGCGGTTCGGGATTTCCGAGGTAAAGTGGCGCAGTGTCGATGCGCCCGAGGCGGGAGCCCCGGGCTTTTAAAGCGGTTCTGCGAACGTGTCGGGTCGAGGATATTGCCGCGGCAACTCGACCCAGTTGCGGGTACAGCGAACCAGCTCGTTGTTGCGAAGTTGCCACAGCGGGCCGGAGAACACCCCGGCGTTGACCATATCCCTGAGCCTTTCCTGGGCATAGAGGTAGTCGAGCCGTGCTTGCCGACTCCTGGCATGGAATGCCGCCATTTCTTCCACATCGGGCTCCGGGGCGATCCGCCTGGATGGCGGATGATCAGCCTTTATACGCTATCGCGATCAGACCTGCTTCAGGCTGCGCATGATGCCGGCCGCCTGCAATCCTTGCTTGAGGATTGGCAGCCGGCGCCGCAGGATGTCTACTTGAGCGATGTCCCCAGCCTTCAGATGAGCACCCAGGTCAGGGTGTTTGCCGCGTGGGTGACCGAGCTGTTTTCACGCTTGTAACCAGAGAGAGATGCCGATGAAAAGCACCACCGCGACCTTCGATGTCGACCCCCAAAAAGGCTTCACTCCCCTGTGCCCCGACGAGCTGCCCGTGACCGGCGGCGAGACACTCGCGCCCGTGCTCAACGCCATGGCGGCGCTGGGACGCTTTCGGGTCGGCTCCAAGGATGCCCATTCGACGTCCGCTGCCTGGGTCAACCCGGACCGCAGCCAGATGGCGGCGCCCACCGGGCTGACCGAAGCGCCCTTGCACTGGCCGAGCCACTGCGTCATCGGCACGCCGGGCTTCGAGCTGCTCGATGATCTGCCCCACCCGCAGGACTATGACTTCTTCGTCTGGAAAGGCGTGGAGTCGGATCTGCACCCCTTCGGCGCCTGCTATCACGACGTGTCCGAGCGGCGCACCACCGGGGTGATCGAAGTGCTCAAGGGCCAAGGCATCGACCGGGTCATCGTTGGCGGCCTGGCGTTCGACTTCTGCGTCAAGGACACCGCGCTGCAACTGGCCAGGGCCGGGTTTGAAGTGATCGTGGTCAAGGAGGCCTGCAAGGCGATTTCCGAGGAGACGGCGGCGGCGGCCATTCAGGCGATGGAGGCCGCCGGGGTGGCGATTGTCGAGACGCTCGGGCAGGTGGCCGGATAACGGACCGTGATCCAGGCCTCATGACGGCGTTAATGATTGGCGACGACGAACCGGTAACGCTTATCATCGCGACCACCCTCCCCGAGCCCTGTTCGCCATGACCGACGCCACCCTTGATACGCTGGACGTTCCGTCCAGGGTGTACCAGACCCTGCTGGAATCGACCAAGGCCATACCCTGGCACATCGACTGGGCGACCATGACGTTCACCTACATCGGCCCGCAGATCGAGGCATTGCTGGGCTGGCCCCAGGACAGCTGGCAGAGTGTCAACGACTGGGTCGAGCGCATGCATCCCGAGGACCGCGACTACGTTGTAGACTTCTGCGTGTCGCAGTCCAAGGCCGGCGTCGATCACGAAGCCGACTACCGCGCCCTGACCCGCGACGGCCATTACGTGTGGATCCGCGACGTGGTCCACGTGGTCCGCCAGGAGGGTGAAGTCCAAGCCCTGATCGGCTTCATGTTCGACATCAGCGAGCGCAAGAAACAGGAAGAGCAACTGGCTCACTTGCATCGTGAACTTGAAGCACTGTCCTACCAGGATGGCCTGACCGGCATCGCCAACCGCCGCCGCTTCGACAACACCCTGGCCAAGGAGTGGAGCGAGGCGCAGCGTAGCGGCCAGCCGCTGTCGCTGATCCTGATGGATATCGACTGCTTCAAGCAGTACAACGACCAGTATGGCCATCTGCGCGGCGACGAATGCCTCAAGCGCGTCGGCCAGCTCTTGAGCCTGGCCGCGCAACGACCCCGCGATCTCGTGGCGCGCTTTGGCGGTGAAGAGTTCGTCTGGCTGCTGCCCGACACTGATGCCGAGGCGGCCCGCGAGCTGGCCGAGAAATGCCGGGTGCTGGTGCGCCAGCAACGCATCGCCCACGAGCTGTCTCCCGTAGCACCGGTGGTGACCCTGAGTCTGGGGGTAGGCACCGTGATGCCATCCCCTGAGCAATCCAGCACGAGCTTTGTCGAGCAAGTAGATCGGGCGCTGTATCAGGCCAAGCGCGAAGGGCGTGATCGGGTGGTGTGAATCCGACGGGGCAGATTGCCCCTCAAGAATCCGCTGCCAGCGCCGATATCAACGTGCAATCTCACTGGATGGCTGGCGACTGACCCACTGGGCCGAGCCAAGACCCAGCCTTGTCTCATCAGCCCGAGCAGTACGGTTATGCGCAGCAAGACAATAAGACATTTGACGGTGGCCGCTGCCGTGCTGGTCTTCGTCACGGCCGTCGGCACATTCGCGTATCTGGCAGTGCTCAGTGGCCGTGAATCGGCGCGAATCTGGCTGAGCGGCATCGCTTCGGATGTCAGCCACCGCTCTGCCTTGACGGCGGCGCAGGTCAATGACCTGGTCAGCGCGCAACGCAACGCCGGTCTTCGGCCGTGCTCGCCCGATCACCTGGCGCTGATGCAACAGCTGCTGCTCAAAGCCCATTACCTTCAGGGGCTGGCGTACATTCAGGGGAACGAGCTGCTGTGTTCGACCCTGCCTGCCGCTGATACGCGGCTCGACCTTGGCCCGGCCCAGCACATCACGCCCCGTGCCGGCCGCCGCTGGGGCGCGGTGGTGTTGCCCGGTTTGCCTGGCGCCACTTTCACCATCAGCGAAAGAGACGGCGGGTACGCCGCGATCATTGCGCCGCATCTGGTGCTGGATATCTCCAATGATCAGACCGACATTTCCATCACGCACTTTCGCGACCTCAACGGTGGGGTGGTTCGCTCCAAGGGTCCATTCGACCCGGCCTGGCTGGCTCGCTACCACGGGTCACCGCTGAGCTTTTCCGACGCGGGCCTGTTCGTCTATATCCAGCCCTCCACTGACCAGGACACCTCGATGTTGGTGGCCGTGCCGGACGCACGGGTGACCCATTTGATCCGCGCTGTGCTGCCCGGCTATCTGGGGGTCGGCATCGTTCTGGGGCTGGGCCTGGCCGCGTTGCTGTTTGCGGTGATGCGTTACCGGCTGTCGTTCAAATCCCGATTGCTGCGCGCGCTCAAACGTCGCGAGTTTTTTTTGCTTTACCAGCCGGTGATGGACCTGCGCACCGGAGAGTGCGCCGGCGCCGAAGCATTGATTCGCTGGAAGCCGCCTGAAGAAGCGATGATCAGCCCGGTGGTGTTCATCCCGGCCGCCGAGGCCAGCGGGCTGATCCGCCGGGTCACCGCGCAGGTGATGGAAATGGTCGCACAGGATATCGGCGCGCTGATCAAGGAGTGCCCCGAGACGCACATCGGCATCAACCTTTCTGCCGAAGACCTGCACAGCGAGCAGACTGAACAGCAGCTGCTGGCACTGATCCGCAAGGCTGGCGGCACGCCGGACAACGTGATGATCGAGGTCACCGAACGCGGCCTGATGGAGCCGGAGAAGGCCCAAGAGGTGTTGGTGTCAATCCGCGCCCATGGCTTCAAGGTGGCCATTGATGATTTCGGTACCGGCAATTCGAGCCTGTCCTACTTGTCCACCTACACCTTGGATTACCTGAAGATCGACAAGGCTTTTGTCGATCAGATCGGTGATCAGCGCTCCAGCAGCCCGCTGCTGTTTCACATCATCGAAATCGCGCGGTCGCTGGGGCTGAAAATGATTGCCGAGGGCGTCGAGACCGAGCACCAGCGCAACGTGCTCAGGGACGCGGGGGTGCACCTGGCACAAGGTTGGTATTTCGCCAGGCCCATGCCCATCGACGAGTTGGGGGCGTTCATTCGCCATTGCCGCGCGGTCGAGGCAGCGGGGGCGTAGGCCTTCAGACCTTCAGGTTCGACACCAGCTGCGACACCACCGCCTGCAAGCGCGCTTCGTCGCGCTTGTAGTAGGTCCATTTGCCCACCTTGGTCGCGATCACCCAGCCTTGATCTCCCAAGGCCTTCAAGGACTGCGAGGTCGCGGGCTGCGACAGCCCGGCCTTGTCTTGAATGAGGCTGGCGCACACACCGTACACGGAAAAGTCATACAGCTGCGTGTAGGCCTGAAAGCTGTCCTCGGGTCGCGCCAGCCAGCCCAGAATCAGTCGGCGGGTGGGATGGGAAAGCACCTTGAGTGCGTCGTTCAAATCCGTCATGGGAGCCATTTTGCGGCAGGCGGGGACGACCCCCGCCGTGGGTCGACGATTTTATGCCTTGCTGGCGGGATAGTCGATGTAGCCATGCGGACCACCGCCGTACAAGGACGCCGCGTCCACCGGGTTGAGCGCCAGCCCCTGACGCAGGCGATGGGGCAGGTCCGGGTTGGCGATGAAAGCGCGACCGAAGCCGAACAGATCACCCCAGCCGCTGGCGAGTACTTCGCGGGCCTTGGCTTGGGTATAGCGACCGGAATACATGATCACGCCCGAATACACCTCGCGCAGCGCCTGGCGAAAAGTTTGCGGCAGGTCGGGGCTGTTGTCCCAGTCGGCTTCGGCAATGGAGAGATAACCGACCTTCAGGCTTTCCAGCAGCGCGCAGGCCTGGACGTAGGTGGCGTGGGGATCGCGTTCTACCAGCCCGAGATAGACTCGTTCTTCATCGGTGGTCTCGAACAGCGGCGCAAAACGCACCCCCACCCGCTCGGCGCCGAACACGCCGATGACCGCCTCGCAGACCTCGCGCAGAAACCGCAGACGGTTATCCAGGGAACCACCGTACTGATCCGTGCGCTGATTGCTGTGCTCGGAAATGAACTGGTTGATCAGGTAGCCATTGGCACAATGCAGCTCGACACCGTCGAAGCCGGCGGACTTGGCATTGATCGCCGCGAGCCGGTACAGCTCGACCAGCTCGCCGACCTGCGCGGTGGTCAAGGCCACCGGCTCGCTGGGGTCGGCCAGCATGCCGCTGTCCGGGCCGGTTTCGACGAACACCTTGACCGCCGTCGCCCGAATCGCCGAGGGTGCCACGGGCGGCTGCCGATCAGGTTGCAGGCTGGTGTGGGAGACCCGACCGACATGCCAGAGCTGGCAGAAAATCACCCCGCCTTCGGCGTGCACGGCGTCGGTGACCTTGCGCCAGCCTTCGACCTGAGCCTGGGTGTGGATGCCGGGTGTCCAGGCGTAGCCTTGGCCGCGAGGTTCGATCTGGGTGCCCTCGGTGACCATGAAGCCAGCGCTGGCCCGTTGACGGTAGTAAGTGGCCATGAGGTCGTTGGGAATGTTGCCGGGCTGGCTGCTGCGCGAGCGGGTCAGGGGTGGCAGGGCGATACGGTTTCTGAGGGTGAAGAGACCGAGTTGCAGGGGTTGGAACAGGTTGCAGGCAGGCATTTGAATGAGGTCCGTAATGAGGAAAGCCAACACATTAAAACATAATGATGTTTTAATGTGTTGGCCATTTTCAGGGTTGATCAAACGAGTACAGAGCACCTGCCGGAGACAATCCCCGGCCGACGTTCCACTCAGCTGGTGGGCTTGGTCTTGCCGACGTTGCTGCTGAGATGGTCGATGACGATGGGCAGCACCGTGGTGTTGTCCACACCGTTCACCGGGCCGATGGAGGTGTTGGAGGTGAAGTTGTCACCGGCGGCCCAATAGGTGCCGTTGAAGCTGTACTGATCGAACAGCCACATGACATTGTCGAAGTCGGTGCGGTAGTTCACCGAGCTGGTGCTCGAGTCGCTGGGCACACCGTACTCGCCCATGAACACGGTGACGCCCTTGTCCGCCGCCCACTCCCCCACCTGCTCGATCTGCGCGGTGAAGCGATCGCGGGTCGCCTCGGTCCAGTCAGACGTGTACGTGCCGCTGTAGTCCGGGTCGAGGTAGTAGTGGAACGACATCTGGGTGAGGTTGAGCGAGTCGACCCAGGGCACGTCAGGGTAATACCCATAGTTGTCGCCGAACACCGCCACGCCATTGGAGCGATCACTCTCCCAGACCACCCAGCCGGTGTAACCCGCCGCGCGGACGGCCGCGATGGCCGCGTTCTGCATCGTGCAAACAGTGGCCAGGGTGCCGCCGTCGGAACTCCAGGGCACGAAGTTCTCCAAGGTGCTCTCGTTGAGGTTCCAGTCTTCGTAGGTGCCGGTGCCGATCACCCCCTGGATGTTCATGTCCCAATAGATCAGGGTCTGATCGGCCCCGGTGGTGAAGGACACGTCGACCCGGGTGCGGGTGGCCGCATCGGCGATCACCTGCGTGGCCAGGGCCACTGCGCCAGTGTCGCCACTGTTGGCCACGGCGTTGATCGTCAAGGTGTTGGTGCCTTGGGTGGTGGACTGGGTCACGTAGAAGCTCATGACATAGGTCGTGTTCGCTTGCACCGCATAGCCCGTGTCGTGGCCATTGTTCCAGTGACGGATGACCTTGTACTGCGCTGTGGTCGCATCGAGGATCAACTGGCCGCCACCGGTGGTGCCACCCGTGGCGCTGATGCTGAAAGGTGCAGTGACGAACCAGTTGGCGCCGGTGTCCGGGTTGCGAAACTGCGGGTCGGTCATCAGCTGTTTATAGGCCCGGGTGATGTAGTTGAACTCGCTGGTCTCGACGCTGAGCCCGGCCGGCTCGTTGACCAGGTCGATGCCCCAGAAGGCGGTCTTGCCTTCGATGTACGTGGCGATATTGGCCCAATCGCTGGTCCAGGCGCTGATCGGGTAGGCGTCCGAGCCCAGTTGAGCGAGGGCGCCGTCGACATAGCGCGTGGCGAAATCATGACCGTCGAGCAGCACCTTGATGCCAGCGGTGTCGGCGTACCCCTGAATCGTGTCCAGCTGGGAGGTGCCGGTGGCATTCAGCGCCGCGCCAGGGGTGTCGAACCATCTGCCCAGCTGCACGGGCAGGCGAATGATGTTCATGCCTTTGCCAACCCAGTATTGAAAGTTGGCCAGGGTCGGCAAAAAATAATCGGTACCGGGCGTTCCGGGGAGCACGTCCTCCGAGTACTCCATGCCACTGAGGCTGATGCCGCGACGCGGGTCGGTGTTGGTAGTGGTGGTCATTGGGTGTGTTCCTTCAGGTTTGGGGGATGAGACAGAACGCGATGAACAACTCAGGACGCGCTGGCGGTGGCACTGGCAAGAGCGGCTTGACTGGCCGCAATCACCGTCTCGGCTTCGGTCAGTTTGTGCGCCAGGTCACTGCTGTCGGTGACGCCAAGGGCCGTTTTGATCCGTTCGGCGAACTCGACAACGGTGTTCAGGACGGTCAGGGCTTCGCTGATTTTGCTGATGATGGACATAGGGGTATTGCTCCTGTTGAGGTGAGGTGCAGCGGGTAAAAAGGGTCGGGGGTCACGCCACGTCCTTGAAGAACAGCTGGCGGCCGATGCAAGCCGTTTCCATGGCATCGGCGGCCCAGCCGGGACGATGGGGCAATGCAAGCGAGTAGTAGTGGGTGGCGCCATGGGTGGGGTCCGCGACGCTGGCATCCATCACCCGCCGCGCCGCCGTCTGGGCCTGGGCAAGCTCGGTGGGTAAAATCGGCTGGGCGCCGCTCACCCAGGGGTAGTTCGGGTCATCACGGTTCCAGCAACTGAACTGGTACGGGGCCTGGCAGACGCCCGCCCAGCCCTCGCCCCACCAGGAGTCGGCGATGCCATCAAACACCCGGTTACGCACCACCCAGGCGACGGCGATCATGCCGGGCAGGCCTGCACCGCGCGCCTCTCCCCAGAGTGTCCGAGCGAGAATGTCGAGGTCGTTTGCTGCGTTCGTCATGCTGAACTCCAGGCATAAAAAAACCCGCTCAAGGCGGGTTTGGAGGATGTGTGGCGCAGTCACGACTCAAGCGTGCCTTGGACAGTTTGCTGCAGGCGCGCGACCTGCTGACGCAATTGGTCGTTTTGCTCGGCGAGGTGCTTCATTTGCTCCTCGAGCCGAGCATTGGTGGCGTTTTGATCAGAAAAAGTCTGGACCAGGTCATTGATGCGGTCACTGAGCGAACGATTCTCGGCATCGGCTTCCTTGCGCAAGGTGCGCTCTTCGGCCAAGGCTTTCTCAAGGCGGTGGATTTCCTTGTTATCGGCGCGGCGCTCGGACAGGTACTTGCTCAAGTACACGGAGACACCGAACAGCACGCACAACCCCCAACTGACCCAACCAGCGAGGGTCGTCGGCGCCTGGCTGATCAGTTCTGATGGATCCATGGATCGAGACCACGCAATGACAAAGCCCCGGCAGATTGCTCTGTCGGGGCTGTTGAAAATCAGTTTTTTTCAGATGTTTGCCTTAAGGCAAAACTCTAAATGTGGCCAAATCATGTCATTCGCCGAGCGGGAAGTCAAGGCCTCGTTTGAAGAAAGCTCAAGCCGCCTTTTTCATCTGGGCGATCACGGCGGCAATCGGGCTCAATGCCATGCCGTCCATCTCCTCGCAGCACTCGAACGTACGCTGGACAAAGCCTTCCCATTCCCGCGCCCAACGAACCGACGCCAGGCGCACATCGAATTCGTTCAGCAACCAGGCACGAAATCTTTCCGGGCTGGCCAACGGGTCCTGATTGGCCGACTGACCGCCCTGATGCATGTAGCGGTAGCGGCGCATCACACCCTTGACCACGTACTCCAGCTTGTCGCGCTTGGCGGCGGTCATGCGCGGCGATCTGGCGAGGACCCTGGCAAAGATCAGCTCCTCGGCCGCCTCGCGAATGTCGTCGGCATCCCGAGCGCTGGTCTGCGGCGCATACATGAAATCGCCGAACACCCGTAGCCGGGGGTCAAGCGTGGCGATGGCCGACCCGATCCTGGCCGCCAACGTGAAGTGGGCGGCGGCATTCGCGGTCACGCCCTTGTCTGTGGTCTGCACCGCCGCACCCAGCAGGCGGCGCTGGTCGAGCCCGGCCAGGCCATTGCGTGTCTGGTGGTAAGTGCAGTCGTGCCACGCCTGGCGTGGGCAATGGATCTTCATGGGGCTTACCTCGTGGTCTCGACAAATCAGCGCTCGGCGGCGAGTTTTTTTCGTTCGATGGGTTGGACGCCGCATGGCGCACCCTTTCGATCGCATTGATAATAAGCAGGCTTATAACCTAGGCAAAAGCAAACTTATTTGCAATGCAATAAGTGTGCTTATATTGTATGGTCATGAACACACTTGCCGAACGCATCAAGATCGCCCGCCAGCACGCAGCACTCACCCAGAAGGCTCTGGCCAGACAGGTTGGCGTCGAACAGCCGGTCATCTCTCAGCTGGAGACCGGCAAGAACCTGCAAAGCGCTCATCTGCCCATGATTGCCCATGTGTGCGGCATCAGCGCCATTTGGCTATCCGACAACATCGGCATGATGGTGCCTAGGCGGGAGGGTCATGGCGATCGCAATGTCGGCATGATCGGCCAGCCCGACCTGACCTTTCGCTACCCGGTGATCTCGTGGGTGGCTGCCGGTGCCTGGTCCGAGGCGATCGAACCTTTCCCGCCCGGCTTTTCCGACCGTTACGAGATGTCCGAGTACGACTCCAAGGGACCCGCCTTCTGGCTTGAAGTCAAAGGCGATTCGATGACGGCACCCAGCGGCCAGAGCATTGCCGAGGGCACCTTCATTCTGGTCGACACCGAGGCAGACGTTAAGCCCGGCAAGCTGGTCATCGCCAAGCTCGCGGACAGCAACGAGGCAACGTTCAAGAAGCTGGTGGAAGACGGCGGCCATAAGTACTTGAAGCCGTTGAACCCGGCCTACCCGACCGAACTCTGTGCGCACGACTGCCGGATCGTCGGTGTGGTGGTGCGGGCATTGATGAAGCTGTAAAGACCCTGTCTGAGCGAGCCCGCTGTCCAGCGGGCTTTTTAATGCCTGGATGAAACTTTCGGCAGCCGAAGGGCTGAATCTTGAGCAGCACTTGCGAATTGACGGCCCGGCAAATACTGTTCATGCATACAGTATAACCCAGGAGATTCGCCATGTTTGCACCCACCGCCTTTACCCGCAGCGAGCCCGGCTACGAGGACATTGGCCACCGCGTACAGCGCATCATCACTGACCCTAAAGTGCAGAAGGTCCAGTCCGTCACCGTCACTCGCCTGCCCGATGAACGCCCCGAGGACTGGCGACGCCTGATGGAGGAGATTTCTGAAACCGCAGGCATCCAGGTGGAACCCCTGGGCGGTGACAGCATCAAGATTGGCTGGCGGGGTTATTGCGAGGTGTGAACGTTGCCGGTTCTTCCCAGGCGTGTGCGGGGTCGTTACTGCCTATGTAATGTTCGTGGTCAGGCCGACGCCTGATCAATGCCTGCTGCACAATAAAGAAAATGGAAAAGGAGGCAGTCGTGCAGCTGGAAAAACGAAGTATCGAGTTTGTCCCTCACGCCGAGCGCTATGGCACACCAGGACGATTGTTCACGATCTGGTTCAGCTCCAACTTTCAAATTACCGCGCTGATGGTGGGTACTTTGGGGATTGTTTCGGGACTGAGTTTCGCCTGGACCCTGTTCGCCCTGCTGATCGGCAATCTCGTCGGCACCGTGTTCATGGCCGCACACTCCGCTCAGGGGCCCCATCTGGGCGTGCCCCAGATGATTCAGAGCCGGGCTCAATTCGGTGTCTACGGTGCAGCGATTCCGTTGCTGGTGATGGTCGTTTCAGCGGTGCTGTTCCTGGCGGCCAGCGGTGTCTTGATGCGCGATGCACTCAAAGCCCTGCTACCGGTCAGCAATAACCAGGCGATCGTGATCGTCGGTGTACTGACCTTCATCATCGGCTTCGTCGGCTACGAGCTGATTCACCGCCTGGGTGCCTGGATGAGCCTCATCTCCAGCCTGATCTTTGGCGGTGCGCTGGTCCTGATTCTGCTGCACCACCACGACCCGATATCGGCCACCGCGACCGGCAAGCTTTTCTCGTTCACGGCGTTCAACCTGGTCGTCGCCCAAGCGGCCTCCTGGACGCTGGGCTATGGCCCCTACGTCGCCGACTATTCGCGTTACCTGCCGGCCGACGTCGACACCC
The DNA here is from genome assembly GCF_018449655.1 of Pseudomonas sp. dw_358. GTDB lineage: Bacteria > Pseudomonadota > Gammaproteobacteria > Pseudomonadales > Pseudomonadaceae > Aquipseudomonas. The sequence goes on from NZ_JAAVUX010000024.1 coordinate 51,696, forward strand.
GTACCACCTTCTGGACCACCTACTCCGGCTGCGCCCTGGGCTCGTTCTCGATGATGGCCCTGGGCGCGCTGCTGGCCGTCATGATCCCGGCCGCCCTGGGCCAGGACCCTGCCACCGCCATTGCCATGCTGTTCGGCCCGTGGGCGCCGCTGGCGCTGGCCGTGATCGCACTGGGCGTCATTCAATACAACGTGCTCTGCCTGTACAGCGCCTATATGTCTTCGGTAACGATCACGGGCGCCTTCGGCAAACTGCGACAGGTCACCCCCTCGGCAAAAGCCTGGGTGATGGCCGCGCTGGTGGTGGCGGCGACCTTGATCGCCATCGCCACCCAGTACCGCTTCGACACCTTCTTTGCCGACATTTTGATTGGCCAGCTCTACCTGCTGATTCCCTGGAGTGCCATCAACCTGGCTGACTATTACGTCGTGACCCGCGGTCACTACGACGTCAGTGAGTTGTACGATCCAAAAGGCAAGTACGGAGGGTTCAACTGCCGTACGCTGGCGGTGTATGCGGTTTCGATCATCGGCACGATTCCGTTCATGAAGTTCTCGTTCTACACCGGATTCGTGGCGAGTTGGTTGGGCGCAGACATCAGCTGGGTGGTAGGCCTGGTGCTCGCGGCGGTGTTGTATTGCATGGTGAGCCGGCAACCATCGGTCAGACCCCGTGATCTGCGCTCGGTCAATGCGGACTAAGGGTCAGCGGTCTGTGGCGGCAGGCGGCTGACCCAGATCGACAACCGGTCGCCCCTGCGTGCGCTATTACCGGCGCGGCGTCACGGCACTGCTATGCTGTCTCCAGCTTTTTTCGCTTTCGCGTGTTTGCAACGTTCCCGAACGTTGCCAATCGCGTGCATTGATTCAAGGAATGTCGTCGTCCGGGAAGCAATTTCGCGCCTTCCCTCCTCGTGTTGTCTGTGCCGCCCTTGTCCGCAGGAAGATAGCCCCACACCTAATAACAAGGGAGCTAAACACCATGGCCGTGACATTGAATACCTCGATTCACTGGACGTCAGCCAGCGCGGACGATCTGTTGATGCTGGAGAATCTGCAACCCAACATCCTCAAAGAACACACCCGTGACTGCTCTACCCTGCTGTTCTTGAAATTTGCGCAGCCCGATGAGGGCAAAGCGTTTCTGCGCAGCCTTGTGCCCCATCTGAAATCCACCATCGATCACCTGCAGGAAATTCGTGCCTTCAAGAGCACCAAGGTGCCCGGCACGCCTTATGTCGGCGTGGGCCTGACTGCCACTGGCTATGCTGCGCTTGCGATCGACAACGTGCCAAGCGACGCGGCGTTCCAGCATGGCATGCAAGGCAATGCCGACTTGCATGACCCCGACGTGGCCACCTGGGACGTGCCCTTTCGCAACCCCGCGCAGCTGCATGGGGTCATTATCATCGGCGACTCCAAACTGGCGCCGATGTCCAAAAAGCTTGCTCAGATACAGGCTCTGATCACCGCCCACCCTGGCGTGACCGTGCTCGGTTCCCAGGACGGGCGCGCCCTGCACAACAGCAACGGTGACGGCATCGAGCATTTTGGCTATGTGGATGGCCGCAGTCAGCCGCTGTTCTTTGACGAAGACATCACCGCCCAGCGGCTACTCACCGACGGCGCTCAGGTGTGGAACCCGGCCTTTGCTTTGCAGCAGGCCATCGTCAGCGACCCGGCAGCCCCCGAACCCGATAAACACTTCGGCAGCTACTTCATCTTTCGCAAGCTTGAACAAAACGTGAAGAGATTCAAGGAACACGAGCTGACCTTTGCCAACACCCTGGGCCTTGATGACAAAGAACGCGCTGGCGCCATGCTGCTGGGCCGCTTCGAAGACGGCACGCCGGTCACCGCCCAGTTTGCCGATGGCAACCACAACCCGGTGCCTAACAACTTCAACTATGGGAGCGATGCCGAGGGCTCGAAATGCCCATTTCTGGGCCATATTCGAAAAACCAATCCGCGCGGCAGCGGTGGCTTCGGGCAGTCAGAAGAGGCCGAGCGCGCGCACCTGATGCCCCGTCGAGGCTTGACTTATGGCCTCAGGACCGACAATCCCAACGACGGCAATATCCAGAACAAGCCGGAGAAAGACGTGGGCCTGCTGTTCATGGCTTTCAACAGTAACATCGGCAATCAATTCGAGTTCACCCAGGTCAGCTGGGCCAACAACCCGAAGTTTCCCGAGGTGGTCGCGGGGCCGTTTCCGGGTGTCGACCCGGTTATCGGTCAACTGCCCAAGGGCACGCCACGGGCCACGGTTCACTGCCCGGTTGAATGGGGCAATCCGGACACTGTGAAAACCGTGGCGAGCGTGCCGCAGGCAGTCACGATGAAAGGCGGTGCGTATTTCTTCATGCCGTCGCTGGCGTTTTTTCACGCGTTGTGAAGAGGCTGTAGCACCCTCATGACATCTCGTGGCTGATCCAATCAGTCACTGAGGTCCGAACCGGCTTGCACCCCGACAGCGTGCGTGCATTGTCACCTGCGCGCACCAGGCCAGTGGCAATCGAACCGCCGGTAAAGCCGGCGGCACCGGGCCCATTCAATTTTGCGCTGGGGGAACGAATCCCACGTAGCACCTTGCATCAACGGATCATTTGGCCGGCGTGGGCATTGGCACTGGCGAGTAGTAACCTTCGAGGCATTTTTTCTGAAGCTCGTAGGTTTGATCGTTTACGGGCTCTTTGGCGATGTACCAGGAAGAGCAATGCTGGTTGCTGGGTGAGTATTCGCTGGTCGTGCAGCCGCCCAGCAAGAGCGCTGGCATGATCAGAGTGACCGTGAGCAGAAGCCGGAACATGAGGTGGATCCTTAGGATGGGCACCCAGTGTTTCGGCCTGCTGAATCGTTTCTTTAAACTAAGCGACGGCGTGGTGTCACAGAGCTCGGGCTTCGGCAGTGCGGCCTCGATAGGAACCGGAGCACTGGTGGCTGGTGACGACACAACCGTCACCCGGCAAGCCGGACAGCGTCTGTACTTCAATCGCATGGGCCCGCCGCTGATTCGCCAGGATAACCGCCGACACAGCCGATTCGCGGTGGTCTTGACTCACCGTGATGGCTCAGCGTCAAGGGTGGTGAACGCTCGCAGTTTCGATAAGGCCAAGCAGTTCGCGGATGCGCTGGAGACCCTCAGGATTGCGGCGCCCGAGAACTAGGCTCGGTGCAAATGCCCCCCGTGTCGAGTACTCAGGGCGAGCAAGGTCCATGGCGACGCCCCATTTTGAGCTCCGGCCGGGTATCCCACTCGATGGAACCCCAGGCCAAGGCGCGCCGCCTTGCACCGGCATCACGGGAACTGGATGGCTGCCACGGCCAGCGGTACCTCGAAGCGGGCGCAGACCATCCAGCGGTGCTCAATCAAAAAACGTGTCACGGCAACGAGCGATCCGCTAAAGTACTGTCTATAGATACAGTATCAAAGCAATGGAAATGGCAAATGTTCGTGCAGACGATCGGCACCGGATCATGGAAGAGCTGGCCGACACCGATAACGTCACGCTTGCCCATTGCGACGATGGCCACGTCCAGGTGTTCTGGACCGTACCCCAAGAAGACTGAACAAGAACCCTTTTTGCCCGTATCCGGGCGGTTTTTAACACGTTGATGGTGACACCCATGTCGTACTCGATCATAGGCCCCTTGCAGGAACAAGGCGTGCCCCTCCCGCTTTACTCCCACCTGGTACCCGCAGGTTTCCCTTCGCCGGCAGCCGATCACCTGGAAAAGCACATTTCCCTGGACGAGCTGTTCGAGATTCGAGCCCCGCATGTGTACCTGGTGAAGATCGAGGGCGACAGCATGATGGGCGCCGGCATCTATTCCGGCGACCTGGTGATCGTGGATCGGGGCCGTGAAGCTCAGCACGGCGACATCGTGATTGCAGCGCTCAACACCGAGCCGCTGTGCAAGCGGCTGCACAAGAGCGGCGGCAAAGTCATTCTGATGTCGGAGAACAAAGGCTACCCGCCGCGCTACATCCTGGAAGGTGACGAGCTGGCCATCTGGGGAGTGGTTCGCTACAGCGTGCGCGATCATGCCTACGCATGATCCTGTCTTTGCGCTGATCGACTGCAATTCGTTCTACGCAAGCTGCGAGCGCGTGTTCCGGCCCGACTTGGCCAAGACACCGATCGTTGTCCTTTCCAACAACGATCTGAGGGGTGGAAGTGTTAGTAGTTCGTGTACAGCCCCCGTAACTCGTGACGTACCCGGAGCCCCCATTTCCGATCCTACGAAAACCCACGCAAGATAACGAACCGAGAAACGTAAAATTTTTGCTTCTAGGTCTTTATTTGGAAATGTTTATTTCCTATACTGTCCCCATGGTCACCAAATCTGAAATTTCTGCCCGCCCCGGCCGGCCACGCGAGTTCGACACCCAAGCGGCCCTGGACAAGGCGATCACGCATTTCAGTGAATATGGATTCCACGGCACCTCGATCTCGGACTTGAATGCGTGTCTGGGGCTCACTTCGGGCAGCATCTACAAAGCCTGGGGCGACAAGCGTGGCCTGTTCCTGGCAGCGCTTGATCGGTATATCGCGCTCCGTGCAGAAGCTATTGCTGCTTGCCTGGCGAGCGCACACTCGGGCCGTGACAAAATCGAGTCCCTACTCATTCACTATGCACGCCTTAGCTGCGAGGCGACAGGCCTTACAGGATGTCTGGTGGTCGAAACCGCCGTTGAGCTTTCGTTGGCGGATAAAGAGATTGCAACCTTGATCGCTGCGCAGCAGAACAGGCGAGAAGCCCAACTGCGCGGTCTGATCGAGGAGGGCCAGCTTGATGGTTCTATCCGTAAGGAGCTCGATCCCGCCAATCTGGCAAAACTGCTCTTGACCCTTCAGCAGGGTATGCGGGTGGTCGGCAAAACGAAAACTGACGCCAAGCGAATGCTTGGAATGGTTTGCGAGCTGATGCAGTTGCTTTAATAGCATTTTACTTAATTAGGAAACGATCAATTCCATTTTCTGGGGGAGTCATGAACGTTCGATCAGAGCAGCCGCAGCACGTTGGCGCAGATTTCATGATGCGCACCGATTTCTGGAAGCGCTTTCACCATGCAAGTGCGCGCGTTGGCGATGTCAATCTTCACTATGTTGAGGGAGGTGATGGCCCGCCTGTATTGCTGATTCCTGGCTGGCCACAGAGCTGGTATGCATGGCGCTATGTAATGCCGCAACTGGTGGATGCCGGTTATCGAGTCATTGCGGTCGACCCTCGCGGTATGGGGGAAAGTGATGCACCGATAGGTGATTATGATCTGGGTACTGTAGCCGCTGAACTGCGCTCATTTGCTGAAACAATAGGGCTATTCGAAAATGGGCCTATCGATGTTGTAGGGCACGACGTAGGCACTTGGATTGCTTATGCATGGGCTGCAGACTGGCGCTCGGATATCCGACGCATCGCATTGCTTGACGCTTTGATTCCCGGCGTTTCTGCGCCGCGTACTGACCTGCCCGTCGATGAGGCTAACCGACGTAGTTGGCATTTTGCGTTCAACCAACTCGACGATCTCCCAGAGCTGTTGATTAGCGGACGCGAAGAGGTGTTTCTCACTTGGTTGTTTCGGGTCAAGTCACTGCAGCCCTGGACTATCACCGCTGAAGACATCGCCATTTATGCACGTCAGCTGGCCGCACCTGGCGCATTACGAGCCGCGACCCGCTACTACCAGTGCGCCTTGTCGCCAGAAGGAGTTGCCGCAAACCGGCTCCGCGCTGAGAAGCCAATTGATATACCGGTGTTGGCGTTGGGGGCGGATCGAGGGGTCGGCGATCATATTGTCAAGGCGTTGCAGGCCTTGGCGACTAATGTTCAGGGTGATGTGATCCTTAACGCCGGCCACTATCTGCCAGAAGAAGCCGCCAATCGAATAGCCGATTTGTTGGTGGACTTCCTCGGGCCGCAAGGGAAATAACATGCCTTTGTTCCTGTTTCTCCTGGCCGCCGCCGCTGGCGTGATGCTGCCCCTGCAGGCGGTCGTGAATGCCCGGTTGGGACGGGCAATAGGCGGCCCTCTGTGGGCAGCAGCGCTCTCGTCGGTGGTTGTAGCGACGATACTTGCCTCCCTCGCGCTGGCCTTAGGGAAGCCTTGGCCAAGACTTTCTCAGATGACAGGCCTACCTTGGTGGGCCTGGATCGGAGGGCTATGCGGCGCTGTTGTGCTGTCCGCAACCACCGCCGTCGCTCCTCGTATTGGCGCCGCCAACATGATCGCATTGGTCATGACAGGGCAGGTTCTTGCGGCCATGACTCTGGATCGCTTGGGTTGGTTCGAGATGGCTATACAGCCCTTTAGCGTTCAACGAATGGCGGCGGCAGTATTACTAATTGCTGGTGCGGTGCTGATGAGTGTTTAGGTTTTCGAAAAGCTCTGAGGCGCGGGCGCGCGATATTTGCTGCCGATGAGGAGTTGGCCGTAAACGCTCACCACATCGGCGCCGTTTACGGCCTTAACATTACGATTAAAAGGTAGAGCATATGAAGAGTCTGGAAGGGAAAGTGGCACTCGTTACCGGTGCATCCAAAGGTATTGGCGCTGCCATCGCGAAGGCACTGGCCGCGCAAGGCGCTGCCGTGGTTGTTGGTTATGCCAAAAGCCAATCGGCAGCCGAAACGGTAGTTGCTCAAATTACAGCGGCAGGAGGACGGGCAACGGCGACAGGTGGCGACGTCACTAAAGCTGAAGACGCCGAGGCGTTTGTTCACTCAGCCATTGACGAATTTGGTCGCTTGGATATCGTGGTCAATAACTCCGGGATTTATGCTTTTAGCCCAATCGAACAGGTTACTGAGGACGATTTCCATCTTCAATTCAATACCAACGTGCTAGGCCTACTCCTAGTGACTCGTGCTGCCGTCAAACACCTGGGCGAAGGCGCCAGCATCATCAACATCAGCTCGAGTATCACCTCCCTGTTGCCAGCAGACTCTGTTCTTTACAGCGGCACAAAAGCTGCTGTCGACGCCATTACCGGGGTGCTTGCTAAAGAGTTAGCTCCGCGCAAAATCCGAGTAAACGCGATTAATCCGGGATATACGGAAACCGAGGGCACCCATCGCACCGGTATCACCGGGTCGGATATGGAAAAAAATCTGATTGCCTCAACGCCTCTAGGTCGAGGTGGAAAGCCCGAAGATATTGCCGATGTGGCCGTGTTCCTGGCTTCGGATGCCGCGCGTTGGCTGACGGGGGAGCGGCTTTTCGCCTCCGGAGGGGTGCGTTAGCCCGCATAGATTCGAATAACATGAGAAGGGTGCCGTGCTTATCAGTCACCTAGGACTGGTTACAGGCATAAAGCCTGGCACGATATTGTATTGATATCGCACCTGCGGTCTCAACGGGAAAATGTTAGGAGCTTATTGTGTTGTAAAATCAACAGGTTGTGGCTTACTAACAGTTAGCTTCATTCAGATACAACGATGGATGCGTGATCGCCCGAAGCTATGACGCCAAGCCCTTCGTCAAAATGGGTGCGCCCTATTTTCAGATCAAGGACATGTTGCGCAAGGAAGGTATTGTCGCCTTCAGCAGCAATTACGCGCTGTACGGGCAAATTTCCGAGCGCGTGATGTCGGTGATCGAGTCCATGGTGCCGGCGCTGGAGATCTACTCCATTGACGAAGCCTTCGCGCTGCTGACCGGCGTACCGGGCAGCCTCGATACGCTCGGGCGCACCCTGCGCGCTCGCATACTGCAATGCACCGGCATCCCGGTCGGTGTGGGCATCGCCAAAACCAAGACGCTGGCCAAGCTGGCCAACCACACGGCCAAGCGCCTTCAGCAGCAGACCGGGGGTGTGGTCGATATCTGCGACCCTTTCAAACGCGATTGGGTGCTGCGCAACACGGCGGTTGAAGAGGTGTGGGGAGTCGGCCGCAAGCTCAAGGCACACTTGCAGGCCATGGGCATTCAGACGGCCATGGACCTGGCCAAGGCCGACGCGCGCACGTTGCGCATGAAATTCAGCGTGGTGCTGGAGAAAACGGCGCGCGAGCTCGCCGGCACGCCGTGCCTGGAGCTGGACGACCCGGACCCGCCAAAACAGGAGATCTGCTGTAGCCGGATGTTTGGCAAACGGCTGACCGACATCGAGCCGATCAAGGAGGCGGTGGCCACCTACGTCCAGCGCGCCGCCGAAAAGCTGCGGGCACAGAATTCGCTCTGCAAGAAAATCCGCGTCAGCGTGCGTACCGGCATGTTCAATCCCGACGAAGCCAAGTACGCCAATGGCATCCTGGTCGAGCTGCCCTACCCCACCAACGACGTCCGGCTGATCACCAAGGCCGCCGTCCAGGCCGTCGACCATCTATTCAGACCTGGCTTTCGCTACAGCAAGGCCGAGGTGCTGCTGATGGATCTGCGGCAACCTGGTGAATTCACCGACGATCTGTTTGCCGCGTTGCAGCCGGTGGCCACCAACAAGCTGATGGGCGTCCTGGACGAGATTAACGGTCGCTGGGGACGCGGCACCCTGCGCGCAGCGAGTGTGCCAGCAAACCCAGACTGGGCGATGCGCCGCGAGCTGATGAGCCAGAGCTACACGACCAGGCTCGACCAGCTATGGACCGTGAGCGCCAAGTAACGTTAAGCGATGAGGGATAGGTGCTAGTCTTTTGGGCACCTGCTAATGTATTGGCGTTTTTTTCAAGTGATGCCGCTATGTTGAAACCAATACTCCTCGTGGAAGACAACGAGCGAGACCTTGAGTCTGACCCTTTTGGCACTCGAACGTACTCAGCTTGCCAATCAAGTTATCGTTGTTAGGGATGGCGTTGAGGCCTTGGACTACCTGCTTCGCAGCGGCTCTTTCGCAGATCGAGACATGGGCAATCCTGCGCTCGTCCTGCTCGATCTGAAGCTGCCAAAAGTCGATGGATTGCAGGTGCTTGAGGCGGTCCGAGAAACTGAGCATTTGCGCAGCGTTCCGGTCGTCATGCTTACCAGCTCCAAAGAAGATACAGACCTTGGCCGCGCCTACGAGCTGGGCGCCAATGCCTATGTTGTGAAGCCAGTGGCATTCAAAGAATTCGTCACCGCTGTAGGCGATTTGGGCCTTTTCTGGGCGGTTCTGAACGAACCCCCTCCTGGCTCAACCCGCATAACTCCCGTTATCGGTGAGTGAGTCTCAGCCAGGCTTTAGCCTGCCTTCAAAGCGCTACCTGCCAACCTCATTCCAATGAGCAAGGTCTTCGTAGTACTGATATTCGCATGCCCGAACCACGCCTGCACCTTGGCAATGTCTGCCTCATGCTCCAGGCCTTTGATAGCCGCCGTGCGCTAGAGAAGCTAAGGAGAACATCTGTACTCCTTCGACACCTGTACTGCCTGAGAAGGGCCTTTTCCAATTGAATGATCTGGAAGATAGATATCTCACATTGAATGGCTCCAAGCGACTATGGTGGATGTTCTGCGCAGCAATAGTGCAGTCCAGGTCACCTCGGCCAGGATCTTGGAGACGTCAATGCTTTCCCTCCTGGAAATGCAGCGTGTAATCGAAACGGCGTTCCTCCCCTACCTCTTGCCGATGCGAAATCAACTCCGCCGGCGTGATGATTGTCTACATTGGCGATCAAAGGTCCAGTCGAGCTATCGCTGAAGCCGTCTGCGATCTGGAAGGCAAATATCAGCTCAGACGCATAGGCCAGCGTCGTTATGTATAACGGAATTTATGCGAAAGACCGTTCTCTTCAGGCAAGGACGGTCTGGGCGAGTCCGGATTGATTTTATCGAGTGGCAGAATCAGACTATCACCCCCTGCTGCGCCCCATTCCCCCTGGCGATGCCCATAATTGATCTATTCCCTCACCACCCATCGAATCCGCCTTTCTAAACAAGGAACGCGAAGCATTTCCCATTGCTCTTAACAGGATGGAGATGGTGTCAGAGAAGGAAAGAAATGTTATGCCCCCTCGAATTTTGCTCGTCGAAGACG
>NZ_JAAVUX010000025.1 GCF_018449655.1 Pseudomonas sp. dw_358
ACAAGAGGTTTTTCGTTTCGTCTGCGCCGGAAGTGGGGCGAATTATAGAGAGATCTGAAGGGGCGTCAAGCCCCCCTTTCAACTTTATTCGGGTTTAAGGGTGATACGGGCAAAAGCCTTCTTCCCAGCCTGGCAGACGTGGGTCTTGCCCAGCGCGAAGACAAACCCGCGATCAGCCGCTTCACCATCTATACGCACGCTACCCGCCGCCAGCAGGTCGCGTGCCGCGGCCGAGTTCTTCACCAGCCCCGCCTTGTTAAGGACGGCAGCAATGGGCATCGCCTCGGACGCAGTGATCACGACCTCAGGTAGATCATCCGGCAATTCACCATCCTTCATGCGGTTGCCAGCACCACGGTGCGCGTTGGCTGCCGCTTCTTCACCGTGAAACCGCGCCACGATCTCTTCGGCCAGCTTGATCTTGATGTCGCGCGGATTGGCGCCAGTGTCTACATCGACCTTGAACTGATTGATCTCATCCATCGAGCGGAAGCTCAGCAGCTCGAAGTAACGCCACATCAATGCATCAGGGATGGACACCAGCTTGCTGTACATCACCCCCGGCGCCTCCTGAATGCCAACGTAGTTGTTCAACGACTTGGACATCTTCTTCACACCGTCCAGCCCCTCGAGCAACGGCATGGTCAGAATGTTCTGCGCCTCCTGCCCATAGGAGCGCTGCAACTCGCGCCCCATCAGCAGGTTGAATTTCTGGTCAGTACCGCCCAGCTCGACATCCGCCTTCAAAGCCACAGAGTCGTAGCCCTGAACCAGCGGGTACAGAAACTCATGAATGGCAATGGGCTGGTTCGAGCTATAGCGCTTATCGAAGTCGTCGCGCTCCAGCATCCGCGCCACGGTGTACTGGGACGCCAGGCGAATGAAGTCGGCGGGACTGAATTGATCCATCCAGGTGGAGTTGAACGCCACCTCGGTCTTGGCCGGGTCAAGGATCTTGAACACCTGAGCCTTGTAGGTCTCGGCATTCGACAATACTTGCTCGCGAGTGAGCGGCGGGCGCGTCGCACTCTTGCCGCTGGGGTCGCCGATCATCCCGGTGAAATCACCAATCAGGAAGACCACCTGATGACCCAACTCCTGGAACTGGCGTAGCTTGTTGATCAAAACCGTGTGCCCCAGGTGCAGATCGGGAGCCGTTGGATCGAAACCTGCCTTGATGCGCAGGGGCTGCCCACGCTTGAGCTTCTCGACCAACTCGGACTCGACCAACACCTCTTCGGCGCCGCGCTTGATCAGCGCCAGCTGCTCTTCAACCGACTTCATATAAAGGGACCCACAGGCTCAGATTTCAAAGGGGTTCAACCATACAAGATCAACCGTCAAATACAAGGTGTGCCCGCGACCGCGACCCGAGAGGGTCGATGTGACGCCCACACGCTTGCCTAGATGACGATTTGGTTATATTTTATACAGTTATTTCATCTTCATCATGTCATTCATCTTCTCCTTTTCATTTATTCCAAAGCCAAAAATCACCTATGACCACCGAACCGACTAAAGCGCCCCCGCTTTATCCGAAGAGCCATCTATTGGCCGCCAGCGGCATAGCCGCCCTTCTCAGCCTGGCCCTGCTGGTATTTCCGTCCAGCGAAGTGGAAGCCAAACGAACCTCCAACAACCTTGACGTACTGACCCCGGCGGACCGTCTGAAGGAAGAGCAGGACGTCGACACCAGCGAAACACCTTCAAACGCCCCCTCCCCCTTCGCCCAGATCGACAACGGCCAGAGCGAAGCCGAGAACGCTGCCCAGACCGTTGCACCGACAGTCGCTTCCACACCCAAAAGTCCCGGGCACCGCGAGGTCAAAGTGGCCAAGGGCGATACCCTGTCGACCCTTTTCGCCGAAGCCGGTCTGGCCCCTGGTGTCGTTCATGACGTGCTGGCCAGCGACCGTCAGGCCAAGCAGTTCTCGCAACTCAAGAACGGTCAGGTTCTGCAATTCGAACTCAGCGATGCCGGCGATCTGCAAAGCCTGCACAGCACGATCAGCGAGACCGAAACCATCCGCCTCGACAGGACCGCCAAGGGCTTCGCCTTTACCCGCGACGTCGTCAAACCCATTGTGCGTCAGGCCTACGCCCACGGCGTGATCACCACATCACTGTCGCTGGCCGCCCAACGGGCCGGCCTGAGCCACGCCCAGATCATGGACATGACCAGCATCTTCGGCTACGACGTGGATTTCGCCCAGGATATCCACCCTGGCGACGAGTTCGACGCGATCTATGAGCAACGCGTGCTCAATGGCAAGGTCATCGGCACCGGCAGCATCCTCTCGGCGCGCTTTACCACCCGCGGCAAGACCTACACCGCCGTGCGCTACACTAACCACCAAGGCAACACCAGCTACTACAGCGCCGATGGCAACAGCCTGCGCAAGGCCTTCATTCGGACGCCCGTCGATTACGCGCGCATCAGTTCGCGCTTCTCGCTGGAGCGCAAGCACCCGATCCTGAACACGATTCGCGCGCACATGGGTGTGGACTACGCCGCTCCGCGAGGCACGCCGATCAAGGCCACCGGTGATGGCAAGGTGTTCCTCGCCGGCCGCAAGGGCGGCTATGGCAATACCGTCATCATTCAGCACGGCAAGACCTACCGTACGCTCTATGGGCACATGCAGGGATTTGCCAAGGGGATTCACAGCGGCGTGAGCGTCAAGCAGGGCCAGGTCATCGGCTATATCGGTACCACCGGCCTGTCCACCGGACCGCACTTGCACTATGAATTCCAGGTCAATGGCGTTCACGTCGACCCGCTGGGCCAGAAGATCCCGATGGCCGACCCGATCGCCAGGAGCGAAAAAAACCGGTTCCAACAGCAAAGCCAACCCTTGATGGCGCGCATGGAACAGGAAAAATCCACCCTGCTGGCGAGCAAGCGATAAACCATGAGCCTCTATATAGGTGTGATGTCGGGTACCAGCCTGGACGGGCTGGACATTGCCCTGATCGAACAGCAACAACATACACGCTTGCTGGCCACGTATTACGTGCCGATGCCCGCCGAACTGCGCAGCCAATTGCTGGCGCTGTGCAGCAGCGGTGTCGACGAAGTTGCCCGTAGCGCCCTCGCCGAGAATGCCTGGGTCACTTTGGCCGCGCAAGGCATTGCGCATCTGCTCGACGCGCAACGACTCACTGCCCAAGACATCACCGCGATCGGTAGCCATGGCCAGACCATACGCCACGAGCCCGCTCGCGGGTTTACCGTGCAGATCGGCAACCCGGCGCTGCTGGCCGAGCTGACCGGCGTCACTGTGGTCGGTGATTTTCGGCGGCGTGACGTCGCGGCCGGAGGCCAGGGCGCGCCGCTGGTACCCGCTTTCCACGAAGCCCTGTTTACCGAATCAGCCGATGAGCGTGCCGTTCTGAACGTCGGTGGCTTCAGCAACCTGAGCCTCATCACACCCGGTGCCGGGGTCAGCGGATTCGACTGTGGGCCCGGCAATGTGCTACTGGATGCGTGGATCGACCTCAAGCAAGGCGTGGCGTTTGACCGCAACGGTGACTGGGCAGCCAGCGGCCATGTGTCCTCGACGCTCCTGAAAGCACTGATGAGCGATCCTTTTTTTGCCGGCACTGGCCCGAAAAGCACCGGCCGCGAAGTCTTCAACTTGCCGTGGCTCCAGCAGCACCTGGCGCATGCGGGACCGATCAGCAACGAAGATGTGCAGGCGACCCTGCTCGAGCTGACCGCATTGACCATTGTTCAGTCGCTGCAGACCGCCCAGCGCGAGACCCGCCAATTGCTGGTATGCGGCGGCGGCGCGCACAACAAGGCACTGCTTGACCGTTTGGCGACACTGCTGCCTGCCACGCGAGTGGCCAGCACCGCCCTCGTCGGCGTCGATCCTGATTGGGTCGAAGCCATGGCCTTCGCCTGGCTGGCCCACTGCTGCCTCGAAGGCATTGCCGCCAATCGCCCCAGCGTCACGGGTGCAAAAGGCCTGCGAGTGCTGGGCGCGATCTACCCGGCGTGATCGGACACCGCAATGCAAAACGCCGCGCAAGAAGCGCGGCGTTTGCAGGTGAAACAAGCCCGATCAGATCGAAAACGACTGACCGCAACCACAGGTGGTCGAGGCATTCGGGTTATTGATCACAAAGCGTGAACCTTCCAGGCCTTCCTGGTAATCCACCTCGGCACCGGCCAGGTATTGAAAGCTCATCGGGTCGACCACCAGACTGACGCCTTCGCGTTCGACAATAGTGTCATCATCGGCCACGTCCTCATCAAAGGTGAAGCCGTACTGGAAACCCGAGCATCCACCACCGGTGACGAATACCCGCAGCTTGAGGCGGTCATTGCCTTCTTCGTCGACCAGGTTCTTTACCTTGGAAGCAGCCCCTTGGGTGAATTGCAGGGCCGTAGGCGTAAAGGATTCAACAGTCATGCGGATAATCTCCCGGCACATTGCCGTCATATAGCCTGATGACACTCATTATCCTCTTCCCCGACAAAATTGGTCAACTATTGTCCAGCATGACATTTCTCGGTACCGACAAACGCGCCCCCTCAGGGTGACGCTGCCTGCCGCAGCCACTACTATCGCGCTACCGTGAACCTGGGAAATTACTCGAATGCTCTATCTATGGATCAAAGCCCTGCACATCGTCAGTGTCGTCTGCTGGTTTGCCGGGCTGTTCTACCTGCCACGCCTGTTCGTCTACCACGCCTCCAGCAACGACAGCATCAGCCACGAACGCTTTTGCATCATGGAACGCAAGCTCTACCGGGGCATCATGCTGCCCTCGATGATCGCCAGCCTTGCCTTCGGCATCTGGATGATCGTTCTTTCCCCGGGCTGGATGACGCAGGGCTGGTTGCACGCCAAGCTCGCGCTAGTGGTCATTTTGATCGGCTACCACCATATGTGTGGTGCGCAGCTCAAGCGTTTTGCCCGCGGCGAAAATACACGCAGCCACACATTCTATCGTTGGTTCAACGAAGTCCCGGTGCTGATCCTGTTGGCCATCGTGATCCTCGTGGTCGTGAAACCTTTTTAAAGGAACGCCAGCGACCGTGGCACCTCGCAGGCCTGTAAACTAGCCGGCATTGAAGGCACGGAGAGCTGCATGCCGAGTTACGCATTGATCACCGGCGCGTCCAGCGGTCTGGGACTGGCCATGGCCGAGGCACTGGCACGCCGGGGATACCCTTTGTTGCTGGTCGCGCGCCAACGTGACCCATTGGAAAGCATCGCGACCGAACTCACCCAGCGCTTTGGCGTAGAGGTGCTCTTTCGCGCCTGCGATCTGGGCGAACCGCTGCGCCTGTCCGGCTTTTTGCTGGAAATAGAGGAGAGCGACCGGCGCATCGATCTGCTGGTCAATTGTGCGGGCATTCGCAGCTACGGGCACTTCCTGGCGCAGGAATGGGCAGACGAACAGGACTTGATCGAACTCAACATCCTTGCCCTGACCCGGCTGTGTCACGCCATCGGCAACCGCATGGCCGTGCACGGTGGCGGGCAGATTCTGAACGTGGCGTCGATCGCCGGGTTTCAGCCAGGCCCATGGATGGCCAGCTATGCGGCCAGCAAGGCCTACGTGCTGAGTTTCTCCGAAGCCCTGCGCGAGGAACTGCGGCAAACCGGAATCAAGGTCTCGGTCCTTTGTCCGGGCCCTGTCCTGTCACCTCACCGGGTGATCGGCCGCTTGCGAGCCGCCCGTTGCATGAGCCCGGAGGAAGTTGCCCTGTACACCGTGCGCGCCCTCGCCCGCAACCGCGCCATCATCATTCCCGGCAAGCGCAATCGCTGGCTCGCCAGGGCACCTCGTTTGACCAGCCGCTGGCTCACGCGCAAGCTCGCCGGCACGATCAACAAGATGTTCCGACCGCACCAGCCGTTGTAAACCACACGGCCTGATACACTGGACGCGTCTGTAACCCAGGAGAAAACGCAGTGGATACTCTGTTCACCAAGATCATCAATCGGGAAATCCCGGCGAAGATCATCTATGAGGATGACCAGGTCCTGGCCTTCCACGACATCGCGCCGCAAGCGCCGGTACACTTTCTGGTCATCCCGAAAAAGCCGGTGCGCACGCTAAACGACCTGACCGAGGACGACAAGGCGCTGGCCGGTCATCTTCTACTCACTGCCCAACGTCTGGCGCTGGAGTTGGGTTGCGAGGAGGGCTTCCGAGTGGTCATGAACTGTAACGAACTGGGTGGCCAGACCGTCTACCATATCCATATGCATGTGCTGGGGCAGCGCCAGATGAACTGGCCACCGGGCTGAGCCTGTCTCCGCAACCGCATCATGAATCTCATAGTGGAGGTGCCCATGGCCACCGAACGTCATTACTCGCCCATTGACCGGCTGTTGCTGCAGGCCGACACCGCAATGCGCACGCTGCTCCCATTCAGCGGCCAACCCGCGCGACCGTCCCCCGCCATCGTGCAACCCGACAGCCAGATGAGCGAAGAGGACAGCCGTCACGCGGCCGGCTTGATGCGCATCAACCATACGGGCGAAGTCTGTGCTCAGGGCTTGTACCAAGGCCAGGCGCTGACGGCCAAGTTGCCTGAGGTGCGCAAGGCCATGGAACACGCCGCAGAAGAAGAGGTGGATCACTTGGCCTGGTGTGATCAACGGATCCGCCAGCTTGGCAGCCACACCAGCATTCTCAACCCGCTGTTCTATGGCATGTCATTCGGCATCGGCGCTGCGGCCGGGCTGATCAGCGACAAGATCAGCCTGGGGTTCGTGGCAGCCACCGAGGATCAGGTGTGCAAGCATCTGGATGAGCATCTGGTGACCCTGCCGTCCGGGGATGAAAAATCCCGGGCGATTCTCGAGCAGATGCGCACGGATGAGCAGCAGCATGCGGAGTCTGCACTGGACGCCGGGGGCTATCGCTTTCCGGCGCCAATCAAGTTCGGCATGAGTTTATTGGCCAAGCTCATGACCAAAAGTACTTATCGGGTTTGATTGGCGGCACTTCAACCTACGCGCGCCGGCCCCTGCATGACCGAGCATGCTCGGGAACCTTTTTCCCAAGCACGCTCGGTCATGCAGGGGCCCTGCTGATCAGCCCAGCTCGACAATTTCGTAATCGTGAGTGATTTCCACTCCTGCAGCGCCCAGCATGATCGAAGCCGAGCAGTATTTCTCGGCTGACAGCTCGATGGCACGCTTGACCTGCGCCTCTTTCAAGCCCCGCCCCTTGACCACGAAATGCAGGTGGATCTTGGTAAACACCTTCGGGTCTTCATTGGCCCGTTCAGCTTCCAGAAAAGCTTCGCAGCTCTCGATCGGCTGGCGAGCCTTCTTCAAGATGCTGACCACGTCATAGTTGCTGCACCCTCCCAGGCCGATCAGCACCATTTCCATGGGCCGTACGCCCAGGTTGCGACCACCGCTTTCCGGCGGGCCATCCATCACCACCACATGGCCACTGCCCGACTCGCCGAGAAACATCGACTCACCGGCCCACTGAATACGCGCTTTCATTACCGGGACTCCCGTTGATAAAAATGGCGGCCAGCTTAGCACAGGCTATTCAACAGGCCGATCCATCCCCCCCTATCACAATGGCCTCAAGTCGTGCGATGAGTGGCCGTTAAATAAAGAGATACAGTTCACACCCTCTGGTAAGCTTCGCCAAACCCATGACGTCAATATGATGTCATTCACTGCTTTCCCCGGAATTCAGAGCATGGTCGCGCCCCGCCCCAAAATTAAGAACATCGACCGACTTCTGGTGCATTGCCAGCGGCGCAGTTTTCGCGCGAAGACCAATATCATTTGCGCCGGCGAGCATTCGCAGACGGTGTCTTTCATTTTGAAAGGGTCCGTCACCATTCTCATCGAGGATGAAGATGGCCGCGAAATGATCATCGCTTACCTCAACCCTGGCGACTTCATTGGCGAAATGGGCCTGTTTGAACCTGTGGGTGACGACCATGAGCGCAGTGCCTGGGTACGCGCCAGAACCGAATGCGAAGTGGCAGAGATCAGTTACAGCAAATTTCGCGAGTTAGCCGATCAAGAGCCCGAAATTCTCTATGCCCTCGGCAGCCAAATGGCCAAGCGCCTGCGTGATACCACCCGCAAGGTGGGCGATCTGGCATTTTTCGATGTGACCGGACGGGTTGCTCGCTGCCTGCTGGAGTTGTGCAAGCAGCCAGACGCGATGACCCATCCTGATGGCATGCAGATCAAGATCACGCGCCAGGAAATCGGCCGTATCGTCGGGTGTTCGCGGGAGATGGTCGGCAGGGTGTTGAAAGATCTGGAGGAGCGCAGCCTCGTGCACGTCAAAGGCAAGACCATGGTGGTGTTCGGTACGCGCTAAACCTGGGAGAGAATCCGCGTAAAAGCCGCTGTCAGCTTTTCCAGCAAAGGTCCCCCTGGAAACACCTCATGCAAGGCAATGTGGCTTGCCGCGCGGCAACGCTGCTCCAGTGCACAGCGTTCATTGAACAGATTGACCGCGTCCACCATCGACTCGCGCTCGTTATCCAACAGAGCAGCACCATGAACCAGCACCACCGGCCGGGCTCCGTTCAAGCCTTGCCGCCAACGCTGCGCGGTGCCCACCCATTTACGCCCATTCAAATTGACGTTGTAGCGCCCGTCACAGAAAGCCCCGTCAATTTCTCCCAGCGACGCCTCGCCGCCCCAACCCTGCAACACATCGCACAATGGTTGGCACAGGCGCTGATACGCCGTTTCGATACGATTCAGATCCCCTTCGGCCTTGGGCGCCACGTACACCAGGGCGATATTGAGCGTGGCCGGCGACTGGGGTACCGGCTCACCGCCAGTTTCTCTAAGCAACACCGGCCAGCCCGAGGCCTGGACGGCGTTGCAGGCAGGTTCGAATTCGGCCAGGCGGCTCATACGCCGGGGCATGACCAAAGCCCGATCAAGCGGCTGCCAGAACAATAAACCACTGGCCAGGTGCCCGGCGCAGACATCCGCCAGCAGCGCTTGCTCGGCCTGAAGGCCGGCCTCGACAGTGAGCCGCTGCAACACGCTGATCAGTCCAGCCCCGGCACGATGTTCTGCGGCACTCGCTCCGGGAAGAACAACCGTTGCAATTCGGCTCCCGGGCTTTCGGCGCGCATAAAGGCCTCGCCCACCAGAAAAGAATACACCTCACTGATTTCCATCAGTTCGACGTCGGCCCGGTTGAGGATGCCGCTTTCAGTGATCACCAACTTGTCCCGCGGAATCCGCGGCAACAAATCCAGTGTGTTTTCCAGGCTGACTTCGAAGGTATGCAAATTGCGGTTGTTGACACCCAGCAGCGGGCTGTCCAGCAACTTCAAGGCACGGTCCAGTTCGAGACCGTCGTGGACTTCCACCAGCACATCAAGCCCGACGCTTTTCGCAGCAGCAGCCAGTTCGCTCAGGTGGCCATCGTCCAGTGCGGCGACGATCAGCAGAATGCAGTCTGCACCCAGCACCCGTGACTCGACGATCTGATAGGGGTCGATCATGAAATCCTTGCGGATCACCGGCAACTTGCACGCCTCGCGCGCCTGCTGCAGATAGAGATCGGCGCCCTGGAAATAATCCACGTCGGTGAGCACGGACAGGCAAGTCGCTCCGCCCTTCTCGTAGCTGCGTGCGATGTCCGCAGGAACAAAATGCTCACGGATCACGCCTTTGCTGGGCGAAGCCTTCTTGACCTCGGCGATCACGGCGGGCTGTTTGCGCGCCGCTTGTGCAATCAATGCCTGAGCGAAACCCCGTGGCGCGGAAGCGCCAGCCAGCCTTGCCTGCAAGTCGGCCAGCGTTACTTGCCCTTTGCGCTCGACCACTTCCTCAGCCTTGCGCGCCAGGATGTTCTCCAGCACGGTCGGTACCTTGAACGCTGTCATTGCTCGTTCTCCAACTTGAATACCGCAGTAAAGGCACCCAGCTCGTCGAGCTTTTCCCGGGCCAGGCCCGTGTGCAGAGCGTCGTGGGCCAACGCCACGCCCTCTTTCAGGCTGCTGGCGAGATCGGCGGCATACAACGCGGCCCCAGCGTTGAGGATAATCATTTCCGCCGCTTTCTGACCATTTTCGGTCTTGCGACGGCCCAGGGCGTCGCGAATCAGCTCGAGCGAAGCGGCTGGACCGTCCACGGCCAGGCCATGCAACGTCTGGCTCTTGATGCCCAGATCTTCGGGCTCGACCCAATACTCGCTGATTTCACCCTGCTTCAGCTCCGCCACGAACGTCGGCGCGGCCAGGCTGAACTCATCCAGGCCGTCCTTGGAATGAACCACCAGCACATGTTTGCTGCCCAGGCGCTGCAACACTTCAGCCAAGGGTCGGCAAAGTGCCTGATTGAAAACACCAACGACCTGATGCTTGACCCCGGCCGGATTGGTCAACGGGCCAAGCATATTGAACAGCGTGCGCAAGCCCAAATCCCGACGGGGGATGGCGGCAAAGCGCATGGCGCTATGGTGCTGCTGGGCAAACATGAAGCCGATGCCGACGCTGTCGATGCAGCGAGCCACTTGAACCGGCGTCAGGTTGAGAAATACGCCCGCCGCTTCGAGCAAGTCGGCACTGCCGCTTTTGCCCGAGACCGCGCGGTTGCCGTGCTTGGCCACCGTACCGCCAGCGGCGGCAATGACGAAGGACGAGGCGGTGGAAACGTTGAAAATGTTCGCGCCGTCACCGCCGGTGCCCACGATGTCCACGACGTGATCGAGGGTCTTGAGCTCGACCTGGCTGGCCAGTTCACGCATCACCGAAACGGCACCGACGATTTCGTCGATGGTTTCGCTTTTCATGCGCATGCCCATCATGAATGCACCGATCTGCGCCTCCGTGCATTGGCCCGTCATGATCTGGCGCATGACATCGCGCATTTCGTCGGTGGTCAGGTCCAGTTGTTCGGCGATACGCGCCAGCGCTTGCTTGATGTCCATGATCAGCCCTTGTTCGAGCGGCTGCCGCCGGTCTGCTTGAGAAAGTTGGCGAACAGTTCATGGCCCTGCTCGCTCAGGATCGACTCGGGGTGAAACTGCACCCCTTCGATGTTCAGCGTCTTGTGCCGCAGGCCCATGATCTCGTCCACCGAGCCGTCTTCCAGCTCGGTCCACGCGGTGGCTTCGAGGCAGGCGGGCAAGGTGTCGCGCTTGACCACCAGCGAGTGATAACGGGTCACGGTCAGCGGATGATTCAAGCCCTCGAACACCCCTTGATCCTGATGGGTCACCGGACTGGTCTTGCCATGCATGACCTGCCTCGCACGGACCACATCACCACCGAACGCCTGGCCGATGGATTGATGCCCGAGGCAGACGCCGAGAATCGGCAGCTTGCCGGCGAAGTGCTTGATGACTTCAAGGGATACGCCGGCCTCGGACGGGGTGCACGGGCCGGGGGATACGACGATGCGTTCCGGCGCCAGCGCTTCTATTTCTGCCAGGGTCAGCTCGTCATTGCGAATGACTTTGACATCGGCACCGAGCTCGCCCAGGTATTGCACGACGTTGTAGGTAAAGGAGTCGTAATTGTCGATCATGAGCAACATGGTGGTGGGCCTCAGGCGTCGAAGTCGGAAGTTTGTTGGGCCAGCGCTACGGCACGGAACATCGCGCGGCGCTTGTTCAGGGTTTCTTCCCACTCCGCTGCAGGCACCGAATCGGCGACGATGCCGCCGCCGGCCTGCACATGCAGCTCGCCATCCTTGATCACCGCCGTGCGAATGGCGATGGCGGTGTCCATGTTGCCGTTCCAGGCCAGGTAACCCACCGCGCCGCCATAGACGCCACGCTTGACCGGTTCCAGTTCATCGATGATTTCCATGGCGCGGATCTTCGGCGCGCCAGACAGGGTGCCCGCCGGCAGGATCGCCCGCAGCGCGTCCATGGCCGTGAGGCCTTCCTTCAGATGTCCGGTGACGTTTGACACGATGTGCATCACATTCGAATAACGCTCGATGACCATTTTCTCGGTCAGGCGCACTGAACCGATCTCGGACACCCGCCCGGTATCGTTGCGGCCCAGGTCGATCAGCATCAAATGCTCGGCAATTTCCTTCTCGTCCGACAGCAGGTCCACTTCCAGAGCGTGGTCCGCCTCTTCGGTGGCACCGCGCGGGCGGGTGCCGGCGATAGGGCGCACGGTAATCAGGTTGTCTTCGACCCGGACCAGCACTTCCGGCGAGCTGCCCACCACGTGGAAATCGCCGAAATTGAAAAAGTACATATAGGGCGTCGGGTTGAAGCAACGCAGGGCGCGGTACAGATCGATGGGTGCCGACTCGAAGTCGATGGTCATCCGTTGCGACGGTACGACTTGCATGCAGTCGCCCGCGAGGATGTATTCCTTGATGGTATCGACAGCCCGCTCATAGTCGTTCTGGGTAAAGCTGGAGCGGAACACGGGCTCGGCGGCAGCGGGACGATCCAGGTCAAGCCCGCGACGCGGGGTAATGGGCTGACGCAGCTTGTCCATCAAGGCATCGAGTTGCGCCTGGCCGAGGTCGTAGGCTTCGGCGTCTGCAGGATCCGCCAGGACGATGGCGTGCATCTTGCCGGCGAGGTTGTCGAACACCACCACCGCATCGGATACCATCAGCAGGATATCGGGGACGCCCAGCGGGTCCGGATTCGGCGACTGGCCCAGGCGCTTCTCGACATAGCGCACACAGTCATAACCGAAATACCCCACCAGGCCACCATTGAAGCGCGGCAGGCCCGGGATGGTTGGCACGTTGTAACGCGCCTTGAAGGCTTCGACGAAGGCCAGCGGGTCTTCGACGTCGTGGCTTTCGACTTCGACGCCGTCGCAGGTGATGCTCACGTGATAGTCGTGCACCCGCAATACGGTGCGGCATGGCAGGCCGATGATCGAATAACGGCCCCACTTTTCACCGCCCTGCACCGACTCCAGCAGATAGGAGTTGGGCTCGTCGGCCAGTTTCAGGTAGATCGACAACGGCGTGTCGAAGTCAGCCAGGGTTTCGCGGGCAAGGGGGACACGGTTATAGCCGGCAGCGGCCAAACGCAGGAATTCTTCGCGGATCATGATCAGCCTCGTGGCATGAGGGGCAAACGGTCGGGTAGGCAAACGTGCCGGCACACAAGCCGGCGGATGAAAGTCAGGCGCGCCAACGCCAGCGGGCCAAGGCCTTGATGACTTTCATCCAGAGTTTGCGGGTGACCACCACGATGGAATCTCTACGGCAGGGGGAAAAATCGTCCGCCAACGTTATCTCAGCGGCCGAATCTGCGCAACCGGGGATCAGCGCTCGCAGATCGTCGATGACCATGGCCGGCGACTCGTCGGCAATCGGCCGGCCATGGTTATAGCCATAGCTCAAGGCCACGCAAGGCACATTGGCGGCTTTGGCCGCCTGGACATCGGAGCGCGAGTCGCCCACGAACAGCGCCTGGTGAGCCGGCACGCCGGCCATTTTCATCACAAAAAACAGCGCCGCCGGGTCCGGTTTCTGCTGGGGCAGGGTGTCACCCCCGATGATCCACTTGAAATAACGGCCCAGCTTCAACTCGTCCAGCAGAGGCGCGACAAAACGCTCGGGCTTGTTGGTGATCATGGCCATCGGCACCTTGCGCTTGCGCAGCCACTTCAAGGTTTCGACCACGCCGGGGTACACCACGGTCAATTCATGGTTGTCCGCGTAGGCCTCCATGAACAGCGCCAGCGCCTGCTCGGCTTCGGCTTCGTCCACCGCCTCGTGCTCCAGCTGGCCGGCCAACGCCCGGCGCACCAGCACCCGCGCGCCGTTGCCGACCCAGTGGCGCACCGACTCCAGCGCCACCGGCGCACGGTCCATTTGCGCCATTACGACATTGACCGCTGCGGCGAGGTCCGGTACCGAATCCACCAAGGTGCCGTCCAGATCGAACATCACCAGTTTCGGCAGGTTGCCGGAGAACAGCTGGGCGAAGGCACTCATGCGCGGGCGAGAGCCAGTTCCGCGCGCATCTGCTCGATCACTTCACGGTAGTTCGGCGCATTGAAAATGGCCGAGCCGGCAACGAAGGTATCAGCGCCAGCGGCGGCGATCTCGCGGATATTGGCCACATTGACGCCGCCGTCGATCTCCAGGCGAATGTCACGTCCGCTGGCGTCGATCAAGGCGCGCGCTTCACGCAGCTTGGTCAGGGTGCCAGGGATGAATTTCTGCCCACCGAAGCCCGGGTTGACGCTCATGAGCAGGATCATGTCGACCTTGTCCATCACGTACTCCAGCAGGCTCAGAGGCGTGGCCGGGTTGAACACCAGGCCAGACTTGCAGCCGCCTTCACGCACCAACTGCAACGAGCGGTCGATGTGCAGGGTCGCCTCGGGATGGAAGGTGATGGAGCTGGCACCGGCTTCGATGAAGTCGCCAATGATACGGTCCACAGGGCTGACCATCAGGTGCACGTCGATCGGTGCGGTCACGCCGTACTTGCGCAACGCCGCGCAGACCATCGGGCCGATGGTCAGGTTGGGCACATAGTGATTGTCCATGACATCGAAATGGATCATGTCCGCGCCGGCGGCGAGAACCTTGTCGACTTCTTCACCCAGGCGGGCGAAATCTGCAGAAAGAATGGACGGAGCTATGAAGAAAGGCTGCATGACGCACCTGTTGGCTGGAATCACGGTGGGGCGCATTGTACATCACCCGCACCGCGATCAGGCCATCAGGCCGCCGTGCGCAACTTCTCGCCGCGCCCGCGCAGCCACTCCAGGGTCAGCAGCAACACCACCGAAAAGGCGATGAGCAAGGTCGCCGCCGCCGCGATGGTGGGGCTCAGGTTTTCGCGAATGCCGCTGAACATCTGGCGTGGCAGGGTCGCCTGTTCGGGTCCGGCGAGGAACAGCGTCACCACCACTTCGTCGAACGAGGTGGCAAAAGCGAACAGCGCCCCGCTGATTACCCCGGGGGCAATCAACGGCAAGGTCACCCGAAAGAAGGTCTCCAGCGGCGCGGCCCCCAGGCTGGCGGCTGCCCGCACCAGGTTATGGTTGAAACCTTGCAGCGTAGCCGACACGGTGATGATCACGAAGGGCACACCCAGCACCGCATGCACCAGGATCAACGAAACAAAGCTGTTGCCCAGGCCAAGCGGCGCAAAGAACAGGTAGCTGGCCACACCGACGATCACCACCGGCACCACCATCGGCGAAATCACCAGGGCCATCACCAGCGCTTTGCCGGGGAAGTTGCCACGGGTCAGGCCAATGGCAGCCAATGTACCGAAGACCATGGCCAGCACGGTGGCCGCCGGGGCAACGATGACGCTGTTGCGCAGGGCGCGCATCCATTCATCCGAGGTGAAGAAATCCTGGTACCAATGCAGGGAAAACCCCTGCAGCGGATAGACCAGAAAACTGCCGCCGTTGAACGACAACGGAATGATCACCAGCACCGGCAAGATCAGGAACAACAGGATGAGGCCACACAAAATGCGCAGGCTGTAGAACCAGATGCGTTCGATGGGCGACAGGTAAGGGCTGCTCGACATGATGACGCTCCTCAGCTCAGGCGCAGGCGGCTGGCACCGACCAATTTGTTGTAGATCAGGTAGAGCACCACCGTTGCCAACAGCAGCAAACCGCCCAGCGCCGTGGCCATGCCCCAGTTGATGCTGACGTTGGTGTAGAACGCCACGAAGTAGCTGACCATCTGATCGTTCGGGCTGCCCAGCAAGGCCGGGGTGATGTAGTAACCAATCGCCAGAATGAACACCAGCAGGCAGCCGGCGCCGACACCGGCATAGGTCTGTGGGAAATACACCCGCCAGAAGCTGGCGAAGGGATGGCAGCCCAGGGAGATGGCGGCGCGCATGTAGGTGGGCGAAATGCCCTTCATCACGCTGTAGATCGGCAGAATCATGAATGGCAGCAGAATGTGAACCATGGAGATGTACACGCCGACCCGGTTGAACACCAATTCCAGCGGGTGATCGATGATGCCCATGGCCATCAGTGCGCTGTTGATCAGGCCACCCGATTGCAGCAGGACGATCCAGGCCGCCACGCGCACCAGAATCGAAGTCCAGAAAGGCAACAGCACCATGATCATCAGCAGATTGCTGCGCCGGGCCGGGAGATTGGCCAGGAGGTACGCCAACGGGTAGGCCAGCACCAGGCAGATCAACGTGATTACCAGGCCCATCCAGAAAGTCCGGGCGAAGATGTCCAGGTAAATAGCCTGGTCCGGGGTCGCCGGGGCCACCTGGCCGGAGTCGTCGATGCGATGGTCCACCGAGGCCAGCAGGTAATACGCCGTGACGCTGCTGCCGTTACGCCGAATGGCCTGCCAATAGGCCGGATCGCCCCAGCGCTCGTCGAGGTTTTCCAGGGCTTCTTTATAAGAGGCCGGCGTACCATTGAAGGGCAATGCGCGGCCGGTTTTCATCAGCAGGCTGCGGTAGCCGGCCAATTCCATGTTCAGGCGTTTGGACAAGTCGCCAAGTTTCTGTTCTTTGCGGGCCTGAGCCAGATCTTCGCTCAGGGCCAGATAGACCGGCTCGTCGGGCAGGCCGCGGCCATCCCAATGGGCAATGGCTGCCACGGTACGGGGCAAGGCCCCCACCACTTCCGGGTTTTCGACGCTTTTGTACAACAGCGCCACGATGGGCACCAGAAACACCAACAGAAGGAAGAGCACCAATGGCGCGATCAAGGCTTGCGCCTTCCAGCGGTTGACCCGCTCGGCACGGGCCAGGCGTTGCTTCAGGCTGGGGCCAGTGACATCGGCCAGCGGTACGGTGAGGGCCATCGAGAACTCCTTGAACCCTTGCAGCGATGGCCGCGCGCCTTGCGGTGCGCGGCATGACGGTGTTGCCGTGACTTACTTGGCAGCCCAGGCGTTGAAACGCTGTTCCAGCTGCTCGCCGTTGTCAGCCCAGAAGCTCACGTCGATCTGCACCTGGTTGGCGATGTTTTCCGGGGTGGTCGGCATGTCCTTCAAGACAGTCTTGTCCAGCAGCGGCACCGCCAGCGTGTTGGCCGGGCCGTAGGCAATGTTTTCCGAATAGATCTTCTGCTGCCCCGGGGAGACCGAATAGGCAATGAACTTCTTCGCCGCTTCGGCATTCTTTGCGCCCTTCGGGATAGCCCACGCATCAAAGTCGTAGATGCCGCCGTTCCAGACCACTTTCAGGTTGCTCTCTTTCTGCACGGCAGCGATGCGGCCGTTGTAGGCCGAGCTCATCACCACGTCACCCGAGGCCAGGTACTGCGGCGGCTGGGCACCGGCTTCCCACCACTGGATGTAAGGCTTGAGCTGGTCGAGCTTCTTGAAGGCGCGGTCTTGGCCGTCTTTGCTGGCAAGCACTTTGTAGACGTCCTTGGGTGCCACGCCGTCGGCCATCAAGGCGAATTCCAGGGTGTACTTGGCACCCTTGCGCAGGCCGCGCTTGCCGGGGAATTTCTTGGTGTCCCAGAAATCCGCCCAGCTGGTCGGTGCGGTTTTCAACTTATCGGCGTTGTAGGCCAGCACGGTGGACCAGACGAAGAAACCGACGCCGCACGTCTGGATGGCGCCTTTGACGTAGTCACCCGAGTTGCCGAACATTTTCGGGTCAAGGGTTTCGAACATGTCTTCGTCGCAACCGCGGGACAGCTCGGGGGATTCGACTTCCACCAGGTCCCAGGTCACGCTCTTGGTGTCGACCATGGCTTTGACCTTGGCCATCTCGCCGTTGTACTCGCCAGCGATGATTTTGCCATTGCCTGCGGCTTCCCACGGCTCGTAGAACGCCTTGACCTGGGCCGCCTTGTTGGTCCCGCCAAACGAGACGACCGTCAGATCAGGGCCGGCAGCCATGACCTGAGCTGCCGCCAGCATGCCCAGGGTCAGGGCTGTGAATTTGAGGTGCTTGAGCATCGGTGTTCTCTCCAAATTGCAGGTTGGTGAGGCAGTGGCGCGAACGAGTCGGCCTGTTCTAATGACTTTCCAATGGGTCGAGCGCACGAGCGTGCTCGACTTCCCAGCCCAGCGGCACAACGTCCCCCACGGCCAGCGCAGGATCGAGCTCGGCAATGGGTTGTTTCACATAAAAATCGGTCAGGCCGCACACTTCCAGGCGCACACGCACGTGATCGCCCAGATAGACGAATTCGGCGACGCGACCGGAGAAGCGGTTCACGCACAGATCGCTGGCACCGTTGAGGCGCACCCGCTCAGGACGCACCGAGAGGGTCACCGCTGCCCCCGGCTGGCCTACGTTGATGGCCAGCGCCTCGACCCGCTCGCCCCGGGGCAGCCCTACCAGGCAGCGGTCACCGGTCCGGCTGATCAACTGCCCGCTGAGGCGGTTGTTCTCGCCGATGAAGTTGGCGACAAAGGTGTTCTTCGGGGATTCGTAAAGGGTGCGCGGTGCATCGATCTGCTGGATCTCGCCTTGGTGGAACACCGCGACCCGGTCGGACATGGTCAGCGCTTCGCCCTGATCGTGGGTCACGTAGACCACGGTCACGCCCAAGCGTTGATGCAAATGCTTGATCTCCATCTGCATGTGTTCGCGCAGTTGTTTGTCCAGTGCCCCCAGGGGTTCGTCCATCAGCACCAGCTGCGGCTCGAACACCAGTGCACGGGCCAGCGCCACACGCTGTTGCTGGCCGCCGGACAATTGCGCCGGATAGCGCGCGGCGAAGGCATCGAGCTGCACCATGCCGAGCACGCGCTTGACCCGCTCGGTGATGTCGGTCTTGCTCAATTTGCGCACCGACAACGGAAAGGCCAGGTTCTCGGCCACGGTCATGTGCGGGAACAGCGCGTAGTTCTGGAACACCATGCCGATGTCACGCTTGTGGGGCGGCACATGGTTGATCGAACGCCCGGCCAGGAGAATTTCCCCGGCAGTCGGGGTTTCGAAACCGGCCAGCATCATCAGACTGGTGGTCTTGCCCGACCCCGACGGCCCGAGCAGGGTCAGAAACTCGCCCTTGCGGATGTCCAGGTTGAGGTCTTTGACGATCAACTGCTCACCGTCGTAGCTCTTTTGCACGCCACGAAAACTGACCAGCACCTCGTTCGCCCCAGCGCTTGCTTCGACCTCGCTCATACCCACACCCTTGCGTTCATGACTAGCAGTGCACGCAGAGTAGTGAAGGCCACAGCCGGGGCACATCGGGACAGGAGAGAGATTGGGGTAGGGATTGCCCTACAAGGATGGCGCATTCAGATACGCCATCCTCGGCAGGACCGAGTTTGCCCGGGGAATCGATATGGCCTGCTTCCCCAGCAAGCTCGGTCCTGCGCGGGTGGCGGTGTATCAAGTGTTCATGAGGCCCTGTCGTTTCTGGATCGAGACGATTGAAGGGTTTGCGCAAAACAGCATCTGAAGGTCGCTTTCAGACCAACTTGTGCTCCATTGCATACTTCACCAGCTCTGCCAATGACGCGACATTGAGCTTTTGCATCAGCCGCGCCTTGTGGGTGCTGATGGTCTTGCTGCTCAGCGCCAGTTGCTGAGCGATGTCGTTGACGTTGGCGCCTTGCGCGAGGCGCTCGAACACCGAGAACTCGCGCTCGGAGAGCAGCGAGTGCAATGGCCGCGATTCGGTCAGGCCGACCTCGAAGATCATCCGGTCGGCCAGGTCCGGATCGATATAGCGGCTGCCCGCCGCGACCCGGCGAATAGCGGTGAGCAGCAGCGCCGGGTCACTGTCCTTGGTGGCGTAGCCGGCCGCGCCGTTTTTCAGGGCCCGAGCGGCCATCTGTGCTTCGTCATGCATGGACAACACCAGGATCGCCGGCGGACTGCTCAGCGCGCGAATGCGCGGGATGGCTTCGAGGCCGTTGACCCCGGGCATGGAGATGTCCAGCAACACCACGTCGCACGGGACATGGCGCAAGGTTTCCAGCAGTTGCTCGCCATGACTGGCTTCACCGACCACCAACAGGTCTGGCGCCATGCCGATCAGCTGCTTGATGCCCTCGCGGACAATGGTGTGGTCTTCAGCCACCAATACACGAATCACTGCGGCTCTCCATCCTGCTCAAAAAAGATCAATCGAACGGCACCCGCACGGTCAGGCTGGTGCCCTCCCCCGGCTCGCTGTCCAGCTCCAGCGTGCCGCCGAGCATGAGCACCCGTTCGCGCATGCCCACCAGCCCGAAGGACGCGCCGCGCCGGGCCCGGGCATCGAAGCCCTGGCCATCATCACTGATCGTCAGGCACAACTCGCCAGGGCTTTGGTTCAGGCTGATCTGCACAGTATGCGCCTGGGCGTGACGCATGACATTGGTCAGCGCCTCCTGAAGAATCCGGAACAGACCGATCGCCTTCGCATCGCCCAACTCCGACACCACCTCCGGCACTCGCACCAGACAAGGGATCTGCGTGCGCGCCTCGAAGCGCCGGGCCTGCCATTCAATGGCCGAGCCAATGCCGGCGTCGAGAATCGGCGGGCGCAAGGCGCTGGCCACGTCGCGCACCAACTGGAACAACTGGGCGATCAGGCGCTTCATGCTGTTCAGTCGTTCTTGCAGACCGGCGTCCAGATGCCCGTGAGCCAACTCGCACATCGAGGTCTCCAGCTTGAGCACGGTGAGCATCTGGCCCAGTTCGTCATGCACTTCCCGGGCGATCCGGGCCTTTTCTTCTTCGCGCACGCTTTCCAGATGGGCCGAGAGCTCGCGCAGTTGCGCTTCGCTTTGTTGCAAGGCGGCTACCGTGCGGCGCCGCTCGCTGATATCGCTGAGGTAGACCACCAGGTACTCGGCATCCCGCGAGCGCAAGAAGCTCAAGGACAGGTCCACCGGCAGCGCACTGCCATCGGCGCGCATGCACTGACTTTCGTAGCTCTGGGCGACCTGTTCGTTAAGACGCGCATTTTTCCAGCGGGCCATCCAGCGGTCCATGTTCAGCGCCGGTTCGATATCGCTCAACGGCCGGTCAACCAGAGTGCCACGGGTGTAACCCAGTACCTGTTCGGCCGCAGGGTTGGCGTAGCGCACGCGGCTGTCCCAGTTGACCCAGAGAATCCCCACCGTGCTCTGCTCGATGGAAAACTGGGTCAGACGCAGTGCCTCTTCGGCGGTTTCACGCAGGAGGAGGTCGGCTCGCGCGCTCGACAGGGCACGTTCGGTCTGCTGCAAACGTCGGCGCTGGACGATGACAATGGCTGCACTGGCAAAAAACAGCACCAGCAACAGTATGAACAGATTCTCCCAGAAACCGGGCGACTCGCTGAGCTTCGGCGTTTGCGGTTGCAGCCATTGCTTGCGCCATTGATCGAAATCACGGGCCGGGATCACATGCAGGGCCTGTTGCAGGACATTCGCCAGCATGGGCCAGTCACGCCGCGACCCTATGCGCAGCAACTGGGGGAAACCGATGTCTGCGACCACTGCCAACTCGGTAAACTCGGCCTCGTGAGCCAGCCGACTGAACTGCGCTTCATCCACCACGGCAAACCGGGACTGCTGAAGCACCACTGCCTGCAAGGCTTGGCGATCCTGAGTAACACCTTGCAGCGGCAGCCTGGGATAGGTGGTGCGCAGGTAATCGGCAACGGCCGATGGCTGACGCACGGCGATCGGCTCGCTGGTGTCCAGTTGTTCCAGGTCCACTCCGGTGGCACCGCCGCGCAGCCCTGCCAGCAGTTGTGAAACCCGCAAGTAAGGGTCGCTGAACAGCCAATGGCGCAGACCGGCCGGGGTTTGCGCCAGCCCCGGAGCAAAGTCGACGACCCCGCTTTGCAGCGCCACTAAAAGCGCCTCGGGGTCGTTGTAGTTGTGCCACTGCAATTGCACCCCCAGCACGGCGGCCAGGCAGTTGGTGATGTCGACGTTGAGGCCCGACAGTTGCTGCTGGCGGCGATCATACTGGGCGTAAGGCGCCTGCAGCACCACCCCCACCCGCAGCACCGGGTGCTGTTCGAGCCAGTGGCGCTGGGGCTCGTCAAAAGTTGCCGTTGCATTGCCGGGGCCGGACGCGCAAGCCACTTCGACGAGCCCCGCCCCGAGCACCAGACAGGCAATACACAGCAGGTGACGGACAACGGTCATGGAAGCTCTCTTGGGCAGGGGCACGCGACGAAATGAACAGCTACACAAGCTTGGCTGTCTCGGGTAAATACCATTAGTCTGCCGGGATTAGAACTGGCCAGGAACACCCAATGCCTTTCATCGACGTGGAAAACATCACGGCCTGCACGATCAAACGCGCCCTAGTGCCTGCGCTCTGTCTCTCTCTGCTGTGCATCGCCCTGCCCGTGCTGGCCGCCGACCCGGCACCCGCTGCGCCAGCCGCCGCCCCTGATACGATGGCACCGTTGCCTGAACGCAGTCAGGAAGACGCACTGGCCCTGCAGCGGCAACTGCCGGCAGATGAGCAACAACAGTTGCAGGCCGGTGGCGATAACTTCCTGGCCCTCTGGCAACCGGCCAACAGCGGCGCGCCGGAGGGCACCGTCGTGATCGTCCCGGGCGCTGGCGAAACCGCCGACTGGCCCAACACGGTCGGGCCCCTGCGGCGCAAAATGCCCGACGCCAACTGGGCTTCACTGAGCCTGACCTTGCCGGACCTCAGTGGCGACCTGCCCACCGTGGCGCCTGCCGAGCAACCGGCCGGGCCCGTCAGCTCGGACAATAAGTCTTCGCCGCCGGACGCCGGTGCGGGTGTGGAGAAAGCCACCGCGCCTGGGGCCGAAAATGGTTACAAGCCACCGGCAAACGACGCCAATCAGGATCAGACAAAAGCCGATGCCGAGCGGATCTTTGCCCGGATCGACGCTGGCCTGGCTTTCGCCCAGCAAAAAGGTGCGCGCAGCATTGCCCTCGTGGGTCACGGCACGGGGGCCTACTGGGCCGCCCGTTACCTCAACGAGCGCCAAGGGCCGCACGTGCAGAAATTGGTGATGATTGCTGCGAAAACCCCCACCGACGCCACCCAGACCCTGGTTCAACTTCTGCCCGGTCTGAAAGTGCCAACGGCGGACATTTTCTTCAATGACCGCAATCAGGCCCGAGTGGCTGCCGACCAGCGCTTGCAGGCGAGCAAGCGGCTCAAGGACAACGGCTACCGGCAGGTCAATCTGACGCCGATCATCGGCAACAGTGCAGACAACGAAGAACAGGTAGCGCGCAGGGTCAGGGGATTCCTGAGCCCGACGCCTCAATGAAACTCGTGCCTCAGCGAAAGTCCCGCTGCTCGCGGATCAGCGTATAGGCATTGTGCAGCTCGCGGGTGCGCTCGGTCGCCTCACGCAGTTGCGCGGGACTGGCACCAGCGCCGACGAGCTTGTCCGGGTGGTGGCGGCTGAGCAATCGACGGTAAGCGCGCTTGATCATCGCAGGCTCCGTATTGGCCCCTACGCCCAACAGCCGCATGGCTTGTTCATAGGCCCCCTCGCGGCTGGCAAGCGGCCGCTGGCGCGGCTCGTAATCACTGGACAAGGCTTGCACCCGCGCCACCGACCAGCCCAGCCAACTGCCCCATAACACGATCAACTCCCGCTCGTGCCGGCCTGCGCGGCCGTCAGCCCAGGCCATGCGCCAACACGCTCGCAGCACGCCCTCGGTCGCGTGAGGCTGCGAACCCAGGCGCTCCAGAGAAACCCGCAGGTCGTCCTGGCCACCCTTGCCCCGGTTGAACGAGGCAATGGCGCGCTGCTGGGTCACCTCGCTCATGCCCAGGTCATGCATCTCCTGGCGGGCCTGCTGGATATGGCCAGGCGCAACCACACCGTCAGCCTTGGCCAGACGCCCGAGCATGATGAATAGCAACTCATCATTGCGCAGCGTCGGACGCCCCTTGAGTCGCTCCCTCAATTCCTTCCAGCTGCGCAACTGCAACTGCCGGTCCACCACCTGCCCCAGCAGCACGCCCAGCATCGCCCCCGGGATACTGGCAACGTAATAGCCGGCCACCGCACCGATTACCGTCCCTGGCCACAGCATCTCAGGCGTTGTCCTTGAGCAGGCGTTCGGCCTCCGCCAGGCGTTCGTGGGTGCCCACGTCAACCCAACGGCCGCGATAATGCTCGCCGCTGACCTGCCCCAAAGCCATGGCATTGCGGTACAGCGGCGCAAGTTTGTGCACCCCTGGCGTGCAGCCGTGGAACAGTTCCGGGGTGAGCACGGCCAGACCGGCGTAAGTCAGGCGCGGATCAAGGTGAGGCACATCGCGCACCTGGCCTTCGACCAGAGAGAAATCCCCGGCCGGGTGATGCTCAGGATTATCCACCAGCACCAGGTGCGCCAGGCCCCTGAGGGGCACGCGCAGGGCAGCAAAATCGTAGTCGGTCCAGACGTCGCCATTGACCAGCACAAATGGCTCGGCGCCCAGCAAAGGCAGTGCCTTGAGAATTCCCCCCGCGGTTTCCAGCGGCTCGCCCTCGGCGGAATACTGGATGTGCAGGCCAAAGCGCGACCCGTCACCCAGGCCATCCTCAATCTGCCGACCCAGCCAGGCGTGGTTGATCACCACCTCGTGGAAGCCTGCGGCCGCCAGCGCTCGAAGGTGGTATTCAATCAGCGGCGAACCGCCCACCGGCAGCATGGGTTTGGGCGTGTGCAGCGTCAGCGGGCGCATGCGCTCCCCCTTGCCGGCCGCGAGAATCATTGCTTTCATCGAGAGACTCCGGCCGCCGTGTGCAGCTCATCGATCAGTTGGCCCAGCTCCGCCAGTTCCGGACGGCGCGCCAGCACTTCTTCTATATAAGTAAAGAAGCGCGGCACGTCGGCCAGGTAACGAGGTTTACCGTCGCGATGGCAGATGCGGGCAAAAATACCGATCACTTTGAGGTGCCGCTGCACACCCATCAGGTCACTGGCGCGATGAAATTCCTCGAAGCGCTCCTGGACTGGGATGCCCCGGGCCGCTGCCAGTTCCCAGTAACGGCGCAACCAGGCTTCGACCCGGGCTTGCGGCCAGCTCAGGAACGCGTCCTTGAACAGGCAGGTAATGTCGTAGGTCACAGGGCCATACACCGCGTCCTGAAAGTCCAGAACACCTGGATTGGGCGCGCTCTGCATGAGGTTGCGCGGCATGAAATCCCGGTGCACCAGCACCTTGGGCTGGGCCAGGGCGCTGTCGATCAATTGCTCGCTGACCCGC
Organism: Pseudomonas sp. dw_358; assembly: GCF_018449655.1. Taxonomy (GTDB): domain Bacteria; phylum Pseudomonadota; class Gammaproteobacteria; order Pseudomonadales; family Pseudomonadaceae; genus Aquipseudomonas. Next base: position 25,021 of record NZ_JAAVUX010000025.1, read on the forward strand.
TCCCAGCGGGCCTGCTGCTCGCTGTCGAGGGTCAGTTTCAGCTCGCGCGCAACATACCATTCGGGAAACAACTGCAGCTCGCGACGTAGCAGCGCCACATCGTAGCTGGGCAGCGGTGCGTCCATGGCCAACTGCTGGTAAGCCAGCAGCGCCTCCATGGCATCGGCGAACAGCGTGTCGGCGTTGTCCGGGGTGATGATATCCAGGTAGGTCTGGGCACCCAGATCGCTGAGCAAAAGGAAGCCGCGATCGAGGTCTTCAGCGAGAATTTCCGGCACGTGAATGGCGGATTTTTTCAGCAATGCGGCGATTTCCACGAACGGCCGGCAGTTTTCATGTGGCGGCGGCGCGTCCATGACAATAAAACTGCGACCCTCGGCCTGCCAGCGAAAATACCGCCGGAAACTCGCATCGCTACTGGCCGCGACCAGCGTGGCCGGGGGTATCGCGCCCAAGCCGTGAGCGGCAAAAAGTTTTGTCAGCTGTTGTTCAAGCCAAGTTTCGAGCTGTTGCAGACGTACATCTTGATCGGGCATTGCAAGGGTCTCCGACGGCGCTAGCCGCCAAGCGGGTCATGCTTTATTATCCGGAATCTTTTTCAGACCATCGAGAGGCGTGCGGCCCCCCCGCGGGCAGATGGCACGCAGGAAGCCCGGACTAATAAGATGGCATTGAAATCCCCCGCGTTTCGTAAAAAATTTCCGTTGCTGGTCACAGGCGGTTTGCTGGCCATGCAACCTCTGGCCACACCCATGGTATATGCCGCCGAACAGTATGACTGTTCTGTTTCCGCTGCGGGAGCCTGGGACTGCAAACCCCGCGCCGAAGTCGGAAATCTGCCGCCGCGTCCCGTGCGCGAGGACCCTGCCTCGGCAGCTCCCGGCGCCGCCGTGGCCGACGCAGACGCCAAGCCCAAACAGGTGACCGAGGCCAAAGGCCGCGGACTGAGGTCGCGCAGCACCGACTACAGCCACCTGGACTGGGTCCCGCGTGACAAGCTCACCCCGGCGCAACTGGCCGAGGCTGGCCCGTATTGCGCCGGCTCCTACATCGAGCCGACCCGCCCGGGCATGAACGACAAGACGTCGAAGAAAGACTCGCCGACCTTCATCGGCGCCAAGGCTTCGCGTTACGATCAGGACTCGCAAGTCGCGACCCTGGCCGGTGACGTCGTCATGCGCCAGGGCAGTATGCAAATCGAAGCCGACGAGGCCAGCCTGAACCAGGCCCAGAGCCACGGCGAACTCACCGGCAACGTCAAGCTGCGCGACAACGGCGCATTGCTGGTGGGCGACCACGCCACCGTGCAGATGGACACCGGCGAAGCCCAGGTGGACAACGCCGAATACGTCCTGCACCAGCAGGGCATCCGCGGCAGTGCGTTGTATGCCAAGCGCGCCGAGAACTCGATCATCCGTCTCAAGGACGGTACGTACACCTCGTGCGAACCGAGCAGCAACGCCTGGGAAATCAAGGGCAACAACATCACCTTGAACCCGGCTACCGGTTTCGGTACCGCGACCAACGCCACGCTGCGGGTCAAGGACATTCCGATCCTGTATACGCCGTACATCTATTTCCCGATCGACAAGCGTCGTCAATCCGGCTTCCTGCCGCCGAGCTTCGGCACCGGCAGCGACACCGGCTTCACCCTGATGACGCCGTACTACTTCAACCTGGCGCCGAACTACGACGCCACGGTATATCCACGCTACATGGCCAAGCGCGGCATGATGGTGGAAGGCGAGTTCCGTTACCTGACGCCTTCCAGCGAAGGGCAACTGGGCGCCGCCTACCTGAACGACCAGGACGACGAGCGTGACGGTCAGTCCGATGCAACAGATCAGCGCTACATGCTCCACTGGGAGCATCAAGGTGGCTTGTCGGACCGCATCAGCACCAGGGTCGACTACACCAAGATCAGCGACCCGTACTACTTTCAGGATCTGTCCACCAATGAGTCGGGTATCGGCAACACCGACTACGTGAACCAGCAGGGCGTCGTCAACTATCGTGGCGACACCTTCAATGCCATGTTGAACGTGCAGAAGTACCAACTGGCGAACGTCTCCGACACCACGCCTTACGATCGCCTGCCGCAACTGCTGCTCACCGGCGCGTTGCCGGAACACCCATTCGGTCTGAACTTCGCCTACAAGGCCGAGGCCGTTCGCTTCCAGCGTGATCTGCTCACCGGTAACTACACCGACGAAGACGGCAACGTCAGCCCGCGCCTGGACAATAATGTCTTCGGTCTGGCCCGTGCCAATGGCAATCGCTTTTCCGTATCGCCGACCATCAGCCTGCCGATGCAGTCGACCTATGGTTTCGTCAAGCCAAGCCTGAAGTACGTGTATACCCAGTACGACCTGGACCTCGACTCAGAGGGCAAGGCAAACCTGCTGTCGGCCATGAACCAGCAAGCGGGCTACCGCCAGAGCTACGACAGCTCGCCTTCGCTCTCGATCCCTGTCGCCAGCATCGACAGCGGCCTGTATTTCGACCGCAACACCAACTGGTTCGGCACCAACTATCGCCAGACCCTGGAACCGCGGGCCTACTACCTGTATGTCCCGTATCGCAATCAGAATGACATTCCGGTCTTCGATACCGGGGAAAACACCTTCGACTTCGCCTCGCTGTTTCGCGACAACCGCTTCTCCGGGTCCGACCGTGTCGGCGACGAGAACAAGCTGTCGCTGGGCGTGACCAGCCGCTGGATTCAGGACAACGGTTTCGAACGCCAGCGCTACAGCATCGGTCAAGCCATCTACTTCGCCGACCGCAAGGTGCAGCTGCCTGGCATCGATTACGACACTCGCAAGGATGCCCAGACCAACCAGTCGCCGATCGCCCAGGAATACGAATATCGCTTCAACAAGGACTGGCGCTTCACCGGCAACCTGAACTGGGACCCGGACACCGACAGCACCCGTTCGGGCGCGGCGATGTTCCACTACCAGCCAGCAAACGACCCGAACAAAGTGGTCAACTTCGGTTATCGCTATCGTAACGACCTGATTCACTACGACGCTTCCACCGGCAAGTGGCAAGTGGGCGGTGGTGACTATGGCACACCGGGTCAGCCTGGTTATATCAAGGACTACTACAAGATCCAGCAGCATGACTTCTCGGTCATCTGGCCGGTGGTTCCGAAGTGGAACGCTATCGCTCGCTGGGAATACGACTACAACCGTCAACGTACGCTGGAAGCGTTCGGTGGTTTCGAATACGACAACTGCTGCTGGAAGATGCGCCTGATCACCCGTTACTGGGTCGACTACGACGAAACCAGCCAGCTGCTGCCGGAAAACGAAAAAGGCGACCGTGGCGTGTTCCTGCAAATCGTGCTGAAAGGCCTGGGTGGCATCGTTGGCACCAAGGTTGATAGCTTCCTCGACAAAGGCATTGAAGGTTATCGTGAACGTGAAGACCAAGCTAATTGATCGTCTGCGCCCGCTGTTGCTGGGCGCGCTGTTACTGGGCACTGCGGCACATGCCGAGGTCAAGCCACTGGATCGGGTCGTCGCCATCGTCGATAACGATGTAGTCATGCAAAGCCAACTCGACCAGCGCATTCACGAAGTGCAGCAAACGATCGCCAAGCGGGGGGCCGAGGTGCCTCCCGCCGATGTTCTGCAACAGCAGGTCCTGGATCGCCTGATCCTGGAAAACCTGCAGTTGCAGATCGGCGAGCGCTCCGGCATTCGGGTCACCGACGAGGACCTCAACCAGGCCATGGGCACCATTGCGCAGCGCAATGGCATGAACCTGGATCAATTCCGCGCCGCGTTGGCACACGACGGTCTGTCTTATGACGATGCCCGTGACCAGGTGCGTCGAGAGATGATCATCAGCCGCGTCCGTTCGCGCCGTGTGGCCGAACGGATCCAGGTATCGGAGCAGGAAGTGAAGAACTTCCTCGCCTCGGACCTTGGCAAGATGCAGCTCTCCGAAGAATTCCACCTGGCCAACATCCTCACGCCGACACCCGAGAATGCCAACGCCGAAGCCATCCAGGCGGCAGCCAAGCAGTCGATGGACCTCTACAACCAGCTCAAGGCCGGCGCTGACTTCGGCCAACTGGCCATCGCCAAGTCCACCAGCGACAACGCCCTGGAAGGCGGCGACATGGGCTGGCGCAAGGCAGCCCAGCTACCACCTCCGTTCGACAAACTGCTCGGCACCCTGGCCGTGGGTGACATCACCCAGCCGGTGCGCACGCCCGGTGGTTTCATCATCCTCAAAGTGCTGGAGAAGCGCGGCGGCGAAACCGTCACCCGCGATGAAGTGCACGTGCGTCATATCCTGATCAAGCCGAACGAGATCCGCAGCGACGAAGAGACTCATCTTCTGGCTGACCGTCTGTACGACCGGGTCAAGAATGGTGAGGATTTTGGCGAGCTGGCGAAGAGCTTCTCCGAAGACCCGGGCTCCGCGCTCAACGGTGGTGACCTGAACTGGGTCGATCCGAGCTCCCTGGTGCCCGAATTCCGCCAGGTGATGAACGAAACGCCGGTGGACACCGTGTCCAAGCCGTTCCATACCCAGTACGGCTGGCACATCCTCGAAGTCCTGGGACGCCGCGCCACCGACAGCACCGAGCAGGCCCGCGAGCAGCAGGCCATGACGGTCTTGCGCAACCGCAAATACGACGAAGAACTGCAGAACTGGCTGCGTCAGATCCGTGACGAAGCCTATGTCGAAATCAAGTTGCCTGGCGCCGACCAGGCCGCGCAGTGATCTCCCGCCGTTTTGCGTTGACGCCCGGCGAGCCGGCGGGCATAGGTCCAGACCTATGCCTGCTGCTCGCCACCCAGGCCCAGCCCTACCCCCTGATTGCCATCACCAGCCGTGACCTGCTCGCCGAGCGGGCCACCCAGCTGGGTGTGGCCGTCGACCTGATACTGGTCGACCCCGACGCCCTGCCCGATGCCCCGGCCGCTGCCGGGGCTTTGTATGTGTGGGACACGCCGCTGGGGGCACCGGTGCAGACGGGCGTACTGGACAAGCGCAACGCCGATTTCGTTTTGCAGACGTTGACCCGCGCCGGCCAGGGCTGCCTGGACGGGCGTTTCGCGGCAATGATCACCGCGCCGGTTCACAAAGGGGTGATCAACGACGGTGGCATCGCCTTTTCCGGCCACACCGAGTTCCTCGCCGAGCTGACCCAGACCGAACAAGTGGTGATGATGCTGGCCACCGGGGATCTGCGAGTTGCCCTGGTCACCACCCATCTGCCGTTGCGTGACGTGGCCGATGCCATTACCGCCGAGCGCCTGGAACGGGTCACGCGCATTCTGCACCGCGACCTGCGAAACAAGTTCGGCCTGGCCCGGCCACGCATCCTCGTCTGCGGGCTCAACCCCCATGCCGGCGAAAGCGGTCATCTGGGCCGAGAAGAACTGGACATCATCGAACCGACCCTCGAACGGCTGCGCGGCGAAGGCATGGACCTTCGCGGACCGCTACCGGCCGATACTCTTTTTACCCCCAAATATCTGGAGCACTGCGATGCAGTGCTGGCGATGTACCACGATCAGGGCCTCCCCGTACTCAAGTACAAGGGCTTTGGCGCGGCGGTGAACATCACTCTCGGCTTGCCGATCATCCGCACCTCGGTTGATCACGGCACAGCCCTGGACCTGGCCGGCAGCGGCCGGATCGACACCGGCAGCCTGCAAGTCGCGCTGCACACCGCCTACCAGATGGCCGAGACCCATTCATGAGTGAGCAATACCAACACCGGGCGCGCAAGCGCTTTGGCCAGAACTTCCTCCACGATGCTGGCGTGATCGATCGCATCCTGCGTGCCATCCGTGCGCGAGCGGGCGAACGCGTCCTGGAGATCGGTCCAGGCCAGGGCGCCCTGACCGAAGGCCTGCTGGACAGCGGCGCACAGCTGGACGTGGTCGAGCTGGACAAGGACCTGGTGCCGATTCTCAATCACCAGTTCGGCAACCGCGAAAACTTCAGCCTGCATCAGGGCGATGCCCTGAAGTTCGATTTCACCAGCCTGAATGCTGCCCCGGCCAGCCTGCGGGTGGTCGGCAACCTGCCCTACAACATCTCCACCCCGCTGATCTTCCACCTGCTGCAGAACGCTTCGCTGATTCGCGACATGCATTTCATGCTGCAAAAGGAAGTGGTCGAGCGTTTGGCCGCCGGACCCGGCGGCGGCGATTGGGGTCGCCTGTCGATCATGGTGCAGTACCACTGCAAGGTGGAGCACCTGTTCAACGTCGGACCCGGCGCGTTCAATCCGCCGCCCAAGGTCGACTCGGCCATTGTACGGCTGGTGCCCCACGAGGTCCTGCCCTACCCGGCCAAGGATCACCGCCTTCTGGAACGGGTTGTGCGCGAAGCCTTCAATCAACGCCGCAAGACCTTGCGCAACACGCTCAAGGCGCTGTTGCCGGCCGAAGCCATCGAGGCCGCCGGCGTGGACGGCAGCAAGCGTCCCGAGCAGTTGGACCTGGCCGCATTCGTGCGCCTGGCGGATCAGCTGGTGGATCAGTAACCGGTCGCTTCGCTGCGCCCATTCGCTCGGCGGGAGGCGCATCGATCCGGACGCGTTGCGGTCTCATGTCCTAGACTGATGAAATCGGCGGTGCCGGTTTTATCCTGCGTTTGTATTGGAAAGGCCCATTGCATGCCTGATTCTCGTTACCAGATCGACGTCAGCGTCGTCACCCGCTTCCTGGCGGAGCAATCCCAGCCCGAGCAGCAGCGCTTTGCGTTTGCCTACACGGTTACGGTCCAGAACAACGGTGAGGTGCCGGCTCGTCTGCTCTCGCGCCACTGGGTCATCACCGATGGCGATGGCAAGGTGGAGGAGGTTCGCGGCGCAGGGGTGGTCGGGCAGCAGCCGCTGATCGCCGCCGGCCAGAGCCACACCTACAGCAGCGGCACGGTGATGACCACCAAGGTGGGCAACATGCAGGGCAGCTACGAGATGCTGGCCGATGATGGCCAACGCTTTCATGCGGTGATAGCGCCTTTCCGGCTGGCGGTGCCCGGAGCCCTGCACTGATGACGGTGTACGCGGTCGGTGACCTGCAAGGTTGCCTTGAGCCCTTGCAGTGCCTGTTGGATCAAGTGGCTTTCGATGCGCGCAAAGATCAGCTCTGGCTGGTGGGTGATCTAGTCAATCGCGGCCCGCAATCCTTGGCGACCTTGCGCTATCTGTATGCCATGCGCGATGCCTTGACGTGTGTGCTGGGCAATCACGATCTGCACCTGCTGGCAGCGGCCGCCAATCCGGAGCGCCTGAAAAAGGGCGACACTCTTCGCGAAATCCTCGACGCTCCAGACGCCCCCCTGCTGCTCAGGTGGTTGCGCCAGCAAAAGTTGCTGCATTACGACGAACAGCGCAACACCGCTCTGGTGCATGCCGGCATTCCTCCGCAGTGGAGCATCCAGAAGGCCGGACGGCTGGCGGCGGAGGTGGAAACCGTGCTGCGCGATGACAACCTTTACCCGGCTTTTCTGGAAGGCATGTACGGGAACGAGCCGAACAAGTGGGACAAGGATCTGGAAGGCATTGCGCGGCTGCGCACCATCACTAACTACTTCACCCGAATGCGCTTCTGCACCCGCGATGGCAAGCTCGACCTCAAGGGCAAGGAAGGCGCCGACTCGGCGCCGCCCGGCTATGCTCCGTGGTTCAGTTACAAAGAGCGTAAAACCCGTGAGCAGAAGATCATCTTTGGCCACTGGGCAGCCCTTGAAGGTCGCTGTGACGAGCCTGGCGTCTTTGCCCTCGACACTGGCTGCGTGTGGGGCAACCGCATGACCTTGATGAACATCGACACCGGACAGCGCTTCGGCTGCGACTGCACCCAGGATGGCCACGCGGCCGCCGCGCAAAAACTGCCCGGCGACATTAGTACCGCAGCGTCCCCCCGGCTAGAATGACGCTTCAGCCAGCCACCAGGAGCGCTCCATGACCGAATTCAAACGCATCCCGCCCGCACAAGCCCAGGCTCTGCGAGAGCAAGGTGCGGTCGTGGTCGATGTCCGCGACCCCCAGACCTTCGCCAGCAGCCACATCGCCGGCGCCCTGCACCTCGATAATCATTCGCTGCACAGTTTCATCACCGGGGCCGACCTCGACAAGCCCGTGGTCGTGGTCTGCTACCACGGCAATTCGAGCCAAAGCGCTGCCGCCTACCTGGTGGGCCAAGGCTTTTCCGACGTCTATAGCCTCGATGGCGGATTCGAGTTGTGGCGCACCACTTATCCAGATGAAACAGCGCAAAGCGCCCCGCAATAAATTCAGCAATTTTTTTTGGGCGTCTACCCCGCAGGATACGCGGGCTGACGACCCCAAGCGCCGCGCGCGGCGCTTAACTAATTTCGCATTCCGCCTTGAAGTCTCCGATTCCGAACTACTCTTAAGCTCAGGCCATCCAAAACAGGGGAGAGCCGGTACACCGGCGCGCGGGTCATCGGTAACGATTTCAAGGTGTTTGGGGGGTATACAGAAGTCGGTTATCGGCTTCTGCCAGCATCAAACTGAGTGACCCGACGCCGGCTCCACGTATCGAGCGAGGTGACGTCATGAGTATTTTTAGCCACTTCCAACAACGCTTCGAATCCACTCGTCAGGAAGAGCTGTCGTTGCAGGAGTATCTCGAACTCTGCAAACAGGACCGGAGCACCTACGCTTCGGCTGCTGAGCGGATCCTGATGGCCATCGGTGAGCCGGAGTTGCTCGACACGTCGACCAATTCGAGGTTGTCGCGGATTTTCTCCAACAAGGTGATCCGGCGGTACCCGGCATTCGAAGACTTCCACGGCATGGAAGACTGCATCGATCAAATCGTGTCCTACTTCAGGCACGCGGCGCAGGGCCTGGAAGAAAAGAAACAGATCCTGTACCTCCTGGGTCCGGTGGGCGGCGGTAAGTCCTCCCTTGCCGAAAAGCTCAAGAGCCTGATCGAGAAGGTGCCCTTCTACGCGATCAAGGGTTCGCCCGTGTTTGAATCGCCCTTGGGCTTGTTCAACGCTACGGAAGATGGCGCGATTCTCGAGGAAGATTTCGGGATCCCCCGACGCTATCTCAATACCATCATGTCGCCCTGGGCGACCAAGCGGCTGTCTGAGTTCGGGGGCGACATCAGCCAGTTCCGCGTGGTGAAACTGTACCCGTCGATTCTCAACCAGATCGGCGTGGCCAAGACCGAACCGGGCGACGAGAACAACCAGGACATCTCCGCACTGGTGGGCAAGGTCGACATCCGCAAGCTCGAGGAGTATTCGCAGAACGACGCCGACGCCTACAGCTACTCGGGTGCATTGTGCCGGGCCAACCAGGGCATGATGGAATTCGTCGAGATGTTCAAGGCGCCGATCAAGGTCCTGCACCCCCTGCTGACCGCGACGCAAGAGGGCAACTACAACAGTACTGAAGGGCTGGGCGCCATCCCTTTCAACGGTATTCTGCTGGCCCACTCCAACGAGTCGGAATGGCACAGCTTTCGCAACAACAAGAACAACGAGGCGTTCATCGACCGGATCTACATCGTCAAGGTCCCGTATTGCCTGCGGGTCAGCGACGAAATCAAGATCTACGACAAGCTGCTGTTCAACAGCTCCCTGTCCAAGGCCCATTGCGCCCCCGACACCCTCAAGATGCTCGCCCAGTTCACCGTGCTGTCGCGGCTCAAGGAGCCGGACAACTCGAACATCTACTCCAAAATGCGCGTGTACGACGGTGAAAATCTCAAGGATACCGATCCCAAGGCCAAGTCCATTCTCGAATACCGCGACAGCGCGGGTGTCGACGAGGGCATGAACGGCCTGTCCACGCGCTTTGCGTTCAAGATCCTGTCCAAGGTCTTTAACTTCGACCCCCACGAGATTGCCGCCAACCCTGTTCACCTGCTCTATGTCCTCGAGCAGCAAATCGAGCAGGAGCAATTCCCGGCCGAAGTGCGCGAGCGTTATCTGCGCTACCTGAAGGAGTATCTGGCACCGCGTTACATCGAGTTTATCGGCAAGGAGATCCAGACCGCGTACCTGGAGTCCTACAGCGAGTACGGACAAAACATCTTCGACCGTTACGTGCTGTACGCCGATTTCTGGATTCAGGACCAGGAGTATCGCGACCCGGAAACCGGCGAGATCCTCAATCGCGTGGCACTCAACGAAGAACTGGAAAAAATCGAGAAACCGGCCGGTATCAGCAATCCGAAGGATTTCCGCAACGAGATCGTCAACTTTGTTCTGCGCGCCCGTGCCAACAACAACGGCAAGAACCCGACTTGGCTCAGCTACGAGAAGCTGCGGGTGGTGATCGAGAAGAAAATGTTCTCCAACACCGAAGACCTGCTCCCCGTCATCAGCTTCAATGCCAAGGCCAGCAAGGAAGACCAACAGAAGCACAACGACTTTGTCAGCCGCATGGTCGAGCGAGGTTACACCGACAAGCAAGTACGACTGTTATCCGAGTGGTACCTGAGGGTCCGCAAGTCCCAGTGAAGCAGCGCTGAGTTGCAAAGCTGACCGCTGCGGGCACGTGCAGTACGCCAGGCTCGACATTCTGCCGGCCTGGCGTTGTGCTGATGTGCGCCAGCCACAGCTTTTGACTCGTAGCTTGCAGCTAAAGCCTGAAGCTGCCCGGAGGGCCCCTTATGAGTTACGTGATTGACCGACGCCTGAATGGCAAGAACAAGAGCACGGTAAACCGCCAGCGCTTCCTGCGGCGGTACCGCGACCACATCAAGAAAGCCGTGGAAGAGGCGGTCAGCCGCCGCTCCATCACCGATATGGAGCACGGCGAACAGATCAGCATTCCCGGCCGCGATCTCGACGAGCCGGTCTTGCACCATGGCCGTGGCGGCAAGCAGACCGTGGTCCACCCCGGCAACAAAGAGTTCACCGCCGGCGAACATATCGCCCGCCCTCAAGGCGGCGGCGGTGGAGGCAAGGGGCCTGGCAAGGCGGGCAACTCCGGCGAAGGCATGGATGAGTTCGTCTTCCAGATCACCCAGGAAGAGTTCCTTGAGTTCATGTTCGAAGACCTCGAGCTGCCGAATCTGGTCAAACGCAACCTGACCGGCACCGACACCTTCAAGACGGTCCGCGCCGGGATCAGCAACGAGGGCAATCCCTCACGCATCAACATCATCCGCACCCTGCGCTCGGCCCATGCTCGGCGCATCGCACTGTCGGGCAGCAGCCGTGCCCGCCTCAAGGAAATGAAAGCCGAGCTGGTGCGTCTCAAGCGCGATGAACCCGACAACTTTGGCGATATCCAGGCCGTTGAGGCCGAAATCGAAAAACTCAGCGCCCGCATCCACCGCGTTCCGTTCCTCGACACCTTCGACCTCAAATACAACCTGCTGGTCAAACACCCCAACCCAAGCTCCAAGGCGGTAATGTTTTGCCTGATGGACGTTTCTGGCTCCATGACCCAGGCCACCAAGGACATTGCCAAGCGCTTCTTCATCCTGCTCTATCTGTTTCTAAAGCGTAACTACGACAAGATCGAAGTCGTGTTCATCCGCCATCACACCAGTGCACGTGAAGTGGACGAAGAAGAGTTTTTCTATTCTCGGGAAACCGGCGGCACCATTGTGTCCAGCGCCTTGAAACTGATGCAGGAAATCATGTCTGCCCGCTACCCCACCAGCGAGTGGAACATCTATGCGGCCCAGGCCTCGGATGGCGACAACTGGAATGATGATTCGCCGATCTGCCGAGAGATTCTGGTCAAGCAGATCATGCCGTTCGTGCAGTACTACACTTACGTCGAAATCACGCCACGGGAGCATCAGGCCTTGTGGTTTGAATATGAGCGCATCGGTGAGTCATTCGCCGATACGTTCGCCCAGCAGCAGCTGGTGTCGGCCGGGGATATCTATCCGGTCTTTCGTGAACTCTTCCAGCGCAGGTTAGTGTCATGACCGCTAGAGAGCAGAAACGCCAACCGTTATCCACCGGCTCGGAATGGACGTTCGAGCTGATCCAGGCCTACGATCGAGAAATCAGTCGCATCGCCGAGCGCTATGCGCTGGACACCTACCCCAATCAGATCGAAGTGATCACCGCCGAGCAGATGATGGACGCCTATGCCTCGGTGGGCATGCCGCTGGGTTATCACCACTGGTCCTACGGCAAGCACTTCCTGAGCACCGAGAAATCCTACAGCCGGGGCCAGATGGGCCTGGCCTACGAGATCGTGATCAACTCCGACCCCTGCATTGCCTACCTGATGGAAGAAAACACCATCTGCATGCAGGCACTGGTGGTTGCCCATGCCTGTTATGGGCACAACAGTTTTTTCAAAGGTAACTATCTGTTTCGCACCTGGACCGATGCCAGTTCGATCATCGATTACCTGGTGTTCGCCAAGCAGTACATCATGCAATGCGAGGAGCGCCACGGCATTGACGCCGTCGAAGATCTGCTCGACTCCTGCCATGCGCTGATGAACTACGGTGTGGACCGCTACAAGCGGCCTTATCCGATCTCTGCCGAAGAAGAGCGGCGCCGGCAGAAGGACCGCGAAGAGCACATGCAGCGGCAGATCAATGACCTGTGGCGTACCATACCCAAAAGTGCGGACAAGTTCAGCGAGAAAGACAGCGCGCGCTTCCCGTCCGAACCACAGGAAAACATTCTTTACTTTATCGAGAAGCACGCGCCCTTGCTCGAGCCCTGGCAGCGTGAAGTGGTGCGCATCGTGCGCAAGATCGCCCAGTACTTCTACCCGCAGCGCCAGACCCAAGTGATGAACGAGGGTTGGGCAACGTTCTGGCACTACACGCTGATGAACGATCTGTATGACGAGGGCCTGGTGACCGACGGCTTCATGATGGAGTTCTTGCAGTCCCATACCAGTGTGGTCTACCAACCGGGTTTCGACAGCCCCTATTACAGCGGCATCAACCCTTATGCACTAGGCTTTGCCATGTACCGTGACATCCGCCGGATGTGCGAGCACCCTACGGAGGAAGATCGCCGCTGGTTCCCGGAAATTGCCGGCAGTGACTGGCTTTCTACCATCAAGTTTGCCATGAGTAGTTTCAAGGACGAGAGTTTCATCCTGCAGTACCTGTCGCCTCAGGTCATTCGCGACCTGAAGCTGTTCAGCATCCTGGACGACGACCAGCGTGAAGACCTGACCGTGCCGGCCATTCACGATGAGCCGGGATACAGGATCATCCGTGAAACCCTGGCGGCCCAATACAACCTGGGCAACCGCGAGCCCAACGTGCAGATCTGGAGCATCGACCGTCGCGGGGACCGTTCATTGACCCTGCGCCATCAACAACATGACCGCAAGCCACTGGGCGAATCCACCGAGGAAGTGCTCAAGCATCTGCACCGGCTGTGGGGTTTCGACATTCATCTGGAAACGCTGCAAGGCGACCAGATCATGAAGACCCATCACGTGCCGCCACGCAGCGATCACGGTGATGGCGACTATGGCCGTCTGGACCTGGCAGTCGTCCACCTCTGACGCAATGATCCAAACCTCCGCGGGCCGCGAGCATCAGGTTATCCTGTGCAGCCAACGGAGGTTTTTTCATGCGTATCTACAAAGTCGGCGGCGCCGTCCGTGACCGTCTTCTCGGCTTGCCGGTCAGTGATATCGATTGGGTGGTGACCGGCGCCACTGCCGAGCAGATGACCGAACTGGGCTACAAGCCAGTGGGCAGCGACTTCCCGGTGTTCCTGCATCCACACACCCAAGAGGAGTACGCCCTCGCCCGCACCGAACGCAAGAGTGGGCGCGGCTACGGCGGTTTTGTCTTTCATGCCGACCCGCAAGTGACGCTGGAACAGGATTTGATTCGGCGCGACTTGACCATCAACGCCATGGCCGAAGATGAACACGGCCAACTGACCGATCCCTATCACGGCCAGAACGATCTGGACGCCAAGGTCCTGCGCCATGTGTCGCCGGCATTCGCCGAAGATCCTTTACGGGTGCTGCGCGTCGCACGGTTCGCGGCGCGCTATGCCAGCCTGGGCTTTGTCGTGGCCGACGAGACCCTCGCGCTGATGCGGGTGCTGAGCGAATCCGGTGAACTGCAGGCGCTCACGCCTGAGCGCAGCTGGAAGGAAATCTCCCGCGCGCTGCTGGAGCCACAGCCCCAGGTGTTCATTCAGGTGCTTCGCGACTGCGGGGCGCTGCAACAGCTGATGCCGGAAGTCGACGCGCTGTTCGGCGTCCCACAGCCGCCCGCCCACCATCCGGAAATCGACAGCGGCGTGCATACCCTGAGCGTGCTGGAGCAGGCCGCCCGATTTGCCCACCCGCTGACAGTACGCTGGGCCTGCCTGCTGCACGACCTGGGCAAGGGCACCACGCCGCCCGGCGAATGGCCCCGGCACATCGCCCACGAACATCGCGGCCTCAAACTGATCGGTGCGGTCAACCAGCGTTTCAAGGTGCCGAAGGACTGCGCCGAACTGGCCCTGCTGGTGGGCCAGTTCCACACCCACGGACACCGTGCGCTGGAACTCAAGCCATCGACGCTGCTGGAGTTGTTGCAAAGCTTCGACGTCTACCGCCGGCCCCAGCGCTTTGAAGAGTTTGTCGTGTGCTGCGAAATGGATGCCCGTGGCAGGTTGGGGCTGGAGGATCGCCAGTATCCACAGGCCGATTACCTGCGCGGTGCAGCCAAGGTGGCTCGGGAGCAAGCGGTGCAACCGCTGTTGGACCAGGGCTTCAAGGGGCCTGAGCTGGGGGAGGCGTTGAAGCGCGAACGCTTGCAGGCGCTGACCCGGTACAAGACTTCCAGCGCTCTCTAGGGCGGAGCTTGCTCGGAAACCAGACGCCGCTACCGAAACAGGTGTATGACGGCAACCGCTTCCCGAGCAAGTTTGCTCCTACAGGCCAAACGAAGCCGTGAGATCCCGCCCCCGCCACTCGAACGCAACGGGCGCCAGCACTTGATCAATCTGTGCCTCGGCCCACAACGTCGCAAAAGTCTTCCCGACCCCCCGATGTATCTGCGTCGGTGCGATCAACGACAGTGGCCACAAGACAAAGGCATTCTTCAGGATTTCGGCGCGCGGCAGTTCCAGGCCATCGACGTTACCGGTGTGCTCGCCGTAGGTCAGCACGTCGATGTCCAACGGCAAGCCCCGTCGACCCGGTGCATATCGGCCATTGTCGGCTTCAATGATTTTCAGCCGACGGTCCAGCTCCAGCAGCGGCAGATCGGTTTGCGCCGCCACCACCAGATTGAAGAACGGCCCACTCTTGATCCCCACCGGCGCACTCTCGAACACGGGAGAGCAGTGCAGGTGATGCAGGAATCCGCTCAAGGCATCGAGCCCGGCACAGAGGTGGATTTCTCGGTCGATATTGCTGCCCAGACCGAGCAGGATTGGCGTCAACGACATCCGCGCTCGATCTCCACGCCCACGCCCTTGGCGGCCGGGACGGCGCCGGGCTTGGTCACTTTGAGGCGTAGCCAGGGAATGTTGAACTCCGTCAGCAGCACCTGCGCCAAGCGCTCGGCGAAGGTCTCCACCAGCTCGAACTTCGAGACGCTGGCAAAAGCCTGGATACGCGAAGAGACCGTGGCGTAATCCAACGCCAGGGTCAGGTCGTCACCGGCCGCGGCCGGGCGGTTGTCCCAGGCAAAACTCAGGTCCAGGCGCAGGCATTGAACGATGTCCCGCTCCCAATCGTAGGCACCGATCACGGTGTCGACCTCCAGACCCTCGATGAAAACTGTGTCCAAACACTTCACTCCGCAGCACGACAAGGGCGCGACGCGCCGTTAGAATCGGGCGTCCCTACCCGGAATAGTAAGCATGTTTTGGTTGCTGGCGTTACTTGCCTACCTGCTGGGCTCACTGTCCTTCGCCATCGTTCTCAGCCACCTGACCGGTAGACCCGATCCGCGTCTTGGCGGGTCGGGAAACGCTGGCGCGACCAACATGTTACGCCTGGCCGGCAAAAAACTCGCCATCCTCACCTTGCTCGGCGATCTGTGCAAGGGCCTGCTGCCGGTCCTGATCAGCCGGTGGGCGGGGGCCGGACTGCAGGACCAGGCATGGATCGGCCTGTGCGCGGTGGTGGGCCACCTGTACCCCCTGTACTTTCACTTCAAAGGCGGCAAAGGCGTCGCGACCGCCGCGGGCATGCTGCTGGCCCTTTACCCGCCCGCCGCACTGCTCGCGGTACTGGCCTGGCTGCTGACGTTCTACTTGACCCGCACCAGTTCTCTCGCCGCCCTGATCGCCATGCCGCTGACCCTGCCATTGCTGGCCTGGCGCGAGCCCCAGGCCCTCCTGCCGATCTGCGTGCTCACTGCCCTGATCGTCTGGCGCCACCGCAGCAATCTGCGAGACCTGCTCGCCGGCCGCGAACGTCATTTCTAGAGAGCAGCGAGCTGCTCCATCGGCCAACGGGCCTGCACACTGATCGCCAGGCTTTCATGCTGCCCGGCCTGCAAGCGCTGGCAACCGGCGTAAGCGATCATTGCGCCATTGTCGGTGCAGAATTGCGGGCGGGCATAAAATACCTCGCCACCGATCCCCGCCAGCATGGTTTCCAGCGACTCGCGCAATGCCTTGTTGGCACTCACGCCGCCGGCGATGACCAGGCGCTTGAGCCCGGCATGCTTGAGCGCGCGCTTGCATTTGATGGTGAGAGTGTCCACCACCGCCTGCTGGAAGGCCAGCGCGATGTCGCTGCGGGTTTGCTCGTTGTCGTCCCCGGCGATCTGGCGTTGCTGCCAGGTGTTGAGGGCCGAGGTTTTCAAACCGCTGAAACTGAATTCCAGCCCTGGCCGATCGGTCATCGGCCGCGGGAAGGTAAACCGCCCGGCCACGCCTTGTGCCGCCAGGCGGGCGATTTCCGGCCCGCCGGGATAATTGAGCCCCATCATCTTCGCGGTCTTGTCGAACGCCTCGCCCGCTGCATCGTCGAGGGTCTCCCCCAGCAGCTCGTACTGGCCAATCCCGTCGACCCGTACCAGCTGGGTGTGGCCCCCGGAAACCAACAAAGCGACGAACGGGAACTGCGGCGGTTGCGGCTCCAGCATCGGGGCCAGCAGATGACCTTCCATATGATGCACTCCCAGGGCCGGAATGCCCCAGGCGAACGCCAGTGCCTGAGCACAGGAAGCCCCCACCAGCAGCGCGCCCACCAGGCCGGGGCCGGCGGTGTAGGCAATGGCGTCAATCTCCGTGGGAACACAATCCGCTTCGGCCAGGACCTGACGGATCAAGGGCAGCATGCGCTTGACGTGATCACGGGAGGCCAGCTCCGGCACGACGCCGCCGTAGGCGCGATGCAGATCGATCTGGCTGAATAATGCGTCAGCCAGCAAACCCCGCTCGCTGTCGTATAATGCGACTCCAGTTTCGTCGCAGGATGTTTCCAATCCCAGTACTAGCATGGGTTGTGGCCTTGTGTAGGCTGAATTCGAAGGCGCGCATGATAGTCGCCGCTCGTACCCTCGACCAGTCCTTTTCGATCAGAGGCTTTGCATTCCGGGCAGCTAAGGGTTAACATCCGCAACCCTTAAAAACCGACGTCCTTGAGCGCATGTTTTGCCCCCAGGAACGTTGACCCCGGTAATGAATGAAGGTAGCTCTGGATGCCAGCCGTCAAAGTTAAAGAGAACGAACCCTTCGACGTAGCTCTGCGTCGTTTCAAGCGCTCCTGCGAAAAAGCCGGTGTACTGGCTGAAGTTCGTAGCCGCGAATTTTACGAAAAACCGACTTCCGAGCGTAAGCGCAAGGCAGCAGCCGCTGTCAAACGTCACGCCAAGAAAGTACAGCGCGAACAGCGCCGCGCCGTTCGTCTGTACTAATCTACAGCCGACCGTCGAAAGTTTCTGCCTGGCCCGGCCTCAAACCGGGCTGTCGGCAGTAACAGCTACACGCAGTAACGCCTCAAACGTCAGACCTGGCTCTGTTGCCAGATTGTGCACGTTTTACTGACGAGCCTTTACCGGCTACCGACGAGCACGCCTATTTCCTGCCTTTACCACGCTTCGATACAGCTCGGCTGATCGGACGTAGCAGCGTTTCCGATACACTCTGTTCAGCCTATCGCTTGATGAAGAGAACGCCATGGCCGGGCTGATTCCCCAAGGTTTTATCGACGACCTCCTCAATCGCACCGACATCGTCGATGTGGTGACTTCACGCGTCTCGATGAAAAAGGCCGGCAAGAACTACACCGCTTGCTGCCCGTTCCACAAGGAAAAGACCCCTTCGTTCAGCGTCAGCCCCGACAAGCAGTTTTATTACTGTTTCGGCTGTGGCGCCGGCGGCAATGCGCTGGGGTTCATCATGGACCACGACAACCTGGATTTCCCCCAGGCGGTCGAGGAACTGGCCAAGGCCGCCGGCATGGAAGTGCCGCACGAAGAAGGTCGCGGCGGCAACAAGCCGCGCCAGCCGACCGATTCGCCGCTGTACCCGTTACTGACCGCAGCAGCCGACTATTATCGCCAGGCCCTGAAAAACCATCCCACCCGCAGGGCGGCAGTGGAATACCTCAAGGGCCGCGGGCTGTCCGGGGAAATCGCCCGGGATTTCGGCCTGGGCTTCGCCCCGCCCGGCTGGGACAATCTTTTCAAGCATCTGAGCAGCGACACCCTGCAGCAGCGCGCGATGATCGACGCTGGTCTGCTGATCGAAAACGCCGAATCCGGCAAGCGCTATGACCGCTTCCGTGACCGAGTCATGTTCCCGATCCGCGACAGCCGCGGCCGGGTCATTGCCTTTGGCGGCAGGGTACTGGGGGATGACAAGCCCAAGTACCTGAACTCCCCGGAAACCCCGGTGTTTCACAAGGGCCAGGAGCTTTACGGCCTGTACGAAGCGCGCAAGCACAATCGCAACCTCGACGAGATCATCGTCGTCGAGGGCTACATGGACGTCATCGCCCTGGCCCAGCAAGGCCTGCGCAACGCCGTCGCTACCTTGGGGACAGCCACCAGCGAGGAGCACCTCAAACGCCTGTTTCGCGTGGTGCCCAGCGTGCTGTTTTGCTTCGACGGCGACCAGGCCGGCCGCAACGCTGCCTGGCGCGCGCTGGAAGCGGCTCTGCCCAGCCTGCAGGACGGACGCAAGGCGCGATTCCTGTTCCTGCCCGAAGGGGAAGACCCGGACACTCTGGTGCGCAGCGAAGGCACCGATGCCTTCCGTGCCCGGATCAACCAGCATGCGCAACCGCTGGCGGACTATTTCTTCCAGCAACTGACCGACGAAGCCGATCCGCGCTCGCTGGAAGGCAAGGCCCACATGGTGACCCTCGCCGCGCCGCTGATCGACAAAGTGCCGGGGGCCAACCTCAAGGCACTGATGCGCAATCGGCTCAGCGAAATCACCGGGCTCACCGGCGAGGCGATGAACAACCTGGCGCAGAGCGCTCCGCGCCAGGCGCCACCGGTCTACGACCCGCACATCAACTACGATGCGGTACCGGGCTACACGCCGGACTACAGCGGCCAGCAGGCCGATGAATGGCAGCCGCAACAGGAATGGCAGCCGCAACAACAGTGGCAGCCCGACAAACCCGGCGGCCAGAAGAAGAAATGGGAAGGCAAACCTTGGGACAAGAAGGGCAAGCGGGATTTCGAGCCGCGACCGCCACCCCGCACCCCGACCACCGTAGAGCCGCCGACCCTCAGCGCATTACGGACACTGCTGCATCACCCGCAGCTTGCCGAGAAAGTCGAAGATGCGAGTCATTTCGCCGACGAACAGCACATTTATGCCCAACTGCTCGTGGCGCTGCTCGAGGCCCTGCAGAAAAACCCCAAGCTGCGTTCGCTGCAATTGATCGCCCGCTGGCACGGAACCGACCAAGGGCGACTTTTACGCGCCTTGGCAGAGAAAGAATGGCTGATCGATGCCGATAACCTTGAACAACAGTTTTTCGACACTATAACTAGCTTGTCCGCTCGCCAACGCGAGCGCAGCCTCGAACATTTGCTCAGGAAAGCCCGTCAGGAAGACTTGAGCATCGAGGAGAAAAATCAGCTGCGAGATCTCTTAAGTCGCAATGTTCTTGCACAAACCCCGACCTCAACTGGCGCGTGAGGTCCTGGCTCGGGTATAATCCCCGGCTTGTTTTTTGCCCGCCAAGACCTTCAGTGGATAGGGTGTTATGTCCGGAAAAGCGCAACAGCAGTCTCGCATCAAAGAGTTGATCACCCGTGGTCGTGAGCAGGGTTACCTGACTTACGCCGAGGTCAACGACCACCTGCCCGAGGATATTTCAGATCCGGAGCAGGTGGAAGACATCATCCGCATGATCAACGACATGGGGATCAACGTATTCGAGAGTGCTCCGGATGCGGATGCCCTTTTGTTGGCCGAAGCCGATACCGACGAGGCCGCTGCGGAAGAAGCAGCGGCTGCGCTGGCAGCTGTGGAAACCGATATCGGCCGCACGACGGACCCGGTGCGCATGTACATGCGCGAAATGGGCACCGTCGAGCTGTTGACCCGCGAAGGCGAAATTGAAATCGCCAAGCGGATCGAAGAGGGCATCCGTGAGGTGATGAGCGCAATCGCGCACTTCCCCGGCACGGTCGAGCACATCCTCTCCGAATACGATCGCGTCACCACCGAAGGCGGCCGTCTGTCCGACGTCCTCAGCGGCTACATCGACCCGGACGACGGCATTGCGCCACCGGCCGAAGTGCCGCCGCCTGTCGATCCGAAAGCCCCGGCAGCTGCCCCGGCCGACGACGATGAGGAAGAAACCGCCGAGGCGAGTGACGATGAGGAAGAGGCCGAGAGCGGCCCGGATCCGGTCATCGCTGCACAGCGTTTCGGCGCCGTGGCCGATCAGCTCGAGCTCACCGGCAAGGCGCTGAAGAAGCATGGCCGTGCCAGCAAGCAAGGCATCGCCGAATTGCTGGCCCTGGCCGAGCTGTTCATGCCTATCAAGCTGGTGCCCAAGCAGTTCGAAGGCCTGGTCGAGCGCGTACGCGGTGCATTGGACCGTCTGCGTCAGCAGGAACGCGCCATCATGCAGCTCTGCGTGCGTGATGCCCGCATGCCACGTGCCGATTTCCTGCGCCAGTTCCCGGGCAACGAAATCGACGCCGGCTGGAGCGAGTCGCTGGCCAAGGGCAAGAGCAAGTATGCCGAAGCCATTGGTCGCCTGCAGGCCGACATCCAGCGCTGCCAGCAGAAGCTGGTCGCATTGGAAGCCGAAACCGGGCTCACCATCGCCGAGATCAAGGACGTCAACCGTCGCATGTCGATCGGTGAAGCCAAGGCTCGTCGCGCCAAGAAGGAAATGGTCGAGGCCAACCTGCGCCTGGTGATTTCGATCGCCAAGAAGTACACCAACCGTGGCCTGCAATTCCTCGATCTGATCCAGGAAGGCAATATCGGCCTGATGAAGGCGGTAGACAAGTTCGAATACCGTCGCGGCTACAAGTTTTCGACCTACGCTACCTGGTGGATTCGTCAGGCGATCACTCGCTCCATCGCCGACCAGGCGCGCACCATCCGTATTCCGGTGCACATGATCGAAACGATCAACAAGCTCAACCGTATTTCCCGGCAGATGTTGCAGGAAATGGGTCGCGAACCGACCCCGGAAGAGCTGGGTGAACGCATGGAGATGCCTGAGGACAAGATCCGCAAGGTATTGAAGATCGCCAAAGAGCCGATCTCCATGGAAACCCCGATCGGCGACGACGAAGACTCCCATCTGGGCGACTTCATCGAAGACTCGACCATGCAGTCGCCTATCGATGTGGCGACGGTGGAAAGCTTGAAGGAAGCCACGCGCGAGGTGCTCTCGGGCCTTACCGCCCGCGAAGCAAAGGTACTGCGTATGCGCTTCGGCATCGACATGAACACCGACCACACGCTTGAAGAGGTGGGTAAGCAATTCGATGTCACGCGCGAGCGGATTCGTCAGATAGAAGCCAAGGCGCTGCGTAAACTGCGGCACCCGACGCGAAGCGAACATCTGCGTTCGTTCCTCGACGAGTAATACCCCAAACCCCCGGCCCGCCGGGGGTTTTCAATTGTGTCTGAAACGCCGCCCTGCGACTTCCCGTCGCACCCCTGCCCCGTCTACACTCGACTCAATTCATTTGAGCCCGAGGCGCTGTCATGCGCATACCGCGCACTCTCCTGCTATTGACCCTGCTGCCGCCCCTGGCGTGTGCCGAGGCTTCCGCACCGGCGGATGGCGGGCCCTATGCGGGCAACGAAATCCTCACCTACGGCTTGCCTGGCTTGCTGATACTCTGCGCCCTGCTCGCTATCGTTGTACGCACAAACCGCCGCATGACCTCGGAAATCACCCGCCGAGTCGCTCTGGAGCAAGAGCTGCGCAGCAGCGAATACCACTACCGCGGCCTTGTGGAAAGCCTGTCGGCCATTGCCTGGGAAGCTGACACCGCCGATTACACGTACAGTTATGTCTCTCCACATGCCGAATCCCTGCTGGGCTACCCCATCGCCAGTTGGTACCAACCCGGCTTCTGGCAAAGCATCCTGCACCCTGACGACAGCCTCTGGGCCCAGGCCTATTGTGCGAGCGAAACCGCCGCCCGGCGCAATCACAGCCTCGACTACCGCGTCAAAACCGCTGATGGCCACTGCGTCTGGGTTCGCGACATCGTCAGCCTCATCGACCATGGCCGACAACCGGTGATGCGCGGCCTGATGATCGACATCAGTGAAACCAAGAAAACCGAAGAAGCCCTTCGCCTGTCCGAGCAAAAGTTTGCCTCGGTGTTTCGTCAGTGCCCGGACATTCTCGTGCTCGCCCGCCAGAGCGACGGCTGCCTGCTGGAAGTCAACGCCGCGTTCGAAGACCAGATCGGCCTCCTCGCCCATCAAGTGGTTGGCCGCACAACGGCAGAGCTGGGCATCTGGGGGATCGACGGCGCCGGCCCGGCACTGTTGCGACAGATCAAGCAAGGCCGCTTGCGCAACCTTGAAATGCCGTTTCGGCGCAGCAATGGCGAGGTCTTCACCGGCCTGATCTCGGCAGAACCCTTCGACCTCGATACACTGCCGGCGATGGTCGTGGTGGTTCGCGACATCACCGACCTCAAAGAAGCCGAACAGCGCCTGCAAATCTCCGAGGAAAAATTCGCCAAGGCCTTCCACTCCTCCCCCGATGGCATGCTCCTGACCCGGCAAAGCGACGGCAAGCTGCTTGAGGTCAATGAGGGCTTTACCCGTATCACCGGTTACCCCATCGATGTGCTGTTGCAGCACTCGACGCTGTCGCTGGGCATCTGGGTCGACCTCAAGCAGCGCCAACGCCTGATCGAACGCATGCACCAAGAAGGTAATGTGCGTGATTTTGGCTGCATGATCCGCCGCAAGGACGGACAGATCCGCTTGTGTGAGGTCTCTTCGCGGCCCATGCCGATTGGCGGGGAAGCCTGCATGCTCACCGTTGCCCGGGACATCACCGAGCGCCACCTCATGCAGGAAAAACTGCAACTGGCTGCCACCGTGTTCGAAAGCACCGCTGAAGGGGTGCTGATCACTGACACGCGCCAGCACATCAGCGCCGTCAACCGCGCCTTCACCGAAATCACCGGCTATGCCGAACACGAAGCGCTGGGCGAGACCCCCCGCCTGCTTGCCTCAGGCCAGCATGACAGCGCCTTTTTCGTTGCCATGTGGCACCAACTTGCCGCTGTCGGCCACTGGCAAGGGGAGATCTACAACCGCCGCAAGAACGGCGAAGTCTATCCCTGCTGGCTGACCATCAATGCCGTGCGCGATCGCGACCAGGTCATCAACCATTTCGTCGCCGTGTTCGCCGACATCTCCAGCCTCAAGCACGCCCAGGCGCGTCTTGACTATCAGGCCCACCACGACCCGCTGACCGGGCTGCCCAACCGCACCCTCTTCGAAAGCCGCCTGCAAGCCGCCCTCAACGACCCCGGCGACGGCAACAGCCAGGGCGCCGTGCTGTTTCTCGACCTGGACCGCTTCAAGCACATCAACGACAGCCTGGGCCACCCCGTGGGTGACCTGCTGCTCAAAGGCATCGCGCAGCGCCTCAAGGAACAGGTGCGCGACGTCGACACCGTCGCGCGCCTGGGCGGCGACGAATTCATCATCCTGCTTCCCGGCCTGCACCACGCCAGCGATGCCGCCCATATCGCCAACAAACTGCTGGCCTGCTTCGTCCCGCCCTTCCAGGCCGGCGAACACGAGTTCTTCACCAGTGCCAGCATCGGCACCAGCCTCTACCCCCAGGACGGCGTCGATGTCGCCACCCTGGTGAAAAACGCCGACGCCGCCATGTACCGCTCCAAGGCCAAAGGGCGCAACCGCGTCGAGAGCTACACCCACGACCTTACCACCCAGGCCAGCACCCGCGTCGCCCTCGAACACGAATTGCGTCGCGCCATCGAGCGCAATGAACTGAGCCTGCATTACCAACCCAAATTCAGTCTGATAGACCAACACCTGGTCGGCGCCGAAGCCCTCATCCGCTGGAACCACCCCACCTTCGGCGACGTGGCTCCGGAACACTTCATCGCCCTGGCGGAAGAAAATGGCACCATTCTGCAAATCGGCGACTGGGTACTGGAACAAGCCTGCCGCCAGATGCGCACCTGGCACCGCCACTACCGCCCCTTCGGGCCGCTGTCGGTCAACCTCGCCGGCGCCCAGCTACGCCAGACCAGCCTGCTGGAACGTATTACGGGCCTGCTCCACGACAACCAACTGGACCCCGGCTGTCTCCAGCTGGAGATCACCGAAAACTTCATCATGAGCCAGACCGAAGAAGCCCTGGAAATCCTCCACCAGCTCAAGCACCTCGGCGTACAACTGGCCATCGACGACTTCGGCACCGGCTATTCATCCCTCAGCTACCTCAAGCGCCTGCCCCTGGATATCCTCAAGATCGACCAGTCCTTCGTCCGCGGCCTGCCCGACGACACCCACGACGCCGCCATCGTCCGCGCCATCATCGCCCTGGGCCGAAGCATGCAGCTCACCGTCATCGCCGAAGGCGTCGAAACCCCTGCCCAACAGGACTTCCTCGCCGCCGAAGGCTGCGAACACATGCAAGGCTACATCGTCAGCCAACCCCTGCCCCCCGAAGAATTCGCCGCAACATTTCTGCACATGAGCGTTTCGGATCTTTCGGATGGCACGTTACGCAAACCGTCGTTATAATCCGCGGCCACTGGGGGCCTATAGCTCAGTTGGTTAGAGCAGGGGACTCATAATCCCTTGGTCGTAGGTTCTTATGTAGGGTGCTCAGCAGGTGCACATTTGTACGTGATGCGTAGTCTGGTAAACTGTTGATGTGAAAGACTTTGGGCCTCTAGCTCATGTTGGTTAGAGCAGCGGACTTAACGGTTCAGAGCCTACCCCCTTCACAGGGCATGGTGATGAGCAAATGGGTTGCTTTAGGGTAAGTTAGCTCTGCCCTTTTGTAGAATCGCTCAAATTCGGGGAAGCCTCTGCGTCTGCGTGGTAATCCCGAGCCAAGCCTTGAGAGACCTCAAGGAAGGTGTAGAGACTGTACGGGCGAGCCGTAAAGGCAAGAGACAGTCCAGACCACGAACCCGAAAGGGGCAGCGAAAGCTGAAGTGGTATGCATAATCCGTTGGTGCCCGGTTCGACTCCGGGGAGGCCCACCATTCAAATAAAAGACCGCACTCTGTTGCGGTCTTTTTTTGGGAGAGACGCTCCCATAACTATTCGCTGTCTGGAGCGGGGCTCAGCGACGTGTCGGCATCCCGCCTTCCACCTCTGGATTCCACCGACGGCACGAAGCCGGCCATCACAAGCACACAGATCAACAGCTGTGTCGCGATCAGACTGCGCAGCCATCTAGGATCACCAACGACATCACCATAGCTGAGATAACCATGTCTAGGCTGGTGACAGGCGTGTCTAATGTGCAAATTTTGCATCTTGCTATTCATCAGCATAACAAGCGCGCACGTCGCTGGCTCGCATGGATTGAGTGACCTCAGACCAGCCACACATCCTGTGGCCTAAAAGATGCCTACTTTTGATACTCTCGAAGCCGAACCTGATCGGCAGCTAACGTCTCCTTTACCGCAATCAAGCTGCGCCCCTTTGCACGCGCTTCAAATCCTTCCTGTCCAAACAAAGGGGCTAAGTTCTCCACACGTTTAGCTCCCAAGCGAGTATTGAGCCACTCGAATAAATCAAGGTCGATGAATGGAAACGTTCGACCAGAGGTTCGGCAGACCGCAATGGCTTTCAATTCCGTCAGCTTGATCAGATCCCGTACGTCCTTGTCAGTGGAGATTAGAACGGGCAAATAAACCTCGCCGCGTGGAAGACCTTTAGGGGTCACCATTGCATCCATAATCCTGAGCATGAAAATATCCCAGGCAGCATTTCTTACAATATCGATTGCGTTTTCGCTCCTCTCGAATGAATTCAGCTTATTTGTCAGACTGGTTTTTCCCCGATAAAGAATTTCAGCGCAAATCACAAGCTCTCTTGCCATCACAACTTGGAGTTCTTCATACATAAATCTAATTAATTGCTCAAGTTTGTGCGGAGCGGATTTCTTGGATCCGAGGTCGATGAGTTTTGTACGTAGGATCATGGCTTCAATGAGCGCCAAACGATTGGTTGTTTCTTCGCTCAATGCATCGGTCAGAAGCTCATCGATCATACTCACCGCCTGCTGTTCGCAGGTCTCTCGATAAAGATTCATGAATCTATCATTCCAGCCTGGGCCCAGCGGATCAGAATCCATATGAAAAGCCAAAATCGCAGCGACAGTCTCTACACATGCCTCGCGGGTCTTTTCATTCCAGTTTCTCTGGCACTCCCAGATGTAATAAAATGGGTTGAGCCTTTGAAGACCATCAACACCAATCGCTTTTCTGAGATTGTTTTTATACGTTTCAAAATTGTCTGTAGAGCTGGAATTGTATGAGAGCCTTCTAAAGTAGGAGGCTACGTTTGAATCAGCATATAACCCATGGCCAATTTCATACCGAGTAGGCCCTTTAGAATTTATGAACTCTTTATCCAGTACAATTAATGATTGCCCGCCCATAGCGGAAGAGATTACTCCTGAGTTACCAAATTCTAGTCGCGGGACTTTGAATGCTCCTCGCATGTCTTGGCATGCGTAAACGATTCGCCAATCGCCTAATAGCTGTAAATTCGACTTAAACAGATCAAATGCGTTCTTTACGTCATCTGCTGTACAGACTTCTTGGAGAGCTGCTTGAATATCGAACTCGCTTGGTTGTTTTTGCTTATTCAAGGGAATCGCCTCTTAAACAGAGTTGTCAACGAACGTGAGCCATATCAGCATGCTCGAAAAATTATTTTCGCTTCTTTCAGCTCGTAGACGAGCCCACTCAACAGTTTTGCTAGACAAATGGTGTTGATGTCAAGAGAACGTGCACTTCCCATAACTGAGCCTGTGTACGGCATGCTTAAGGTCTTTTTTGGGCGTATGCTTTTGGCCGAAAGCGGAGATCCACCAGGGACGGCTAGCGGCCAGAAGCAGTCATTGCTGTTCGTCCGAGTCATCAGTCTCGCCGAACAAGAATTTCCCTGTGTTCCAAATCGATCGCCCAACGTTGTGGATAAGTTGCTCTCCTTGCCGCAATGGCGAGTCGTCTTCATCGACGCCAGCGAGCTTGATCGCGTCTGTAACCTTTGAGCCAGTAGGGTGTGCATCTCCCACTCGCATATCATAAGCACCGGCAATCTCAGCAAATACTTGCCTAGCTTTGTCGTCTCCAATTTTCTCAGCCAAAATACTTTGGAGTAATTTGTTTGAGCCGAGTTTGCCTTTTTCTTGGTGTGCAGAAAGCTTGCGTAGCTCGGTTATGTTGAGCCTGTCCGAGAATACGCGAATGATGTCCTTGGCCAATCTGAGTAGGGACGCTCTGTCTTTGCTTGCAAACCTAGATATCTGCTGCCCCGCTTCGGCGTCATCAATATCATGGGTGAAAAGAGATATTCCGTATTTATGCCTGAAGCCGTCGGCCAAAAGCCTCATGCTTCCGAAAAAAATTTCTTCAACTGCATATGTTGATGCCGGTTTCGCCCTCATCTGTGCGTCCAGCAGTTCACTTGAAACCTTTCCTTCAGGAACAATATTATGCCCCGCCCAAACATGCTGCTCCCATGGGGCGAGTCGTGCGATGTCATAAGCATGTACGGTGATAAGGTCCGAACTGTTTATCCCGAAATGAGTTTTATATCCTGACGTCGAATTAATAGCTCCAGTTTCAGCCGTGTACCACACTAACTTGAATCCCCGGCTATTCAGAAGCTCATTTACAACGCTGGCTCGAAACCATAGCCAGCGGCCTATGTCCTCGTTATCAAGCTCTGCTGATCTCATTCGCGCTCCATCGGTTTCCACAATGAAATGCGGGAGGTTCGGATCTGCATCTCCACGAACGCGTAGGCTTTTTGACTGGTGGTCTATCCATTCCTCACGCCAAAACTCCCCCTCTACCCGCACACCTGTATAGCCTCCACGATGCCCTTTTGAACTTTCATGGTCAGTGTTCGAGTCATTCTCAGGGCCCATCACAGGGGCGTCCTCATCCTCATCTACATCCGTTCGCCAGGCTCGAAACATCGCCCAGCTTCCCCCGAATACGTCATCAAGCTTGCGAATGATTAGGGAGAATTTTCCGTTATCTCTTTCCTCATTGTGGGGCAGCAAATTTGAATATGCGCTTTCCTCGAAGACGGTGACGTTTTCGATCCTCTGTCTGTAGTATGCAAGGCGGAGCGACAGGTTTCTGGCGGCTAGATAGTCAAGTAAAAATTCTCTTTTTATTTCTATCTGACGATGCTCGCCATCTTCACTCACTGTCTCGCGAGCTACCACAACGAAATTTTCTTCAGGTCTGACCCAGTTGTTGCCCTCTTTAACCAAGTGCAGCGCGATTACTAGGTCAGGGCTTAGTATCCACTTTCTGCCACCGACAACAGGTTGCGGGTGTTCGTAAACTAGATTGACACCTATTGGCTCTTTATCGTTGTATTGATATTGGTCAATAGACGCATAATATCCATCTTCGTAAGCATAAGGCGCCACCGTGTGCCCAATGCCTATGTCGCTCCATCCAAGACGCTCCTCAACCCGCTGGCGATGCTCTGGCGGGAATGCTACGGAGCCACAACCGAAATATTCACTGACATGGCCTACCTCTTTTAGATCCCCTTTCTTGCTCTCAACTGAAGCTCTTAAAGGAACCCACGCCGCGTTAGAAAATACCCTGCGGGTTTCCTTGGTCTGGAGAATCCACTCTTCACTCATGGTCGAATTTCCGTTATTCATGTCGGCATATTGGGATTATGAAGTGGCCTTCTCGGGGCCCTCGACAGGATGGTTTGCACGAGCTGGCAGATCAACAGGGCCATCTGCGGATTCCACGCCATCCGGACATTCAGCCCACCAACATCCGGACACCCGTTCCACGCTCATCCGGACAGGCAGTCGGAGCGCAGCGACGCAGGTTTGCATTGTTAGTCTGAAGTCCCTGTCGTCGTCAATTTCGTTGCGCGCCTGCGCATCGATTCGCCCTTCAACTCGATTCGATAAGCGTTATGCACCAGCCGGTCGAGGATCGCATCGCCCAAGGTCGGGTCGCCGATCAGCGCATGCCATTTGTCCACCGGCATCTGGCTGGTGACCAGCGTCGAGCGGTTGCCGTAGCGGTCGTCCAGCAGTTCGAGCATGTCGCGCCGTTGCGCGGCGGTAAACGGTGCCAGGCCCCAGTCGTCCAGGATCAGCAGGTCGGTCTTGGCGTAGCCAGCCATCAGTTTGGCGAAGCGGCCGTCGCCATGGGCTAGGCCCAACTCCTCCATCAAGCGTGGCAGACGAAGGTAGCGCACGCTGTAGCCGTCGCGGCAGGCCTTGTGGGCCAGCGCGCAGGCGAGCCAGGTTTTACCTACGCCTGTTGGCCCGCCTATGATCAAGTTCAGGCCGTCACGCAGCCACTGGCCACTGCCCAGTTGCAGGATCATGGCCTTGTCCAGGCCACGCGGGCTGCGGTAGTCGATGTCTTCCAGGCAGGCGTTGTGGCGCAACCGCGCCGCTTTGAGGCGAGTGGTCATGCGGGCGTCTTCGCGCTCGGTCACCTCGCGGTCGAGGCGTTCGTCGAAGCTCAGATCATTGATATCGGGCGTTGTGTGTTGCTCGCTCAGCGACTTGATCAT
Source organism: Pseudomonas sp. dw_358 (assembly GCF_018449655.1). Lineage (GTDB taxonomy): Bacteria > Pseudomonadota > Gammaproteobacteria > Pseudomonadales > Pseudomonadaceae > Aquipseudomonas. The sequence goes on from NZ_JAAVUX010000025.1 coordinate 55,159, forward strand.
GCCGTGCAGGCGCAGGGTTTGTACCTTGTCGAGCGTTGGATTCGGTAGCATTTCGAAGCTCCTTTTTCAGGTCAGTGGTAGTAGCCCGGGCCACGCAGGTTGATGTGCTCGTCGGGCAGCAGCGGCAGGTTTTGCTGGGCCAGCGGCAGACGCTCCAGCCCTTGGCGCAGGATTGATTCCAGGCTTTTGTAACTGCATGCGCCCAGTGCCAGCGCACGCTGGCACGCGGCTTCCAGCCGCGCTTCGCCGTGCTGTTTGCTCAGGCGCAGGATGCCCAGGCAGGCGCGGAAGCCGTGCTGTGGGTGGATTTGGCGTTCGAGGATGTAGGCGAAAACGCCAGCGGTGTTAGGCCCGGTCTGCTCTGCCCAGCGGATCAGCCGTTGCGGCGTCCACTCAGCATGTTCGCGGTGGCTCTTGGGCATGTGCTCGGTTTGGGTGGTGTGCCGGCCTTTATGCAGCGAGCGCAGGTGGCTGGCCACGCGCTGGTTGGCGTGGAAGCACTCGACGGTCTGGGCGGTGAGTCGTACCTCTAGTTGGTGCTTCACCAGCTGGTACGGCACCGAGTAGAAGTGGCCATCGACCTCGACGTGGTAGTCGATATGGACTCGCACTTTTTTCCATTCGGCATAGACGTACGGGTGTTCCGGCAGCCCTTGCAGGGCCGGTTGGTCGAGGGCCTCGAAGGCTGACCGGCGTGAGCCGGGTAGCTTTTTGAAGGGCTTGTGGTTGAGGCGATCCAGCAGCAGCGCGATGGCTGTATTGAGTTCGCCAAGCGAGAAGAACTGGCGGTTGCGCAGCACGGCGAGGATCCAACGCTCGACGATCTGGACGCCGACTTCGACCTTGGCTTTGTCCTTGGGCTTGCGCGAGCGAGCAGGCAAGACGGCGACGCCGTAATGCTCGGCCAGATCGCGATAGCTGGGGTTGATATCCGGCTCGTAACGGTGCGCTTTAGTCACGCCACTACGCAGATTATCGGGCACCAGGATCTGCGTTGTGCCGCCGAAAAAAGCAAAGCATCGGACGTGCGAGCCCAGCCAGTCGGGCAGTTTCTGCGACCAGGTGGCCTCGGCAAAGTTGTAGCTGGACGCGCCGAGAACGGCGACGAAGATCTGAGCCTGACGGATCTCGCCCATTTGCCGATCGATGACCGGCGCTGTTTGCCCGGCGTAATCGACGAACAGCTTTTCGCCAGCACGATGCTCCTGGCGCATGACCACGTCGACTTTGGCGGCCCAAAGGCGGTAGTGCTCGCAGAACCAGCTGTATTGGAAGCCTTGCGGGTGAGCGAGTCGATATTCCTGCCAGAGCAAGGCCAAAGTGACGCCGGGGCGGCGCAACTCCGCGTGTACCCACGCCCAGTCAGGCATTGGGCGCTGGTCGGTCGGCATTGGCGCTGCCGGTGGAAACAGCCGTCGATTCAACTCCGCGTCAGAAATATCGATGGGCCACTGAAGCCCACTGGCAGCGAACCGGCAAAGGTAATCCCCTGCACTCGAATGGCCGATGGATAAGCTGGCGGCGATCTTGCGCACGGACAGGCCGGCGTCGAACTTTAGGCGTAGTACCTCTCGGATTTTACGCATGGATAAACGCTCCACGACGACCTCTTCGCTTCGAAAAAAGAGGTCGATAGTAGTGAATAGTCCTGCGTTGCTGCCTGCCTGAAAGTGTCCGGATGGCCGTGGAATCGGTGTCCGGATGCTTGTGGAATGAGTGTCCGGATCAGCGTGGAATCAGTGTCCGGATGTCGGTGGAATGGGTGTCCGGATGGTCATGGAATCCCCATTGGTAGGCCTCGCGATGTCCGCGATTAAAGCCTTTCTTGTACCAGGACTCGCTAACGTCCTCTAAAGCTTGCTGAAGGCATTCACGAAGCTTTTTACGCATCGGCCGACTAGACGGACTGAAATCCGCGCCCTTCAGAAGCGCCTCAATATCACCAAGGGTCTTATTGATCGACTGGCCAGCGGCGGCGCCGCCGTCATCGTAATCAGATTTCGCCATGTGCAACTCCCTTTTGGAATTCAAAACGCTACCTACCCCGCACACTTCAGGGGGCAGTAAGTGTTAACAGTTTCCTATCAAACGCAACACCCGACACATCTACGCCTCACCTTTCTGGAGCGTTGCTATGGAAGATCTTCCAATCTGCGCTTGCTGGCTATGCGTGAGAAGTCGACCGTCGGATAGCCCGGCCATCTGAACGGCCATGGCATTGTGCAGGTCAGTACCGATGCGGCCAAAGCGCTTGGATTTGTAGGCATCTGAATCATGTACCCAACCGACTCGATGAACACCCTCCTGCCCAAGCAAGTCCGACGAATATGCATTGCGATACCAGGTACCCCTCGTGCACCGGTAGTTCCAAGTGCCAGATGAGCGCCTAATGGCTGAGAATCCGCATTGGTCCCGCAGAGCCGTTTAGGCCACAATCTTGGACACACTCAAGCGACGACAGGGAAGACTATGGTCGCCTCCGGGATTTATACCAACAGCTCAGGCGACGACCAGGTCCAGCCTCCCCTACAGCAAGCTGATGTCGACCGCATCGTGCATCCGTATCGCGGTCCCTTACTTCACCCGAGAAGATAGAATCGTTCAAGCATCATCGAGGGGAGCGAGGATAGAACTGCTAGTTGGACTGAACAAAAGCACTAACCCATCGGCTCTGCGCAAAGTCCTCGATGCGAGCAACTGCGTGGTGCGCTACTTCACTGATGGGTACCACGCAAAACTGTTCCTATTTGACGGGACTGCCATGGTGGGCTCCGCAAACCTGACCATGGGCGGAATGGCAGGTAACCGTGAAGCAGTGGTGTTGCTGGATCAACCTGGTGATGAGGATCGGATCCGCGACCTGGAGATTTTCTTTGCCGAAGTTTGGGACAGCGCCGAGGTGCTCACCGGTCAGGTGTACAAGCAGTTCAAAGAGGCTTGGGAAAAATCATCACGCCTGCAAAGTCAGGACCTACCGTCTCAGGTCATGCTTCCGGTAGAACCTCAGACAATACTGGGGAGCAGCCAGAAAAAATCGGCCCGGGACATGTACCTGAGCGATCTTCAGAAATCGATTCATGAGCAATACCGGCCGGCATTTTCCGAAGTGGCTACCTTGCTCACAGAGCATGGCTATCGACGCTCTGAGTTTGCTGACCTTGGTATCGAGGTTGAAGTAAACCGCTTCCTCAACTGGGTACGACTTGAACATGTTAAAGGCGACGATGCATGGAGAAATGCACCTCTGCGGTCGAAAACAGACCGGCGAGAGCTAGTGCTGACTTTTGGCAGGACCTGGGCGATCACCGAGAAACCAGACATACCGGATGACTACTTCGACCGGCTGCGAGAGCTACACACTGTGCTCGGAACCCCAGCGAGCATCGCTGGAAGCGATCGAGAACAGCTAGCCAACGCGTTGATTTGTGTCCACGCATTCAAAGTAAACGATCCACGAACCCCACGTACCGCCGGTTGAGACTTTGGCTTACCGTGGCATTTCCGGTGAGCAGTTCCAAGGCAGCAAGGCC
>NZ_JAAVUX010000026.1 GCF_018449655.1 Pseudomonas sp. dw_358
ACGCACGGACTTTACCAACCAGACGGTTTCGTTGAAGTTGAAGATGCCGTTCTAATCGGTAGCTCTCAGACGACCTTCACGGGCAACCGCTATAGCGATTGCCCGTGAAGGCAGCCGTGCCATGTTCAGATCAGCCCCCTCTATAAATGCACATGAGGCATTTATACCGACCTCTTAAATTCCTCTTTTTAATAATTACCTTAGAACAAAATCGAACTTCACAGCCCCTCGACCGAGCATTATCGTCACCTCCATGGGAACGCAGCGAGCCTGTCGCCGCCCCAACGACCCAAGGAGAAACGATGTCTCAGGTACGCCACCCCGAGCGCTTGCGGGCGTTCATCGGCGCCCTTGCCGAACTGCTCGACAGTGCCCCCCGCGAAGGCGACACGCTGCACCGCGGCGGCCAACTGCTCAGCCAGTTGGTGAGTTACGATGACTGGCTGCCGGATGAATACGCCCAGCCCGACCCCGATCGCTATCAACAGTTTCTCCTCCACGCCGACTCCCGCCAACGCTTCTCCATCGTCAGCTTTGTCTGGGGCCCCGGCCAACAGACCCCGATCCACGACCACCGCGTCTGGGGCCTGATCGGCATGCTGCGCGGCGCCGAGTACGCCCAGAACTACCAGCGCGCCGCCGATAACAGCCTGCATCCGGAGGGTCCGCGCATTCGCCTGGAACCGGGCCACGTCGAAGTGGTCTCGCCCGACACCGTGGACATTCATCAAGTGAGCAATGCCTTCGCCGACCGAGTGTCGATCAGCATTCACGTGTACGGCGCCAACATCGGCGCGGTACACCGGGCGGTGTACCAGCCCGACGGCACGGAAAAACTGTTCATCTCCGGCTATTCCAACCGCACGCTGCCCAACATCTGGGACCTGTCCAAAGAGACCCCTGCACCATGAGCGCAACCAAGACCCGTTCCTTTGCCGATATCCGCCACGCCCTGCTGGAGCGCCAGGAAGTCGCCCTGATCGATGTGCGTGAAGAAGCACCGTTCGCCGAAGCCCATCCGCTGTTTGCCGCCAACATTCCCCTGTCGAAACTGGAAGTCGAGATGTACCCGCGTGTCCCCCGGCGCGACACAGCGATCACCGTCTATGACCATGGCGAAGGCCTCGCCGAGCGCGCCATCGAGCGCCTCGGGGCACTGGGCTACACCGATCTGGCGTTGCTGGAAGGCAGGCTGGACGGCTGGCGCCAGGCCGGTGGCGAGTTGTTCATCGACGTCAACGTACCGAGCAAAGCCTTCGGCGAACTGGTGGAGCACGAGCGCCATACGCCTTCCCTGGCGGCCGAGGAAGTCAAGGCGCTGCTCGATCAGGGGGCCGATGTGGTGGTCCTCGACGCGCGCCGCTTCGACGAATATCAGACCATGAGCATTCCCACCGGCATCAGCGTACCCGGCGCCGAGCTGGTGCTGCGCGCCCGAGAACTGGCCCCGGACCCGGCCACGCGGATCATTGTCAACTGCGCCGGGCGCACCCGCAGCCTGATCGGCACCCAGTCGTTGATCAACGCCGGCCTGCCCAACCAGGTCGCGGCCCTGCGCAATGGCACCATCGGTTGGCTGCTCGCCGGCCAGACCCTGGATCACGGGCAGGCCCGTCAATTCAGCAACACCGACGAAGCCACCCGCCAGATCGCCAGCGCCGACGCCCGCCGCGTGGCGGACAAGGCCGGCGTTGGACGGGCCCGTCTGGCCGACTGGCAACAATGGCAGGCCGAGCCCGGACGGACCACTTACCTGTTCGACGTGCGCACCCCTGAAGAATTTGCCGGCGGGCACCTGCCGGCGGCCCGCTCCAGCCCCGGCGGTCAACTGGTGCAGGAAACCGATCATTATGCCAGCGTGCGCGGTGCGCGAATCGTGCTGGCCGACGACGACGGCGTGCGCGCCAACATGAGTGCTTCGTGGCTGGCGCAGCTGGGCTGGGAGGTATTCGTCCTCGACGACCTGCAAGTCGAATCCTTTTGCGAGACCGGCGCCTGGAAACCGGCGATTGCCCAGGTGGCGCCGTTCGAAACCATCAGCCCGCAAACCCTGGTCGAGTGGCAGCAGACCGGCGACACCCAGCTGCTGGATTTCACCACCAGCGCCAACCACGTCAAGGCCCATATCCCCGGCGCCTGGTGGACCCTGCGCGCGGACCTCGCCTCGGTGCTGGGCAAGATCCCCGCCGCCGAACGCTATGTGCTGACCTGCGGCAGCAGCCTGCTGGCGCGCTTTGCCGTCGGCCAGGTCGAAGCCCTGACCGGCAAGCCGGTGTTTGTGCTGGGCGGGGGCACCGCCAGCTGGCTGGCAGCCGGTTTGCCCATCGAAGCCGGTGAACAACGCCTGGCCTCGCCCCGGATCGACCGCTATCGCCGCCCCTATGAAGGCACCGAGGCGCCTCGTGAGGCGATGCAGGCGTACCTGGACTGGGAGTTCGGCCTGGTGGAGCAGTTGGGCCGGGACGGCACTCACGGCTTTTTCGTGATCTGAGCAGGCCGCTGTTCCTCCGGCACCGGCTGCCGGTGCCGACGGCCAGGCGGTTTGCCCCTGGCCGAATAAATCCCCTAGACTGCGGCCATCGCCACCGGAACCGAGCCGTCATGTCCGCCCTTGTCCAATCGTTCTTCGATCATGCATCCTCGACCTTCAGCTATGTGGTCCACGAGGGGGCGGGCAGCGTCTGCGCCATCATCGACTCGGTGCTGGACTACGACCACAAATCCGGCCGCACCGGTACCGAGCAGGCCGATGCCATCACCGCTTTCGTCCAGCAGCAGCAACTGACCGTGCAGTGGCTGCTGGAAACCCACGCCCACGCCGACCACCTGTCCGCCGCGCCCTTGCTGCGCTCGCGGCTGGGCGGCAAGATCGCCATCGGCGAGGGGATTCGGCAAGTGCAAGCCGCGTTCAAGGCGGTGTTCAACCTGGAACCGGCGTTCCGCCTGGACGGCTCGCAGTTCGACCACCTGTTCACTGCCGACGAAGTCTTTACCATCGGTCATCTGCAAGCCCGCGCCCTGCCCGTGCCAGGGCACACGCCGGCGGACATGGCCTACGTGCTGGAAGAGACGATGATCTTTGTCGGTGACAGCCTGTTCATGCCCGATGTCGGCACGGCCCGCTGCGATTTTCCCGGCGGCGACGCACGCCAGCTGTACCAGTCGATCCGCCGTCTGCTGGCCTTTCCCGCGCAGACCACGCTGTACCTGTGCCACGACTATCCACCGGCGGGGCGCGGCCCGCAGTCCAGCATCAGTGTCGGCGAGCAGCGCCAGCGCAACATCCACGTGCGCGACGGCATCGACGAAGCCAACTTCGTGGCCATGCGCACCGCCCGCGACGCCACCCTGCCCATGCCGGTGCTGTTGATGCCCGCCGTGCAGGTCAACATCCGTGCCGGACAGCTGCCGCCGGCGGAAACCAATGGCGTGCGCTACCTGAAGATCCCGCTGGATCACCTGTAAGCCCCATCCAACTATCGGCTCCGAACAAAGTCCCATACCTGCGGGACTTAATTCAAACCGGGCGTGGACGCCCTGACGGGGAACGATGAGCTTTATCCTCTGCATGGCCGTGCTGGGCAGCCTGTTACTGCTGCTGGCGCTGGCTTCTTCCTATCTGCGCTGGTTGCCGGTGACCACCTCGGCCGTGTGCCTGGGCTTCGGCCTGGTGACCGGACCCTGGGGCCTGGACCTGCTCAAGCTCGACATTCAGGACGCCGCCCCGTGGCTGGAGCGCCTGACTGAAGTCGCCGTACTCTTCTCGCTGTTCAGCACCGGGGTCAAACTGCGTCTGGGCTTTCACCGCTCGGCCTGGCGCTCGGCCTACCTGCTGGCCGGCCCGGTGATGATCGCCACCATTGTCGGCACCTGCCTGGCGGCCCGCTACCTGCTGCATTTGCCTTGGGACCTGTCCTTGCTGCTGGGGGCGATGCTGGCGCCCACTGACCCGGTGCTGGCAAGCATGGTTCAGGTCAGCAGCGCCCATGATTTCGATCGCGTGCGCTTTGGCCTGTCCGGCGAGGCCGGGTTGAACGACGGCACCGCCTTCCCCTTCGTGATACTGGCCTTGAGCCTGATCCACTACGGCCACTTCGACGGCGACTGGGTCTCGGCCTGGGCGGTGAAGAACCTGGTCTGGGGCGTGCCGGCCGGCCTGTTGATCGGCTATAGCCTGGGCCGCCTGATCGGTCACCTGATGATCCGCCTGCGCATTCGCAACGCCGACAGCACCAGTTCGCCCAACGATTTTCTAGCCCTGGCGCTGATCGCGCTGTCCTACGTGGCCGCTTACTGGGTCGATGCCTTCGGCTTCCTCGCCGTGTTCGCCGCCGGGCTGGGGCTGCGCCAGGCCGAGGCGCGCACCTCCAACACCGACATACCTGCCGAGCACCTGGCCAAGCCGGTGCTGGGCCACAGCGAGTTGGCCCCGGAACATGCCATCGTCGGCAAGCGCGAGGAACTGGAAGACAGTCAACTGGCCGCCGGAGTGATGATGGGCGATATCCTTGCCTTCGGCAGCCTGGTGGAGCGCTCCATGGAAGTGCTGCTGATTTTCCTGCTGGGCGCCGCGCTGGCCAGCTACTGGGACTGGCGCGCGGTCACCCTGGGGCTGGTGTTGTTCGGGGTGATCCGGCCAGTGTGCGTGTGGCTGTTCACCGGTCCGCGCCTGCTGGACCGGCACCAGCGCCTGCTGCTGGGTTGGTTCGGCATCCGTGGCATCGGCTCGATCTACTACCTGTGCTACGCCCTCACTGCCCACCTGCCCGACAGCATCGAGCGCAGCTGCATCAGCCTGACGCTGTCGGTGGTGGCCCTGAGCATTCTGCTGCACGGGGTCAGCACCCAGCCGCTGCTGGAACATTACGAGCGACGGCTGTCCCGCGACCGTCAACGTGCCGAAGCGGCCAACAATGCGGCCAGGTCACGGTAATGCTCGGCCCGGTGAAAACCGGGCCGGCCGGCATAGAGGCTGAAGTCGGTGTCCACCCCATACCCCGCCACTTGGGTGCCCGCCGCCAGACCGGCCTGGACCCCGGCGTGGCTGTCTTCCACCAGCAGGCACTCGTGGGGCGCCAGTTCCAGCAAGTGGCACGCGGCGAGGATCAGACCCGGCGCCGGCTTCCACGAATTGACTTCGTAGGCACTGACGATGCGATTCTCGAACCACGGCAACAATCCGGCCGCTTCCAAGGTGGTTTCGATCTTGTCCCGGGGGCCGTTGGAGGCCACGCAGCTGGGCAGCTGCAGCGCCTCGACAAAGGCCAGCGCCCCCGGCATCGGCGCGAGCCCCGAGCGGAACTGCGCCAGACTGGCGGCGCGAAAGTTGCTGACGAAACGGTCGATGTCCAGCTGCGGCGCCTGCAACGCCACATCGGCCATGAACAGGGCGAACTGTACCCCGCGAAAGCGCTCCAGTACCTGATCGGCGTCCAAGGCCACACCCTGCTCGTTGAGCATCTGGTGCAGCAGGGCCGAAGCCATGCGCTCGCTGTCGACCAGGGTGCCGTCGTTGTCGAAGATGATGCCTTTGATGTTCAATGCGTGGGCTCCGGGGGGCAGTGGACGAGTGGTCAGCGTAGGGGGTCTGGCGGATGGGTGCAATGTGCGGCCCCCCCTTAACGCTCAACCCCGCCACAACCACCTCAGCACCCAAGCCAGATTTCCCAGCAAACCCAATACAGCCAACATTCGCCACACCTTCAGCGGATTGCGCTGCAACAGCGGCCGAGGCCCGAGACTGTCCTGGCGTTCGCCTTTGTCCAATTGCAGCAGCGCTTCTTCGGCGGTCTCGAAGCGCCGTTCAGGCTCGGCATCGAGGCAGCGCAGCAACCAGTCTTCCAACCATTGCGGCACATCGGCGCGCGCCGCCCGGGCGCTGGCGGGTGTGCCGTGGCGCGGGGTCTGGAAAGGTTCGATCTCGCCATAGGGGAAGCGCCCGGTGAGCAGACGGTACAGCGTCACGCCTGCGGCAAACAGATCCTGGCGCGGCGTCAGCGCGGCGCCGTGATACAGCTCCGGGGCCAGGTAGGACGGCGTTCCCGCCACGCTCGTCGGCGCGGTGCTCAGCCCTGGGCAATGCACCAGACCGAAATCCAGCAGCCGCAGCTCGCCATCGCGGCCCCAGTGCAGGTTCTCCGGTTTGATGTCGCGGTGCAGCAGGTTGCGTCGGTGCAGCTGTCCCAACGCTCGCAGCAAGCGGCTGGCGCACTCCAGCCAGTGGGCCATGGGCAGCGGGCCGTCGGCATGGAGCTGGGCGGCCAGGGTCCGGCCGGGGTACTCACGCTGAACGTAGTAGAGGGATTGACGGTTCGGGGTCGGATGCACTTGCACAAAGGCTCGGCCCGACACCCGCCGCAGGAACCACTCTTCCATCAGCAGGGCCTGCGCGGCCTCGGTGTCATCGGCCAGCTGGGCCGGCAAGGTCTTGAGCAACCAATCATCGCCCTGGCTGTCGCGCACCCGGTACAGCGTGGACTGGCGTGAGGCACTGAGCGCTTCGATCACCTGCCAGCCCTCGAACTGACTGCCGGGGCGTAGCGTCCGGGGCACGGGCATTCGCTCGCCCGGCACCCGCCAGTCGCTGGCGGGCAACTGGTCCACCCACACCACCAGCGCGCTGGCGTTGTCCTGGCTGCCGGCGCGGTGGGCGGTCTCCACCAGCAGGCGTGCAGCCACGGCGGGGTCTTCGGTGCCTTGCAGGATGTCCCGCAGGCCCCGTTCGCCCAAGGTCGCCCAGACGCCGTCGCTGACCAGTACATAGCCGTCGCCCTCGACCACCGTAAAGTCCTGAAAGTCCACCAGAACGTGACCCTCCAGACCCAGCGCACGGGTCAGCACGTGCTCCATGCCCGGCTGCTGCCAGGCGTGGTCCTGAGTCAGCTGCTCCAGGCTCCCGGCGCGCCAGCGGTAGGCGCGACAGTCGCCGACATGGGCCAGGGTCATGCGCTGTCCGCGCAGGACCAGCGCGGTCAGGGTGGTCAGCAGCGACTGGCCGCGGGCCGCACTGTGCAACCAGCGGTTTTGCGCGGCCAGCACCCGCTCCAGCGATTGCGCTACCGCCCAGGTCTGCGGTGTGGCGTAGTAGTCCTCGGCCAGCGCCTGCACCGTCGAATGGGCGGCCAGGCGCCCGTCGGCACAGTGGCTGACGCCGTCGGCCAAGGCCAGCAGGCAGCCCTTGCTGGCAATGAGATCGGCCTGCGGCTGGACCCAACGGATAGCGTCCTGATTCTCCGCCCGTGGCCCGGTGGCGCTGGCGTGGCCAACGCGCAGGCGCAGGGGGGGTAACGCTTGCAGAGCGGTCAACGACTCAGACCCGCGCCGCCGTCAGGCCGACGCTGCCCCAGGTGGTGCGCCAGCGACGCTTGACCCCGAACAGGCCGAACCACGCCAGCAGGCACAACCCGGCAAACAGCCACAGGCCCGCCTGGTAGTCGCCGGTCATCTGCTTGATGGCCCCCAGCCCCGCCGTCAGGGCAAAACCGCCGACGCCGCCGGCCATGCCCACCAACCCGGTCATGGCGCCGATTTCCTTGTTGAAGCGCTGCGGTACCAACTGGAACACCGAACCGTTGCCCGCGCCCAGGCAGAGCATGGCGCCGACGAACAAGGCCAGGGCCGCAAACGAACTGGCCAGATGAAAGCCGACCAGTGCAATGCAGATGCCCGCTGCGACGTACAGCACCAGCAGTGCCTTGATCCCGCCGACGCGATCGGCCAGCGCCCCGCCCAGCGGGCGCATCATGCTACCACCGAAGACGCAGGCGGCGGTGTAATACCCGGCCATCACCGGGTCCAGCTGGTACTGGTCATGGAAGTAGCCTGGCAAGGTGCTGGCAAGGCCCAGGAAGCCGCCAAAGGTCACGCTATAGAAGAACATGAACCACCAGCTGTCCGGATCGCCCAGAGCCCGTGCGTAATCCGCGAGCTTTTTCGGCGCCGGACGCGAAGGCGCATTGCGTGCACAAAGGATGAACAACGCCAAGGTGATCACCAACGGAATCAGGGCAAAGCCGAACACATTGCTCCAGCCGAACGCCTTGGCCAGCGCCGGGGCAAACAGCGCGGCAAACACGGTGCCCGAGTTGCCGGCCCCCGCAATGCCCATGGCCTTGCCCTGATGCTGCGGCGGGTACCACTGCGACGCCAGCGGCAGCGCCACCGCAAACGAGGCCCCGGCGAAGCCCAGACAAACCCCCAGCAGCAAGGTCTGCTCATAGGTTTTCACCCCCGCCAGCCAGGCCACTGCAAGGCCGGCAATGACGACGCATTGAGCGACGATGCCCGCGGTTTTCGGCGAATAGCGGTCGGCGAAATACCCCAGGATCAAACGCAAGATCGCCCCGGCCAGAATCGGCGTGGCCACCATCATGCTGCGCTGCTGCGTGCTCAGCTGCAGGTCAGTGGCGATCTGCACCGCCAGCGGCCCCAGCAAGTACCAGACCATGAAACTGAGGTCGAAATACAGAAATGCCGCCAACAGGGTCGGCGGATGCCCGGCTTTCCAGAAACTTGAATTCATCAGAGCGACCTCGGCCAATCAGAGAAAAGGGGTTATTCGGCAGCCGCCTCAACAGCGGCAAAAAACGGTGACAGGCTGACGTGTACCTGCTCGTCGTGAATCCGCACCGGCCACACGCGCAAGCGCTGCTCGGGGTCTTCCAGGCAACTGCCGTCGCGCAGGCGAAAATGCTGCTTGTACAAGGGCGCGGCGACCACCAGATCGCCACCCACCTGACCGACCAGACCCCGGCCGATCACGTTGGCACCGGATTTCGGGTCATGGTTGTCGATGGCGAACAGGGTCTGGCCGTCTGCATCGGGCAGGTAGAACAGGGCGATCTGCGCGCCGTCCAGCCAGGCCACGACGCCGGATTGCGCCACCAGGTCGTGCACGCTGCACAGGGGTTGCCACTCCATCTCAAGACGGGTCATCACATCACCTCCTCGCGCACTGCGATCCGTTGTTCATCGGCCCGGGCCGGCCGGGGCTGTTGGCGTTCGGTGACGAACTGGATGTCCGGGTCGGCGCGCCGGTCGTTGACGAAGGTGCGGAAGCGCTTGAGCTTCTCCGGGTCCTTGAGGGCGTCGGCCCACTCGCATTCGTAGCGCTCGACCACCAGGGCCATCTGCGCTTCGAGCTCGGCGCACAGGCCGAGGCTGTCGTGGATGATCACGTCCTTGAGGTAGTCCAGACCGCCCTCCAGGCTCTCGCGCCAGACCGAGGTGCGCTGCAGTTTGTCGGCGGTGCGGATGTAGAACATCAGGAAGCGGTCGATGTAGCGAATCAGCGTGGCGTCGTCCAGGTCAGTGGCGAACAGCTCGGCGTGGCGCGGGCGCATGCCGCCGTTGCCGCTGATGTAGAGGTTCCAGCCATTCTCCGTGGCGATCACGCCGACGTCCTTGCTCTGAGCTTCGGCGCACTCGCGGGTGCAGCCGGACACCGCGAACTTGAGCTTGTGTGGCGAACGCAAGCCCTTGTAGCGGTGTTCGATGTCCAAGGCCATTTTGACGCTGTCCTGTACGCCGTAACGGCACCAGGTGCTGCCCACGCAGGACTTCACCGTGCGCGTGGATTTGCCGTAGGCGTGGCCGGTCTCGAAACCGGCGGCGATCAGCGCTTCCCAGATGTCCGGCAGTTCGTGCAATTGCGCGCCGAACAGGTCGATGCGCTGGCCGCCGGTAATCTTGGTGTAGAGATTGTATTTGGCCGCGACCTGACCGATGGCAATCAGCCCTTGCGGGGTGATTTCGCCAGCCGGAATTCGCGGCACCACTGAATAGGTGCCGTTCTTCTGCATGTTGGCCATGAAGGTGTCGTTGGTGTCCTGCAACGGCACCAGGGACGGGTTCATGATCGGCCGGTTCCAGCACGAGGCGAGGATCGACGCCACCGCGGGTTTGCAGATGTCGCAACCCACGGCGCCGCGACCGTGGCTGTGCAGCAGCTGCTCGAAAGTCTCGACGGCGCCAACGCGGACGATGGCGTACAGCTCCTGGCGGGTGTAGGCGAAGTGTTCGCACAGGCTCTTGTCCACCACCACGCCACGGGCGCTCAGTTCGTGTTCGAAGACCTGCTTGAGCAAAGCGCTGCAACCGCCGCAGCCGGTGGCGGCCTTGGTGCAGGCCTTGAGGCCGGCCATGTCGCCGCAGCCGTTTTCGACGGCTGCGCAGATCGCCCCTTTGCTGACGTTGTGACACGAACATACGGTGGCCGTGGCCGGCAGGGCATCCACCCCCAGCGCGGGTGCAGCTGAACCCTGTGGCAGAATCAGGATCGAGGGGTCGGCAGGCAGGGCGATGCCGTTCTGTACGTATTGCAGCAGGGTGTCGTAGTAGCTGTTGTCGCCCACCAGCACGGCGCCCAGCGCGGTCTTGCCATCGGCAGACACCACCAGCCGGCGGTAGCTGGAAGTGGCTTCGTCGGTGAAACGATAGCTGCGTGCACCCTCGATCGCACCGTGGGCATCGCCAATGGAGCCGACGTCGACCCCCAGCAGTTTGAGCTTGGTGGACATGTCGGCGCCGCTGAACACGTGGCCACTTTCACCGCACAGGGCGGCTGCGACGCCACGGGCCATCTGATAGCCAGGCGCGACCAGGCCAAAGATGCTGCCGCTCCAGGCGGCGCATTCACCGATGGCATAGATGTGCGGGTCGACTGTCCTGCAGTCGTTGTCGATGGCCACACCCCCTCGCGGACCCAGGTCCAGGCCAGACTGACGGGCCAGCGCATCCTGCGGGCGAATGCCGGCGGAGAACACCACCAGATCGGTCTCCAGGAAGTCGTCGCCGGCAAAGTTCATGCGGTAGCGATAGGCCATGCCCGCGCTGATGGACTGGGTGGCCTTGGCCAGGTGCACGCCCACGCCCAAGGCTTCAATCCGCTGTTTGAGGGCCAGCCCGCCCGGTTCGTCCAGCTGCACCGGCATCAGGCGCGGGGCGAACTCCACCACATGGGCTTCCAGGCCCAGGGACTTGAGCGCATTGGCCGCCTCCAGCCCCAGCAGGCCACCGCCGACCACCACGCCCCGGCGTGCCCCCTGGGCGGCGGCGCGGATGCGGTCAAGGTCATCCAGGGTGCGATAGACCAGCCGCGAATCGCCCTCGGCGCCGGGGATCGGCGGCACGAAGGGATAGGAGCCAGTGGCCAGCACCAGCTTGTCATACGCAACGGGGCCGGCGGCGGTCAGCAGTTGCTGAGCCGCGCGGTCGATCCCCAGCACGCAAGTGCCCAGGTGCAAGGTCAGGCCCTCCTGTGCATAGAAGCCCTCCTCGCCCATGGCCAGGCCCTCGGCGTCGCGACCGGTGAAGTACTCGGACAGGTGCACACGGTCATAGGCGCGCACCGGCTCTTCGCCCAACACATGAATGCGGTAGTGCGCCAGGGCGCCGCGCTCGATCAGTTGCTCCACACAGTGGTGGCCGACCATGCCATTACCCACCACCACCAGGGTGGGCAGGTCGTTGTGCAAGCCGATGCTGGAGTTCATGGGGTTGGCCTCTGGGTTGGGTAAAAAAAAGCAAAAAAAAACGCCCGGACCGTTGAGGATCCAGGCGTCTTTGCCAGTATTCGTTCAGATTGTGGGCAGGCGGTTGAAGCCTGCGAAGGGGTCATTGCACGGGTTGTGCCAGTTTTACCGGGGCGCCCGGATTCGGGCCTCTGGCGGCTGTTCGGCCCGGTAAGGCGCCCGATAAAAGCCACAAAAGAGTGCGATTTCGCGCTGAGCGCACAGTCATGAGGCTACGCCGCCCCTGTGGGAACAGCGCTTGGGCGTGAGGCCAGCGCCGCGCAATACCGCCAGGCCGCGTCGCCTGCATCGCGGCCCAGGCCCACCCCTACAGGGTCTGCGCCGGACGACCGTCCGTGTGAGAGCAGGACCGGGCGAAACTGGCCTGCCCCTTGCAACCCCCTCGACACAGCAATCGGAGAAATGATTGCCTCGTTCACGACAAAGGCGCCGTGTCCCTCCCGTTTATGACGGAGAGCGATCAGGCGCCTTTTTTGCGTTGGGTGCAGGAAGGTGCAATGACAACCACATCGATCAAAAGCGTGTGCCCCTACTGTGGCGTCGGCTGCGGCATCGTCATGCAAGTGCAGGACAACACCGTAGTGAAGGTCATCGGCGACAAGCACCACCCGACCAATTTCGGCCGCCTGTGCACCAAGGGCACCACCTGCGGCCAGGCCATCGCCGTCCCCGGCCGGTTGACCCATGCCTATACACGCCCCTCGCGAGATCAGGAGCCGGTGCGCACCGGCATCGACCAGGCCATCGACACCACCGCGCTGCGCCTGCGTGAGCTGCTCGACCGGCACGGCCCGCAAGCGCTGGCCTTCTACGTCTCCGGACAGATGTCGCTGGAAGCGCAATACCTGGCCAATAAACTGGCCAAGGGTTTCGTCCGCACGCCCCACATCGAATCCAACTCGCGGCTGTGCATGGCCAGCGCCGGCAGTGGCTACAAGCTTTCGCTGGGTAGCGACGGGCCACCGGGCTCCTATCAGGATTTCGATCACGCCGACCTGTTCTTCGTCATTGGCGCCAACATGGCCGACTGTCACCCGATCTTGTTCCTGCGCATGATGGACCGGGTCAAGGCCGGTGCCCGGCTGATCGTGGTCGACCCGCGCCGCAGCGCCACCGCCGACAAGGCCGGGTTGTTCCTGCAAATCAAGCCCGGCACGGACCTGGCGCTGCTCAACGGCTTGCTGCACCTGCTGGTGAAGAACGGCCACACCGACCCGGCGTTCATCGCCGCCTTCACCGAGGGCTGGGAGGCGATGCCGGAGTTCCTCGAGGATTATGCCCCCGACACCGTCGCCGCGATCACCGGTCTGGCCGAAGCCGATATCCGTGAGGCGGCGCAGTGGA
Source organism: Pseudomonas sp. dw_358 (assembly GCF_018449655.1). Taxonomy (GTDB): domain Bacteria; phylum Pseudomonadota; class Gammaproteobacteria; order Pseudomonadales; family Pseudomonadaceae; genus Aquipseudomonas. The sequence goes on from NZ_JAAVUX010000026.1 coordinate 12,876, forward strand.
TCGGCAACGCTGCACAGTGGATGAGTTGCTGGACCATGGGCCTGAACCAGAGCACCCACGGCACCTGGAGCACCAACGCCCTGTGCAACCTGCACCTGGCCACCGGCGCCCTGTGCCGCCCCGGCAGCGGGCCGTTCTCCCTGACCGGCCAGCCCAACGCCATGGGCGGCCGGGAAATGGGCTACATGGGCCCCGGCCTGCCTGGCCAGCGTTCGCTGCTGGTGGAGGCCGATCGCGCCTTCATCGAAGACCTTTGGCAGATCCCCCCCGACCACCTCCCCCGCAGCGCCGGCAACGGCACGGTGGCCATGTTCGAACAGATGCGTGCTGGCCAGATCAAGGCCTGCTGGATCATCTGCACCAATCCGGTGGCCAGCGTGCCCAACCGCCAAACGGTGATCGACGCCCTGCAGAGCGCCGAGTTGGTGATCACCCAGGACGCCTACCTGGACACCGAAACCAACCGTTACGCCGACATTCTCCTGCCCGGCGCTCTCTGGGCCGAGGCGCAAGGGGTGATGATCAATTCCGAGCGCAACCTGACCTTGATGCAAAAGGCTGTGGAGCCGCCGGGTGACACCCTCGCCGACTGGCAGATCATCGCCAGGGTGGCCTGCGCCATGGGGTTTGCCGAGTCGTTCAGCTACGCCTCGGCCGCCGAGGTGTTCGAGGAAATCAAACGCGCCTGGAACCCCAAGACCGGCTACGACATCCGTGGTGCCAGCTACGCACGCCTGCGCGAGGCACCACTGCAATGGCCGTGCGCCGCTGCCGACTCGGCCGAGCGCAACCCCATTCGCTACCTCAACAACGGCATCAGCCAGACCTTGGCCCGCGATGCTTGCGGCCAGGCCCCGGCGCTGGTCTTCCCCACTGATAGCGGCAAGGCCCACTTCCTCCCGCGCCCGCACATGGACCCGGCGCAGATGCCCGACGAGGCCTTCCCCTTCGTGCTCAACACCGGTCGCCTGCAACATCAATGGCACACCCTGACCAAGACCGGCAAGGTGGCAACCCTGAACAAACTCAACCCCGGGCCCTTTGTGGAAATCCATCCGCAGGATGCGGCCGCGCTCGCGATCAAGGACAAGGATCCGGTCGAGATCCGTTCCTCGCGCGGTCACGCCGTGTTGCCGGCAGTGGTCACGGACCGGGTGCGGCCGGGCAACTGCTTCGCACCCTTTCACTGGAACGATGTGTTTGGCGACGATCTGGCCATCAATGCCGTGACCAGCGATGCGGTCGACCCCCTGTCGCTGCAACCTGAATTGAAGTTCTGTGCAGTGGCCTTGCGCCGGCTCGCGTTGATCGGCCACCAGACCCTCGAGGACGTCAGTCCGCAAGCGGCCACGGAGCCCGCCGACATCACCCTGCTCTGGGCTTCTCAAACCGGTAATGCCCAAGCCCTGGCCGAGGGCGTGGCCCAGCAGTTGCGCGATGCCGGTCGCAGTGTCGAACTGAGCGCGATGAACGATTTTACGGTCGCGCGCCTGGCGCGCATTCGCGAGCTGGTGCTGATCAGCAGCACCTTTGGCGACGGCGATGCCCCAGATAACGGCGCCGTTTTCTGGAAGGCCCTGCTGGCTGACGCGCCCCCGTTGCCGTCGCTGCGTTACGGGGTACTGGCGCTGGGCGACCCGAACTACGATCAGTTCTGCCATCACGGTCGGCAGTTGGACCGGCGCCTGCATGAGTTGGGCGCCATCCGCCTGCTGGACCGGGTGGACTGCGACACCGATTACACGGCGCCCGCCAGTGCCTGGATGGGCCAACTGCGGCAATGCCTGGGCCTGGCCGTCGCCCCGGCACCGAGTGCGTGCGCAGGCGAGGCCTCGGAGCCGAACAAAGCGCGGCCCTACGCCGCGCGACTGGTGATCAATCGGTTGCTCAACCAGCAGAGCGAGGAAAAGGAAACGCGCCTGTTCGCGTTGGACCTGGCCGATTCGGGCATTCGCTACGAAGCTGGCGATGCCTTGGGCGTCCTCCCGCGCAACTGCCCGCAGCTGGTCGATGAGCTGCTGCAGCGCACGCGGCTCAAGCCTGACACATCGGTGAACCTGCCAACGGCGGGCGAGATGCCGCTGTACCAGGCTCTCAGTGCCCACTTCGAAATCGCGCGACCCAGCCATGAGGCACTGTCCTTCATCGCCGAGCGCAGCGGCCAGCCGCAACTCAAGCACCTGCTCGGCGAGCACGACAAGGCGGCGCTCAAGGACTGGCTGTGGGGTCGCCAACTGGCCGACGTGCTGTCGGCGTTTCCCGTTGATTGCTCCGCCGAGGAGTTGCTCGGCCTGCTCAAGCCGCTGCAGCCACGGCTCTATTCCATCGCCTCGAGCGCCAAGGCTCATCCCGATCAGGTACACCTGACGGTATCGGCCGTGCGCTATGGCAACCGCAAAGGCGTGTCCTCGACCTTCCTCGCCGACCGCGCCGAAGACGCCGAGGTGCCGATCTTCGTCCAGCCCTCGCGGCACTTTCGCGTACCGGTGGACGGCGATGTGCCGATCATCATGATCGGCCCCGGCACCGGCGTCGCCCCGTTTCGCGGCTTTCTGCAAGAGCGCCGGGCGCGCGGCGACAAAGGCCGCAACTGGCTGTTTTTCGGGGAGCAGCGCCGGCGCACGGATTTCTACTACGAGGACGAACTGACGGGCTACCAGGCCGACGGCTTGCTCGATCACCTGAGCCTGGCCTTCTCCCGGGACCAGCCGGAGAAGGTCTACGTTCAGGACCGCATGCGCGAACACGGCGCCGAACTCTGGGCCTGGCTGCAGGAGGGTGCGCAGTTGTACATCTGCGGCGATGCCAGCCGCATGGCCAAGGACGTCGACCGCGTGCTGCACGAGGTGGTGGCGCAGCATGGCGGGATGGGGGAAGACGGGGCACAGGCGTACGTGGCGGGGATGCTCAGGGCGAAACGGTATCTGCGGGATGTTTATTGAGGGGGGGATGTGGCGGGATGAGGTATCCCTTCATGTTTTTTTTCAGCCACCTCGCCTCCTGCGCTGTCCAACCTCCAAACCCACCCTGTCCTCGGAGATCATATGACCCCAACAGCCCTCGTCGTCGGCTCAAGCGGCATCGTCGGCAGCGCCACCGCGCGCCTGCTTCTGGCCCAAGGCTGGACGGTTGCCGGCCTTGCCCGCAGACCGTCGGCCCTGCCTGGCCTGACCCCGGTCAGCGCCGACCTGCAGGACCCCGCTGCGCTGAGCGTGGCACTCGAGGGCCTGGCGCCGAGCCACGTGTTCCTCACCACCTGGTCCCGACAAGCCACTGAAGCCGAGAATATCCGGGTCAACGCGGCCATGGTGCGCAACGTGCTGCAAGCGCTGCGCCCGGCCAGCAGTGTCCGCCATGTGGCCCTGGTTACCGGGCTCAAGCACTACCTGGGCCCGTTCGAAGCCTATGGCAAGGGCGCCTTGCCGCAGACGCCGTTTCGCGAGGAGCAAGGCCGGCTGGATGTGGAAAACTTTTACTACGCCCAGGAAGACGAAGTGTTTGCCGCCGCCGCCCGCGACGGATTCACCTGGAGCGTGCACCGTCCGCACACCATCACCGGGGTGGCGGTGGGCAATGCCATGAACATGGCCACGACCCTGGCGGTGTATGCCTCATTGTGCAAAGCCAGTGGTCGGCCTTTTGTCTTTCCCGGCTCGCGAGTCCAGTGGGACAGCCTGACCGACATGACCGACGCAAGAGTCCTCGCCCGGCAACTGCTGTGGGCCTCGACCACGCCAGCGGCGGCCAATCAGGCGTTCAACGTGACCAACGGCGATGTGTTTCGCTGGAAGTGGATGTGGTCACGGATCGCCGAGTGGTTTGACCTGCCCGCCGCACCGTTCCCGCATGCCCCCGCGCCGCTGGCCGAGCAGATGGCCGACGACGCGCCGGCGTGGGCACAACTGGCCCGAGCCCACGGTCTTGAAGAGCCCGACCTCACCCGGCTGGTCTCTCCCTGGCACACCGACGCCGACCTCGGACGGCCAATCGAAGTGGTGACAGACGTGTCGAAGAGCCGCCGCCTGGGCTTTGTGGATTTCGAGGCCAGCGACCAGGCATTTTTCGATGTCTTCGCTCAACTACGGGCCGAGCGTTTGATTCCCTGACGCAGGCATCTGCGCGGTGCTCGGCTGCGCACAGCTACGACGCCGGTAGTAGTGCAGCAAGGTTGCATCGGCCTGTTCTTGAAACGCCAACGCCCACTGGTCTGGCGGTGGGTAGCGCTGCGGGTCGGTCGCCACCGCGAACACCCATAGCCCGCAGGTCGCTGCGGGCAAGTCGGCGTAACTTGGCAGCCAAGGGCTGCGGGTACCCCGGCTCAAGGTGGCGAATGCCCCGGTGAACGTCGGCGGTTTGCCGTCCACCCGCAACCATGGCTGGGGGTGATGGCGCAGGTAGTAAAGAAGCCCGAAGTAATTGGCGCCGTCGGACACTGCCTCGTCACCCACACGCCACTGCTCATTGGCAATGGCGGACAGGGGCCCGGTGCCGTTGAGGGTGGCGTGAGGGCCATCCAGTACCCCGCCGCCCTGCCAGGCGTTGTGCACCCCCACGCACTGGACCCCGGCCAGTGCAACAAACACCATGGATGCCGCCCTCGGCCGTGAGCGCGACAGGGTGTCAATGGCCATGGCCAGCAACAGGGTCATGGGCAGGGCCGCAAAACTGAGATAGCGGGTGACGAACACCGGCTTGAACACCGACACCAGTGCGGCCAAGGCAATGGGCAACAGTGCCAGCAGCATCACCGCCGTGCGCTGGCTGCCCAAGGAAGTCGCACGAGTCTGCCAGATCGCCCACGTCAATAACGCCGGCATGACCAGACCCAGCACCGGCCATAGCGACCACGGACTTCCCGCCCAGATGAACTCCCAGAGCGCCGTGGGGACCGTGCCCGAGTCCAGTGGCAATATCCAGTCCAGGCCACGGTTGGCATTCAACTGCTGAAACAAGGACGGCAGCCAGGGAGCAAACAGCGCCGCAGCCACCCCGTTGGCCAGCCACCAATCCCGTCGTCCGAGCAAGCGGCTGCGACCCCGACGAGTGAACGCCACCCACGTCCAATGACTGCTCAGGCCCAGCAGGGCAAAATAGTGGGTGTACAGCGCAGCAGCAGCCAGCCCGGCGTACACCAGCGGGTAACGCCACGGACCCGGCTTGTGCTGCCACCCGGCCAGGGTCCAGCTCGCCGCCATCAGCCACAGGCCCAGCAGCGCGTACATCCGCGCCTCTTGGCTGTAGCGTACGGCGATGGGCTGTATGACCAGCAGCGCGAGGGCGATACGCACCGCACGAAGGGGAGCAAACGTGTGCAACCAACCCGCCGCCAAGGCGACCGCGCCGACGCCGGCGGCCACACTCAAGCCGCGAATGGCCCACAGGCTGTCGCCAAACAGATTGATCCACAGATGCAAGACCCAATAATACAGCGGCGGATGCACATCCAGCGTCACCAGCCCCCAAATGTCCGCCAGCGGCTGGCGAGCGACCGCCACGCTGTAGGCTTCGTCGAACCACAGCGTGCGCTCCGGCAAAAAAACCAGACGCGTCGCCAGTGCCGCCAACAGCAGCACCAGCACCCAAGGATCACGGAACATCGATAGCCAACGTTGACTCACAGGATCCGGCCCCGACGCAGGCATTCATTCCACCTTGGAGCAGGTGGCAGAGCGGGTCAAAGGATCATTTCTGCCGAGACCCGAGTGGATGAAACTTTGACACGCATTGTTATAAAGTTACGCACAACCGGCTAGACTCGCCGCCATTTCAACGGAGGCGTACGTGTGAGGGTAGATCTGAATGCCAGCGGGCGTGACCTGCACGGCTTGCCCAGGTTCCAGCGGGCAAACTGGCAGGCCAGGCGGTCACTGGTGCTGTTGGTCACACTGGCCGTGTGGCTGGTGCTGGCATTGCTGGCGGGAGTCTTTGTGCGATTGTTCGCCGCCGACACCGTCTGGACGCCCTTGCTGTACTTGCTGGGCGCCTCGTCGCTGCTGCTGGCCGGTCAACTGCAATGGGTGTGGCGGATTGCCCTCTGGCGTGAGCGCACCCTGCTCGGCGCCCTGCCCGACGCGTCCGCTGACCCCGCGGCCCCCGACACCTCACTGAGCGCCTACGATCGCCTGCTCAACCGCGTGGTTGCGCGCAGCCATCGTCTGGTCGCGCGCCTCGGGGTCGGGGCGTTGTGGATGATCGTCGCCGGCGTGCTGGCCCTGTGGGTGCTGCAAGCGAGCTGGACCCTGAACCTGCAACCCGCCGTCGTCGGCCAGAGCGCCTATGTCGTGGCCGCGTTCGGCTTGGTACTGGCCTTCGGCCTGCTGGTGCTCGAGCGTCACCTGTCCCATGCCGACCCTCAGGAATGGCCTGAGGCCAATGGCCTGGCGCTGCAGATCCGCGTGGTGCTGGCGTGCCTGGTCATCGCCGTGATCTGCCTGTTCTTCGCCGGCGCCCAGAGCGTCTGGCCACTGCGCCTGGCCGTGTGGTCGAGCCTGTTGCCCGGGCTGGTGGCCATCGAATTGTTGCTTCGCGCAGCCTTTTCGATGTTCAACCCCCAGCGCGCCACCCTTGAACCGCAGATCATCGCCGATAGCCTCTTGGCCGGCCTGCTGCAATGGCCACCGCGCCCGCTGGGGCGCTTGCAGGACGAAGTGCATGAGCGATTCGGTATCGACCTGCGGCAGATCTGGGCCTTCGGCTTCATGCGCCGGGCTTTCCTGCCGGTGCTGAGCCTGATGCTGTTGATCGGCTGGGGCCTGAGCGGCGTGACCCAGATCGCCATGAACGGCCGCGGTATCTATGAGCGCTTCGGCAGGCCGGTCGAGGTCTACCCGCCCGGCCTGCACGTAGGCCTGCCCTGGCCGTTCGGCCAAGTGCGCGCGGTCGAGAACGGGGGGATCCATGAACTGGCCACCAGCGGCGACAGCAACACCGCCGCCGACGAACTGGCCAGCACCGACGGCCCGGCTCCGGCCAGTGCCAACCGCCTGTGGGACGCCACTCACCAGAGCGAAAAATCCCAGGTCATTGCCAGCCGCGCGGGCGACCAGCAGAGCTTCCAGATCGTCAACATGGACCTGCGCTTCGTCTACCGCATCGGCCTGACCGACAAGGCCGCGCTGGCCGCGACCTATCACAGTGCCGACATCCCGGCACTGATCCGCAGCACCGCCAGCCGGGTGCTGGTCCACGAATTCGCCGGGCGCACCCTCGATGACCTGTTGGGCGAAGGCCGCAACGGCCTGTCCGCCGACATCGGCAAGGCCGTGCAGGCCGACCTCGACCAACTGGACAGCGGCGTCGAACTGCTGGCCACCGTGGTCGAAGCCATCCACCCACCGGCCGGTGCCGCCGATGCCTATCATGCCGTGCAGGCCGCACAGATCAGCGCCCAGGCCCTGATCTCCCGCGAGCGCGGCAAGGCCAGCGAAGCCATGAGCCAGGCGCAAATGCAAGCCACCGACCTGACCGACTCGGCCAACGCCGGCCACGAGGAAACCCTGGGCACCGCCCGCGCCGCGCAACTGCGCTTTGGCGCCGAAGAGCAAGCCTGGCGCAGCGCCGGGCAGGCCTTTATCGATGAACAATATTTCACCCAGCTGGCCTTGGGAATGAGCCACGCCCACGCCTTGATCCTCGATCACCGCCTGGCCGGCAGCCAGCCACCTACCCTTGACCTGAGAAGCTTTGCCGCACCGGTCGACCCCGTCCCACCACAGGCCGGTACCGATCGCGCCGCCGCAGGAGTAGCCCCTTGAGCGCACCCCATTCCCACGCTGGGCATGACCACCATGACCACCACGATCACCATGATCACGATCACAGCGGCCACGACCACCCTCCAGCGCTGACGCCCCCCCGCGCCCAGCCCTCACGACCTTGGCGGCGCATGGCTCTGGCCGGGGTATTGGTGGTGTTCGCCATCGGCACCGCCTGCCTGGTGCAGGTGCGTTCCGGCGAAGCCACGGTCATTACCCGTTTTGGCAACCCCGGCCGAGTCCTGCTCGAACCGGGCCTGGCCTGGCGCCTGCCGATTCCGTTCGAGGCGGCGGTGCCGGTGGATCTGCGCCTGCACACCACTTCCAGCGGCCTGCAGGACGTCGGTACCCGCGATGGCCTGCGCATCATCGTCCAGGCCTACGTAGCCTGGCAGGTACAAGGCGACACTGAAAACGTGCAGCGCTTCATGCGCGCCGTGCAGAACCAGCCGGATGAAGCCGCCCGGCAGATCCGCACCTTCCTCGGCTCGGCCCTGGAGACCAGCGCCAGTGCTTTCGACCTCGCCAACCTGGTCAACACCGACGCCAGCCAGGTGCACATGGCAGAATTCGAAGAGCACGTGCGCCAGCAGATCGCCGGCCCTCTGCTCAGCACTTATGGCGTGCGCGTGCAACAGGTCGGCATCGAACGCCTGACCCTGCCGGCCGTGACCCTCAATGCCACGGTCGAGCGCATGCGCGCCGAACGAGAAACCATCGCCACCGAACGCACCGCCGAAGGCAAGCGTCAGGCCGCGCAGATACGCTCGGCCGCCGAGCGTGACGCGCGCATTCTGCAGGCCGATGCGCAGGTCAAAGCCGCGGATGTGGAAGCGCAGTCGCGGGTCGAAGCCGCGCAGATCTACGGCAAGGCCTACGCGGGGGCACCAGAGTTGTACAACCTGCTGCGTTCGCTGGACACGCTGGGCACCATCGTCAATTCCGGCACCCGCCTGGTGCTGCGCACCGATGCCGCGCCGTTCCGCGCCTTGGTGGACGGGCCGCCGCAATTGCCGGCGCCGAGCGGGAGCAAGCCATGAGTGCAGCGCCTCGCGACGCGGCGCAAGGCCCTTGGTGGCAGGCGGGCCGCCTGGCGTTCCTGGCCTTGTACGCCATTACCTTGCTGACAGCGCTGGCCTGGGGCCTGGGCAATATCCGCCAGATTGGCCCGGAAAGCCGCGCCGTGGTCATCCGCATGGGCGCCCTGGAACGGGTGCAAGGCGCCGGGCTGTTGCTGGCCTGGCCGGAACCCTTCGAAAAAGTGGTGCTGCTGCCCTCCCCTGACCGGGTCATCGACCAGCGCGTGGTCACTTTGCTGCGGGACAACCCGGCCAGCAAGGCCGACCTCAACACCTCGTTGAGCAATGACGCGCTGGCCGGTTCCGGTTATTTACTGACCGGCGACGCCGGGGTGGTGCAACTGGACGTGAGAGTGTTCTACAAAGTCACCGACCCCTACGCCTACGTCCTGCAACAGCCCAACCTGAACACCGCCCTCGATCGCCTGGTGGCGCGCAGCGCCGTGGCTGTGTGCGCCTCGCGGGACCTGGACACCATCCTTGTGGCCCGCCCGGAACTGGTCGGCAACGACAGCCAGGCCGCCGAACGCCGCGAACGCCTGCGCGGCGATCTGGTGCAAGGGATCAACCACAGCCTGGCCCAATTGCAGGCCAACGGCGCCGGCCTGGGCATTCATATCGACCGTGTCGACGTGCAATCGAGCCTGCCGGAGGGCGCGGTCAATGCCTTCAACGCCGTCCTGACCGCCAGCCAGCGCGCCGAGCAGAACATTGCCAGCGCCCGCAATGACGCCGCCCGGGTCAGCCAGGCCGCTACCCAGGACGCCGATCGTACGCTGCAGGTGGCCCATGCCCAGGCCAGCGAACGCCTGGCCAAGGCCAACAGCGACACCGCCACCATTACCAGCCTTGCTGCCACCGCCCGCGACCACAGCGACCCCGGCCTGCTGCAACGCCTGTACCGGGAGCGTATCCCGGGCATTCTGTCCAAGGCCGGCTCGGTCACCACGGTCGACCCCCGCGACGACAGCCGCTTGATTCTGCAAGGCAGCCAACCATGAGCCATCCCGCGCACGACCACGCCCATCACGACCATCACGACCATCACGACCATCACGACCAAGATGACCATGAGCATGACCCCCACTGCGGCCATAACCATGGCCACCTGACCGGCACCATGCTCACCCGCGACGAGCAGCGCAGTGCGGCGCGCCAGTTGAGCATTGCCATGATTGCCCTCGGCCTGTTGGGCCTGGGCCTGCTGTGGCGCTGGTTCGACCCGCTGCAGGACGGCGTGGCACAGCTGCTGTTCGGCGCCGCCTCGCTGCTGGTGGCGGTGCCGGTGCTCCGTTCGGCCTGGTACAGCCTGCGCTTTCCCAGCCTGCACGGCATTACCGACCAATTGGTGGCCTTGGCGCTGCTGGGGGCCTGGGCCACCGGCGATCTGCTGACCGCGGCCCTGCTGCCGGTGCTGATGATCTTCGGCCACGTGCTGGAAGAGCGCAGCGTGATCGGTTCCCAGGAAGCGATCGAGTCCCTGGGCAAGTTGACCCGCAGCCAGGCTCGCCTGATCGGCGCCGATGGCCGGGTCAGCGAAGTCGACAACAGCGAGTTGGTCAGCGGCAACCAAGTGGAGGTGCGCGCCGGTGACCGCATCCCTGCCGATGGCCGGGTACTGGAAGGTCAGGCGAGCCTGGACACTGCGCCCATCACCGGGGAATCGGTGCCGGTGCAGGTGGTTCCGGGCATGGAAGTGTTCGGCGGGGCCATCAACCTCGATGGTCTGCTGCGCATCGAAGTGTCGCGCACCGGGCAGGATTCCACCCTGGGCAAGGTCATCGCCCTGATGCAGAAGGCCGAACGGGCCAAGCCCCCCATCACCCGCCTGCTGGAACGCCATGCCGGGCAGTACATGGTGCTGGTGTTGCTGATCGCGGCCGTGACCTGGTTCATCAGCAAGGATGCCCAGGCGATGCTCGCGGTGCTGGTCGCGGCCTGCCCTTGCGCCCTGGTGCTGTCGGCACCCGCGACGGCCATCGCCGGGGTCGCGGTAGCGGCCCGACACGGCATCTTGATCCGCAGTTCGGCGTTCCTCGAAGAGTTTGCCGACCTCAGCTCGCTGGTGATCGACAAGACCGGCACCCTCACCTATGGCGCCTTGCACTTGCAGCGCATGGAACAGGTGGCCGGCGCCGGACTGGACGAGCACCTGCTGCTGACCCTGGCCGCCAGCCTCGGCGCGGCCAGCAGCCATCCGGTCAGCCGCGCGCTGGCCGGTGCGGTTGCGCCACACGCCTGGCAGACCCTTGAAAACCTGCGCGAACGCCAGGGGCTGGGGGTCATCGCCAGCACCGCTCAGGGCGAAGCCGCGCTGGGCCGCGCCGAGTTGTTCACGCAATTGGGCATCGACCTGCCGCCGGTGCCTGAGCACGATGGCCCCATGGCCGGGCTGGCCCTCAACGGGCGTTTTCTGGCCTGGATGCTGCTGGCCGACCAGGTCCGTCCGGAAGCGGCGCTGGCCATGGCCGACCTGCGGGAACTGGGGCTGGGCCGGCAGTTGCTGCTGACCGGCGACCGATTGCCGGTGGCACAGAATCTCGCGCGGGTGGTGGGCATCACCGACGTCGTCGCACAGGCCCTGCCGGAAGACAAGCTGAGCCGGGTCACCGATGAGATTCGTGGCGGTTTCAGGCCACTGGTGGTGGGTGACGGGATCAACGACTCGCTGGCACTCAAAGCCGGAGTGGTGGGTGTGGCCATGGGCGCAGGCGGTTCGGATATCGCCCTGGCGTCCGCTGACATCGTCCTGATCGGCAGCGATCTGCGCCGCCTGGGCACCTGTGTGCGCTTGAGCCGCCAATGTCGCCGGACCTTGCAGGTCAACGTGGCCATCGGCCTGGGCTGGACCCTGGCGATTGTTGCGGCGGCGGCCTTCGGCTGGCTGGGAGCGGCCGGGGCCATGGTGGCCGCGATCCTGCATAACCTCAGCACTCTGCTGGTGCTGGGCAACGCCGGTCGACTGCTGCGTGTGGAAGAGCCACTGGAAGCGTTGTAAGTGTCATTTTACCCGGCAGCGGAGCTGTCGGATAATGCCGGGCGCAATCGTTTCAGCGCTCGGCAATCAAGGAGCAGAGGGAAAGATGGGTCTCAAAACGGTCACCGCCAAACAACTTGAAGTCCAGCGCATCGTCGATGTCCTGTCACGGGGTATCGCCCAGCATCGCTTGCGCCCGGGAACTCGTTTGATCGAGGCGCAGATCGTCGAAACCCTGAATGCCAACCGCAATCACGTACAAGTCGCACTGCAACGCCTGGCCATGCAGCGCATCGTCAGCATCGAGCCTAACCGCGGCGCGATTGTTGCCCAGCCCAGTGCCCGCGAGGCGCGGGAAGTGTTTGCGGCTCGGCGGGCCATCGAGCGCGCCATTGTCGAAGGCATCAGCGCCGCGACCATGGCCGAGCATCAGACCCGCGTCGTCCAGCACATGTCCAACGAGCGCAAGGCCACCAACGCCACCGACCGCCGGGAAATCGTCCGCGAACTGTGCGAGTTCCACTTACTGTTGGGGGACTTGGGCGGCAACGCCGTGATGGCCGAGATCCTCGACAACCTGATGGTGCGCAGCTCGCTGATCGTCGCCCTGTACCAGCGCGGTGACGTGCCCTCCTGCGCCTCGGATGAGCACCAGGCAGTACTGGATGCGTTGAGCGCCGGGGACAATGAGTTGGCGGTGGCGGTGATGCTGGCGCACCTGGACGAACTGGAAGCGCAACTGGCGCTGGATGAGCCGGGGCTGCCGGAAGTCGACCTCCTCGAGGCGTTGGCGGGATTGTAAGACCCTCCTTGGCCCCTCCTGCGCTGGAGGGGCCATGCGCCCGATCAGGTGATCGGCGCCGGGTTGAACAGCACGATGTCATTGTGCAATTTCAAATGCTCGGCACAGGTCTGCTTGCGTCCGCTGGCCACGTCCAGGTAGTAGTGAAACAACTCCCAACCCAACTCCTCGATGCTCGCCCGGCCGGTAGCGACGCGGCCTGCATCAATGTCGATCAGGTCTGGCCAGCGCTCGGCCAGTTCGGTGCGGGTCGATACCTTGACCACCGGGGCCATGGCCAGCCCATACGGCGTGCCGCGTCCGGTGGTGAACACGTGCAGGTTCATCCCTGCCGCCAACTGCAAGGTGCCGCAGACGAAATCGCTGGCCGGGGTGGCGCAGAAAGTCAGGCCTTTGCGCTTGAAGCGCTCGCCCGGACCGACCACGCTGTTGATCGCGCTGCTACCGGACTTGACGATGGAACCCAGGGATTTTTCGACAATGTTCGACAACCCGCCCTTCTTGTTGCCCGGCGTGGTGTTGGCGCTGCGGTCAGCGGCGCCGCGTTCCAGGTACTGGTCGTACCAGTCCATCTCACGCACCAGGTCGGCCGCCACTTCCCGAGTCTCGGCCCGGGACGTCAGCATGTAGATGGCGTCGCGCACCTCGGTGACTTCGGAAAACATCACCGTGGCGCCGGCACGGATCAACAGGTCAGAAGCAAAGCCCAGCGCCGGGTTGGCGGTAATCCCCGAGAACGCGTCACTGCCGCCGCACTGCATCCCCAGGATCAACTCCGAGGCTGGCACGGTTTCGCGACGGCGCAGGTCGAGTTTCTGCAGGCGGGATTCGGCCAAGGCCATGATGTCGTCGATCATTTCAGAGAAGCCATGGCTGGCGTCCTGCAGGCGATACATCCACGGTTCGCTGAGGTCCACCGAGGCGTCGTCTTCGTGCATCACCTGGTTGGCTTGCAGTTTTTCACAGCCCAGCCCCACCACCAGCGCTTCGCCGCCCAGGTTGGGGTTGCGCGCCAGGTTGCGCACGGTGCGGATCGGGATGTAGGCATCGCGGGCGGTAATGGCCACGCCGCAGCCGTAGCTGTGGGTCAGGGCAATGACGTCGTCGACGTTCGGGTATTTGGGCAGCAATTCGGCCTTGATGCGCTTGACCGCATGGTCCAGCACACCGGTCACGCACTGCACCGTGGTGGTGATGCCAAGGATGTTGCGGGTGCCCACGGTGCCGTCGGCGTTGCGGTAGCCCTCGAAGGTAAAGCCTTCCAGCGGCGGCAATGGCGCCGGCACGGCATTGGACATCGGCAGGCTGTCCAGGGGCGGTGCGGACGGCATGGCCAGCATGGTTTCGCGCACCCAGCTGCCCTGGCGGATGTTGTCCAGCGCATAGCCGATGATCTGCCCGTAGCGCACCACCGTGCCGTCCTTGGGAATGTCCACCGTGGCCACCTTATGGCTCTGGGGGACGCCCTCGACCACGGTCAGGCCGTCGGGAAACTGGCTGCCCTCAGCCACGCCCTGGTCGTTGACCACCACGACCACGTTGTCATCGGGATGCAGGCGGACGTAGCGCGGGGAGTCGGAATGTTCGATCAACTGCATGGGGGCACCTTCTGGTCGTTGCTTATAGTTGTCGCTCAGGCTGTTCGATTTTCGACACAGCCCAGGGGCAGCGTCGAGGGGTACATGCATCAGTGGCTGGTCACCAAAGGCGCAGCAGGGTCAAGCACCAGGCTGCCATCTTCTTCGCGCAATTCGATGCGCTTGATCTCGCCGACAATCACCAGGTAGCTGAACACCGCCACCAGCGCATTGGCGCCGACATACACCAGCGCCCATTTGAACGAGCCGGTGGCATTGATGATAAAGCCGATCACGATCGGCGTGGTGATCGAGGCGATGTTGCCGAACATGTTGAACAGGCCGCCACTGATCCCGGCAATCTGCTTGGGCGAGGTGTCCGAGACCACGGCCCAGCCCAGCGCACCCACACCCTTGCCGAAGAAGGCCAGCGCCATGAACGCCACCACCACCCAGTCCAGCTCCACATAGTTGCAGATGATCATGGTGGTCGACAGCAGCAACCCGCAGACGATCGGCAGCTTGCGCGCAAAGGTCAGGGAATGGCCGCGCCGCAGCAAGGCATCGGATATCACCCCGCCCAGTACCCCGCCGATGAAACCGCAGATGGCCGGCAAGGAGGCGATGAAACCGGCCTTGAGAATGGTCATGCCGCGTTCCTGGACCAAGTACACGGGAAACCACGTCAGGAAGAAGTAGGTGATACCGTTGATGCAGTACTGGCCCAGGTACACCCCGAGCATCATGCGACTGGTGAGCAACTGACGGATGTAGCCCCATTTCGGGCCGGCCGCGCCGCTTTTGCGGCCCTTGTCCATGTCGATCACGCCGCCATTGTCGGCAATCAGCGACAGTTCTGCCGGGCTGATCTGTGGGTGATCCCCCGGGTTATGAATGAACTTGAGCCAGAACAGCGAGAACACGATGCCGATGCTGCCCATGACGATGAACACGTGCTCCCAGCCGAAGGCGTGCACGATCCAGCCCATCAGCGGTGCAAACAGCACGGTGGCGAAGTATTGCGCGGAGTTGAAGATCGCCGAGGCGGTGCCCCGCTCAGCGGTGGGGAACCAGGCAGCGACGATGCGCGCGTTCCCGGGAAAAGCCGGTGCTTCGGCAAAACCTACCAGAAAACGCAGCATGAACAAGGTCAGCACCGCATTGGCAGCCGGCATGTAGCCGACGAAGCCTTGCAGCACAGTGAACAGTGACCAGATGAAGATGCTGAAAAAGTACACCTTCTTCGAGCCGAAGCGGTCCAGCAGCCAGCCGCCGGGAATCTGCCCGATGACGTAAGCCCAGCCGAAGGCGGAGAAGATGAAGCCGAGGGTGATGGCGTCGATGCCAAGGTCTTTTTGCAGGCTGGAGCCGGCAATGGAAATGGTCGCGCGGTCAGCGTAGTTGATCGTGGTCACGAGAAACAGCATGAACAGGATCAAATAGCGGACATGCGTTTTCTTGATGGCTTGCATGCAGGTGCGGCTCCCACTCATTATTTTTTTTGCGGGGAATTCGGGTACTTTCGATGACACATCCCACTGTGGGAGCAGGGCTTGCCCGCAATGGGGTCGCCGAGGTCTGCCTGACAGACCGCGGCGCCTCTATCGCAGGCAAGCCCTGCTCCCACAGGGTCTTGCGGCGGATCGGACGCTGCTTATTGCGGGCCCATCTTGTCCATCAGGGCGGCGAGCATTTCGTACTCTTCGCCGGTCAGGTCAGTCAGCGGCGTGCGCACAGGGCCTGCGTCATAACCGGCGATCTTGGCGCCGGCCTTGACGATGCTGACGGCGTAGCCGGCTTTACGGTTCCGGATGTCCAGGTACGGCAGGAAAAAATCATCGATCAGCTTGCCGACAGTGGCGTGATCATCCTTGGCAATGGCGTGGTAGAAGTCCATCGCGGTTTTCGGGATGAAGTTGAACACTGCCGAGCTGTACACCGGCACGCCCAGCGCCTTGTAGGCCGCAGCGAAGACTTCGGCGGTCGGCAAGCCGCCCAGGTAGCTGAAACGGTCGCCCATGCGGCGACGGATCGAGACCATCAATTCGATGTCGCCCAGGCCGTCTTTGTAGCCGATCAGGTTCGGGCAACGCTCGGCCAGTTGTTCCAGCAACGAAGGCGTCAGACGGCAGACGTTGCGGTTGTAGACGATGACGCCGATCTTCACCGATTTGCACACGGCCTCAACGTGGGCGGCAACGCCGTCCTGGCTGGCTTCGGTCAGGTAGTGCGGCAGCAGCAACAAGCCTTTGGCGCCCAGGCGCTCGGCTTCCTGGGCGTACTCAATGGCCTGACGGGTCGCACCACCGACGCCAGCCAGAATCGGCACGCTCTTGGCGCAGGTGTCGACGGCGGTCTTGATCACTTGCGAGTATTCGCTGGCGGCCAGGGAAAAGAACTCACCGGTACCACCGGCCGCGAACAACGCACTGGCACCATACGGGGCGAGCCATTCCAGGCGCTTGATGTAGCCAGCCTTGTGGAAATCGCCTTGGGCGTTGAAATCGGTCACCGGAAACGACAGGAGGCCTTCGGAGACGACAGCTTTGAGTTCTTGTGGAGTCATTGTTAGATCACCCTGGACACACGGAAAGAGGATGGAGACGCTTTGTTGCGAATCTAGGTGTTACGTTATCGTACAACTGCATGAATGACTATAGCTTTCAACATTAAATTTGAGTTGTCAGCGGGTTTCATCTCGGTTGAACCCATCGCGAACAAGTCCCGCCCCCATAGATTTGACCTTGACGTCAAGGTCAGGACGGCGGGAGCAACATTTGTCCGCGATGAAAACGCCACGTTTTAAAGCGTTATCCCAAAACCGTCACCAACTTGGTATTCAGATAAGCCTCGATGGCCTCGGTCCCACCTTCAGACCCATACCCCGAATCCTTGATCCCGCCGAAGGGCAACTCGGGCAAGCCAATGCCCAGGTGGTTGATGCTGACCATCCCCGCCTCGATCCCGCTGCTCAGGGCCTGGGCGGTTTTCGTCGACGACGTGAACGCATAGGAGGCCAGGCCGAATGGCAGACGATTGGACTCCTCGATGGCCTCTTCCACAGTGTCGAACGGGATCAACAGTGCCACCGGGCCGAAAGGCTCCTCGTTCATGATGCGCATCTGCCGGTTCAGACCGCTGATCACCGTCGGTGCATAGAAATAGCCCGGCCCTTCGATGGCCTTGCCGCCGGTGTGGACGGTGGCGCCTGCCTTGCGGGCGTCATCCACCAGCGCCGCCACGGCCGGGACCCGGCGATCGATGGCCAGCGGGCCCATGGTCACGCCCTCCTCCAGACCGTTGCCGACCTTGATCGCCTTGGCGTGCTCGATGAACTTGGCCAGGAAAGGTTCGAACACCTCGCGCTGCACCAGAAAACGTGTCGGCGAGACGCACACTTGCCCCGCGTTGCGAAACTTGGAAGTGGCCAGGGTCTTCGCCGCGACGTCGATGTCCGCATCGCTGAACACCAGCGCCGGGGCATGACCGCCCAACTCCATGGTAGCGCGCTTCATGTGCTGCCCGGCCAGGGCCGCCAGTTGCTTGCCTACCGGGGTGGAGCCAGTAAAGGTGACCTTGCGGATCACCGGATGGGGAATCAGGTAGTTGGAGATCTCCGCCGGCACACCGTAGACCAGGCCGATGACTCCGGCCGGGACGCCGGCATCGGCGAAGGCGCGGATCAGCTCGGCCGGCGACGCCGGAGTCTCTTCCGGGGCCTTGACGATGATCGAGCAACCGGCCGCCAGCGCCGAGGACAGCTTGCGCACCACCTGGTTGATCGGGAAGTTCCACGGGGTGAAGGCGGCCACCGGGCCCACGGGCTCCATGATGACTTTCTGCTCGACCCCTTCGGTCCGTGCCGGCACCACCCGGCCGTAGCTGCGGCGGCCCTCTTCGGCCAGCCAGTCGATGATGTCGGCGGCGGCCAGGGTTTCCATGCGCGACTCGGCCAGTGGCTTGCCCTGCTCCTGGGTCATGATGCGCGCGATCAGGTCGACACGGTCACGCACGATCTGCGCGGCCTTGCGCATGAGTTTGTAGCGCTCGAACGCGGACGTCGCGCGCCAGACCTTGAAACCGCGCTCGGCGGCAGCCAAGGCCAGGTCCAGGTCGGCGATGCCGGCATGGGCGACGCTGCCCAGGGTGTCGCCGGTGGAAGGGTCCAGCACGGCCAGGCTGGCGCCGCTGAGGCTGGGGCGCCATTGGCCGTCGATGTACAGCTGTACGTCTGGGTACATGTGCAAATTCTCCTGACTGGAACCGCGGGGGTGTTCAGCGCAACCGCTGCTGATACACCGAAAGATGGGCATTCACCGCCGCCAGCAGCGGTGTCGAGAGGTTGGCCTGTTGCGCCCGGAGCAGCAGATCGCCCACGATCTGCTCGGCCTCGATGGGCTGACCGGCCTGCAAGTCACGGTACATAGATGAGGTCTGTGGGGAATCTTTCAAGGTCAGGGCGCTGCGGGTCTGGTCGAGGTAGGCCTGGCTGGGGCCATGGCCGGACGCCTGGGCAACACGGGCGATCTCGTCGATCAAGGCATTGGCAAAGGTCAGCCCCGCCTCGGTGGACGCCACCTCGCCGACAGTGCCGCGCATCAGGCTGTTGATGCAGCCCAGCGACGCCAGCATCAGCCACTTGTCCCACAGGTCCTGGGTAATGTTCTCAGACCAGCGAGTGGTGAAGCCGGCGTTGCTCAGAGCGGCATCAATACGTTGGAGGCGCTCGCTGCGGCGGCCGTCCAGTTCCCCGTAGAAGACTTCATTGATTTTCGCGCCCTGGACGATCCGGCCCTGGGCGTCGAGGCTGCCGATGATCTTGCACACCCCGCCAATCACTGTGTGCTGGCCGAAGCGGGCGGCGATGCGGTCGATGTGACGAAAACCGTTGAGCACCGGCAGGATCACCGTGTCCGGACCTACGGCCGGGGCGATGTCCTCAAGGGCTTGCTCCAGGGCGTAGGCCTTGACGGTGAGGATAATCAGATCAAAGGGCTGGTCCAGCTGCTCGGCGCACAGCAATGTCGGCCGAATACTGAAATCACCGTGCGGGCTGATGATCTGCAAGCCATGGGCGCGCAACGCGGCGGCCCTTCCCGGGCGCACCAGAAAGGTCACGTCACGCCCGGCTTGAGCCAGTCGCGCGCCAAAGAAACCACCGGTGGAGCCGGCGCCAACGATCAGGATGCGCATAGTATGATTCCCGGAATATGATTGCCGAGACTTTAGGCCTCTGAGCCGTTCAGAGCAAGGGGGTTGGATCGTCAGCCCCTTACCCTAAAAACCGCTGCACCAGATCTTCCTGCGACAGCGGCTTGGCAAAATAATACCCCTGGGCCTGCCCTGCCCCGATCTCGCGCAGCAACTCCAGGGTCTCGGCGTCCTCCACCCCTTCGGCCACCACCGTCAGGTCAAGGGACTCGGCCATGCGCACGATGGCCCGCACGATAGCGCGACTGCGCGGGCTGGTGGTCAGTTCGAGGATGAATGACTTGTCAATCTTCAAGCCGCTGAAGTGGTACTGGTGCACGTAACTCAGCGACGAGAAACCGGCGCCGAAGTCGTCCAGTACCACCGAGACGCCGTTGTCGGCCAGCTGCTTCATGGTCCGCTTGGCCAGGTCCGGCTCCGCCACCAGGGCGCCCTCGGTCAGCTCCAGGCAGATGCGCGACGGGGCCACGCCATGGCGCTGCAGCAGCGCCAGCACCTCGGCGGCGAACTCGGGGCGGGTGATGCTGTAGCTGGAGCAGTTGACGTGCACCGGCGGCCAGTGGGCATGCTCGGGCTGCGCGAGGATCTGGGCCACCCCGGTGAGCATGTACAGGTCTAGCCGGCCGATCAGGCGCAAGCCTTCCAGGGCTGGCAGAAAGTCGCCCGGCGGGGTAATCCGCCCGTCCGGGTGGCGCCAGCGGATCAGGGCTTCGAGCGCCAGCAGGCGGCCGCTGCCGACGTCGACGATGGGCTGGAAGTACGGCAACAATTCGTCGGTGCGCTTGAGTGCATTGCGCAGTGCGCCTTCGCGCTCGACCTGGTCGGAGACCTCCCGGCGCAACTCCTGGTTGAACACCGCATAGCTGTCGCGCCCGCCGTTCTTGACCCGGTACATCGCGGTGTCGGCGTCGCGCAGCAGGTCCGCCGGCTCGTCGTGAAACTGGCGGTCGGCGTTGACGATGCCAATGCTGCAGGATGAGAACACCGTGTGCCCGTCGATCAGGAACGGCAGGTCGAACGCCACCAGAATGCGCTCGGCGATTTCCACTGCGCCGTCCAGGGTCAGTTCCGGCGCCAACACCGCGAACTCGTCGCCGCCCAGCCGCGCCAGCAGGTCGGCTTCGCGCAGGCAGCCGCGCAGGCGCTCGGCGGCCTGCATCAGGAGCAGGTCGCCGTAGTGATGGCCGAAACTGTCGTTGACCATTTTGAAGCGGTCCAGGTCGAGGAACATCACCGTGACCTGGCGCTGATCCTCCAGAAAGTTCTGCCAGGCCGCCTGCAGCCGCTGCAACAGGTGGGTGCGGTTGGGCAGCCCGGTCAGCGCGTCATGAGCATTTTCGTGCTGCAGCTTGGCATTGGCATGGTCCAGCTCACGGGTGCGGCTTTGTACCCGCGCTTCGAGCTTGAGATTGGCGGCGTGAATGGCTTCGGCGGCGCTGCGACGAGACAACGCAGTGTCGATGTGCCGGGACACAAAAGTGAGCAATTCCTGATCGCGTTGAGTGTAGCGAATCA
The DNA here is from genome assembly GCF_018449655.1 of Pseudomonas sp. dw_358. Classification (GTDB taxonomy): domain Bacteria; phylum Pseudomonadota; class Gammaproteobacteria; order Pseudomonadales; family Pseudomonadaceae; genus Aquipseudomonas. Next base: position 33,791 of record NZ_JAAVUX010000026.1, read on the forward strand.
GCGGGGTATAGCTCTGCACCGCGAGAATCCCGCGCACCTCGTCGCCGTCGAACAGCGGAATACCCAGCCAGGACTGGGAGCGGATCGGGTCGGTGGTCTCGGCAATTTCGCCGCTCGCGGTCAGCTGCGTGGCGTCGTCGTAGTCGATCAGGCACGGGCGGCGCTGACGGATGACGTATTCGGTGAGTCCACGACGGCCGCGCCGAGGGGGTGGGCTATCATCCTTCTTTTCGTCCACGTAGTAGGGGAATGTCACCAGTCCGGTGGCATGGTCAAACAGGGCAATATAGAAGTTATCAGCCGACAGCAGGTCGCCGACGATGCCATGCAGGCTGCGGAACAGTTCGGCCATGTCGCCGGGCTGGCTCGACAGTTCGGCGATCTGGAACAACGCGCTTTGCAGGTGCTCGGCGCGCTCGCGCTCGGCGACCTGCTGGCGCAGGGCATGGTTGAGCTCGGACAGCTCCTGGGTACGGCGCGAGACCGTCTCCTCGAGGTCGGCGCGGTGTAGCAGGCGATCCAGGGCCATGGCCACGTGGCGCGCGACCACCAGAAACAGCGCGCGGTCTTCGGCGCTGTAAACCCGGGACACGTCATACACCTGCATTGCCAACATGCCGAACACTTCGTCGGAGGCGTTCTTCAGCGGGGCGCCCATCCAGAATTCCGGGCGGTGCCCCACGCAATGGAAGCGCCCTTCCTCCTGCGCAGCTTCGATGCCGGCGGCGTCGGTCAACAGCGGTTGACCGCTGGTCAGAACCCTCCCAGTGAGCGACAGATGGTCACGATCAAGGTACTCGTAGGCCTCGGGTTCCACCGCTTCGACGTCGATGATGTCGACGTAGTACGGGTAGGTGATCTTGCCGCTGTGGGGTTCGTACAGCGCCAGGTAGAAGTTTTCGGCATCGATCAGGCGCGCCAGCTGACGATGCACGCCCTCCAGGAACGGGCCCCGCTCGCGGGTGGAACTGGCCAGGTAGGTGATTTCGTACAGCACCCGCTGGGTGTTCTGCGCGCGGGCCAGCGCCTCGGACTGCACACTCAGCCCCAGACGGCGCGCCAAGTCGGCCAGGGCCGGGTTACGGGCGTCGGTCTGCGGCGCCAACAGCCAACCCAGTACGCTTTCGCCCTTGCCCGTGGGCCAGCGACACAGGTCGTGACGGGAACAGAACGTTTCGAACTCCTCATGCTCGAGGCTCGCCGGCCACTGCGCGGCCGGGTTGCCCTGACCCACCAGGTGCCACTGATCACCGGCACGGTACGCCACCCACCGGCTCATGGCACTGGTATCGCTGTGTGCCAGCGGCTGCTCATCGTCGAGACAGGACGCCGCAGAGCAATCGTCGTTGGCCATTGGCTGGCCGGTCACATACCGGGGTGAAAAGGTCATGGGTAGCTCCGTGCTCGTACGTTGACTTTGCGCATGTTCTGGCCAACTGGCAAGGGGCAAAGGGCCATGTTTTGCGTGCTTATGCGCGATACAGGCTGCGGCAAGGGTCAAGGCACTGTTGTGGTGCGCGGCTCGTCGGCTCGGTGCACGGCCGGGCTCAATATTTTCCCCGACGTACCGATAGTCTAGCCATGCAACACCTCCTATCCATTTGCCCTGGCGTTTCAATGACCCACGTGTTTACCCCCACGTCCGCGACGCTGCGCGAGCGACGACACGCCCTCACCGACTACCTGTTGCCGCTGAGCATCCTGGTGGTGGGCAGCGTGCTGTCCTGGTGTGTCGGCAGCCTCGATGCCCGTTCCCGTCAAGGCGAAGAGCGCGCAGCCGTGGAACTGCGCCTGGGTGCCCTGCGAACCGAAGTGCAAAGCCAGATACGGGCCTCGTTCAGCGAGGTGGAAGGCATCGCCCAGCTGTTGACCGTGGACGGACAGATCACCCACGAACATTTCCAGGGCATGGCACGGGAGGTCATCAATGCCGTGCCGGACCTGGACAACATCATCATCGCGCCGGACGATGTGGTCCGCGATGTCTATCCCATGGCCGGCAGTGAACAGTCCGTCGGCATGGACACCCGCAACCTGCCTCATCTCTACCCCATGGTCCATCGCGCCCGGGTCCTTGGCCGGCCGATGCTGGCCGGGCCGATCCCGCTCACTGGCGGCGGCCAGGGGTTGGTGTACCGCCGACCGATTTTCGTCGCCGGTTCAGCCGGCCCGCGCTATTGGGGCAGCGTTTCGGTGATGACCAATGTCGGCAATTTCCTCGTCGGCGCTGGCATGACCGCCCAGGACGACCTCGAACTGGCCTTGCGCGGCGTCGACGGCAAAGGCGCCGAGGGCGAGCCGATCTGGGGCGACATCGCGCTGTTCGGCCAGCCGGTGCAATTGATCACTGTCGATATTCCGGGCGGCAGCTGGCAACTGGCAGGACGCCCGCGCGGCGGCTGGACCCAGACCGGGCTGCTGGATTCACCGCTGTTTGTCCTGTCACTGGGGGCGACGCTGGTGCTGTCGCTGTTCGCCAGCCAGTTGAGCCGTCGCAACCGCCTGATCCAGCGCCGCAACATCGAGCTCAATGCCGAGGTCGAGGAGCGCTGCAATATCCAGAACTCTCTGGCGCAGAGCGAAGACCGTTTTCGCAATTTGTTCGAGCACTCACCGGATGCCGTGTGGATTTTCGATCAGAACGACCGGTGCATTCAGGCCAACGACGCGGCCATGGGTACCTTCGGGTTTACGGCCGTCAGTCAATACCAGAACAAAAGCCCGGCCGAACTCTCGCCGGTCTGGCAACCGGACGGTCAGCGCTCCAGCGACAAATCCCACCGGATGTGCGTATTGGCGCGGGAAAACGGCGTGCAGCGCTTTGATTGGGTGCACCAGCGCACCGATGGCACCACCTTCCCGGCCGAGGTCACCTTGTGCACCATGCAGGTGGACAACCAGATCATTACCTATGCCGTGGTGCGGGACGTCTCCGAGCGCAAGCAGGCCGAGAGCCAGTTGCTCGAGCACAAAGCGCTGCTGCAGGCCATCGTCGACAACGCCCCGTCGCTGATCTACATGTTCGACACCGATGCTCGCCTGCTGCTCTGCAACCACCTGTACGAGCGCTCGGTGCGCCACCCCAGCGAGTTGATTGTCGGCCACCGGCGCAGCCATTTCATGGACCATCAGGACGCGCGCCTGCAGGAGCTGGACGACCAGGCCGTGCTGGTCAGCGGCACCGCCCAGCGCTTCGAGGACGTGCACCACGTGCAAGGGCATTCGCGCACCTACCTGACCACCAAGTGCCCGTTGCGCGATGCCGATGGCCGGCTGTTGGGCATCCTCGGTATTTCCAACGACATCACCGAGATTCGCCAGACCACCGAACAACTGCGCCTGGCCGGCCTGGTGATGGACAACACCGGTGACGCCGTGATCATCACCGATGCCCAAGGCCAGATCGTGCGGGTCAACCGCGCATTCACCACGATCACCGGCTTTGCCGCCCATGAAGTGGTGGGCAGGACCCGCAGCCTGCTGCGTTCCGACCGGCATGACCGGGCATTCTATCGACGCCTGCGCGCGAGCCTGGCCGACAGTGGTCACTGGCGCGGGGAAATCTGGAGCCAGCGCAGCGACGGTGCCGATTACCCGCAATGGCTGACCATCAACGCCATCACCAACGAACGCGGTGAGCGGGTCAATTACGTGGGCGTCTTCTCCGACATTACCAGCATCAAGCACGCCCAGGCGGAACTGGAGCGTCTGGCCCACTTCGACGCCGTCACAGGCCTGGCCAACCGCGTGTGTTTCCAGGAGCGCCTGGCCGACGCCATCGAGCGCACCTTGCGCAACAACACGTGCATGGCAGTACTGATCCTCGACATCGACGGCTTCAAGATGGTCAACGACACCCTGGGCCACCCTATGGGCGACCTGCTGCTGCAACAGGCGACCCAGCGTTTCGTCTCGGTGACGCGTACGGCCGACAGCGTGGCACGGCTGGGCGGCGACGAATTCGCTTTCATCCTCAACGACCTCGAGGCGGCCGAAGATGCTGTGGTGCTGGTGCAGCGGTTGTTGCAGACGCTGCAGAGCCCGTTCGACCTCAACGGCACCCATGCACTGGTAACCGCCAGCGTGGGCGTGGCCATCTGTTCGGCCGACGGCGCCTCGCCCGAAGTACTGCTGCGCCATGCCGACACCGCGATGTACAGCGCCAAGGAAGCCGGGCGCAACGGTTTTCGTTTCTATCAGCGGCAGATGACCGAGTTCATCCAGCAACGCGTGTCCATGGAAGCTGCCTTGCGCCGTGCCCTGCACGATGGCGAGTTCGAGCTGTGGTACCAGCCCAAGCTGGACTTGGCCAGCGGTCAGGTGAAGGGTGCAGAAGCCCTGCTGCGCTGGCGCGACCCGGAGCATGGCATGGTCATGCCCTCGGACTTCATCCCCTTGGCCGAGCGCACCGGCCTGATCATCGCCATCGGCGAATGGGTGCTGGACCATGCCTGCGGGCAGTTGCGCGAATGGCTGGACAATGGCCTGTTCGACGGCCGCATCGCCATCAACGTCGCCGCACCGCAGATCGACCGCAGCGACTTTGTCGAAAGCGTGCGCCAAGCCCTGCAACGCCATGACCTGCCGGCCTGCGCACTGGAGGTGGAAGTCACTGAAAGCCTGCTGATGGAAAGCCAGGACCATGCCTGCGAGGTCTTGACCCGCCTGCAACACCTGGGGGTCACCACGGCGGTAGACGATTTCGGCACCGGCTATTCGTCGCTGGCTTACTTGAAGATGCTGCCGATCGACAACCTGAAGATCGACCGGGCCTTCATCCGCGATTTGCCGGGGGATGCCACCTATGTGGCGATCACCCGGGCGATCATTGACCTGGGCCGCGCGCTGAATTTCCAGGTGACTGCCGAAGGGATCGAGACCCGGGAGCAATATGACTTCCTGCGCGCCGCCGGGTGTGATGCCGGGCAAGGGTATTGGATGGGCAAGCCGATGCCGGCGAAGCTGTTCGAGGCTTGGCTGGCCGACCAATGAGGTCTCATCAGGCCCCTTACATCTCGAACCGATCCACCGCCCGCCGCCGTTCGTTGTCGTCCCTGACGTCATAACTGGCGGTGGTCTGGATATTGGTGTGGTGCGCCAGTTTCTGCGCTGTCGACAGATCATGCTCCTCGATCACCCGGGTGATGAACGAACGGCGAAAATCGTGGGGCATGATCTTGATGCCCACTTCGGCGCCACGGGTGCGAGCGATGTAATATATCGCGTGCTTGGTCACCCGCTCGCGGGTGATGTGGCTGCCGCGGCGAATGCGGTTGAACAGGAAGCTGTCATCCCCCACCCCTGCCGGCAACTGCGAACGACGCAGCGTCAGCCAGGCCTCCAGGCGTTCGAAGGCCCAGGCGGGCGCATACTTGAGCAACTGCTTGTTGCCCTTGCCGGTGACCTGCAGGCAACGCTCGGCAAAATCCACCTGGGCCAGGTCCAGATTGACCGATTCCGACTTGCGCATGCCCGAGCCGTAGAGCAAGGCAATCACGGCCGCATCCCGCCGGCCTTGAGGACGTGGATCGCCGTCGCAGACTTCCATCAGCTGACGAATCAAGGTGCGCTTGAGGTTGCGACCCTGGCTCAGGCGGGTGCCCGCCGCCGCCTTGACCGAGCGCATCCTGAGCAAATGTTCATGGTCGATCAGCCCTAGCCGCCAGCCCTCGTTCAGCACCCCGCGCACGGCGTTGACGTACAGTGACGAGGTGTTTGGCGCATAGCCATCATCTCTCAGCGCCGCCACCAGACTGCCAATGTGGCCAGGCTGCAATTGATGCCAAGGCACGTCGCTGATATCCATGTCGGCGAAACCCAGACGGTCGGCGGCGTCCTGCAGCACGTAACGCAAGGTCAGCTGGCTGGACGGCATCAGCCGGGCGAGGTACTGCTGCAAGGGGTTATGCGGGTCGAACACAAGTGGGGCCTTGTAAAGCTTGGCAAGTTCGCCATGTTAACAGCCCATCAACCGAATGACGTGGAGGCAGTACCCGATGCGCAGTGGATGGATCGCTCTTTTTGCTTTGATGTGGGCCGGAACAGTGCTGGCCGCAGGCGACTACACCGCCTTCGAGCCGCAAGCCGGTGGTGGCACCCTGCACTACTACGTGACCCCTGGCGTGAAAGCGCCCAGGGCCGCCTTGATCGTCCTGCACGGACACCCACGGGATGCCGAGAACACCTTTGACGCCGCCACCGAGGCCGTGGCCAACGCCGGCGAAAGTGCCGACACCGTCGTTGTCGCCCCGCAATTTCAGGTCTCGGCTCGCAGCGCAGATAAATGCACCGGCCAGGGCGTGCCCGATGCCGAGCCCGGTGACCTGCTGTGGACCTGCCGCTCCTGGGTAGAAGGCGAACCGGCCCGCAATGGCGCAGGCGTCAATTCTTACGCGGCCCTGGATGCGCTGGTGCACCGCCTGCATGAACAATGGCCGAGCCTGCACGAGGTCACCGTCGCCGGGTTCTCCGCCGGTGGGCAGATGGTGCAGCACTATATTGGCTATGCAGCCATCGAACCTGGGGTCAAGCTGCGCTACGTGGTGGGCTCCCCGGGTTCGTATCTGTATTTCGACCCGCAACGGCCAGACCCGGTGGCCAGCTGTGCTGACGCCAACCAGTGGCGCTACGGCACTGACAATGCCCCAGCCTGGCTGACCCGCAGCCCAGCCGACGCCCGCGCCCACTACGCCGGCGCCGATGTGCATTATCTGGTCGGCGCGCTGGACAGCAGCACGGCCAAGGGCACGTTTTACCCCATCCTCGACAAGTCCTGTGGCGCCATGAGCCAGGGCGAGTTCCGCCTGCAGCGGGCACAGGGTTTCGTCGAGTATGCGCGCAAGCGCCTGGTCAACGGCCACCAGAGCGAATTGGTCGTCGTGCCAGACTGTGCCCATGATGTGCGTTGCGTATTCCCGGCCCCGGCTGCACGTCAGGCCTTGTTGGGTCGCTGACGGCCACGCCGAGCGTATTCAATAGGTTGCCCTGCCGCCGCTGAGGTCGAACACAAAGCCTGTGGTAAAGCTGCATTCGGGACCGGCGATCCAGGTCACCATGTTGGCGATTTCATCGATTTGCAGGAAGCGCCCCATGGGGATCTTGGCCTTGCTGGCGACAATATGCTCAGGCGTCATTTCCGCCATCAGACCGGTTTCCACCATGGCCGGGGCGATGCAGTTCAGCAGTACGCCGTCCTGGGCCAGCTCCTTGGCGGCCGACTTGGTGAAAGCAATCACCCCGGCCTTGGCCGCCGAGTAGGCGCTGATGTATTGCACGCCGTCCTTGCCGGCCATGGACGCGACGTTGACGATGCGCCCATAGCCGCGTTCACGCATGTGCGGGATGACCGTACGGCAGCTATAAAACACGGCGGTCAAGTCGATGGCGATCACTTGGTCCCAAGCCTCCACCGGGTATTCCCAGGAAGGAACCACCGGACCATTGATGCCGGCGTTGTTGATCAGGATGTCGATGCGGCCCTGCTGGGTCAGCACCTGGTCCACTGCGGCCTGCACCGACGCCAGGCTGGCCACGTTGACGGCCTGGCGCAGCACCGGTTCGAAACCATTGGCTTGACTGTCCCAGCTGTCCACAGCCAGGTCCCAGATGACGATTTGCGCGCCGGCCTGGCTCAAGCGTTTGGCGATGCCCAGGCCGATGCCGCGCATGCCACCGGTGACGATGGCGGTCTGCCCTTCAAGACTGCGACTCATGCGGTGCTCCTTGTTGTTCTCGAACGTGTTCTGAAAAGTGTGTTCAAACGGCCAGGGTCGCTCAGCCGGAAAAACCGAACAGCCGCCGTGGCGTCTCCCACATCACCTGGCGTCGAACGGCCGGGTCGGGCATCAGCCGCTCGGCCAGTTTGAGCAACGGGCCGTAATCGACCCGCGCCTGCTCGCGAATGAACGGCCAGTCCGAACCCCAGATGCAGCCCTCAGGGCCAAAGGCTTCGAGCAGCGCGCGGACGTAGTCACCCGCCTGCTCGTCGAGGTGGTTGATCGACGCGTACTTCTGCATGCCGGAGATCTTCACGCAGGCACGGCCGCTGTCGGCCAGTTGCAGCAAGGCTTGAAAGCCGGGTTGGGCAAGGCCCTTGCGAACGTCCGGGCGCCCGCAGTGATCAATCAACAGCCGTGGCGAGGTGCTGTCGATCAGCCACAGCAGGTCCATCAGTTGATCGCCCTGCACTTGAATCTGCGCAAACAGGTGCAGTTCGGCGAGGCGGCCGAACAAAGGCGCGGCGTCGTCCAGCACGCTGACCCCTTCCAGCGCCGGGTTGAAAGCAATGCCCACCACGCCCTGCGCCTTGAGTGCAGCCAGCGCGTCGATGCCGATGGCGTGATCGACCACCGCCACGCCCTTGAAGCGCTGGCTGTCATGGGCCAAGGCGTTGAGCAACAGGCGGTTGTCCGCGCGGTAGCCGCTGGTGGGTTGCACCAGCAAGGCGTGCTGCACCCCGTAGGCATCCAGCACCCGCTTGAATTGCTCGAGGGTTGCCACTTCCTGCCCCGAGGGCGCGTAGACCGTGTCGGCGAGGTAAGGAAAGCGCACCGGGTCGAACAGATGGTTATGGCAATCGATCTTCGGTTCGTCGTAAATGCTCATGGGCGGCTCCTGCCAAGCGTGGCTGCGCTTGCACGGTGACTTTGTTATTGTTCGCCGCATCGGGCGACCCGGCACCTGGAACTTTAAGACCCTCCAGGCCGCCGCGCGACTATCCAAATGGCCCGGACAATAACCAAAGGTTAAGCATTCATGCCCTACGGCGAAGGCCCTGACGCCCAGACCATGGTGTTCAAGCTCAGGCACATGGAGGTGTTCCGCGCGGTGATGCTCACCGGGTCCATCAGTGGCGCGGCGAAAATGCTCTATGTGTCGCAACCGGCCGTGAGCAAACTGATCGGCTACATCGAAGGTCGTCTGGCCTATCGCCTGTTCGACCGCATCAACAACCGTTTGGTGGCCACAGCCGAGGCGCAGATCCTGCACCGTGAGGTGGAGCGGGTCTATCAGGCCGCCCTGGCGGTCAACGAGTGCGCGCGAGGGTTGGCCAACGGCCCGAGCCGCCAACTGAGCCTGTGCTGCAGCGCCTCGCTGTCCACCGTGGTCATCCCCTTCGGCCTGGCCCGGCTCAAGCAGCAGATGCCTGCATTGCAGATCGAATGGCAGACCACACTGATGCGTGACATGCCCAACCAGATCCTCTCGAAAAAGGTCGAACTGTCGGTCTCGGCGCTGCCGGTGGTCCACGACCACTTGCACTCCCTGCCCTACATGCGCGCCCGGCTGGTCTGTGTCATGGCGGCGGAGCATCCGTTTGCCCAGCGCGCCGTGTTGTCGCTGCATGACCTCGTGGGCCAGCCCCTGCTGCTGTTTCGTCCGGACATGCCGTTCGGCCGCCTGCTGGCCGACGCCATCGAACGGGAAAACCTGCACCTGACCTCCCTGCTCAGTTTCACCAACGCCACGGAAGCCGTGGCCTTGGTCAAACAAGGCATGGGCATGACCATCATCGACGAGTTCGTCGCCCAGGACAGCGCACTGGTGGTGGTGCCGTTAGAGGAGGCCATCGAGTTCGACGTCAGCTTCGTCTATTCCCGGTTCGAGCCGCTGTCGGCGGCGGCGCTGCGGCTGCTGGGCGTGCTGCACGAACAAGCCGTCAAGCTGGGCAGGAACATCCCCGGCTTCACCCTGCCGAGCGCCTGAACCATGCGGATCATCGAAAAAAGTGGCACCCCGGTGCGCAGCCTGACCCCAGCCGAACGGGCCCTGCTGGAAGCCTTCGTCGGCGGCCAACTGGAAAACGTACAGCGGTTGCACGCCAACCAGTGGCTGCTCAAAGTGCGCAGCGAAGGCCAATGGCTGGCCTGCGATTGCCAGACGCGCAGCGCACCGGTGATGAACGTTACCCTCGACGGCAGCACCGGCACGCTGTTCCTGAAAGACAACCCCGGCAGCGCCGAGCACGCTCGGGGCTGCCCCTTCATCAAGGACGATCGCGAGCCCGGCGAGCGCAGCGAGGTGGACGATGTGCCGGCCAGCTGGCTGGCACCGGACCGGCCGCTCAAGCTGATCGGCGACTTCAAGCCGGCCGGCGCCGACAGCGTCGGTACTGGCCTCTACGAAAGCCGCGAACCCCATCGCCTGCTATCGTTGCTGCTGACCCTGGTGGAAGCCTCCGGCCTCAATGTCTACGCCACACACCTGAAGAAAGACCTCAGCGCCCAGTTTGCGGAACTGCGCACTGTCGCCGCCCGTTACCCACTGATCGACCGCGTGCCCGCCAGCCATTTCCTCGAGACCCGTGTGGACATCAAGCACATGATGATGCTCAAGGGCCGGCTCAAGGATTCGGCGGCGTTCGGCGAGCACCGTCGGCACGGTCTGCTGCTGGACTGCGTTGCCCAGGTGCAGGCGCGCAAGGTGCTGACCGATGCTCACGGCAGCGGCTTCGACTATCAGGGTCACCATTCCCGCTGGGGCGGGGCCAAGACCCAGGGCCCGTTGCTGGCCTTGGCCATCTATGCAACCACCGCGCCGCAGCGACAGTTTTACGAAATGATCCACCTGGCCACCCTGCCCGTCCTGTCCCGTGGCCAGCTGTTTCCGATTTATCGCGATGAAGAGCGTGAACCGCTGAAGATGCTCATCGGTCTGATTGACTGGATGGCCGACAAAGGCGTCAAGGTCACCATGCGCCGTCCGGTGATCGGCGGCGTGGTGATGGACGAACTGGTGCTCAGTGCCGCGCGCGAACGCATTCTGTCGGTGTCCTTGACCCACAGCCCGCAAGGGCCGGAGCCACGCTCGGAAACCTTCAAGCGCCTGGCCGATTTCAAGAGCCTGGAGACGTTCAAGCGCTATGTCGCCGGTTTTTTCATGCGCGCCTGACGGTTCAACCTTGTGGCAGTAGCCCTTGGGCGCGATCGCATCACCGCGCAAGCAGGAGCGCGCGAAGCCCGCGATGCGGCCGACACCGTCTCAAACCCACAAAACCCAGAAAGGCCCCCACATGCCTGACCTCGACACCTTCTACCGCAACTACATCCGCTGCCTCAACCATCAGAGCTGGACGGAACTTGGCCAGTTTGTCAGTGAGGATGTCGAATACAATGGCCTGCGCGTCGGCCTGGACGGCTACCGGCACATGCTCGAACGGGACTTTCAGCAGATCCTCGACCTGCAATTCGTCATCCGCCTGCTGGTCACCGACAGCCAGACCATCGCCGCCCGCCTGGCCTTCGACTGCTCACCCACCGGGGTTTTCCAGGGAGTGGCCGTCGACGGCCGGCGGCTGCACTTTTGCGAGAACGTGTTCTACGAAGTCAGCAGCGGACGCATTGCCCAGGTCTGGTCGGTGATCGACAAAACCGCGGTCGAGATGCAGATGGCCTAGATAGAGATCCCGCCATCGGCAATCAACGTCTGCCCTGTGGTCATTTTCGCGGCGAAACCGAGATAGAGGATCATCTCGGCAACGTCCCCGGTGGTGCACCAGCGTTGCAGGGGCGTGGCGCTTTCCGAGGTTTTCTTGTGATCCTCGGTCCACTCGATGGCCCAGCTGCTGATCACCGCCCCCGGCGCCACGGCGTTGACCCGAACCTCGGGGGCCAGCGCGCGTGCCAGGTTCTTGGTCAAGTTGATCACTGCCGCCTTCGAAGCGCTGTAGCTCAGGCTGCTGCTCACCGAACTGAAACCGGCGATGGACGCCGTATTGACGATGGCCCCGCCGCTGGCCTTGAGGGCCGGGGCGGCGGCCTTGGCGCAGCGGAAGACGCTCATCAGGTTAGTGTTGAGAATCAACGCCCAGAGCTCTTCACTCACCGCCTCCAGATCGCTGATCGGGATCGGCTTGCTGAGGCCGGGGGTGCCCGCATTGTTGACCAGCAGGTCGAGGCCGCCCAGATCACTGATTGCCTGCTTGACCATGGCGTCGGCCGCTTCCGGAATGCCCAGATCTCCAGGCGCCGCGATCGCCTGGCCACCTGCGGCGAGAATCGACTCCACCGCCTGGGGACCACGCGGGTCGCCAGGCAGATAATTGATGGCCACCACGGCCCCTGCCGCCGCCAGCTGCCGCGCGGTTTCCAGGCCGATACCCGATGCGCCGCCGGTGACCAGCGCGCGTTTGTTGGCTAAGTCAAAACTGAGCATGTGTAGTCCTTGGGATAAATGAACAGACAGTTCTTAGAAATCTACGCCCTTGACGCCCAGTACTGGCGGCGCAAGATCACTGATGTAGTGGTGATAGACCTCGGCAAAACGGCCCGACGCCACCTGGTTCCAGACGAACAATTTGACCCAGTCGAGGGTCTCCTGGTCGTCGCGACGCACAGCAATGGATACCAGATCTGGCGGAAACGGCGCTTCGCCGGCCATGGTAAAGGTCGGAAACTGACCGCTTTTGATCAGCGTATTGGCCACGGCGGTGGCTTGCAGCACGGCATCGACCTTGCCTTGTTGGAGGGCGAGAAAAGCTTCGGTGTCGCTGGCATAGCCGATGTAGGAGGTCTTGGGGTCGTTCCAACCGGCAATGTCCTTCTTGAGCATCTGCTCGGTGGAAGTGCCCGTCACCCCGCCCAGGGTGTGGCCCTTGAGGTCGCCATAGCCCTTGATGCCGCTGTCCTTGCGGGTGATGACGGCAGTGGTGTAGTTCATGTACGGCTGGCTGAAGCCCACGGTCATGCCGCGGGCCACGGTGCTGGTGGTGGACGCGATCAACACGTCGATGCGGTTCGAGACCAGCGCCGGAATGCGATCGGACGACGGCGTTTCGACGATCTCGGCAGTGGCGCCCAACGCCTTGGCCATGTCGTTGCAATACGCCACATCGAAGCCATCGGGCTGGTTGTCGGCGTTGCGAAAGCCCGACGGCGGCGAGTCAAGCATGACCCCGCAGCGCAGCTTTTTCGACTGCACGATCTTGTCCAGGGCGGGTGTCGCCTCGGCCGCGGGGCTTGCGAGAACACCGGTCAGCGACACCAGTACGGCGCACAGGGTCAGGTATTTCAGGTTCATGCTCAATCCCTCAGTAGTTGACGCCGTTGACACTCAGGGACGGTGCATCGCCCGGAGCGAAGTACTGGTTGTAGATTTCCTTGTAGCGACCCGAAGCCACCTGGTTCCAGACAAACAGCTTGGTCCAGTTGAGGAACTCGAAATCGCTGCGCTTGACCGCGATGGACAGCAGGTCCGGCGGCATCGGCGCGTCGCCGGCCATTTCCAGGTGAGGAAACTGGCCACTCTTGATCAGCAAGGTGCACACCGGAATCGACAACAGGATCGCATCCACCTTGCCCTGCTCCAGGGCCATGTAAGAGTCGTTGTCGTTGCCATAGCCGGTGTACGCGGTATTGGGCGCGTTCCACTTGCCGATGGCCGACTTCAGAAACTGCTCGGTGGTGGTGCCGGTGACGCCCCCCAACGGGTGGCCCTTGAGGTCGTCCCAGCCCTTGATGCCCGAACCTTTGCGAGTCAGCACGGCGATGGGCACGCTCAGGTAGGGTTGGGTGAAGGCCACGCTCAAGCCCCGGGCCGAGGAGTTGGTGGTCGAGGCCACCAGCACGTCGATGCGGTTAGAGACCAGTGCCGGAATGCGGTCCGGCGACGGCGTTTCGACGATCACCGCCTTGGCGCCCAATGCCTTGGCCATGTCGTTGCAGTAGGCGACATCGTAGCCATCAGGCTGGTTATCGACGGTGCGAAAGCCCGAGGGTGGCGAATCGAGCATGACCCCGCAGCGCAGCACCTTCGACTGCACCACCGCATCCAGTGTCGAGGCGGCCTGGGCCCCGCCCGACACGCTGGCCCCCACCAGCAGCACGGTACCCCACGATACCCACAGTGCACGTTTCAGCATTTTCTTCGCTCTCTCTAAGGATGATGGTTGAAGCGGCTTACTGATGTTCGCGACGCAGAAACTTTTTCGTATGCTCGCTGCTCGGCTGGCCCAGCACCTGGCCGACGGTGCCGATCTCGGCCACGGTGCCGGCGTGGAGAAAGGCCACCCGGTCGCTGGAGTTGCGCGCAAAGGCGATGTCGTGGGTCACTACCACCATGGTCATGCCTTCCTTGCGCAGCATGCGCATGGTGTCCAGCACCTCGCCCACCAGCTCCGGGTCCAGGGCCGAGGTCACCTCGTCGAACAGCATGTAAGTGGGTTGCATGGCCAGGGCGCGGGCAATGGCCAGGCGTTGCTGCTGGCCGCCCGACAAACGTGACGGCAACAGGTCGGCCTTGCCTGCAAGGCCCACGTGCTCCAGGTGCTTGACCGCCAGCTCCCGCGCCTCGCGGCGGCTCTTGCCGCCGACCAGACGCGGCGCCAGGGCGACGTTCTCCAGTGCCGTCAGGTGCGGAAAAGCATTGAACTGCTGGAACACGATGCCCAGCTTCTGGCGCAGCTTGTTGAGGTCGGTCTTGCGATCATGAACATCGATGCCGTCGACCTTGATGTGGCCGCCCTGGATCGGCTCCAGGGCGTTGATGCATTGCAGCAGAGTCGACTTGCCCGAACCACTGGCCCCCAGCAGGCACAGCAGTTCACCCTTGTTCACGTCCAGGTCGATGCCCTTGAGAATCTCGATATTGCCGAATTGCTTGCGCACGCCACGGATCTCGATCACAGCGCCATCCTCCTTTCCACACGGGCGCTATAACGCGACACCGGGTAACAGATCACAAAGTAGAAAATCCCCACGCCCGCCAGCAGCAACAGGGTTTCATGAGTGCGGCTGATCAGAATCTGCGAGGACTTCATGAACTCCACGTAGCCCACCACGCTGACCAGCGCGCTGTCCTTGGCCAGCCCCAGCAGCAGGCCGACCCAGGCCGCGAAACTGGTGCGCACCGCCAGCGGCGCGCTGATATGCACGAATTCCTGAGCGCCGCTCAGGCCCAGCGAGCGAGCGGAGCGGCGAAAGGTCGGCGGCACGGAGGCCAGGCCTGCGCGCACCACTTCGGCGGTGACCACTGCCATGGATGAGCTGAGCACCGCCACGCACAGCCAGAAGGTGTTGACGTTGGCACCGGCCAGTGCCAGAAAACTGTTGGTCAGCACCAGTTGAATGATCAGCGGCACGCTGCGCACCACATCGATGTAGGGCGCCGTTACCACCCGCAGCACCCCTGAGCTGTAGCGCATCCAGCCCAGGGCAATGCCCAGCAAGGTGCCCAACAGCCCCGCCACGGCGGTCACCCACAGGGTGTGCCCGGCGCCCTGCAACAAAAACCAGGCGTCGCGCCAGTGCAGACTTGGATCGGCCAGTACAAATTGCATGGTTCAGACCCTCAGCCAGCGCCGAAACACCACCCGCGCGCCCAGTTCGACGAACTTGGCCAGCAGGTAGTAGATCAAGGCGGTAATAAAGAAGAATTCGAAGCTGCGGAAACTCACCGACTGCGCAGACTGGGCGGCGCCGGACAGCTCGTGCAGGCCCACCAACATGCCCAGCGAGGTGTTGAGCAAGGCCCACACGGCCTGGGTGACATAGCCGTAGAAGACGATGCGCAGCAGCTGCGGAAAGATCACGTGCAGGTAGCTTTGTAGCGGCGAAAGCCCCAGCGAGCGTGCCGCCGACAGTTGCTGGCGATGCACCGCGGCCAGTCCTCCACGGAAGATTTCCGCGAGGTAGCCGGCGTTGTTGAAGGACAGCGCCGTGAGCACTGCCGCGTAGCTGCTGATCTGGATGCCGATGGCGCCCAGGCCGAAATACATCATGTAGATCTGGAACAGCACGGGTGTGTTGCGGGCCATTTCGACCCAGGCGCTGGCCAGGCGCAGCGATACGCCTTGGCCTTTTTGCCTGATCAGGGCCAGACCCAGGCCGATGACCGTGCCGATGAACATCGACAGCAAGGCGATCTGCAGGGTCAACCACGCGCCGGCCAACAACTCCGGCAGCGCGTCCCACACCAGTGACCAATAAAAAACGTAGCCGAACATGCGTCGCCACCTTGTATGAAGGGCCTTGGCAGCTGAATCGCAAACAGGTGTGGCCGACCTGCGCTGTGCCGCGCTTGGGTCGTGGATCGGCGGTGCTCCGAGTTCAGCGCTTGCCGATAAGCTCCAGCGGCCCCAACTCACGCTCGATCATGGGCACCACCTCGTTGGCAAAACGCTCCAGCGAGCGGCGGGCGCGGCTCAGCGGCATGCAGCCAAACTGGAAATTGCAGGCGTAATGCACCGGGTCCAGGTGGCGGATGTTGTCGATCATCTTCGCCGCCACCTCCTCGGCGCTGCCCACCACGGTGTTGGCGGTGTATTGCTCGATGCTCTGTTCGCCGTCCACGGCCTGATCGCGGATGAAGTGGCCATCCATCGGCAGAATGTTGTGGCGCAGGTGATGGGCCATGCGCCCCACGTAGCGGGCACGCTCGCCGGCTTCCAGGGCTTCACTGCGGCTGTCGGTGATGTGCACGTATTGCATGATCGACAGCGGTTTCGTCGCCGGCTCGCAACCCACCGCCGCCCAGTTGGCATTGAGCCCGTCAACCATTTTGTACAACACCGGCGAGCCCAGGGTACTGGCGGCCAGAAACGGAATAGCGTCGGTGTTCTTGAAGCGCTCGAGCAGGGCTGGCTGAGTCGAGGTGTAGTAGATGGGCGGCAGCGGCTTCTGCAACGGGCCGAGGGCAAAGGTGGTGCGCGGCACCTGGATGTGCTTGCCGTTGAATTCCACCTCCCCGCGGGTCAAGGCTTGCTCGATGACGTCCCAATACTCCAGGAAGATGTCGACTTTGTCTTCGATGGCCACGCCGAAGCGCTCGAACTCGAACAGCTGATAGCCGGTGCCCAGACCGATCACTGCCCGCCCTTGGGACTGGATGTCCAGCAAGGCAATTTCCTGGGCCAGGCGCAGCGGGTTGTACAACGGCAACACCAGCACCCCGGCCCCCAGCTTGATCTTCGAGGTCCAGCCGGCGGCGTAACTGGCCATCATCAAGGGCGACGGTGACGACGAATAGTTGCAGAAGTGGTGCTCGGCAAACCAGGCGATGTCGAAGCCAGCTTGCTCGGCACCCTGCACCATTTGCTTGGTGTCGGCCATCACACCGGCGGCGCCTTCAGGGTGGTCACGCAGGGTCATCAGACTGAAAAGACCAAACTTCATTGAAACGTTCCTCACACAGGGGCGCGGGTGCGCACAACAAATGGATTAAAGGCTGCAAGCCAGTGGCGTAGTGCCTACGTACAGGCCGTTCTGGTAAATCAGTGGCGCCACCTGCTCGGTAAAACGCACGTCCTTGACGCGGCCGATCACCACGATGTGGGTGCCGTAGGCAATGGTGTGTTCGACCTGGCAAAAGAGGTTGGCCTGCGCGTCTTCCAGGTACGGCACGCCTTCCTCGCCCAAGGCCCAGCGGCCTTCGGTAAAGCGCTCGGAGCCTTTGAGGCGCCCGCCAAAGCTGTTGGAAATCGCCACGTGTTCGCTGCGTAGCAGGTTCACGTAGAAGTGCCGGGAGGCGTTCAGCGCCGGAAGTACCGAGGAGCTGGCGTTGATGCAGGTGACGATCGATGCCGGCTCTGCGCATAGCGACGTCACCGCCGTGGCAGTCAGGCCGTGCCATTGATCGTCAGCCGCGCAGGTAATCACGCTGACGCTGGCGGCCAGGCGACGCATCGACTGCTTGAACAACATCTGCAGCTGCTCGCCGCGCTCTGCCGTGGTGTCGCTGGAGTGGAGATTGGAATGCATGGTGGCTTGAACCTGTCGCTGCCCGAATTCCGTTTTAAAATTGCAGATTGTCAACAATCCGTCAAGCAAGCTGAATGAACTTTTTTCAGGGCCCTGTGCCTGCAAGCGCGCAGGCAGAAGCCCGTGATAAGCTGCGCCGAAATACGCACAAGGCGGATGGAAGGGAAAATGGTTGCAAAGAAAAACGCCGCGGGCGCTGTGCTCGCGCCCATGTCCAACCTGGAAAGTGCCGAACATGCGGCCGATCAGATCCGCGCCGCGATCATTGCCGGTCAGTTCCAGCCCGGTGACCGCCTGATCGAAAAACAGCTCACCGACCAGCTCAATCTGTCCCGTCATCCGGTCCGCGAAGCGCTGCGTCGATTGAGCCGCGAAGGCCTGGTGGAGATGCGGGTCAACCGGGGCGCCATCGTTGCCGAGCTGGATTCCAATGCGATCCTGGAGGTCTACGCGATTCGCGCGTCCCTGGGCAAGCTGGCCCTCAAGGCATTGATCGACAGCCCCGACCGCCTGACCCCGGCGGTGCTCAAGGCCCTCGAAAGCCTGGCCAAAAATGCCCTGAAACTGGCACGCCAGGACGATCAGGCCAAGACCATCGCCAACGACCTGGAGTTTCAGAGCCGCATTGTCCAGGCCAGTGGCCAGGAGCGTTGCACCCGCTACTTCGACGAACTGACCGCCGAAGTCCAGCGCTTCAACAACTTGTCCCACATCACCTACACCGACCGCGAAGGCGATGCGATCAACTACGTGCTGGCCCTGTTCGAAGCCATCAAGGCCCGCGATTTGCAACGTGCCGAGTCCATCTGGCAGCTGAAATTCAGCCGCGCGGCGGATCGCTTCATCGCCCATACCCACGGGCAGGAACCGTCCGGCCATGCCGTGGCGGTCCCTCGCTGAAGCATCGGCGGCGCGCCACGTCGGCACCCAAAAAACTTTGATTTATTTTCTGCACCCTTTTAGTTCGAACGCTTGCCTACCGTGCATTTCCTGCCCCGACGGCGAGCGTGTTTCACAGCGCAGGGCCAGCCTTCATGGCCAGCCACCGGCGCCGCAGGATGACCACGCCGCCTTCTCTCACGTCATAAAACAACATGGAAAACAAGAAGATGCCTTGAGGGAACGCTGGCAAAGCTGACGCCTTCGGGCATTTTTTCCGCGTGACCTGCCGGTTTTAACCGCCGTCGCATCCCCTGGTTTTCGCCCTTCGTCGGCTCATGGGCTCGTATTGACACGCCACGAATTGTTGATAATCATCAAAACACGCCCGCTGTTTCGATACCCGGAACGGCCCGTCTGGACAGGTCTGGAGTGGAGCATGCTGAAAAAATTTGCCGTAGCGATGTTGGGATTGTTGCTGATCACTGGAGCGGTCGAACACGCCCAGGCCCGGCCGCTGGACGAGATTCTCAAAAGCGGCACGCTGCGGGTCGGCGTATTACCCAACTCGCCGCCGCAGTCGGCCATCGGCGCCAACAACGAGCTCGAAGGCTTCGACATTGACGTCGCGAAAAAGCTGGCGGAGACCTTGGGCGTCAAACCTGAATTTGTCATGACCGAAATTGCCCAGCGCGTCCCCTTTCTGGTCACCGACCGCATCGATATCTGCCTGGGTGGCCTGACCCGCACCGTCGAACGGGCCAAGCTGATCAGCTACACCGTGCCGCTGCACACCGAATCCATGGGCGTGCTGACCACCGACAAGCTCAAGATCAGCAACTGGAAAGAACTCAACGACAGCAAATACACCTTGGTGTTGATCCGTGGCGTCTGGACCTCCGACTTCCTCAAACAGAACCTGCCCAATGCCAAGGTGCTGTTCGTCGACACCATGGCCGACACTATCCGTTCCATCGCTCAAGGCCGCGCCGATGCACTGGTGGAGAACATCGAGTTCTACGTGCCCTTCACCAAGAACTATCCCGACGTGCATTGGGTGACCATGCCCGAAGCCCTCAATACCGCCTACGACGGTATAGGCCTTGCACAGAACAACACGGCATTGCGCGATGTGCTCAACGTGGCGCTGTACAACCTGCACACCTCAGGCTTCGTCAACCAGACCTGGGAGACCTGGTTCAAGGCCCCCATGCTGGTCAAGGTCGTGCCCTCGCCTTACTTCTGATGCCGTGGGTCCACCGGGGAGTCAACCATGCATTACAGCTTTCAGTTCGGTGACATTCTCAAGGCCTGGCCCGACCTGCTGGCCGGTGCCGCAGTCACCCTGGTGGTCGCGTTCCTGGCGTTCTGGATCGGCATGTTGATCGGCCTGGCCGGCGCCCTGGCGCAACAGCAGGCGCGGCCGTGGATACGACGCCTGGTGCGCAGCTACGTGGTGTTCTTCACCAACACACCCTCGCTGATCCAGATCTTTGTGCTGTTCTATGGCCTGCCCGATGTCGGCATCGTGCTGTCGCCGATGGCGGCGGTGTTGATCGGCCTGTCCCTGAACGGCGGCGCCTACCTCACCGATATCATCCGCGGCGGCTTGCTCTCCGTGAAACAGGCCGAGCTGGAAGCGGCCGCGACCTTGAACATGAGCGCCTGGCAGAGCTTTCGCTACGTGACCCTGCCGCATCTGGCGGCAACGCTATACCCGATGCTCTCCAACTTCTTTATCTGGATTTTGCTGGGCAGCTCCATCGGCGGCCTGTTCGGGGTCAATGAACTGGCCGGCAAGGCCATCGACATCAGCTCCACTACCATGCGCAGCATCGAGGCGTTCACCGTCACCGCCGGGATCTACGTGGTGCTGACCTTCATCGCCAGCCTGTTCCTGTACGCGGTGGGCTATTTCGGCTTTCGCGTTCGTGCGAGGTTCATCTGATGCTGACCCTGTCCCAGCAACTGCACCAACTCTTCAGCGGCTTCACCTTAATGTTCCTGCTCCAGGCGGCTGCCACCACCTTGGCCTTGGCGGCCGTGGGCTGCAGCATCGGCCTGCTGATGGGCTTCGTCATCGCCTGTGTCCGTCGCACCCGCAGCCTATGGTTGCTGCCGCTGCGGGGGCTGCTGATTGTGTTTGTCGAACTGATGCGGCGCATTCCGTTTCTGGTCACGCTGTTTCTGACCCTGTTCGTGCTCCAGGCCATGGGCACCAACCTGTCCTTCTTTGTCATCGGGCTGATCGCGGTGTGCCTGATCTCCACGGCCTACCTGGCGGAGATCTTTCGCGCTGGCTTCGACTCGGTGCCACAGGCGCAGATCGAAGCGGCGCAAACCCTGAACTTCAGTCAGGCCCAGCTGATTTTTCTGGTGCTGCTGCCACAGGCGTGGAAAGTGGTGCTCCCGCCGGCCTTCAGCTTCATGGTCTCGTTCATCAAGGACACCGCGCTGGCCTCGCAGCTTGGCGTCGTGGAATTGACCTTCGCGGGCAAGATCCTCATCACCCGTGGCTACTCCTCGTTTCTGATCTACGGGCTGGTGCTGGTGATCTACTTCGCCATGTCCTACCCGCTGAGCCGCCTGGGCGCGCGCCTGGAGCGCCGGGTCAGCCGGGCGCTGATTGCCGAACTGCCCGCCGCCGAGAGCATGCTGTTGACCCCTGCCACCCCCCTTCTGGACCGGAGATAACCATCATGGCCCATCTGCAAGTCAACAACCTGTCGTGTTCCTACGGCCCATTGAAGGTGCTGGACGGGGTCAACCTAAGCCTGGAAAAAGGTCAGGTGGTCAGCTTGATCGGTGGCTCGGGCTCGGGCAAGAGCACCCTGCTGCGGGTGATCATGGGCTTGACCAAACCGGATCAAGGCAGCATCGACCTGGAGTCGCAACCCATCGACTACCACTCACCGGGCAGCGTGCGCAGCGCCCGGGAAAAAATCGCCATCGTCTTTCAGCAATACAACCTGTTCCACAACATGAGCGTGTTGCAGAACGTCATGGTCACCCCGGTCAAGGTGCAGAAACGCCCGGCCGCCAAGGTCCGCGAAGAAGCCCTGGCGCTGTTGGCCAAGGTCGGCCTGCAAAGCAAATCCGAGGTCTACCCGGCGCAACTCTCGGGTGGCCAGCAGCAACGGGTGGCCATCAGCCGGGCCCTCGCGCTGCACCCGCACATTCTGTTGCTCGATGAAGTGACCTCGGCCCTGGACCCTGAGCTGGTGGGCGAGGTCCTCGACACCGTCCGCACCCTGGCCAACGAGGGGATGACCATGCTGATCGTCTCCCACGAGATGCGCTTTGTGCGCGAGGTCTCCGATCAGGTGGCGATGATGGACAAGGGCCGCATCATCGAAATGGGGCCGCCCGAGCAAGTCTTCGATGCACCGCAGAACCCCCGCACCCAGGCGTTCATGAAAAAGATCGCCTGGCATTGATCACTCACTTTTCTTTCAGGACTTTTATTGTTCATGGCACAGATAACCAAGCTCAAATCCGGCAGCATTCTCGAAGAGAAGGAAAGCTTCTCCCGTGCGGTGGTGGTCGACAACTGGATCTTCATGTCCCTGACCTCCGGGCGTGACTATAAAAGCCGGGTCATGCCCGACACCGCCCTGGGCCAGGCCGAAAACGCCCTGCGCAATGTCGAGGGCGCCTTGCAGGCGGTGGGGTCGCAACTGAGTGACGTGGTGCGCTCGCGGATTTTCATTCCCCGCCAGGCCGACGTTTCCGCCGTCATGGCCTTCATCGGCGAGCGCTTTCGCGGCATCGACCATGCACACTGCGTGACCTGCTCGGCGCTGGGTGGGCCGGAATACCTGTTCGAGATTGAAGTCACCGCCTACAAAGGCGCCGGCAACGGGCCGCAGGAGCGGTTGGTGATCAGTCTTTGAGTTGAGGAGGCCTTTGGGTGCCTGCCCTGAGACGTCATCCAGGCAGGCACCACATATACCTTTTAGTTACCATAAAGTAGCAATCTGTAATTATTCAGGCATAAAAAATCTTGCTACCTTGGCCTCTACATTCAAGCCAGACCAGCAGTCCACGGCCATGCCCAATTACCTCGACGCCCAGCACCGCGAACAGATCCTGCACCTGCAATCCTCCTTCACCGCCCGCACCGACTGGCCCACCTGGCTGCTGCTGATCGGCACCGTCGGCGCCTGGTTCACCCTGCTCCAATACACGACCTCCCTGGGCCAGGCCCTGACCCTGCTGTTGCTGGTGCCTCTCATTACCCTGTGGATGTCCCTGCAACACGAGTTGCTCCATGGCCATCCAACGCGTTGGGTCGGCTTCAACAAATTGTTGGGTTATGCCCCCTTGGCAATCTGGTATCCCTACACCCTCTACCGCGACAGCCACTTGCTGCACCACCGTGATGAAGCCCTGACGCGCCCGCACCTGGACCCGGAAAGCCGCTATTTCGACCGCCTGGCCTGGGACCGCAGCAGCCCCGCCGAGCGTGCGGTGCATTGGTTGAACAAGACCTTGTGTGGTCGCCTGCTGGTCGGACCCGCGCTGGCTCTGACGGGCCTGCTCATGGCCGAAACCCGACGGTTGCGCCAGGGCTCGCTGCAGGCGTGGCGGATGTGGTCGAGCCATGCCGTGGCGGTGACCCTGCTGCTGGTCTACGTCCACAGCCAAGGCCTCGCTGTAGGCGCCTATCTGGCAGCCAGCCTGTTGGCACTGGCCTTGTCGATGGTGCGCTCCTACTACGAGCATCGCCCCGCCGATGCCCCTGAACACCGCTCGGTGCTCAACGAGGCCGGCTGGCCGTGGCGCTGGCTGTTCCTGAACCTTAACCTGCACCTGGTCCACCATGACCTGCCGGGCCTGGCCTGGTATCACTTGCCCCGGGTCTATGCCGCGCGCCGTGAAGAGTGGTTACAGCGCAGCGGGCATTTTCTGGTCAAGGGGTATGGCGAGCTGTTTGGGCGTTTTGGCGTGGTACCGATCGACAGCCCCCGGCATCCCTGGCAATGATACAGCGCGACATCAGCCCGCTGGCCAGCCATGCCAGGCTGACGTACTTGGACACGTCGCGATAGCCCCCGCCGCAGCCAAAAGGGAGTCGCTGTAAAAGCGAAAGGGGCCTTCGGCCACCCTGGAGATGCCGGATAAGCTAGCCGCATTTCAGTAGCAACTCTGAGATCGTCATGGCGACCCGAATTCAAGTGAGCGAATCCGTGTTACGCAGTGATGCCCGCGCTGTTCCGTTCGGCCAGCTGAGGGCGCGGACAATCAAGATCAACAGCCAGATCAACAGCGGATCGCGGCCGGGATCACGGCGGCGCTGTTGCTCTGGCTGTGCTGTT
>NZ_JAAVUX010000027.1 GCF_018449655.1 Pseudomonas sp. dw_358
CAGGTGGTGCCGGCCCTCGAATACGAGGACATCGAGGGGCGCTGCCACCTCATCGATCTCGAGCTTGTGGCGAGTGGGGTCGAAAAAGACCGGTGACGCAGTGAACATAAGGTACGGCTTCCGTGCGAATCAACTGGAAGCCGAAGCGTAAGGAGGTGGGCAAGCTGCGGTCTGTAGGAAAATTCCCAAAGTTGATCAGGATAGGCCTGAATTTTTCAAATGCTTTCCCCCTCGCGATCGGGGCACACCCCATTGCGCGCGTCGCTCCCTGGGGTCGTGAGAATGAGCCCCAACAAGCCCTCCAGCGACTGCACCGGCCTGTCGAAGCCATGCCTTCCACGCACCGTGTCCCAGGGCATCGCGTCATTCAGGGAGAAATCCCCGACACAGGTCATGCCCCCCACATCATCCAGCAGCCCCAGCGGTACCCAGACAAACGCCGTACCGCGCAAGGCGTTAGGCACCGTCGAACCACACTGTCGGCAGAAATCATTGCGGTAGCCGCTAGGCTTTTGCCAGCTGCCGATCTCGCTTTGCCCCGCTGTCCATTGAAATTGCGCCTGGGCAACGATCGTCGCGCAGTTGTGGCCCGTGCCGGTTTGTCGGCGGCATAACGAGCAATGGCAGCGATAGAAGGTGGCGGGTGCTTGAGCCAGAGAAAACATCACGGCCCCGCAGAGGCACTGTCCATTGAGCATCGTCCTGATCCTTTATGAAGGCGATTGTCGGTGCGCCACCCTCCGGCAAACCCGCCGGGGAATCAAGCCCGCCCCTGCCCACCGCAGCCCAGACTGGCCGAGTCAACGCGACCCATTGACCCAAATCAAGGCACTCGGCAGGCCGATCCAGACCGGCTTCACAGCCCCACCCCTATTTTTTAATCGATACCAATCAACCAGATACCCATAATCTTCAAGCCACCTGCAAAAAGTGGAACAGCCCGTGCAGAGATAGGTGCCATACCCCCTATCTCCGCCCTGCGCTGGAGTGACTCGACAGGCCCTTGCACCGGTTCGGTGACCGGGTTGCCCTGCACCCCCGAGCCAACGCTGTCGGAAATCAACCTGACCTTTCTGGAGTCATGCATGTACAGCTCTCTTGAACACTTGAAGCCTGATCGCGAAATCCTCAGTGAATCGATCCGTCCGCAGTACGACTTCATTGTCTGCGGCGGTGGCGCGGCCGGCTGCGTGGTGGCCCGGCGCCTGGCCGAAGACCCCGACGTCACGGTGTTGCTGCTCGAAGCCGGGGGCAGCGACCGGGTCCCCCAGGTACTGGACTCGACCCAGTGGATGTGGAACATCGGCACCTCGCGGGACTGGTGCTACAAGGCCCAGCCCTCAGCCAGCCTTAATGGCCGGACCCCGCCGCTGCCCATGGGCAAGGTGCTGGGCGGCGGTTCCAGCATCAACGGCTCGATCTGGGCGCGGGGCCACAAGCACGACTTCGACCTGTGGGCCGACGTCAGCGGCGACGCGGCCTGGAACTACGAATCGGTACTGGCCATCTACCGCCAGATCGAAGACTGGCACGGCCCTGCCGACCCGCTGCGGCGTGGCACCGGCGGGCTGCTGAACATCCTGCAACCGGACAACCCCGTCCCCTTGGTCCCGGCCCTGATCGAAGCCGCCAGCGCCCTGGGTATTCCCTATGTAGAGGACATCAACGGCGCCGCCATGGAAGGCAATGGCGGCTGCGGCCTGCCCAGCGTGCTGGTGCAGGACGGCAACCAGCGGGTGTCCATGGCCGCCACCTACCTGCACCCCTATCTGGGCCGGCCCAACCTGGACGTGTTGCTGTGCGCCGAAGTCGACAGGCTGATCCTCGAAGGCAAACGTGCTGTCGGCGTCGCCTTCACCCGCCGCGGCCAGCGCTACCAGGTGCGTGCCGGCAGCGAGGTGATTCTCTCCCTGGGCGCGATGAACACGCCCAAGGTGCTGATGCTCTCGGGGATCGGCGACGAAGCCGAACTGCAGCGCCACGGCATTCCCGTGGTCCAGCACCTGCCAGGGGTGGGCAAGAACTTTCAGGACCACATCCTGCTGGCCGGTTGCGTCTGGGAATACATCGTTCCGGAGCCGCCGCGCAACAACGCCGCCGAATTCATCTTCTACGCCAAGAGCGATGCGTCACTCAAGACCCCTGACCTGATGCCGGTGCTCGAAGAGTGCCCGTTCGCCAGCGAGGTCACCGCCACCCAGTACGACCTGCCGGTGAGCACCGCCTCGGCCTGGACCCTCGCCCCCGGCCTGGCCCGCCCCGACAGCCGCGGCCAGGTGCGCCTGGCCAGCGCCAACCCGGCCGATGCACCGTTGATCGACGCCAACTTCCTCAGCACCGACAGCGACATGCGCGCCATGCTGCGCTGCGTTGAAATGTGCCGCGACATCGGCAATTCGGCGGGCCTGGCCCCCTTTCGCAAACGTGAAGTGATGCCCGGCAACCTGCGCGGCGCCGACATGGAGAACTTCATCCGCAACGCCGCCGGCACCTACTTCCATGAAAGCTGCACGGCGCCCATGGGCCGCGATGAACAGTCGGTGGTCGACGCCCACCTCAAGGTCTATGGCATCGACGGGCTGCGCATCGCCGACGCCTCGATCATGCCGCAGATCACCACCGGCAACACCATGGCGCCCACCGTCATCATCGGCGAACGGGCTGGCCAGATTCTGCGCAGCGCTTACGGCTTGACGACCGAAGATCTCAGATCCACCCCTGCCCGTACGGGAGTTTCTACATGAGGGATTCACCCTGCTCTGTCCCTGCTCACCCGCGCAGCCCGTCAGTTCCTGGGGGGTCTGGCTGCGAGCAAGGGGCCGAGGCGATCAGCAATGACACCGTGGTGAAGTCGGTGTGTGCGGCGCTTTGAGCACAGTGGCGTGATGACGCCATCGCGCGCCATCCTGTGTCTATACTGGTGTTGCCCTCGCACATCAGGCGGACCATTTGAGACCTTCGACCCTGACCTCAGCCTTTCTCTGTCTATGGCTTGGACTGCTCTGCGGCCCAGCCGCAGCCGAGCAATACCAGGTCGTCACCGAAGAATGGGCCCCGTACAACTACGAGGAAAACCACCAGCTCACCGGCATCACCACCGACATCGTCCGCGCGATCATGGCGTTGACCGGCGATCATTTCGACATGCTGCTCATGCCCAGCATGCGCACCACCCGTGCCCTCGACACGCGTCCCAAGACCATCATGTACTCCATGTTCCGCACGCCACAGCGCGAACCCTTGTACAAGTGGGTCGGGCCGATCGTGGAAGAGTCCATCTACCCCTATCAACTCGGCCACGGCCAGCCCTCGGTCAACACCCTGGAGCAGCTGCGTCAGGCCGCGCAGATCACCACCCGCCAGGACGGCCTGATCCCTCAGGTCTTGCAGGCACAGGGCTTCACCAACCTGGACAAGAGCGCCAGCAGCAACCTGCAGCTGTACCGGATGCTTTTGGCCCGGCGTACCGACATCATCGTCGGCGACACCGCCACGGGCGTGGCCTATTACAGTCGCCAACTGCAAGTGCCTCCCGGCACCTTGCGCCGGATACCGGTCGAGCTTTACCGCTCCTCCCTGTACATCGCTTTCAGCCGCGACTCCGATGACAAGGTGGTCGCGGCCTGGTCCCGTGCCCTGGAACAACTGCGCCAGTCGGGCCAGTTGGCACGCATCCAGCATCAATATGACCCTGTGCTCAGCCCCTAGGCTCTGTACGAAACGCATCCCCGCAAACAAGGAAGGTTCCATGCACAACGTCTGGAAAAAATGCGCGCTGTTCAGTGCATTGGTGCTGGCCGCCGCGTCGGCAAGCGCCGCTGAAAAGGTCATCTTCGACACCGATTTCAACGTCCTCGACGACGATGGCCAGGCCTTCATCATGCTGGCCCAGTTGCACGCCCAGAAACGTATCGAGCTGCTGGGCATGACCCTGGTCAGTGGCAACGAGTGGGTGGATCAGGAGCAGGTCGAGGCGCTCAAGGCCGTGGAGCGCATGGGCGTGGAAAAGGACATCGGCGTCTACTCCGGCGCGGCCTATCCGCTGCTTCACAACGTCACCACCTACCCTCAGGAAAAGGCGCTGTTCGGCTCAGGCTATGCCGGGGCGTTCCAGGCACCGCGGCCCACCTCGGCCAATCAACTCAAGGCGCCGCCTGACGGGCTGGCCAGCCATACCCCGCTGCGCAAGGAACCCGCCGCGCAGTTCATCGTCGACAGCGTGCGGGCCAACCCCCATGAAGTGACGCTGCTGGCCACCGGCCCCCTGACCAACCTGGCCACGGCGATTCGCATGGCGCCGGACATCGTGCCGCTGATCAAGCGCATCGTGTACATGGGCGGTGCGATGGAAATTCCAGGCAATACCACGCCGGCGGCCGAGTTCAACTTCTGGTTCGATCCGGAAGCGGCGAAGATCGTCCTGCGCTCGCCCATCGAGCACGTGATCTTTCCCAACGACGTGTGTGAAAAGGTCACCTTCGATGCCTCGGTGTACAAGCGCGTGATTGCCCACCCCGGGGCCATTGCCGACCTCTACAAGCATCAGTTCCAGCCCCTGTTCGACAAGGATCCGGGCTATCACAGTTTCACCTGGGACAGCCTGCCGGCGCTGTTTCTGGTCGACCCGGGGATCGTCACCGAATCGCGTCAGGAGTGGGTCGATGTCGACACTCAGTTCGGCCCGGACTACGGCCGTGCGCTGGCCTACAAGAAGAACCCTCCCGTGGGCACGCAGAAAGCCACGCTGGTGTTTGGCGTGAATCAGAAAAAGTTCTGGGACGAGTATGTGGGGCTGGTGAGCTTGCCGGTGCCGGTCAAGCGGCCATAGCACGCTCTATGGCGAGGGGCTCAGCCACCCTGCGCCTGCAAAAAGATCGAAAACAGCTCCGACTGCGAGCGGATCCCCAGCTTGCTGTACATGTGCCGCTTGTGCACCCGCACGGTCTCGGCGGAGATGTCCAGCTTGCGGGCGATTTCCTTGCTGGAGCAGCCACTGAGCATCAAGCGCCCCACGTCCAGCTCGCGCCCGGTCAACTGGGCGCCGCGGTTCTGCTGCACCGAGGCTTCCAGCTGGCTGCGCCAGTCGCTCGAT
Organism: Pseudomonas sp. dw_358; assembly: GCF_018449655.1. Classification (GTDB taxonomy): domain Bacteria; phylum Pseudomonadota; class Gammaproteobacteria; order Pseudomonadales; family Pseudomonadaceae; genus Aquipseudomonas. The sequence goes on from NZ_JAAVUX010000027.1 coordinate 5,093, forward strand.
GCGGCGGCCGCAGGCACCCGATCATCGTCATGCATCGTTTCGGCACGCTCATGGGGCAAGCGTTGGCGCAGCAGCGCCACCACCCAGGGCTCGATCAACGACAACAGCGCCACCTGCTCCGGGCCAAAGGGCCGGGTCGAGCCCAAGGATAGGCACAGGGTGCGATCGGCGTCGATTTGGCAGTTGAACTGAATTTCATCGGCCACCACGTTCAAGCGGAAGTAACGCTGGTAGTACTCGGTCAGCTCGAAGTGCTCGGGGGCGACGTCGCGCAACGGGTACAGCCCGGACTGCGACTGCTCGCGGCTGGCAATGTAGAACGGATCAAGGAGGTAGATCCCTTTGAGGTAATCCTGAAACAGCTGATCGAGGCTGCCATCCTCCCCCGGAGATTCGGCAAACACCACGGGCCGCTGCCGCGTGCTGAATTGCAACACCACCCAGCTATCGAAGTCCACGTACTGGTTCACCAGGCGCAGCAGCTGCGCCCAGAAGTTGGGTTTGTCCAGGGATTCGATCAACTGGCCCACCGAGCGGTGCCAGGCAATGGCTTGCAGTGCGTCCGTCATCCACTACTCCGATAGGGTTACTACAGCTGCGTAATACCCAGTTACAACTATGCCTGCGCATACTGCCCGCAGAGCCGATCCTCAGGCCAGTGATTTTACTCATAAGGACACCCCATGAAGGTTGAACTCGCGCAGCTGGAAGGCCTCGACAACGGCACCGCCCATAACCTGCAACGGGCGTTGCAGGTCATTGCCAGGCGCGCCCACGGCACCACGCTGATCGTGTTTCCGGAGACCCACCTGATGGGTTTTCCCTCCAGCGATACCGTCGCCGGCGTGGCCGAACCCCTTGACGGGCCGACTGTGCAGGCGGTGATGGACGCCGCGCGCAGCCATCAAGTGTCCGTGGTCATCGGCTTTGCCGAGGTGGACGCCGGCCAATACTTCAACACCACCCTGTTGATCACCCCTGAAGGCATCGCCCTGCGCTACCGCAAGACCCATCTGTGGGCCTCGGACCGTGGCGTGTTCAGCGCCGGTGATCGCTACGTTACCTGTGAGTGGCAAGGCCTGCGGGTCGGCCTGTTGATCTGCTACGACATCGAATTCCCTGAATCGGCCCGCGCCCTGGCGCAGCTGGGTGCCGACCTGATCATCGTCACCAACGGCAACATGGACCCTTATGGCCCCACCCACCGCACCGCGATCATGGCCCGCGCCCAGGAAAATCAGGCATTCGCCCTGATGGTCAATCGCGTCGGCAGCGGCGATGGCGACCTGGTATTCGCCGGCGGCAGCGCCCTGGTCGACCCTTTCGGCAGCCTGCTCGAAGAGGCCGGCCGCGAAGAACGCTGCTTCAGTGTCGAGCTGGACCTGACACAACTGGCTGCCGCGCGCCGTGACTATCGCTACCTGGATGACCAGCGCCTGCGTCTGCCGGGAGACGTGCTGGAACACGCCGATGGCCGCCGCGAGCTGCTGATCCCGAACCACCCGTAATCGACCGATCCGTCCCCAGAGACGGGCTGTCCCTCTATAAGAAACGCGCTTTCACTGCCGAACTTTTCTCTGCCATAACACCTATAAATTCGGAGTATTTGCTCATGGCTCGCTTGCAACGCACCCTTTCATTGGGCTCGGTGGTGCTGTTTGGCATCGCCTACATGACCCCCATCATCGTGCTGGGTACCTTCGGCATTCTCGCTCAGAGCACCAACGGCATGGTGCCGGCGGCGTACCTGGCCGCGCTGGTGGCGATGTTTTTCACGGCGCTGAGCTACGGGCGCATGGCGGCGGCCTTTCCCGTGGCTGGCTCCGCCTACAGCTATGTGCGCAAGGCCATCAGCCCGAAGCTGGGCTTCCTCGCCGGCTGGGCAGTGCTGCTCGACTACCTGTTCCTGCCCATGGCCATCTGGCTGATCGGCGCCGCCTACCTGGGCACGGCATTCCCGTCGATACCACAACCGGTGTGGGTGCTGGCTTTTATCGTCATCACCACGCTGATCAACGTGGTCGGGCTGAAACTGGCCAACACCGTCAACGCCTTGCTGATGGTGGTCCAGGCGCTGGTGCTGGTGGCGTTCGTGGTGCTGTGTATTCATTACATCGGCGGTGACGCCAGCAAACCGCTGTGGACTCTGGCGCCATTTTTCGACGGCAAGATGCAGATGCCGATGATCATGAGCGGTGCGGCCATTGCCTGCTATTCGTTCCTGGGCTTCGATGCGGTCAGCACCCTGACCGAAGAAACCCGTGACCCCCGCCGCACCATTCCACGAGCGATCATGCTGATCACCTTGATCGGTGGTTTGATCTTCGTGGGCGTATCCTACTTCGTGCAGTTGGCGCACCCTTCGTCGCAATTTGACAGCGTCGATTCGGCGGCCTATGAAATCGCCCGCAACATCGGTGGCGACCTGTTTGTCAGCCTGTTCCTGGTGGGCCTGATCGTCGGCCAGTTTGCCTCGGGGCTGTCGGCCCAGGCCAGCGGTTCTCGCCTGCTGTACGCCATGGGACGAGACGGCGTGCTGCCGAAAAGCTTCTTCGGTACCCTGAGCGACCGCTTTGGCACACCGATCAACAGCATCGTGCTGTGCGCGGTGGTGGCCTTGCTCGCGCTCAAGCTCGACGTGACTACCTCCACCTCGTTCATCAACTTCGGCGCCTTTCTGGCCTTCAGCCTGGTCAACCTGTCGGTGATCTTCCACTACTGGATCGGCGGCGAAAAACGCGGCGTGCGCGCGTGGGTATTGTTTCTCCTGTTCCCGTTGATCGGATTGGTCGCAGACCTCTGGCTGATGATCAGTCTCGATCACCTGGCGATCATGCTCGGGGTCGGCTGGCTGGCGGTGGGTTGCGTGTACCTGGCGTGGTTGACCGGAGGCTTTCGCCGCCAGCCGCCGGAGATGGATTTTCAAGAGGCGGTGTGAGGGGGGCTTATTTGCCGCCTGTCACATCCAGAAAAGTCCCCGTCACGAATGACGCTTCGGGACCCGCCAGCCAGAGGATTCCTCGCGCCACTTCCTCGGGCTGGCCACCGCGGCCCATGGGAATGGATTCTCTGACCCGGTCCACCCGCCCCGGCTCGCCGCCACTGGCGTGCATCTCGGTGTAGATGTGCCCGGGGCGCAGGCCGTTGACGCGGATGCCTTCGCGAGCCACTTCCTTGGCCAGGCCCGTGGTAAAGGTTTCCAGCGCGCCCTTGGAGGCGGCGTAGTCAATGTACTCGCCGGGGCTGCCGAGCCGGGCCGACGCCGAAGAGATATTGACGATCGAGCCGCCGCGCCCGTTGTGACGCGTCGACATGCGCTTGATAGCCTGCTGGGCGCAGAGGATCGGGCCGATGGCGTTGACGGCGAAGATGCGCTGCATCCGCTCGAACTCAAGGTCCTCCAGACGTGATTGCAATGCCAACACGCCGGCGTTGTTCACCAGCACGTCGATGCGCCCGAAGGCCCGGTCGATTTCGGCGAACAAATGCAGCACCTGCTGAGGGTCGGCACTGTCGGCGCGCACCGCCAGGCCTTGGCGCCCCCGTGCCCGCACGTCGGCCACCACCGCCAGGGCGGCCGCCTCGTCCGAGACGAAGCTGATGGCCACGTCATAACCTTGCTCGGCGGCCAGACGGGCGGTGGCCGCGCCGACGCCACGACTGCCGCCGGTGATCAGAATCAGAGGGATATCACGGTTCATCAAAGCGTCCTTCAATGGGGGGCGACTCAGCGTGAGCGCTGTACCGCCGTGCATTTGATCTCCACCAACAAGGCCGGGTATGCCAGCGAGTGCACGCCGATACAGGTCCAGGTGCTAAGGCCACGGGGGAAAATACGGTTCTTGACCTCCAGGAACAGGTCCATGTGGGTCGCCAGATCGACATGATAGGTGGTCATGTCCACCACGTCCTCGAAAGTGCAGCCACCGGCTTGCAGCACGTCCCGCAGGTTTTCCCAGGCGGCGACGAACTGCTGCTCCGGGTCTTCGAGAATCACGCGGTCCACCGTACGGCCGATCTGACCGGCGCAGAACAGCATATTGCCGACCTTGACCGCCGGTGCGTAGCTGATTTCCTCGGGGGTCTTGTTCATTGATGCAGGGATGATGACTTGACGATCTGACATGGGCCGGAATCTCTCCAGTGGCGGTTTCAAGGGCAAGGCCAACCTTACCTGAACCGCCCGCTGAAGTGGCCGTCTGGCCCTCGACCGCAAGATGAAAATCAAAGCACTGGGAAAAACTTATACAAAACCTTACCATCAGTACAAGTTTTAGTGATTAAACAGGAGGCCTGCTCGATGGCCGATGTTCGGCGGCTGTGCCTGGTCCTCGGTGATCAGTTGTCCTTTGACCTGGCTTCGCTAGAGGGCCTGGACCCCAGCCGCGACCGGGTCCTGCTGGTGGAGGTCATGGAAGAAGCCCGCCATGTACCGCATCATCCGCAGAAGATCGCGCTGATCTTCAGCGCCATGCGCCACTTTGCCGAGGCCTTGCGCCAGCGCGGCGTCGAGGTGCACTACGTCGAGCTGGATGACGCGGATAACAGCGCCAGCGTCCCCGGCGAACTGCTACGTTGGCAGGCCTTGCTCGGTCCCGGCGAAGTGCACCTGACCGAGTGCGGTGACTGGCGGCTGGAACAGTCGCTGAAAGACAGCGGCGTGCCGATTCAGTGGCATGCCGACACGCGTTTCCTGTGCAGCCGCGAAGGCTTCCAGCGTTGGGCGGCCGACAAGAAGCAGCTGCGCATGGAGTTTTTCTACCGCGAGATGCGCCGCAAGAGCGGCCTGTTGCTCAACGGTGACGGCACGCCGGTGGGCGGCAGCTGGAACTTCGACGCGGACAACCGCAAGCCGCTGCCCAAGAAGATCACTGCGTCCTACCCGCTGCACTTTGCCAACGACGCCATCACCCAGCGGGTGCTGGCACTGGTGGCCGAGCGCTTCACCGATCACTACGGCGCCCTGACAACCTTCGACTACCCCGTCACCCATGGGGATGCCCAGCAACTATGGGCCGCGTTTCTGGACTACGGCCTGGCGGCTTTCGGCGACTATCAGGACGCCATGGCCAGTGACGAGCCGTACCTGTTCCACGCCCGTATCAGCGCCGCGCTGAACATCGGCCTGCTGGACCTGCGCCAACTGTGCAGCGATGTGGAAGCGGCCTACTGGTCGGGCACCGTGCCGCTGAACGCCGCCGAGGGCTTCATCCGCCAACTTATCGGCTGGCGCGAGTACGTGCGCGGGGTGTACTGGCTGAAGATGCCCGACTACGCCCAGGGTAACCTGTTCGGCAACACACGGGCCCTGCCCGAATTCTACTGGACCGGCGACACCCGCATGAACTGCATGCGCCAGGCCATCGGCCAGAGCCTGAAACACGCCTATGCCCATCACATTCAGCGGCTCATGGTGACCGGCAATTTCGCCCTGCTGGCCGGCATTGTCCCGAGAGACATCTGCGAGTGGTACCTGGCCATCTACATGGACGCCTTCGACTGGGTCGAACTGCCTAATACGCTGGGCATGGTCATGCACGCCGATGGCGGCTACCTGGGGTCCAAACCCTATTGCGCCAGCGGCCAGTACATCAAGCGCATGTCCGATTACTGCCGCGACTGTGCCTACAAGGTCAGCGAAAGCACCACCGAGGACGCCTGCCCGTTCAACGCGCTGTATTGGCATTTCCTCATGCGCCACCGCAACACCCTGGGCCGCAATCAGCGGCTGGCGATGGTCTACAAGAACCTGGCGCGCATGCCCGAGCCCAAACAGCAGGCCTTGTGGGAGCGCGGGCAGACACTGTTGGCTCGGCTGGATGCCAACGAGCCGTTATGAAAGGGGCGCCGATATGAAAAAAGCCGAGCTGGCGGTCAAGACCTGCGCGGTCTGCGGCCTGCCCTTCAGCTGGCGCAAGAAGTGGGCACGCAGCTGGGACCAGGTGCGCTACTGCTCCGAACGTTGCCGTCGCCACAAGCCGGCGGCGCGCTGACAACCGCCGGTCGCGTACCGTCCAGATTGCCCTGGCCAAGCCGATACAGCCTTCATAATCCAACGGCTGAATCCCATGGTCGCCCTGCTCAAGCCACGTTCTCACCTTCAGGCAGCTCGCCGTTCGATGCTGGGCCTTGCCACGCTCATGGTATTGCTGTTCATTGCCGCGATCGGCGCGCTCATGTACATCGCCAGCAGCGAGAATCAGCGCTTTCTGGAACACAGCATCAGCGACGCGCAAAAGGCCTTGAGCGCCGAGCAAGAGTTGATCGGACGCGCTTTGCGCGATTACGCCTTCTGGAATGATGCCTACCTGCACCTGGGCGGGGCCACGATTGATCTGGACTGGGCCTACACCCGCGACAACCTTGGCGCCACGCTGTTTCAGACCTATCCCATCAAGGCCGCCTTCATCGTCGCCAGCGACGGCCTGACCCGCTACGCCTTGATCAGCGGAGTCTGGCGCCAGGTGGCGATCGATCAGTACGTGACCGGTAACCTGTTGCCCCTGTTCCGCGCCGCCCGCCGGCTGGCCGACAATGATACCGATCGCGTCAGTCATGGCTTCTATACCGTCGACGGGCTACCCGCCGTGGTCTACGCCGCCGTGCTCAAACCGGCCGTGGGCGCTGCCGACAGGGCCAATGAGCAACTGTCACTGCTGGTCTTCGTCGATGTGATCGATCAGGCACATCTGCTCCGCTGGCAGGACAACTACGCGCTGGAACAACTTCAGGCGCTCATGACCAGCCAGCCCGGGCCGGACCATAGCTACTTTTCCAGCCAGGGAGCCGCTGGCGGCACCTTGCAATTGCGCTGGAAGGGCGAAGGCCCCGGTGACGTGTTGCTGCGCACGGCACTGCCGATTCTGGCGCTGGTGATGTTGAGTTTCGGCGCCATCGCCCGCTATTTCTATCGCTCGGCTGTGCGTTCGGCATTGATGTTCGACCGCACGCGGCAACACATCGAATACCTGGCCCGGCATGACCCGCTCACGGGTCTGGCCAACCGCACTTATCTGCAACAACACCTGGAGCAAGCCTTGAGCCTCGGCCTTTCGGCCGATGCCCCGTTGTACCTGATCAGCCTCGACCTGGACTTCTTCAAACCCATCAACGATGTCCATGGCCATGCCATCGGCGACGCTGTGCTGTGCGAAGTCGCCACCCGCCTGATCGCTCTGGTGGGAGAACCGGACCTGGTGGCACGCCTGGGCGGTGATGAGTTCGTGCTGGTGGTCAGCGGCGCCAACCTGGACATCCAGATGCTGTGCACAGCGTTGTGCCGCAGCGTGGCCAGGCCCATGGCACTCGCCGGCAAGCACTTGGGCGTGGGGGTCAGTATCGGCGTGGCCGCAGCGCCCACCGATGCCACCTCGCCGACTGACCTGCTGCGGTTGTCCGACATCGCCCTGTACGTGGCCAAGGCAATGGGACGCAACAACTGGCAGCTGTACACACCAGGCATGGACCGGCGAGCCGTGACGGCCTCTACTGCCGAGTAATATTTGCCTGCAGACTGGCCTGCAGGCACCATGTCCCGCCTTCATCTCAACTCGGTGTGTCAACAGCCGTGGTCATCGCCACGCAGCGCTGCAGAGGTATTGTCATGTCAAACCAAGAAAAAGCGTCCGGTCAGCTGCTGACCAAAGGCGAAAAGACGCACCTGCGCTTACGCGCGGTCGCCGCAGCCGAATTCGCTCAGCGAGGTTTTCACAACACCAAGGTCAGTGACATCGTGCAGGCCAGCGGGCTCAGCCAGCCGACCTTCTACGCCTATTTCGAAAGCAAGGAAGCCGCCTACGAAGAACTGGTCGGCGAGTTTCGCAAACGCCTCGAAGACCTGACCGGCACCCTGCTCATCGAAACTTCCATGAGCCAGCCGGACCTGCTCAAAAGCGTCGCCCGCAGTTTCCTGCGCTTTTTCGATTTCCTCGCCGAAGACAACGACCTTACCCAGATCGGCTTCTTTCAGCCGCCGGGCTGCACCCAGACCAAGGCCGGGCTGGCCTCCTGGATCGGCCGCAATATTGCCAAGGAACAAGCCATCGGCCTGTTCCGTTCGGACATCTCCTCGACCCTGATCGGCAAGTGTTTCGTCGGCATGATCGACCAGATGGCGCGCGATCCGATGGACGCCGAGCAACGCACCGAGACCGCCCATGCCTGCGCGCTACTGCTCTGCGACGGGCATTGGCGGCGTACCGACAGCTAAAAGCTACTTGCTAATAGGGTTACCGCTCAGTACTCTCGGGGCATCGCTGACTCTGTTCCAGGTGACCCTGATGAAATCTCAACTGCTCGCGCTGTCGCTGGGTGCCTTTGCCATCGGTGTAACCGAATTTGCCCCCATGGGGCTGCTGCCCTCCATTGCCCAGGGCGTCGACGCCTCGATTCCCGCCACCGGCATGCTGATCAGCGCCTACGCCGTGGGCGTGATGATAGGCGCACCGCTGATCACCTTGCTGCTCAGTTCCTCGCGTCGGCGCTCGGCGCTGGTGGGGTTGATGGCGCTGTTTACCTTGGGCAACCTGATGTCCGCCGTGGCACCGGGGTATTACACCTTGCTGGCGGCGCGGTTGGTCACCAGCCTTTCCCATGGCGCGTTTTTTGGCCTGGGGGCGATTGTCGCGGCCAGCCTGGTGCCCAAGGACAAACGCGCCTCGGCGGTATCGATCATGTTCATGGGCCTGACCGTGGCGAACATCGGCGGGGTACCCGCTGCCACCTGGCTGGGACATGCCATCGGCTGGCGGATGGCATTTGCCGCTATCTCCGTGTTGGGCCTGGTAGCGGGGCTGGCGCTGTTTTTCAGCCTGCCTCGCGGTGACACCCACCCGCGCCCCCATGTAGGCAACGAACTGCGGGTGCTGACCCAGCCGGCGGTGGTCAATGCCTTGTTGACCACCGCATTCAGCGCCGGGTCGATGTTCACCCTGTACACCTACATCGCCTCGGTCTTGCAGCACCTGACCCAGGCCTCGGCAGGCTTCGTCACCGCGATGCTGGTGACCATCGGCGTCGGCTTCACCCTGGGCAACGCGATCAGCGGCCGTCTGGCGGATCGCTCGCTCAAGGGTACCTTGATCGGCTTCCTCGGCATGCTGGCCGTGGTCAGCTTTGTCTTTCCGCTGGTGGCCACTACCGGGACGGGGGCGACCATTGCTCTGCTGCTGTGGGGCGCCGCCACCTTCGGCGTTTCGGCACCGGTACAGACCCGAGTCATGCAGGAAGCCCACGATGCCCCGGCCCTGGCCTCCTCGGTGAACATCGGCGCGTTCAACCTGGGCAACGCACTGGGGGCCGCCGCTGGCGGTGCCGCCCTGAGCCTAGGCCTGGGCTATGCCTCGATTGCGCCAGTGGGCGGGGTGCTGGCGTTGATGGCGCTGGGCCTGGTGCTGATGTCCGGGCGTCACGCCTCGACTCAATCGGCGCCGGTGGCGGGCTGACCTGTCACAGCACTGGGGCGTGATAGATTCAGTGCAGGCATCGTGTAAGCTGGCCCCCCTCCACCACTAGACGTTCCGACATGCTCGATTGGGATAGCCTGCGTTTCTTTTGCGCCTTCGCACGCGAGGGCTCGCTGGCCGCCGCTGCCCGTGTTCTGGGCGTGGAGCACGCCACGGTGGCGCGGCGCATCACCGCGCTGGAAGCTGACTTGAACCTCAAACTGGTGGACCGTCGCGGCCGGGTCTATCAGCTGACCGCCGATGGCCTGCGGGTCAGCGAATACGCTGCGCAGATGGAAGCCGCCTCGTTTGCGCTGGAGCGCTTCGTCGCCGGCGAAGACAGCCGGGTGGAAGGCGAAGTGATTGTCTCGGCGCCGCCCGCCTACCTCGGTGCCCTGCTGGCTCGGCGCCTGGGGGCCTTGCGCCAGCGGCACCCGCGCCTGCGCTTGCGCCTGGTGGGGGCCAAATCCATGGCGTCCCTGGCTCGCAAGGAAACCGACATCGCCATCGCATTCAGCCGCCCGCAGGAACTCAGCGTGGTTGCCAGGCGCCTGGGCGACCTGCACTTCTTTGCGTATGCGCATCCGGATTATCTTGAGCAGTGCGAGCCCGACGCCTACGCCTTCATCGGCTACGACCAGAGCCAGGAGGACTCGCCGCAGCAGCAGTGGCTGTTGCAGCATCTGGCCGGGCGACCCCTCGCCGTCACGAGCAATGACCTGCGTCTGCAAGCCTTGGCGGCAGCGGGCCAGGCCGGGATCGTTTACCTGCCGGACTTTCTCGGCCAGGAATACGGGCTGGTGCGCATGGAGTTGGTACCGTCACCCCTGCAACTGGAAGTCTGGTTGGCGTTCCACGAGGACCTGCGCGATTCCCTGAAAATCCGCGTGGTGCTCGACTTCCTCATGGAGAGCGTCAAAGAGGGCTTGTGAATTCTTTCACATGCCGTGTTCACCGATGGCCAATGGGCGCGACCCGAACATTTCCCTACCGTGAGCGGCAACCTGATTGACGCCCAAGAGACCTGACCATGAGCACCCATTCTCCCGAACAAGGCACCCTGGCGGTGTACCGCAGCGCCTGGATCGTGACCGCGATTTTCATGCTGTCCAACGCCGCGACCCCCCTGTACGGCGTTTGGCAGCAATCCCTGGGTTTCACCTCCGGGGTGCTGACGGTGATCTTCGCCTGCTACATCCTCGGCCTGCTGCTGACCCTGACCGTGGCCGGGCAGCTGTCCGATCACTACGGACGCAAGGCCTTGCTGCTGCCCTGTGTGGGCCTGGCCATCATTGCCGCCGTGCTCTTCGATGTGGCCACCAGCGTGCCGATGCTGATGCTCGCCCGGCTGCTGAGCGGCATCTCGGTGGGCCTGGTGGTCTCCGGCGGCATGGCCAATGTGGTGGAGCATGCGCCGCCGGCGCGAAAGCACTTTGCCTCGTTGATGGCCTCCGTGGCCATGGTCGCGGGGGCGGGCACAGGGCCGTTGCTGGCCGGGATCGTCGCGCATTGTTCGGCGACGCCGATCCCACCGGTCTTCCACATCGAAATCGGCGTGTTGTGCCTGGCGCTGCTCGCGCTGCTCAAGCAGAAAAGCCACAAGCTGGGCAACGGACGCTTCACGCCAAGGCTGCCCCGTGTTGCACGGGAACACCTGGGAATCGTTCTCCTGGGCGTGGCCTTTTTCGGCCCCGGTATCACCTCGACTTCCTTTGTCCTGTCCTTGGGGCCGAAGCTGATCGCCACCTTTCTCGGGGTGAACAGCCCATTGATCAGCGGCGCCATGGCCTTCGCGATGTTCATCGTTGCCGTGGCGGTGCAGTTTGCCGCCAGGCGCCTGGGCAGCCGGCGCGTGTTCTGGGTCAGCGGCCTGGCCACGCTGCTGGCGATGGGCACCGTGTGGGCGGCCCTGCAAGCCCAATCGGCGCCCTGGCTGATCGCGGCCGCGTTGCTGGCAGGCGCCGGCCAGGGACTGGGGCAACTGGGCGGGCTGACCCTGATCGCCGATCAGGTACCGGCACACCATCGCGCCCAGGCCAACGCCGTGTTCAACATGGGCGGGTACATCCCCGCCGGCGCCATTCCGGTGATCACCGGTTACCTGATCGACGGCTGGGGCCTGAACCGGGGCATCGCGGCGTTGGCCATCGCCATTGCCAGCCTGGCCATTGCCGCCCTGCTGCTGTTGCGCACCCGCCGCTCGGCCTTGGCCCCGGCGACGGTTTGAACTACGCCGCGACCTCGGCTATACCCTCCATGGCCTGATCTCGCACCTGGAGGCGTTCGCCATGAAGACACTTTTGGTCGTCGTCCTCCTGATGGTCGCGGGCTGCACCCCCAACGCGCCGTTTCGCAGCCTGGACAAACGCAGCTGTCCGGCCGAGCAGAAAGGCGGTTGCGGCGTCGGCTTCTACGAGACGCACCCACGCTACGACCTCGGGTTTGTCGAATACACCGAGCGTGGCAACGACTTCTATCCCGAGCGCACCAACGCCCTGCTGGCGCAGATCAAGACCTACGCCAACAGCGATGGTGTGGCGATCATCGTCTTCGTCCACGGCTGGCGCCACAACGCCGCCGAAGACGATGCCAACGTCCAGAGCTTCAACGAGGCGCTGGCAACCATCGCTCAGCTCGATATCCTCGGCCCACGCAAGCTGGTGGGGGTTTATGTCGGCTGGCGCGGCCTGACCCTGCACGGCCTGCAAAGCGAAGCCCTGACCTACTGGGACCGCAAGGCCACCGCCGAACAGGTGGGCCGGGCCGGCGTTACCCAATTATTGCTGAACCTGGAACACATCGACCGCAGCGACACGAAAAACCTCATGCTCACCGTCGGCCACAGCTTTGGCGGCGCGCTGGTGTTGTCGGCGCTCAACAACGTGCTGCTGGACCGCATGGTGTCGGCCCAATACGGCCAGGAGGTGAAATCCTTCGGCAACGGCGTGATCCTGCTCAACCCGGCCATCGAAGCCGACAAGGGCCTGGCCCTCAAGGAAAACAGCCTGAAACTGGGCCTCACCGGCGTGAAAATCCCGGGGCTGCTGTATGTCGTCAGCTCGGAAGGGGACATGGCCACCACCACCCCCTTTCGCCTGGGCCAAGACATCGGCACCAACCTGATCTGGAGCCAGGTCGGCCTGCACCGGCGCTACGGCCATCGGGACTACGTGCTGGATGAATCGCAACTGGACAACACCACGGTGGGCAATTACGCGCCGTTCTGGACCGACCGCCTGACCGATCTCGCGCAGCCCTCGGCCAGTGGCCTGGGCACCTGGCAGCACAGCTCCTATTGTGCGCCGCCTGCCACGAGTGACAGACCGGTGCAGTTGCCCTGCACCGTGGACGAGCCCATGGCGGTGTTTCGCGTGCCCGCCACCTTCATCAAGGACCACAACGATGTGTTCAACACCAACGTCATCAGCCTGATCGCAACCATCGCCAGCAAATCCCTGCGCGATGATCAGTTGAGCAGTCGCCTCCAGCCCACCAACCAGGTGTGCCTGAGCCAGGATCGATTCGATTTCGGCAAATGCTTCAATCACTTTTTCGGCAAGGCCCGGGCGCTCAAGGAACAGCAGGCGTCGGTACCCTGATTCATCCTGTTACATTCCCGTTGTCTTTCCGCTCCCTTGCTGGCCCCTGTCAGACGCTGGCCAGGTCCATCGCCAACACTCGCACCTCATACCCCGCCGCCTGCAAGAACCCCCGCACGCCAGCCTGAGTAAGGGACACCGTCCGGGTGTTCACCAACGGGTGGCACAGCAGGTGTTCGGCGTCCCACAGTTGCTGGTCGATGACCACCTGGACCTGCCGTTCGCGGTCGTTGCACAGGCTCAGCAGCGACACCGCGCCGGGGGTCACGCCGAGGCGTTCGTACAGGGTGTCGGGGCTGGCAAAGCGCAGGCGCCGGGTGCCCAGGAGGCTGGACAGGCCCTTGAGGTCCAGGCGTTGTTCGGGACGCAGCAGCACGAGCGTCGGACGCGTGCCGCCGCTTTCGCAGACCAGCAGGTTCTTGGCAGACAGGCCCGGCAGGCCGAGGTCGATCAGGTCGGCTTCGGCGCAGGTGAAGACTGCGGCGTGGTGGGTCTGAGCGTAGGGGATTTGCCATTGGTCCAGCTGTTCGAGCAGGGTCTCGGGGGTGTGGTGGGGCATGAAGGGGTTCCTTGGCGCAAAGGGGTCAGGGGGATTTCACACCCTAGAGTGGGGCGGTGTCGAGGGAGTGGGCCGAGGTTTCATGACCGCCCCTGGACCGCACTGAACCGCTGCATCAACCCCTGTTCCCGAAACCGCTCGATCACATAATCCACAAATGCCCGGGTCTTGCCCGGCAGCAGCTTGTGCTCGGCGTAGTACAGCGAGATATCGCCGTCGTCCACGTACCATTCCGGCAACACCCGCACCAGGCTTTGGCGCTCGAACCAGGGCAAGGCGAAGGGCAGGCTGACCAGGGCAATCCCCAGCCCCTGCTCCGCCGCCGCACAGGCGGCTTCGGAATCGCTCAAGGTCATGCGCGTCTTCAGGCGCAGCGGGCATTGTTCCAGGATGCTGTGGCTGAGGGGCCAGTGACGGATCCGCCCGGTCTGTGGCGAACGGATCAAGATACCTTCGGCGGTGCGCAGGTCATCAGGATGCTGCACCGCCGGCCGGCCACTCAGGTACCCGGGCGCGGCCACCAGCACTCGATGGGCCGGCGCCAACCGTCGCGCCACCACTCCCGGCGGCAACTCGAAGCCACCGCCGATGGCCGCGTCGAAGCCCTGCCCGATCAGGTCCACCTGACGATTGTCGAAATGCCAGTCGGCGACAATGTCCGGGTACCGACCGAGAAAGCCCCCCAGCAGCGGCACGATGTACAAGCGCCCGAACATCAGGCCCATGCTCACCTTGAGGGTGCCTGCTGGTTGCCCCTCGGCGCTGGCCAGGTTGGCCACGGCGTTCTGGATCACGCCGAAGCTGCCGGCCACTTCGTCGAGAAAACGCTGGCCGGCTTCGGTCAACGTCAGGCGTCGGGTGCTGCGCAGGAACAAGCGCACCCCAAGGCGGGCTTCAAGACCGGCAACGTTCTTGCCGACGGCAGCAGGGGTCAGGCTCAATCGCCGCGCCGCTTCGGCGAAGCTGCCCGCTTCGGCGCTGCGGATAAAGCTCTCTATACTGCCAAAGGTTTCCATGCCTGCCCCTCGACTCCGATTGATTTGACACCGCTCATTATAAACTAGGAGTTTATACAGACACTGCCTATCGGGGTCTATTCGAGAGGTAATCCACAGCCGATACTCCCATCACCCCAGGGCGATCCGCCCTGCCCCTTCAGGAGAAAGATCATGTCCACTTCCCTCCCGCTCACCGGCAAAGTCGCCTTGGTCCAAGGCGGTTCACGCGGCATCGGCGCCGCTATCGTCAAGCGCCTGGCCGCCGACGGCGCCAGCGTGGCCTTCACCTATGTCAGCTCGGCCAGCAAGGCCGAAGCCCTGCAGAACGAAATCATTGCCGCCGGCGGCAAGGCGCTGGCCATCCAGGCTGACAGCGTCGACGCCGATGCCGTACAACGGGCCGTCGCCCATGCCGCCGAAACCTTTGGCACGGTCGACATTCTGGTCAACAATGCCGGCGTGCTGGCCCTGGGTTCGGTGGAAGAACTGGCCCTGGCGGATTTCGACCGCACCCTGGCGATCAATGTGCGCAGTGTGTTCGTGGCCAGCCAGGCCGCCCTCAAGCACATGGGCAACGGCGGGCGCATCATCAACATCAGCAGCACCAACGCCGACCGCATGCCCTTCGCCGGCGGCGCCACCTACGCCATGAGCAAATCGGCGCTGGTGGGCCTGGTCAAAGGCATGGCCCGCGACCTCGGCCCGCGCGGTATCACGGTCAACAATATCCAGCCAGGCCCGGTGGACACCGACATGAACCCGGCCGACGGCGAAATGGCCCCCGGCATGCTCGGCCTGATGGCCCTGGACCGTTATGGCACGGCCGAAGAAATCGCCGACCTGGTGGCCTTTGTCGCCAGCCCCAAGGCCGGCTATATCACCGGAGCCAGCTTGACCATCGACGGTGGCTTCGGCGCCTGATTCGACGCAAGCCCGACACTCGTCGGGCTTGCCCCTCTTCGTACCGCCTGCCTCTGTGCCGAGAACCCGCGCCAGCCGCCCAAAAATCACACTTGATTTATAAATGGAACCAAGTTCTAAATAACTAGAATAAAATCGCCTCGACCCTCCGGGGAAGGGCCACAGAACGAGGAGCCCTGCATGTCCACAGTCAGCATCGCCATTGCCGGTATCGGCGCCATCGGCCGCCATCATGTCGAGCGGGTGCAGGCCAGCGACCTCTGCAAGCTGATCGCCGTGGTCGATCCGATTCCCGCCCCTCCCGACTATCTGGCCCGCCTGGGGGTGGTGCAGTACGCGACCCTCGAAGCACTGTTCACCCACCACAAACCCGACGGCGTGATCCTCGCCACACCCAACCCGTTGCATGTGCCACAGGCGATTGCCTGCATCGAGGCCGGCGTCGCCGTGCTGGTGGAAAAACCGGTGGCCCACAGCGTCGCCGAGGGCCTGCGCCTGTGCGAGGTGGCCGAGCAACACAAGGCTCGGGTGCTGGTGGGCCATCACCGCGCCCACAGCCCGATTCTCGCCCGCGCCCGGCAGATCATCAGCGATGGCTTGCTGGGGGACCTGGTGGCCGTGCAAGGCAGCGCGCTGTTCTACAAGCCGGCAGACTACTTCGACGCCGCCCCGTGGCGCCGGGAAGCGGGTGGCGGCCCGATCCTGATCAACCTGATCCACGAGATCGGCAACCTGCGCTCGCTGTGCGGCGAGATCGTCGCCGTGCAGGCCATGCAGTCCAGTGCCGCGCGGGGCTTTGCGGTGGAGGATACGGTGAGTATCGGTCTGCGTTTCGAGAGCGGTGCCCTGGGCAGTTTTCTGCTGTCGGACAGCGCCGCCAGCGCCCGCAGCTGGGAGCAGACTTCCCGGGAAAATCCCGACTACGCCAGCTACGATGACGAAGATTGCTATGTGATCAGCGGCAAGAAAGGCTCGCTGTCGGTGCCCACCCTGCGCCTGAAAATCCATGAGCGGGCCGAGGACCGCTCCTGGTTCACGCCCATGGCCCGCAGCGTTGCCGACGTGCAGCGGCGCGATCCGTTGGAGGTACAACTGGAGCATTTCTGCGCGCTGATCCGTGGACAGGCGCAGCCGCTGGTGAGTGTGCGCGACGGCCTGCGTAACCTGCTGATTGTCGAAGCCATTGCCCAGGCGGCGCGCACCGGCGAGGTCGTCAGCACCGCGCCGTGAGCGAGCGGGTCATGCCTGACCGAGCACCGCGCGCATTTTCTGCAAACCGACCTGCGCACGCTGGCAGCCATCCAGCGGCGGCTGTTCACGGGTCGGCGCTTCGAGGCTGATAGGAATCTGCCGGGGCAAGGCGCGCAGCAGACCGGTCAGGTCGCAGTCGCCGTCACCAGGAAAACGCCGCTCGTTGCGCGCCTGGCGCAGGATCTCGCTCATGTCGTCGGGCACCGGACCGACCACGTCACACAGTTGCGCGTAGCGAAAGCGTTGCGGGTTGGATTTGACCGCAGCGGCCAGCTCGTCCAGGGATGAACGCGAACGATTGAGGTGAAAGGCATCCACCAGCACGCAACCGTTGCTGCGCCCAGCGTTTCCCACCACGCGCAGGGCGTGACTGAGGTTCGGCGAGTCGGTCCAGGGCATGAACTCAAGGTGGGGATAGATGCCAAAAGGTTTGGCCAGGTCGCACAGTTCGGCGAAATTTTCAGTGACCCTGGCTTCGTCCGGGTCATTGCCGGCGATCAGCAGTTCAGTAGCACCGAAATCGGCGCCCACTTCCAGAAACGCCTTGAAATCCTGCACACGGGTATGGGGCTTGAGGCGCAGGATCTCGATGTCCAGCACCTTGATCCCCGTGTCGCTCAAGGCCTTGTGGGTCTGGCGGCGCAGGTCGAGGTCGGCCATCAGCGGGAAGTGATACTCCTCGGCCGTGGCCGGCTCCAGGCGCAGGCCGACGTGGCTGTAACCCGCTCGCGCGGCCGCTTCCACCATGGCCGGTGGCGACAGTTCGAGGACGGTCAGGGCTGCCAGGGAAAAGATCTGTTCGCTCATGGTGGGCTCGCTGGAGGAGTAATGACGGCGTGAAAAACGGTTGCGTTATTTAGAACCAAGTTCCATATTTTCGCAACCACTGCCAAAATGAATGTTTTTCGACCTCCATGCCCACTACCCCGCAGGTAAAAGACTTGTCTATTGCTCAGCAACGAAACCGCGTCATCGACTGCGACCTTCTGGTGATCGGTTCCGGTGCCTCCGGCTTGTCTGCGGCCGTGACCGCCGCCTTCCATGGCTTGCGCGTGGTAGTGGTGGAAAAAGACCCGACCTTCGGCGGCGCCACCGCCTGGTCCGGCGGCTGGGCCTGGGTGCCGGGCAATCCTCTGGCGCAACGGGCCGGCATCCATGAAGACCCGCAACAACCGCGCCAGTACCTCAAGCACCAGCTGGGCGAGCGCTACAACGCCGAACGGGTCGACGCTTTCCTCGACAACGGCCCGCACATGGTCGCCTTCTTCGAGAACCACACGGCGCTGCAATGGGCGGACGGCAACGCCATCCCCGACATGCACGACAAGGTGCCCGGCGCCGCGACCCAGGGCCATCAGGTCATCGCCGCGCCCTACGACGGCCGGGCAATGGGACGCCTGATCAAACGCATGCGCAAGACCATGAAGGAGACCTCATTCTTCGGCATGCCGATCATGGCCGGCGCCGACCTGGGTGCGTTTCTGAGCATGACGCGCTCGATCAAGTCCTTCCTGCATGTCAGCAAGCGCTTTCTTTTGCATTTGCGCGACCTGGCCGTGCACGGCCGTGCCATGCACCTGGTCAATGGCGTGGCGCTGACCGGACGGCTGGCCAAGTCGGCCGAAGACCTGGGCGTACTGCTGATCGAATCGGCGCCGGCCCGGGAGCTATTGCAGGCCGACGGCCGGGTGATCGGTGCCCGGGTCGACTCGCCCCAAGGCCTCACCGAGATTCGCGCCAGCAAGGGCGTGGTGCTCGCCGCCGGTGGCTTTCCCAACGACCTTGCACGGCGCAAGCAGCTGTTCCCGCGCACGCCCACTGGCGAAGAGCATCTGGCCTTGCCGCCCACATCCTGCTCCGGCGATGGCATCCGCCTGGGCGAATCGGCCGGTGGCGTGCTGGACACCGACGTCGCCTCCCCCGCCGCCTGGGCACCGGTGTCGCAGGTGGTCTACGCCGACGGCAGCAGCGGGCATTTCCCTCACATCATCGAGCGCGGCAAGCCCGGCGTCATCGGCGTACTGTCTACGGGCAAGCGCTTTTGCAACGAAGCGGACGGCTACTACGACTACACCGCCGCCATGGTCGCCGCCGCCCCCGAGGGTGAGGAGGTGGCCTCCTGGCTGATCTGCGACCACCGCTTCCAGCGCCGCTTCGGCCTGGGCATGTCGCGGCCCTTTCCCCTGCCGGTGGGCCCGGCCATCCGCAGCGGCTACCTGAAAACCGGCAACACCCTGCAGGCGCTGGCGGCCGCCTGTGACATCAATGTCGTCAACCTGATGCAGACCGTGGACAACTTCAACCGCCACGCCCGCAACGGCGAAGACCCGGAATTTGGCCGTGGCAGCACCGCCTACAACCGCAAGATGGGCGACCCGCTGATCACCCGGGGCAATCCCTGCGTCGCGCCCATCGAGACCGGGCCGTTCTACGCGGTGAAAGTCCGCCCGGGCAGCTTCGGCACCTTCGCCGGTTTGAAGACCAACGGCCACGCGCAGGTGCTGGACTCCAGCGGCCACCCTATCGGCGGGCTGTATGCCGTAGGCACCGACATGGCCAGCGTCATGGGCGGATTCTATCCGTCAGGCGGGATCAACCTGGGGCCGGCGCTGACCTTTGGCTACGTGGCCGCGCGACATGCGGCGGGGGTGGTCGAGTACGAGGCGCCGGCACCGTAGCGCATGATCAGGGCGGGAGATCCAGGGTTGCCTGCAAGCGCCTGGGCTGGCCTTGCACCCGGTGGGAGCAAGGCTGGCCTGCGATGGCATCACCGCGCATGACCGCCACACCGCGTTGCCTGCATCGCGACGCGGTCGGTTTGATGTTGCGCGGTGACGCCGTCGTGCCCAAGGCGCTTCGCCCACGCTCCACCCGTCAACCGCCGAAATACGCCGAAGGCGCTTTCCCCAATACCCGTCGAAACATCGTCGCAAACGCCGCCGGGCTGGCATAGCCCATGTCCAGCGCAATGCGCGTCACACGCTGCCCACCCGCCAGCCGGGACAGGGCCAGCACCACACAGGCCCGTTGTCGCCACTGGCCGAAACTCAGGCCAGTCTGTTCCCGAAACAGACGATTGAAACTGCGCTCGCTGATGAACAGCGAGTCCGCCCACTGCCGGGCGGTGCGGTTGATGTCCGGCGCCGCCAGGAAGTTTTTACAACTGGCAAGCAAACGCTCGTGGGACGGCATCGGAATGTGCAGGGGCAGTTCATGGGCCCGCTGAATTTCATGCAACAGCAGTTGGACCAACGTGCCGTCGCGACCTTGCTGGTCGTACTCCAAAGGCAGACTCACCGCCTCCTGAAGAAGATGACGCATCAGCGGGCTGACCTCGATCACCCGGCATCGCCCTTCCATCTGCAGGCTGTCGTCAGGCTCGATGTACAGACTGTGGGTAGTGACGCCGAGAAACAGCACCTCATGGGGCACGCCCTCGGGTATCCAGACGGCGCGTTGCGGCGGCACCACCCAAGTGCCGAGCGCGGTGGTGACCTGCATCACGCCGGTGGCGCCATAGAGCAATTGCGCGCGGCGGTGGGTGTGAGTCGCCAGGCGATGGCCGTGATCGTACTCGGTAGCAATGGCGACCATGGCGCGGGGCGTGGCGTCCAGCGTTGCGATGCTAGCGTTGCGCATCGTGGCTCACCCAGGAGGCGTTGGCCGAAACGAAAACACAGTTGGCGCGAACGCCAAGGCCGCTCAGGGGGCACGTCATTAAGATGCCTGCTCGATCAACAATGAGCGGTGGATGATACGGTATGAGCCTCTGGATGTTGGCAGCGTTTGGCTGCCTGAGCGGGATGACCACGGTCTTGTTCGGTTTTGGCGGCGGCTTTGTCGTGGTGCCTCTGGTCTATCACCTGATGATCGGCAACCCTGTTCAA
Organism: Pseudomonas sp. dw_358; assembly: GCF_018449655.1. Lineage (GTDB taxonomy): Bacteria > Pseudomonadota > Gammaproteobacteria > Pseudomonadales > Pseudomonadaceae > Aquipseudomonas. Next base: position 25,751 of record NZ_JAAVUX010000027.1, read on the forward strand.
GGCAACGCCGGCCATGACGCGACGATGCAGATAGCCGTGGCCACCTCCACCGCCGTGATGCTGATCAGTGCGTCGCTGGCCAGTGGCAAACAGTACCGGGCCGGCAGATGGGTGGCTGGGTATTTCTGGCCGTTGGCCGGCTACATTGCCCTGGGCGCGATGCTCGGGGCACTCCTGGCGCAGGCGATGAGCAGCGAGGGCATCCGCATCGCCTTCATGGTTTATCTAGGGCTCACGATTGCCGACTGCCTGTTGCGCAAGGGCTTTCTACAGCCAGCCGGCCAGCCCCGAACAACCCTGCGCGGATCACCGCTCAAAGGCGTCGCCATCGGCACCGTGGCCACCCTGCTGGGGGTGGGCGGCAGCGTCATGACGGTCCCCCTGCTGCGCCGGGCAGGGTTGAGCATGGCCCAGTCTTCGGCCTTGGCGAACCCGCTGAGCCTGCCCGTGGCGCTGATCGGCTCGCTGATGTATGCGCTCACGGGCCACCTCGATTCGACGGGCCTGAGCCAAGGATTTCTCGGGTTCATCTACCTGCCAGCGTTCGGCTTGTTGACCCTGGGTGCCTGGGTCGGCGTGCGCCTGGCACTGCCGCTTGCCGGGAAGATTTCAGACACGCTTCATGCACGGGTATACATCGGCTTGCTCATGCTGGTCTTGCTGGCACTGGCCACCCGCTAGGTCTCAGCCCACCAGCGCCACCCACTCGGCCCGCTGCTGCGGCGTCAATACCGGCCCACCTGCACCTGCCCTGCCCAGGCAGGCAGTGGCAGGCTCTGCAAGCGGCCGATCAAGCCGCCGCCGAAGCGCCGATTGCACCGCACCGCCACACCGCGCTCCAGCGGCTGTATAACGGGGGCGATCAAACGCGCAAGGCCATGCGCCCGATCACAGCACATATTGCGTGGCATGCCCCTCATATGAGCACTGCGCGCCTTCGCTGCTTCGCAAACACTGGGTAAAAGCCGACGGTACGGTTCGTGCATCGCCCCGTGCATCCCAGCCATCCACGAGCCCAGCCGATGAACATTGCCCTGCAAGCCGCCGACCTGCGCGTCCACCCCCTGTACATCAACGGCCAATGGCGCCCGGGCAGTGACGGGCAGATCGATCAGGACATCAACCCGGCCACCGGCCAATGTTTCGCCCTGGTGGCGCAAGCCAGCCCGGCTGACGTGGAAGACGCCATCGCCGCCGCCTACGCCGCGCGCGAGAGCTGGGCGCAGAGGCTGGTGGGCGATCGCGAGGCGTTGTTGCTCAAGGCTGCCGATATCATCCAGGGCCGTGCCGATGAGCTGCGCGACCTGCTCATCGAAGAGACCGGCTCGACCTGGCTCAAGGCCCCGTGGGAAGTGAGCTACGCCGTAGCCTGCCTGCGCAGCGCGGCGGCCTGCACCCGTCAGGCCCACGGCCAGACCTTCCCGACTTGCTCACCGGGACAGATCGGCATGACGGTCCGTCAGCCACTGGGGGTGATCGCCGGGATTGCGCCCTTCAACTCGCCGCTGCTGCTGTCGATGAAAAAGATCGCCTTTGCCCTCGCTGCCGGCAACACCTTCATCCTCAAGCCATCGGAACTCGCGCCCCTGACCGGTCTGCGCATTGCCGAGATATTCGAGCAGGCCGGCCTGCCTGCCGGGGTGTTCAACGTGATACCGGGGTCGGCGCAGACCGTCGGCGAGCGGTTGGTCAGCGACCCGCGCATCCGCATGGTGACCTTCACCGGCTCCAACAAGGTCGGGCGCCTGATTGCCAGCGAAGCGGGCAAGCACATGAAGAAGGTCTGCCTGGAGATGGGCGGCAAGAGCCCGCTGGTGGTGCTGGCCGATGCCGAGTTGGCTTACGCCGTGGACGCGGCCGCCTTCGGCGTGTTCTATCACCAGGGCCAGGTGTGCATGGCCAACTCGCGCATCATTGTCGAAGACGCGCTGTACGAGCGGTTCTGCACCGCCTTCGCCGCCAAGGCCGGCACCATCAAGGTCGGTGACCCGCGCGACCCGGCCACGGTGATCGGCCCGCTGATTCGCGAGCAGCAGTGTGCGTTCATCCTGGCGCAACTGGACGATGCCCTGGGCAAAGGCGCGCGGCTGCTGGCCGGGGGCAGCCATCGAGGCCCCTACTTCGACGCGACCGTGCTGGTGGACGTCCGCCCGGACATGGCCATCTACGATGAAGAATCCTTCGGCCCGGTGACCTCGATCTACCGTGCCCGCGACTACGAACACGCCTTGCGGCTGGCCAACGACACCCAGTACGGCCTGAGCGCGGCGATCGTCACCAACGACCTGCAAAAGGCCATGGACTTCTCCCGCCGCTCCACCGCCGGCATGGTGCACATCAATGACACGACGATCTCCGACGAGCCCCATATCGCCTTCGGCGGCAATCAAGGCAGCGGCTTTGGCCGCGAAGGCGGTCAGGCGTCCATGGACGAAATGAGCGAGGTGAAGTGGGTGACGATCCAGATGGGCAAGCGCGACTTTCCCTTTTAAGAAGTGCCGGGCACAAAGCTTGCTTGATCCCGGCACAGCCTGAACGGGAGAGCCCCATGAACCTTTGCCACATGCGCACCGCCGGCCAGCCGCTGGCCGCTGCGCAGCACTGGATGGGCGATATCTGCGGGCCCCACTCGTTGCAGGCCCGGCGTCCGGGCCAGGTCGCCTTTGCCCACAGCGGGCACCGCCTGGGCGCACTGGCGACCACCTTGGGGCACATCCAGTACGGCACCGACGTTACCGTCGGGGTGGAATCGCAACACCGCCTGAACAGCTACAGCCTGAGCCTGCCCCTCAGCGGCTGCCAGGAACTGCGCACCGCAGGCCGCGACCTGCTCTCGGACAGCACCCGCGCGCTGATCATCGCCCCAGAGGACAGCCAGCAACTGAGCATTTCCGGCGACTGCCGCAAGGTCCAGATCGCGATCACGGTGGCGGCCATGAACAGCGTCGCCGAGCAGATGCTGCAGCGCCCCCTGTCGACGCCGATCCGCTTCGATCCTTTGATGGACGCCCTCGGCGGCAGCAGCGCGGGCTGGTGGCGGCTGGTGGATTTTCACTTGCGCGAACTGACCCTCAGCGACGCCCTCTATCGCCAGCCCGGCATTGCCCGCGACCTTGAAGCAACCCTGATCAAGACGCTGCTGGTGAGCCAGCCGAACAATTACTCCAGCGAATTGCGCGAGGCCAGCCAGGGACGCATTCCCCAGCCGCTGAAGAACGCCCGTCACTTCATCGAGCAGCACCTGCGCGACGACCTGAACCCCGACGACATCGCCCAGGCCGCCGGGGTCAGCCGGGCGAGGCTGTTCGAAGGGTTTCGTCTGCACTACCAATGCACGCCGATGCAGATGCTCAAGCACAAGCGCCTGGAGGCGGCCCGCCGCACCTTGCTGGAAGACGGCGCCAGCAGCAACGTCACCGAGGTGGCCTTGAGCTGGGGCCTGAGCCACCTGGGGCGGTTTTCCGGCGACTACCAGCGGGCCTTCGGCGAATACCCTTCCGAAACCCTGGCCCGGCAAGCGCGCCCTGTCAGGCATGGCTCTCGATGAATTTTTCGAAGTACAGCCGCGCATCTTGCGCGGCCTGAGCCTCCCGCCAGGCCTTGATCGACTCCACCATGGGCGGCGGCCCGCACACGTACAGATCAAAGGGACGTTCGCCCACGGCTGCCTGATCCAGATGGTCGGCGATGTAGCCGCGCCGGCCTGCCCAGGCGGCTCCCGGCTGGCTGATCACCGGCACGAAAGTGAAGTCGGTAATGCGCCGGGCGTAGTCCTCGATACGCGCCAGCTCGCATAAGTCGGCGACGTCGCGCACACCGTGGTAAAGCCGCACCGGATGCCCGCAGCCGCCCTGCTCGGCCAGCTCATCGAGCATGCCGAGGAACGCCGACAACCCCGTACCCCCCGCCACCATTACCAGCGGGCGCTCGACATGGCGCAGGTAAAACGTGCCCAGCGGCGCCTCGAACTCGATCAGGTCACCCACCTCGCAGCGTTCGCGCAGGTAGTCGCTCATCACCCCGTCGGACAGCAGCCGCACGAGAAACTGCAAGGTGCCGGTGCCCGAGGCGTTGGCGAACGAATAGGCACGGCTCTGCTCGGTACCGGGTATGTGCAGCCGCGCATATTGCCCCGGCAGGTAATCCAGGATCGCTTCGCCGTCGAGCTTTACATGGAGGATGGCGGTGCGGGCCGACGGTCGTTCCAGCGCCGTGACCCGCGCGCGGTGGCGGCCAGGCTCGGCCTTGCTGCACAGGGTGGAGTCGTAGTCGAAGTAAAACGCCGCATCCGAGAGCAACCGGGTCTGGCAGCTCAACACCTTGTGCCGGGCCAGGTCGGCCGCGGACAGGGCTTCATCGTCGACGTAGTCCTGGGTGTAGAGGCCGCTTTCACAGCGCCCCTGGCAGGTGGCGCAGACGCCTTCGCGGCAGTCCAGCGGCAGGGTGATGCCGCTGCGCAGCGCTGCGTCCAGCAGCCGTTCGTTTTTCTGCACGGTGCAGAACAGGGTCTTGCCGTCGGCAAAACTGAGGGCGGCTTTGTAGGTCATGGGCGGCGGTTCCGACAATCAGAGATGGTAGAAATCGAGCACCGAATTGATGGTGTCGTTGAGCAGCACCACGTGTTTGCGGCTGATCTTCCAGCTGTCACCTGCCGCTCTCAGGGTGTAGGTGGCGTAGCCGAAGAACGCTTCGCTGACCTGCAGGCGGTGGAACAGCGTGTGCCAGTTGACCCGCGCTTGCAGGTCGCCGTCCGGCAGCGCCTGCAGGCGCAGGTTGTTGACCAGGTGCACCGTACGCGGCAAGGGCGTCGCCGACGCGGCCTTGCCGGTGCGCAGGCGAAACACCCGGTCTTCCAGGCCGCCGCGGTTGGCATAGTAGATCAGCGACATGCCCTTCTTCGGGTCTGTGGTGTAGACATGCTCGGAGTCCCACTGCGGCAGGTGGAATTCGCTGTCCTCGCTGAACAGGTCGAGGTAGGCGTCCCAATCCTGGTTGTCGCAGTGCTCGCTCAGTAGGTAGAAGAACTGTTCGACGCGGTACTGAAGTTCGGCATTCATCATCACAGTTCCTTGAGGTTAAGGGCTTGCTCGTGGGCGGCCTTGCGGGCCAGGCCTTCGAGCAGAAAACGCTGCCAGTTGCCATGCTGATTGACGTACAGGCCTTCGTGGGTGAACTCGGTGCCGGTCAACACGGGCGAGATGCCGATGGCCTGGCTGTTGGCGGTGGGCCCTTCGACCCATTGGCTGTGGCCACGGGAGATGTCGCTCCAACGTTCAAGGCGCGCCTGGAAACCGCGCTGGGCTTCGCGGAATTCGACAAGGTCGTCGGGGGTGCCGAGGCCGGAGACGTTGAAGAAATCCTCGAATTGACGGATACGGTTCTCGCGGTCGGCGTCGGATTCGCCCTTCACGCCCAGGCAGAAGCTGTTGATCTCGGTCTTGTTCCAGGCCAGCGGGCGGATGATGCGCAGCTGCGAGCTGATCTGGTCGAGGAAGAACAGGCTGGGGTAGATATTGAGGTTGCGCAGGCGATGCATCATCCACTCAGCCTTGCCCTGCCCGTGCTCACTGACCAGGCGCGGCATGATGCTGGCATAGCCGGGACGCACGGCCGGGTTGGGCATGTCGCTGAACAGCAGGCTGTGGCCGTTGTGGAAGGAGAACCAGCCGTCGTCGGTGGCCTTGTCGCCGGCGCCCAGCTTGCTGTAGTCCAGGGTATCGGCGTTGCTCAGGCCCTTGTCGCTGTTGACCTGCTGGCGGTGCTGCACCGTGGCCACGTAGTTGTAGTGCACGGTGCTGACGTGGTAACCGTCCAGGCCGTTCTCGTTCTGCAGCTTCCAGTTGCCGTCGTAGGTGTAGGCCGACTTGCCCGGCAGCACCTCCAGTTCACCGCTGGGTGATTGGGCCACCATCATGTCGAAGAACACGGTGGCGTCGCCGAGGAAGTCCTTGAGGCTGTCGCTGCCCTGCACGTCGAGGCTGATGAAGACGAAGCCTTTGTAGCTCTCGATGCGGGCCTTTTTCAGGCCTCGGGTGGCCTTGTCGAAGCCCTCGGAATACTCGCCGGGTGCCTTGACCTTGACCAGGCGCCCGTCGCTTTTGTAGCACCAGGCATGGAAGGGGCAGGTAAAGGTCGACTGGTTGCCCTTGCCGACCCGGGTCAGGGTGGTGCCGCGATGCTGGCAGGCATTGATCAGGGCGTTAAGCCGACCCTCGCCGTCGCGGGTGATGATCATCGGCTGGCGGCCGGCGCGCATTGTCATGAAGTCGTGGGGGTTGGCGATCTGGCTTTCGTGGCAGGCGTAGATCCAGTTCTTTTCGAAGACCAGTTCCATCTCCAGGTCGAACAGGTCGGGCTCGGTGAACATCGCCCGGTCGACCCGGTAGATGCCTTCGGCCGGTCGAAAGTCCAGGCAGCCTTCGACGAAGTGCTGCCATTGAGCGGTCGTTCTATGGGTCATGGGGAGGACCTCTGGGCGGATGACGGTTGCCATCATTTGACGCCCGTGCACCGGGCCGCACTATCCGGCCGGTTCGCCGCCTTTATCCACTCCGTGCGAATGACCCTCCTTTCATGCCAATCGGTGCATGACCGGCGCACTGACAAAGGCGCGAAGGCTGTTGAGCAAATCCATTGGGCGGGCTACTGGCTGAGGAACGGAGTGAGTCAGGAGGGGATTATCCCCGCTCGGGTCTTGCAGCGCCAACTCGGGCCTGAATGATCTGATCCGGTTTTTTCACGTTGATCTGAGTCTGATACTGTCTGCGCCCCCGGTTCATGATGGCGACCCCGACGCGGTCGGGAACGATCTCTTGAGAATCCTGAACCGGAGTCACCATGTTTGGAAAGCTGAGCCTGTCGGCCATCCCCTACCATGAACCGATCATCATGATCACCCTGGCCGGCGTGGCAGTGCTGGCCCTGCTGATCATCGGCGCCCTGACCCAATACCGCCAATGGGGCTACCTGTGGCGCGAATGGCTGACCTCGGTGGACCACAAGCGCATCGGTGTGATGTATATCGTCGTGGCCATGGTCATGCTGGTGCGCGGCTTTGCCGATGCCTTGATGATGCGCACGCAACTGGCCGTGGCCACCGACGGCCAGCCAGGGTTCCTGCCGCCGGAGCACTACGACCAGATCTTCACCGCCCACGGGGTGATCATGATCATCTTCATGGCCATGCCGTTTTTCACCGGTTTGATGAACGTGGTGCTGCCCTTGCAGATCGGTGCGCGGGACGTGGCCTTTCCCTTCCTCAATTCCTTGAGCTTCTGGCTGCTGGTGGCCGGCGTGGTGCTGATCAACCTGTCCTTGGGCATCGGTGAGTTCGCCAAAACCGGGTGGGTCGCCTACCCACCGCTATCCGGGTTGCAGTACAGCCCCGGCGTGGGCGTTGACTATTACATCTGGGCCTTGCAGCTGTCCGGGCTGGGCACGACCCTGACCGGGATCAACTTTCTGGTGACGGTGCTAAAGATGCGCGCACCGGGTATGAAGCTGATGCAGATGCCGATTTTCACCTGGACCTGCACCTGGGCCAACGTGCTGATTGTCAGCTCGTTCCCGATCCTTACCGGGGTGCTGGCCATGCTGACCCTGGACCGCTACCTGGGTTTTCACTTCTTCACCAACGAGCTGGGCGGCAACCCGATGATGTACGTCAACTTGTTTTGGGCCTGGGGGCATCCGGAGGTGTACATCCTGGTGCTGCCGGCCTTCGGTGTGTTTTCCGAAGTGGTGTCGACCTTTAGCGGCAAGAAGCTGTTCGGCCATACCTCGATGATCATCGCCAGCGGCGCGATTACCTGCCTGGGCTTCATGGTCTGGCTGCACCACTTCTTCACCATGGGCTCGGGGGCCAGCGTCAACGCCTTCTTCGGCCTGGCGACCATGACCATTTCCATTCCCACCGGCGTCAAGCTGTTCAATTGGCTGTTCACCCTCTATCGCGGTCGCCTGCGCTTCACCTCGCCGATGTGGTGGACCCTGGGCTTTCTGGTGACCTTCTCCATCGGCGGCATGACCGGCGTACTGCTGGCGATTCCCGGGGCCGACTTCGTGCTGCACAACAGCCTGTTCCTGGTGGCGCACTTTCACAACGTGATCATTGCCGGGGCCGTGTTCGGCTACCTGGCCGGGTTCACCTTCTGGTTCCCCAAGGTCTTCGGTTTCAAGCTGCATGAAGGCTGGGGCAAGGCGGCGGTGACATTCTGGCTGGTGGGTTTCTACTGTGCATTCATGCCGCTGTATGCCCTGGGCTTCATGGGCATGACCCGGCGCCTGAACCAGACCGATAACCCGGACTGGACCCCTTGGTTGCATGCCGCCTGGGTCGGCGCGGTGCTGATCCTGCTGGGCATCGCCTGCCAGTTCATCCAGCTGTACGTCAGCGTGCGTGACCGCCGCGACAACCTGGACCTGAGCGGCGATCCGTGGAATGGCCGCACACTGGAGTGGTCGACGGCCTCGCCGCCGGCATTCTACAACTTCGCGGTGCTGCCGCAGGTCGACGGTATCGACGCGTTTACCGAGGCCAAGCGCAGCGGCCAGGCCCGCGCGACGCCGGTTTACAAGGCCATCCACATGCCCAGCAACACCTCGGCCGGCTTGATCATCAGCGCGCTCTTGACCCTGTTCGGCTTTGCCATGATCTGGCACATCTGGTGGCTGGCGGCGGTGGGCCTGGCGGGAGCGATCAGCTGCTTTGTCGCCCATGCCTGCCGGGACGATCAGGGCTATTGGGTGCCGGCCCAGACCGTGCGCGCGCTCGAAGCGCAGCGTCACGTGCGATGACGTATCATAGGCGTTCGTTTCCCCACGGACGCCATCATGGTCAGCCAACCCTTGCATCCCCCTGCCCGCCCCTGGGCCTTCTGGTACAAGCCGGCGCTGTTCGTGCTGGTGGCCGTGATCGGTCTGTACTATGTCAAGTGGTCACCTTATTACCTCAAGTCGTTCGTCGCCGCCGACAGCCACAGCATCGGCGGCTCGATCATCAATGACCACCCGGACTCGCCTCTGATGGCGGCGCTGGCCTATGCCCAGGTGTATTTTCTGGCGATCTGGAAGGCGGCGGTACTGGCGGTGATCCTCGGCTCCATGGTGCAGGTGCTGATCCCCCGCGACTGGTTGCTGCGGGTGTTCGGCAAGGCCGGTTTTGGGTCGACCCTGCGCGGCGGCCTGTTCGCCCTTCCGGGGATGATGTGCAGCTGCTGCGCGGCGCCGGTGGCGGCCGGGTTGCGCCGGCAGAAGGTGTCGGTGGGCGCGGCCCTGGCGTTCTGGATCGCCAACCCGGTGCTCAACCCAGCCACCTTGATCTTCATGGGCTTCGTGCTCGGTTGGCAGTTCACCGCCCTGCGCCTGGTGGCCGGGGTCGTGCTGGTGCTCGGGGTCTCGCTGTTTGCCCAGCACATCTCGCGGCCCGAGGCGCTTCCCGAAGCCGCTGTGGAAGCCGTCGAAGCCACCGGCGAGACTGATCCTGGCAGCCTGCTGGGGCGCTGGATGCGCACCTTGTGGCAACTGTTCTGGACCACCATTCCGATCTACATCGTGGCGGTACTGGTCCTGGGCGCTGCGCGGGTCTGGCTGTTCCCCCATGGCGCCGGGCTCATGGGCGATGGCTGGGCCTTGCTGATACCGTTGGCGATCATCGGCACCATGTTCGTGATCCCCACGGCAGCGGAAATTCCTATCGTGCAGACCCTCATGAACCTGGGCCTGGGCCTCGCCCCGTCCGTGGCGCTGCTGATGACCCTGCCCAGCGTCAGCCTGCCGTCACTGTTGATGCTGCGCAAATCCTTTGACCGAAGAGTGCTGGCGACGGTGGCGCTGCTGACCATGCTGGTGGGCGTCATCAGCGGCGCGGTCGGGGCCTGGCTGCTCTGAGTCAGGCACGTTGCTGCAGGTATTCCCTGACGGCAGCGTGATCACCGCTGAACGCGATCCGCTCGGCCTTGCTCGCCTGCTGATAGGCGTACATCGGGTCGTAGTACTCGCCGAGCAAGATCTCGATCCATTGCCGGTGAGCGTCAACCTTGCCGGTGGCCAGCTGCACCTCCAGCGCACTGTCCATGATCGCCGCCAGACGCTGGTAGCGTTCACCCCCCAGGCGCTTGAGATTGCTCGCCAGGCTCTGACGCAGGCGTTCAGCGAACGCCTGCCGGCCTTCCTCCACGCCGTGGGCCGCGACGAACTCGGCGCACAGGTCGATCACGTAATCATTGAGAATACGCGCGACGCGGTCCTCGAAACGGTCTTGCAGCCACACCAGCGGCGCGGCCTGCATCTGCCGGAACAGCGCCAACGGCACGGCGCGGCTGCCGATGGCGCGGCCCTCATCTTCCAGCACCAGGTGCTCGGCACCCCGCGCGCGCTTCTTGAGAATGTCCACGGCCAGGGCGTTTTCGAAGTCGATCTGTCCGGGCTGGCCATTGACGCGCTTGCCGAAGCTGGAGCCGCGATGGTTGGCGTGGCCCTCCAGATCCACACCGTTGCCCAGTTCGACCAGTACCTCGGTCTTGCCCGAGCCGGTCAAGCCACCAATCAACAGCAGCGGGCACTGCTCGGCCGCTTGTTCGGTGGTTTCGATGAGGAAGCTGCGCATGGCCTTGTAACCGCCCAGCACGCGGGGGTAGACGATACCGGCAACGTCCTTGAGCCACTGCTGAGTGATCTGCGACCGCAGGCCGCCGCGAAAGCAGTACAGATAGCCCTCGGGCTGGCGGCGAACGAACTCGACCCAGGCGTCGATACGCGCCTGCTGGACGTCGCCGGACACCAGTCGGTGGCCCAGTTCAATGGCCGCCTGCTGCCCCTGCTGCTTGTAGGCCGTGCCGACCGCCTCGCGCTCGGCGTCATTCATCAGCGGCAGGTTGCGGGCGCGGGCAAAAGCGCCTTTGTTGAATTCCACCGGTGCACGAACGTCCATCAACGGGATGTCGTCCAGAAAAATCTGCCGCAAGTCGGCGCTGTTGTCGCGCATCAGAACACCTCGACCGCGCAGGCCTGTCGCTCGATCAGGGTGCCGATGGGCTTGAGGTCCAGGCCCAGTTCGGCAGCCGTGCGCAGGAACGCCGCCTGGCCATCGGGGGTGACCGCCACCAACAGGCCACCGCTGGTCTGTGGGTCGCACAGCAGGTTTTGCTGCGCCTCGCTCAACGGGCCGATGCGCTCGCCGTAACTCTGGAAATTGCGCAGGGTGCCGCCGGGAATGCACCCCTGCTCGATGTAGTGGTCGACACTGGCCAGACGCGGCACGGCATCGGCCTCAAGGCGGGCGGTCAGTTGGCTGCCGTCGGCCATTTCCACCAGATGGCCCAGCAGGCCGAAACCGGTGACGTCAGTCATCGCGGTGACGCCCTCCAGTTTGCCGAAGCGGCTGCCGGCGGTATTGAGTGTGCACATCTGCTCGCAGGCAACGCCCAGGTCGGCATCGCGCAACAGCCCCTTCTTCTCGGCGGTGGTGAGGATGCCGATGCCCAGGGGCTTGGTCAGGTAAAGGGTGCAACCCAGGGTCGCGGTGTCGTTGCGCTTCATGAAGCGCTTTTCCACCAGGCCAGTGACCGCCAGGCCGAAGATCGGCTCGGGGGCGTCGATGGAGTGTCCACCTGCCAGGGGGATGCCCGCCGCATCGCAGACCGCGCGACCGCCGCGAATGACTTCGCGGGCAATTTCCGGCGCCAGCAGGTTGACCGGCCAGCCGAGAATGGCGATGGCCATGATCGGGTCGCCGCCCATGGCGTAGATATCGCTGATGGCATTGGTGGCCGCAATACGGCCGAAATCGTAGGGGTCATCGACGATGGGCATGAAGAAATCGGTGGTGGACACCACGCCGCGCTCATCGTCGATGGCGTACACCGCCGCATCGTCGCGCGAGGCATTGCCCACCCACAGGCGCGGGTCGAGATTCTGCGCGCCACTGCCGGCCAGAATCACCTCCAGCACCTGGGGCGAGATCTTGCAGCCGCAGCCCGCGCCGTGGCTGTATTGGGTCAAACGGACCGGTGCGCTCATGGGTTGCCACTCTCTGGGTAAAGAGGGCAAGTCTAACAGAGCCGGGTCACGGCTATCGCGGGCTTCACACCGTCAACGAATGCACCAACTTCGCCAGAAACGCATCGCACAGCTCCAGCTGACTCAGTTCCACATACTCATCGGGCTTGTGCGCCTGCTCGATGGAGCCCGGCCCGCAGACCATCACCGGTACTCCCAGGCGCCCGGCGAACAGGCCGCCCTCGGTGCCAAACGCGACCTTGAGCTTGCGCGTGTCCGGCGCCAGCAGCGCTTCGATCATGCGCACCGCGGCGCTGGTGGGGTGGGTGTCCAGCCCCGGATAGGCGTTGACCTGCGTGACCTCGATCTTCGCCATGGGAAAGCGCTCGCGCTGTTCGGCCACCAGACGTGCGGCGCCCTCCTGCAGTTCATCGAGCAATTGCAGCGGGTCATCACAGGCCAAGTGGCGAATTTCGAAATCCAGGGTCGCCAGGTGGGGCACGATGTTCAGCGCCTTGCCGCCTTCGAGCTTGCCGACGTGCAGCGTGGTGTACGGCACGTCGTAGGCGTCGTCCCGTGCCCCGTCTCGGGCCAGGCGTGCCTGCATTTGGCGCACATCGCCGATGAAATCACAGGCCAGGTGCAAGGCATTGAGTGCCTGGGGCGCCAGGGAAGAATGCCCTTCCACGCCATGGCAGGCCGCGCGCAAGGCCGCCTTGCCCTTGTGCCCGGTGGCAATCTGCATGGACGTCGGCTCGCCCACCACGCAGACCATGGGCTTGACCGGCGCCACTTCCAGCAGGTCAAGCAGACGGCGCACGCCGACGCAGCCAATTTCCTCGTCGTAGGACAGCGCCAGTTGCAGCGGACGCTGGAGCGGCTTGTCGGCGGCCGCGAGCATGGCCGTCACCGCGCAGGCCACAAAGCCCTTCATGTCACAGGTGCCGCGGCCATACAGGCGGCCGCCGCGCTCGGTGCAGGCGAACGGCGGCAGCGTCCACGCCTGCCCTTCCACCGGCACTACATCAGTGTGGGCCGAGAGCAGCACGCCGGGCACCTCGGCGGGGCCGACCGAGGCGAACAGGTTGGCACGGGTACCGTCATCACTGTGGACCAGGGTGCTGTCGATGCCGTGGGCCTGGAAAAGACCTTGCACCCATTCGATCAATGCCACGTTGGGCGTGAGGGTGACGCTGGGAAAAGCGACGAGGCGTTCGAGGTACTGGCGGGTGGGGCTGGCGGACATGGGAAACAAGACCTGACGAAAGAGGCGTTAAAGGCAAGCAGGCTTCGTGCCGCGTTTTTTTGGTGGCCATCGACTCATGCAAAAAAGCACGGAAGTTCAATCTATTTAGCCATAGTAAGTACTGAATATATTCATTAGTGCTTAATCGATTTATCTGATAATTAAGCCCCCTATCTAACCAGGGCCAGGACCACTTCGTGCTAGAGGTTGAAGACAACCAGTACCCGTTTGCCGAGAGCGAACGGCCCAATGTAGCGGGCGCTCCCTATCTGCCGCCCCATGCGCTGCAACGCCGCATTCGCTATGTGCTGGTGGCCATTTTCATGAGCATCTCGGGCATCTTTGGCAACAGCCTGGTGACCGGCAACCTGGCGCAGATCGCCGGGGGCTATTTGTCCTATTCGGCCGATACTGTCTGGCTGATAGGCGCTTACGTGGGCGTGGGCGCCAGCGCCAACATCGTCATGATCAAGGGCCGCCAGCAACTCGGTTTGCCGATGATGCTGTTCGGTTCGCTGATTCTCTACGTCCTTGCCGCAGCCGCCGATGCGGTGTTCGGCAGTCTGACCACGGCCGTCCTCGCCCGCGCCGCCAACGGTCTTTCCACCTCCACCGGGGTGGCGGCCAGCGTCTACTACATGATGTCGGCGCTGCCCAAAAGCCGCCGAATTCTTGCCGTGGCCACGCCCATTGCCTGCGTCCAATTGGCGCAGCCCCTGGCACGTCTAGTGCCTGTGGATTTCCTGCTGGCTGACCGCAACACCACGTTGCACCTGCTGATCCTCGTGGTGCCGCTGCTGCAAATCATCGTGCTGGCCCTCAACCCGTTGCCGCGCACCTACACCATCAAGGTCTTCGAACGCCTGGACTTGCTCACCGGGCCGCTGGTGCTGGCCGGCTTCATCATGCTCGCCTGCGCCCTGGCTGCGGGCGAGACCTACTGGTGGACCGAGACCCCGTTTCTGGGCTACCTGCTGATCGGCAGTGCGTTGACCCTGGGCCTGGCGGTGCTGATCGAATCCCGGCGCACGCACCCGGAGATCGACCTCAAATGGCTGACCAATGGGCACATCGCCGCGTTCATGGGCATCGCCCTGGTGGAGCGCCTGTCGCTCGGCGTGCAGAGCAGCAGCGTGCCCGGTCTGCTGTCTCTGCGCAGCCTGAACAACGATCAATACCACACGCTGTTCGCCATGGTGGCGCTGTCGATGGTGGTGGGCATCTTGGTGATGCTCTGCACCCTGAGCCCCAGATCGCTGCTGTTCCAGATGATGGCGGCGCTGGGCTGTATCGCCATGGGGGCAATGATCGCCTGCTCCTTCAATGAGCTGGTACGGCCCGACGACCTGATCATTTCCCAGTGCCTGATCGGCTTCGGCACCACGCTGTTTGTCGGGCCTGCGCTGTTCTTCTGCATTTCGCAGATGCTCAAGCGCGGCACCGAGGTGCTGGTGCCCACGGTGCTGGTGTTCGCCGCCACGCAGAATTTCGGCAGCGTGGTGGGCTCGGCGCTGCTCAGCAGCGTCCAGTTCGTCAGCCAGAAATACTCGATCGCCGGCTTCGATAACCGTTTCGCCGCGACCAACCCGGTGATCGCACAATGGAGTTCGTCCACGCTGTCCAGTACCGCCAGCCAACAAGCCTCGGTGATCGGCTACCTGAACAGCTTTCGGCTGGTCACGGTCATCGCCCTGGCCGCCATGGTCGTGGTGATGATCGCCGCCCTCTACACCGCCTACACGAACCGCGCTCAAGCCCAAGCTGAAGAGAAAACCCATTGAACAAAGCGACCGAACCCGCTACCGCGCAGCCCGATCATCCTGACCACGTGTGGGCGCCGTCCCGGCCTGGCCTGTTGCAGATTGCCGCCATTGCCGTACTGACGGTGATCGCCGTGGTGGTGGTGCTGTACATCTGGCGGCTGCCGCCGTTCAGCGATAACGGCCCCTACACCGACAATGCCTACGTGCGCGGCTATGTCACGACTCTGGCACCGGAGGTCTCGGGGCGGCTGATCGCGATCCATGTGCAGGACTACGAAAGGGTGCACAAGGGGCAGCTATTGGCCGAGATCGATCCGTCCACCTACCAGGCCAGCGTCGAGCAGGCCCGTGCGGACGTCGACTCGGCGCAGAGCGACCTGGACAACAACGTGCAGTCCCAGGCCACTGCGGTGGCCACCCTCGCCGCTCGCCAGGCTTCCCTGGCCAGCGCCATGGCTGACGCCCAGCGTACCCAAGGCGACTTGCGCCGCGCCCAGGCGCTGGTGGCGGACGGCGGCGTCTCGGTTCAGGGCCGCGACACCAACCTGGGTTCGTTCCGTACAGCCAAGGCTTCGGTGGGGGAAGCCCAGGCCAACGTGCGCGTGGCCGAAGCCTCAGTGCGTTCGGAACAAGTGGCCGCCAAAGGCCTGGCTGCCAAGGTCCAGCAGGCCAAGGCCGCACTGGATTCTGCCAACATCAACCTGGCCCGGACCAAAATCTGGGCGCCATCGGATGGGCAACTGGGCCGGGTCGAAGCCCATGTGGGCTTGCTGCTCAGCTCCGGCACCACGTTGTTCAGTCTGGTGTCCCCCGAGCGTTGGGTGATTGCCGACTATAAAGAAGCCCAGACCCATGGCATCGCCGTGGGGCAGAGTGCGCACTTTTCCGTCGACGCCGTGCCGGGCGAGGATTTCCACGGCGTGGTGGAACGCATCGCCCCGGCCACCGGCTCGGAGTTTTCCGCGGTGACCTCGGACAACGGCACGGGCAACTTCGTCAAGGTGCCGCAGCGGATCGGCGTGCGGGTCAATATCCCGGCGGACCAGCACTGGTTTGATCGGCTGCGACCGGGAATGTCGGTGGAGATTACGGTGGATACCCCTGGTGCGGCTCAGCCCTGAGGCTGCGCACGCACCAGTTCGCTGACCCTGGCCGCCAACGTATCCACCGCAAACGGCTTGGTCAGCACCTGCATTCCCGGCCCCAGATCGCCCTCGCCCATCACCGCCGCTTCCGCGTAGCCGGTGATGAACAGGGTTTTGAGTCGAGGCCGCACCTCGCGCCCCGCTTCGGCCATCTGCCGGCCGTTCATGCCGCCAGGCAGGCCGACGTCGGTGATCAGCAGGTCGATGCGCACATTCGAGCGCAGCACCTTGAGCCCGGCGACGCTGTCGGCGGCCTCGATCACGGCGTAACCCAGCTCGCTCAGGACTTCGGTGAGCAACATGCGCACCGTCGGTTCGTCGTCCACCAGCAGGACGGTTTCGCCGATCTTGGCCGGGACCGCCGAGCTTGGATGCAGGTCGCCTTCGCTGCCTGGCGCCTGGCCGTGGTAACGGGGCAGGAAGATCGACAGGGTCGCGCCCTCGCCTTCGCGCGACTGAATGCGCACCTGCCCCCCTGACTGCTGGGCAAAGCCATAGATCATCGACAAGCCCAGGCCGGTGCCCTGGCCAATGGGTTTAGTGGTGAAAAATGGGTCGAAGGCCTTGGCCATGACGTCCGGCGGCATGCCCGAACCGGTGTCGGTGACCGACAAGGCCAGATAGGCACCTTCCGGCAGTTCGTGTGCACGGGCCGCCTCGGCCTCCAGCCAGCAATTGACGGTCGCAATGGTGATACTGCCACCGTCAGGCATGGCATCACGGGCGTTGAGGCACAAGTTGAGCAGGGCGTTTTCCAACTGGCTGGCGTCGACCCGGGTCGGCCACAGGCCAGGCGCGGGTATCGTCTGCAGGTGGATACTGGGGCCGACCGTGCGCTGGATCAGGTCGGTCATGCCGGCCATCAACTGATTCACGTCGGTGGGTCGCGGGTCCAGGGTCTGGCGCCGGGAAAACGCCAGCAGCCGGTGGGTCAATGCCGCCGCGCGCCGGGCCGCGCCCTGGGCGGTGACGATGTACTTGTCGATGTCCTGCAAACGTCCTTGGGCGATGCGATGGCTCATCAATTCCAGCGCACCGGAAATCCCCGCCAACAGGTTGTTGAAGTCATGGGCCAGGCCGCCAGTGAGCTGGCCCACGGCTTCCATTTTCTGCGATTGACGCAGCTGTTCTTCAGCGCGCATCAGTTCGGCCGTGCCTTCGCTGACGCGCTGCTCCAGGGTGTCATTGAGGCTGCGCAAGGCGGCAATGGCGCGGTCGCGCTCGGCTTCGACAACGCGGCGCTCCTCGACGTCGATCAATACGCCGGGAAAGCGCAGCGGCGTCCCGTCTTCGGCAAACTCGACGCGGCCGTTGGCTTCGATCCAGTAGTAGCGACCATCGGAGCGCCGCACGCGGTATTGGTGGGAGTAAGCGCCGCCTCGGGTAACCGCCTCGTTGATGGCGGTGATCAGCGCTGCACTGTCGTCGGGATGCACGGTGGCGACTACCTGTTCCAGGCTCAGGCCCTCGCGGCCCAGGGCCGGGTCCAGGTCGAACACCCGGGCAAAGGCCTCATCGACGGTGAAGCGATCAGTGGGCAGGTGCCAGTGCCAGGTGCCGATGATCGCCCCTGCTGCCAGCGCCAGCTGCACCCGCTCGATGTTTTCCCGGGCCACCGCCTCGCTCATGCGCAGACGCTCCTGGGCCGCGCGACGCTCGGTGACGTCACTGAAGAAAATCGCGATGCGCCGCGCAGCCGGTTCGTCCACCCGCACGGCACGCACGTCGAACCAGCGCTCGAAGTGCTTTGCGTAGTTTTCGAAGTTGGCCGACTCGCCGGTCTTGGCCACGTGCCCGTAGGTGTCGAACCAGAACTGCTCCAGGTCCGGGGCAAATTCGCTGACCCATTTGCCCCGCAGGTTGACCCCCGCCTGCTGCTCGAACGCCGGGTTGGCTTCGATGAAGCGGTAGTCCACCGGCAGGTCGTCGGCGTCGAACTTGACTTCGACGATGGCGAACGCTGCTTCGATGGTCTCCAGGATCTTGCTGAAGCGTGCTTCGCTGCGGCGCAGGGCATTTTCGGCGCTGCGGGTGCGGCTGAGGTAACGCTCGCGTGTCTCCTCGACGGCGCGCTGGTGGACCTCGCTGTCGGCGATGGCGGTACGTTCGAGGGCGGCGCGTAGGCGCATGACCTCGGCCTCTAGCTCCTCACGGGTAAGATGTTCCAGAACGACCCCCAGTCGCGCAAGATGGTAGCGGCAGAACTTTTACACTCAGCCGATCATCGGGTCACGGCTTTTCAGTGGCTATTTGGACAGCGACATGGATTAAAGATCGGCGGCAGCTGCGAAAAAATCAAACGGGCGCTTACAATCGCGTTTTTGACTGACCTGCGAAGACCCCTCCGACCATGGCGCTTGACCCTCCTACGCTGCTGATCCTCACCATTGCCCTGGCGGCCGCAGCAGCGCTGTACCTGGCCGTCGAGTGGCGCAGCGTGCGCGGAGCCCCGTTGCTGTGCTGGAGTGCGGGCTTTGCCACCATCAGCATCGGCTCCTTGCTGGCACTGCTGCGCAGCAACGGCCTGCTGTTTATCGGTATCTGGTTTGCCAACGGCCTGCTGGTCACCGCCCATTGGCTGTTTCTGCGGGGCGTGGCGCGGTTCACCCTGACGCGGCTGTCCCGGGCCTGGTACCTGGTGTTCGCGGTGTGGCTGACAATGTTGCTGTTGCCGGGCCCCGTGCCTTGGTCCAGAACCCTGCTGGTGATCAACTCGCTGCTGGTGGCGCTGCTGACCCTCAGGGCAAGCCTGCTGCTGCGGCCCCATGGTCGCTCGCTGAGCGTGGGCGCGGTGCAATTGCGCTATGTGTTGCTGGCCCATGGGCTGTTTTATATGGCCAAGACGCTGCCGGCGCTGTTGCCGGGCAGTTTGATCGACCTGACGGCCTTTCGCGGCGAGATCATTCAGGTATCGTTGATCGAAGGGTCCATGGCGATCATGTTGATTGCCCTGTCCATGACCGGCACCGAACGCTACCGGCGTGAACAGCAGATCGCCCGGCTGGCGGCCCGCGATCCGCTGACCGCCCTGTACAACCGCCGCGAACTGGAAAACCGCGCCCAGCGCCTGCTTGAGGAGGTGTCCAGCGCGCGACCCGGCGCCTTGCTGTTGATTGATATCGACCACTTCAAGTCGGTCAACGACCTGCACGGCCACTCGGCCGGGGACCGGGTTCTGGTGGCGCTCAGTGAAATCATCCGCGCGCGGCTGCCAGAAGGCGCGCTGGCGGCGCGTTTGGGTGGGGACGAGTTCGTGATCTTGTTGAGCAATGCCTCAAGCGAGCGCATCGTCGCCTTGAGCACCGCACTGCGCGAGCAGTTTCACCAAGCCGCTGCCGAGGCCTTCGAGACCCCGCAGGCGGTGACCTTGAGCGTCGGTGCGAACCTGTTCGACCAGCCACCAGAGAGCCTGGCGGACCTGCTCGAACGAGGTGACGCGGCACTGTATGAATCCAAGCGCGGCGGGCGCAACAGCGTGCGCCTGGTGGATCACACCCTGGGGACCTGAAACCCGAACCCGCAGGGCTGATGCTGCGACCCGGTCCGCCGCTATTGCGCAGTGATGCCATCGCAGGCAACCCTGGAATCGCGCACAGGCTGGGCCTCAGGCTTGAATCCGGCCTTCAGCGATACCGCTCAAGCCAGTGAGCGTAAGGCGCCGGCAAGGTCCACGAGGCTCTGTCCACGCCCAGCTCTTTGGCAGCGAAATAGGTCCAGTGCGGGTCGGCCAGGTGGGCGCGGCCCACGGAGACCAGGTCCAGCTGTCCGGACTTGACCGCGTCTTCAGCCAATTGCGGGGTGCCGAAGCCCCAGGCCGACGTCACCGGCAGGCCGGCTTCGCGGCGTACCTGCTCGGCAATCGGGCCCATGAACGCAGGCCCCCACGGGATGTTGGTGTCCGGGATGGTGAAGCCGACGCTGACACTCAGCAGGTCCAGGCCGCCCGCCTTGAAGCGACGCGCCAGCTCGATGGACTCGGCCAAGGTCTGTTCATCACGACCGTCGTATTCGATCACACCAAAGCGTGCGGTCAGCGGCAGATGCTCGGGCCAGACTTCGCGCACGGCGGCCAGGGTCTCCAGGAGGAAACGGCTGCGGTTATCGAAGCTGCCACCGTAGGCATCGGTGCGCTGGTTGCTGTGTTCGGAGAAAAAGCTCTGGGCCAGGTAGCCGTGGGCGAAATGCAGCTCGATCCACTCGAAACCGGCCTCAAGGGCCCGACGCGCCGCATCGACGAAGTTCTGCTTGACCCGGGCGATGTCGTCCAGGCTCATGGCACGGGGCACCTGGGGCAGGTTGGCACCGAACGCGATGGCCGACGGTGCCAGGGTTTCCCAGTGGCGCGGGTCGGAGGCGGCCATGTGGTCGTCGCCTTCCCAGGGACGGTTGGCGCTGGCCTTGCGCCCGGCATGGGCAATCTGGATACCCGGCACGGAACCGGCGGCCTTGATGGCCTTGACCATGGGCACAAAGGCCTGGGCCTGGGCATCGTTCCAGATCCCGGCGCAGCCCGGGGTGATACGGCCCTCGGGGGCGACCGCCGTGGCTTCCACCACCACCAGCCCGGCACCGCCACGGGCCATGCTGGCCAGGTGCACGTGGTGCCAGTCGTTGACCACGCCGTCGTCGGCGAGGTATTGGCACATCGGCGGAATGGCGATGCGGTTGCGCAAGGTCACGTCTTTGAGGGTGTAGGGTTGGAACAGGGCCGACATAAGAGCACTCCAGTGATGACCGTAAAATATTGTTCGATCTTAATCGAACTATGGTAATCAGCGAAAGCCTTGTTATCATTCGCGGTATGCGAAACTTTCTTCATCCTGACCCTGACGACTTCAGCCTTGAACGCCTGCTTTATGCGTTGAGCGACCCTGTGCGCCTGGAAATCGTCCGCTGCCTGGCCGACGTCGCCGAAGCCACGTGCGGCGAACTGGACGGCGGCCGGCCCAAGTCCAGCATGTCCCATCACTTTCGGGTGTTGCGCGATGCCGGCCTGGTGCACACCCGCAGCGTGGGCACCACGCACATGAATTCGTTGCGCCGGGAAGTGCTGGACAGCCGCTTTCCCGGCTTGCTGAGTGCCGTCCTGGCGCAGCAGTGACGCTTGCTTCCTGATCAACACCGTCCTCGAATGAGTGAACAGCAACTGTCACGAGGGCATAGATCGCGGGGTCAGGTCACGCCAGGCGCTTGAGCAGCGCGTGGGCCACCGGCTCCGAGCTGGCCGGATTCTGCCCGGTGATCAGCAGGCCGTCTTCGACCACGAACGGTTGCCAGTCCGGGCCTTTCTCGTAGAGGGCACCCAATGCCAGGAACTCGTCCTCGACCAGGAACGGCACCACATCGGTCAGGCCCACGCCCGCCTCTTCGGCGTTGGTGAAACCACTGACGCGGCGCCCCTTGACCAACGGCTGGCCATCGGCAGCCTTGACATGACGCAGCACGCCCGGCGCGTGGCAGACGAAGGCGATGGGCTTGCCGGCCCGCTCGAAGGCTTCGATCAGCGCAATGGACACCTTGGACTCTGCCAGGTCCCACAGCGGGCCGTGGCCACCGGGGTAGAACACGGTGTCGAAATGTTCAGACTTGACGCTGTCCAGTTTCACGGTGCTGGCCAACGCCTGCTGCGCGGCGGGGTCGGCCTTGAAGCGCTGGGTCAGTGCGGTCTGGAAGTCCGGCTCATCGCTCTTGGGGTCCAGCGGCGGCTGGCCACCTTTCGGCGAGGCCAGCACCACGTCGGCGCCGGCATCCTTGAAGGCGTAATACGGCGCGGCGAATTCTTCGAGCCAGAAACCGGTCTTGCGGCCGGTGTCGCCGAGTTGGTCGTGGGAGGTCAATACCATCAATATTTTCATTGCTGTTTCCTCTGGGCTGTCTGGGTCAAGCATTGATTTGAAGGGTGGCAGTCGCGCTGCCCAGCACTTGACGGGTCAGCGCCAAGGCTTCGTGAAGCGGTGTATCGGTACGGGAAATCTTGGCCATCACACTGGCGCCCAACCACAGGGCATAGAGTTGCGCGGCCAGAGGCTCTGGCGGCTGATCGAGGTTCAAGCTGCCCTGTGCCTGGCCCCGGGCCAACGCCGCCGCCAGGCAAGCGATGATCCGTGAGGTGCCTTGCTCAAGGGCCTGGCGCATGGCTTCAGACAGGTCCGCGACTTCGGCGCCGAGTTTGACCGCCAGGCATTTGCCACAGTCGCCGGGGGCGGTCTGGCTGGCGATCCAGTTTTGCCAATACAGGAGCAACTTGCGGCTTTCCGGCTGATCGCTGCTGAACAGCTGCTGCATATCGGCCGAGTAGCTTTCGAAATAATCCTCCAGCAGCGCCTGACCGAACGCGTCCTTGGAGCTGAAGTAGTGGTAGAACGAACCTTTAGGCACTTGCGCCGCCTGCAGCACCTCATTTAGGCCTACGGCGGAAAAACCTTTCCTGCCGACGATCTGCTGGGCGACGGCGAGGATGTGTTGTCTGGCGTGCTTGCTGTCGTGGGTGACCATCCTGCCTCTCCTGCCAGTAGACCAGTCGTCTAGTGCGTTGAAGTGAATGGTAGGAGCCACAGCCGACTGCCACAATGTCGTATCCGCAAGGATTCCGGCCATGGCCCGGCCGACGACAAGATCGTTGCCAGCCTACCCGGCAACGCCGACAATCGCGGGCATTGCAAGCGGAGTCCCCCATGCACAGCGTCGCGCTGATCGTTTACCCCGGTTTCCAATCCCTGGCTTTGTCCATCGGCTCGGTGTTCGAGTGCGCCAACCTGCTGCGTGGCGAGCAGGCCTATGGGTTTCATCTGGTCTCGGAAACGGGCGGCGCGGTGATGTCCTCCCAGGGCTTTTCGGTCAACACCACCACCTTGCGCCCGGAAGGTTACGACTCGACCATCGTCAGTGGTTACCTGGAGTTCCGCTTGCCGGAGGCCAGCCTGCTGGACCTCGTACGTGCGGCCGCCGCGCAGTCACGGCGAGTGGTGTCGCTGTGCATGGGGGTTTTCGTGCTGGCTGACGCCGGGCTGCTCGAAGGACGGCGAGTGACCACCCACTGGCTGCATGCGCCGGCGTTTCGCAAACGCTACCCCGAGATCGAGCTGGAAGAGGACAAGCTGTTCGTGGTCGACGGTCAGGTATGGACCGGGGCGGGCATGAGCGCCGGCGTGGACCTGGCGCTGGCCATGGTGGAAAACGACCTGGGCCACGACCTCGCCCGGCAGGTGGCGCGCAAACTGGTGATTGCCCAGCGCCGGGGCAGCGAACAGTCGCAACTGTCGACCTTGCTGGAACTGGACCCCAAATCCGATCGCGTGCAACTGGCCTTGGCCTACGCCCGGGAAAACCTGCGCGAAGACCTGTCCGTCGAAGCCCTGGCGGCGGTCGCACGGCTCAGCCCACGGCAGTTCAGCCGGGTGTTTCGCGAGGAAACCGGGCAGACCCCGGCCAAGGCGATCGAAGCGTTGCGGGTCGAAGCTGCGCGGGCCTTGATGGAGACCAGCCGCCACCCCATCGAAGTGATTGCCCGGGAGACCGGCTTCGGTGATCGCGAGCGCTTGCGTCAGGCGTTCCTGAGGGCGTTCGGGCAGCCGCCTCAGGCGTTGCAGAAGGTCTTTTTCAATGCGCTGTCGCCCTGAGCGCCGGACGGCGCATCGGGGACGAAGGAGACCGGCGTGGCCCGGATGCGCTCTTGCAGTTTGGCCACATAGGCCTGGGCGTCGTCGAGGTTCTGAAACGACACCGCGCTCTCGCCTAGCCACACTTTGCACCCATTGCCCTGGCCATTGACTTCGATCTTGACGTCCATCTTCTCATCCGTGTTCGATTTTGGTGCGCAAGAGTAGCTCGGTTTTGGTGCATTGGAAAGTCGCCGCAAGGCTCTGGATCAAGGGTTTCATGCAGACCGCAAGTATCGAATCCGATTTCTGAAATAAATCCGGCCGATAGCAAAACTGTCATATTTGACTGCTATGGTGCCCGCCCTTTTCCAGCGGTCTGTCCTTCTCATGCGTCGTGTCGTGTTCAACCAGAAAGGCGGGGTCGGCAAATCGACCATCGCTTGCAACCTTGCCGCTGTCAGTGCCGCCGAGGGCTACCGAACGCTGCTGGTGGACCTCGACTCACAGGGCAATTCGACCCACTACCTCACCGGCCTGGCCCCGGACGAGGCGCCGGTGGGCATCGCCGATTTCTTCAAACAGACCTTGGCCAGCACGTCGGGCAGCAAGAAAAGCCGGGTTAATGTCACCCCTACCCGCTTTGACAACCTGCACCTGATCACGGCCAGCCCGGAACTGGCGCAGTTGCAGTCGCGGCTGGAGGCCAAGTTCAAGATCAACAAGCTGCGGCGGCTGATGGTGGAACTCTCCGAAGACTATGAGCGGATCTACATCGACACCCCTCCCGCCCTGAACTTCTACTCGTTCAGCGCCTTGATCGCAGCCGACCGAGTCTTGATCCCCTTCGACTGCGACACCTTTTCCCGGCAGGCGCTGTACAGCGTGATAGCCAACGTCAACGAACTGCAGGCCGACCACAACGAGTCGCTGGTCATCGAAGGGGTGGTGGTCAACCAGTTCGTCGAGCGCACCCACCTGCACCAGCACCTGATCGACCAACTGCTGGCCGAAGGCGTACCGGTGCTCCCGGTGTATCTGGGCAGCACGGTGAAGGTCAGGGAGTCCCACGAAGTGTGCACGCCGCTGATTCATCTGGCGCCGCGGCACAAGCTGTCGATGCAGTTTGTGGATTTGCTGACGAGTCTCGAGCGGGCGAGTTGAGCACAACGATCACCGCGCCGGGCTTTTCCTGCAGGACCGAGCTTGCTCGGGAACAGGCACCGTGCACTGTTCTTCCCGAGCAGCTCGGTCCTGCAGAGTCACCCTCAGGCTTGTGACCTGGACAGCCTGTTCGCAAGGGTATGGTCCATCGAGCTTCCACACTGGCACTAAGCCACTTTTTTTCGTGTCTTCAAACCAAAAACCGCCGTCTCATCCGGTCACCCAATCCCTAGCACTGCCAAAAACCGCGAGTTAGAGCCATTTCTTCATCTTGGCGGGTGAACTTTCATGCACGCAGGCTTTCAGTTCATCTCAAGATGTTCCGGCTCAGGCATGTGAATGTCGGCGCCGGTCGTCTCGGCGTTGATCACAAAACAAAACCATTCCCAGAGAACACAGGACGCGGCCATGACGGATAGCACCGTTGCAGCAACACAAGAACAATCCCCTCCAGGTATCGCCAACGTCCAACGTTTAAGCTTGTTCGTTTTCGCGTTGTTTTTCATTTTCGGCGGTCTGACCAGCCTGAATGACATCCTCATCCCGAAACTCAAAAGCCTCTTCAGCCTCAGCTACGCCCAGGCCATGCTGGTGCAGTCAGCGTTCTTCCTCGCCTACGCGATCATTTCGATCCCGGCCGCACAGCTGATCAACCGCATCGGCTACATGCGCGCCGCCTCCGTCGGCCTGTTGACCATGGCAGTGGGCTGCCTGCTGTTCATCCCCGCCGCGCTGGCGGGCCTGTTCGGTGCCTTCCTGATCGCGCTGTTCGTGCTGGCCATCGGCGTGACCGTGGTCCAGGTGGTGGCCAACCCACTGATCTCGCTGCTGGGGGCACCGAACACGGCCCACAGCCGGGTGACCTTCGCCCAGGCGTTCAACTCCCTGGGCACCACCATCGCCCCCTACCTGGGCGCCATGCTGATTCTCGGTTCGCTGAGCCACGTCGATCCCGCCACCCTGAGCGGCTCGGCGCTGGCCAGCTACCTGGCCGAAGAAGCCAAGGTCATCAGCAACACCTACGCCGGCATTGCCGTGGCGCTGATCGTCGTCGCCGTGCTGGTCTGGCAGCAACGCAAGCACATGCCGGGCACCAGCGCCAACGCCAACGATGCCGTCACCGAGCGCACCAGCCCGCTGTCGGCATTGAGCCTGCTCAAGCAGCCGCGCTTTGCCTTCGGCGCCGCCTGCATCTTCTGCTACGTGGGCGCGGAAGTGTCCATCGGCAGCCTGCTGACCAACTTTCTCGAACAGCCGACCACCTTCGGCTTCGACGCACAGCTGGCCGGCAAGCACGTGGCTTTCTACTGGGGCGGTGCCATGGTCGGGCGCTTCATCGGTGCGGCCTTGCTGCGCGCCTTCGCACCGGGCAAGGTGCTGGCCTGCGCGGCCCTGATCGCCATCGTGCTGATCGGCAGCGCAGCGAACAACCACGGCGCTGTAGCCGGGTGGTCGATTCTGGCCATCGGGCTGTTCAACTCGGTGATGTTCCCCACCATCTTCTCCCTGGCCTGTGAAGGTCTGGGCAAGCGCGCCGCGCAAGGCTCGGGACTGATCTGCTGTGCCATCGTCGGCGGCGCCATCGTGCCACCGCTGACCGGGTTTGCGGCGGACCTGAGCACCCTGAGCCTGTCGCTGGCCGTGCCGGCCGTGTGCTACGCGATCATTGCCTCCTACGGCTGGTACGCACGCCGCCCAGCGGTCGCCTGACCCACCCTGTTGCCCCCGGCGCGCGCCAGGCGTCCCGGGGACAGCACCACTTCAATTGCTCCCGGTCACCGGCCAGCTGCGCCAGCAGCCGGATTTACCAGGCGCTGCGCGATACCGTAGTCCGGCAACGCGCCAACTTCGTGCTCGAAGGCCAGTCGGGTCATCCGTTGCCCAAGGCCCCTGGCTGCTCTGGCGGCCCGACCGAGGGCGAAAGCCAACATCTGATCCAGTCATTTTGAAATGAATTAATATACCTGAAAGTGATAATAAACTTATTCCAAAATAGACTTTCCGTTTCATTTGTTATGCAAATAGGATCCTTCAGCACGACGGCACGGTTGCCGTCATCACCCCTATTTTCAGGAATGGAACCTGTACCCACACCACGGGCCAGTACCAGATTCAATGGATATCGCCCGCCATGCCACTCACCCACTTGTCCAGGCCTGCCCGGGCCTTCCCGCTGTCGACCCTGGCCACCGCCGTGCTCCTGGCCAGCGCCGGATTGGCTCATGCCGACGACAGCAGCACCAGCGCCGATCCACAGCTCAAGACGGTCACGGTCACCACCAGTGCCACCGCCGCACGTGCCCAGCAACGCACGATCACCGACAGCTCCGCGCCCATCGACATCATCAGCAATGAAGCGCTGACCCGCACCGGCCGCGCCGAGTTGTCGGAAGCCATCGCCAAGCTGCTGCCTTCGTTCAACTTCGGCAGCAACATCGCCGGCTACAACTCCACCACCCGCCCCCTGAGCTTTCGCGGGTTGGGCCCGGAATACACCCTGGTGCTGGTCAACGGCAAACGCCGACATGACGGCGCGGCGATCCAGAGTGGTTCGATCGACAACAGCGGCGCCAACGTGGTGGACATCGACATGATCCCGGTCAGCTCCGTGGACCATATCGAGGTGCTCAAGGACGCTGCTGCCGCCCGCTACGGCTCGGACGCGGTGGCCGGCGTGGTCAATATCGTGCTCAAGTCCCAGGACTCCGGCGGCCATGTCGAGAGCAGCTACGGCAAGCTGTTTTCAGGCCAGGGTGCGACCAAGAAGATCGCCGCCGATGAAGGTTTCAAGCTCGGCGACGGCGGTTTCCTGCACCTGTCGGCCGACGCCCGCAAACGCGATTACGCCTCATGGGACGGCAAGGCCGACAGCACCGTCAAAGCCTACAACGACCCGATCAAGCAAGCGTCCTGGGACCGAGTGGCGATCAAGAACGGCGACCCCGAGCTCAAGGCTTTCAACCTGGGCTACAACGCCGAACTGCCGTTGAACGACGTGACGCTCTACTCCTTCGGCACCTACGGCCAGCGCAAGGCCGTCATCCAGAACTACTACCGGTTCCCCAACGGCACCGCCTCGGTGCCCGACATCTATCCGAACGGCTACTACCCCCTCAACAACCTCAAGGACACCGACTACCAATTCGTCTTCGGCGGCAAGGGCGAGGTCGCCGGCTGGGGTTATGACCTGAGCACCAGCTATGGCCGCGACACCCTGCACTACTCCAGCGACCTGAACCTCAACCCGTCACTGGGTGACGCCTCGCCCACCCACTTCGGCAACCTGGCCACCTTCCGCTCGGACCAGTGGGTCAACAACCTGGACTTCACCCGGCGCTTCGAAAACCCCTTCAACCTGGGCGTGCCGGTGACCGTGTCCACCGGGGTCGAGCACAAATGGGAGCGTTTCAGCACGTTCGCCGGCGAGGCCGACTCCTACGAAGCCGGCAGCTACCCTGCGGCGGTCGGGGCGCAAGCCTCGGTGATCATCCGGCCCCAGGACGAAGTCGACCTCATCCGCAACACCTACGCGACCTACCTGGACCTGGGCTTTGACCTGACCAGCCGCTGGTACGCCGACGTGGCCGCGCGTGTGGAACACTTCGATGATTATTCGGGGGACAAGCTGGGCCTGAAATTCAACAGCCGCTACAAGCTGACCGACACCGTGGCCGTGCGTGGCACCTTGGGCACCGGCGTGCGCGCACCGTCCCTGACCCAAGGCGGCTACACCACCACCGACAGCCGAGTGAACACCGACGCCAACGGCAACGTGGTGCCGGCCACCACCCGCCTCACCGCCGCCGACAGCAGCCTGGCCAAAGCCCTGGGCGGCAGCGCCCTGAAACCGGAGAAATCACAGAACGCAGGGCTTGGCCTGACCTGGCAACCCGACCCATTGACCGCCGTCACCGCCGACGCCTACCTGGTGGACATCCAGAACCGCATCGCCCTGACCAGCGCCATCTATGACAACGGCAACGGCGTGGTCAACAGCATCCTCGCCTCCCAGGGCGTGGCCGCCGGCACCTGGGTCGACTACTACACCAACGCCTTCGACACCCGCACCCGTGGGCTGGACGTGGTGGCCGACCACACCACGCCATTTGCTCAATATGGCGACGTGCGCTGGAGCCTGGGCTTCAACTACAACAAGACCACCATCCAGGACGCCAAGGACACCCCCGCCTCCCTAGCCAGTTCCGGGGTGGTGCTGGTGGGCCGCAACCGCGAAGGCGACCTCACCGACGCCACGCCCAAGACCAAATGGATCCTCGGCGCCAACTGGAAGGTCGGTAACTGGAACTCCAACCTCACCACCACCCGTTATGGCTCGGTGTCGACTCTGGCGGTCAACCCCTCGGGCGACCGCAGTTTCGGCGCCAAATGGATCACTGACCTGGACGTGTCCTACACCTTCTTCGATCACCTGACGGTGAGCCTGGGCGGTTCCAACATCCTGGATGTACGCCCGGACAAGAACGCGGTCTACAGCAGCCTCGGCCTGGCGCCGTACGGCAACCCGCCGTTCTACCCCGGTGGCGGGTCGTGGTACACCAAGGTCGCGTACGATTTCTGACAACCACACCCCTCATGGCCCGGCCATGGGGGGCTCACCCTTTTCAGCCCTGAGCGGTGAACGTCATCGCCACACCATTCATGCAATAGCGCAGACCGGTGGGCTTGGGCCCATCGTCAAACACATGCCCCAAGTGCCCGCCGCAGCGCGAGCAATGCACCTCCTGGCGCAGCATCCCGAACGAGCGGTCCTGATGAATGCCCACGGCATTCTCCATTGGCGCCCAAAAGCTCGGCCAGCCGGTATGGCTGTCGAACTTGGTCGCCGAGGCAAAGGCCGGCTGATTGCAGCCGGCGCAGGCAAAGGTGCCATTACGGTGCTCGTCGTTCAGTGGGCTGGTGAACGGTCGCTCGGTGTCCTGTTCGCGCAGGACCTTGAACTGCTGCGGGTTAAGGATTGCATGCCACTCGGCCTCGGTATGGGCCACCGGGAAGGTCTGGGTGGGGTCGTCCGTCAACGGGGTGGCCGAAAAGGCCGTCGGTATGCCAGTGGTCAGCGCCGCCACACCGAGGCCGCCGCCCACGAACAAGCTGCCTACCAGAAAATTGCGCCGTGAAAACATGCTGATCTCCTCAAACGTGCGTGACTGCCATGGCTTGCAGATTAGGGGAGCGTCGGTCGCCGAGTCCTCACGGGGGGTTAAACGATTTGTGATAGGTGTGATTGATGCGTTCCTGCCTCCTGTAGAAG
>NZ_JAAVUX010000028.1 GCF_018449655.1 Pseudomonas sp. dw_358
CTTACAGCGCCTTTTCCTAAAAAGCTACTTAAATTTTCGTTTAAATTCAGTAGCTTACGCTTGGATCAGTGTTGAACTGCTCGTCTGCGGGAGGCGAATAATACAGGATTGAAATACCCGGTCAACCCTTCCCCCTGCTTTTTTTTCATTCTGTTCAAATGACAGTCTGTCGGATCAACGAAACGCTGCCACAGCCGCCCAGTCAACCTTTCACACCGAGCCGAAGGCGTGACCCCCTCTGTACGGTCCACCTGCGCCCGTCGCCACTGCCGATCCCAAGGAGCACCCATGATAGGTGTCGTCATCCCTGCTCATAATGAAGAGCTTTCGCTGCAAGCCTGCTTGCAGAGCGTGATCGCTGCCGCAGCCCATCCACTGCTGCTCCACGAACACGTACATATAGTGGTGGTGCTGGACAGCTGCTCGGACGCCTCCCGGGCTATCGCCGAGGGCTTTGCCGTCACCGTGATCGAAGTGCAAGCCCGTAGCGTCGGCGTGGCGCGTGCCACCGGCGCCCATGCATTGATCGAGGCCGGCGCGCGTTGGCTGGCCTGCACCGACGCCGACACCACGGTCCCGACCGACTGGCTGGCGGCGCAACTGGCCCATGACGCCGATGCTGTCTGCGGGGTGGTGGAGGTGGACGACTGGGGCCTGCACCACCAGCAAGTGCGTGCCCGCTACGAGGCCTGCTACACCGACTGCGATGGCCACAGCCACATTCATGGCGCCAACCTGGGCGTGACGAGCGCGGCCTACCTGCTGGCCGGTGGCTTTCCGGCGCTGGCCTGCCATGAAGACGTTCACTTGGTACGCGCCCTTGAAGCGTCGGGCGCGCGCATCGCCTGGAGCCGCTCGGTGCGTGTGCGCACCAGCGCTCGCGTGGACTTTCGCGCCCAGGGTGGTTTCGGCAGTTACCTGCTGGGCCTGGCGAGCACGGTATGAAGGTCATCACCCTGGTCCACGATCGCCAGCAGCAGCTGGCCAATCTGATCAAGGGCCTGGAGGCATCGAATCTGCCGCCGGAAGAACTGTGGATCGTGCACATGAACGAAGCCCCCAGCGCCTGGGTCAGTCATCGTTTTGCAATCCATTCCTGCCGGGTGGATGGCATAGGCGGCTTGCCCCTGGCCAAGGCTCGCAACAGCGTGGCGACCCTCGATCCGCTGGCTTCTTGGGTGTTCCTGGACGTTGACTGCATCCCCGCCGGCAATCTGTTGACCGATTACCGCAACAGCCTGACAGCGCAGCCCGACGCTCTGCACATGGGCCAGGTGCGGTACCTGCCCGAAGGCGCCACTCGTTCGGACTGGACCGAGGCAACGCTGCTGGAGCAAGGCATCGCACACCCGCTGGCCGCATTTCGCACCGCACCGGGTAGCGCCTTGCCCCACCACCTGTTCTGGTCGCTGAACTTCGCCTGCCAAGGCAGCACCTTTACAACCATCGGCGGATTTGACCAAGGGTTCCGGGGGTACGGCGCAGAAGACACCGATTTTGCCTTTCGCGCGCGTCAGCAGGGCGTGCCCGTGATCGACAGCCCGGCCCTGGCATTTCATCAATACCATCCTACCTTCGATCCACCGCTGAACCACTTCGCCGACATCGTCGCCAATGCTCGACGCTTCCATCGCCGCTGGGACGTCTGGCCCATGGAGGGCTGGTTGAACGCCTTGCGCGAGCGCGGCCTGGTCTACTGGGACGATGAACGACTGGAAATCATTCAGACGCCGACGGCGGCGCAAGTGGCCCAGGCGCTGAAGGCTGACCGCCTGGGGTTCTGATCAAGCGATCCAGGGTAGCCTCGACCCACTGCGCCGCCTGCCGGGCCGACGCCGGATCCGCCCAGCCATACCAGCGCCCAGGGTCCAGGCGCTGCGCCCGCGCCAGCAACGCCGGCCACGCAGGTGCTGGCGGCCAACCCTGCTCCAGGCCCAGCGCCACCTCCAACGCATTCAGGCGCCGAGCTTGCAGGCGCTGCTCGTCGAACGGCCGCTCCTCGGCCACGGCAATGTAGCGACAGCCCAGGGATGCGGCCTCGGCTACCAGACTGTCACTGGCACTGCCGATCACCACTTCGGCCTCGCGCATGGCTTGCTGCGGATCGTTCAAGCGCCCGAGCCATTCAAGATTGGGCAACCCTGTCCCCGGGGCCAACGGACCGGCCACGCGAAAGTGCCATTCCGGACACTGGGCCGCCACGGCTGCCAGCAGTGACGTGGACAGCCCAGTGCCACCGTGCCCACTTATCACCAACGCCTGACCGGCTCGCGGCGTTGCCAGCGGCGCACCGGCAAAGCGCGAGAGCCAGCCACAATAGGCGGTCTTGTCACGTATCCAGGCCGCGGTAGTCGGGGCTTCCATCGGCTTCGGCCAAGGGGCCAGCAGCGCACTGGCGCTTTCATAGGCGAGGCGATGGGCAGCATCATCACGCCTGCCATGCTGGCGCACATAGATCACTGGCACCCCGCACAGTCGCGCCAGCAGCGCCACTTCCACAGAGACATCCACGACCAGCACGCAGGGCCAGTGCTGGTAAAACCACTGGACGAGCATGGCCATGCGCTCACGCAGCCCCTGCACGGCCAGCGGCGCATAATGCAGCCCATCGATGCGTTCTACATGAGGCATGGGATCGGCCGTATCACCCGGCAGCAGCAATCCGTGCACGCCATCAGGCAAGGAGTGCGGCAATTGCGAACCGATCAACGTCACCGGCACCTGCAGCGCCTGGGCGATACACAGCGCGCGGGCAGCATGGCCAGCGCCATGATGATGCACGTAATAACCGACCTGGGGCTCAGGCATGCTGGGATGCCACCTCGATGAGCAAGGCCTCGTAGCGCTCCAGCATCAGGGCCTGACTCCACAGGTGTTCGGCTCGCCTGCGGCAAGCCAGTCGCGACTTCCCTTGGGCGAGCGGGATCGCCGCAGCCAGAGCAGCCACATCATTGGCCGGGACCAGACAGCCCACCTCATCACAGAGCAGATCGCCCATCGCCCCGCGATCAAAGGCCGCCACCGGAGTGCCGCAGGCCAGCGCTTCAGCCACCACCAGGCCGAACGGCTCATCCCAGCACGGGGTCACCAGCGCCAGCGCCGCACTGGCCAACTGCGCAGCCAGCTCTGAACGTTGCAAGTGGCCGAGGTAGTCCACGCCCGGCCCCAGCCGAGGTTCGATCTGCTCCCTGAAATAGCCTTCGTCCGCTGCCTGGCCCGCCAGGCGCAGGGGCATGCCCGCCAGGCGCGCCGCGTCGATGGCCAGATGCGCGCCCTTGTCAGGTACCAGTCGCCCGAACCATAGCGCATGCTCACCCACCTGCGCAGCGGGCCGCCAGCTGTCCAGGTCGATGCCATTGGGGATCACCGCGCACGGACCGACCACCTCGGTCCAGCGCCGCGCGTTGGCCTGGGACAGCGTACTGAAGCGTCCGGTCTGACGCTCGCCGCGCAACGCATTGACCATTTCGAAAAACGGCGGCGTGTGCAGCACGGTCAACATCGGCGTGCGAATCAACGAGGCCATGGTCACGGGCACGTAGTGCAGGCTGTTGTTGAAGATCACATCGAAACGGTAGTCATCGATGCGTTGCATCAATTTGAGGTACGCATGATGCTCGG
Organism: Pseudomonas sp. dw_358; assembly: GCF_018449655.1. Taxonomy (GTDB): domain Bacteria; phylum Pseudomonadota; class Gammaproteobacteria; order Pseudomonadales; family Pseudomonadaceae; genus Aquipseudomonas. The sequence goes on from NZ_JAAVUX010000028.1 coordinate 3,622, forward strand.
CTATATAAGTGCTGCTCAGGCTGGGATGGCGACACTGTTCCTCGTCCGGCACCGCCACCGCTTCCAACTCCGGCGCGCTCCCGGCTTTTGCGAACAGTGTGACGGCATGCCCACGCGCCCGCAGCCCGAGCGTGACATCATGGGTGAAGGCCTCCAGCCCACCGGCAAACGGCTGGCACACCGGGAACTTGATATGGGTCAATACGCCGATTCGTAGCGACTTGTTCCTGCCGGCCGGGGGGGCCCATGGGGTGATTTCTTCGTAACTGCGCCACATGCCGGATCTCCTCCTCGTGTCTAGTTCAGGCGGCGGCGGGAGGGTTTGGTTCCGTGCGGGGTGTCGGTGGTCGCCGAACAAGGCGCGCCGTAAGCAACATGCACTAATAACAAGCTTTTGGTCAAAGCTGAAGAATATGTCAGAATTGATACCTTTGACCGCTACACCCCATGGCGGACTCATCCTGATACGACGACGGACTGCCCACCATGAACTTCCTGCGCCGCACCCTGCTGGACCGCCAGCTCAAACGCGCCCTGGCCCGCAATCAATGCCGCCTGGACAGCGGCATTGGCAGCCTGCGGCGAGACATGGAGCTGACGCTGGAGACAGGAGTCAAGTTGCACCGCGTCAAGATCAACGCTCACAAGCTGAGCATCGGTGCCTATACCGACATCGTCAGCGGCACGGAACTGCAGGACGTCGCCAGCATCGGCCGCTACTGCTCAATCGGCCGCAACGTTACCATCGGCCAGAACCGCCGCTCTCATCCGCTGCATTGGCTCAGCTCCCATCACCTGCTGGTGGGCATGCGCCAGCGGGCCGATGCTGACGAGCCTGCGCCGATCAAGCAGACGGTGATCGGCCATGACGTATGGATCGGCATGGACGTGCTGGTTCTCGAAGGGATCACCATCGGCACCGGCGCGGTGATCGGCGCCCAGTCGCTGGTGACCAAGGATGTACCACCCTACGCCATTGTCACCGGATCGCCAGGCACCGTGCAGCGCTATCGCTTTGAACCTGAGGTCATTGAAGGCTTGCTGGCGAGCCAGTGGTGGAACCTGAGCCTGGACCAGTTGGCGCAGCTGCCGATGGAGGAGCCGGAACAGTTGCTCGATGCGATGAAAGGCCTCACGGCCGCAGCGTGCGCGATGGGCAAGGTGACGGTGCGCAGCCGGCCGTTTTCGGTTAAGCATGGGTAGTTCAAAGAATGCCGCCGCCCTGCTTTTCTTTCGCTTTGCAGCGAGCGTCTGTGTGTAGCCATGGCATTCACCGCCCACCAAAATCCGCTGTCCAGTAAATCCCCGCATCACTCTTGGGATCCGTTCCATACCCCACCCCCATATCGCTGAAGCCGGCATTCATCAAGTTCGCGCAATGCCCGGGGCTGGCGATCCAGCCGTCCACCACCTTGCGCGCACTGTCATAGCCGGCGGCGATGTTCTCGCCGGTCTGTTGCCCGGCGTACCCGGCCAGCTCCATGCGGTCACCGGGCATGGTGCCGTCGCGGCCCTGGTGGTCGAAGAAGTTCTGGTTGGCCATGGCCCGCGAGTGGCCTTCGGCGGCGCCCGCCAGGATCGCGTTCCAGGTCAGGGGTGCAGCAGCGGCGAACCCTTGGCTGCCGCATTGACGCGGCTGGGCGCGGGCCTTGTTGATCAGGTCCAGTACCTTGTGGCCCTCGGCAGCGGAGGCATCGAGTTTGCCGGCCAGCAGAGGACGCGCCACGACGATGCGCCAGTCACGGTCGGCGCGACTCACGCCGATGTTGATGAACTGCGGGTCGAGCACCACCTGACAGAAGCTGTCCTTGACCACTTGCAGGGCGCTGCCCGCATCCCGCGGGCCGGACAGGGTAATGGCGCGCACGTTGGCCATGGGATAGCTGGCCTGGGCCATGGCCTGGCGCAGGTCGACCTTGCCGGTGGGGGGCAGGATCAGCCGCGTGTCGTTGCCGAGCGGCGGCAGTTCAGGCGAGGCCTGGTTGCCACACTTCTGCACCTGGCTGCGGTAGGCGTTGATCGAGTCGAGCAGTTGGGTCTCTTCGGAGGCCAAGGCGTTCGTGCTGAGGGCCAGGGCCGCCACAAGGCAGAGGTGACGAAGCATTCAGGGATCCTGTGAGAGGAATCGAGCGCGGCTCGAAGCCCGCGCGCCAGGTGTTGCACACACGACACGCAAAATATCACCGACGCGACCGGTGCGCACCGCTTCCACGCGTCTTTGCCCGGAGGGCTTTTCAGAGCGCTCAAGAAAAAACGCACTAAATTGATTCAAAATACTATTGATAACGAGAATGATTAGCGTTAGTGTGCGTCCACTTTCTGACAGGAGTCACTCACCGATGCTACGGACCTCCCGCGTATTTCAACGGCTGCATGACGCCGAACCTGTCCACGGCGTGCTCAACTCGTTGCCCTCGCCTCTGCTATGCGAAATGATCGCCGCCGCCGGCTATGACTACCTCATTCTCGACCTGGAACACCTGCTGCGCGACGGCGACGAGCTGATGCATTGCTTGCGGGCCTGCGAGGCTGCGGGTATCTCGCCCTGGGTCCGCCTCGCTGAAGTAGACGGCAAGCTGATCGGCCGCCTGCTGGACGCGGGCGTCGAAGCCATCGTGCTGTCGCGGGTTGAAAGTGTGGAACAGATCATCGCCGCCCAGCAGGCCGCGTACTTCCCGCCCCGTGGCCAGCGCGGCATCACTGGCGGGCGCTGCACCGGCTTCGGCCAGCTGGCCCTCCCCGAGTACATCGAGTTGGCCAACCGCGTCTGCCCCATTGTCCCCATGATCGAAAGCGCCGCCGGGTTGCGCGCGCTACCCGAGATCGTCGCCTTGCCCGGCATTGCCCTGGTGATGGAAGGCGCCCTGGACCTGGCCCTTGACCTGGGCCTCGGACCGCAACCGGCGCACCCCTTGGTGTGGGACGCGTTGCAAGGCATGGCCGTCGTCTGCGAGGCGGCCGGCGTCGCGTTCTGCGCCAACCCGCGCAACGCCGCACAACAGGCTCACTGGCAAGCCCACGGCGTTCTCGCCTGGCTCGCCGGCGAAGATCGCGGCCTGTTGCAGGCCGCGCTCAAGGAGCGCTTGAGCAACCTGCAACACCCTTCCGTAGCTACCAAGAACCTGAAATGAAAAAAATAATCTATCTGTCAGCCCTACCCCTGGGCCTGCTCTCGCTGGCCGTCATGCAAGCGGCCCGCGCAGCCGACGAAACCGTGCTGGCCCCGGTGGAGATCAAGGGCGATGTCCTCGGCTCGTCCAGCGACGAAAGCGTGCGCACTTTTGCCGGCAGCCGCAGCGTGATCACTAGCCAGGACCTGAAAAAGCCCAGCGTGCGCGGCCTCGACGACGCCTTGCAACGGGTCCCCGGAATCAAGATCTTCGACGAAACCGGTACCGGCGCCTTGCCGCAGATTTCCGTGCGCGGCCTGTATGAAAGCCGTAGCGGACGTATCCAGGCGCTGTCCGACGGCATCCCGCTGGCCTTGGCGCCCTACGGCCAGACCGGTCTGTCGCTGTTTCCGATGACCATCGCGGCGGTGGACCGGGTGGACATCGTGCGCGGCGGCGCGGCGGTGCAATACGGGCCGAACAACGTCGGTGGGGTGATCAACTTCATCAGCCCGCCGATCCCCCGCGAGTGGACCACCAACCTCTCGGAAAAAACCACCTTCAACGCCGGCGGCCGCCAGCTCTTCGACACCTACCTGGGCACCGGCGGCTACGTCACCGACAACCTCGGCCTGCAACTGGACATCAACACCGTCAACGGTGAGTACGGACGCGAGCACTCCGACACCAACATCCAGAACTACCGCCTGCGCGGCCAATGGAACATCGACGACGACAGCGACCTGAGCTTCGGCGTGCAGCACTACCGCGCGGCCCTGGACCTGTCCGGCGCCCTCAGCGTCAAGGACTACAAGGACAACCCGCGCCAGTCGACCCGCCCGCTGGACAGCTTCGACGGCAACACCGACCGCGCCTGGGGCACCTACACCCGCAACCTCGGTGCCCATGGGCCGTTCGACAACGTGGAGTTCAGCTGGACCAACTTCGCCAGCAAGAGCTACCGCAACTTCGTGGTCGGCCTGCCGTTCACGCCGGACGGCACCGCCGTGACCAAGCAGGACGGGCCACGGGACTTCCGCGTCTGGGGCACCGAACCCAAGCTGAGCATGAGCATCGACGGCGACAAGGTGAATCAGACGTGGCTGCTGGGTGCCCGCTACGAGAGGGAAACCATCGACTACCGTGTCGACCGCGAGGCCTTGGCCACCGGCGTCAGCTCGGTGTTCCGTGACTGGCATTTCGACGACGAAGCCAAGGCCGCGTACCTGAGTAACGCCATCAAGCTGTTCGACAACCGCCTGACCATCACCCCGGGTGTTCGCTACGAGAACGCCTCCATGGTCTATCACGACGGCGTGACCGGTACAGCCAACACCAACCAATCCATGGAATGGCTGCCCGGTCTGAGCGTCGGCTTCCAGGCCACCGACCAATGGTACGTGTACGCCAACGCCCAGCGCTCGCTGCGCCCGCCCCAGGTCACCCAGATCGTCAAGGAAGGTTCGGTGGGCGCGGAGCTGGCCTGGAACTACGAGACCGGCGTGCGCTATACACCGTGGGACGGCCTGCGCGTAGACCTGGGCCTGTACCGCATCGACTTCAAGGACCAGATCGAATACAACGCCACCCTGGACCGCTACCAGAATCTGGGCAGCACCCGTCACCAAGGCGTGGAAACCGAAGTGTTCTGGACCCCGTCCGCACTCAGGAACCTGGACCTGCATGCCAGCTTCGCCTACCTCGACGCCAAGCAGCGCAGCGGCCAGTACGCCGGCAACGAAGTGCCCTACGCCTCGCGCCAGCAACTGACCATGGACAGCCGCCTGCACTTCGCCCAGCACTGGACCTGGACCGCCGACGGCCTGTACGTCAGCAAGGCCTATACCGACGCCGCCAACTCCGGGCAGGAAGACGCCTCCGCGTCAGTGGGCCCGCTGCCCGCGTACTGGGTGTTCAACACCGGCCTGGAACGAGAATTCAAGCTCCGGGATAAAAGCGTACTGACCGCCTCGGCCGGGGTCAGCAACCTCTTCGACCGCCAGTACTACATGCGCGGCATCGACACCAGCCCGTGGGGCCGCCAACCGGCTCCCGAGCGCGCTGTCACCCTGGGGGTCAACTACCGCTTCTGATCTTCGCGCTCTGCGCTTGCTGTAAACCAGTCGCCCACGCCGGTTTGGGGGGGTGACTGCTGCCCACAAAGGAGACTCATATGGATCGCTCTCTCGTCATCCTCAGCCATGTTGTCCACCCGGCTGTCACCGAAGGTTTTCTGGCTGCGGCCCTGCGCCGACAGCTGCCGGTGGTGATCATCAGCGACCACGCCCAGGAACACAGGCGCTGGCTGAGCCACAATCTTCCTGACCACGAGCCGCTCCAGGTACTGGAGTGCGATGTCTTCAACCCCCTGGCCGTGATCGAAACCCTCAACGGCCACGGCATTCACCCCCTGGCGGTGTTCTCCAACAGCGATCACCTGCAAACCGCCACCGCCTTGGTGGCCGAAACCTTCGACTGCCCCGGGAAGGACTGGCACCTGTGCTACGCGGCCAAAAACAAGGCCGCGATGCGCGAGCGCCTGCAACGGCTGGGCCTGCCAGGACCGTGGTTCGCGGTACTGACGCCGGGCCAGCCGGTGCCGGCCGACGCGCCTTGGCCGCTGGTGGCCAAACCCCGTGAAGGGGTGGCCAGCCTGGACGTGCAACTGTGCCGCGACGCCGCGCAATTGCAGGCCTATTGCACGCAGTTCTGGCAACAGCAACCCGGCCGTGCACTGTTGCTGGAGGCCTACATGGAAGGCCCGCTGTTTACCCTCGAAACCCTCGGCGATGGTCACAGCCTGCAAGCCATCGGCGGCTTCGACGTGACCCTGTCCGCCCCGCCCCATTTCGTCGAACTGGCGGCTCGCTGGAATGGCCCGATCAGCGTGACCCAGCGCTCCGCGGCCCTGGCCCAAGTGGCGGCCTTCGGCATCCATTTCGGCGCCTGCCATAGCGAGTTCATCCTCACCGAGCAAGGCCCGATGTTGGTGGAAATCAACTACCGCAGCATCGGCGACGGCCGCGAATTCCTGCTCGACCGGTTGCTTCCTCAAGGCTGGTTCGACAGGATTCTGGCGGTGCATCTGGGCCACCCCCTGCCCTTGGCACAAGCCAGCAGTGCCGAGGCGCTGGTGCACTATCTGGTGGCAGACCGCGCCGGGCGCCTGGCCAGGGCGGCGGGCAGTTTCAACCAGCAACGCGGCGAGCATTGGTGTGATTACCGCGCCTTGCGGCACGTGGGCGACGACATTGCCCTGAGCCATTCCAACAAGGACTATCTGGGCGTACTGCGCCTGATCGCCCCTGACGCCAAGGCCCTTGATGCGCGCTTTGCCGATACTCTCGACAGCCTGCGCTGGGTGATGGCATGAGTGGGCCGACAGAAGACCTCGACCAGGCCGTCATCGGCCAGCGCATCATCGACTGCTGCCTGCGCGAAGACATTCGCGGCCTATCAAGTCAAGGTCAGGTGCATGCGTTGCCCGCCCACTGGAGGCTGCCCGCAGACATCACCGAAGCCCGCCATTGGCTGTTCATCCGCCACCTGGGCGAGGAAGAGCTGGTGCTGCCAGTGCACCGCGCCAGCCCGATGCAGGCCTGGAGCATGCTCGGTGACCGTTGGCTGTGCCACCGCAACGACCACATCCGGGTCGAACAGGGCTACAGCCGCTGGTTGCAGCGCCTGAGCCTGGATCTGGACGACGAAACCCGTCAGCTGTTCGCCGCCTACCAGCGCGAGGCAGACTGCGCGGTGGAGCACCGGCGCCTGTGCGCCGAGGCCTATGGCGTGCACATCGCTCGCCTGGAACGGGTACTCGACGCGCCGGGCTGGGACCGTCGCCTGTTGGGCATCGACCAACTGGCCAGCTACCTGGACCACCCGTTCTACCCCACCGCACGGGCCAAGAGCGGCTTCGATGCCAAGGCCCTGCAGCACTATGCGCCGGAGTTCGCCCCCAGCTTCACGCTGCGCTGGCTCGCGGTGCCCAGCGCCGAAATGCACCTGACCAGCCCTGTGCCCACCTTCTGGCCGAGCTTTGCCGACGTCGGCCTGAACGCCGAACTGGCTGCCAGTCATAGCCTGTTGCCGGTGCATCCGCTGACGTGGACCGAGCTGGCGCAGCACGGCCTGCCCGAGCACAGCGTACGTGCGCCCCTGGCGTTTCTGCAGGTCGAGCCGACCCTCTCAGTGCGCACTGTACTGTGTGTGGACCACCCCCACTGGCACTTCAAACTGCCCTTGCTGGTCTGCACACTGGGCGCGCGCAACCTGCGCCTGATCAAACCGAGCACCTTGTACGACGGCTACTGGTTCCAGCGCATTCTGCACAGCCTGAGCCAACGCGACCCGCAACTGGCCGGGCGTTACTTGCACGTCGACGAACAGCACGGCGGCCATGCGGCAGAGCAAAGGCACCTGGCCTACATCGTGCGGCGTTACCCGGACCACCTGGCGAGCAGCACCCTGGTCCCGGTTGCCGCGCTGGCCAGTCCGTCGAGCGACGGTCGGCTGTTTCTCGAACAGCTCGCCGCGCGCTTTCACGGCGGCGACCTCGATGCCTGGCTAAATGAGTACCTGACCCTCCTGCTCCAGGTACACCTGCGCCTGTGGCTGCACTATGGCATCGCCCTGGAGGCCAACCAGCAGAACGCCGTGCTGGTGTTCGAAGCGAGCCGGCCACTGCGCCTGCTGATGAAAGACAACGACGCCGCCCGCCTTTGGCCGCAACGCTTTGGCGCCGCCTGCCCGGACCTCGCCGGCCAGGTGCATGAGCTGCGTGACGAACGGATCCGCGTCAACGACAGTCAGCCGCTGGGCGAGATGTTCTGCACCATCACCCTGCAGTTGAACATCGTTGCCGTCCTCGAAGCCATGATCGCCCGCCGTCTTGCGCCGCGCGCACAACTCTACGGCCAGCTGCGCCAGTGCCTGCACCAGACCTTGGCACAGCTGGAAAGCGAAGGCATCGATTGTCTGGATGCGCGAAGGGCACTGCTGGACAACCCGCACTTGCCAGTCAAATACCTGCTCAGCGCCGGCAGCCTGTTCAGCAAGGCTCGATCGGGCGCCCACGACATCAACAAGTTCTATGGCTACAGCGCCCGCAACTTCCTGCTGGAGGACCGGCCATGCCACGCCGACTGATCGCCAGCGTGCTGCTGGGCCATTACCTGTCGGCTTTCACCGCGCTGGGTATTCCCCTGTACCTGCCGCGCATGCTCGACAGTCTCGGGGCGCACCCGCCCACCTGGACCATCGGCGTGCTGTTTGTTCTGCCGACGCTGTGTACCGCACTGGCGGCGCCTTTGTGGGGGCGGCTGGCCGACCGTCGCGGCTGTCGGTTATCGCTGCTGCGAGCCCATGCCGGGTTGTTTGCCGGATTCCTGCTGGCCGGCTTCAGCCCCAATCTGGCAGTGTTTGCCCTGGCGCTGGTGATTCAGGGCACCTTCGGCGGCGCCATGGCGGCGTCCAACGCCTACCTGTCGACCCAGCTCAAGCCGGCGGACCTGTCGCGGGCGCTGAACTGGACCCAGTACTCGGCGCGCCTGGCCTTGATCAGTGCGCCGATCCTGCTGGGCGTGCTGGTCAACGGTGGCCTCGGGTTGCAGCTGTACAGCGGGCTGGCAGTGCTGCCGCTGCTGGCCTTCCTGATGATCCTGCCGCTGCCCGCCGACGCGCCTCGGTGCCGCAGGACGGCGGCACCGACGGTGGACGAGCCGTTGCCCCATGACCTGCCGAGGCTGTTGGCCGTGCAGTTCCTCTTCAGCTTCGCCATGGTGGTGACCTTCCCGTACTTCATGCCTTACGCCCATCACCTGGGCATCGCCAACCAGGCACTGATCGGCATCCTGTACAGCCTGCCCCATCTGGTCTACCTGCTGGCCATGCCTTGGGTGCAACGGCGCCACGATAACCTGCTGCTGCCGGGTCTGGCCCTGCTGGCGGCCAGCAGTGGCCTGCAATTCTGCGCGGCCAACGGCGAAGTGCTGCTGGCCCTGCGAATGGTCAGCGGCGCAGGCATGCTGATGACCTTCGTCGGCCTGCACCGCTGCCTCAGCCAACGCAAACGGGCCGGCAGCGCCGGGCGCCTGTTCGGCTGGTTCGATGCCAGCGCCAAATGGGCGGGCGCCGCCGCCGGCGTCAGCGCCGGGCTGGTCAGTCAGGCCAGCGGCAACGCCGCCCCCTTCATTGTTGCCTGCGTGGCTGGCGTGACCGCTCTGGTCCTGGCGCGGCCACTGGTGTCCACTTCTCGGGAGATCTGCGCATGATTCGCGCTATCGACGCTGTATCGTTCAACCTGCAACACTGCGCCATCGACGGCGATGCCCAGCGCCACGCCATCGAGTGCCTGCTCAACTGCTACCTGCGTGAATACGCCCTGCCACGGGGCGAGGCGCAACTGGACGAACTGGCCCGGGACGTGCCCATGAGCCTGCGCCAGGTCCCGGGCAAGCTGGTCAGCGTGCAACTGAGCAACGGCCGGCTGGTCATTCGCAGCGACCGCACCAGCGTGCTGGGCCGCTGCCATTTCGTCAGCGCGCCCTACTTCAAGGGCCAAGGCCAGGGCTGGCGACCGCTGGCGGTGGCCGAGCTGGCGCGTCTGCTGTGCCAGCCGCTGGGCCAGCCCGAACGCCTGAGTGAACTGCTCGAGCAGGTCGACAACAGCCTGGACATCACCACGACTTTTCTGCGCCATGGGCCGACCGATAACGGCGGCGGCGCCGACAGCCTGCTGAGCTCCGAGCAGCATCAGGTCTGGGGCCACGCCCTGCATCCCACGCCAAAAAGCCGCGAAGGGGTCAGTACCGCCGACCTGCTGGCCTGCTCGCCGGAAGTCGGCGCGCAGTTCCAACTGCACTGGCTGCGGGTCGACGCCGATTTGATCCGTCATCAAGGTCAGGATCCGCGTTCCTGCCTGCGCCAGTTGTCGGGCCGTGAAGACCTGTACCCCTGCCATCCGTGGGAGGTACAGCGTCTACTGGCTGACCCACTGGTGCGCAAGGCCATCGCCGCCGGACGCATCGACTATCTGGGTGCCCAGGGCCAGGCGATGTTTCCCACCTCGTCGGTGCGTACCCTCTACCACCCGGACCTGGACTACTTCCTCAAATTCTCCGTGCATGTGCGCCTGACCAACTGCGTGCGCAAAAATGCCTGGTACGAGCTCGACAGTGCCGTGGCCTTGACCCGCCTGCTGGCACCCCTCGCCGATCATCTGGCCAGCACCCACCCCGACTTTCTGCTGATGCCCGAACCCGCTGCCACAGCGCTGGACCTGAGCAGCCTGGGCAGCCTGGAACAGGCCCGGGAAGCCATAGAATGCTCGGGCATCCTCTACCGCCAGAACCTCGACCGCGCCAGCCGCGAGCGCTATGCGCCGCAAGTGGCCATGGCGCTGTTTACCTGGGACCGCGAGGGCCGCAGCGTGTGCGCCGCACAGCTCGAGCAGTGCGCCGCAAAGCTGGCCGTCGACTACCCCCGGGCTGCCGAGCGTTGGTTGCAGGCGTACGCCGGCATCCTGCTGGATGGCATCCTGCACTGCTTGTTCGCCCAGGGCGTGGCGCTGGAACCCCATCTGCAGAACACCCTGGTCGGTTTCGACGGCCAAGGCTTGCCCTGCCGGGTGTGGATCCGCGACCTGGAAGGCACCAAGCTGGTGGAATCTCACTGGCCGGCCGAGCGCCTGGCCAGCCTCGACCCGCGCACCCGCGCGTCGCTGTATTACAGCCCGCTGAAGGCCTGGCAGCGAATTGCCTACTGCGCGCTGGTGAACAACCTCGGCGAAGCTATCTTCCATCTGGCCAATGGCGACGGCGCCCTGGAAAGCCGCTTGTGGAGGTGTGTACAGACGCTGTTGCAGCAGCAGTGCGAGCAACTGGACAACCCGCCGTTGCTGCGCGAGCTCTGCGCCGGCGGCCCGCTGCCGAGCAAGGAAAACTTCATGACCCGCCTCATGATGAAAGCCGACCGCGAGGCCGGTTATACCGCCCTGCCCAACCCCATGCTGGCTGCCAACCGAGCGGTGCAACCATGAGCCTGCCCGCCCGTATCCTCCAGGCCGTGGACACCCTGCGCAGCCAACAGCAAGGCCCGGTGTGCGCCTACCTCTATGACCTGCCGGCCCTGGCCCGGCATGTGCGGCAGATGCGCGAGCATTTGCCGGCCGGCTGCGAATTGTTCTACGCGGCCAAGGCCAACCCGGAAGTGGCGATCCTGCGCACGCTGGCGCCACTGGTGGACGGCTTCGAAGCCGCCTCCGGCGGCGAACTGCGTTGGCTGTACGAGCAATGTCCCCACGCGCCGCTGATCTTCGGTGGCCCCGGCAAACTCGACAGCGAGCTGCAGCAGGGTCTGGATTATCAGGTCGCCGCTTTTCATGTCGAGAGCCTGACCGAACTGCACAACCTGGCCCGTCTCGCCGCAGCACGCGGGCAGACCGCGTCGATCCTGCTGCGCCTGAACCTCAAGCTGGCCGAAGCGCCGGACAGCCGTCTGGTGATGGGCGGCAAACCGACCCCGTTTGGTCTGGACGAGGAGGCGCTGGAAGAAGCCCTGGCGATGATCGCCGAGGCACCGGCCCTGCAACTCCAAGGGCTGCACTTCCATCTGCTGTCGCACCAGCTGGACGTGGACGCGCACCTGCGTCTGATGCGCAGCTACCTGCGCACCTTCAAGCAGCTATGCCGCAAGCGGGGTCTGCAACTGCCGCTGCTCAATGTCGGCGGCGGCATGGGTATCGATTACCGGAACCCCGAGCAGTCCTTCGACTGGCCACGGTTTTGTGCGGGGCTGGGTAATGTGATGGCCCAGGAGCAGCTGGGCAGCACGCGCCTGCGCTTCGAAATCGGTCGTTTCATCAGCGCGGCATGTGGCTACTACGCCATGCAGGTGCTGGACATCAAGCGCAACCACGGGCAGTACTTTGCCATCGGCCGCGGGGGCACACACCATTTCCGCACGCCGGCGGCCCAGGGCCATGACCATCCCTTTGTCGTCGTCCGTGGCCCGCAGCCGGCGCAGCTCAGGGGTCAGTCGGTGACGCTGGTAGGGCAGCTGTGCACGCCCAAGGATGTACTGGCCACCCAGCAACCGGTGGCCGAACTGGCCATCGGCGACATTGTGGTGTTCACCCACGCCGGGGCTTATGCATGGAACATCTCCCACCGCCACTTCCTCATGCACGAGCCGCCGCGCATGGTGTTTCTGGAGCACTGATCCACTCACACGCGAAAGCGCGCCACCGCCTCGTTCAATGTCGCGGCCAGGCGCGCCAGCTCATGGCTGGCGTCACTGATCTGGCCGGCGCCGGACGATGACTGCTGGGACAGGTCACGGATGTTGGTGATGTTGCGGTCGACTTCCTTGGCCACCTGCGCCTGCTCTTCGGCGGCACTGGCGATGACCATGTTGCGCTGGTGAATCTGGTCGATGGAGGCCGTGATCTCGCTCAGCGCGCTGCCGGCGCCCTCGGCCAGCGCCAGGGTGTCGCCGGCACGCTGGGTGCTGGCCTGCATGGAACTCAGCGCCTGGGCCGAACCGCTGCGCATGGCGGTGATCATCTGGTCGATTTCCAGGGTCGACTGCTGCGTGCGGTGCGCCAGGGCGCGGACCTCGTCGGCCACCACCGCAAAGCCACGACCGGACTCCCCCGCACGGGCCGCCTCGATGGCCGCGTTGAGCGCCAGCAGGTTGGTCTGTTCGGCGATAGAGCGGATTACGTCCAGCACCTTGCCGATGTCCCGCGACTGATCCGCCAGGCTCTGCACCAGCCCCGAGGTCTCACCCATGTTCTGGCTCAGGGCATGAATCGCGCCGACCGTGTCGCTGACCCGGGACTGCCCTTGCAGGGCGGTTTCATTGGAGTGGCGCGTGGCCTGGGAGGTCGACACCGCGTTGCGCGCCACCTCTTCGGCGGCCGAGGTCATCTCGTTGACGGCGGTGGCGGCCTGTTCGATTTCAGCCGTCTGTTGTTGCAGGCCCAGGTTGCTCTGGTCGGTGATGTCGCTCATGCCACTGGCTGCCGTTGCCAACTGCCCGGCAGTGCCGTGAATCAGTTGCAGGGTGCCGCGCAGGCTGCCTTGCATGGTCTGCAGGGCGATCAACAAGCGCGTGACTTCGTCGCGGCCGGTAACGTTGACCGGCCGGGTCAGGTCGCCCTGAGCAACGTTTTCTGCCGCCTCCACCGCCAGGTTCAGGGGGCCGACAATGCTGCGGGTCAGCAACCAGGCCAAAGCGACCGTGGCCAGACCGGCCAGCACCACCAGCCCGATCACGATAATGCGCGAGCGATCGTATTGCGCCTGTGAAGCCTGCCCCTGCTGGGCGATCTGCTGGTTGTAGTAATCGGCGATGGCATTGAGCTGAACACCAGAGCCGTCGACCACGGTTTTCATGTCCACCAGCAGCAGCTTGTTCAGCTCGGTGGTCTGTTGTTTTTCCGCCAGGGTGAACGACTGGGCAATACCCTGCTGGTACTGCACCAGGGAGCCCTGGAACTGCTGATACAAGTCGCGAATCTGCGGGGAATCCACTTCGCCGCCCAAGGTGGTCAGCTGTTTGCTCAGGTCCTGGTTACGGGTGTCCATCTGGCTGCGGTAGCTGGACAGGCTGGCAGGGTTGGGGTCCAGCGCCATTCGCAGGGAGATGGTGCGAATGCGCAGCATGACTTCGCGGATGTCAGTGACCAGCCGCATTTTCGGTACCAGATCATCCTCCACCTGCACCGCCCGCTCGCGAATACTGGCCATGTTGACGAGGGCCAGCAGGCCGAGGAATGCCACGATCAGGGCGATCAGGGCAAAGCCCAGGCCCGCCCGGCGAGCGATGGACAGATTACGTAAGGGCATTGGAATTGTTCTCTGATATGGCCATAGGACATCGTATGACCCTATCGGCTGATCTTCGCCTGACTTGAACGTTCTCTTCGATCAAGCGCTTTCGCGACCCGGTGGGAGCAGGCCTTGGCCGCGAAGCAGGCGACGCGATTACAGCGCCGGCACCCGCACCACCGTGCCGCTGGCCAGCGAACGCAAGCCGCACTCGGCCAGGTGCAAGGCATGCAAGCCATCGCGCACGGTGGTCGGCATCGGCAGATCGGCCGTCACTGCCTCGATGAAATGCGTCAGTTCGTTGCGGTAGGCACCGGCATAACGCTCGAGAAAAAAATCCAGCAAAGGGGCGCGGGTGTCGGTGCCGGCGGCGGTCCAGGTGCGCACGCCGGTGGCCCGCTGGTTGTCATTGAACAGCACGCCGCTGGCGCCGGACACCTCGATGCGCTGGTCGTAGCCATACACCGCTTCGCGGCAGGCATTGATGTGGCACTGCTTGCCCGAGTCGGTCTTGAGCGACACCATCACGCTGTCGTAATCGCCGATCTCGGCCAGCCACGGGTCCACCAGGCGGCTGGCCATGACGAACACCTCGGTGGGCTCCTCACCCAACAGATGGCGCGCGGTGTCGAAATCATGGATGACCATGTCGCGCAGAATCCCTCCCGAATGGCGCAGGTAGTCCCGCGGCGCCAAGGCGTTGTCGCGGCTGGTGATCACCACCTGGCGCACTGCACCGATCGCACCGGCGTCGATGGCCTGGCGCAACGCCAGGGTGTCCGGGTCAAAGCGCCGGTTGAAGCCGAGCATGACCCGGCCCTTGAGGCGCTCCACCTCGGCCACCGCATGGCGGGCCTTGGCCAGGTCCAGGTCAATGGGCTTCTCGCACAGCACTGCCTTGCCCACCGTCACGGCCTGCAACAGCAGGTCGACGTGGGTGTCGGTGGCGGTGCCGATGATCACCGCGTCGACGTCGTCGCGCAGCAACGCGGCCGAATAATCGTAAAGCCCTTCGCAGCCCCACTGGGCACTGAGTTCGTCAACGGCGTCGCGCCAGGGGTCGGCAATGAGCACCAGGCTGGCCTGGGGGTTGGCGGCAACGTTCGCAGCATGGATACGGCTGATGCGCCCGGCACCAAGGACGGCAATTCTGAGCATGAGGTGTCTCCCATTTGTTGTTATTGAGGGATCGGTGAAGCAAAAGCGTCAGAGCGGCATGTTGAACGGCGTGACGATGTGCACATCCGAGGCCGGAATCGGCCCGGCTTTCCACAGTCGATGAAATTGCAGGATGTGCATCAGCAGGTGGCGAGCATCGATGTCCAGTTGATGATCAATGACAGCGGCGATCTTTTCCTCGATCAGCAACTGGCGGTTTTCTTCGTCCAGATCATGGCCGATAAACACCGACAGCGGCCGATCCTGGGCGGCGAAGGCATCGACGATAGCTCGGTTGCCGCCGCCGACGCTGTACACCGCCTTGAGCGACGGTGAGTCTTTGAGTTGCTGGCTGACCCGCTGGAAAGTCGGCTCGTAGACCCCGCTGCCGCCGCTGATGTCCAGCACCTGCAAGTGCGGTGCACGGCCGCGCAGCCACATGCGAAAGCCCATCTCTCGTTCTTCTTCCCCGCGAAACAGCTGGCTGCTGAGTACCACCGCCACGGCCTGCGGCGCGGGGTCGAGCCAACGCGACAGCAGATAGGCAGCGGTTTGCCCGGCGGTGCGGTTGTTCATGCCGACGTAGGCGATGCGCTCGCTGTCGGGCAGGTCGGTGACCAGGGTCACCACCGGCACCCCGGCGGCGGTGACCTGATTGACCGCCTGGTTGATCACCGGCTCGTCGGCTGCCTTGAGCACGATACCCTGGGCCCCACGGGCGGCGCTGCGCACGATCAACTCGCGCATGCCCAGGCTGTCGATCTCTTCGAAGAAATGAAAGCGCGGAAAAATCCGGAACGGTGCCAGCCCGCCCAGTTGCGCGGTGATTGCCGTCTGCACGGCGGCGCTGAAACGCCGTGGGGTGTGCATGATCACATCGACATGAAAGGTGCGGCCCACGGCCAGACCTGTCTTTTCCTGAGCCTCGAGTTCGTCGAGGGCCTGTTCGATTCGGCGTTGGGTCTGGTAGTGCACACTGCCACGGGCGTGCAGCACCCGGTCCACGGTGGCCTTGCTGACGCCGGCCTGGGTGGAAAGCTGTTTGATGGAATAGCGCCGCGCGCGATCAAGCAGTGAAATCGTCATGCTGAAGCCCAGACCCTGTTGAGGTTTTTATGAGGTCTTTTCGGGGTTTTGTGAGGCAGATGCAATGCTAGTCTCAGTTCCACAAGCTGTACAGCTCACAACAAAAACAGCAGGAGCCACCCATGTCACTCGTTGCCAACATGCGTCCGTTCGTCAACCAATACTTCGTCGTCACCGGCAGCACCCAAGGCCTCGGCGCCGCCGTGGCGCGCACCCTCGCCCAGCGTGGCGCGGCCGGCCTGATCATCTGCGGGCGCAGCGCCAGCAAGGGCCAGGAACAGGTCCGACAACTGGCCGAGCTGGATTGCCAGGCATTTTTCGTCGAGGCCGACCTGGAAAAGGTCGACGACTGCCGGCGCATCATTGCCGCTGCCGACGAGCATTTCGGCCGTCTGCACGGGCTGGTCAACTGCGCCGGCATGTCCGACCGCGGCACCATCCTCGACACCTCGCCGGAGTTGTTCGACAAGATCTTCGCCGTCAACGTCAAGGCGCCGTTCTTTCTGATTCAGGACAGCATCAAGCTGATGATCCGTGAAGGCATTGCCGGGGCCATCGTCAATATCCAAAGCGTCAGCGGCCTGGGCGGGCAGTCGTTCTTGACCCCGTACTGCACCTCCAAAGGTGCGTTGGCCATCCTCACCAAGAATGTCGCGTTCAGCGCCCTGCGCAACCGCATCCGGGTCAACGCCCTGAACATCGGCTGGATGGACACGCCCCACGAAGATGACATTCAGCGCCAGTACCACGGCGCCCAGGACGGCTGGCTGCAGGCGGCCGAAAAGGCCCAGCCGTTCGGGCGCTTGCTCAAGCCCGAGGAAGTGGCCCGCAGCGTGGCCTTTTTGCTGTCCGAAGAGTCCGGCATGATGACCGGCTCCGTGATCGACCTGGAGCAGGGGGTGATCGGCTGTGGCGATGGCGCAAGCCCACGGCCCGAGGCCCCGCTGCAATGGCCGCAGCCATGAGCGCCTACGTCGGCACGGCCGACCTGTCGGTAACGGACTTTGCCGCGCTATGCCAGCAGCGCTGCACGACCGCCGACTATCCCCACAGCAGCGACGTCCAGGCTAACGTCCTGATCTACGAGGCCAGCACTTTGAGCGAGGCGCTGGACAGCGACCCGCGACCGTTGATGAGCGAACTGCACCGCGCCTTCCGCCATGGCCCCGGTGTGCTGGTGGTGCGCCAGGCCTTCACTGACGGCGCGCTGATCGACCGTCACAGCCGGGTGTTCGAGCGCATCCTTGAAGAAGAAGCGAAAACCGGTGCGGGGGCCGACCACTTTGCCAAGCCCGGCGCCAACGGACGTATCTGGAACTCGCTGCAAAAAGCCGCCCTGCTCGCCCCGGAGTCGTTCATCGAGTATTACAGCAACCCCTTGCTGGGTCTGATTGCCGAAGCCTGGCTGGGCCCCTGCTATCAAGTCACCGCCCAGGTCAACGTGGTGCGGCCCGGCGCGGCCGCGCAGCAGCCCCATCGCGACTATCACCTGGGCTTTCAGACCGTGGACGTGCTGGAGCACTACCCGCTGGATGTCCAGGTCATGAGCCAGTACCTGACCCTGCAAGGCGCGGTGGCCCACACCGACATGCCCATTGAAAGCGGCCCGACCCTGTTGCTGCCGTTCTCCCAGCAATACGACCTGGGCTTTCTCGCCTGGCGCGACCCGGCCTTCATCGATTACTTCCATGAGCACGCGGTGCAACTGCCCTTGGCCAAGGGCGACCTGCTGTTCTTCAACCCGGCGCTGTTCCATGCGGCGGGTACCAACCGCACCGAGCACCTGCACCGCATGGCCAACCTGCTGCAGATTTCATCGGCGTTCGGCAAGACCATGGAAACCATCGATTACGACCGCATGATGCTGGCGCTCTACCCTGGTCTGCTTAAAGGCCTGGAACAGAACGAACTGGGCGAACGCAGCCTGGAAGCCGTGATTGCCACGGCGGCCCAGGGCTACTCTTTCCCCACCAACCTGGACACCGACCCGCCCCTCAAGGGTCTGGCCCCCACCACAGGGCAACAATTGCTGCGTGAAGCGCTGCGCGAACGACGCCCCTTCAGCGCCTTTGCCGCCCAGGTCGATGACATGCGCCGCAAGCGTCGCGCCTGACCCTGCCATAACGGTTCAACACACAACAACAATAAGACAGGACTGCCTCCATGAAAAAAACCTTGCTTGCATGGTTCTTCGTTCTCATCTCGCCGCTGGCCATGGCCGATGTACGCATCGGCGTGAGCATCGCTCAGGTCGACGACGTGTTCCTCGCCCAGATGCGCGACTACATGGCCGCCCATGCCAAAGAGCTGCCCGGCGTACAGCTGCAGTTCGAAGATGCCCAGGGCGATGTGGTGCGCCAGCTCAATCAGGTGCAGAACTTCACCGGCCAAGGGGTCGACGCCATCATCGTCAACCCGGTGGACACCTCGGCCACCGCGCAAATCACCGATCAGGCCACCAAGGCCCATATTCCGCTGGTCTACGTCAACCGCCGCCCGGGCGAAGCGCAGCTGCCGCCGGGGGTGGGCTACATTGGCTCGGACGAGGTCAAGGCCGGCGAACTGCAGATGCAATACCTGGCCGACAAGATGGGCGGCAAGGGCAACCTGGCAATCATGCTCGGCCTGCTCTCCAACAACGCCACCTATAACCGCACCAAGGGCGTGAAGGAAGTGCTGGCCAAATACCCGAATATCCACATCGTCGAAGAACAGACCGCCGAATGGCAACGCACCAAGGCCATCGACCTGATGAACAACTGGCTGACCTCGGGCAAGAAGATCGACGCCGTGGCGGCCAACGCCGATGAAATGGCCATCGGCGCGGCCATGGCCATCAAACAGGCCGGCATGACCCCGGGCAAGGACATTTTGGTAGGCGGCAGCGACGGCGGCAGCGCCGGACTGGATGCGATCAAGAATGGCGAGCTGGCAGTCACGGTGTACCAGGACAACAAAGGCCAGGCGCGGGGTTCGATCGACCTGGCCTTGAAGATGGTACGCAAGGAACCCTATACCGCCGAGGTGACCATTCCTTACCAGTTGATCACGTTGGAGAATTATCAGAAGTTTTTGAATCCTTGAATCCTTGAAGCATTGAGACTGGCAGCCGTTTTTTTTCCGGCTGCCCTCTTTTGCGCAGGATATCCCCTGACGTCATTCCACAACGCCATTCCGACGCCCGCGTGCCAATACTCGGTGACGCACACGATCTGCCACCCCCAGAATTATTCAGAATCCACTCGTAATACCACGAAATAAAAAATTCCATTCCCCGCCCGACCGATTAAAATCCCGCCATGCCCTTGCGACCCTACCCGGTCGCTGCGTCCAGGCCGGTGCGATCCACCGCCGCTTCGCTGCAAGGGCTGCCATCCCACAAGGAAAAGCCATGCATCAGGTGATATATGCATCGAAAAGCTGAGAGCGCCACAAGGCAGGGTCCAGACGATCTGTCCGACGGAGTGAGTCCCTACCCGCGACACAACCTGCTGGATGATGCCTACGGCCTGTTCATCGGTATCTCGCTGGCCGCGACCGGGGTGGCCATTCTGGCCAAGAGCGGGCTGATCACCGGCGGCATCGCCGGGATGGCGCTGCTGGTGTCGTTCATCAGCCCCTATACGCCAGCGATGCTGGTGCCGATCATCAACATTCCCTTCCTGCTGTTCGCGCTGCTATGCATGGGGCGCTCGTTCACGCTCAAGAGTGTGATCGTCAGCCTGTGCCTGGCGTTGGGCATTCAACTGGTCAGTCCGATGCTCAACCTCTCGGGCATTCATTCGGGCATCGGCTCGGTGCTGGGTGGCACCTTTCTGGGCATGGGCATCCTGTGCCTGGCGCGGCATAACGCTTCACTGGGTGGAACCGGCGCGGTAGTGCTGTGGATTCAGCGGCGGTTTTCCATCAATGCCGGGCTCTCGCAGCTGGCCTGTGATTGCCTGCTGTTTGTGGTGGCGAGCGTGTATCTGCCATTCGAGAAGCTGATGTGGTCGCTGCTCGGGACCCTGGCGATGAATTTCATCTTGATTCGCTGGCATAAACCGGGCCGGTACCGGGGCTAGGCGACCCTGGCCCGGCACTGGCCATAAACGCGGCCCCTCTCTCCCTGCAGGACCGAGCTTGCTCGGGACAAATGCACCCCTCTGTCAATGCCGGTCCCTGGCGTCTGCTTCCCGAGCAAGCTCGGTCCTGCAGGGCGTGCTGGCAGCGCCGTCGCCCAATGAACGCTGCATGAGCACCGTATCGAGCCAGCGCCCGTGCTTGAAGCCTACCGACTCGAACACACCGACCTTGCGAAAGCCCAGGCGCTCATGCAAGCGGAGCGACGCCAGGTTTTCGCTGTTGCCGATGATCGCCACCATTTGTCGCCATCCACCTGCGATGCACTGTTCGATCACTGCGTTCAACAGCGCGTGACCGATGCCCAGACCGGCCATGCCCTCACGAACATAGACTGAGTCCTCGGCCGTGAATCGGTAGCCCGGACGAGGTCGGTACAGGGTCGCGTAGCCGTAGCCAAACACTTCCCCGTCGCGCTCGGCCACCTGATACGGCAAGCCGGCATCACGGATGTCGGCGCGGCGTTGCAGCATCTGCTTGAGGGTCGGTGGCTCCAGTTCGAAGCTGGCCGAGCCGTGAATCACGTGATGGGCATAGATCGCCTGCACCGCAGGCATATCGTTTTCATGGGCGTCGCGCAGGATCAGGTCATGGGGCATGGAGGCACTTCGTCGCACTCAAAGGTGGGGCGATTGTGACCGAGCCAGCCCCGACCGTCACGCTGCTCAACCCTGCACCTGATCCATCGCCTGGGCAACGCCCTTGTCCTCCCCCAGAAACCCGCCACTCTGATGCTGCCAGAGCCGCGCATACACGCCGTTCCTGGCCAGCAGCTCGCTGTGGGTGCCCTGCTCGATGATGCGCCCGTCATCCATGACGATCAGCCGGTCCATGGCGGCAATGGTCGAGAGTCGGTGGGCGATGGCGATCACGGTCTTGCCCTGCATCATTTCGTCGAGACTTTCCTGGATCGCCACCTCGACTTCCGAGTCCAACGCGCTGGTGGCTTCGTCCAGCAACAGAATCGGCGCGTTCTTGAGCATGACCCGGGCAATGGCCACGCGCTGGCGTTGGCCGCCGGACAGCTTGATGCCGCGCTCGCCTACCAGGGTGTCGTAGCCGGTATGGCCTTGCTTGTCGCTCAACTGGCGGATGAAACCATCGGCCTGGGCGTCGGCGGCTGCGCGGCGGACTTGTTCGTCAGTTGCATCAGGGCGCCCGTAGGCGATGTTGTCGCGAATCGAGCGGTGCAGCAGCGAGGTGTCCTGGGTCACCATGCCGATGGCGCTGCGCAGGCTGTCCTGCGTCACTTGGGCAATGTCTTGCCCATCGATGCGAATCTGCCCGCTGTCGACGTCGTAAAAACGCAGCAGCAAGTTGATCAGCGTCGACTTGCCTGCGCCGGAGCGTCCCACCAGACCGATTTTCTCCCCCGCACGAATGCTCAGGCTCAGGCCGGCGAGCACCTGGCGCTCACCGCTGTAGTTGAAGCCAACATCGTCGAACGTCACCGCGCCGCCGGTGGTCACCAGTGGGCGGGCGTCGGGCGCGTCCTGGACCTTGGCACCGCGGGTCAGGGTGCCCATGCCGTCCTGCACGGTGCCGATGTTCTCGAACAGCGAGGTCATCTGCCACATGATCCAGTGCGACATGCCATTGATCCGCAGCGCCATGGCGGTAACGGCCGCCACGGCACCGGTGCCGATTTCGCCCAGATGCCACAACCACAACGCGTAACCGCCGGCGGCCATGAGCAAACCGACGACCAGGGCCTGGTTGACGATCTCGAACAGGCTGACCAGGCGCATCTGGCGAAACCCGGTGTGCTTGAAGTCTTCCATCGCCGCACGGGCGAAATGGGCTTCGCGGTTGGAATGGGAGAACAGTTTTACCGTGGTGATGTTGGTGTAGGCATCGGAGATGCGCCCGGTCATCGACGAGCGCGCGTGGGCCTGTTCCTGGCCGACTTTGCCCAGACGCGGCACGAAGTAGTACATCGCCAACCCGAACAGCGCGACCCAGGCCAGAAACGGCAGCATCAGTTTCAACGCGAAGCCGCCGGCCAGGGCGATGATGGCAATGAAGTACACGCCAATGCCCGGGAGGATCTCGATCAGGGTGAACAGCACATCGCGCACGGCCAAAGCCGTCTGCATCACTTTGGTGGTGACCCGGCCGGAGAACTCATCGGAGAAGAACGACAGGCTTTGCTTGAGCATCAGGCGATGGAAGTCCCAGCGCAGCCGCAACGGAAGGTTGATCGCCAGGATCTGGTGCTGGACCATGGTGCGCAATGCCACCAGGCCGATACTGGCGACCATCACCAAGGCAATGCCCCACAGCACAGGGTCTTCCCGGCCGTCGGCATTGCTGCCGGCCTGCCAGGTGGACAGCAGGTCCACCACCTGACCGAGGAAGGAGAACAGCCAGGCCTCGTAGACCGACACAGCGGCGCTGAGCAGCGCCAGTGCCAGGACATAGCCCCGGGCGCCACGGGTGCAGGCCCAGAGAAAGCGGCCAAGCCCGTCGGGCGGCGGTGGTGCCTCGTCGGGCGGAAAAGGGTCGAGCCTTCGTTCAAATACACGAAGCATGGGGGTCTCCGAAACGTTCAAGTGGGGAGATTCTGCCATCTGCCGGACGGTTTGCGGGTTTTGTGGTGTGAGTGCAGGTAAAACGCGACGTGGAGGGTCAGACGGCCACTGTCTGCGACCCACAAGGCAGGCGCAAAGTGCACTCAGATCGCTTGCCGGCGCGCGTCACATCGGTGGCGTGGCCCCGTCACGCAGTTAGTTGCCCATGGCTTTGGCTGTGATCAACACACGTGGCGCCTTGTCGAGCCGGTGTTCGCCGGCCGCGACCGGGGCAGGGATCGGCACGACCTTTACGGGCAAGCTGGGCAACGATTGAGGCGACTTACTTCAGCGCCCGCCACCAGGGCCGCCCGGCATGGGGCCGTTTCAGATCGAGCGGCTCGCCCATTTCCGGCGTCGAGATTGCCACGCCCTGTGCGCGCGCCAAAGCCGTGATGCGTTCGAAGGGATCCTGCCAACGGTGCAGCCCGAGATCGAACGTGCCGTTGTGCACCGGGACCAGCCAGTTGGCGTTCAGATCCATGAAGGCTTGCAGCGTTTCCTCCGGCTGCATGTGCACATCCGGCCATTGCGCATCGTAGGCGCCGGTTTCCAGCAACGCGACATCGAACGGGCCGTACTGGGCACCGATCTGTTTGAATCCGGAAAAGTAGCCGGTGTCACCGCTGAAGAATAACCGCAGGTCCTTGTGCAAGATGACCCAGGAGGCCCACAAGGTGGCGTTGCCATCGCGCACGCCACGGCCGGAAAAATGCTGGGCTGGTGTGGCCGCCAGGCGCACGCCATCCAGCTCCAGCTCTTGCCACCAATCGAGCATCTTCACCTTGGCTTTATCAATGCCCCAACCGATCAGGCGGTCGCCAACGCCCAGGGGCGTGAGGAAGTGACGGGTCTTGGCCGCCAGTGCCAGCACCGTGGCGCGGTCAAGGTGATCGTAATGGTCATGGGATAGAATCACCGCCCTGATGGGCGGCAGATCATCGATCCCGATTGGCGTTTCGTGAAAGCGCGCAGGTCCTGCCCATTGCACCGGTGAAGCGCGTTTGGAAAACACCGGGTCGGTGAGGTAGAACGCCCCCGCCAGCTTGATCAGCAGCGTCGAATGGCCGAGGCGGTAGAGCGTGTTGTCGGGCGCACCCTGCAACAGGCTTCGAGTCAGTGGCCGCACCGTGATCGGCTGCTCGGGTACCGTGCCGGCCGGCTTGTTGAAAGCAAAGGTCCAGATCAGGCGAATCACTTGAGCGAGGCTCTGCTTGTGCATCGGCACCGGATTACGAAATTTGCCCGCCTTGAACTGTGGGGATGCCGCGGTGACGCCTGCCGGCCGTGAGGAGCAGCGCCCCCACCGACCCTGTGTGTGCCCACCACAGAGTGCTGCTTGAATACGCTTGATCGTCATCATGATTGTCCAGTCACTCTTTTGAATGAGAAAAAATCAGCCGAGCATGCGCCACAGCGCCTCGAACCCGGTGCGCAAGTGAACCGATGCGTGGGCCTTGTCGTCGGCCATGTACTGGGTGGTGGCATCCATCAGCGCCATGACCAGTGAGCCGACGAACAGCAGCGGGGTATCGCGCATCGACCCGTTGGCACGAACGCGGTCGAGCAACCCAGCGACTTCACTGAACGCCTGGCTCGCGGCTTCACGGGTGGCGGGCGTCAAGTCTTCGCAGACCGCCAGACAGGCAATCGCCTTGCGTTCGTGCGGATGGGAAATCGCCCAGTGCAGCCACTGATCCCATACCGAACGCAGTTGTTCATGCACGTCCTCATGGGGCGCAACCGTGATCATTGTCGATTTCGCCAACTCGGCCTTCAGGTGCAGATAGAGCGCATTGAGCAGATCCGATTTGGTCTCGAAATAGGTGAACAGCGCCCCGTTGGAGACGCCTGCCGCTTTCGCGATCGCTGCTGTCGGCGCGCTCAAGCCTTGCGCCGAAATGATGCGTGTGGCGGCGGCGAGGATGGCGTTGCGTTTTTCGTCACTGCGAGGGCGTGCCATGGGCTGATCCGTTGACTGATGAGCCGAACATATAGAAGAGCGGTCAGTCAGTCAACAATAAGGCCCGATGACCCTTCCCTCTTCCTGATTTAGCCAACGAGCTGGCCAGATCGGCCTGCCCGTGAGTGGCCTGTCGACGATTTCATGTCGATCCGACGCAACTTTGCCAGCTTGCCCCCCCTCGAATGATGCAGACCTTCATCACCTTCAGGAGACCCTCATGGCATCCGCCCCACTGATCACCCTCAACGACGGCGTACAGATCCCGCAACTGGGCCTGGGCGTCTGGCAATTGGATGACGATCAGGCTTACGCCTCGTCCAAGGCCGCACTCGCCGCCGGCTACCGGCATATCGACACGGCGATGATCTACGGCAACGAAGCCGGGGTCGGCCGCGCTGTGGCCGAGAGCGACCTGGCGCGCGAGCAGATCTTCATCACCACCAAACTGTGGAACGCCGACCAGGGCTTCGACAGCACCCTGCGCGCGTTTGACGCCAGCTTGAAGAAGCTCGGCCTGGAAACCCTCGACCTGTACCTGATTCACTGGGCCATCCCGAAAAAAGGCACCTACCGCGACACCTGGAAAGCCTTCGTGCGCCTGCAGCAGGAAGGCCGGGTACGCTCCATCGGCGTCTCCAATTTCAACGCCGACCACCTGACCCACATCATCGATGACACCGGCGTGGTGCCCTCGGTCAACCAGATCGAAATCCATCCGGACTTCAATCAAGCCGAACTGAGTCAATGGTGCCGGGACAAAGGCATCGTCACCGAGTCCTGGAGCCCGCTGGGCCAGGGCGGCGAACTGCTGCACCTGCCACTGTTCACCGAGATTGCCCAGCGTCACGGCAAGACCCCGGCCCATGTGATCCTGCGCTGGCACCTGCAAAATGGCCACGTGGTGATTCCGCGCTCGTCCAACGCTCAACGCATTGCAGCCAACATCGATGTGTTCGATTTCGAGCTCAGCGAACAGGAGTTGCAAGCGATTGCGCAGATCAAGCAGACCAGCCGGCTGGGGCCGGATCCTCAGACCATCGACATGGGGCTTTGAGCCAGCGCGGATCATGACGGCAACGGTGTGCGGTCGATCGCGAGCGTCGGGCGATTGACCGCATCAGGCCCGACCCGCTGCGCCGAATACCCCTGCTACTGCTGACGCCAACGCATACGTCGCCAATGCGCCGTCCTCGGCCCGCTGATACAGATTGATCGCAAAGGGCGGCAATGCCGGCAGCCCGCAGTCATCGGCGATGATCTGCAAGTCGCAGGGCACAGTGAACCCCAGCCAGGCGGTCACGGCGACGTCGGCGCGGACGGTGGCACAGGTGGCTTCAAGGTTGCCGGACTCGTACACCGTGCGCCAGGTGCGTCCTTGCGCCTGCAGCGCCGCTACGATCAGCGGGCGAAACGCGCAGTTCTGGTCGACCAGCGAGACCGGCAACGGCTGCTTGCACAGCGCACTGCCACCGCTGGCCCCCACCCATACTAGACGTTCGACGCGCAGGCACTGGACCTTGAAGCGCGGTTCGCGCGGTTCGCACGCTTGCGCCACCGGCGCCTCGACCAGTGCCAGGTCCAGCTCGCCACGCTCGATCGCGGCGGCCAGTTCCGACGAAGCCCCGCACATCAGCGTCACCTCGACCTGCGGCCAGGCCAGCTCATAGGCTTTCAACGCCGACGCCAACGCCTGGCCCATCAGGTCATAGGGCACACCGAAGCGCACCTTGCCGCTGAGGCTCGGCTGGGTCATTTCGGCCCACAGCTGATCATTGAGCGCCAGCAGCGCCCGTGCCTTGAGCAGCAGCCGCTCGCCGGCCTCGGTCAGGTGCAGGCGACGTTGCTGGCGGTCGAACACAGGGGTGTCGAAGAGGCTTTCCAGACGCTTGACCTGCTGGCTGATGGCACCTTGGGTCAGATGCAGCAGGGGGGCGGCCGCGGACATACTGCCGCACTCGTGGATGGCAACGAATGTTCGCAGTAGACCGAGATCAAGGTCACGTGGCATTGAGGTATTAGACTCCCTGATACTAGCGATTAACAACATTCGTTATGCTAATCCTTTTCTGCGTCTTAGGCTGGGTTTCCCCTCCTCGATCCGAGCCACTCATGGGTATCGACAGTTTCTGGCCTTTGGCAATTTTCAGCATGAGCGCCACCTTCAGCCCAGGTGGCGCCACGACCTTGGCGACTGCCAGCGGCGCGCAGTTCGGGTTCCGCCACTCGATCCCCTTCATTCTCGGCATTGCCACCGGGCTGGCCAGCATGGCGGCTGCCGCGGCGTTCGGGCTGGCCAATGTGCTGTTGCTCAACAGCTCGTTGGCAGCGGGCCTGAAAACCGTCGGCACCCTGTATTTGCTGTGGCTGGCGTGGAAAGTGGCGCGCGCGCCAGCACCGGGTGCGGCCAACGCGGCGACGCGGCCCGTGGGTTATTTCGCCGCCATCGCCCTGCTGTGGCACAACCCCAAAGGCTGGGCTATGACCAGCGGCGCAGCAGCGGCCTACACTCATCTGGCGAGCGGGCCAGCGCCGTTGGCGGGGTTGATGGGCGCCAGCTTCGGGCTCTGCGCGGCGATCTCGCTGTCGATCTGGTGCGTCGCAGGGCGCGAGCTGGGCCGCCGGGTCCGTCATGCGCGGCATTGGCGTTTGATCAACGCGGTGCTGGGGGGGCTGATCGTGGCGTCGATTGTGCCGATGTGGCTTTAGCCACTTATCCAGGGCATCTGCCGCCTTTCAGATTGGCGGCAACACCCGCTGCCGGACGGCAATGTCGCGGTCTGCTCACACCACCTTCAACACAATCTTCCCGATATGCTCCCCCTCCTCCATCCGTTGATGAGCCCCCGCGGCATCGTCCAGTGCAAACACCCGGTCAATCATCGGCACGCATTGCCCCTGGCTCAGCAATGGCCAGACATTGGCTTTCACTGCCTGGGCGATTTCGGCTTTTTCCTCGGTACTGCGTGAACGCATCATCGAGCCGGTCACCGAGCCTTGCTTGTCCATCAACGCCAGCAGGTTGAAGTTCTTCACCGAGGCGCCACCCATGAAGCCGATGATCACCAGGCGGCCGCGCCGCGCGAGGGAGGCCAGGTTGGCGTCGAAATAGCTGCCCCCCATGATATCGAGGATCACGTCCACACCTTTGCCGTGTGTCTGCAGGGCGATGACTTCGGCGAAGTCGGCTTCACGGTAGTTGATCGCCTCGCCGCCCAGGGCGCGGATCTGGGCGCACTTTTCCTCGCTGCCGGCGGTGGCGAAGGCCTTGATGCCCAGTGCCTTGCAGAGCATCAAAGCGGTGGTGCCGATGCCGCTGGTGCCGCCATGGATCAGCACCGTATCGCCCGTCCGGGCCTGCCCCAGTTCAAACAGGTTGGCCCAGACGGTGAAGAAAGTTTCCGGTATCGCTGCGGCCTGGATCATGTCCACGCCCTCGGGTATCGCCAGCGCCTGGGTGGCCGGGACCGCGCAATACTCGGCATAGCCGCCGCCGTTGGTCAGCGCGCAGACCCGGTCGCCCACCTTGAACTCGCCGACCGCCGAGCCGACAGCCACCACCTCACCGGCCACTTCCAGCCCCGGCACCGCACTGAAGCCCGGCTTCATGGGGTAGTGGCCGGCGCGCTGGAGTACATCCGGGCGGTTGATGCCGGCGGCATGCACTTTGATCAGCAATTCGTGCTCGGCGGGCGTCGGCACATCGGTCTCGGCCAGTTGCAGCACCTGTGGGCCACCGGGCTGGGTGATCTGGCTATAGCGCATGCGGCTTGGAAGGGTCATGGGAATACCTCGTCGAAAGTCATTGCAGAATGGGACATCAGCCTGCGCAAGGCATTCAGAATACCCTGATGAACCTGTGTGATAATGCAGCGATGAAGCATGTCAATGATGCATATATGCATCAGCAGGAGTGGGTATGAATTGGGATGACGCACGATTTTTCCTTGCCTTGGCTCGGATCTCGACCTTGCGCGGTGCCGCGCGGGCATTGGGTGTCGATCAAGCCACCGTCGGCCGACGGATCGCCGCGCTGGAACGTTCATTGAACGCCGTGCTGTTCTTGCGCACCTCCGACGGCTATGCGCTGACGACTGCCGGCGAGGCCGCATTGGACGCCGCCGAGAAGATGGAGCACGCCGGTGATGAACTGCAGCGCCGCATCGCCGGACTGGACGAGCGTCCCAGCGGGCTGGTGCGGATCGCCTCGACCGACTCGTTGGCCGTGGATTTCGTGATCCCTGCCATGGCGCGGCTGCACGAGAGTTACCCCGACGTTCAGGTGTCGATCCAGTCCGGCACCGACATGCTCAACCTGGCCAAGCGCGAGGCCGACATTGCCTTGCGCACCATCAAGCCCGACAACCCGGACCTGCTGGTGCGCCGCCTGGCCAGTTGGCCGTTGGGGCTGTTCGCCTCGCGCCAGTACCTGGAGCGACGCGGCATCCCGCCACCTGGCAGCGGCTTCAAGGGCCATGACGTGGTCGCTTTTCAGGCCCATATCGACGCCGGCGAGCGTTACAACCTCGCGCAGGAAACCCTGCAAGGCGCCCGAGTGGTGGCCAGCGCCAACAGCAGCCTGCTGGTGCGTACGGCGCTGGCGGCGGGATTGGGGCTGGGGGAGATTCCTGTCCAGATGGGCAAACGCGACGGGCTGGTGCAGGTGTGGCCGCAGCGGACCCGACCGCAGACCTACGACGTCTGGCTGGTCACCCACAAGGATCTGCGCCATACGGTGCGTGTCAGCAGGGTGATGGATTATCTGGTGGCGGGGTTTGAACCGCTGTAGGGCTCGCAACCCATTGACCAGCGTGGCTCGGGTCAAAGGGGCCGCTGAGGCGGCAGCATCCGTTCCAGCAAACCATCACGGCGCACTGCCACGTGCCAGACCGTGCCGGCGACATGCAAGGCGATCAGTCCGTACAGCGCGAACTGACACCACACGTGCACGCTGTCGGCAGCGATGCCCAGGGCTTCCTGGTGGGGAAAGCCCGGCAGGTTCAACACTCGGAAAAACGGCACGTCCTGACCATTGCCGGCCATCAGGTAACCGGTCACGGGCATGACCAGCAGCAGTCCATAGAGCAAGCCATGGGTCAGTCTGGCCAGCCCCTCGGCCACTCGGCCCGTGCCCGCCGGGTAGCCCGGCGCACGATGGCGCCAGCGCCAGGTCAGGCGCATCAGCACCATCAGCCAGACACTGATGCCCATGGACTCATGGGCCATGTACCAAAACACTCGGACCGGACCGGGCGGGAAGTTTTCCGCCACCCAGACGAAGGGCAAGAGCAGACACAGGGCTGCGGCAGTGAGCCAGTGAAGGGCCTGGGCGATGCCGGTGTATCGCAGCATGGGGATCCTGAACGCTTGTTGTTATGGACCCGAGGGTTCTCTAGTTGGTGATGGCCGTCAAGCTGTTTGGCGATGACCGAGCAGGCCCAAGTCGCCTGGCCCGCTTTCTCGACTGATCGAGCGGAAGGCCTGACCCGCGAAATCGCGCTGGAGCAGGTGATCGAGAAGGCCGGCGATTTGCTCGCTGGCAGGATTCGCGGGCACGTGGTCGTCGCAACCACCTGATACGGGCGACGGCTTTGTTGCCATTAAAGCAACAGTGTATTGGCGCCTCGCCGCTGTTTCCCCCCTCCGCAAAAATCTAGGATGCCGCCACACGAACAGGCGTCATCCTGCCCTCTTCCCTGGTCAACACCCCGATGAACCGATCCGACCTGCGCCACACCGATCTCAGCCAACTGGTGATCTTCGAGATGCTCATGCTCGAACGCAACCTGACTCGAACCGCCGAAAAGATGTTCCTCGGTCAGCCGGCCATCAGTGCCGCGCTGCGCCGGCTGCGGGTCTATTTCGGCGATCCGTTGTTCATCCGCACCGGGCGCAAGATGGAGCCTACGGCGCGCGCGGAGCGGTTGTTCGAGGAGCTTCGTCCGGCGCTGGACGTGATGTCCCTGGCGCTGAGCAACAACGCCGTGTTCAACCCTCAGTCCAGCCACGCCACCTTTCGCATCGGCCTGTCCGAAGGTGTCGAGTACGGCCTGCTGCCGGAATTTTTGCAGCACCTGCGCGGCATCGCCCCCAACGTGGTGATCATCGTGCGGCACACCGACCGCCTGCGCATGCCGGACCTGCTGGCCAACGGCGAGATTTCCCTGGGAGTGAGCCAGACCAAGGATTTGCCCGCCAATGCCAAGAAGCGCTTTCTGCGCGACCTGCGGCCGATGGTGGTCAGCGCCCTGGACTCGGCGCCTGCCGACACCCTGGCCGCCTACTGCCAGAGGCCGCACGTGAACGTCTCGCCCAACGGTGACATCAACAGCATGATCGACACCGACCTTGAGCGGCTCGGCCGTGGGCGGCATGTGGAGCTGGTCATTTCCCAGTGGAGCTCACTGTCGCGCCTGCTGATCGGCACCCGCCTGTTGGCCACGGTGCCGGACTACGTTGCCGATTCGTTGGTGGCCCAAGGCAATATCAAGGCCGAGCCGGTGCCGTTCGACGTGTCCAGCATCGCGCTGTCACTGGTATGGCGCGGCGCGCTGGATGCCGACCCCGCGGAACGCTGGTTGCGCGGTGAATTGGTAAAGTGTCTGGCGCGGCCATGAGCGACGCTAGCGAGCCTGTGGCCCGAACCTCTCCCCCAGCAGATCGGCGCGGGCCTTGGTGGCCTGCAGCAGGCACATCTGCGCGTTGACGTGGTCGATGCTGCCACCGGTCAAACTGCCCGCCAGGGCGCAGTCGGCGTCGCGAAACCTGATCCACAACCGCTGGACGTCGCGCATTGCCGTTCGCTGCCCGGCATCAAGCGCCTTTATGCCTGACTGGTAGTTGGCGTTCAAGCGCGCGTCCTGCAGTCTGGTTTCGGCGGCGGCGCAATCGATCATGCCGCGGGTGGTGCTGACGGCGCTTATGCAGCTGTCGTACGCAGGGCTGTAACCCGAGGGCGCAGCGGCCTGGGTGAGGGTGGCAAACCCTGCTCCGACCAGTAGCAGGGTTGCGTGGCAGAAACGGTAGTGAGCTGTCGTCATGGAAGACCTTCTGGTGTGCAGTGGGTTGCTGATCGTATCAGCACACCACCGTCGTCAGTACGCCGACCGAACAGCAGAAAGTCGACCGCGACCCGCCTGAAGCCCCATCGCCTGTAAGGTCGGTCAAGGCGTCCCCTGCGCGAGTTTCCTGCACCGGTTGCAAATAAATACGCCCACGCTCTTCAGTTCCCTCCCAGCCGCGCCGATAACCTGTGCACACCAGTGTTCCCCTGGCCACGCTCCACCACCGCAGAAGGCTCCGGCATGTCCATCAAACTCCGCCTCTTGCTGCTCATCGCCACCAGTGTGCTCACCGTGGTGGTGATCAGCCTGATCAACTTCTTGGGCAACGCGCGGATGGAGATGGCGATGCTCAACGCCGAGACCGGCATGACTGCGCTGAGCAATCATCAGGAAGCCGACATGATGCACGACGCCCTGCGCGCCGATGTACTGTCGGCGATGCTGGCAGGGCTGGGCAAGAGCGATAGCAGCCGTGACGAGGTTCAGGCCGGGCTCAAGGAACATGCCGGGCACTTTCGCCAAGTGGTCGATGACAACCTCAAGCTGCCCCTCAATGACACCCTCAAGTCGGCGTTGAGCCAGATCAAGCCGAGCCTGGACACCTACATTGCCTCGGCCGAACGTATCGTCGGCCTGGCGATGGACAACCCCGCCCAGGCCCAGCAACAACTGGGCAGCTTCACGGCGGCGTTCACCAGGCTTGAGGGCCAGATGGGCAGCCTCAGCGAGCTGATAGAGAACAACTCCAGGGCCAGCGGCGAAAGTTCTCGCCAGACGATCCACGACGCCAATTTCACGTTGCTGGGGGTGCTGTTGGTGAGTGTGGTGCTATTGATAGTCCAAGGCGTGTGGGTGGCTCGGCGGATCATGACGCCCTTGCAGGTGGCCCGTGGCATCGCCGATCGAATTGCCCATGGCAATCTCAGCGAGCCGGTTGCCGAGCCGTCCAACGGTGACGAGGCCAGCCAGTTGATCCGCAGCCTGGCGGTCATGCAGCGGGACCTGCGCGGGATGATCGAGGCCGTGCGCCGTAACGCCCAGGACGTCAGCCGCATGAGCCGGGACTTGAGCAGCGGGTGTCACACCGTGGCCGACAGCAGCCAGCAGCAAAGCGCGGCCGCGAGCACCATGTCGGTGGCCACCAGCGAGATGACTGCCAGCATCGAAGAGGTCGCCCGCCACGCCCAGCAGGCGCTGCAGATGGCCCATCAGGCCGAGGCACTGGCGCAGAACGGCGGCAGGGTGATCCATCAGGTGGTCAGCGACATGGACGGCATCGCCCGCTCGGCGCAGACCTCGGCTCAGGTCATTCGCACGCTGGACAAGGAGTCCGAGGGCATTTTCAACATCATTCAGGTGATCAAGGGCATTGCCGACCAGACCAACCTGCTGGCCCTGAACGCAGCCATCGAAGCGGCCCGCGCGGGTGAACAAGGGCGCGGTTTTGCCGTGGTTGCCGACGAAGTCCGCAGCCTGGCCGGGCGTACCAGCGCATCGACCCAGGAAATCGCCAGCATGGTCGCCAGTATCCAGTCCAGCACCCGCGAGGCGGTCACCAGCATGGAGGCCGGGGTCGCCCAGGTGGATCAGGGCATGGCGGTCACCGCCGAGGTCGAGCGGGCGATCCGCGAGATCCTCGACGCGACGCTGAGCACCACTCAACGGGTCAACGACATTACCCGGACCATCGGCGAGCAAAGCCTGGCCAGCAACGAAATCGCCCATCAGGTGGGCACCATTGCCGACATGTCGGCGGGCAATAGCCGGGTCATCAGCCAGACCGCCAGCACCACTGATGAAATGTCGGCGCTGGCCGATCAATTGGCACAGTCGGTGGACCGCTTCCGGCTCTGAGGCATAAGGCGCTGGATCAAGCCACCCCTACCATCGCCCGCAACAGCACCGCACAGCACGCCGCCGGGTCCTCGGGGGTGGCGTTCTCGATTTCGTTGTGGCTGATGCCGCCTTCACCGGGGACGTACCCATGCCCGCACCCTCAAGACCCGCCACAGTCGCGAGATTGCGGTGCGGGTGCCGAGGCTGTCGGACATCGTCCTGGCCACGGTGTATGAGGGCATCGACGAAGCCGCCAGCGCCCAGGTCTACACCACTTTCGTGGCCAACACCCTGGACCGCCCCGAGCGCCAGCGCGAACGGGCCGAGCACCTGTGGGCGCAAGGGCATATCCGGGTGGCGAGCGGTCCCACCCGTTTGCGGCAGTATTGACCGTACGCCAGAGCAGCGTGTGCGAATCAGGACGGCAACGGACCATAGGCCCGATACCCGGCGATCAAGTCATCAAAGACGCTGATATCCGCACGGCTGCGGGCGATCAATTGCGCCCCGGCCACGGCGGCGAAAATCACCCGTGCACGCGCTTCTGCCACATCGTCCGCACAGACCTTGGCCGCCACCAGGTGATACACCAGCCAGGCCACATTGACCTCGGCAAACATCAGGATTTCATCGGTCATTTCGCTGGGCAGGTTGTCGGTTTCCGCGCCCACGAAGCTGCCCAGACACAGGCGATTGTCCGCCTCCAGCGAACGGCGAAAAATCTCCGGAAAACGACCCAAGGCTGCTCGCGAATCCGGGGTCTCCCGAGTCATGACTTCGAGGGCTGCCGCGCCGTCTTGCCAATAGCGCCGCGCCACGGCCACGCCCAGCTCGGCCTTGCTGGGGAAGTGGTAGTAGATGCTCGCGGCCTTGATTCCGACACTCTGGGCCAGGTCGCGGAAGTTCAGACCGTTGTAGCCCTGAGACTGGGCAATTCTCGTGGCTGCCAGTAGCAGGGCTTCGCGGGCGTTGGTTTGCATTGTCGTGCCTTGCATTCGGATGAAGGGGAATGCGCCCATGCTAGCCCAAAACCTACCTGCTGTGAGGTAGACCTGCGTTGTCCAGTTCGGGAATACCGCTGCGGCGGTCGGCATAGGCCGCCTGGAAGCTGGGGCGTGCCTGCCAGCGCTGCCAGTAGGCATCGAGGAACTCGAAGCGCTCATCCAATGGCGTGGCATTGACCGGGAACTTGGAAAAGGCAATGGCAGTGGCCAGGGTGATGTCCGAGAACGTCGGCGCGGCGCCGCCCAGCAGCCATTGGCGACCATCGGCCAGGTGCTGATTGACCAGCGCCGCATGGGCCAGCGCTTCCTTGCGGCAATGCTCGCCCCAGGCCTCGTTCCTGGTCAGCTCCAGCTTGAACCCCAGGCCCGTGTGCAGGACATGAAAGGCGGTGACGATACGATAGAGAATGTGCACCCAGACGCGGTTGTCCCACATGTTGTCCAGTCCTTGCTCCAAGGGTGTTTCACCCATGATCTTGCGGCCAGGGAAAGTCTGGTCGAGGTAGCGGACGATGGCGGCGGTCTCGCTGATGTAGCTGCCGTCCTCAAGCTGCAAGGTCGGGGTCTCGCCCCAAGGGTTCATGTTGAGGTGGCGCCAGCCACGCTGCTGCCCTCCAGGGGCCATGTCATAAACGGTTTCATTGAAGTGCTGGGCGATGCCCTTTTCGTGCATGAACAGGCGCAGGCGTTGTGGGTTGGGAAAGGCTGACGGTGAGGTGAACAGCGAAAGTCTGGTGGTCATGGTCGTGTCCCTGAAGTAGGTGGTTTACTTGACTAACAATCGTTAGGTAGGCAAACCATAGGCTCTCGCCATGCCCGCGTCAACCCCGAACTAACAACCGTTAGTCTGGTGGCAGGAACCGTTAACTCAGCAACCCCCAGTGCACCACCTCCTCGGTAAAGGTCCTTTTATCCGGGAACGGCCAATGGCGGACGAGGTAACGTTCGGCGACATGGATGGGCATGACCTCCCCTTCCTTGAGGTGACGCGTCACCCGCAAATCGACCTGATGTCGCGCTTCATAGGGCAGCCACATGATTTGCCAATAGCCGGTTTGCGGGCAGACATCGCCGCTGTAGCAGGCTTTGAGCGGGAAACCGGAAGCGTCGAAGCTGGCGGAACCCGGCATGGGTTTGCCAGTGGAGGGTTCAAGCAGTTTCTCGTCGGCCAGGCGTTTGATCAGTTCTTCGCTGGGTTTTTCCGGGGGAATGTTGGCCAGGCGTTCTTCCAGCCACTGGAGCTTGCCGTCCCATTCGGGGAGTGGGGCGGGTGGCAGGGGGACGATGTCGTTGATTTCGGGGACTTTGGGTTTGGCGTAGGAGTAGTTGGCGAGGATGCGCCATATTTTGTCGTAGCGGTCGGCGCGCTCAAGATCCTGAGTTTGGCCCAGATAATCGAGTTCGTGGGTGGGTGGAGGGCCTTTGAACCCAGACCTCAGAAACCCGGCTGAGAACTCGTTCCCAGAAGCCGCCCCCAGCTGAAAGAATCTCATGGCCTGATCATATTCTTGTGTTCCCTGCAGGTTTATTCCGACCATGGTTGCAGCCTCTCCAATACCCTGCTCGGCCGCACACCGGCGCATGGCCCAGGCCGACTCCCATGCAAGTCCCGTTTTCAGGAGCTTTTCTCCGACATACTCCTGAGCCTGCCCACTGCCCTCGTCAGCTGCTTTGCGGAAATATTGAAGGGCCGCCTCAGGATCTTGCGTCAACGTCGACAGCCCCCGTTGTAGATAGGTGGCCATCAGGAAGTATCCAGAGGCAACTCCCGCATCAATGAGGTCCTGGCTGAACCTGAGGCGATCATGGCCACTCACTTTGAACATTCCAGTGCGAGTGCCGTTCTGCAAGTTAATGTTGGCCTTGTAGTGCCCGTGCTCGGCGGCAATCCGATAAAGTCGCTCAATTTCCGGGTAGATCGTTTCATCCTGCGCAAGCTGGTTGTTCTTTTGAAGCCAACGTCCGTATTTGAAAAGCCTGTCGGCGTCAGGAGCAACCTCCGGAAATTTTTCATGCACACACGTGAATGCCAGACGCGATTCAAGGTTTCTTTGTAAAATCATTTTTTGAGTCTCTTGAGGGCCTGTTGTCAGTTGGTCGGAATCACACCCGACCAAGAGCACTGACAATCCAAAGCCAATCTGCCGCATCAGTCGAGATCCTTCAGATTGGCTTCGCTGTAGAGAAACTCGACAAGCGGTGCATTCCTGCGCGGGCATGGGAAGCGGTGGGCGGATCAATTCACTCATCCGAGCAAACCCCAGTGCACCACCTCCTCGGTAAAGGTCCTTTTATCCGAAAACGGCCAATGGCGGACGATGTAACGTTCGGCGACGTGGGTGGGCATGACGTCGCCTTCCTTGAAGTGCCGGGTCACCCGCAAATCGACCTGATGTCGCGCTTCATAGGGCAGCCACATGATTTGCCAATAGCCGGTTTGCGGGCAGATATCGCCGCTGTAGCAGGCTTTGAGCGGGAAACCAGAGGCGTCGAAGCCGGCGGAACCGGGCATGGGTCTACCCGTGGCGGGTTCAAGCAGTTTCTCGTCGGCCAGGCGTTTGATCAGTTCTTCGCTGGGTTTTTCCGGGGGGATGTTGGCCAGGCGTTCTTCCAGCCATTGGAGCTTGCCGTCCCATTCGGGGAGTGGGGCGGGTGGCAGGGGGACAATGTCATTGATTTCGGGGACTTTGGGCTCGGCGTAGGAGTAGTTGGCGAGGATCCGCCAGATTTTTTGGTAGCGATTGGCGCGCTCCAGGTCCTCTGACAGACCCAGAAAATGAAGCGAATCGGACTTTGGCGGACCGCGAAACCCGTTGCTCATGAAACTGGCGGAGGTCGAATGCCCTGCTTTGACACCCAACTGAAAGGCCAATAGTGCATCGTGGTACTGTTCTTCGATTTGGAAATCGAGAGCCGCCAACATGGCCGCTTCTCCATGACCTTGCGCAGCAGCACAAAGCCGCATAGCCCTGGCGACATCCGGTGCTCTGTCAACCGGTGCTAATTTATCTCCAACGTAAGCTTGTGCCGATGCATTCCCTTCATCTGCTGCCTTACGAAAATAACGTAATGCCATTTCAGGATCCCCCTTGAGCCCCACACCCCCTCTTTGCAAATAAATTCCTATTAAGTAATAGCCTTGCGCTACCCCAGCTTTTATCAAGCGCTCACTCAAACGTAAATACTCTTCACTCCGGAGCTTGAAAAGGCCTTGCAAACCGCCATATTGTAAATTGACATTAGCTTTGGGGTGGTCATATTCGGCAGCAATCCTATAAAGTCGCTCCACCTCAACATCAATCTCTTCATCTCGCGCCAATTCATTATTACGCTGCAGCCAGCGAGCATAAGTAAATAGTAGATTGGACTCTGGCGTCACATCAGGGTATGCCTCGTGAACGCAATAAAAACTCAACGCTTGTTTCGGATCGGAAAGTGCTGACATGGGTAAAGACTCTTTTAGAGTGGGCAGCGTTTCACTGTGACAAGCACTCATACATACGCAGAGAGCGATCAGTTGTTTTTTCATCAGTCTAAGTTCGCCATGTGTGCCCTGCCATAGATAAATTCGATCAAAGGCGCTTTAGGCGAGAGATTCTTCTGTCAAAGAATTTTATTCTTGCTGATAATTTCAGCCCATACGTCAAAAGCGACCCTGGGGTCATCAGGGACACTTGAAAACTCTTTGTTCAAATGCTGCGCCCATAATCTACGGCGTAAACCCTCCGTCACACTCACCCACTCATGCGCACTATTCAGCTCACTATCAACCTGCCTACTCCGCGTGTTGATATTCGCCGACCCATGGGTCGTGAAAACGTCATTGATAATCATCAACTTCGTTCCGGCCGGCGAGTCGGGCGCCACCCGTGAGCCGATGTGCACTTTCAAGCCCGGCTGGCCTTGATGCGCAGCCGTTCGCCGATGCCGGGATGTTGGCCATCGCGAATGAAGAACATCGAGGCTTGAAAGCCCCCAGCAAACAATGTCGACGGTTTCGGTCGCAGCTGCGATGGCAAGATGCACGGCCCTGAACGTTTCTTCGCCGTTGATCAGCGCGTCGTAAATGGCCAGCGCGGGAGGGAATTCGGCTTCGTCGACGTACCATTTTCCCGTGCAGGTGGCTTGGCGGGTTTCGCTGAGGACGGCGGGGACAATAATGTCGTGGCATTTTTCCTGCGCTGGCACCGGAAACGGTGGGCGGATCAATTCACTCATCCGAGCAACCCCCAGTGCACCACTTGCTCGGTAAAGGTCCTTTTATCCGAAAACGGCCAATGGCGGACGATGTAGCGTTCGGCGACATGGGTGGGCATGACCTCCCCTTCCTTGAAGTGCCGGGTCACCCGCAAATCGACCTGATGTCGCGCTTCATAGGGCAGCCACATGATTTGCCAATAGCCGGTTTGCGGGCAGACATCGCCGCTGTAGCAGGCTTTGAGCGGGAAACCGGAAGCGTCAAAGCTGGCGGAACCCGGCATGGGTTTGCCAGTGGCGGGTTCAAGCAGTTTCTCGTCGGCCAGGCGTTTGATCAGTTCTTCGCTGGGTTTTTCCGGGGGAATGTTGGCCAGGCGTTCTTCCAGCCATTGGAGCTTGCCGTCCCATTCGGGGAGTGGGGCGGGTGGCAGGGGGACGATGTCGTTGATTTCGGGGACTTTGGGGTCGGCGTAGGAGTAGTTGGCGAGGATTCGCAAGATTTTTTGGTAACGGTCGGCACGTTCTGTGTCTTTTTGCTGACCGAGATAATTTAAAGTCTTCGTTTTGGGTGGGGCGCGAAAACCAGCTTGTAGAAAACCCGCTGACGTTTCGTCACCTGCTGCGACCCCCATTTGAAAAGCCACCAAGGCTTCCTCATACCGCGCTCTGTATTTGAGGCTTATACCTAGCATTGTCGCTGCGTCACCATGACCCTGCCGAGCAGCGCATTGACGTAGTTGAAGCGCCACCTCAGGGGCCACGCTGACGGGGGCGAGTTGTTCGCCTAGAAACGCTTGGGCGTGGGGGCTGCCTTCATCAGCAGCTTTCCTGAAATAGCGCAGTGCCATTTCTGGATCTTGTCTAAGCCCGGCCAGGCCTTTTTCTAAAAACGTGCCTACCCAATAATAACCCGTGGCGACATGAGCATCGATTAGACGCTGAGACAGCCGTAAGTGCTCCGCCCCGCTCAGCGCCCAATGGCCGTATAAGGCGCCGCGCTGGAGGTTGATAGTTGCTTTATAGTGAGCGTGCTCAGAAGCCACTCTATACAAGCGTTCAACCTCCCTATCGATAGCGTCATCCTGCGTAAGTTGATTATTTTTTTGTAACCATCGCGCATATTTGAACAGCGTGTCTGGCGCAGCTTCCGGCGCTGGAATCTTTTCATAGGAACAAGAAAATCCCCATTTTTTTTCGATATCGTTCAACGCAGCAACCTCCTTCACTTCTCTGCCCGGCAAACCTTCTTTGACTTGGCATGCCCCCAGCGCCACACAAAACAAGACCTTCAGCACTTTCTTCAATCCAAATTCGCCATTTTTCTGTACTTATAAAATAACTGGACTAACGGCGCCACAGGCTCCCGGCCATCAGCCAGGGCTTGTTGATTATTTTTAAGTATCTGCGCCCACTGATAAAAGGCAACGAATGAATCATCCGGCACCTCTGTCTCATCCAACCCCATGTGCATCCCCCACAACCGTCTGCGCAGGTCCTCCGTCACACTCACCCACTCATGCGCAATATTCAGCTCACTATCAACCTGCATACTCCGCGTGTTGATATTCGCCGACCCATGGGTCGTGAAAACGTCATTGACAATCATCAACTTCGAATGGATATACACCGGCATCCACGCTTTCCCGGCCGGCGAG
This sequence comes from Pseudomonas sp. dw_358, assembly GCF_018449655.1. Taxonomy (GTDB): domain Bacteria; phylum Pseudomonadota; class Gammaproteobacteria; order Pseudomonadales; family Pseudomonadaceae; genus Aquipseudomonas. The sequence continues at coordinate 44,219 of NZ_JAAVUX010000028.1, forward strand.
TCGGGCGCCACCAGCGAGCAGATGTGCACTTTCAAGCCCGGCACCTTCTCCATGGTGATCACGCTGTCATTCACTTCCTTGATTTGGCTGTCCAGTTCGGCCTGCCACTGTTTGAGCTCTCGTTGTCCCACCTGATCGCGCAGGTCCGGGCGTGGCATGGGCGGCGCCTGTTTTTTGATTGCCTGGATGCGTGCCAACTTGGTCACCTCAGGAATGGTGTCCGCACGCCCTAAACTGGCGAGCATGCGTTGAGTGTTTACGGTCCCCGAGCCGATCCCCTCATCGGTGGCATTGGTCACCACGAACAAATGCAACGCGCCATAAATGCCGGGGTCCTTGCCCGCCTTACTGAGCGTCAATGCCACCTGCTTGATCTTTTCGGCCAGCGGCGGCCAGCGGAAATACTGATTTTCGATGTAGATGAAGTCCGTGGCGTTGTTGACCGCCTGCATGTAGCCCTTCTCGATATCGCGCACGCCTTCCTGTGCCTGGGTGCGCAGTAGTTGAGCAATCTGCAGGTCGCCCTGGCATTCGAGTCTGGGGGCTACTTCGTAGGCGTCACGCAAGTGCATCAAGTCCTCGTCGGTTTCCTTTTCCCAGGCGGTGGCGAAGTTGTGATGCAGGTAGGCGAGGATTTCACCCGAGACCTTGCAGGAGATGTCTTGCCGTGGCGTAAAACCTCGCGGACCGCGATTGGGCTCGGGCCAGTCGTGGGTTGAGCGATTCAAGGCGGAGTGCTTGTCGGTGTCCCAATATTCATCGAGCATGTTGTGCCCCATGACGAAGCCCACGGCTCGGTCGGGGACTTCGAAGTCCACCAGCACGCTCTTTTGATGGTGGGTAGCGCTCAGTCTCAGGGTGTGACGGGTAGCGGTGCTGATGTCTCTATCAAGGCTGTTGTCTTTCACGTCTTTGGCGATCGCCGAGCGCTCGTCCCGGCTGAAGCCACGGCTGACAAATAGCGGGATCCTGGCATTGGCTTTTTCAGCGGCTTTCTTGCCGGGCACCGCGCAGTCGGCAAACCATTGCTTGTCGTAGGCGTACTGTTTCGGGGTCGAATTCTGCAGTTCCTGGTCCCACAACCGCACCGGGCCCTTGCCCGGAAGATTGGCCTCGCCGGCAAAACCGGCAGTGTTCAGGAGCATCTCCCAACCCAACACGCGGACCTTTACACCCTCTTTGGCCTTGATGCGCAGCAGTTCGCCGATGCTGGGATGTTGGCCATCGCGAATGAAGAACATCGAGGGTTGAAAGCCCCAGCAGATGATATCGACGGTCTTGGTCGCAGCTGCGATGGCGAGATGCACGGCCCTGAAGGTTTCTTCGCCGTTGATCAGGGCGTCGTAACTGGCCAACGCAGGAGGGAATTCGGATTCGTCGACGTACCATTTTCCCGCGCAGGTGGCTTGGCGGGTTTCGCTGAGGACGGCGGGAACCACGATGTCGGTTGCTTTCATTGAGCCTCTCCCTTATTGACGGCGGGCCGCTTCAGCGCTTCGCCGTAACGTTGGCGATGGTTGTCGTGCAGGAAGGGTTGCGTTGGCGTTGCGTCATGAACAGCGCGGTGCTTGTGCACCCCGACATTTGCCCAGTGCGCCTGCTCGGCGTTGCGGTACTGGGTTGGAATGGGAACCTGGTAAGTCACTCCGTTGGCCAACTCGACGCGGTACTGCCGGGTCACGGTTTGATGGTCGATCCGTACTTCACCGCTTTCGTCCAGCACGCCTGTGGCCACCGGCCGGGCGTCGGCAAACAGTGTGTACGGCATGCCACACCAGCTTTTGTCAGCGGCATTGGCGGCTTGGGGCACTTTGAAGCCAAACCCCTCTTTCGAAACG